>JADMXW010000049.1:1908-5186 GCA_015548865.1 Serratia marcescens | reverse complement strand
CCTGGCAGTTCCCTACTCTCACATGGGGAAGCCCCACACTACCATCGGCGCTACGGCGTTTCACTTCTGAGTTCGGCATGGGGTCAGGTGGGACCACCGCGCTATCGCCGCCAGGCATATTCTGTTTTATCTCACCCGTCCTTCGGACCAGCAAGACCAATCTGTTAACAAGCTGATTCTAACGAGTACCGATTCTCTTCATCACTACTCACAACCACCAAAACACCTTCGGCGTTGTAAGGTTAAGCCTCACAGGTCATTAGTACTGGTTAGCTCAATGCATCGCTGCACTTACACACCCAGCCTATCTACGTCGTCGTCTTCAACGGCCTTTCAGTGGACTCAACGTCCAAGGGAGAACTCATCTCGGGGCAAGTTTCGTGCTTAGATGCTTTCAGCACTTATCTCTTCCGCACGTAGCTACCGGGCAGTGCCATTGGCATGACAACCCGAACACCAGTGGTGCGTTCACTCCGGTCCTCTCGTACTAGGAGCAACCCCCCTCAATTCTCCAACGCCCACGGCAGATAGGGACCGAACTGTCTCACGACGTTCTAAACCCAGCTCGCGTACCACTTTAAATGGCGAACAGCCATACCCTTGGGACCTACTTCAGCCCCAGGATGTGATGAGCCGACATCGAGGTGCCAAACACCGCCGTCGATATGAACTCTTGGGCGGTATCAGCCTGTTATCCCCGGAGTACCTTTTATCCGTTGAGCGATGGCCCTTCCATTCAGAACCACCGGATCACTAAGACCTACTTTCGTACCTGCTCGAGCCGTCACTCTCGCAGTCAAGCTAGCTTATGCCTTTGCACTAACCTCCTGATGTCCGACCAGGATTAGCTAACCTTCGTGCTCCTCCGTTACTCTTTGGGAGGAGACCGCCCCAGTCAAACTACCCACCAGACACTGTCCCCAGTCCGGATTACGGACCCAGGTTAGAACATCAAACATTAAAGGGTGGTATTTCAAGGTCGGCTCCATGCAGACTGGCGTCCACACTTCAAAGCCTCCCACCTATCCTACACATCAAGGCTCAAGGTTCAGTGTCAAGCTATAGTAAAGGTTCACGGGGTCTTTCCGTCTTGCCGCGGGTACACTGCATCTTCACA
Organism: Serratia marcescens; assembly: GCA_015548865.1. Lineage (GTDB taxonomy): Bacteria > Pseudomonadota > Gammaproteobacteria > Enterobacterales > Enterobacteriaceae > Symbiopectobacterium > Symbiopectobacterium marcescens_A. Next base: position 4,069 of record JADMXW010000049.1, on the reverse strand, counting down.
GCGAGTTCAATTTCACTGAGTCTCGGGTGGAGACAGCCTGGCCATCATTACGCCATTCGTGCAGGTCGGAACTTACCCGACAAGGAATTTCGCTACCTTAGGACCGTTATAGTTACGGCCGCCGTTTACTGGGGCTTCGATCAAGAGCTTCACCTTGCGGTTAACCCCATCAATTAACCTTCCAGCACCGGGCAGGCGTCACACCGTATACGTCCACTTTCGTGTTTGCACAGTGCTGTGTTTTTATTAAACAGTTGCAGCCAGCTGGTATCTGCGACTGCGCAAAGCTTCAGGAGTAAATCCCTACACCTCGCACAGCGTGCCTTCTCCCGAAGTTACGGCACCATTTTGCCTAGTTCCTTCACCCGAGTTCTCTCAAGCGCCTTGGTATTCTCTACCTGACCACCTGTGTCGGTTTGGGGTACGATTCGATGTTACCTGAGGCTTAGAGGCTTTTCCTGGAAGCTGGGCATCTGTCACTTCAGTACCGTAGTACCTCGTCATCACGCCTCAGTGTTTACAGTGACCCGGATTTACCAAAGTCACCCACCTACACGCTTAAACCGGGACAACCGTCGCCCGGATGACATAGCCTTCTCCGTCCCCCCTTCGCAGTAACACCCAGTACAGGAATATTAACCTGTTTCCCATCGACTACGCCTTTCGGCCTCGCCTTAGGGGTCGACTCACCCTGCCCCGATTAACGTTGGACAGGAACCCTTGGTCTTCCGGCGAGCGGGCTTTTCACCCGCTTTATCGTTACTTATGTCAGCATTCGCACTTCTGATACCTCCAGCAAACCTCACAGTTCACCTTCTACGGCTTACAGAACGCTCCCCTACCCAACAACACCTAAGTGTCGCTGCCGCAGCTTCGGTGCATGGTTTAGCCCCGTTACATCTTCCGCGCAGGCCGACTCGACCAGTGAGCTATTACGCTTTCTTTAAATGATGGCTGCTTCTAAGCCAACATCCTGGCTGTCTGGGCCTTCCCACATCGTTTCCCACTTAACCATGACTTTGGGACCTTAGCTGGCGGTCTGGGTTGTTTCCCTCTTCACGACGAACGTTAGCACCCGCCGTGTGTCTCCCGTGATAACATTCTTCGGTATTCGTAGTTTGCATCGGGTTGGTAAGTCGGGATGACCCCCTAGCCGAAACAGTGCTCTACCCCCGAAGATGAATTCACGAGGCGCTACCTAAATAGCTTTCGGGGAGAACCAGCTATCTCCCGGTTTGATTGGCCTTTCACCCCCAGCCACAAGTCATCCGCTAATTTTTCAACATTAGTCGGTTCGGTCCTCCAGTTAGTGTTACCCAACCTTCAACCTGCCCATGGCTAGATCACCGGGTTTCGGGTCTATACCCTGCAACTTAACGCCCAGTTAAGACTCGGTTTCCCTGCGGCTCCCCTATTCGGTTAACCTTGCTACAGAATATAAGTCGCTGACCCATTATACAAAAGGTACGCAGTCACACCCATTAAGAGTGCTCCCACTGCTTGTACGTACACGGTTTCAGGTTCTATTTCACTCCCCTCGCCGGGGTTCTTTTCGCCTTTCCCTCACGGTACTGGTTCACTATCGGTCAGTCAGGAGTATTTAGCCTTGGAGGATGGTCCCCCCATATTCAGACAGGATAACACGTGTCCCGCCCTACTCATCGAGCTCACAACCTGTGCATCTTCGTGTACGGGACTATCACCCTTTACTGTGCGACTTTCCAGACGCTTCCACTGACACACAAGCTGATTCTGGCTCTGGGCTCTTCCCCGTTCGCTCGCCGCTACTGGGGGAATCTCGGTTGATTTCTTTTCCTCGGGGTACTGAGATGTTTCAGTTCCCCCGGTTCGCCTCGTTAGACTATGGATTCATCTAACGATAGTGCAACGGATTGCACTGGGTTTCCCCATTCGGGTATCGTCGGGTATAACGCTTCATATCAGCTTGCCGACGCTTTTCGCAGATTAGCACGCCCTTCATCGCCTCTGACTGCCTAGGCATCCACCGTGTACGCTTATTCACTTAACCTCACAACCCGAAAATGTCTCGGGTGTGAAAGCTTGAGAGAATCACAATAGTAGTAGTGAGCCACTATTGCTCGTTTCAATTTTCAGCTTGTTCCAGATTGTTAAAGAGCAAAATACTTCGCAGCATACTGGC
>JADMXW010000048.1 GCA_015548865.1 Serratia marcescens | reverse complement strand
GGTTTGGCGATTGATCAGATCGCACAATCCGGGCTGAGTTCCCTTTCAGTGATCTACTATTCCGCGCATCTATTTAGGACAGCGGACACTATTGAAGTTTTGCCCGGTTTGCGCTCGTGAAGATACTTTTCATTATGGTGTTACTTATTGGCATCTGGCGCATCAACTTCATGGGGTTACAACCTGCCATCGGCACCAGGTAGTGCTTGAAAGCATCAATGTCCCTTCTGCACCGCACATACGTATTGGACTGATGCCTCCTGTTTCGTATACAGAACAACTCAGCAATGAGACAGACTTCGATTTTGCTAAATTTTGTTATGAGTCCATAAATATAATCAGAAGAAAAGAAATTTGTCACCCAAATTACATGGATGTACTTAAAAAGTTAAATTTATTATCATTGGACGGGAATCTGAAGAAAAATGTATTTTACGCACATGTTTATGCTAAGTGCCAGTTATTTGGGGAGGGTTCATCGGAGCTTCTACCGACATCCCTTACTGATTATCACTACTGGGAGCCTATACTCAAAGATAAATGTTGTCAGCATCCCACAAAGCACCTTTTGCTTTGTTATTGTTTGTTAAATACTTGCTGGCCAACGTATGCAGGAAGTCGTCCTAATAAAAAGAAAGAAATCTTTAAAAGTCATAAGGAATACAGCTTTCATATGGCTGAAAATAATACTAGTGTTAGCAACCTTGGGAGAGAATTTAATCGCAGCAGATGTTACATTAAAACACTTATTTATAAAAAATACCTGAGGGCGTTTAAGCGAAACACAAAAATTAATATATTCACTGAATTGCTTATCAAGTCTATGGCTGTAAGGGGGTTTAGTCTGGCATCCATAGCTGAGAAAAACTCATTATCGGAAGGAACTGTATCCTCTGTAATTTCATCTTGTTACGGTTTATGCTCATGGCGTAAAAAATGTAAAAAAGATTCTTTAAGACGGCGTCATAAGCAGAAAATATTAAGATTTATACATAATCAATCCATTTCTGTAACGCGAAAGTTAGTCAAGGAAAGTTGTTATGCTAGTTTCTTTTGGCTAAATAAACATGAAAATGGCTGGCTTAATTCCTGTCTTCCTAAAGCAGTACGATGTTATAGAAATAAAAGAGTAGACTGGAGCGAGAGAGATATAATCTCATCATCATTAATAAATGTTGTTTTATCTCAGGGGCAATACCCGATGTCACTTACAAGCCTGGATGCTTTACTGGGGGGGCATAACTGGCTTTTGAAATACAGAGATAAACTACCAATGACAATGACACTTCTCAGGAAAAAGAATCTAATTAAATAAGAGGGAGTGATATGGTTTACGAAAATGAATTGTGGCACAGTTTTCTTCTGCGTTCACAGATAATGTATAACTTATCCAATTGCAGGAACATAATATCTAAGCATGGTGAACTAAGGTACGATGCCTTTCCTCGGCTCGAACTGATTGATATGTACAAATTGCATAGTTTGCAGGATATATATGACATTCTTGCCACAAGAAATGGTTATATACTAACTTCCAATATAGTGTCGTTATCTTCTGGTGTTTACGGGTATTTCAACGCTGTTGAAGATGCCTGTCGAAATAATTTACACATAACTAATTCATATCCATTGGTAAACATCTCAAAGATTCGTTACTGCCATAAATGTATTATTGAAGATATACACTCTAAAGGCATTGGTTATCTTCGTCATAGATGGTTGTTTGAATCTAAATGTGCAGCTCATAGTACCTGTTTATATGAGGTTTGTTTTGACAACTATTTGGATGCAGTGAAAGGACTTAGTGACTTAATTATAAGTGGAATAAATCCTCATGGTTATTGTTCCCTTGTGGTTGACATTTCAAATCCTTTCAAAACTCCAGTGTATTTATTGCCATGTGCCAGGGATAAAATTTTAAAATGGATTTCTGACAATAAAAATGAGCTGGTTTACTTTCTCTTTGACCTCTTTAAAAGTAAATCGCATTCTAGTTTATTAAAGGTTATTGAAGTCAGGATAATGCATAGTAGTTATATTTCTGCGGTGTTCAGGATATTGAGTGAGGTTAATTTTTGTAATTTCAACTCATTTATTACCGATTTATTCGAGGACGTAAGTTATGCCTCTGTTGGACTTGATGATTATTCTGTTAATGTGGATTTTCTCAGGCTAAAAGCCGCAGATTGCAAATTTTGCCGGTTCAATGGTAAAAATTTTTGCTCACTTTTTAATGTAAAGCTACTTCGCTAATTTTTACTTCATTTATAAACTACTAAGAAAGCTAATAAGATAGGGTTATATATTTTGATTAGGGCGGGAATAAATTATCACTTCCCGAGTATCCCTGGGGGTTACCACCTGAGTATGATGCCGGTTAGCAACAACGTCTAAAAGACCTACGATCACGATAAATGTCACTGGGTCACTCTCAAGCAAAGTGGTCAGGGGTGCTAGATACCAGTACTGCTTACTCAACACGGCCTTGTTTTTGAAAGATGCCGAATCTTGGCAAGAGGCGTATTACAGCCTATAGTCTGTTAATGAGTATTACAGCTTATCTGCTGTAAATCCATTCGTTGTGCTTGTTAACCCGTCGATACGGAAGATCACTTATGAACACTCAATACGCTTTGAAGACCTTGAATCAGTTGCGTCCTGTTTTAATCGGCTTTCGCAAAGCCAATGGACTGACGCAAAGAGATGTTTCTGAACGTTTGGGTGTAACACAGCAAACTTATGCCCGACTGGAGGCCAACCCTGCAAGTGTGGGTTTTGAGCGTTTGTTTAGAGTGTTCAGCGTCCTTGGAGTGGAGATCGTACTTTCATCCAGGGAACCATTGTCAGATGCAAAGCCCGAATACGGAGCTTTGCACAATGATTCTTCACTTCCAGCCAGGCGGGAGAAATGGTGACGCCATGCGCTTCCCGGTCTAATTGTCTGCAGCAATATTAACCCCTTAGCGGCCTGAAGTATCAGGTTGCTATGAAGCCTTTCGTTTCTTCTGTTATGTTAAATACACCAGTTTGAGCTGTTTCGGACAACCATAAATTATCTCTTCACTCTTAAATGAAAATTTTATGTCGATCACATTATCGATGAATTTAGGAAATAATCCGTAAATGAAAATCTATCTACCTTTAAATTTATCAATGTCCGTACGACATAATTAATATCAAAGAATGTGTATTATTATCATTTAAGTCATAAAAGCCATGAGTCAGTTCCAAAAAATATAATGAGCATTGAAATTATTACCCATCATTCTGGAGTTTTAACTTAGCCATGTATCGAACCACAAGTTGGCTTCCGGTGTTTTGAGGAGCAGTAAAGTTCAGAAAGCGCGACCAGATCATAATCCAGAAATGTCGTTAAGATATTCTGAATAACGGTTATCCCTGCATGTTGGCAGGCATTTGAAAATATATTTTGTATTCAGGTTGCAGCAAAACGCTTTCTTACACACAGGACTTCATATGCGGCTCAGAAAATTAAAACTGAAAAACTTCAGAGGCTACAGAAACTCTACTGAAATCATTATTGATGAAAGCATGACGGGTATTGTCGGTCGTAATGACTTTGGGAAGTCAACGATTCTGGAAGCGCTGGCTATTTTTTTTGAAACAGAAGGAATGAAGGCTGACAAGAATGACATGAACTGTTTCAGCCTAAGAGAAGGGGACGGCCGTTTTGAAATAGCCTGTGAATTTGATGACCTGCCCGATTTTATCATGATCGACGACAGGGTGCAGACCACGCTCGCCTCAGAACATCTGCTGAATGAAGACGGCAATTTTGAAATCGTCAAAACGTTTAAAGCAACGACTTCAGGAAAACCGGAGCAGACCTGCATCCGCTGCATCCATCCCGAAGAGGAGCCCCTGAGAAACTTACTGGCAATGAAAATTTCCGAGCTCAGGGCGGTGGGAAAAGAAGCTGAAAAAAATGTGGCGGATAAACGCACTGCATCGTTATGGCGTCAGGCCATCAGGGAAGCCGCCGCTCCCTATACCTGTTCTGAAATGTTGCTGGATGTCGATAAAGAGTTTGGAACCGACACAAAATCATTATGGGGTAAGATCCTCGATTTGCTGCCCACGTATGCGATTTTCAAAGCCGACAGGGAAAGCAGCGACGGGGATTCAGAAGCTAAAAACCCCTTACAGCAGGCCGTAAAAGACGCTCAGGCTGCGCTGCAGGACAAAATTACAGCGCTGGAAAATGAGATCCAGGACAGCGTACTGGATGTCGCACAGAGAACGCTGGATAAATTACGTGAAATGGCCCCCGAACTCGCCAGTGAACTGACTCCACGATTTAAGGAGAAACCCAAGTGGACCTTCAGTTTCACCCTGGACGGGGAAAATGGCATCCCCATCAATAAGCGCGGCAGCGGGATAAGGAGGCTTATCCTGTTGAATTTTTTCCGGGCTGAGGCCGAGAAGCATGTCGCGGGGACGCCCAGAAATGTGATTTATGCCATAGAGGAGCCTGAAACGTCACAGCATCCGAACTATCAGATGATGCTGATGAAAGCGTTACTGGCACTGGCAGGCCAGCCGCACCGTCAGATTATCGTCACCACCCATGTCCCGGCGCTGGCCGGATTGATCCCTGTCGAAGGCGTACGTTATGTCACCCGAAATGAGGCGGGTGAACCCGTAGTAAAAATGCCGGATGACGCTGTGCTGAAGGAAGCGACTGAAAGCCTGGGGGTGCTGCCAGAGACCGGTATGGAAAGGGCGCAGGGGATAGTTCTGGTAGAGGGAAAGTCGGATGTCACTTTCCTGAGGCATGCGGCCAGTTCATTAAAACAGTCAGGTATGTTGCCAGCCTCTCTGGAGGACGTGAAAATAGTGCCAGTCCTCATAGGAGGGTGTGGCAGCGTCAAACACTGGGTGACATTGAATCTGGCCAACGATCTGGGGCTTCCCTGGTGCGTATTTCTGGACTCCGATATTGGGGGAGACCCTGCACAGGTTCTGTCCATTCAGAAACGTAAAAAAGAAGTGGAGGATGCCGGTAAGGTATTCTTCGCCACGCGCAAACGTGAAATAGAGAACTATCTCTGCCCGGATCTGATTGAAGAAATGACCGGTGTAGCCGTCACGTTTACGGACACCTGTGATGCTAAAAAAATAATTGGCCGGGCGGTGGGAATGAAACCCGATAATGTGCTTGATAAATTCTGGCCCCGGATGACAGCGGAAAGAATCATCTCAAGATCAACCTATCATGACGGAATGCAGGAAAGGATTGAGCTGGTTGAGATCCTGAGCGATATTGTTGCCATGACGAGATAATGTGTAAAAATTATCGCAGCTGCATATATTCCGGTCCACAGCAAAGGACCGGAGTATAGTATATAAAAAACCCGAAATTAATCGGGTTTTAATTATTTAACGTTTAACAGGCTCCCGTGCCCGGGAGTGAATTAAAATTACGCTTATTATGGCTTTTTTGCAATCTTTATTTTTGACTGCCAAGCCATTTATTCATCTGCTCGATTTCACCTTTCTGAGCTTTAATGATGTCCTGCGCAAGCTTTCTCATTTCGGGATCTTTTCCGTATTTGAGCTCGGTCTCAGCCATTGCGATTGCCCCTTCATGGTGTGCGATCATACCTTTTGCAAAGGCCTTATCGGGATTGGATTCATTAACGGCGGCCATCATTTTTTCATGCATATTTTTCATGCCAGCCATATATTCCTGTGATGATGCCGATGAGTGCATATCTGACATTTTCATTTCCGAATGTTCAGCAGAAATGGCTGGCAGGGATAACATTAATATTACAAAAAGGGTGTTTTTGATTTTCATATAATAATTCCTTTCAGACAGGTACCGGTTAAGTGTAGCTGAGTCAGACAAAAAAGCCCCCTGACGGGGGGCAAAAATGTAGCAACGTTGTTTCAGGAAAATCTATCAGGGAAAAGGTAACAGCACGGATACTACCGTCGCATTCAGCCTGCATTGATCATGCGGCGGTGCGCTTCGGCCATGGCCTGATGTGGGCCGGATTGCCCGTTATTCATGAATTCATGGGCAACCGCTGCTCTTTCATGCTCATTCATCGCCGCGTAAGACGTTGACGGGACGGTCGTGGATACCGTGTTATTTCCCATCATCTTCTGATGACTTTCCACCATTTTCTGGTGCGCATCCGCCGAGCCGTTCGTCATGGTTTCATGAGCAATAATGGCCTGTTCATGCTGGTCCATACCGGTCATACGAGGAGCAGTCCCCTGGATCCCGACAGGAGCCGCAGCAGACTGCATCTGGTGAGCAGGAGCCTGTGCATTGTTGACGCGATCATGGATATTCACGGTTTCAGTGGCCCAGGCCGATGAAATTAAACCAAAGCCCAGCAAAGATGCTAATACGATATTTTTCGGTAATGACTCCAACTTATTGATAGTGTTTTATGTTCAGATAATGCCCGATGACTTTGTCATGCAGCTCCACCGATT
>JADMXW010000047.1 GCA_015548865.1 Serratia marcescens | reverse complement strand
TGCCACATCCGTCAAACTCGATGACGAACTCAAAGACCGCATTCAGCACCTGGCTGAATCCCGTCGCCGCTCCGCGCACTGGATAATGCGGGAAGCCATCGCGCAGTACGTTGAACGTGAAGAAAAGCGCGAAGCGTATTTACGTGATGCACAAAATGCCTGGGATGATTTTCAGCGCACCGGCCTGCATATCACCGCCGAAGAAGCCGACGAATGGCTGACACAGCTGGCGGCAGGTAACGACGTGGAGCCGCCTGAATGCCATCGTTGAGCTGGACACCACAGGCGCTGGCCGATATTCAGCGCCTGTATCGCTTTCTGGCCCCGCGGGATCTGAACGCAGCCCGTAATGCCATCACGGAAATTCGTAGCAGCGTCAAAATTCTGGCTCACCAGCCGGCATCTGGCCGCCCACTGGAAGAATTACCCTCCTCATTCCGGGAGTGGCCTGTCAGCTTCGGTAACAGCGGCTACATCGTTCTCTACCGCATAGATGACAACGCAGTCACCATCCTTGCAGTACGCCACCAACGGGAAACCGGCTGGTCATAACTACCGGAACGGCGGGCTTACCGCCGAAACAAACCTGAGTCATCCAGCAGAATGACAATCTGCATAACCAGTACCGCTATTTTCACCATAACAATCACATCCACGCCCATAAATCCCCTCATTGTCTCATTCCTGTTTTGTTCGACACCGCCATTGCATCACCTGCCGGCAGTGGAAGCCACTGACTGCACTTGTCGCGAAACCGCGACAATCATCAGGCGATTGGAACAGAAAAAAATCGACAGGAGCGGCTGATAGAGTTCAGCGCTTCCCATTACCACCAGGAAATCCGGGATAAATTGGCGCTATAATGGCAGTGAGAAATTACACACCTTTCACACCCGAAAAAATCAGGGGTACACAGTGGCAAAAACATTGCTCAACCTTTCACAGGCAGCACAGGCAGCCGGCATCACCAGAAGAACGCTGTATAACCACGTAAAACAAGGGAAAGTGACCGTGTCACGCGACGGGAAAAACAACCCGGTCGTGGATGTATCCGAACTGATCCGCGTATACGGCAATGTGAATTTACCTGAGAAACAAATTCCCAGTGTTTCACACCGTGAAAATACACAGAAAAATTTCCCACACGAGCAGCTGACAGCCATGCAGAAAGAACTGGCTGAAATGAAACAGGCCATCACGTTGATGCTGGAAGACAAAACGCTGCGGGAAAAAGAAAATCAGCAGCATGAGGACGAGAAAAACCAGCTGCGGGAAGAAATCAAAAAGCTCAGCGAAAGCCTGGAGCAGGCGCAAAAAAAAGGGTTCTGGTCCAGGCTGTTCAGTTAACGCATTCTGGGGTAATCCAGCCCCTTCTGCAGCTGTGGCCGCTCCGGCTCTATCGTTTTCTCGCGCTGCAACGCCAGTTCATGTTCCTGCCGCTGCTCGATGACGTTCATCTCACGGACAAGCGGCGCAGCTGCTCGCTCAAACTCTGCACCTGCCTGCTCAAGTCCGATACGCGCTCGCTCAGCACCGCGTTCTCCCGTTGCGTAATGCCAAACATCCTCTGCAACTCCGAGGAGGCGGCTTCCCACGCGCTCAGCTGCTGCGCGTAATCCTGCTGCAGTTGCTCGAATGCGCTCAACAATTGCGTTTCCAGTTCCGTCATTCAGCTCTACTCCTGCACCAGTTTTACTGCGTTCATCGCCCCGTCGTTCACCGTCCAGTTCGTGTCGCCTTTCATCCCCGCCGGCAGCACCAGAAAACGTCCGTTGCTGTCCTCCCGGTATGTCACGCCCCACGTTCGCGCGTTCAGCTTCGTCAGTGCGTCTTTCTGCTCGCTGATGGCCTGGTAATTGTCGAGAATTTTCTGCCCCTGCCACCACAGAATGCTCCCGCTCGTGCAGATCAGCAGGAACGACACGCAGGCGATTATCAGCCACGTCCGCCCGATGGTTTTCAGCATCCCTCTGGTGTTCTGGCTGATGGCGGAGGCCAGCTTCTGGTCGTGGTCGAGGATAGCGCTGTTGATTCGCTTCGCGCTTTCGCTCAGTTCCTGATTTACATACGCTTCGTGCTCGCTGAATGCGGCTTTCAGCATCTCGCTGGTAGATTGCCGCTGCGCTTTCGAGTTCTGCTCTAAGTCCTGCGCCAGCGTTAAAAGACTGCTCATAGATGGCTCCTTTCAGTCGGATGTTTCGCCCCCCGTCCGGGTTGGCAATGCTGATACTGCTTCGCGTGGTGCGTACCACCTCAAAACCTGCCACCGTGAGCGCCTCAGTCACGTCTTGCCGCGTTTTAAGCTCCCCGGATGAGGCTAACACCATTAAACCCTGCGTAATCGCTCTGACGGCTTCCTGCTGCGCCTGTGGCAAGGCCGACGGTGTGACCAGCTCGCGGCGGTTTGCCGGATCGTTCGGGTCATGCAGTCCCAGCCGGCCATTCACCACCGTCTGCCACGCATCGATACGCGGGCGGTCGGCCCGGTCGTAATACGGCTGCAGGCGTTTTCCGGTCAGCAGTTCGGTGTTCGGAATGAGGAAATTCAGCTCCACCCGCCCTTTGTCGGCGTGTTCCACCCACAGCACGCTGTACTGGTCTTTATCGAGGCCGGGCATCAAAACCCGCTCGAAACTCTCCATCAGCTTCTCACGCTGCCCGGGAGCCAGGACACTCTCAGCAAATGACAGCACCCCGGAAGTGTATTTCTTGGCATACGGTGAGGCATCAATCAGCTCCCGGACTTCCTCCGGCTTACCCTGCAACACCGTCGCCCCTTCGCGCTGCCGGTCTTTACCCAGCAGATAATCCACCGGGCCACTGCCACCGCCACGACCGCGCGGGTGAAATTTAACGATCATCGTCGCCGTTCTCCCGCACCGTATGCCGCAGCCGTTCAAGGCCGGCATCGATGGCCATCAGCACAGAAATAACCTGAACCCGGTCAGCACCCGACCACTGGCCACCGTTAATTTTCCGGGCGATCTGGTTCAGGTTATTGCCCATGCCGGCGAGCTGACGCAGCAAAACCGGATCGATGGACGGCAGCCGCGATGAGCGCGCCGGTCGGGTATCGAGACAGGTTTGCCGCATCCACGCCGCCAGCTGTTTGCCGTCACAGCGCTCGAGCAGCTGCTGATGCTCATCCTGCGTGACCCACATGGTCAGCATCTTGTCGCGTTTCGTACTCAAACGGCCTCCGGTGAAAAATATTTAGGGGGAGCTCTAACGCAGCTCCCGGAGAAGAACACAGCTTGTCTGTGGGCGTCTGCCGGGAGCCGGCAAGCCCGACCGGGCGCGTCAGGCCGTTGACCTGAGCGGGTTTCGGGGCGCAGCCCTGAACCAGTCACAGTGCGCTAGCGCTGTGTATACTGGCTTACTCATGTTAGCACTGTGATAATTTTCTCGTTAACTACTCTATTTGGCAGAGAAAAATGCAGCTGCAGGGCGTAGGCAGAATGATGAACGGGCAGTGATCTTGCGCCTCCTCGCTCACTAAGTCGCTACGCTCCTGCCGTGAGACTGCGGCGGGCGCTGCGTGCTATCTCACAAACCGGAAAGAGATGAGTGGAGGGAAAAAAAGCAGGACAAAGGCCGCGGGGAACCCGTTTTTCCATAGGCTCCGCCCCCCTGACGAGCATCCCAAAATCAGACGCTTCAAATCAGTGGACGGCGAAACCCGACAGGACTTAAAGATACCGGTGATTTCTCGCCGGTGGCTCCCTCGCGCGCTCTCCTGTACCGACCCTGCCGCTTACCGGATACCTGTTCCGCCTTTTTCCCGTTCGGGAAGCGTGGCGCTTTCTCATAGCTCACGCTGCTGGTATCTCGGCTCGGTGTAGGTCGTTCGCTCCAAGCTTGGCTGTATGCACGAACCCCCCGTTCAGCCCGACTGCTGCGCCTCCTCCGGTAACTATCGTCTTGAGTCCAAACCGGAAAGACACGACAAAGCGCCACTGGCAGCAGCCATTGGTAACAATGTGTACGAGAGAGATATTTAGAGAGTTCTTGAAGTGGTGGCCTGACTACGGCTACACTGAAAGGACAAGTTTAGGTATCTGCGGTCTCGTACACCCAGCTACCACGGTTCAGAAACTTGCCGGTTTCTGACCCATCGAAAAACCACCTTGCCGGGTGGTTTTTTCGTTTAGTGCCCCTCACGATACGTTTTCACATAACCCGCGTCAAGAAATGGCTCTAATTCACCTATACTTAATGCTATATTTGTTTAATATAAGAGCACTTTGATAAAAAGGATTTAAAATGAACATTATAGGTTATGCGTACAACTTTAATTTATTTGCTAAAAACAACGTTATAAAACCAGATAGCGAATCCATCTTTAAACTAATGCCTTTCATTCAAGATGGATTCATGCCTACTACTGGTGAAGAAATAAATGAAGATGGTACAAAAGGAAAGGTAATCAGAGTAGAAAAAGAAACAGGGAAAAGGAATATATCAGTTACCTTCTCCAGTAAATTTATCAGTACGCAAATCACTGCAGATGAGGTAATAAGCAAGGAAGAGGCGTCTTCAATTCTTAATTCTGTATTCGACAGACTCTCATCCTTATTCAAAGAAAACATAGGGAACAGGGTGTCTTGCATCATGAATGTAATCATAGATAATGACAAAGAAACTGAACAGGCGATATACAGCAAATACTTTAACGATGACAATGTATTTTTTGAATGGAATCTTCGTCGAGCAAAAAACTCATCAATCCGTGACGAGAAGACTTTCAATATATTAACAATAAACAAAGGTAAAGCAGCAAAATTCAATGCAGGTAATTTTGTACAAATAGACGCCATAATAATAACATCTGATAATAATACATCTCCAGAAAACGAAAGCATACGATTCAGCTTTGAAAACCCTAGCATATTCATAGATTTGCTCGAAGAGTGCTTGAGGGACACAGAATCAGCAATGGAGTTATGAAATGTCATACATAATTAAAGAGAATGTTGACACGGCAACATCACAAAAAAACAACAATTTACCGTCGTTCATCGATGGTTCAGCAGCAATTACTACAAAAGATGGCTATGATAAATTTAATATCATGGCCACCTCAATAAGAAAAAATAAAACATCGACTAACTTTACTATTTTATCAGACGATAAAATAGCAAACTATATATATAATACATTTCTTTATGATGACATAGATTTTGAATCAATACCAAAGACAAAATATGTCATAGAAAATATTTCTCGCGATATCGGGGTGACCAAGGTTGACTATTCACTATTGAATATCTTGAGTACAAAAATATACAACTCAAAACCATCTGTTATAGTCAAATATTTAGCCTTGCTATCTTCAATAGACCTAGACGTTATCCCTTTAACATCCGTTCTTTCGGTTACAAGCTTGAGCTCAAGTAAACATGATATTGTAAAGGAAAGCGTTCTTGCAACTGTAGAGTCGTGGGAGTGGGTTGGTGCCATTGAATACCTAGAAAACATGGAGGAATTTAAGCGCCCTTACCTTATAAAATACAAGCAAGATGTCATATCTTATTTGAAGGGGATTGCTTGATGGCTTACTACATAAGAAAGGTAACACCAACAAAATGGAATGGTGAAAAGCCAGATGATGGGAATTACTTAAAGCTAGGTACTGATGGTGTAACTAATTGCTGTCGAACGACAGATAATGAGCTTTCCATATGGAAAACAGACAGCAATGATCCACAAAGCGATGAAAACAAAACACTATTAGCTGCCATAGCTACTGGATCTGACAGACCTGCAACAATGGATTTTATTTTCATTAGTGACACCGAACTCCAAGAAAATGAATTATCCCTGAAGGAAACTCCAGGCAAAACACCAATAGAATCAATGAGAAACCTCCACAGAGATATCGACCATTTAGACATTGATAAACTAGGTAAACTTGGCATGCTTATTCATGAGAAAGTCAATAGTGACGATGATATTCATAGAGTTAGTCAGTCAACAATTAAACAATATGTAAGATCTAACTTCCCTGATGGATCAGTTGATGGTGAAATACTAAAAAGTATAGATGGATGGTCTAGACTTTATAATTGAGTGCCAGTTAGTTTGGCAAGGATATTTATATATGATGCCCTTGCCAATAAAATAACTCCGCCACATAGCTGTATAAGGCGTTATTAATTTAACATAATCATATAATTGTACGCACCGCTAAAACGCGCTCAGGGCGTTTCTGACGGATAACCGGTAAAAGCGGCAACAAACCACCCGAAAACCCGCCAGAAACACACCGGATAAATCATACCCGGATGCATGGCTATGCAGCCAGGTGCATGAGTCCGGTTTTGGCGGTAAACGGACACCGTAAGCCGTATTTCTGGCAATATCCTTTGCCTCACCCTATAGTAGTCAAAGGTATTACCTTACACTACCGAGGTGAAACATGACTTCTGCCACATCCGTCAAACTCGATGACGAACTCAAAGACCGCATTCAGCACCTGGCTGAATCCCGTCGCCGCTCCGCGC
>JADMXW010000046.1 GCA_015548865.1 Serratia marcescens | reverse complement strand
CCCAAGGGAATACCGGCGGCAGCGGGCATCGTTAACTTAAGATACAAAAGCTGTCCGGAGATGGCGGGTCAAGATCACCCTTCGTGATTTCAGCATGAGCGGTTAGCATTTTGAAATGATCAGGTATCCGTTCGCATAGTTTCATAACTACTTTGTTATAAATATCTAGCTGGGCTTTCCGTAAGATTTCGGAACCTGTTAAATGATCGAACATCCGACGAAAAAGATTCTTTTTTCCCTTTGAGAAATTGACTTCCGCTTTTGTCATTGCGTCTATGAGATGGTAAATTTCATCTAAGAGCGACTTTTCAATATCACTCATCTTAACTGCTTCATCAATTGACATTTCATGCCCATTGATGTTGAGGACACATTTTTGATTTGAAATAAGCTCTGGCCCAAATCTATCGTAACTTAATGGGTCTTTAACAAAGGCTTCAACCATCTTAGTGGCATCACTGCTCATTTCAATTCTCCACAAATTTCGATAGAAAAAATTTACCATGTTCTCTTAAACTATCGAAATTCCTGACCATATAATGTCCGTTTTTCGGGGTCGTTTTGCGTTCAAAAAAAGTCGGAGAAAATTTGTCTGTCTATAAGATGGTGTAAACAAGTATAACTATGGTGGATTTCATGGTTAAATTTATACCCATTATGGTGGTAGCGGGCAGAACGCAGGCCAACTCTATTGCCAGGTTTCTACTGGATTCAGTGCTGGTGTGGTCATTATTGTGCTGGCTCAATACAATTATTCCATTCTATGTGCCGTTGGTAATAACCATTACAACATGCACAATTTATGCACGAGTTGGTTATAAAGTATTTTTCAAGCCGTTAACCTTCATGAAAACTAGAAGTTTTTATGTCGATGCTGAAAAACCAACAGTTCAACTCAATTACACATTAGCTGGTGGGCAGGCGAACCAATTTTTCACTTTAGCCCAAAAAACCACCAGCATCCATTTTGTTTACCTTTTCACCTGTCTCGTATACCTGTTTTTGGGTAAATCGCTCTCTAATTACGCAAAAAATATTAAGCGTGGTATATAACTCCATGAAACCGTTAATTATTGTTTTTATCATCTCTGCACTTTACCTCTCTTATCAGCTGATAAGGTCTCGTCGTCCAAAACATTGGTTGATAGTTTCCTCCTCATTGTCGCTTGCGGTTATTGTGTCCTTTCAGTTTCTCGGCGGTGTATTCCTGATCCCGACAGAATCCATGTACCCAACTATAAAACCTGGAGACTTGGTTATCGCTCAGCGTGTAGGTGGTTTATTCGATCATCGCGCTATTAGGCGTGGGGACGTACTCGTTTTTAACGCCCCTTCTGTTCCCGGCGTTTACTATGTCAAACGCGTATTAGGTATTCCTGGCGATACCGTCACATACAACGAAGAGAAAATCTTCTCGATAAACGGTAAACAAAACGGAAACCAGATTAAAAAAGATGGTTTTACTACTCAATACCAGGCAGATACCGACACTGCCGGTCAAAGTTATATCTTCCAGACAGATAACCGTATCGGCTACGTGAAAACGGGTAAGAAATGGATCATTCCCGAAGGATACTACTTTATGGCCGGTGATAACCGAGACCATTCGCTTGATTCCCGTTACTGGGACAATCCCCCTGGCACACCTAGGAACCTCAGAGGTCTCATTCCCCATGATAGTCTCGTAGGGCGAGTAAATTTCAGGATCGTCAATTTAGGCTTTCTGGCGCGTGGGGATTCAGGTGACCGTTCCATTAAACAACGACAGCAGCCGCATCAAAGGTAATCAGTCATGATGATCGAAACCTTTTACAAAACCAATAATGTGGAGGTCAGAAGCACTTACGAGGAGGTACTATCTGCCTACCAATTGTGGTTCAGGTTAACAAACCAGCTCTGTAACGATGAAGGATTCGAAGGTTTTACTGCTCATGATTTTTGTGTGCCTGATTTGTTTCTGCGATCAGTCGAATGCCATATCCAACGTGTGTCTGGTTTCCGTCAATTCAAAGAGCAATGCTTAATTAGCCCCGACAATACTATTCCTTTTGCCCTAAGAACAGACCATGAACATGGCTCTGCGCTATTCAATAGGTTTAATGATATATCGAAGTCTGCACTGACATCGCTGGGTATCGATCCAATACGCTTTGGTAACCCACCATTTGGTTTTGCGAAGGCTGTATTTTCGATTCTGAAAATTCACCATGAAGCAAAATTAAATGGATTAGTTGGGTACAGCCAGTTGTGGGCACTTGAAAACCAGTTCGACGAAATCCTGTTTGTTTGTTCTCTACCCGTAGCAGGCTGCGGGAGAATTCCATTTTATGAGGCTCCAGCCATCCCTCCTTACTGGATACCCATCACGGGAACTGAAGCCATCGACCTCTTTAATACCCACAACACCAAAATGAGGAAGAGAGAATGAAATCTATCACGACTGTTCTTTTATGCTTCCTTATCCTGGGTTGTGGAAGTCGGGATAAATTACCAATTCCCGCAACCAAGGCAATAAACGCGCTTCCAGATGCGATGGCAACCCTTTCTAATGCTGGTCTCTGGAATGAAAATGAACTTTCTGGCGCTGAATTCCTTGAAAACAGTGACAGAAGTATGATAGTTGCGAACTTAACGAGCGTTCCATGCAGAATGGTGTTCAGTTACGTCAAGACTTCAAATCATCCTTATTGGATGCCGAGCCAAATTGCTTGTGAGGGAGATGAGAATGATTAACTAGATACACTGATATGCTTCGTCAATCGCTACACGGTGGTATTCTGTTATACAGGCCTGTAAAGTGTATGAGGAAACCATGAACTCTCTACTCCAGCGTGTTGTGATTTACGCCATTGTGATTCTGATATGTAGCGTTTATTGCGTTCTGTACTTTGTGCCGCTCACTTCCATAAAGACGATCAACGCCATAGGCATTGCAAACTTAGTGGTACTGGCGTTACTCACATGGTTGTTAGTAAGACCACGGTTGTTCCAATTGTGGGGTGGGTATCTTGTACTGTCAGCAATTTATTTAGGTGCGATTTACCCTGATTTTCCATATGTTGAAGAAATCATCGTTTATACATTTGCCCTGATTTGTTTATCAGTCATGTTTTACGATGTATTCATTGATAACTGTAATGGGATACTGAGGCGCACCTTTCTTAGAATTAATTCTGAATGAATGGTGACCATATGGTTTTTAGAAAATTGGCAGCAAAAGGAATGTCCCGATGCGCCAAATTCCAGTGGTGCTTTTTCCTGCTAGCGTCATTAGCTTTATTCTTTCTACATGATGGCCCGTTGGTCATTGCGGGCCTCTTTATTACACAATTGTCTCTCCAGATGTCGATGACCCGTACAGGAAAGGAAGTCTTCGGCGTTATTTTTAATATCCAGTCATGGAGAAACAGTGGTGCTAGCCAGCAAACCTATTTTTTCCGGTGGTATATCGGCTTCCCGATTTCCTGCTTGCTATATATTCTTTCTCTTACTAATTATGTGTACGTTCCAGGCGATTTGTATTATCAGTTTATTGCAAGCAGTACTGATGACCTAGCACTCGTAATGAATCGTTTTGCTGTAGGCGTGAGTAACATACTCCCTGAAATCCTTCGAGGCGCATCTCTAACCCTTTCGATGATGATGTTTGTCGCAACATTGCTAAAAAATGTACAACTTGCTGAAGTACGTCGAATTTACTCCTCCATTCAGGATGGAAATGATTCCCAGAAAATTCTCTCGAATATGACATGGGAGCAATTCGAAAAGATTATAAGACTGCATTTCGAACTCAATGGCTACAAAGCAACTCTGACTAATACAGGAGCTGACGGCGGAGTCGACATTCTGCTGCAAAAAGATGGTCGCCGCGAAATGGTACAGTGCAAATTATGGAAAACCAGCAAAGTAGGAGTCTCGGTAGTCCGCGAAATTTACGGTGTAGTGCAAGCCAATGCATATGAGCGGGGTTATATCATCACCTCTGGGTTCTTTACTCAGGATGCATGGGAATTCGCTCTTAGCGCAAATGTTAAAGGAACATTATCGCTTATCGATGGTTCCAGACTTCTGAAAATAATCAAGGATAAAGAAATCCCCCCGCCTGCCACTGAGATAATAAATGTTGGTCCAGGTGAGAATCAAATATACGATCTTAATGTCATACCTAGCTGTCCCCGTTGCCATAGCAAAATGGTTAGAAGAATGTCGAATGGAAATTATTTCTATGGTTGCTCGGCTTACCCAATTTGTAAAGGAACCCGTAACCTCTAGAAATCTATTTTCAAGAAAACCATCTCATTTTGCGGTCGTTTTCAGGCCGCAAAATTTCGAGAGCTACCTCCCTCAAGATATAATCCGTTTATTATCGCGAGAGCATATTTTCCTAATCAATTCCGGGGCAACCATCTCACGCGATTATGGGGCTTTCCATATCATGCTCACTTTCATATACACCGTGAGTTGGGGCTTCGGCCAGAACGAATAGTGATCAACGAGGTTTTCAATGACGAGTGAAAAACGTGGCACAAGTGCTGAATACGGCCAGGAGAAATTACGCGAACGCGCAGCGCAGAATGCTGGAGATGAAACCCCCAGTGTTAAGGCGCGATTTTCTAAAAAAACCTTGAGTATCCTGGTTGCCGGTATCTTTGCGGTAAGCACATTAGGCGCATTTATTTTAATGAATGGTAAACCAGACAAAGAACCGAACCTATCTATCGTCGAAGTTGCAAAGAGTGGGATCAGCGTTAACCCGGATATTGCAAAACAACATGGTATCGATGTGGATGACGATGACCTTGATACCGATGAGGCTGGGCCTCAGCCAACACTGACACTTCCTATCACAAATAATGAACAGGAACCCGCATCAGCGCCCCCTGATGATGATAAAAGTGAACCTACTGTCACAAAGCAAGATAGCGCCGGTGTTTCCCCTGCATCGTCTGATAATCTTGGCGATCAGATGCTAAAAATGGCCACAACCACGCCACCAGCTAACCCGGATGCAAATTCACCAGTTGTATCTAAGTCAGATCCTGCTACGCAGTCATTGGTTGACTCAATTAAGGCTGAACCTGGGTTTACTGACGGTAGCGAGGTTTCACAAAACGCAGAGCAACCTGGAACGGTTGAGATAACTCCTGCACAGGAAATCGCTAAAAAAGCACTATCTGGGGCCACTAGTGAAGCCCCGGCTTCAGCTCCAGTTACAGCAGAACCAAATCAACACGCTGCGGCGCAGACCAACCCGGTTCAAACACCGCCATCACCTACCACACGTGATATTGCAGGTGTTGAAAATATCACTAAAGATACCTCTGGCCATCAAATTGACCCAGCTGAGTTCGGTTATACGGAACCCACTAAAACTACTGCTACGTCAGACTATAAAGCAGCATCAGAAGGCTATACAGCCCAACAGTTTGTTGTTCAGGAGAAGAATGCGCTTACTGGCGCTGACCTGGACTATAGTGGGCACTTTAAAACTGTTGAATACAATTCGCAGGGACAAAATACGGTATTCGTTTATTCAACCTTTTCATCAAAAGTATTCTTGTTACCATCGAAAGGTAAGGTCAACGTATACCTTTCTGATGAAAAAGGTTGGTCAGTCTCACTCCTCCCAGGAAATATCCTGCGGGTACAGCGTTCTGAAAACAAGGGGGCATGGTCGCAGGCAACCGACCTCTTTGTACTCAATGGCGAAAACTCCTACTCGTTGATTCTTCAGGCTGTTGGCGATCCTGATAAACGAACCGATTCCCTCAAATTCACAAAAAAGGAACTTTCTAAGCAAACGGACAAGTTGGCCAAAAAATCCAAAGCCTGACTGTTGAATTGAAAATACGAGCGCATCTTTGGTGCGCTTTTTTTTCGGGAGAAGTTACATGACAGATTCATGCATCGACGGCTTAAGGCTGGTTTCGACCAGTTACCACATTGGTTTACCCTGGATTGAATGGTCAGAGGCGAGATCCTACATCGTATGCCGAGCACTGGTAGATCAGGGCGTAATTGCCGGAACTGCTACTATAGGAACACGTCGAAAAAAGGTCAAAGAACGCATCAATCCAGGAGATCGTGGGTTATACCAAGTCACTGAAACTCAGTACGGATGGATAGCACTTAAGGGTGGTGGCGTGATCGATCCCTGCGGCTTTCTTGGTAACTCTTTTTCCGGCCCGGAACCCCAGTTTTGTATCCTTGAGAATGATGAGTGCTATATCAGGGGTATAAATCCTGTTCAGTGCCCGAGAACTCACTTACCTGAACATCTTGTAAGTGATGAGTTATTCCCGCTAACACGCGGTGTTATGCGCGATACATGCAGCCGTCTGCTGGGTTACAGGTTGCATATACAGGGATTGACTATGTCAGAGGCAGCATACCTTCTGTCGAGACCGCTTACCGATTTTGACCGGTACAGCCGCCTGGTATATGAATACTTTATTAAAATGGGACTAAGCAGCATTATGCCATTAAGCAACATCAAAATGCTGCATCCGAATTTAGCCCGTAAAGGTTGGCGTTCATTTTATAACGACCTGGATATGGACGAACTTGAAGCGTTTCTTAAATGATAAAATCAGGGTTCATCCCGAACCCTGATTAAAATTCAATAATTAGGTATGTAATCCACACCACCAGTCCAACGAGATTCCCAGTGGGCCAGATACAGCGCTGTAACATCTGGTGCGTTATAAAGTACAAGGCTATTTTCACTATTTTTATTGAAAGCCGAACTTGAGTAATTATAACTACCGGTTTCAACAGATATCCTATCAACACACAAATACTTATCATGGTGCAGAAGAAATTGATCATTCGTCCGTAACGGAATGCCCGCGTTAACTACTGTATTCATAGTCGAGACTGCATATCGGTTATTATTTTGCCCTTTGTCAACTACGATCCTGACATCTACTCCCCTTCGGTGAGCATTAATTAATGCTTTCGCAATTACGGGTGACGTAAAAGAGTATGCCGCCATACGGATTTCCTGCTGAGCTGAATTGATCAGATCCAGTATTGCTTTCTGTGCAGACCCTTCAGGTGAAAATCCGACAACGACTCTAACGCCACCAGCCGGTAGCATTACTTCTGTTGGATTATCAGCCTGTGCAAAAGTAGAAAAAAATAATAATCCCAACGATGTCAACGTACTGACCAACACCTCTGATTTCAACATATCCACCTCGTTTAAATGTGACACTAGTAAAGTTGGCTTTCATACTCAAAAAGAAGTTTTCATCCAGATTTTCATATATGTTAATAGACACGGATAAATGTCACCTTATATCACACATTGCTATTGTATAACGCCCTGCTTTAACAATGAAATCAAACAAAACAAATTTTATATTAATAAAGTTCCCGGCTCAAACTCGTTAAATAGCTGGAGAACATCCAAAGATCGAAATTATTAAAACTCGTTATTAAGGATGTTTAAATGAACGCTATCAAATTTGAGAAGTTTAAAACCCCGCTGGTGATCACCGGCATTCTGATTCTTGCCATTGTTACCGCTCACGCTTCTGGTTCAACCCAGGCAGGTTTTGACGATGTATGGCTCAAAATCTCTGATTACATGCAGGGTTCTCTGGGTAAGGTGCTGATCGGTCTTATCGTTCTGGTTGGTCTCGCAGCTGCTGTTGTACGTCAGAGTCTGATGTCACTGGCGGTTGCTGTTGGTGGTGCGATCTCCCTGTACTACTCACCGGACATTATCAATGGCATGATGGCCGCATCCCACGCAGTGCAAACCACTTTACCGGCATTCATGTAACCATCATGGATGTAAAAAAAACCGGCTCTGGCCGGTTTTTTTACATCTTCATATTTTATTTCCCGCCCATAGAAAATTCCATAATCCGATGTAAAGAACTATCCAGACCGCAACGATAACCCGGAACCGACGTTGGTAAGCACTGCGTGTTTTGTGTTTAAACATTCGTTGAGCAATGAAACAACCTGGCCACCCGCCCAGCACAATGAGCGCATCCAGCGTCAGTTCATCCACACGGTACTCGCCAGCAGTCGCGGCCTTTTTATCTTTGTAATAGATGTAAATCGAAATCAGACTCCAGATTGACATCCAGACAAAGGACGATAAATAAAACATAGATTACCTCCTGTTGAGGGCCGCAGTAATAGTTTGATGGTACTATCTTATTGTATTACTCATGAACAGATAAATTTGTATTCTTAAAAATGGGTACAATTTGCCCCCATTTTTAAATCATTCGCGCCGTGTCAAAAGGTACTATGAAACGATATCTAACATAAAGGTAATTCTGATGCCGGTAACTGATGAACAGAACGTGATCATAGGTTTCAAACCTACACCTGGCAGTATTGTTTCAGTACAGGCATACGCGGGGTCTGGTAAGACCTTTACACTAAAAGAATTCGCGGATGCAAACCCCTCACTCAAAATTCTCTATATCGTTTTTAATAAAGCTATTAAAGATGATGCAAAAAAGAAATTCCCAAAAAACGTCGAGTGTAAAACATCTCATGGTTTGGCCGTGACCCGGTACAAACACTTTGCTCATAAATACAGACAGTTTATATCCGTGAGCGAATACCGCGCAATGATGGGTGAAGATGACTGGAGAGTGGTTAAGCTTGCAATAAATGGGCTTACCCATTTCATGAATTCAGATGAACACGAAATTACTACTGAACACGTACTTAAAGACTTAAGTAAAACCGATAAAATATCTCAAAGCAGGTTGGATCAAGCGCTACGTGCAGCAAAACGTACATGGCAAATGCAATCTGACCCACTCAACGATGCCTATTGCTCACCGAATACCATCCTCAAGTTGTTCCAGTTATCGAACCCAGCCCTAAATAGCTGCGCCTAATACCGCTACACTTTTGCCTGACCATGTTTTCCTCCGGGGAATGGGCTGGCGGTTTCCAT
>JADMXW010000045.1 GCA_015548865.1 Serratia marcescens | reverse complement strand
CATGATGAGCCTCCGTTGGTTGTATTTTAACCAGAGAACTCTATTAAGCGGTAAGACTAAATTCAGGGGGGACTACAGGAGGTCCTCCGCTTTCGCGGAGGATAACCGGAGAAGGCGATAACGTTAACATCGCCATTTCAGAGATGATTAAATCGTTTTATTCAGTGCGCTTTGCCAATCAGATAACGCAATTCCCAGTCCCTTGATTTTGTCCCCAGCAAGCGTTGAATAAGCAGGCCGGTGTGCCGGTGTGGGATACTGCGCTGTGGTGATCGGTGTGAGCGTCGGCGCTTTATTCAGCACCGCTTTCTGCACCGCCACAGTAAATATCGCCTGGGCAAATTCAAACCAGCTCACTTCTTTGTCACCCGCGTAGTGATAAATCCCACCCGCAGCCTGTTGTTGTAACAGTGCAATGATCGCGTGTGCAATGTCGCCCGCGTAAGTGGGGCAGCCACGTTGGTCGTTAACAATGCTTAACGCATCCCGCTCTTTGCCTAAACGCAGCATGGTTTTCACGAAGTTATTGCCGTATTCGCTAAACACCCAGGCGGTGCGCACGATAATCGCATCGGGTGCAGCCGCGCTAACGGCGAGTTCACCTGCCAGTTTGGTTTCACCATAAACGCTTAACGGGTTCGTGGGGCTCGCTTCGGTGTAGGGCGTGTTGGCACTGCCATCAAAAACGTAATCGGTTGAAACGTGCACCAAGCGAATGCCATGTTGGGCCGCCACACGAGCCAGATTAGCTGGGCCAGCAGCGTTAATGCGTTCTGCCAAGTCTACATCGCTTTCTGCTTTATCCACCGCCGTGTAGGCGGCTGCATTAACAATTGCATCCGGTTTAAAGGCACTGACGGCAGCAGTGATTTGAGCCAGATCGGTGATATCCAATTCAGCAGAATCGGTGGCAAGAATCTGCCAGCCAGCAGGCAATCTGTCTTGAAAACAGCGCCCAAGCTGGCCGTTTGCACCGGTCAATAACACTTTCATCAATCCAGCTCCTTGAATCGTTTGCCGAGCTTATCTTTTTCTGAAAGCAGGGGCGATTCCAGCGGCCATTCAATGCCCAAATCCGGATCGTTCCACAGCAGACAGCCTTCATCGGAAGGTTGATAATATTCCGTGCATTTATATTCAAAATCCGCAACGTCAGAGAGCACGGCAAAACCGTGCGCCAACCCTGGCGGCAGCCAAAATTGGGTTTTGTTCTCTTCGGTTAACAGCACGCCAAACCATTTGCCATAGCTGGGGGAATCACGGCGAATATCCACCGCAACGTCATAAACTTCACCGCGCACGACGCGCACCAGCTTGCCTTGCGGGCGTGATTTTTGAAAATGCAGCCCGCGCAGCACACCTTTGGTTGAACGGGAGTGGTTATCCTGCACAAAATCCAGATCGATATTCAGCATTTGCTGATAACGGTTTTTCTCAAACGTTTCTAAAAAGAACCCGCGAGCATCACCGAAGACTTTAGGCTGAATAACTTTTGCACCATAAATAGGGGTATCGATAACTTTCATAGTGTTTTTATTACGCATTAGGTTGAATGTGAGTTTATTCTGCTCGAAAACCTCGGCATATGCCGAGGAGGACAGAGATTCATTTATTAACGCGTTTCTTCAACCAAACGCGCCAGATACTGTCCGTATTGCGTTTTGCTCAATAGACGCGCTTCTTGTGCGACATGCTCACGCGAGATCCAACCTTTGCGGAAAGCGATCTCTTCCAGACAAGCCACTTTCATTCCCTGACGCTTCTCGATGGTGTGAATAAACTGTGAGGCTTCGATCAGGCTATCATGGGTGCCGGTGTCCAGCCAGGCAAAACCACGGCCCAGCAGCTCAACGCTAAGTTTGCCTTGCTCCAGATACATCTGGTTCAGCGTAGTGATTTCCAATTCGCCGCGTGCAGAAGGCTTGACCTGCTTAGCCATCTCAACCACGTCTTTGTCATAAAAATAGAGCCCGGTCACCGCCCAATTGGATTTGGGTTTGAGGGGTTTCTCTTCAATCGAAAGGGCTTTAAAGCTTTCATCAAACTCCACCACGCCAAAACGCTCAGGGTCGGTTACCTGATAACCAAACACTGTTGCGCCTTGTTCTTGTGCGACAACATTTTCCAGTTTCTTGCCGAAACTTTGGCCGAAGTAAATATTGTCGCCCAAAATCAAAGCGCAGCGTTCACCATTAATAAATTCTTCACCAATAATGAATGCCTGTGCCAGCCCATCCGGGCTCGGCTGTTCTGCATAACTGAGGTTAATACCAAAATGGCTGCCATCGCCTAACAAGCGCTGGAATGAAGGGAGATCTTCAGGGGTGCTGATAATCAAAATATCTCGAATGCCTGCCAGCATCAGTACCGATATCGGGTAATACACCATAGGTTTGTCATAAATGGGCAGGAGTTGTTTCGAGATGCCGCGTGTAATGGGGTAAAGCCGAGTACCAGACCCACCCGCTAATACAATGCCTTTCATTTTTTCAGCCTTAGTTATTTTTACCAGAGAGTAGAGAATAAGGCAGGGAGTATACAATATCGATGCGGAATTGTCTGAACTATCATAAATATGTCGTTGTTCTGGTAGCGTTGTGAGCAATTGGGTGTAACCTTATTCTCACAGCCACGGTATGATGGCAAAAAAATGACAACGGATCACAAGAGAGTTAATGCATGGCAACAAAATTGAAAGCGATTATCCCCGTCGCCGGGCTGGGGATGAACCTGCTGCCGGTAACAAAAGCGATTCCAAAAGAGATGCTGCCGTTGGTAGATCGCCCGGTAATTGAGAAAATCGTTAATGAGTGCGTCAATGCCGGTATTAAAGAGATTGTGCTGGTTACGCACGCCTCAAAAAATGCCATTGAAAACCACTTTGATACGTCTTTTGAGCTGGAATCTCTGCTTGAAGAGCGTAAAAAGCGCCAACTGTTGGCCGATGTGCAGGCCATCTGCCCGCCGGGCGTAACGATAATGAACGTGCGCCAGGGTGAAACGCTGGGGCTGGGCCATGCCATCAACTGTGCGCGCCCTATTGTCGGCAATAACCCGTTTGTGGTTGTGCTACCAGATGTGGTGATGGATGAAGCGAGTGCCGATCAGAGCAAAGAGAATCTGGCACAGCTGATTGCGCGTTTTGAAGAAACGGGCCACAGTCAGGTGTTGGTGAAACATCGCCCTTACGAGGTGTTGCCGGAATACTCTGTGGTGGAGTGCGCTAAGCCGCTAAACCACGCGGGCGATGCTGCGGCGATCACCGCGATGATAGAAAAACCGGAAGTGCCGCCAGAGGAAGGGTCTGATTTGTCTGCGGTGGGGCGTTATGTCTTGTCGGCAGAAGCCTGGGCGATTCTGGCAAAAACACCGGCGGGTGCCTGGGGGCGTATCCAACTGACGGATGCCATTGCTGAACTGATTGAGCAAAACCATCAGGTGGATGCAGTGCAGATGGCGGGTCGCAGCTTTAACTGCGGGCGCAAGCTAGGCTATATGCAGGCATTTGTTGCCTATGGTTTGCGTAACCCTGAGTTTGGTGAGGCGTTTAAAGCCAGCATTAAAGAATTGCTGAAGAAATAATCTGCGTTGCACGCGATCAAGCCCTGCCATTGCGCGGGGCTTTTCTCTTCTTTGACCTATCACTATCCACATGCGTTAAGCTGAGTTACCATATCTGTCTGCTTTTGCGTTGTCTGTCGTCGTCGTGATACAGGCAGGTTATCCTTCAGACAGGAGTTGCTTTAATGTCCAAACAGCAAATTGGCGTGGTGGGTATGGCGGTGATGGGGCGCAATCTGGCGCTTAACATCGAAAGTCGTGGTTACACCGTGTCCATTTTCAACCGCTCTCGTGAAAAAACCGAAGAGGTGGTGGCCGAAAACCCCGGCAAAAAACTGGTGCCTTATTACACTGTTGAAGAGTTTGTGGCGTCACTGGAGTCACCGCGCCGTATTCTGTTGATGGTTAAAGCGGGCGAAGGCACGGACAAAGCGATCGAATCCCTGAAACCTTATCTGGATAAAGGCGACATCATTATTGATGGCGGCAACACCTTCTTCCAGGACACCATTCGCCGTAACCGTGAACTTTCGGCTGAAGGGTTTAACTTTATCGGCACCGGCGTCTCCGGTGGTGAAGAGGGCGCGCTAAAAGGCCCGTCCATCATGCCGGGCGGTCAGAAAGATGCCTACGAACTGGTAGCCCCAATTCTGGAAAAAATTGCCGCCCGTGCCGAAGGCGAAGCCTGTGTCACCTACATTGGGCCAGACGGTGCCGGTCACTACGTGAAAATGGTGCACAACGGTATCGAATACGGCGATATGCAACTGATCGCCGAAGCCTATTCCCTGCTGAAACACGGCCTGAATCTGTCTAACGATGAGCTGGCAAAAACCTTCTCTGAATGGAATGCCGGGGAACTGAGCAGCTACCTGATCGACATCACCAAAGATATCTTCACCAAGAAAGATGAAGAGGGCAAATATCTGGTTGATGTGATTCTGGATGAAGCCGCCAACAAAGGCACTGGCAAATGGACCAGCCAAAGTTCGCTGGATCTTGGCGAGCCGCTGTCTCTGATCACTGAATCTGTGTTTGCCCGCTATATTTCTTCATTGAAAGAGCAGCGCGTTGCGGCCTCCAAAGTGTTGAGCGGGCCGCAGGCAAAACCGTTTAGCGGTGACAAAGCGGCCTTTATCGAGAACGTGCGCCGTGCGCTCTATCTGGGGAAAATTGTTTCCTATGCGCAAGGCTTCTCGCAGTTGCGCGCGGCTTCAGAAGAGCACCAGTGGAACCTGAACTACGGTGAAATCGCCAAGATTTTCCGTGCCGGTTGCATTATTCGCGCCCAGTTCCTGCAAAAAATTACCGATGCTTACGCCGAAACGCCGGATATCGCTAACCTGTTGTTAGCGCCGTATTTCAAAAAAGCGGCTGATGATTATCAGCAGGCACTGCGTGATGTTGTCGCCTATGCCGTGCAAAACGGTATCCCGACACCGACCTTCTCTGCGGCTATCGCCTATTACGACAGCTATCGCTCCGCTGTGTTGCCTGCCAACCTGATCCAGGCGCAGCGTGACTACTTTGGCGCGCATACGTATAAACGTACTGATAAGGAAGGCGTATTCCACACCGAGTGGTTGGAATAAGTTATTTCCTAAATTTACATTACTGAATAAACGCCGAATAGCTTCTCTATTCGGCGTTTTGCTTATGAATTCGGCGTTAAATTTAAATTAATCATATTGTTATGATTAATTTTCTTTTTCTTATAGTGTATTTTTGTTAATGTTGACATGAGCGTAATTTACAATTTAGCTGTTTATTGTAGCCAGTTCTTGCTATTTTTAAGCTTGTGTAAAGAAATAGAGTTAGATGATGGAGAACGTTGAGACTCTTTGTCCTATAATCTAATGCTGAGAATCTCCTCAGTGGAGCGATGTCGCCGCGGTCGGAGTAGGCTGTGCCGCGCATCGCGGTAAAGAAGGTTGGAATGCGGTTCTCCGTAACGGTATTCCTCCCTGAAGCGCTTCATTTGTTAATAAAGGAAATCGTAATGAAGAAGACGTTACTTACGTTGGCCCTTGCTGTGGCTATGTCCTCCAGCGCATTTGCTGTTGATGGCGTGAGCTCGAGCACTGCTGCTGGTACCTCAACCACTACCACCACTTCCGCTGCGGCTGCCGGTGCAGCCGGTGCGGCGGGTGCAGGTGCTGCTGCAGGAACAACGGCTGCAATCGCACTGGGTGTTACTGCTGCGGTTGCCGCTGGCGTCGCTATTGCTGTTGCCGCCAATGACAGTGACAGCAGCAGCACGGGTACCTCTACAACGACCCGTACTCAGTAAGGTCATTTGACAACCAAGGCCACTTCGGTGGCCTTTCTTTTATTGTTTCTGGCCGTTTCGCGAGATATTCACGCAATGATAAAAATAACGCTCGTGGCAAAACGCGGAGCGCTGGCGCTACTGCCATTATTCGCGCTGGCATTGACCGGTTGTTCGCAAAAAATGGATGCGTTCCAAAAAACCGCCGAACTGGCGATTTGGGGGCTGGATGATGTGCAGGTCTCCGCAGAGAAAGTTGCGCAAACCCCTTATGCCTCAGCCTACCTGAAAGTAGGAAAGGCACCTCAAGCTTTTGTCGTGCTGGCTTTTTCTGAAAACAACCAGCTTAAATGGATCGGTGCAGACAGCAATATTCTGGTGACTCAGAACGGACGTATCGTTAAAACCCAAGGCTTTGG
Organism: Serratia marcescens; assembly: GCA_015548865.1. Classification (GTDB taxonomy): domain Bacteria; phylum Pseudomonadota; class Gammaproteobacteria; order Enterobacterales; family Enterobacteriaceae; genus Symbiopectobacterium; species Symbiopectobacterium marcescens_A. The sequence goes on along the minus strand of JADMXW010000045.1, from coordinate 3,991 downwards.
TGAAGATATTGCTCACGTTATCAACATCACGCCCGATCCGCTTGCGCTTGGCCTGTTAAACCCTTCAACCCCATTGCATTGGCAGGGGAAAATGGCATGGTCACAGGTGCAGCGCGGCGATTATACGGTAGAATCCGTGTTTCAGGCGCGCGGTAAAGAAACGGTGACGATTCTGGATAAGCCACGTCAACTGCAGAAATTCACCGAGCAGGTTTCGGTTCCGGCGTTAAACGCGGAATATACCAATACCTATTGGCTGGAGCCAACCACAGGGCAGGTGGTGCAAACCTGGCAATATATGGGGCCGGACATGGCGCTGGTTAAATTCACGGTATTAAAACCCTACGTACACTAAGGGACTGACATGTTGGCATTTTCCCGTATGGCACTCCTGATGCTGATAACTGCGGGGGCCGCGCAGGCCGCACAGTTAACAGTAAAAACGCCGCAGCAAACGCTGGCGGTGGTGAAGCAAGCCGATGGCACGCGATTGGCGGAGTTTTATCAACAGGTGGTGTTTCCTGCTGATGTTAACTGGCGCACCGCATTGATTTCTGATTATGCCAGCACGAAAAAAGTCTATGCGCAGGCAGAGCAACTGCGTAAATCGCTGGCGGAGCTTGAAACCCGTTGGCGTAACTCCGGCGATGGCGATCTGGCCATTTCTGCCTGGCTGATGCGTAAAATGCTGGATCAGGTTGATGTGGCCGGGAGAATCTCAACGCCGCTCGATCCTGATAGAGTGCGTGTAACTCCGCGTGCGAATCGCCCGCTGGTGGGGGACTATGCGCTCTATATTGCACCGTTGGCATCGCGTTTTACCCTAGCCGGATTGATTAATACCGATCCGGATATCGCCGAGCTGAAAACTGTAGGGGATGTTACATTGCAATCCGGCGGCACGGTTCGGGATTATGTGCTGGAGCGCCGCTTTCTGGCCGGTGCCAATCAGGATTTCGGCTATCTTATTGATGGACAAGGTGCGTGGCGCAAGGTGCCACTGGCGCTGTGGAATCAGCAGCATATTGAGCCAGCAGCGGGAGAAACCTTGTTTATTGGTTTCAACCCCAGTGTATTACCTGACGAATTTGCGTCTTTGAACGATCAAATCGCTGATTTTCTGGCTAATCGGATCCCTCACTAATGACAAAGAACAGAAGATTTAAAATAGGCTGTCTGTCGTTGGCCATCGGCAGCATACTGAGTGGTCAGGTTGTGGCACAAGACGTGGCGCAGCAAAGCGATATCATCAAAGATGTCACTAACACAAATACGCGTTTCGACAACGCGGGCGTATCACAGTCTGATTTCGGCGGCACCGGGCTGTTGCAAATGCCGACGGCGCGTATGGCACGCAGCGGTGAGTTTAACCTGAACTACCGTGATAATGATGAATATCGGCGTTATTCCGTGTCGCTGCAACTGTTCGACTGGCTGGAAACCACGGTGCGTTATACCGATATCCGTACCCGGCCTTACAGCGATAATAAAAGTTTCAGCGGCGATCAAACTTACAAAGACAAATCCTTTGATATGAAAGCGCGGTTGTGGCAAGAAAGCGCATTGTTGCCGGATGTCTCTTTTGGTCTGCGTGATATTGCCGGTACTGGGCTATTTGACAGTGAATATCTGGTGGCCAGCAAGCGCATGGGTCCGTTTGATTTCACGCTCGGCATTGGCTGGGGTAATATGGCCGAAAGTGGCAATATCAAAAACCCAGCCTGTGAATTTAAAGACAGCTTCTGTACGCGCACCTCTAATCAGCAAACGGGGCAGTTTGAAGTGAAAAACTTCTTTCATGGCCCCGCTGCACTCTTTGGGGGGATAGAATATCAAACCCCATGGAATCCACTGCGCTTTAAGCTGGAATATGACGGCAACGATTACAGTGATGAAGCGGCTGATCGTGGTCGGACGAAGAAGATTAAACAGGACTCTCCCATCAACATCGGTATGGTCTACCGCGTCAGTGATTTCTTTGATACCACGCTTTCCTGGCAGCGCGGCAACACCCTGATGTGGGGCTTTAGCCTGCACACCAACTTTAACGATCTACGCCCGGTGCATCCTGAAGACATTCCTCCCGTTTATGCTCCTGTCCCGTCCGCGCAAGGCGCCAATTGGCAGCAGATAGCGCGTGAATTGGACGATAAAGCAGGGTATAGCAATGCCGATATTTATGCCGATGCACAGCAAGTCACGATTGTTGCCGATCAGGATAAATATCGCGATAAGAACGAGGCCAATCAGCGCGCGGCGACTGTATTAGCGAACCATGTGCCAGAGAGCGTAGGGGAATACCACATTGTTCGCCGCAGCCAGCGTTTGCCAGTGGAAAGCACGGCGGTAGATTCTAAAGCGTTCCGTGAAGTGCAAACCGCATCCACCCCATTAGGGCTGCCGGAACCTGTCAGCCACCGCGCTGAACCCGTATCGGATATTAATGGGCAACCGGTGTTACGCAGCGAGCCATCGCGCTTTACTTACTCGTTAGAACCTGTATTGACACAGTCTGTCGGTGGGTCGGAATCGTTCTACATGTATCAGGTTGCCCTCAATGGCAGCGCAGATTATCGCCTGAGCGATCACTGGTCTGTCGGCGGTGCGGCATCATTGAACCTGATCAACAACTACGATCGCTTCAATTATAAGGCGCCGCCAAACGACAGCAGTTTGCCGCGAGTCAGAACCTGGGTACGGGAATATGTCACCTCTTCGGATCTGTTACTGACCAACCTGCAATTGACGCGCATGGATAACCCGGCGACAGATTGGTATACCCAGGTGTACGGCGGTTATCTGGAAATGATGTACGCCGGGGTCGGTTCAGAAGTGCTATACCGCCCGTTTGGTGAACGCTGGGCGCTGGGGTTGGATGTGAACTACGTCAAACAGCGTGACTGGAATGACATCATGCGCACTGCAGATTATGACGTGGTCACCGGACATCTCACGGCGTATTGGGAAATGCCTTATGTTGATGGTGCACTGGCGAAAATCAGCGTCGGGCGCTATCTGGCCGGGGACTACGGTGTTACTGTCGATCTGTCGCGTCGCTTTGACAGCGGTATCATTGCCGGGGCCTTTGCCACCAAAACCGATGTCAGCAGTAAAGACTACGGTGAGGGCAGCTTCACGAAAGGGTTCTATATCTCTATCCCGTTCGATCTGATGTTTGCTGAACCCACGGTGAAACGCGGTGCCGTCGGTTGGGTGCCGTTGACGCGTGATGGCGGCCAGATGCTGCAACGGCGTAAAGGCCTCTACGGCGTGGCGGGTGAAATCCGTTAATAGCAATACGTAGAAGTCATCAATATGCGGCCTTACTCTTTGGAGTAAGGCCGCATTGTTTTTATCTGGTCACTGGCGTTCAAACAAACATTGCTTAACGTGAGTTTTCGCGCCGCTGAGCATCAGGTCCCTCATACTAAAGTTGGCAAGTTTTTTAGTGCCAGTATATGTCGTTCAGACAGTCAGATGCAGGTGTATAAGCGCCACATTATTTCCCGTTTTATCCTTTCTTGTTTCAATGGCATAGGGTGTAAAACCAAGCTTCGTGTAAACGAGTAACCCCGTTGTATTTTGATTAAAACAGGAGACGGAAACCTTCGATGCTTGATACTTCTCGCGAGCGATTAAGCACATTGTTTCTATCAGATAGCGGCAGACCCCCTGCCCACGGGCTTCAGGCGAAATAATGACATTCCCTATAGAACAAGCTCCTTTCTGCTCCCAGCGATAGAAATTTGCAAAACCTACAGGTACTTTATCATCTTCGATAATTGTTGAGTCTCTACGCTGTACTATCGCTTCGCGTAACTGAGGGGGAGTAAGCGGAAAGTCAGCTTTTGGGAAAAAATAAAAGAGTTCAGAAGGGGTGCTGACAAAGCCGCAAATTGTTTCAATATCTTCCTCTAAATAGCTGCGCCTAATACCGCTACACTTTTGCCTGACCATGTTTTCCTCCGGGGAATGGGCTGGCGGTTTCCAT
>JADMXW010000044.1 GCA_015548865.1 Serratia marcescens | reverse complement strand
TTGAATGGGTTCATGTGCAGCTCCATCAGCAAAAGGGGATGATAAGTTTATCACCACCGACTATTTGCAACAGTGCCGACGATTTATCTGGGCTGTAAACACATGGTTGCTGTTTCTCATGTTCGGAGCTGTTACCGGTTTTATGACCGGGCTATTAGCCGTGGGTGGAGGATTTATTATCGTCCCGTTATTGCGGCAATTTACCCCCCTTCCTATTCACAGTTGCATCGCAACCTCGCTGATGATTGTCGCATTGGTAAGTATAGGCGGGATTGCAGTGGCAGTGATACAGGGTGCCACTCTGCCCTTGCCTTTTACTCTCTGGTTTGTGCTTAGTGCTGCGACAGGGATGTCGATTGGCCGAAGGCTAAGCCAGCATTTACCTGAACATATTGTGCAGAAGGGGTTTTCCGGACTACTGATCGTCGTTGCCCTGGGGATGGTATTTAATGCCGTTATGATGAAGTTTAGTGGCTAAGATCAATATGATTGCCGACAGAGATATAAAAGCTCAAGGATAATGAATTCCTTGCTTTATTGTTTCGAACTTATCTGTCGCCTGCAATACCACGGGATTGCTATAACCAGCGACGAACCCGTTGCGTATAGCGTTTCCATTCCAACCCGAAACGTTTTCGAAGCTGTTCCTCTTCAATATCGATATGCAATCTGGCAACTACATTGCAAGTTCAAACCTCATCGAGATAGGTTTTATTAATTAATAGCAGAATGAATCGTCACGGACAATCTTGACACTTCCGAGCCAACTATAAAGGTATAAGGCAGAATCGCCTACCGGTTCAGAGTCATTCCATAGTTCCCTTTGGTATGCTGCACACTCCCAGACTCAAGAGGCAAAGCAAAAAATTCTCCACCGGTGAGCAGAGTATATTGCATATGCCAGTTTACGAGTGTATATATAGCATATACCAATAAGGAGCCTTCATGCCAAGACCCAGAATTCCCCGTAACATCTGTGGCCGCCCTGCGGATACCTGTTTTAAGCCCAATGCGCGACCGATGAGCCAGCTTGAACATGTTCATTTAAAAGAAGATGAGTTTGAAGCGTTACGACTGGTCGATTTACTGGGCATGCAACAGCAGGAAGCGGCTGTTGCAATGAGGGTTTCAAGACAGACACTGGCCAATGTCCTGAAAGCGGCCCGTTTTAAGGTTGTGGACTGTCTCACTCAGGGCAAGGCCTTAATAATGCACTCTGAAAGGGAAGGAGTTACACAAGATGATCACAGCCATTCCAGTGAATGACGACCGGGTAGCAAATCATTTTACCAAAGCGAGTCACCTTGTCCTAGTGGATGAGCGCGGTGTGGAGCTCAGCCGGACAGAAAATCCCGCGCTGGGCGCAGATTGTTCAGGTAAACGGAAGCTGGTTGACCTTCTGGTTCAACAGCAGGTCAGCCGCGTTGTGGTCCGTAACATCGGGGAACGGATGCTGGGTAAATTATTGGGGCATCAGATCGCGGTGTACCAGACTGACTGTGGCCGTCGTTTGTTCACTGAACTGTGTGATCCGGATACCCGTGTTCTGACTGAACTGAATAAGCCGGAGCAGGGGCGCCAGTCCTTTAATCATGAGGCGAAAGGGAAAAAATGCTGTAACTCTGACGGGAACACAGCAGAAAATGCGTGCCAGGGTGGGCGTCAGCATCATCACGGAAACGGGCGCTGTTGCCATTCATGAGTTTATTTCATCACGGGCGGTGATTTTTATCAGACCCGTACTGTGTATAAACCAGGAGCCGGAATGAATGATGCCGGGAAAGACACTCAGCTGACTGAATTCCTGATGCCTCCCGTCAGTACAACCGGACGCTGAACAGAAACAGATGAATTGTTATCTTGATGCCAGAAATGCCCATAACTGTTGTATGGTTTGTGGTTCCCTCGACAACAACCCTGATACGGTGAACTTAATGTTTTCAGAATACCCGGATGGATCTGTATGTGCTGACTACACGGCCGATCACAGACATCAGGGGTATACGGGTCTTTTACATGGCGGAATGACGAGTACCTTGCTGGATGCCGCAATGACTCACTGCTTGTTTATGCAGGGAGTGCAGGCCCTGACGGCTGAACTGACTGTCAGATTCATTTCACCCGTTTGTACCGGTGACAAGCTGATGGTCTGTGCCAGACTGCTTGGGCAACGCAGGGGGGTTTACCAGCTCGAAGCATGGCTGGCAAAGGGACAGCAGAAAGTGGCTCGTGCCACGGCGAAATTCATTGTCCCGTCGCAGGATATTGCTCTGGCGCATGGCTAGTGTGGCAGACGCCAGGTGTAACTGGTTATTATAAAAATATGAAGCGTGTTTTGCTCAGACCGGAAAGAATAATGGCATATCGTATATCCCACTTAAACAGTGTAAGAGGTAGTTATGAGTAAACAAATAATTGATATTGGTATTCCTGAATCATCCCGGGTGGAGATTGCAGACGGTCTGTCCCGGCTTCTTGCTGACACCTATACCCTGTATATAAAAACACATTACTATCACTGGAATGTAACTGGCCCCATGTTTAACAGCTTACATTTAATGTTTGAAAATCAATACAATGAGCTGGCCACTGCTGTTGATGATATCGCTGAACGTATACGCTCGCTCGGATGCTTCGCGCCCGGCACATATCATGAATTTTCACGTTTAACAGCGGTTAATGAAGACAAGGATATTCCGGCAGCAAAAAACATGATTGAGAATCTTGTCCAGGGCCAGGAGACTGTGGTTAAAACTGCGCGCTCCCTGTTCCCTGTTGTTAATAATGCGAATGATGAAGCCACAGCAGATCTGCTTACACAACGTATCCAGTTACATGAGAAAACTGCCTGGATGTTGCGCAGCCTGCTTGAATAATGTAAACCGGTGGCAGCAGAAAAAACGGTTTGTCAGCCACAGGCCATTGCTGTCAGTGCAGTACCATCCGTGCTGCCGTGGCTGTTTTTTCTGACCGTAATAGTATAAAAACCGATAAATCAATAAGTTAAACAGTGAACGCGTGAGCGATAAATACAGTCCGGACAGGCATTACCGATGGGTATATCCGGACCACTGTCGCTTTCCCGTTATAATATCGCAGATACCGGCCAGGCTCTTCACAACCTGACAGGGTTAATGCTGCAATGATAAAACGGTTTGCGTGGAAAGCAGGATCACATTATTCGTTGTTATGGCTTCCTTTACCTGTGCCTGCCTGCGGGCAGTAGAGATCATACAAGGTATTTAACAACGTCATGATACGGTTATCCTCAATACGGTAATATACCATTTTACCTGCCCGTCGGGTCTCGACAAGCTTCAGGCGGCGCATTACACCCAGTTGCTGAGACAGGGTCGGCTGAGTGATACCGACTGCAGCTTCCAGCTCGGCCACATTCGCTTCCCCATGGCTTAACTGGCACATCAACAGCAACCGGTCGCTGTTAGCCAGTCCCCGTAAGACATCTGCTGCCCCCAGGGCTGCATTTTTCATATCGGTCTGACGTTTTGTGTCTTCATTCATGGGCATTGCTGGTTTCTCACATTCTGTATTTTTATATAATGTTATTTAGTATACTGATGGTGCCATAATTTTGCCACCGTGTTCGCCAGGTCTGCAGCGTCCAGCTGGCCTGGGTAACTAATTATATCTGGCAGACATTTTGCCCCGAGTGAACAGAGAGGATGTAATGAAAATAGTGATTGTTGGTGGTGTTGCCGGCGGTGCGTCCGCTGCAGCCAGAGCTCGCCGGTTGTCAGAAGATGTCAGTATTGTTGTGTTTGAACGGGGAAGCGATGTCTCTTTCGCCAACTGTGGATTGCCTTATCATATAGGCGGAAAAATTCCGTTACGGCAGTCACTTATTCTTAAGACTCCGGAGGATTTTAAATCCCGCTTTAACATAGACGTCCGTACCTGCCATGAAGTGACGTCAGTGGATCCGGTTAATAAAACAGTGACAGTTAAAAATTTGACCTCAGGTGAGATCCATACCGAAGTATGGGATCGTCTACTCCTCAGTACCGGAGCCGCGCCGGTTGTCCCTCCTTTGCCCGGGCTACAGCAAGAGGGCGTCTTTACGCTCCGAAATCTTACTGACATGGATGCTATCCTGGCGTGGATTGAGCAACATAACGTCGCTCACACCACGCTTGTCGGGGGGGGATTCATCGGACTTGAAGTGATGGAGGCTCTGAGCGAACGGGGGATCCGTGTTACCCTGCTGGAGATGGAGGAACAGGTTATGGCTCCGGTTGATCCTGAAATGGCATCAGCCCTGCATCAGGAAATCCGGAATCATGGCGTGGATCTGCGTCTCAGAACGGCACTCACCGAGGTGCTGCGGACAGAAACGGGATTCCGCGTTGCACTGTCTGACGGTGGCTTTGTGCAGACCGACATGGTTATTCTCGCCATCGGGGTAAAACCTGAGAACAGCCTTGCCACAGTAGCCGGGCTCGAAGTGGGTAAACGGGGAGGTATAAGCGTCAATGCCTGTATGCAGACCAGTATTCCTGACATCTACGCCGTGGGGGATGCAGTTGAAACACCTGACCTTGTCTTTCAGGAACCCGCTAATATTCCTCTGGCTGGGCCCGCCAACCGCCAGGGACGCATTGCTGCTGATAACATGCTTGATCACCACAGCCTTTACCATGGCAGTCAGGGGACATCCATTTGTAAGGTATTTTCGCTGAGTATTGGCAGCGTCGGTGCGAATGAAAAGCAACTGAAAGCCCATGGTACCCGATACGAGAAGGTTTACGTCCATGCTGCTGATCATGCCGGTTACTACCCTGGGGCTACGATGATCAGTCTGAAACTGCTGTTCAGCCCCGATACCGGTAAAATTCTGGGGGCCCAGGCGTCAGGGAAAAAAGGGGTTGATAAACGCATCGATGTTCTGTCTGTCGCGCAGCGCGCGGGACTTACCGTCAACGATCTCGAGCATCTTGAGCTGACTTATGCCCCGCCTTTTAACAGTGCAAGGGACGTTGTTAACCAGGCCGGTATGGTGGCGGCAAATGTCATCAGGGGAGATACGGCCATATGTCATGTCAGCGATGTTTTGCAACGGGAACCGGGCAGTTATTGTTTAGTTGATATTCGTTCTCCTGAAGAACTGAAACAATTTGGCGAATATCCTGATGCGCTATCCATCCCTCTGGATTCTCTGCGGGAGAATCTTGAAAAATTGCCTGTAGATAAAGAGATTTTTATCGGTTGTCAGAGTGGTCTGCGCGGGCATGTGGCATACCGTATTCTGCAGGCTCACGGCTTCCGGACATATAATCTGAGTGGTGGCTTTATAACCTGGCAGGCGGTTATGGAGTCGATGAATCAATAAGAGATGAGGTGCCATACACATGGCACCTCATCTGGTTCTGACGCATTAAGACGTCGCCGGGTAACATACTGTTTTTTTATAATGTTACCTGCCCATGCTTCTGATACGAAAAGCTTTTAAGCGCCTGCACTATCCCATTGATGTTATTGCTCAATGTGTTCGCTGGTATCTGACTTACGCCCTCAGCCTGCGCAATCTCGAAGATATGATGACGGAGCACGTCGTTATCGTTGACCATTCCACTCTTCATCGCTGGGTTATGCGCCTGGCACCGTCGTTCCGCCAGTATAAGCGTAATGTAGGTCGACGGTGGCGGATGGACGAAACTTACATTAAAATCAAAGGCCAGTGGAAATATCTGTACCGGGAGGTTGATACCGCGGGGCAGACCGTCGACTTCCTGTTGACCGCCAGACGCGACGCTGCGGCTGCCTTACGCTTCTTTCGCAAGGCCATTCGCCACCACGGTGAGCCTGAGTAGACTGGCTCCATGAATCTCCAGACAGTTGGTATCACTTAAATTAGTGATAGTCTTAATACTAGTTTTTAGACTAGTCGTTGGAGTCCGGATGATTGATGTTTTAGGTCCGGAGAAGCGCAGACGGCGCAGCCTTCAGGAAAAAATCGCCATTGTTCAGCAGAGCTTTGAACCCGGTATGACCGTGTTGCTGGTTGCCCGTCAGCATAGTGTTGCTGCCAGTCAGCTGTTCCTGTGGCGTAAGCAGTACCAGGAAGGTAGTCTCACCGCCGTTGCTGTGGGTGAACAGGTTATACCCGCGTCGGAACAGGCATCTGCGATGAAGCAAATTAAAGAGCTACAGCGCCTGCTGGGCAAGAAAACCATGGAAAACGAGCTGCTGAAAGAAGCCGTTGAATATGGCCGACAAAAAAGTGGATAGCGCACGTGCCCTTGCTGCCGGAGGATGGCGAATAAGCCTTGTCAGCTGTTGGCTACGGGTCTCACGTGCGCAACTGCATGCTATGGCTCGTCGGTCGAAGAACTGGCAGGAGCGTCGACGCAAGCGCAAGCCTGATGATATTGAAGCTCTGGATCGTATCCATACCGTTATCGGCGATCTGCCTACGTATGGTTATCGTCGGGTGTGGGCACTGCTGCGCAGACAATCAGAAACGGACGACATGGCGGTGATCAATGCCAAACGCGTATACTGAATCATGCGTAAGAATGCGCTGTTTGCTTGAGCGTAAACCGGCAATACCGCCCTTGAAGCCGGCGCATACAGGGAAGGTAGGACTGGAGCCTAAACATACGGCGGTACGTAGCCCGGAAAGCAACGGGATGGCAGAGAGCTTCGTGAAAACGATGAAGCGGGATTACATCAGCATCATACCGAAGCCGGACGGGTTAACAGCGGTAAAGAACTTTGCAGAGGCCTTCGAACATTACAACGAATGGCATCCGCATAGTGCACTGGGGTATCGTTAGCCACGGGAATATCTACGGCGGCGAACCAGTAATGGGTTAAGCGATAAAAAGTGTCTGGAAATATAGGGACTAATCTACTGAGGTTGTAACCATCGATAAAAGCGGTGCCAACATGGCGGCGCTGGCCACACTCAACGCCAGTAAACCTGAAGAAGAAACCATCACCATCAGGCAGAGTAAATACCTGAACAACCTGATTGAGCAGGACCATCGGAATATCAAACGCCGAATACGACAGATACTGGGGTTCAAATCATTTCGGCGAGCGCAGACGATAATGGAGGGCATTGAGTTAGTGCATATGATACGTAAAGGGCAATATCAGCATCCCGCTGAAGAGCCTTTATCACCGGCGGAACAATTTTACCTGTTGGTTGCCTAAAATATAGACAGCGCAATAATTACTGACTTGTCTACGCTAATGCGACAGAACCCAACGAGCTGGATTGCCAATCGGCGAAGACCTCTACGGCAGAAAATCCGAGCGTAACAACGAGCGGCCAATACAGCTTCGCTCCGGTTGAGTTGCCATGAATATGGCCATCGTGTGCTTACATGATTTTGATTCCGTTTATTTTACAAAAGCCCCCAGATGATCTTGACGGCGGTCCCTAACAGGACGAATCCAATGATGTATTTAAGCTGTTGCCCTTTGAGTTTTTCGCTCATTAACCACGCGCCAAATGCAGCCCCTCCCGCCGATGCGATACCGGTGGCACCGACCAGCGAATAATCCATTCCCGAAAGCGTTGCGTGGGCAAAGAAACCGGTCAGAGAAGCAAACACGACCACGAAAGAAGCGGTTGCTGACGCCCGTTTGGGTTCCAGCCCGGCCCCCACGAGTGCCGGGACGATGATGCTGCCACCTCCAACCCCTAACAGGCCACCGACAAAACCCGCAACACCGCCAAGGGACAAACTACTCAACATCTGGCTTCGCGCACTACGCTGAATTCCAGAAGATTTTGGCGCGTACAACAACATCATGAGGCTGGCAAAAATAAGAAAACCGGAGAACAGCCACAGTAGAAAATGGCGGTCTAACCTTTGGCTGACATGAACCCCGATTGGCGACAAAACCACGGCCACAATCAAAATGGGGAGTGCCAACCGCCATTCGACCAAACGCTTGCGAATGAATGTCGTTGTCGACACGCTCGTCGATATGGCATTCAGAAGCAAGGCGGTGGCCATCGCTGCATGAATTTCGACCCCTAGTGCCAAGAAGATCGGAACCAGAATAAAAGCGGCTCCGACTCCGGCCATGGCCATGATAGCGGTTAGAAAAAACGTTGCAACGGCAGCGATGGCAAGCATTTCAATTCCTTAGCAAAATGAGGATACAGTATGTCCAGCCAGTTTTTCCTGGCAAGGAATGCAAAGCCGTCCCGCTTCCGTGTCGATCAGTTTATCGACAAAGACACGTTCCCCACATTTGGCGCATAGTTCCGTGTCAAAGCAGCTTTTACCGCGTGGAAGTTCAAACGGCTTCTTTAGCCCGATATCGAGAAACATTTCTTCCGGCATCGATATGACCTTGTTAACCAGGGGGTCAGTGACTTCGGCGGGAATATCCTGTGGCGCTATGCCTTGTTTGCGTTGGGCAACAAAAGGCGAGTTGAGCATGTTGCCGAAAAACTCGTCCTTTAGCCGTACACGTACTGAGCGCCCGGTCTTCACGTCTATCAGAGTGAAAGCCATCTTGTTGTAATAGCGCTTCTCGATGTTCGACTTGCCGTAGGTGCATCCCGTAGCCGACATTACGCCATCCAGAAAGCATCCCGCAGCATGGCCTTTCCCTGTTTCTGCTATGACATGCAGCTCCTTGTCTTCTGCCCGTTCCACACCGAGCGCTCTCATCGCTGCTTGCGCAGCACGGTAGCCTAAAGGCATTGCTGGACACTTATGGCCGTGAAAGACCATCGCCGCTTCGAATTCATCGTGTGTCATTACTCTATCTCCTTCGTGAGTCGCGTAGCTTCCTGATGAAGCCACTATCTTGAAGACGAATGAACTCGCAAAAGGATGCAGAAATTTTCTTCGAGATTGATTTCAGTAATCCTCACGCCGAGGTGCGTGGTAACAAGCCCGACCACTGTAGTCAAAGTGCACTTGGCAATTACGTATCAACACCTCGCGCAACCGCTGACGAATTCTCCGTAACCTAGACTTCACGACGGAAAGACTTAACTCATGAGTATCGGCAAATTCTTGCTTACAAATGCTGTGCTGGGGGCAGTTTGGATATCGAATCTATGGTCACTCCCGTTTTTGCAACACTGATTTTCGACGATATCATTGGCTTGCTTAAATCTATCCAGCGTCAGAATCGCGCCACGATGAGTTCTGCGCCTGATGAACCTCAGAAAAATCATACGGCTTCAGATGAGCCATTCCGATATACAGGTTCTTCAACAGGCCGGTCGGCCGTTTGTATCATCAATGATCAGCATTCGCAAACCAGATAGGTGATTGTTTAAAAATTTATTGTTAGAGACTTACGACGCGAACGTCTGTTGTCGCGTCGTAAGCACCCAGGCTATCCTGGCCAGCTTGTTTGCGAGTGCGCAGGTCACAACAAAGTTGCTTTTTCTGCACATTAATTCCCTGGCCCAGTTTGCCTTTCTGGTGTTCTAGTTTTTGTTTTTTGTATGAACACTCTGGGGCACTGGACCAGTAATATTCGGATCTTTTTGTTGCCTCGTTTGCTGATCCCCAACAGAGTTGTTCGACCACCGGTGCTGTACTCACGTGGAAGCAGCCCCGTTGCCGCTGCGAAGTCACGACTACTGGCGTAGTGTTTCCCATCGCCAAGCTCAGTGGAAATAGTACTGACCGTGAGCGTTCCCACACAGGGAATGGTCAATAGACGTTGGCCACAACAGCCTGCCAGTACCTTCTGCGCTCAACCAACATACAAACCCAACGGCTGAATGAGTCATTCCTTTTCTCAGCGCCAATAAGCACTGAAAGATCCCCCTGTACCAAGAGCGTTCGCAGATACGAATAACCGGCTTTTGTGATCCTGCCGAGCTTCGGCTTTCCGCCGCTGCTGTATTGTGATTGCGTCAGTCCCAGCCAGGCGGTCAGTTGACGTCCATTTTTAAAATCATGTGCATTACCGATACTGGCGACCAGCGCACAGGCAGTTGTGGGGCCAACGCCCTTTAGCTCCATCAGCCGCTGACTGCGATGATCTGTTTTGGCCATGCGGGACAAAATTCGGTCATATTCAGTGATGTTAGCTTCAATGTGTTCCAGCAAATCATCAACACATTGCTGAACCTGAAGCGGTAAAGAGCTCTTCTGCACAGAAACTATGTGGCGCAGGGCATCAGTATTTTGTGGCGCGATGACACCGAATTCAGATATCAATCCTCGCAGACGATTATACGTTGCTGTTTTCTCTTCTATGAAACCCTGACGGGTGCGGTGTAAGCATTGCATTGCATCGCCTGCTGGCTTTCGTCCTTCACGGGTACAAATCGCATATGTGGGCGACGAACCGCTTCACAGATAGCCTGAGCATCAGCTGCATCATTCTTCCCTGATTTGCCGGCCATGCGGTAAGTAGACACAAATTTAGCGGCCATCAGACGTGGCTCATGACCATACTGCCGAAATAACCTTGCCAAGTAGTGAGCCCCAGAGCATGCTTCCATCCCGATAACACAGGGAGGCAAACCTGCAATGGACTCAGGAAGAGCAGCACGCGAAACTTTAGGTTTAACCAGAACAGTTCTGCCATTCTGATCAACACCGTGAACAGCAAACACATTTTTAGCAAGATCGATACCGACAGTCGTGATAGTCATAACGAATTACTCCGGGACGATGTGTACCCCATGATTGCACAAGAGTTAATCAGGCGCATAATCAGGGAAAGTCCCTTCCATTCGTTAAGATGATTTTTTGTACGGTTATGGCCCGATCAAAGACCGAGCCGAATGGGTTAACTCTCACCGAAGATAATTTTCTCGAGATCCTGCAAGTCCTGCTGTGATTGCTCGTTAAGGTTGGCCTCTGTTTTGTCGTACCAGCTAAGTAACTTCTGGCCAAGTGGTGTCAAAACCGAGCCTCCACCTTTGCTGCCGCCTGTTGACGTGATGACCACGGGCTTACCTATCCCTTTGTTTAACGTATCAATCAGGAGCCACGCCCTTTTATAGGGTATACCCAAATCTTTTGCGGCGGCTGACAGGGAATGAAACCCATCTATAGCGCGCAATAGATCGATTTTACCCGGCCCCAGCGAGATGTTGTCATTAATGTAAATTCGGGGTCTGACCAAAATAAAATCAGATATAAGCGCTTTTTTATTCATCCTGATACCTTTCTCGAAATTATTTTTGCCGGGTGTGTTTGAACGTTTTGATGGCGGAGATAAGAAGGATCACCCCAAGTAAAGTCATAAGTACTTTAACCGGGAACAGGCCGACCAGAAGTCCGCCAATTGCCGCACCAATCACAGATCCGATGACCATCCATACAAACAGCGGCCTTTCTTTTTTCAGAATCTGGAAAGCATCTGCATTTGTATAACGGGAAAAACCAACAATCATTGTGGGCAGGCTAATCATCAATGACAGGCTTCCGGCCAGTTTGATATCAACCCCGAACAGGATAACGATTGTGGGGATCAGAAGCTCACCGCCTGCCACACCGAGCAATGCTGCGACTATCCCGATAAAGAACCCTGAAATCACACCTGCAATAATTGTGGCAATACCGGGTTGAAATAACCCGCCGGAAATACTGTGCAGTGGTAGCCATGCTTCTGAGAACATGACGAACGACAGTAAAACAAGGAGGAGCAGAATGATTCTGTCCAGCCAGATTCTGGACATCTTAATGGCGCGGCCTGCGGCCCACCATGCCCCAATAAGACTTCCTGCCAGTAAATTCATGACAATATCAAGATGCTCTACCAACTGATCGGTGGCTATCGATTTTGTGCGGAAAATTAGAGCGATAGCGACAACAGCGAGGCTCATTGCTTTGTTAAAGATGACGGCTTCCAGGGTGGGTATTTTGAAACTACCGATCAGGACGGGAAGGCGAAACTCAGCCCCACCGAGCCCAATCAGCCCTCCTAAAGCCCCAATTACCGCGCCTGAGAAAAAACCTTTTCCATTCCTTTTTGAAACTGATGACATGCATTCCTCTCTGATTCGTTATGTCATTCTTGACATAACGATGAGCATAGCATTTCAGATGATAAGTTTGATAGTACGTTGTATAGGCGGGAATTGATCCAGCTTAAAGCTGATTCAATCAGTACCGGTGATTTTATTAAGCGCCTGTATCCGACAAACCTGAGAAGAACTGTAGCCGGTTGCTTCTGCTGTCTCCCGTATACTGAGTTTCTTAACCTGTCGGTAGTACAACACCTTCTGGTGTCGTTCACTGTCTGCCTGCTTGCCCCGGTATTTACCCAGGGAATGAGCACGCTCAATTCCCTGTTGCTGTCGCTGGCGACGACTCAGCCAGTCCTTATGCGACATTGCGGCCATCAGATCGATCAACATATTGTTGATCGCCGTGATAACTGCGCGGGTTATCGGGTCAGCCTGTGAAGGATCTTTATCTGACAGAGCCTGCCATGAAGTTGGGACGTCAAGACTGACGATCCGCAGTTCATGTTGCTCAATCTGCTTTTTCAGCGTCATCCAGTCGCTGTTGCTCAGACGGGTCAGACGGTCTATCTGCTCGACAAGTAAAATATCATTGTGGTGACTGTCCATTAGCAGGCGTCCCAGCTCCGGGCGGTCGAGTTTTGTTCCGCTGATATTCTCCCGGTAGTAACTGGCTATTTTATACCCTCGTTCCTGAACGAACTGCTCCAGCATATCTTTTGCTCGATCGGCAAACTGATCTTTCGTCGACGCTCTCAAATAAGCTCTGATGAACATTTTTTCACCGCATTATCGCTTTTAGGTTATTGCATTTATTCTATCGCATATAGGTTATGTCATTCATCGTGTACCGTCACGTTTTTATTATGGCGTCAGGGTGTACCCTATTGCTACAGGTAAGCCTGTTCAAAAAACAGGCTTACCGTACAATAATTCTCTATATCCAAACTGACCCCTGTAACAGCCTTTCTGGCTGTTTGTATATAATTATGAAAAAATGGTGAGTAGAGTTTCAGGGTAACAGGGGATGCTTATGTCGGTTTTCCACAACTGGCTACTTGAGATCGCATGTGAGAATTACTTCGTCTACATCAAACGCCTTTCCGCCAACGATACCGGCGCAACAGGTGGTCACCAGGTAGGGCTTTATATCCCTTCAGGTATCGTTGAAAAACTCTTTCCGTCTATCAACCATACCCGTGAACTGAACCCTTCGGTTTTTCTCACCGCACATGTGTCATCGCATGATTGCCCTGACAGCGAAGCCCGGGCAATTTATTATAACAGCCGTCATTTTGGTAAAACCCGGAATGAAAAAAGGATTACCCGCTGGGGTAGAGGCAGCCCACTTCAGAATCCTGAAAATACAGGGGCTCTGACGCTCCTGGCTTTCAAGCTTGATGAGCAAGGGGGGGACTGTAAGGAAGTAAATATTTGGGTATGCGCCAGCACTGATGAAGAGGACGTCATTGAGACCGCTATTGGTGAAGTTATACCCGGAGCGCTTATATCCGGCCCCGCAGGACAGATTCTAGGCGGACTATCTCTACAGCAAGCGCCAGTAAATCATAAATATATTCTACCTGAAGACTGGCACCTGCGCTTTCCGTCGGGAAGTGAAATTATTCAGTATGCAGCCAGCCATTATGTGAAAAATTCCCTTGATCCGGATGAGCAACTTCTTGACCGCCGGCGCGTGGAGTACGACATATTTCTATTGGTTGAGGAACTGCATGTTCTGGATATCATCCGGAAAGGATTTGGCTCTGTGGATGAATTTATTGCGCTGGCCAATTCTGTCAGCAATCGCCGTAAATCCAGAGCCGGGAAGTCGCTGGAACTGCACCTGGAGCATCTATTCATTGAGCACGGCCTGCGACACTTTGCGACGCAGGCCATCACAGAAGGTAATAAAAAACCCGATTTCCTTTTCCCTTCCGCAGGGGCTTACCACGATACTGAGTTTCCCGTAGAAAATCTGCGCATGCTGGCAGTCAAGACTACCTGTAAGGATCGCTGGCGTCAGATACTGAATGAGGCTGATAAAATTCATCAGGTGCATCTGTTTACACTCCAGGAGGGAGTTTCTCTGGCTCAATATCGGGAGATGCGGGAGTCGGGTGTCAGATTGGTCGTGCCATCATCTCTGCACAAAAAATACCCGGAGGCGGTGAGAGCTGAGCTAATGACGCTAGGTGCGTTTATTGCTGAGCTGACAGGGCTTTACGCAGATATTCCATAGATTATCTCCCGGCATAAATACCGGGAGGAGCGATCAGATTCGTTCAACCTTGCACGAATCGGCATTAACCGCTTTCAGGATATAAGGTTCAAGCAGTTTGGCTACGGCTTCAAACACGGGCACCACTACGGAGTTACCGAACTGCCTGTACGACTGAGTGTCTGACACAGGAATGCGAAAAGGCCTGCCATCTACTTTTTCAAAACCCATAAGGCGCGCGCACTCTCGTGGAGTCAGCCTGCGGGGCCGATGCGCCTGATTTTCTTCGTTCGCGAAGTCTGTTTCACCTGTGGCCATATCCCAGCCACGGTCTATCAGAATTTCAGACCCGTCTTTGTGATAGCGAGCAGAAAGCGTACGGGCAATGCTTTCTTTATTTTCAGGATTAACGAGGCCAAAACCGAATCCGTTACCCTTAGCTGCGTGCTTTTTGGCGTAGTTATAGAGATACTCCCAGAGTTTCGACGTCAGTATATATTTGCTGTCAACCACGGGTTCCAGCAGTTCGCCAAATGACGGACGCTGTTCCGGATAAAAACGACTAATATCGCGCAGGGTAAAGCCCTGGTGAATGTTCAGATCACGACGGAAACCGACCAAAACGATACGTTCTCGGTGCTGAGGTAAAAAGTGCTTTCCGTCGATAACTTTAGGATCGTTTTTGCCCATCTCAGCTGCATCCGCAACTTCATAGCCCAGTTCGTCGAGGGTATCCATGATGACTTTAAAGGTTTTACCCTTGTCATGGCTCTTCAGGTTTTTAACGTTTTCAAGAACAAAGATGGCAGGTTTTTTTGCGCGGATAATACGCGCCACATCGAAGAAAAGCGTTCCCTGAGCCTCACATTCGAAACCATGCGCGCGCCCGAGCGAGTTTTTCTTGCTTACGCCCGCAAGGCTGAACGGTTGACAGGGGAAACCTGCTAGAAGTACATCATGATCCGGCACATGCTCATTAATGTAAGCATAGGCATCGTTTTCAGGTACTTCAGGTTTATCACTGAGCGTGACTTCCCGAATATCGAGATTGAAAGTGTGTTCCTGAGCATCGTTAAACCAGTTAGCTTTATATGTGCGCACAGCCTCTTTATTCCATTCACTGGTAAAAACGCACTGGCCACCGATGGTTTCGAAGCCCTTCCGTATACCTCCAATCCCAGCAAACAGGTCAATAAACCGGAAGGCATAGTCAGGGTGATGTGCAGGCGCTTCCGGAAGCATTTTTCGTAGAAGTTCCTCTTCGGCTAACGTCAGCGCCTTAGGTGAGCACTTACCATTAATCCAGCGATTAAGAGTCTCGCGACTCCACTCATTTTTACCAACTTTTCTAAGCAGTTCAGCCACGTACTTCTGGTCATAGATTTCCAGCACCTGCCCGAGCAGCTTTTTATCATTTTCCTGTCGCAGTTGTTCTTCCGCTTCTGCTTTCTCAAGCAGATCCTGCGCCAGTAATTCAAATTCAGACATATTGCCTCCATTGGGTCTTATGGGTGAAACTGTATCACTCATTTGACCCAGATTGAATGTTTTTATCTGGATATTTAAACAGGTTTATTGTTAGGTAACGCACGTTGGCCACGCTGGAGCGTCTTCTGGGCCTGCTGTCGGCCTTTGAGGTCGTGGTATGGATGACGGATGGCTGGCCGCTGTATGAATCCCGCCTGAAGGGAAAGCTGCACGTTATCAGCAAGCGTTACACTCAGCGCATTGAGCGACATAACCTGAATCTGAGACAACATCTGGCAAGGCTGGGACGGAAGTCACTGTCGTTCTCAAAATCGGTGGAGCTGCATGACATGACTCTGAGGTGTCTGTTAAACCCGTGGCGATTCAAAGCGGACCGTCATACCTGCTTTAGTCACTGGCTTAGCGAATGGAAGGGACTTCCCCTGGATATGCGCCTGGTTAACTTTCATGCAATCATGGGATAAACATTGACCCAGAGGGATTCGTTATGACCATCACCACTGTCGGTATCGATCTTGCTAAAAATGTGTTTGCTGTTCACTGCGTTGACCAAAATGGTAAAGCAGTTCTGGTTAAACCCAAGGTGTCGCGTGCAGCACTTTCTGAACTCATCGCTGGTTTACCTCCCTGTGTCATTGGAATGGAAGCCTGCTCGGGTGCCCACTATTGGGCAAGATTATTCAGGCAGTATGGCCATGATGTCCGGTTGATGGCACCGAAATTTGTCTCACCCTATCGCATGGCGGGTAAGACCGGGAAAAATGATGCAGCTGATGCAATAGCTATTTGTGAGGCTGTGCAGCGGCCGCACATGCGCTTTGTACCCGTCAAAGACGAAAGCCAGCAGGCAATGCAATGCTTACATAGGACAAGACAGGGATTTATTCAGGAAAGAACAGCGACGTATAACCGTCTTCGGGGGTTGGTATCTGAATTCGGGGTTATTGCCCCACAAAGCACTGATGCTCTGCGTCATGCTGTTTCTGACCAGAAGGAAACTCTGCCAGTACAGGTCAGGCTGTGCATTGATGATCTATTAGCACATGTCACTAATATTGAAGAGAAAATCGCCGAATATGACAGGGTGTTATCTCGTGTTGCCAAAACAGATCATCGCAGCCAGCAGTTAATGGAACTGAAAGGTATTGGGCCCACAACGGCGAGTGCGCTGGTCGCCAGTATTGGCAATGCCCATGATTTTAAGAACGGGCGCCAACTGGCAGCCTGGTTGGGGCTAACGCCATCACAATACAGTAGTGGCGGAAAATCAAAGCTTGGCAGGATAACAAAAGCGGGTGATGCCTACCTGCGAACCCTGCTGGTCCAGGGAGCCCGTTCTGTTATGGTAGGGGCAGAGAATAGAACGGACTCGTTTAGCCGTTGGGTCTGCTCGTTGATTGGTAGGCGGGGATACTGGCGTGCTGTCGTTGCAATCGCCGCCAAGAATGCGAGGTTGTGCTGGGCATCATTACATTACGGCGATGACTTCAGACTGTATTCAACAACGTGAAAAATTAAACTGAGTAGTAACTGAACTGTAACTCGTTGATGGTAAAGGGTTAGACCCCCGTGAGAAGTATCTGCATATCCTACTGGATATCACTATCCGATTAACGAAGGAGGATCTCACGAGCGTCTTTCATCAGGGTCCGAATCAATAGCGATTCAGCGTGACCGTTTATAGGGCACTGTTGCAAAGTTAGCGATGAGGCAGCCTTTTGTCTTATTCAAAGGCCTTACATTTCAAAAACTCTGCTTACCAGGCGCATTTCGCCCAGGGGATCACCATAATA
>JADMXW010000043.1 GCA_015548865.1 Serratia marcescens | reverse complement strand
AATCGGTGGAGCTGCATGACAAAGTCATCGGGCATTATCTGAACATAAAACACTATCAATAAGTTGGAGTCATTACCCATTTTTATTGAACCACGGTTTATTTTATTATTACTGCTTATGCCATATTCTGGATAAGGTAATAAATATAACTTTGTTTGCAAAAATGAACTTATTGTTACACTCCTCTAGCGCATCAATTTGATACGCCGTCATTTATCGCGGAAGGGATTACCTTCGTCTGCGAAGTTGTTGATGTCATCATAATATCATTAATGCAATTTGATTCTCGGGGAATACAATGAAATTAAAATTAGTAACGTTGGCAATTACTTCGTTGGTTACGCTCAATACATTTGCCGCGACCATCGATTATCGTCACGAATTTAAAGATACTTCAAACGGTGACCATAAAGATCGTTTGCTATTTTCTCATCGCTTTGAGCAAGGCTTTGGTCTGTCCGTGGAAGCTCGTTGGGGACAACACGCTAATGATAAAACGCCAAACAAACCGTTTAACGAAAGTGTCAGTAACGGCACGGAAGTGATTGCCAGCTATTTGTATAACTTCAATAAAACCTTCTCTTTGGAGCCGGGCTTTTCTCTGGACTCAACGTCTAGCGTCAACAACTACCGCCCTTATTTGCGTGGTAAAGCCAATGTGACTAACGATCTTTCTGTCTCATTGCGTTATCGCCCCTATTATAAACGCACGAGCGGTAATATTGGAACATCGGGCCGCACGTCAGAAAATGGTTATAACCTGACCTCAGTTATTGCCTATAATTTTCTTAAAGACTACACAGTTGAATATGAATTGGACTATCAAAAAGCCAATGCTGCAGGTATAAAATTGGCAGATAACGAAAGTTATTCTTTTAGTCATGATGTGAAATTGAGCTATAAATGGGATAAAAACTGGCGTCCGTTCGTGGCGGTGGGGAATGTTCCTGAATCAGGAACCACGGATAATCGTCAAACACGTTATCGCGTTGGGGTTCAGTATAATTTCTGATAATATTAGCGAATTAAAGCCGCTTGATATTCAAGCGGCTCAGACGGCGGATAAACCTACCTAAAACAGTCATTCCTGCGCAGTCGGGAATCGCTTGCTGATATGACGCGTTTCTTCTCACAGAGATCCCCGGCTTTCGCCGAGGATGACGAGGGGTAAAGCGGCCTTTTAATGAATATTTACATCATCAACCTTTAAAACCGTATTTTTTGCTCAAACCCAGTTCATTGACGATGCGAATACCGTTCTGTAATGCATCGCCTTGCAGGTCACGCAGTGGTCGACGCAGGCTGCCAGCAGGCAAGCCAATGGCTTTCATCAGCGATTTTACCGCCACTGGGTTGATGGCTGAATAGGTATAGTGCAACAGAGGCAGTAAGTGCTGGTAAGCGGTGCGGAAGCGCGCAGCATCGTCGCCGTTTTTCCACGGGCGTGAGATTTCTGCCAGCTCTGCCGGCGCAATGTTGCCGGTCATGTTGGCGGTACCGTGTCCACCGAGTGACATGGTCGGAACCACCAGTCCCAGATTTGGGGAGTCACAGCACATCACCGAAACGTCCGGGTTGCCAGCCAGCACTTGCGCCACCTGTCCCACGCGGGTGGTGGATTCTTTATGTACCACGTAGTTCGGATGTTTGAAGATGCGCAGCAGCGATGTCCAGTGTAGATCGGACTTCACGCGCGGCGGGTTGTTGTAAATCCCGAGCGGCAAATCGGTGGCATCTGCCACTTCAAGGAAATAGCTTTCGATGTCGCTTTCCGGTGCGCAGATGTAGGCCGGTGCAGCGATGATTGCGCCGTCTGCGCCGTTGTCTTGCGCATAGCGCACATAATCGATGGTGGTGTCAGTGTTGTTGCCGGTGCAACCGAAGAAAATCTTCATGTCGCCCTGACGGAATTTCGCTGTGCGGTGAATGATGGCCTTACGTTCTTCCGCCGACAACATGGAGACTTCGCCGGTTGAGCCCATGATCAGCACGGCGGAGGTGCCGTTTTCAGCCTGGAACTGCAACAGCGTCTCAAATGCGCCGAAATCGACGCTGCCATCCTCGTTGAATGGGGTAATCAGCGCTACAAAGGAGCCTTCAATTTTTGGTTTACTCATGGTTTTCAGCCTGCATTATTTCCTGACGGAGTGAAGAACGGCACGGACGACGCCTGTGACGACGTCTCCCTGCGGTGAATGTGAGAGATATCATTATGGGAAGGCGCGCAGAAACCGGTGCTGACGAAGGTGAGCAAGTGCGCCAGCACCTGTTCGTCGTCACGGTTATCGCATAGCCCTTGTGACAGTAAAGCCAGCCTGCCTGAACGCGGATCGGCATCGGTCAGCACATGCATGGCGGCACCGCGCGCAAATTCATAACGCCAAATCACCTCGGCACGCGCCAGGTGCGGCAGGGTGTGCGAGAGGGCATCAATAAAACGATGTGCTACATGGTCGAACTGTGCGGACAGCAAGGATGTGACGCTGTGTTCTGGTGTGGCGCGTAAGTGTTGCAACAGCCGCACCACAATACGCCCACCATCGGGAGTCTTGGCGGTTTTTACTAATGGGCGCAACAGCGCATCCAGCAGTACTTCAATCGGAATGGGGCGATCGCCATAGCGGGCTTCGGCAGCATCCAGCAGCTGTGCGCGCGCCTCGCTCAGCGGGCCCAGCACGGCATCCAGCACCGCGTGCAGCAAGCCATCCTTGGAGCCGAAGTAATAGTTTACCGAGGCCAGATTCACCTGCGTGGCCTGAGTAATTTCACGGATAGTGGTCAGTTCAGCGCCTTTATGGGCAAAACGCGCAATCGCTTCTTGCAGGATGCGCTGACGGATTTCCGGCTGCTTCTCTCTTGTCGCTGTGGTCATGGCAGTATCCTTGATTCAGGCGCTTTTCAGCTCCTGATACACCAGCGCGGCCCAATATTGGACGCCGACAGGAATCAGGTCATCGTTAAAGTCGTAGTGCGGCGTGTGCAGCGCGGCAGTATCGCCGTTGCCGACCATCATGAATGCACCTGGGCGCTGTTCCAACATGTAGGCAAAGTCTTCCGCGCCCAATAGCGGTGTCATGTTTGGGTTCACGTTGGCGACCGTGTGCGCGGCGCGAATCGCACGGTCGGTGGCGTCGGCATCGTTCACCAGCACCGGGTATTGATAGTCATAAGTGACTTCTGCGCGCGCACCGTAGCCCTGGGCACAATGCTGTGCCAGTGTTTCAAGGCGGGAAGCAAGAAGTTCACGAATCGCGGGTGAATAGCTACGCCCTGTGCCTTTAATGCGTACACAGTCGGGGATGACGTTCGGCGCATTGGCATCCCCCGCCTGAATGTGCCCAACACTCAACACGGCGGACTCCATAGCGGGCACGTTACGGCTGACAATAGTTTGCAGTGCGCTGATAAACTGTGCCATAGGCAGCGTGGGATCGACAGACAGGTGTGCGCCCGATCCACCGTGACCACCCGTGCCACGAAACACCACCTGCCAGGTATCGCTGGCGCACAGCATCGGCCCGGCGCGCAGCGCAAACGTGCCGAGTGGTACGCCCGGCTTGTTGTGTAAACCGTAAAGTGCATCACAGGGGAAGCGTTCCAACAACCCGTCGTTGAGCATGGCAGGCGCACCCCCCAACCCTTCTTCTGCCGGTTGAAAAATAAAGTGCACGGTTCCCGCAAAATCGGGATGAAGTGACAGGTATCGTGCTGCGCCCAGCAACATTGCTACATGTCCATCGTGGCCGCAGGCGTGCATCTTGCCAGCGTGTGCAGACGCATAAGGCAGTCCGGTTTGCTCATGGATATAGAGTGCGTCCATATCGGCACGTAAACCGAGACTTCCTGTGCCGGGATAACGCCCTTTTACCGTGGCGACGACGCCCGTACCGCCAATACCTGTTGTAACCTTAATGCCCCATCCAGTTAAGGTGCCCGCTATCAAGCGAGCCGTTTGCCACTCTTCAAAACCGATTTCCGGGTGCTGGTGAATCTGGCGGCGTAGCGCCGTCAGTTCGGGCAATAAGGTATGTAATGTTGCCTTATTGACGTTTGGCGTCCCGGTTAATGGTGCAGATGGCGTCATGATGACTCCTTAAAAAGTGCCGGGATAGCTGCCGCCATCAATCAACAGGTTTTGTCCGGTGATAAAGCCAGCTTGTTGCGAGCAGAGAAACGCGCATGTGGCGCCAAACTCTTCTGGTTGACCATAGCGTTGAGCCGGATTAGCCGCCGCACGTTCTTTATGTATTGCGGAAAAGTCACGTCCGCTCTGCTCGCTCAGCGACTGAATATGATGCCATTGACCTTCGGTATCGAAGATGCCCGGCAGGATATTGTTGATGGTCACGTTGCGATGCACTTGCGTGCGCGCCAACCCGGCGACAAATCCCGTCAGGCCGGATCGCGCACTGTTGGATAAGCCCAGTTCCAACTGTGGAATCTTGACGCTGCGCGAAGTGACATTGATGATGCGGCCAAAGCCTCGTTCCGCCATGCCGTCAACCGTGAGGCGAATCATGGCGATTGGACCGAGCATCATACTGTCGAGGGCATTGAGCCAATCCTCTCTCTTCCATTCGCGAAAATCGCCCGGTGTTGGGCCGCTGGCGTTATTGATCAGAATGTCGGGGGTAGGGCAGGCATCAATGGCTGCTTGTCGGCCTGCTTCTGTGGTGATATCCGCCACGACGGCATTCGGGCGTACGCCGGTTTGCAACAAAATGCTCTCTTGTGCTTCGTGCAGTGCTTGGGCGGTGCGTGAAAGCAATGTGACCTCGACCCCTTCCTGTGTGAGTTGCAGCGCAGCGGCTTTTCCCAGCCCACGGCTGGCTCCCCACACCAACGCTTTTTTTCCTTGAATGCCCAAATTCATGCAGTTTGTCTCTCGGTAAGGTGGAAGGTTGGGTGAATGACCGCGGGAATGTCTTGTGTGTTCCGTGGCATCGCACCCGGCACCGCATCGATGAGTTTGCGGGTATAAGGGTGCTGCGGCTGATGCCAGATACGGTAACTATCGCCTTGTTCAACGCAGTTGCCGTCGTGCATTACCATCACGTTATCGGCGATATAGCGCACCACGGCTAAATCGTGCGAGATAAACAGCAGAGCCAGCCCCATGTCATTTTTCAGTTCTACCAGCAGGTTAAGAATTTGTGCCTGAATAGAAACATCCAGCGCAGAGACAGGCTCATCACAAATGACCAGTGAGGGCCTGATCACCAGCGCGCGGGCGATACCAATGCGTTGGCGCTGGCCGCCAGAAAATTCGTGCGGATAACGCTCGAGACTGCGTTGCGGCAACCCGACCTTATCAAGTATTTCGTGCATGGCGCGCTGACGTTCAGCGCGCGAACCCATACCGTGCACAACCAGCGGGGTTTCCAGAATATGTTGAATGCTGTGGCGTGGGTTAAGCGATGCGTAAGGGTCCTGAAATATCATCTGCACACGCTGACGCAGTGACGCGAGGCGTGACTCTTTGTGGTGGGTGATATCCTCACCGTCAAAAATAATGCTGCCTTGCGAGGTGGGCAGCAGGCGTAGAATGGTTTTTGACAAGGTCGATTTTCCACAGCCGGATTCACCGACCAGCCCCAGGGTTTCCCCCGGATGAATATCCAGCGATACACCATTCACCGCGCTGACTTTCCCTTGTGCGGTTTGGTATTCAGTGTGGATATCCCGCAGTGACAGCAGCGGCTGTTGATCGGTTTGGCGCGGGCTGTGCACCAACGGCGGCGGTGTAATCAACGTGAAAGCAGAACCTTGCGCGTCAGGCTGATGATGGATTTCCGGCAGGCGCGAATCTCGGTAATGCATATCCTGATCCATATGCAGCGAGGTGCCGAGCAGCCCGCGCGTGTAGGGGTGCTGCGGAGTGCTAAACAGTTGCGCGGTGGCAGCCTCTTCGACCTTTTGCCCCGCATACATTACCGCCACGCGATCGGCCCACTGCGACACCAAACCGAGATCGTGCGTGATCAGCAGCAGCCCCATCGACAATTCTCGTCTTAGCCTGTCCAGCAGCGCCAGAATTTGGGCCTGAATGGTGACGTCGAGCGCAGTGGTGGGTTCATCGGCAATCAGCAAGCGTGGCTGGCAGGCCACCGCCATGGCGATCATCACTCGCTGGCGCTGTCCGCCGGAGAGGTTATGTGGGTAGTCATCTACGCGTCGCGCCGGTTCAGGGATTCTCACCAGATCAAGCAATTCAATGGCCCGCTTACGCGCCGCTGCTGGCGTTAATTGCTGGTGTACATGCAGCGTTTCCGCGATTTGCTGACCGATGCTCAACACCGGGTTTAGCGATGTCATCGGTTCCTGAAAGATCATGGAAAGCTGATTGCCGCGTCGCTGGCGCATTTGTGCATCGGACAACGTCAGCAGGTTTTGCCCGTCAAACAGGATTTCACCCTGCAAACGTGCGCTGTCAGGCAGCAGACGCATCAGCGACAGGGCAGTGGCTGATTTTCCGCAACCGGATTCACCGACCAGTGCCAGCGTTTCACCCGCATTCAGGGTCAGGTTTAAACCACGCACAGCCTCATGACCGGGAAAGGTAACGCGCAGATCGTTGATGGTAAGTAGAGACGTCATGATACTCTCCTGCGCAAACGGGGGTTCAACGCATCGTTAAGCGCATCACCTACCAGATTGAGTGATAACACCGTCAGCACCAGTGCACCGCCGGGCAGGGCTGTGAGGAACCAGGCGGTGCGAAGTGATTCGCGCCCGGCACCGATCATGCTGCCCCAACTGACCCGGTTGGGATCGCCAAAACCGAGAAAAGCCAATGCGGATTCAATCAGAATGGACGATGCCACCATCACCGAAGTGGTTACGATGATAGACGGCATGGCGTTCGGCAACATTTCCTGAAAGATAATCCGCAGCGATGAAAAACCCTGACTGCGCGCGGCCAGCACAAAATCGCTGGCGCGTAGCGAACGAAACTCAGCGCGAACCAAGCGGGCAATGGTCGGCCAGGAAGCAATGCCAATCGCGCTGGATATCAGTCCTATCGAAGGATTGCCGATCGCAACCAGCACGACAACCAATAAGAAAGTGGGAAAAGTTTGAAACAATTCGGTGATATGTACCAAAACGTCGTCGATTGTGCCGCCAAAATAGCCAGCCAATGCACCGACGACAGTGCCGATAGCAAGGCTGACTAATACGGCGCTGAAGCCTATCTGCAACGAGACTTGTGAACCGTGCACAATACCCGCAGCCACGTCACGACCCAGAGAATCGGTTCCCAGCGGAAACTGAGGATCCTGTCCGGGCCATAAGAACGGCTGTGCCACCATATCCAGGGGATCGCCGGGGTAGATGAGTGGGGCGAGAAACGCCATCACCAAAACCGCCAATAGCATCAGAAAACCCGCCATACCGGAGGGATTACGCAAAAAGGCGTTCACTTCAGGTGACAGGCGGAATGTGCGGCGCACTGGGCCTTTTTCATCAACAAGGTTACTCATATCTGGAATTACCTATTTCATTGTATTATGGTGTTATTTTCGACCAGACTCAGTGCGCTTTGATGCGCGGATCCAACCAGGACTGAAGTAAGTCCACCAGAATATTCGCCACAATCACCAGCAGAGCTGAAAGCAGCAGTACACCCAGCAGCACGTTAAAATCACGCGCCATCACTGCTTCCAGCGCCAGTCGACCAAGGCCAGGCCAACTGAATACGGTTTCGACGACGGCAGCGCCGCCAAGCAGGTTGCCAAAATGCATACCTGCGACGGTAGTGATGGGCAGCAGAGCGCAGCGCAGAATATGCCGTACGGTAACAAACCAAGGGGTAAGCCCTTTGGCATGGGCGGTACGTACAAAATCCTGCTGAGCGATCTCAAGCATCGCCGCACGGGTTAAGCGGGCGTATATCGCAATAAAAAAGCTGCTTAATGCCAGCACTGGTAAAATGGCGTGGCGCAGCATATCCGCGACGTAGGCCCAGCCAGTGAGTTCGGCACCGATGGTGATGTTGCCGCCGCTCGGCAGCCAATCAAGCTGCACAGAGAACAGAATCAGTGCCATCAACCCGATCCAGAACCCCGGCGTGGAGTAGAGCAGTAGCGCCAGCAGCGACAACACGCGGTCAGGCCATTTCCCTGCCCATACTGCCATCACTGCGCCCAGAGCGATCCCGACCACAATAGCGATGGTCTGCGAAAGCAACATGAGCAGCAGCGTGCTGGGTAGACGCGACATGATCAGGTCCATCACGGGCGCGTTATACCGTGGTGAGAAGCCGAGGCTGAAGTGGCTGAGATTGCCAAGGTAGCTGAGAAGTTGGGAAAGAATAGGCTGATCCAGCCCGAACTGGGCGCGCAGCATCGTCATGGTTTCTGCGGTGGCGCTGCCAGCCTCGGCAGCCAGCACGTCGGCGGCATCGCCTGGTACCAGTTGCAGCAGAAAAAATACCACGATCACGATGCCGAGCGTCGTGGGCAGCGCATGCAATAGCGTGCGTTGCAAAATACGTCGGGTGCGTTGCAATCTGTTCATCGCCCTACCTCTATCAAAAAAACACAGTCCCGCCGTCGCGGGACTGTCGTATTACTTACTGTTCAATCCAAACGTCAGCCAGGCTGCCATTCACACCCTGAATACCATTGATAAAGCCGTGGACGTGTTTGTTGTAGATAGTCAGTCGGTTGATCTGCAACAGGTTCAGGTCCGGGATCTCGGTTGCGATGATGCGTTGGAACTGTTTGTACAACTCCACACGTTTCGCAGGATCGGTCTCAACGGCAGCCTGTTCCAGCAGACGGTCTACTTCCGGGTTGCTGTAGTGCGAGCCATTACCAAACGGAACGCCCGGTGAGTAAGTTTTCGACCAGTAGAGGCGCTGTACGCCCACTGCTGGATCGAACAAGTTGGAAATAGAACCGTTGTTGAAGTCGAAGTCACGATCGGTATAGACGCGTTTAACAAAAGTGGCGAAGTCCTGTGAGCGGATGGTGACGTCAATGCCAACTTTAGCCAATGCGGATTTCAGGTATTCAGCGACGCGTTTAAAGCTGTCACCGTAAGGCATAAAATCGTGCACCAACTGGAAGCGGATACCGTTGGCCTGACGCGGGAAGCCCGCTTCATCCAGCAGTTTGTTTGCTTTAGCGATATCGAAATTGTACGGAGACGGCGTGCTATCGTGGAACTGTGCCAATTCCGGCGTTATCCCCGTGGGGGAATTTGAAGCATAGCCATACCACACGACTTTTTTCAGCACGTCGAGATTGATGCTGTGCGCAATCGCCTGGCGAACCTTGAGATTTTTCAGGTAAGGGTTATCAAGGTTAAACTCGATACGGGTTTGTGTCGGGCTGTAGCCATAACCACGGGTTTCGATGCCCAGTTTCGGGTTCTTCTTGATGCGTTCAATTTCACTCATCGGAATGGGCGTATCACTCCCCAAATCCAATGCCCCGGTTTCTAGCGCAATGGTACGCGTAGCGGCATCAGGAATAATTTTCACCACCAAACGATCGATATAAGGCTTAGGTTTATCCCAATAGTTCGGGTTGCGTTCATACAGAATATGGCTGCCGCGTACCCACTCTTTAAACACAAACGGGCCAGTACCTACCGGTGCAGTGTTGTAAGGGTTGGAGAGAATATTGGTGCCTTCATAGAGATGCTTGGGAACGATAGGCGCTTCGTTGGCTGAAAACGCACTCAGCAAATAGGGTGCAGGCTGCGACAACTCAATGATAGCGGTATAAGGATCGGGCGTTTTTACCTCAGTGACGTTGGCAAAAGTGCCTTTACCCCGTGAGTTATACTGTTTCACGGTGAGAATGGAGAAGGCGACATCCGCAGAAGTAAAGTCTTTGCCGTCATGCCACTTTACGCCTTGGCGCAAATGGAAAGTGTACTCTTTGCCATCCGGACTGACGGACCAACTGGTCGCCAATTGCGGCACCGGTTTCATGTCGAAATCGTAATCCAGCAACCCCTCGATCACTTTGGCGTTCACCTTCATCACCGCGCCGCTGGTGCTTACCAAACTGGTCAGCACTGGGGGCTCTGGTTCGGCCAGAAAGTTGAGCGTGCCGCCGCGTTGCGGGGTAACACCCGGTTGCGGCGTAGCCGTATCAGCTAACCCAGACAGACTGAATAATGAGGTTGCCATTATCAGCGCAGATAATATCGCTTTATGTTTCATGGTATTTATCCGTATTTTTCAGGGATATTATCCCTTTCGATTATGCGGTTTTTTTGTGAGCGTTTTTTCCGCTGATATACCAGCCTGACAGCATAAGAATTCGACGCGCTATTCAGAGGAAAAGTGCGGTAATCACGGCTATTGAGAAATCACTATCAGGAAACTAACATCGGGTCATAAATAAAGGGATTATCAGTGTGCGAGTCATCGTGAATTCCTGGCTTTGGTGTTTGGTATTAACAAAAAAACAAATTAAAACAAGTGATTATTTATTATTTTCGCTTGTCGGCGAATCAATGATAGCCCGTTGCTGATGCAAACTTTCTGACAGCGTTCATTGAGGCTAAACCCTATCCTAACGTGCGTTTTAAACAAACGTTTAAATCTGCATAAGCAAAGCTATATTCCGCATAACTCTCTTGCTTGATGTGTTTAGGGTATTTCTTTTATAACTGTGGCGATGTTTTTACGATTTTTTAACGTCGTTTTTGGCGTTGTTTCTTACCAGGGTTGCGTTGTCGCGCTATTCGAGGTGGCACGAGAAAGTATTGAGGTCGCGAATGTCTATTAAGCGTTATCCACATCTGGCGCATTGGGGCGCTTTTACCGCCGTCGTGGAGGACGGAAAACTGATCCGTTGCGAGCCGTTTGCCAGCGATCCTGCACCCTCTACCATGCTGGATTCTATCGTGCCGCTGGTCTATTCCGACAAGCGTATTCGCCGCCCAGCAGTGCGCCGTTCCTGGTTACAAAAGCGTGAAAACAGCGATGGTGCGCTGCGCGGCAAAGAAGATTTTGTTGAAGTAGACTGGGATGTTGCGCTTGATTTGGTGGCGCAGGAGAACCGACGCGTGCGGGATCGTTACGGTGCGGATGGCCTGTTTGCCGGATCGTACGGTTGGTCTTCTGCGGGGCGTTTTCATCATGCGCGTTCACAGGTACGGCGTTTCTATTTTTCCGGCGGCGGTGCCGTTGATCAACAGGGCAACTACAGTTGGGGGGCCGCACAATTCTTTTTGCCCTACGTTATCGGCACCTTTCAGCCGCTTACTGGCAAGGTTACTGAATGGCGCAGTGTGTTAGAACACTGCAACATTTTCCTCGCGTTTGGTGGGTTGGCGCTAAAAAACGCGCAGGTGGCTTCCGGTGGGGCTGGGTATCACAGTCTGGAGCCCGCGCTTCGTCAACTGGCTGAGAAAAAGATCCCTGTTATCAACATCAGTCCCATGCGTGACGACTGTCCGGCATTTCTCGGGGCGGAGTGGATTCCTATTCGCCCGAATACTGATGTGGCGTTGATGCTGGCGCTAGGTTATGAAATTCAACGACAGGGCGCAGATGACACCGCATTTCTGCAGCGTTATTGCGTGGGGTATGATGAGCTACGTCACTATCTGACTGGTGAACGTGATGGTGTGCCGAAGACGCCTGAGTGGGCCAGTGCCATCACCGGTATTCCTGCAGAGCGTATTCATCGTCTGGCACAGCAACTGATTGGTGTGCGCAGTTTCATCACCTGTGCCTATTCGGTTCAGCGCGCCCATCGCGGAGAGCAGCCCTATTGGATGATGATCGCGCTGTCGGCCATGCTGGGCCAAATTGGCCTGCCGGGGGGCGGTTTTTCGTTTGGCCACGGTTCAATGAACGGTGTGGGCAATGAGCGTATTGCAACGCCTGCACCTGAATCCCCTTCAGTGAAGAATCCCGGTCGAGCCATTCCGGTAGCGCGTATTGCCGATATGTTGCTTAATCCTGGGCAGCCCTATACCTTCAAGGGTGAAACCCATCGCTACCCTGAGATCCATCTGATTCACTGGGCCGGTGGCAATCCTTTCCACCATCACCAGCAGCTTAACCGTTTGGTCGAAGGCTGGCGCAAGCCTGAGGCGGTTATTGTACAGGATATTGTGTGGACACCCGCTGCGCAGATGGCCGACATCGTGCTGCCAGTGACCACGACGCTTGAACGTAACGATTTGGGCGGATCGTCGCGCGATCGCCATCTGTTTGCGATGCATCAGGCGATTTCTCCGCAACATCAGGCTCGCAATGACTATGACATTTTTAGCGAGTTGGCAGAGAGACTGGGCTATGGCGATGCCTTTACGCAAGGGCGTGATGAGCAGGCATGGCTGGAAGCGTTGTATGAGGAGTGCCGTGGACGTCAACGAGGCGTGGAATGGCCAGCGTTCGATGAATTTTGGCAGCGTGGGCATCTGGATGTGCCGCAAGGTGAGAAGCCCTTCGTGTTCTTTGACGAGTTTCGGAACAGCCCTGAACAGCATCCGCTGCAAACCCCGAGCGGCAAGATTGAATTGTACAGCGATACTATCGCTCGCTACGGCTATGAGGATTTCGCCCCGCATCCAGAATGGCGTCCGCCAGTCGAGTGGCTAGGGGCTGAAACTGCACAGCGCTGGCCACTGCATTTTATTTCCATCCAGCCATCGGATCGGCTACACAGCCAACTGGCCGTGACGCCGCAGGTGGCGGCGAACAAAACCGCAGGCAAAGAGACGCTCTACATGCACCCGCAGGATGCAAATGCGCGCGGTATTGTTGATGAGCAGCAGGTGGAGGTCTTTAACGCGCGTGGTCGCATTTATGCCGGCGTCCGTGTGACCGAAGGGGTGGCACCCGGCGTGGTGATCATGTCTACCGGTGCCTGGTTTGAGCCGGGTTTCGGTCAGAAAGAGTGGCATGCAGTGGAGCAGTCCGGCAATGCCAACGTGTTGACGCTGGATATTGGCACGTCACCGCTCACGCAGGGACCGAATGCCATGAGCTGCCTGGTGGACGTAGCGGCAGCCTGATTTTCATCACACCAGTAGCGCAACAGGCCCGATCGCTTTATGATCGGGCCTGTTTTTTTACAGCAGTTATCAGAGTTAAGGGTTGGTGGTCATGAGTGGTACGTTATCCGAAGCCTATTTGCAACGCTTCGGCGGCACAGCGCGGTTATACGGTCAGCAGGCGTTGGCGCTGTTCGCACAAGCGCACGTGTGCGTTATCGGCATTGGCGGCGTAGGCTCCTGGGCCGCTGAGGCGCTGGCGCGTACCGGCATTGGTGCGATTACGCTGATTGATATGGATGACGTCTGTGTCAGCAACACCAACCGGCAGATTCACGCGCTGCGCGAACATACCGGGCAGGCGAAAACGGAAGTGATGGCGGAGCGTATTCGTGCCATTAACCCTGAATGTCAGGTCACCTGCGTGGATGATTTCGTCACGGTGGATAATGTGGCGGAGTATCTCAACCGTGGCTTTAGCTATGTGATTGATGCGATTGACAGCGTGCGTCCTAAAGCGGCGCTGCTGGCTTATTGTCGTCGTTATAAAATTCCAGTGGTGACGACCGGAGGGGCAGGCGGGCAAATCGATCCGACACGCATCAGCGTGGTGGATCTCGCCAAAACCATTCAGGACCCGCTGGCGGCCAAGCTGCGTGAGCGGCTTAAACACGATTTCAACGTGGTCAAGAACAGCAAAGGCCGCTTGGGGATCGACTGTGTGTTTTCTGATGAGCCGCTGGTCTACCCGCAGGCCGATGGCTCGGTGTGTGCATCGCGCAGCACTGCAGAAGGGGTAAAGCGCATGGATTGTGCCTCCGGTTTCGGGGCAGCCACCATGGTGACTGCGACCTTTGGTTTTGTTGCCGTATCCCATGCGTTAAAGAAAATGATGGCGAAGGCGGCGCGCGAAGCTGCATGATTTGAATGGGTTGATGTTATAGCGCGTAAAAAATAACGCTGAGGGGAACGAGACCACAGGGTGAGCGGCAGGATGCCGCGAAAGTCAGGGCCGCGTCTGACAAAAATGTCGGGAACATTTTTGAACGCTGTTAACAGCGGCCCCGTAGGGGTGAGTCTCATGGATGAGACGAGTTTTCCGCGTCGCTGGCAGCCGCCAGTGGGCTCGGGCACCGAAGGCACCGCGTAGCGGCGTTATTTCCCGCGAAAAGCTAGGGGCCACGGGGCGAGGGCGCTTGCGATGTACGATGCAAATAACCGCGGGGGTTAACGCGCACGAAACACCCACGGTGCGCACAAAAAGACTTGGCCTAAATAGGGCTAAGCCTGTGTGGCTATGGCTTGGATACGCTGTGTCAGCGCGGACAACCCGCTGGCGCGTGAGGCGCTGATCTGAGCGCGCAGGCCAAGTTGGTCAAACAGGGATAATGGATCTTGCCCGAGCAAATCGGCAGCCTGTTTGCCTTCGACTGCTGTGAGCAACACCGCTAACAAACCGCGTACGATACGCCCGTCACTGTCGCCGTAAAAGTGCAATCGACCATCTTCCTGTTTCTCATAGCCCAACCAGACGCGATTTTCACAGCCGGACAGCGCAATGCTGTCATTTTTGAACGCGTCTGGTAGGGCTGGAAGCTGTTTAGCCAACAGGATCAATTGCCGATAACGCTCTTCCCACGAGCGGCAGGCATCGAAGGTGTGCTGTAATGTCTCTGCCGTGATGGCACTGCCAAAGGGGTGAGCGGTGTGCTCTGTCATGGGATGTTCTGTCATGGTGTAAACCAGTTCCATTGTTCGTCAATCAATCGCGCAGTAAATCCAACGCATTACCAACCGCCGTCACCAGCGCGGTGACATCATGCTCATTATTATAAGGTGCGAAAGAGGCACGTACTGCGCCATCGAATCCAAGTGCTGTGAATAACGGTTGAGCACAATGATGCCCGGCGCGAACGGCAATTTGCTGCTCTGCAAGAAGCGTTGCCAGATCGTTTGGATGCACGTCGGTCAGAGTAAACGACAAGATGGTCGCGTTGTGGCTACGTAGTGAGTGAAAGCCAGTCAAACGCCCTAGCTGCTGCTCAGCCAACTGGGCCAACCCTTGGCTGTATCGTTCCGCGGTAGCCCAGTCATAGCTTTGCATCCATTTTAGTACAGCCCCTAACCCGAGCACTTCGGCGATTGCGGGTGTACCCGCTTCAAATCGCTGAGGAATGGCTTGCGGTGTAAATCCATCGAAAGAGACAGCACTCATCATTTTTCCCCCGCCGTGCCAGGGGGGCATGGATTCCAGCAGGTCAATCTTTCCGTACAGCGCCCCAATACCGGTAGGGCCAAAGAGCTTGTGACCAGAGAACGCGTAAAAATCGATATCCAGCGCCTGTACATCCGGTGCGCTGTGCACAATGCCTTGTGCACCGTCTATCATCACCACGGCACCCGCCTGATGAGCTAGCGCGATGGCTTTCGCCACATCCGGTTGGCCTCCTGTCACATTAGACATTTGACCCAATGCCAATAATCGCGTACGTGACGTAATCAGGCTGGGCAATACGTTCAGATTGGGCAGTGCGTCCGCACCAATCGGTAGCTTGACGACGCGGGCTCCCGTTTGCTGTGCCACTATTAGCCAGGGGATTAGGTTAGCGTGGTGTTCTGCTTCACTGACGATCACTTCATCACCAGGCTGCAAACGCGGACGCGCATAGCTTTGCGCCACCAAATTTATGGCCTCTGTTGTTCCGCGTGTCCAAACGATAGCGCGCGGATCTTCTGCATTTAGCAACGTAGCCACCGCGCTTCGAACCTGCTCGAATTGGGCTGTCACCTGCTGTGCGCGCGCATGTTGGCTACGGTGTACATTGCCGGTCGCAGTGGTGTAATACTGCGAGATGGCATCGATGACCGGCTGGGGCTTAAGGGCTGTCGCCGCGCTGTCCAGATAAACGCCGGATTGCGTGAGCGCAGGGAAATCATTGCGAAAGATCGCGGGATTGAATGCTGTCATGGTGTTCCTCTTCTGGCAGACGATCCTGTCGCATTTTTTACAGAGAGACAAGTTTTAGGACGATCCTTAAACGCATATTGAAATGCTTTTGCTAGGCTTAACACTGTTGATAAACGGAACTATCGTTCAGCAGTAGCGAAATAAGTAACTTAAAAATTTACTTGGAGTAAACTATGAAGAATAAAATAGCAATTATCGCCATTGCGATGGCCGCTCTCTCTTTGACTGCCTGTTCGAGTAATTATGTGCTGCATACCAACGACGGGCGCACCATTGTCGCAGAAGGGAAACCGAAAGTGGATGAGGACACCGGGATGATCAGCTACGTCGATGCCTATGGTCACGAGCAGCAGATCAACCGCGACAATCTGAGGGAAATGGTGGAAGCCAAATAACGCTCTTCGGGTGTAACCTGTGTCTCGGTTCCCGCACTGACATTTTGCCGCTCACCTAACGGGTGGGAGGAGACTGAAATGCCAGTGCGGGAATTTTTATTTCTGTTATGCGAGATTTGTCTGATAAGCCGCGCTTTCAGGCAAAAAAAAGCACCGCTAAAAAGCGGTGCCACATAAAAATCACTATGGACAGACAGGGTAAATGTACAGGAAGTGAAAGGTAGCCTTAGCCACCATGTCTGAAAAGCAGACAATAAATAGCAAACACAACATCACAACCACAAGCCAAAAGCACCTCAGGAAACGCCTGCCGCACTTTTCGTTCCGGCTTAAGGGAGTGGCGCTAATATAGGTATTTGCTGGTGCATCCTCAACGGACAAATTATAATGTCTCGGATAAAAAAAACTAATGGCTGACTCGATGCAGCTTCCGTGCGTTTCACTGGAAAAAAGAAGAACATTACCCTATGTCAAAGCGACTCCCTCCGCTTAACGCGCTGCGTGTGTTTGATTCTGCCGCTCGCCACCTCAGCTTTACCAAGGCGGCGGAGGAATTGTTTGTAACGCAGGCCGCGGTCAGCCATCAAATCAAGTCATTAGAGGATTTTTTGGGGCTTAAGCTGTTTCGTCGCCGTAATCGCTCCCTGCTGCTGACAGAAGAGGGACAAAGCTACTATCTCGATATAAAAGAAATCTTTTCTTCGCTCAATGAGGCAACGCGTAAGTTACAATCGCGTAGCGCCAAAGGGGCATTGACTGTCAGTTTGTTGCCCAGCTTTGCTATTCATTGGCTGGTACCGCGTTTGTCGAGTTTCAATGCGGAGTTTCCGGGGATTGATGTGCGAATTCAGGCCGTGGATCGCCAGGAAGATCGATTGTCAGACGATGTGGATGTGGCGATTTTTTACGGACGTGGAAACTGGCATGGGTTGCGCGTTGAAAAGCTCTATGCCGAGTATCTGTTGCCCGTCTGTTCCCCAACATTACTCACAGGTAAACATCCGCTTAAAACCCCGCAGGATCTGGCTGGGCACACCTTGTTGCATGACGCGTCACGGCGTGACTGGTTAGCCTATACCCGGCAGCTTGGCGTGCAGATTAACGTGCAGCAAGGGCCCATATTCAGTCACAGTGCGATGGTGTTGCAGGCGGCAATTCACGGGCAGGGGGTCGCATTGGCAAACAACGTGATGGCCCAGACAGAGATTGAGGCTGGTCGGTTAGTGTGTCCGTTTAACGAAGTATTGGTCAGTAAAAATGCTTTTTATCTGGTTTGTCATGACAGTCAGGCTGAACTGGGTAAAATAGCCGCCTTTCGCCACTGGATTTTGGCACGCGCGGCAAGCGAGCAAGAGAAGTTTCGTTTCCGCTATGACAATGCTGCGCGTTGACGTGCGGCGCTTCGGCGGTATTTGATTCGTTTTACTGTGGAAAATACGATGAATAGTCGTTTTATGCTGATGTTTTCTGCGATCAGCGGGTTTGTGTTTGTAGCATTGGGCGCTTTTGGCGCACATGTGCTCAGCAAATCGCTGGGCGCTGTCGAAATGGCTTGGTTAAAAACTGGGCTTGAATATCAGGCGTTTCATACGCTGGCGATCTTGGCGCTGTCGATATTGATGCGCCAGCGTCGCAATGTATGGTTTTATTGGAGCAGCATTGCGCTGGCGCTTGGCACCGTGCTATTTAGCGGCAGTCTTTATTGCCTGGCGCTGTCGCATCTGCGGTTTTGGGCGTTTGTGACGCCGGTTGGGGGGCTCTTTTTCCTGACCGGATGGGTATTGATGCTGATTGGTGTGCTACGCCAAACAAGAAAGGCAAAAAGTAATGAATAAGGTAATTTTATATTGCCGCCCTGGTTTCGAAAAAGAGTGTGCGGCAGAGATAACGGAAAAAGCCACCGCCCACGAAGTTTTCGGTTTCGCCCGGGTTAAAGAAAACTGCGGCTATGTGATGTTTGAATGCTATCAGCATGAAGATGCAGATCGCTTGATTAAAACATTGCCGTTCGATGCGCTAATTTTCGCCCGCCAATGGTTTGTTTGCGGTGAATTATTGCGTGATTTGCCACCGGAAGATCGCATTACACCGATCGTCGGCATGCTGTCTGGTGCGATTGAACGGGCGGGGGAACTGCGCGTTGAAGTACCGGACACGAATGAAAGCAAAGAGCTGCTGAAGTTTTGCCGCAAGTTTACTGTGCCTTTGCGTGCAGCCCTGAAGGAAAACGGCATTCTTCTGCCGTATGAGAAAGCGTCTCGTCCAGTTATTCATGTATTGTTCATTGCCCCAGGACATTGCTATGTCGGTTACTCTTACAGTAATAACCACTCGCCGTTTTACATGGGTATCCCGCGCCTGAAATTCCCTTCAGATGCACCTAGCCGTTCTACTTTGAAGCTGGAAGAGGCGTTTCACGTCTTCATTCCGGCAGATGAGTGGGACGAGCGTTTGGCAAGCGGAATGTATGCGGTAGATTTGGGGGCGTGCCCTGGCGGTTGGACATATCAACTGGTCAAGCGCAGCATGATGGTTCATGCAGTGGATAACGGTACTATGGCGCAAAGCTTGATGGATACCGGGCAAGTGATGCACCATGCCGTCGATGGTTTTCGTTTTGAGCCGCCGCGTAACAACATCACTTGGCTGGTTTGCGATATGGTGGAGAAACCGGCGCGTGTCGCCAACCTGATGGCTGACTGGCTGGTGAAGGGCTGGTGCCGTGAAGTGATATTCAACCTCAAGCTACCAATGAAGAAACGCTATGAGGAAGTGACACAAAATCTGGCATTGCTGACCGAGCGCCTGAACGAGAATGGCATCAACTTTGAGATCCGTGCTCGCCAGCTGTATCACGACCGTGAAGAAGTAACAGTACACGCGCGGCGTATTTGGGGCGCAGTGCCAGGGCGGCGTGACGAACGCTAATCGTAACGCGCTTTTATACCCGTCATCCTCGGCGAAAGCCGGGGATCTCTGCCAGAAGAAATGCGTTACATCTGCAAGAGATTCCCGCTTTCGCGCTGAGGAATCCCCACAAATTTAGGTCAAATCTTTTTGTTGGTGCAGTGAACGTTTCGTGCGCGTTAACTAATAAGGTTATTTGCGCAGGGCATGGCACGCGCCCGACTCGGGGCGTTCAATCGCCTTCGCCCCGAGGCCCCTGGCTTTGCGTGGGAAATAACGCTGCTACGCGATGCCTTCGCCCCGAGGCCCCTGGCTTTGCGTGGGAAATAACGCTGCTACGCGATGCCTTCGGAGCCCGAGCCCACTGACGGGCCGCCAGCGACGCGGAAAACTCGTCTCATCCATGAGACTCGCCCCTACGGGGCCGCTGTTAACAGCGTTCAAAA
>JADMXW010000042.1 GCA_015548865.1 Serratia marcescens | reverse complement strand
ATAAACTGTACGCCAAGTGAAATGCAGATAGCGAATGCCGCGATGAAGTGCAGAGATTTTTTCCATCAATCTGGCGCACCATTAACTGCGGAGATGGTGAGTGTTTTCATTGATGGGATGAAAGTGTTTTTAAACGAGCTTGACGCCCAATTAAGTACAAGCTGTGAATAAGATACCATGTCGTTTTTGTAATTTCTTATCACATACTGCAACTGATACTCGGGCCATTTATCTCGCGTATCAGTTCGCATTTATCTCGCGGCGCATCACCATTGAAGCACCTGGCTGCCGGTCTGTTGATGCTG
Organism: Serratia marcescens; assembly: GCA_015548865.1. GTDB lineage: Bacteria > Pseudomonadota > Gammaproteobacteria > Enterobacterales > Enterobacteriaceae > Symbiopectobacterium > Symbiopectobacterium marcescens_A. The sequence continues at coordinate 20,815 of JADMXW010000042.1, read as the reverse complement.
TTCGCGCTGGTGTTACCCTACAGCCAGTGGCCTGTACTGCTGCAAGATAACATGACAGTGGCGACGACTGATCAGCCAAAAACCCTTCAGCTCTCCGACGGTAGCCGCATCATGCTTAACCGGGATTCGCGCTTACGGGTCGTTTATCAGCACGATCAGCGTTTGCTGTGGCTCGAGGCGGGCGAAGCCTACTTTAGCGTGAGCCCCGATTCGCAGCGCCCTTTTTACGTTGAGGTAGACGGGCGCCAAGTGAAAGTGGTTGGCACGGCTTTTGATATCCGAAAAGCGGGAGAACGGGTTTCCGTTGCCGTCTCTCAAGGTGTCGTTGCTGTGACGACTGCACTCAATGCCCCTCAGACGTTACTGCATGCGGGAGACAGTGCAACCAGTTACTCACGCGGCGATCGTCTCACCGTAAATCCGATTGACCTCGCAGCGGTAGGAGAATGGCGCTTCGGTCAGCTGAGTTTTGACAATCAACCCTTACGCGAAGTGCTTGCCACGCTGAAGCCCTATTATGCGGTGAATGTCACGCTGTCGGACGCTGCGTTAGGTAACCTTCCACTTTCTGGGCAAGTCAATCTAGACGATCCTACCGCCTTTTTTAACGCTCTCCCCCTGTTACTCCCTGTCAATGTTGTTTGGCAGGACAAAAATAATTTATTGATAAATAAAGAAAAGAAAAAATAATGCAAAAAATTGTGTTTTTCTAGGTGAGGATAATTCTCATTCTTAAGTCTTCCTTCATGACGATTTTATTTTGGCATGATGCTGAGACCGAAAAACATGATAACAAGATGCCGTTTCCCCTCTTTCAGGCCGCAGAGACTGACAATCGCCGTCTGCGCAGGCCTGCTCTGGTGTGGACAGACTTTCGCTAAAGATGTGCAGGTAGCCCTGCCAGAACAATCCCTGGCAGCATCCATCAACGCCATTGCCCGCCAGGGGCAAATACAAGTGCTGTATGACGCCACTGCGGTAAAACAGCTGCGTGCACCCGCGCTTAACGGCACTTTTACGCCCGAAACAGCACTGCAAAAAATTCTGCTTGGCACAGGGTTGGAAATGGTGCCGCAGGGCACTGGTTTTGTGGTTCGCCCACAAAAAACGGCGCGTGATACGCTAGTGATTCCGGAAACTAGCGTTCAGGGGGTTGTGGGTCGCCACCCGGCGACCGATGTGATGTCAGCGCCGCAATACCTGACGTCTGAAGAGATTGCCCAGCGTAATACCGGTGATGGCAACGTGACAGAACTGCTGAAAACCAATCCGGCAGTGCAATTTGCCAACGGCGACAGCAGTTCGCTGAATCAGGGTGAAATCAAACCGTCACGCATTTCCATTAACGGTGCATCCAGTTTCCAGAACGCGTACAAGCTCGACGGCGTGAACTTCAACAACGATTTCGATCCGGCTAAAAACGACAATGGTGAAACGGAAACCCGTATCGATACCGGCGATCAGGGGATCTACATCGACAGCCGACTGATCGATAGCGTTACGGTATACGACAACAATATCCCTGTGGAGTACGGCGGATTTACTGGCGGCACCGTTGACGTGACCAGCCGTCGCTGGCGAGGGGAAAACAGCGCCCACGCTTACTATCGCACCACACAATCCAGTTGGACTAAGCTGTTTAATGACGAAGCCCAACCGATAGACAGCAGCAAGAATGACACCAGCAACCCGGCGCGGTTCCAGAATCGCTACAACAAGGAAGATTTCGGCGGCTGGTTTGAAACCGGCGTGACGGACAATTCCGGGCTGCTGTTCTCCGCCTCACGGCGCAGTTCCACGATTCCCATGTACACCACTGGCGGCGAAGGCGTGATCCTCAATGACGCCGGTGAATTCGAAATGATCGAAACCGGTGCCGGTCGTCGCAATCAAAAACGGGTTTCAGACAACTTTTTCCTTAAGTACTCGATGAACCTGAGTGCCGCCACCACGGTGGATATTTCCGGTAACTATGCCGACTACCAGAGCCGCCTGTTTTCCAGCTCTGTGCTCAATTCTGGCTATGACAATGCCCACACCGGTCTTGGTTTTACCAGCACGCTAAAGCACCGTATGAGCGTGGGAGAACTGGAGTTTACCGGCAGCTACCAGAAGCTGAGGGATGAGCGAACCACCGATCAGGGCAATTACGTCGAGGTACTCGACTATTCAGATTGGAGTAACCCATTATCCCTGCGCAGCGGCGGGCCGGGTAACCTGATTTCCGAGCAGGAAACGCTGTCGGCGAAAAGCGTCATGCGCTTTAACGAAACCGAGTGGCTTGGCATGTTACACCAGCCCACCATTGGCTTTGAGGTGAACAATACCGAAGGTCGGTATATTCGTCGCGACAATTATTATCGTTACCGGTTAATGACCTCCGAATACATGGATATGTTAACCATGAACCGTTTTCTCGCCGGTACCTACAGCGCCAACTACACCAGCTATTCGCTATTTGCCGATGACACGTTGCGCTATGGCAGGCTGACCGTGCGTCCCGGCGTGCGTCTCGATCGCGATGACTTCGTTGAGCAAACCAACATTGCACCGCGCCTGAGCGCCACTTACGATCTGTTTGGCGACAGCGACACCCTGTTGATCGGCGGCCTGAACCGCTATTACGGGCGTTCGATGCTGACTTACGCTTTATACGGTGCACAAAACGCGGGGTTGCAGAACTGTAATTACTGTTCTCTCGATCCTAACGATCCTAGCAACTACTGGGAACAGCAAAAAGACTTTGAAGGACTAGACTCACTCTCCACGCCCTATAACGATGAGCTGACGCTGGCCGTTCAGCAACGGGTGCTGTCCACCACCTGGCGCTTGCAGTATGTTCACCGTGAAGGTCACGATGAAGTGCGTAGTCGTACCAAGTATCCCGGCACCACGGGCGATGAATCCAAAATTCGGACCTTCGATAACGGCGGTCGCAGCTCACACGATGCGGTAACCTTATCAGTACGCAACAGCCAGCCCTGGGAGTGGGCCGATGCCACTCACGTACTGAATGGATCGATCTCCTGGCAACAAAGCAAAAACAACACCCCGAGCGATCAGGGTTACGCTTTCTTCGATCCCAGCACGCGTCTGAATTCCGATAAGGTCTGGTACAACGGAAAAGTCATTGATGCCAAAGACCTGCCCTCCACCAACTATAACTCGCCGCTCAAGTTCAATCTGGAGTTGACCAGCGAGTGGCAGGAATATGGGTTAACCTTGTACAACCGCCTGCAATGGTGGGGTTCGCGTCAGCAAGCGGTGCGCTATGGCAACGAATACTATAACGATCCAGAGTTCGGACAACTGCGTAAATACAGCCAAGAGCATTTTGCCAGCCGCTATACCTGGGATGGTCGCGTCACCTGGAAACCCAGTTTTGCCTACGGTGCCAGCGTCTCCGTCGAGGTTAATAACATTCTCAATAACAAAAATGTTGCAGACACCCTCGTCTACAGCGACCAGGTATTGCGCGTTTTCGATCCGGGTCGTCAGTTCTGGTTACAGATGAATTATGACTTTTAATCTCAGGTAAACAGAACACCGATCATGACAACAATCAGACAGTTCATTTATTTAGTCAAACCTTTCTGGGGGAGCCGCGGCTCCCTGTTTTGCTGGTTTCTGTTACTGCTTTCTCTTGGCCTAACGCTGTCCTCCGTGTGGTTCAACATTCAAATGAACCAATGGAACGGCAGCTTTTATAATGCCTTGCAGCAGTTGGATGGACAGCACATTTATGTGCTGCTGCGCCGCTTCGTAATTCTGGTTACCGGGCTGATTTTGGTTATCGTCCTTGGCGCGTATTTTCAGCAGAAATTACTGATCTGCTGGCGCGAGCGTATGACAGCCGATATTACCCAGCGCTGGCTGTCTGATCACAGTCGCCACTACCAGCTCAAACTGACCGCGCAAGAACCGGATAACCCCGATCAGCGCATTGCGGAAGATATTCGCCTACTGGTGGAGTCAACGCTGAAACTGCTGGTGTCTTTCCTGCACGCCACGCTGACGCTTATTTCGTTCACCGCCATTCTGTGGCAACTTTCCGGCAGCCTCTCTTTCTCGTTGGGCGATAGCATCTGGCACATTCCTGGGTATATGTTCTGGGCGTGTATTCTCTATACCTTGCTGGGTATGGCGTTAACGCAGTGGATAGGGTCGCCGCTGCGTCATCTGAACATGGAGCGGCAGCGCCACGAAGCCAACTACCGTGCTGCGCTGCTTATCCGCCGCCAGCACAGCGATGCCATTGCCGGACAACGGGGAGAAGGCCGCGAGCGTCAAACGTTGATGCAACATTTTCTCCATGTCATGGGCAACTGGCACCAACTGATTCGCTACGAGCGTAACCTGTCGTTTTTTACCGTCGGCTATCAGCAAGTGACCGCCCTGGCCCCCATATTGTTCGCACTGCCGAAATTTCTGGCCGGTGAAATTATGCTTGGCGGATTGATGCAATTGCGTCAGGCGTTCGCCAGCGTCGCCACATCGCTGAGCTGGTTCGTGTTTGCCTATAAAGAGATTGCTGCCTGGCAAGCCACGGTAGCGCGACTTTACAACTTCGTCATTTTGTTAGACGGCGAGGAGGTTCCAGCAACACAGGTTACGGAGGGTGTGACACGATTACGTGCTCAGCTCACGGTGATGACACCGAATAAAACGCCGTTACTGACGGGCATTGCGCTTAACGCGCAAGCCGGTGAGCTACTGCTGCTCACGGGTCCGTCGGGTCTGGGAAAATCCACGCTGTTACGCACGCTAAGTGGTCATTGGCCCTACTATACCGGCAGCGTGCAGCACGATAGACACACCTGTTGGCTCCCCCAGAGCAGCTATCTGCCTCCCAGTCGTTTGGATACGTTGCTTGCCTATCCCCGCTCGAACGAGGTGTTCAGCGCTGAGCAATACCGCGATGCACTCAACCTTGTCGGGTTGATGCCGTTATCCGAACGGCTGGAACAGGATATTGACTGGACACAGCAGCTCTCTGGCGGTGAGCAGCAACGCTTGCTGTTTGCCCGGTTGCTGTTAAACCAACCGAAATTACTGTTGCTGGATGAGACCACATCGGCACTGGATGAAACCAGTGCTCGCACGCTGTTGCGCCAGCTTAAACAGCACCTGCCGGACAGCGCCATCGTGCTGGTGAGTCACCAAACCTTTTTACGGGAAGAAGCCGAGCGCGTTATCGATTTAACCGTATACGCCCCCACCGCAGAGAATCCCCCGTTACCAGAAGGAACGCTTCATGCGTCATAACCCATTCACTTATCGTTTTGCCCTCGGCATCATGAGTTTGGCGCTTCTGAGCTGCGCCAGTATCGATCGCCAACAAGCCACTACCGCAGTGCCGACGCGCACAGACATGCAACATTTCACGCTGGACAACGGGCTTAATGTTTATCTGATGCCACGCGCACAGAAAGGTATCGAGATGCGCCTGTTGGTGAAAAGTGGCTCGCTACAAGAAAATGAGCAGCAGCGCGGATTGGCGCACTTCACTGAACACATGGCGTTCAAAGGCACCCTCCATTTCCCCGGCACCAGCGGGTTTAAACAACTTGAACAACAAGGCATAAAGCTGGGAAATCACGTCAACGCAGTGACCAGCTTCAACTCCACCACCTATAAGCTCTCACTTCCGCAGGCGACCCCCGAGCAGACGGCAACCGGCCTGCAACTCCTGTCTGACTGGGCGCAAGGTATCACGTTCGATCAGGACGCCTTTGAAAAAGAGCGCGGAGTGATCGTCGAAGAGTGGCGAGTACGTCAAGGCGTGGGTTTTCGCATTAACCAGGCGTTGGAACAATTGCGCTATCACGGTAGCCGTTATGCCGAACGCGACCCTATCGGTTTGCTGGATGTCGTTCGCCATGCGCCGGTAGATGAAGCAAAAGCGTACTATCGCACCTGGTACCATCCTGAACGGATGGCGCTGGTGATTGTTGGTGAATTGGATCAATCAACGATAAAAAGCACCATTACGCGTTATTTTTCCGCAAAGCCCTCTCAACCCGCCACGCCGGATAATCCAGAATGGCAACGCTTTGCGCCACAACCAGCCCTGCTGGTCTCCCCTATTTTTGATCGTGAATACGGGGATCGGGTGATCCAGTTTTCCTTACAGCGTGATGCCGTAGCACCGCTGAATACCTCAGCGGGGCAGCGTGACGATCTGTTGGATAATTTATGGATACCCATCCTTAACCAACGCCTTGCCGTATTGGTAGACAACGGCGAACTCCCTTCCGCTTCGGTCAACGAACAAGGGGCGTTGCTCGATGAAAAACGGCGCCAGCAGTTAATGATTGTGCGTCCTTCAGGGCAAGATTATCAGGGTGCGCTGCGCCTACTCTGGACGGAGGTGCAGCGTATGGCCACATCCCCCGTCAGCGACGACGAACTGAATGGGGTACGTCAGCGCTTGCTGGCCAAGCTCAGCCAGCAAGCGGCTACCCAGCAACGTTATCAGAATGACTATTTGGCCGATCAAATAACCACGGCGTTAGCTTTCCAGATGCCGTTATTTGACAAAAAGCAGCAACTTTTTATGACTCATGCGCTAATCAAAGACGTAAAACCCGCCGATCTGCAACGCCATGTCGCGGGCATTCTCTCTAGCGCATCCCCCCGTTTGGCACTCATTGGCCCAGATGGCGACAGTGCCACATTCCAACCTCAGGCATTCACCTCGCTTTGGCAGCAAATTCGCAGCACTCAGCCAGGCCCCTTTGCGCAGCAAGCACGAGCGGTTGAGTTAAATCTACCCACACCAATCGCCGGACATGTCAGTGAGCGTCAGACATTGCCGCTAGACAATACCGAACAGTGGACACTGAGCAATCGCATTAATGTCATCGTGAAAAGCGACAAGACACTGCAAGACGATGTGCAGTTGTCGTTACGCATTCCCGGCGGCCGATCGCTGGAAACCGAGTCAACCCCAGGTTTGGTGGAATGGGCACTGAAACTGCCAGAAAGCAGCGGTTATGGGACATACAGCAGCAGGGAACTCGCGCTATTTGGCAAGCAACACAGCATCACACTCCAACCTTACAGCGAGTTGTTGTATCACGGTTATCGCGGCAGTGCGCCTGCTGATGAGTTGGAAACATTGCTAAAACTGCTCTACCTGAAAATCACCCAGCCTCAGTTCAACGGGCAAAAACTGGAACAGTACAAAGCCAGTTTTGCTTCCTCGCTGAGCAAGATGCCGGTGGAGCGTCAGTTCCTGGATAATATAAACCGCGAAAGCTATCTGCATGGCGATCGACTGACTATTAGCCCTGAGGGCAACTGGCGGCAGTTTACCGCCTATCAGCTTCAGCAAAGCCATCAGCAGTTGTTGGGGGCGACGCAGGATATGACGCTGGTAATTGCAGGGGCAGTAGATGTGCAAAAGGTAAAAGCGTCGGTAGAACGCTGGATTGCTGCATTACCCGCCACCGATCAACGTCTGCATTGGCGCGATGTGGGTATTCGCCCTAAAATGAGCACACTGACCAAGACCTACCCGATCGCCAGTTCGGATAAGAGTATGATCAGTATCCAGTTCGCCGCCCCCGCCCAGTGGTCACCGCAAGAGGTCGTGGCGCTGCAACTGCTGGATACTATCGTTAGCCAGCGTTTGCGGTTTGCGCTGCGTGAACAGGCAAGTGGCATTTATGCGCTGGGATTTTCTTCCATGCTCGCCAAGCTGCCAGCGCCCTACTACACCGGACGATTGAATTTTACCACCGCGCCGGAACGCGCGGAGGAAATGACACGTCTGACCCAGGCAGTGATCGCGTCATTACGCCAACAAGGTGTGACGGAGAAAGAGCTTAAAGAAGCCAAAAATATCTGGCGAACTGAAAAGCAACCTGCCTGGCAAAGCGCGAGTTTCTGGGCCGATACGCTGGCACAAACGGCAGCCGATGATAAAAACTTTGCTCGTCTGGATCAGGAACTCGCTATCTGGAACCGCCTTACCGTAGCCGATATCAATCGAGCGGCTGCACGCTATCTGGGGCAGAACGAAAAAATCTTTATGCTGACGCCACCGTGAACCCGTAATGGCCATGACGATTTGTCCGAAATAGAGGGGATAATGGGGTTTCAATATTGACGAAAGCCCAAATATGGTCCACATTCAGACCATGTTTGGGTTTGTCTGCGGCAAGATGTCAGGTGTTACACCCTATCCCTGCGATCGGTTGCGCGGTATTTCAAGTTAACGACAGGAGTCGCCATGAGAGTCGAAACCATCAGCTATATTAAAAAGCATGCGGCTGCACTTGAGCTTTCAGAGCCGATTTTAGTTACCCAAAATGGTATGCCTGCTTATGTCATTGAGTCTTTTGAAGAAAGAAAGCAACGCGATGACGCGATCGCACTGTTAAAACTGTTGACGATTTCCGAAAAAGATCTCGCAGAAGAGCGGGTATTTGAACGTGACGAATTACTGAACGAAATTTAGAGCCTCAGCCAATTCGACTACGAACAACACTCAGAGACCAGAGCGAACACAGAGTATGTGGGGATTGGGGGACTGCCCAGAGCCGAAATGGCAAGGGAAATAAACCCTAATGGGATAGGTTCTTAACGCTGCAATGACAGGGAGTCAGTATGACCACAACGCAGAAAGCTGGGATCGATGTCATCTATACGGAAACGGCAAAATTCTGTGTAAACAAAATAGCGTTCTTCTTGCGCTGTAACAACACCGATCCCCGCGCTGTTTTACGGCTTGCCATCCAAGAGTTTGAAAATATAGTCACTGTTTTCCCTTTAAGTTGCCCTATCTCACCGCAGTTGTCTAAATTGGGCTGTATGAAATACCGTGAGTGTAATACAGAAAGCGGTTATCGGTTCTTTTACTCCATCGCTGACGCACAAAACATGATTGTCGTGCATGTTATTCAGGCACAGCGCGAAGACATTCAACAACTTCTTTTCGATCGCATCATTGCACGCTGAGATCAGAGTCTGGAAAAAACCAAGACGCGCGGTTTCATTACAATTCAGCAGCAACGCCATCTGCACGTGTTGCGGCGTCTCTGGTTACCTACCAAAAGAAATCCACCTTCTGTTTTAACAGGCTTCTTGGCATATAGTCATTTAAGCCAACCGTTCTGCAATATTCGATCAAGCAATTTAGCGATGTGGTTTGCGCTTTGATGTAAATGCCATTCAATCGATTTTGCACAGTGCGAAAGGAAAGACACAGCCTGCTTGCGATCTCTTTTGCAGTGAATCGTCGAATAGCAAAGAAAATGATCTCTAACTCACGCTGAGTAAAAATATCGACGGGGGGAGTCAGTCTAACAATGGAAGGTTTAAGATTACTAAAAAAGTCATATACCGAAAAAAAGTTAAACGCTTTGGCATAAAACGTTGTCCCTAACACGTGGCCATCGCTATCACATATTGGGAATTTTGCGCAGTACCAAGGCGCAAGTATCGCATCACGACCAAAATGTGCCGTTTCGATAATTTCAGCCCCCTCTTTGCTCTGTTCTGCTTTTCTATCGTGCGCTTGTAATTCGGGTGCTAACTCACTCCAGGAAACCGGAATCTCTGAATCCAATCGGCCTTCAAAGTCAAACCCCTTGGGAATGTTGCAAAAGTTTATTGCAGCTTGATTCATATAGACAAATTTTGACTCATTGTTTTTTATTCCCCATGGAATCGATGCATGCTCCATAACAGAAATAAGGGGAATACCTTCGAGGGTATTACGAACGGTGGTTTTCTTATCTTTACTTTTTCCATCATCCATACCGTACTCCGCGTCAAGGTCCATCAAAATATTATTTCATAGTATCAAAAATATCATTACTATCAGAGTGATAAAAAACCCTGGCGTCAATCTATCAAGTTTAACAAGAGTATTATACGTATCATGGGATAGAGTATAATATACTCTAATAAAACAATATAGCACCGAGAAAATAAAAACAACTTGGTTTTTATCAAACATGCTTTATTTTTAAGCAGGGGAAAACATCTTTAAATTAATAATTAAAGTCGATAATTAATACCTCATGAATAATACAAAATGAAATAAACTGTACAGGATGACACTAAGAGACTATCCCATTAGGGCTATTTTCTTGTTTCTTGCCAGTTTGGTGCTGGGCCGAGCTCGAATTTTTCACGTAGTCTGTATTCGCTCCGGTTTCTGCGCGCTGTCCGTGTTCCAATTGTCTGTACCAATTGCGCCTACTGGGAAAATAGGCACTAAAGGGCAGGGCAAACCTGCCCTCACGCAGTTATTTCAATAACCGGGCTTTGCAGGTTTTTCCCTTAATTTTGCCTTTAAGCAGTTGCTGCAACGCACGTTTTGCGCTGGCTTTGCGAATTGCCACGTAAGCATGCACGGGGAACATATCAATTTTACCGACCTCTGCCGCCGTCAATCCTGCATCGCCAGTTAATGCTCCAAGAATATCACCGGGACGAATCTTGGCCTTTTTGCCGCCATCAATGCACAGCGTCATCATCTCTGGCTCAAGTGTCATTTCTGCGTTGCGCGTGAGAGAACCAGCAGAAGCCCACTGCGCTTTCATACCGAGTACATCTTCAAGCAGATTCACACGCGCCATTTCCTGCGGCGTGCATAAACTGACCGCCACGCCTTGCTGACCGGCGCGTCCTGTACGACCGATGCGGTGCACATGCACCTCTGGATCGAACGCCAGTTCATAATTGACCACCAGTTCCAAATCTTTAATATCCAGACCGCGTGCCGCCACATCAGTGGCAACCAGTACACGACAACTGCGGTTAGCAAAGCGCACCAACACCTGATCGCGATCGCGCTGCTCGAGATCGCCGTGCAGCGCCAGCACGCTGATACCTCGCGCCTCCAGCGTTTCGAACACGCTTTGGCAATCACGTTTGGTGTTGCAAAACACCACGCAAGAACGGGGTTGATGGTGATTCAAAACGGTGACTAACAGCGGTAAACGCTGCTGCTGCGTTGTCTCGTAGAAATGCTGTTCAATCGCGGGCGCGTCTTCATCATCCGTCACATCCACGCGCACCGGTTCGCGCTGAACACGGGTGCTGATCTGTTCGATCTCCTGCGGATAGGTAGCGGAAAACAGCAGGGTTTGTCGCGCTGGCGAAGTATAGGAGATCACATCATCAATGGCGTCGCTAAACCCCATATCCAGCATACGATCGGCTTCATCCAGCACCAACACCTTGAGGTTGTCCAGCAACAGGGATTGCTTGCGCAGGTGTTCCTGAAGCCGCCCCGGCGTTCCCACCACAATGTGCGGCGCATGCACCAGCGAATCAAGCTGCGGCCCCATCGGTTGTCCACCGCACAGTGTCAGAATTTTGATATTCTGTGTAAAGCGCGCCAGACGGCGCAGCTCTTTACTGACCTGATCCGCCAGTTCACGCGTGGGGCACAGCACCAGTGCCTGAGTGGTAAAATCACTCACTACGATGCGATTCAACAATCCAATACCAAATGCCGCCGTTTTCCCACTACCGGTCTTCGCTTTAGCACGCACATCCGCACCACTTAACACAGCAGGCAACGCGGCCGCCTGAACGGGCGTCATTTCGCTATAGCCCAATTCATCAAGATTAGTTAGCTGCTCCGCAGGCAGCGCCAGAGAAGAAAAAGAAGTTGTACTCACAGTGATTGCTCTACCAACGGCGACAAATGAAAGACACGCTGTCATCAGGCACAGCGCATATGAGCCGCAATCATAGCAGAATTTGTCATGATTAACCGATTTACCGGTCAGGCTAACGCGGTAAACCCGTTACTGACCAGAACATCCTGGCCTTGAGGTGACAAAATAGCGTCAGCCAGCAAACGCGCCTCCAGCCTGACAGGGTTCAACAGTGCCAACATATAGTCTGCCGTGATGCTGTAGGGCTCTGGCACGACAACGACATGTAAATCCGGCTGGTTCAGCAACAGCGGCAAATAGCTGGAATAGCCGATGTGCATATCACTCTGCCCGCTTCGTATCAGATAACTCCCTGCGGTCATTCCCGGTGGAACATTGTGCACCATCGAGCCACCCACCAGCGGTTTGGCTTTGTCGCGCAGTAACGTGCCGGTGCCAGGATGCAGTTGTTCAATACGGTCAAACAGCTGAAAAGCGTAATCACCACCGGGATCGTTTCCCGGCGTTGATGTTGAGAGTACAAATCGGGGGTCGCACAGCGCTGACAGCCAGTGCTGCGAGGTCAGTTCAGGCACATTGCGCATCGCAATACACAGGTGATTGCGGGTAAAAACCACCGTATCCTGTGCCAGCCCCCGCATTTTCAAGCGTATGGGGTGAGCGCAATTTGCCGATGCAAAGAGATCGACGTCATCCCCCTGTTCGATTTTCTCACTCAGTAGCCCTGCGGGGCCGAACGTTGTCACCACATCCAGCGAGTGGCGTTCGCAAAATGCCGCCAGCAGTGGTGTCAACGCGTTACGCAAGCTGCCCGCCGCATAGAGGCGTAAAGGAAGGGTCATCGCGGCTCCGTTAAGGTAAATAGGGGGATCAGTGCCTGATAAGGCGGCTGTGAAGGCATCTCTAGCATAACCTGTCGCACGGGGATGCCATACAGGCGGGTCAGGTTCTCTTCTGTCACTACCGTATCACGGCTGCCGTAAAGGTACTGTTTGTCTGCCATCAACAATAACGCCTGTTGCGCGATCGCCAACGCATGAGACGGGTCGTGTGTGGTGAGTAAAATACACAACCCTTGTTCACGCGCCAAATGGGTTAGCAATTGCAGCACCTGCGCTTGGTTATGCAAATCAAGTGCGGCTGTCGGTTCATCGAGGATCAGCGTCTGGCATTCCGAAGCCAGTGCGCGCGCGATTAACACCAGTTGCCGCTGCCCCCCCGACAGCGTGCTAAAATCGCTCTCAGCCAGCATCGCGATACCCAGCATCTCCAGCGCGCGGTGCGCCGCTGCAATATCTTTCGCCGTGGGCAGGGAAAACAGCGCAATCCGCCCCGCGCGCCCCATCAAGACCATATCCAGCACGCTGTAGGAAAAGGGCGGCGTAAAGAGTTGCGGCACAAACCCCACCGATCCGTTCCGCTGCACCGTTCCCGCTAGCGGTGACAGAAAACCGAGCAGCGTATGCAACAAGGTGGTTTTCCCCCGACCGTTAGCGCCCAAAATCGCGGTGATTTCCCCGGCCCGGCAGCACAAATCGAGCGGCGGGAAAAAGGGTTCCCCGGCGTGATATCCATACTCCAGCGCCTGTGTTGATAATCTCATCAGTGACATAGTATCAACGCCTCCGTTGCCGTTGCGTTTTATACAGCAATACAGCAAACAGCGGTGCGCCAAAAAGTGCCGTAAGAATACCCAATGGGATCTCTGCATCACTGAGCGTGCGCGCCAAATCGTCCACCAGCACCATAAACCCGCCGCCAAGCCAGAACGATATCGGCAATAAACGCCGGTGATCGGCACCTACTAGCATGCGCGCAACGTGTGGAATAACCAGCCCAATCCAGCCAATACTGCCACTTACTGCCACTTGTGCTGCTACCACTGCAGCGCACAGGCTCAGCGCCAGCCAGCGTACCGGCTGCACCGCCATGCCCAGCGTGCGCGCATCCTGCTCTCCCATTGATAGCACATTGATGTGCCAACGCAGGCACAACAGCAGCCCACCCGCCAGACCGAGTGGCAGCACCAATGTGACCAGCTTGTCCCAATGTGCGGTCGCGAAACTCCCCAGCAGCCAAAACACAATGCTCGGCAATTTTTCTTCAGTATCTGCCAGATATTGCATCAGACTCACCAACGCACCGAAAAAGCCGCTGATGATGACACCCGCCAATATCAAGATGAGAACGTTCTGCTTGCCCAACACCGCAGCCATCATGAAAACCAGCAGCAAGGCTGCCATACCAAATGTGAACGTGGAGAGCAGCAGAAACAGTGGCGTCCAACTTAACAAGATCGCCAGCGTGCCGCCAAATGCAGCGCCGGCAGAGACGCCAATAATGTGTGGATCAACCAGTGGGTTGCGGAACACACCTTGCAGCGTGGCCCCGCTCAGGGCTAACCCGGCTCCGGCACACAGAGCGAGTAGCACCCGAGGTAAGCGCACACTCCACACCACTTGATGTTCAATGTCACTCAGCGTCGGATTGCTATCAGATAAAGGCTCGACAAGTATCTGTACAATCCGCCACGGGGAGAGGCCATATCGCCCCACGCCCAATGAGCACAGGGCAATCAACAACGTCCCCACCACCACGGCCAGCAACGTAATACGATAGCGTTGAGCCGTCATTGTGCTGCTGGATTCTCCGCGCGGTAATCCATACGGTAGAAGCGCTGGTAATAGTCATTCGCGGCCTTTTGCATATCCACATCGGCAAAGCGTTCAGGATAGAGCTTTTTCGCCATCCATAATTCGCCAATGGCTAACGCTTCCGGCATCGGATATCCCCATGCTTTAGCGTATTCCGGCATCAAATAGACCCGATGCTGTTTCACCGCATCAATGGCCTGCCAGGATGGGTCGTTCATGATTTGCTGCACCACGTCTGGGTAGCGATCCTGCACGAAAATGACCTGTGGATTCCAAGCCAGCACATTCTCAATCGACACCTGTTTGAAGCCTTTGATTGATGCTGCCGCCACGTTCATGGCACCGGCATGAGACATCATCAAACCGGTATATTTTCCTGATCCGTAGGTCGTCAAATCGGGGTTGGCCATATAAACGCGAATGCGCTTCTCTTCAGGGATAGAAGCGATGTGGGCACTGACTTTTTCCCGTTCACTAAAGGTATAGTTGATGAGCGCTTCCGCCTGCTTTTGGCGCTCCACCACCTCACCGATCAAACGAATGCCGGTTTTAAGCCCTTCGTTATACGCCGTATTCTCATCGCTCATGGTCGGGTTGATTTTGTCAGCCTCCCCTGGCTTGTCCTGACGCAGGGAGATAGCCACTACGGGAATACCCGCGCGTTCAATCTGCGAGATCATTTCCGGCGGCGCATAGTTGGCAACAAAGACAACCTGCGGCTCAAGTTTCAGCAGGCTTTCAATATTGACCTGCGTAAGATCGCCTGGCATCGGTAAATTTGCTAACTGTGGTGCGAGGCGCAGATAGCTGTCCCCTAATTGCTTTTTCCAACTGGACAGCACGCCGACCACGCTCTGCTGCGCATCCAACTGCACCAGCAAATTCAGCGTTTGATGCTGCAATACCACCACACGATTAACGTGATCGGGAATCGTGACGTTACGCCCTAGCTGATCGGTGACCTGACGTGCAGCCCACGCAGAGGAAAATGCCATGAGCAGCCCGACAACCCCGAGTGTATAACGTATTTTCTTTATCATCTTGATGTCCTGGTGTTTCGATATATACAGAACAATACAACGACAGCGCACAAGAAAATACTGATCTCGCTCATAATGCGATTTCATTACTACCAGAGGAGTAGTACGTGGATATTCTCTAACAAGCGATCCCCGGCTTACGCCGGGGGAATGAGGAGATGTCGTTCGCGCAGACTAGCGCGCAACCCATTGGGTAATGCTGTCTGCCAGAAAATCAATTTCTTGCGGCGTATTGTAAAAGGCCAGAGAGGGTCTCACTGTTCCCTCATAGCCAAAATGACGCAAAATGGGCTGTGCACAATGGTGCCCTGAACGTACCGCGATCCCAGCCTGACTGAGATGACGCCCAACGGCCTCATTCTCATGCCCAGCCAACACAAACGACAGCACGCTGGTCTTCTGTGCTGCGGTGCCAACCAGCGTCAAACCAGGAATGCGCGACAACTTTTCAATGCCATATTCCAGCAAGGCATGTTCGTACTGGGCGATATTTTCTATCCCAAGCGTCGTCACGTAATCGATCGCCGCTCCCAGCCCTACCGCATCCGCAATGTTACCGGTGCCCGCTTCGAACTTATTGGGTGCAGGCTGATAGCGCGTCAGTTCAAATGTCACATCGGCGATCATGTTGCCGCCCCCCTGATAGGGTTGCGCCTCGTCCCACACCTCTTGCTTACCATATACTACGCCGATCCCGGTTGGACCGAAGATCTTGTGGCCGGAAAACACGAAAAAGTCGGCATCCAGCGCCGTGACGTTCACGGGGATATGTGAGACAGATTGCGCCCCGTCAATGGCGATACGCACGCCAAAGCGGTGGGCAATCGCCACCAGTTCCTGAATTGGCGTCACCGTTCCCAGTGCATTAGAGACATGCGTTGTCGAAACAAACCGGGTTCTGTCGTTAAACAGACGCACGTACTCCTCGACAATCAGTTGGCCTTGTTCATCCACCGGTGCGACACGGATCACCGCCCCCGTTTCTTGCGCCACCAACTGCCACGGCACAATATTGGCGTGATGTTCCAGCAGCGTGAGGATAATTTCATCCCCCGGGCGCAGCAACGGTTTCACGTAGCTGTGTGCAATCAGGTTAATTCCCTCCGTGGTGCCACGCACAAAAACAATGTTCTCTGGCCCCGGCGCACCGAGAAAACGCGCTACTTTTTCGCGTGATGCTTCATACGCATCCGTGGAGCGGGCGGCCAGCGCGTGCGCGGCTCGGTGCACGTTAGAGTTTTCATGCAGATAATAGTGGCTGATACGATCAATTACCTGACGTGGCCGCTGTGTGGTTGCGGCATTGTCTAGCCACACCAGCGGCTTACCGTCCACCTGTTCAGATAAAATGGGAAAATCCGCGCGGATACGTTCCACCGGCACCTGCCCGACTCGTGCCAATGGCGTTGGCGTCCAGAGGGATGATGTGCTCACCGTGACGGGGATAAGCGCACTAGAGGGCGCACTCGCTTGACCTAAAGGCAGCACGCGCGGTGTATAAGCGGGGTCAATATCGCGCGGAACAGGGGTTCCGCTGCCCAATAGCGCCAGCAGATCGCGCTCATCGGGCAATCCGTAATCCCGTGCAGAGGGGGAATGACCCCAATGCTCTGACCACGCATCGGGCGAGCCCGGAGGTGTCAGAGCGCGGTTATTGATACTCCGATTATTGATAGTCATAGTATTCACCCACTTCAACATCCTCCAGCACGGCGATCGCATCATCCGCCAAAATCGCCGCAGAGCAATAAAGTGAGAGCAAGTAAGAAGCAACGCCGTTGTCATCGATACCACGGAAGCGCACCGACAGCCCACGCGATTGCTCGTTGGGCAATCCGGATTGATAAAGCCCTAACACACCGCGTTTGGCCTCACCAGATCGAATCAGCAGGATATTGGTTTTGCCGCCCTTACCTTTCGGGTTCTTTAAACCGTCAACAAACAGTTTGTCGGAAGGGATCAGCGGAATGCCGCGCCATAAAATAAAGGTGCCGCCGTGTAGGTTAGCGGTAACCGGTGGCACGCCGCGACGTGTGGCTTCACGCTGAAATGCTGCAATGGCTCGCGGATGCGCCAGGAAGAAAGAGGGCTCTTTCCACACCTTGGAGATCAACTCATCCAGATCGTCTGGCGTTGGGCGTCCATTGCGCGTCTGAATACGCTGAGATTCAGCAATATTATTCAATAATCCGTAGTCATCATTATTGATCAATTGGCTTTCTTGACGCTCTCTCAGGCTCTCAATCGCCAGTGCAATCTGTTCTGACGCCTGATCGAACGGTGAGCTGTAGAGATCGGCAATCTTGGTATCCACGTTAACGATGGTGGCAATCGAGTCCAACTGATATTCACGCGGCTGTGTCTGGTATTCGACATAACCTTTAGGGATCTCAATACGGGTTGGATCCTGGCTGCACAGCACATCCAACGGAGTATCCCCTTCCACCACTTTGTTAACGCGATAAACGCCAGACTCCAGTCCTTTGTAGTCAAGGAAACGGCTTACCCAACGTGGCGTAATAGCCCCAAATTGTGGTGCGGTTTTGGTTACGTTGGCCAGTTGATAGGCGGCTTCACGCCCTAATGCATTAATGACTTTTTGTTCTGCCATGATGATACCTTCGTCTTATTTGCTGGAAATAAAGGGGATGACTCTCAGTACTGAGGCAAACGGGTATCCACATCCCGCGCCCAAGCGTTAATGCCCTCTTTCAGATTCAACACGCGGCCCTGATAGCCTGCACGCTGAAGCGCACGGATGGCGAAAATACTGCGCTGCCCAATCTTGCAGAGGAAAACCGCATCCACCGCCGGATCGAATTCATCAATACGCCGCACAATTTGACCAAGCGGCATCACCTTAGCCTGAGGAAATTTCACAATCGCCCGCTCGTGAGGCTCACGGATATCAATCAGTTGCACTGGCTTGCCCGATTCCAGCCACGCCTGTAGCTCCTTGGCGGTGACACTCTCGATAGGCACCTCTTCGTTTGAGGATTTAAGGCCGCAAAATTCCTCGTAATCGATCAGTTCGTGAATCGTTGGGTGCTCACCGCACACCGGGCAACCCGGATCTTTCTCCAGCCGTAATTCACGTTGTTTCATCTGCCACACATCCAGAAGCAGCAGACGGCCAATCAGGCTATCGCTGCCGCCAACAATCAGCTTGATTACCTCAGCGGCCTGAATGGTGCCGATAATGCCGGGCAGTACCCCCACCACACCGCCCTCGGCGCAGGAAGGCACTAACCCTGGCGGTGGCGGTGCCGGATACAAGCAGCGGTAGCACGGGCCCGCCTTGGCATAGAACACGCTGGCCTGCCCTTCGAACTGGAAAATGGAACCATAAACAGTGGGTTTGCCTAACAATACGCACGCATCGTTGATCAGATACCGGGTGGGATAGTTGTCGGTACCATCCACCACAATGTCGTATTCCCGAATAATATCGAGCGCATTCTTGCTGCTCAGTGAGGTGTTGTAGGTCACGACCTGCACATCAGGGTTGATGGCTTTGATTTTGTCTTTGGCCGAAGCGACTTTGGGGCGGTCGATGTCTTTGGTGGTATGAATAATCTGGCGCTGCAGGTTAGAAACCTCAACGAAATCAAAATCCACAATCCCCAATGTGCCAACACCTGCCGCAGCCAAATAGAGCGCGACCGGCGCCCCTAACCCGCCGGTGCCAACCAACAGCACCTTCGCGCTTTTCAGCCGTTGTTGCCCCTCCAATCCCACTTCCGGCAGCAGTAAATGGCGGCTGTAGCGAGCGATCTCGGCGTGAGATAATGCGGTCAATCGGTCGTCAGGAATGATACTCGGTGTACTCATACCGTCGCCTCTGTGCCACCAGCAATGGCGGGCACCAGTAACACTTCATCCCCCGGATTGATTGGCGTTGCCAGACCGCCACTGTGTTTGATATTGGTGTCGCCCACATACAGGTTGATAAAGGTGCGCAGTTCACCTGTGTCGTCATACAGGTGTTGCTGAATATCGGGGTAACGCGTTGCCAGCGCGGCAACCAGTTGACCGACGGTGCTACCTTCCAGACTGACTTTTCCCTGCCCCTCGGTAAAGGCGCGTAATGCGGTAGGAATCAATAATGTGGCTGCCATTGCTTTTCTCTCTCTGTTTGCTTTATCGGGTGATAAAAGCGTGCATGCACTGTTCGGCGTGTCATTGTCACGGCACCGTTTGCACACTTTCCTGTTCAAAATGTTGCCTGCTCTGCGTCAATCGCCAACTGGTCAGATCCCCGGCCTGCCGTTCGGCAACCGCCACGATGATGTAGGCGTAAAAAGGCAGAGCGTGCTCGCGGTCATACTCGGACGGGATAGCAGGATGATCCGGATGCGAGTGGTAAAATCCCACCACATCAACGCCTTGTGCCAATGCTGTACGCTCGGCTCGCAATGAATCATCGGCGGTTATCACAAACCGGTGGTATTGCTCTTCGGATTCCCGCGCATTCACGATGGGCAAAATCGCAGTGACTTGCGCATCCCCGCTGGTTGAAAAATGGCCCAACAAAGCCCCGCAGCACTCATTGGGATAGGCCTTTTCACCCTCCTGCCGGATCTGGTGTGCAATATCGGTGGTTAACTCAATCATCGGTTTCATTCCAAAAAGGGTCTGCAAGGTAGCGGGAGCCGGTGTCGCACAAAAGCGTCACCACTACCGCGTCGGCGGGTAAGGTGGCCGCCAATTTGGTTGCCGCCGCGACGTTAGCGCCGGAGGAAACCCCGACAAAAATGCCCGCCCGACGAGCCAATCGCCGTGTGGTGGAGTAAGCCTCTTCGGTGGTGACGGTGATGACACCATCTTGTAAGGTTTCATCCAGAATGCCGGGTTTGATGCTGCTCGCCATGTGCTTGGTGCCTTCAATACCGTGAAACGGCGAGGCAGGTTGCACAGACAGCGTTTTCACCCGTGGGTTTTCTTGTTTCAGCCGCTGGGCAATGCCGACGAAACTGCCAGAGGTGCCCATGCTGGCAATAAAGTGGGTGACACGCTGCTGCGTCTGTTGCCAGATCTCCGTTCCCGTAGTGGCAAAATGGGTCGCAGGATTGACCGGGTTGTTGTATTGATCAGGATAAAAATAGCGCGTGGGATCGGATGCAACCTGGGCTTTAACCGCCAGATAAGCACCGTCAGACCCTTCCAGCGGATCGGTTTCAACAATATTTGCACCGTAGTGGCGAATGATCTGTTTACGTTCTGCGCTGGTGTTCTGTGGCATATACAGCACCACCTTATAGCCCAACGCCGCGCCGATCATGGCGTATGCAATGCCAGTATTACCGCTGGTGGCATCAATGATGGTTTTTTCTGGCGTCAGTGCGCCACGCGCAATGCCATCCAGCACCATGGCCTTTGCTGCCCGATCTTTCACCGAGCCACTAAATAGCTGCGCCTAATACCGCTACACTTTTGCCTGACCATGTTTTCCTCCGGGGAATGGGCTGGCGGTTTCCAT
>JADMXW010000041.1 GCA_015548865.1 Serratia marcescens | reverse complement strand
TAGTGTTAGACATATATTCAAGACTATCTCTTATCTGGAGATACAGCTACTGTCTGGTGTTTCAGGGGGCTACATCACAATATTGTTTTTCTTAAGTTCATCCTCCGTATCCATAACTATTTCATTTCGTATTTTATTCACTTCGTGATAATGCTGGCTCAGTATCTTCATTGCTGAGCGTCGTAATGCTGCTTCCTTTGCATTCTCCATTGTACTGATGAAAGAAACTGTGTCCGGGGAATAGAAACGACGATGTGAAAAATCTTTATCCAACTCATATTCTCCGGGGTTATTTTTCCAGCGGGCATAGCCATTAAGTTTTGGAAGGTCATCGCAGAAATGCTGGAAGTTATGCCATCTTTCGCAAACCGTCACTCCCTTATATCCTTTAAAATATTGTTTCCCTTTAACTGTCATGTAGCACCTTGCCAACATATTATGCCAGAGAATGAACGCTCTTGTTCTCTGATGGCTTCGGGTGTTTTCAATTGTGGAATGCTTTCCATTTCCAATATATCCCACATCATAATAACGGGGCTTCATCAACAGTGTTATTCGTTCATCTTCTGAGGACGGGAACGCGTCACCTGAGACTGCACCTGATTTAATATGCGTACCGTAGGCCTCTTTGATTATGCCGCTGTCTTTAAATTGCACAACATAATATCCGCGTCTTGATTTATCTTCGGAGCGACCAAGAACAGAGCATTCACCATTATGCTTCGTGGTAAATACAGCACCGGGAAATAACGTGTTATGGTTGTAGTTCTGGTGGTATCTCTTGTTTCGAAAAAGCGTCATTTAATATTTCCTGAGTAAAGAATTGGAGGGAGAAAAAGAATCGGGTCGGGTCCTGTTTTTCCCCTTTAACTTCTGTCAGGCCAGCACTCCGGGTGGAGGTCAGGAATTAAATTTAAGAATCCATTCAAAAAAATAAAATTTAAAATAATACAGACAATGCAATGTGACAGGTATCGTGTCGTTCTGTCAGCAGTAATCTGAGGTTGTCACAAAGCAGGCTCAGCACCCTGCCTTATCATGCACTGGTGCGCTCAGAATGCGCTACAGGCACTGTAAATACGGGTCAGGGCAGGGTGTGCAGAGTCTGTCTGATGGCAGGATTCCGGCATATGCACCACTGTTCATTTATACAGTTAAATGAAATTAGTGCAGATTGTGACCGGAGGTTGCACTGGCGTGATTGTGGGCTGTTTCAGGGCTGAAGTATGGCTTTGCACCGACTGCATTCCCCTGATGGCCTGTAGCGCGTTATATGCTTCTGGTTATGCTGATGTGCTGTGCCGGAATCACCCGATAGGGTGGTAAAATAAAAATAAATATAATCAATTTACAGATTCAAATATCCATGCTACCATCGCCAAATCGCCAACCGGGGTTAAACCCTTATTATGATATATTTATTCTTAATCGGTTTTCTGTACTTACTCTGAACCTCTCAATATTATCCCAATATTAAGCCCTCCGCAGGAGAGCCATACGGCTTGAGTTAACAAAGAATCAGAATAAAAAAATAAGAATCTCCACCAAAATGAAGACCCTTACATGTCAGCATCAGAGAAATATCAGCAATCTACTTTATCAAAGTCTATCCTGAAATCATCTTTCATGGCATCGGCATTATTCATTTGCTTTCCATTTCTTAATAACTGAAGCTCTTTGAGTATTTCCTTCTGAATGTCCGCCTGAGTAAACAGAACTGTTTTTAGCTCATAGGATGTAATGCTTTTGATTATCCATGCAGCACAGACAACGGTGATAATGATTTTTGCCGTATCAAAGCTGATGAAAGCATACCCCTGAAGTATCGAATACCATGACGGGTTGTCAGTTCCAATAAAATAGAGCCAAATCAGTATGGTTATTGTAAGATTGATAGCGAGCGTTAATTTTGAAAGATGTTTTGTCAAAAATGAACTGTTCATTTTTTTGTATTCCTTTTTAGTTTTGTTTTCCAGTGTTGCATCCGGCGCGATATGCCTGAGTAACTTCAATATGCTCGGCTCGTTCCATTCCTCGTAAGTTTTCCGTCTGTTTATTAAATTTCTTTATTTTCTTCTCACAGACGGAATTGCGATGCTGTATTGCGTCCCTGGCTCCGGTTATACATGCGCCATAAATAACATCCGGGTTGGCAATTCTGGAAAAATTTGCGTAAGAATCACATGTAGCAGTCACTCTCATCTGCATCTGTGATTGCGTAATCGCCAGTGACTGATTTGCAAATAACAAACCGGCGATTGATATCAATAAGGGAAGGGTGGTTGAATTTTTCATTCAGCACCTCCCTGTAAAATACAATCAATTCCCATTGCATCAGTACCCCAAAGCTTGATATCCGGTTCACCACCTGATGCACCCTGAGTGCTCATATCCAGAGCAAGGATATAGAAACTGTTTTCATCAACATCAAACTCGTAGTTAACAAGTGGAGCGCCACTGGTCTGATACACCGATTGCTGAATATCCTGAATACGTTTTTGTGAGATGAGCTTGCCGTGATGCAGTAACTTTATGACGCCAGCGTCTTTCATGTAGCTCATGAATCCACTACTGGCACTACCGGTAACGTGTCGCTCAATGCTCCAGCCATCATGACAAACAATATTGTCTGCCATTGCAGTAACCGGAATGGTCATACTGGCGGCAAAGGTAAGGATTGGTATCAATCGTTTCATTCGAATCAGGTCCTAAGAAAATTATCAGGACGCCCGGTAATCTCAGTGAAGGCCGCAAGACATTTCAATCGTTATGCGCAACAGAGAGTACGGGCAACACAGCCAGCACAAGGATGACCATAAAACATCAGATTCAGCCTTTATCTACGTTTGTCAAAGCAAGTTTAAAATGTCACCTCTTTGTGCAAGATAGAAAGGGCACTTTCAGCCTATGTAATCATATTAATGTGACTGCTGCGTTATCCCACTCAACCAATTAATAAAGCAAAAGTTAAATATGAAAGACTGGAATAAAAATATAACGAAAACATCTTAATATGGAAATATCTGTGTCAACGGGATCTTTAGTTATTGAATATCTGGTTCTAAATAGGTTCTACATTCAACGGGAAGGGAAACCAAATATCTATATGTTTTTTATAAATACCATTACGTGGCAAACAACAATCTGCATATTTTTTTAAAGAATCTCCACATGGACAAATATTTTCTGGCGATAATACTCCATCATGTTCTTTCGCCTTAAATCTCCAGGTCGTAATATTGAAAATTTGATGTGGGGATTGTATGTATTTGACAACACTAATTAAAGTTGAATAGTTATAATGATCACCATCATTGGAGAAAAAAACACTACATTTGTTAACGGGATTACTAACTATGTCATAAGTAATTAATTCAAAATCGATCACTTCATCAAAGCAAAGAACTCCATTATAAAGTTTATTTTTAACATGACCACAATCATTAATAAAACTACGGGTTGTATTACATACTGAACATTTCACTTCTTTTATTATTTCACGAGAACTACCGAAGATTTTATATGGGAATAACGCCTGCCAATTACATACCATTCTCGCTAAGAAGTTAACACCATAGAAATTAACCTCAGGCAGAAACTCATTATTTTCTTTAATATGTATTAAATCTATTTCTATCCTTTCAAGTTCTACCCATGCTTCATAAAAATCACCTCTTGTAAGTAAATTAATGACTTGAATATATTTTAAATGGGCTAGTAAAATTGTTTTGTATAAAAACAATCTGTTTGATTCATTATTCAAGCTCAAGGATTGAGCTTTTTTTAACTCAGCATTAAGATAATCAAGAATAGCACTATCTTCTTGAGTAATACACATCCAACGCTTTAACTTTTCGTGAATATTCATAATATCTATATAGATTTTTATTTGATTTTGTTAATTACTTTTAAAACATCGTCTACTTTTCCAGAAACAGTGTATTTCACATGTTTTCCTGATTTATTTTTTTTAATTATAGAGACTTTAACGTCTATATCTCTAGTTCCAAAGTTATCAATTTTTTTCTGAATATAATTTGAAACAAGATTTACTAAAAAAGGTATCATTACTGATGTGGCAAAGAAAGTGCCTAACGCTAACGTTATACTGTTTAATTGCAGGTACGAAACACCATTAGAATCTCCGTACACTTTAACATTAGAATGTGATTGCTTGGTGAACTGGAAAAAATCCAGTGCATTACCTCCAGTAATTTTTGAACTATCAAAAACGATCGCAATCTCATCATCTTGAGGTTCATATGAAGAAATGATTTTTACCTCTTCATCTTCATCACTCATTTCACTCAAAGTAATGGGGTTCATTCTCAACTCCTTGTTTTATATTTTTACATTCAAATTTTACTATACGACTGGTTAATTGCTCCTGTCCAACACACACCAGAGTTCATATGCTTAGCATACAAGGGACCAATGCCAGTAGCGACAGGCTAGTGTGTCAAAAAACCACATGAAGATCAATCTCCTGCGGAAAATTTGGCCGCAATTAGTTTCATTGTCCTTTCCATGCCTTGATAAACTGTCGCATCTGTAATGTTTAACCTTGCGAGTTCCTTAAGTATTCTAGCTTTGTTTCTGATCACTATTTTTTCTACTTTAAACTCTTGCATAGCATCATCAGGGTTTGAAACTAAATCGGGATAAACAGCATTATTCCCAAATAATAAGAATGCACCTGACTGTGATGACATCCTTTCATTATTATTTCTTCCTTTAACGAAAATTAACCTTTCCAAATCTGATGGTATAATTACATCTTTAAAATAAGGTTTTTCATCTTTAATGTAATGTATGAGTTTTTGACAAGCTTCAGTTTTATTGAAAGCCTCCTTGTCCATTTTACAATCCAGCTGATCTTTCAGTGTTTGACTTAGCATTGATATATTTGATATGCAACTTACTGTATCAGAGTCAAAGAATTTTATACGATCCCTTTTTGTTTTGAAAATAATAACATGTCCATCAACCTCATTTGTATTTTCATTATTACTAATGTCGCAACAAGCGAAATACAGAGCGATTAGTGGATTTGATGTTATATCCAACAAACGAGTTGGTAGTCCGTAGTGTTGCATCCTTACTAACTTGTCTAGCATTGTTTTATCATCAACAAACTCAGTTGGCCTTGCTGTTAGGGCTTCACGGACTAAATTTGATTCACTGTGCAAATGCTTGAAGTTACCTTTTTTGTTTTTCCTGAAAACTGATGGAGCCAACTCGTAAGATACATCAGAATGTCCACGATAAAATATTTCTGCATCTTCTTCATGATCTTGTTCTAAAACACGCGCCATGAAACTTTGAACATTATCTATTATTGGGTAGTTATCAACTTCATCAGGAAGTGCTTCAGTAGGAGGAAGTGGTGTACTTCTTGTCGTTATATTTAGAAGTGCTAATGTTTGATTTAAATCACGTGCTTTTATTCCCCAGTGAGTCCGTTTCAGCCCATATGCACCTAATTCTAAAGCTGTTTGATATAACTCTTTGTTTATCACTACGACATCATCTTGTGAGTGAGTGATTCTGAAATCAAACTCAACATTTTTGTTAACTGTTCGTAGATTTGAAATTACACCAAGTCGCAAAGTAATGTATTCAACATTGTCTCGGGAATAAAGTTCTGACATAAAAAGCGTAGGTAATTTCTCAATATAAGATAATGCTTTATCATTCAAAGGCGTTAACTTCAACCGGATGTCATCAGAGGTGCCTTCTAACATACGTGATATAGGAAAATCACAACTCCCACTAACCCGTTCATACATGGGCCAATGTTCAAAATAGTCAGGTTCTCCGCCCATAATTAGATTAAACATTAAAACTAAATCCTTATATTTTACTTAATGAATTATTTACAATCCAATCAATTGCGCCAGAGGTGCGAATCCAAGGCTTTATATTATGATTCACATAATAAATGGCTTCATCCATTCCACCTAACGTGATATATCCACTGTTAGACTTGATCTGTAATCTGCACTTCGATAACAAGCCGGGGATGTGTCTATTAGAATCAATCGCAGCTTTAGCGATATCATCGGCATCCGGGGATGACTGTCGGTAGGCGAGTAGGGCGCGTGTATACTGAAAAAACGAACGCATATCCCCAGGATAATCGTCCAGTAGCAAGGCCAGATCATCCACCATTTCAAGCTCAAGGTAATAGTTCGCTAATAAATGACGAATCCCCTGGTTATCGTTCGGGTTGAGCTTCAGCATTTCGCGGCTATGAGCCATAGCCGGATAAAAATTACCAGACTCCCATAAGGCCTCAGCCAAAGCTGCTTTTGCTCTCATATATGGACGTGTTTCGACAAATCCCCAGAAACGTCCTGCGAACTCCTGAAAATCCTCGCCAAGTGCAATGCTGGCTGCGTACAAAGCAGTCTCCAGCTTCCCGATTTTTGACTCAGGAGGTTCTTGAGATATCTCGCAGTAGAATGAGTATGCGTCAGCACAGAGCGGGGATTTCTTGATAGCTTTTCTGATGAGTTTCAGCACAACTTCCAGGTCATCATTTTCCCAGGCATCGAACATGAACTCCTGAGCCGCAACCAGATCTAGATGTAATTGCTCAGAGCTGACAGCAGTTTTATACAAATCAACGCGCTTTGTAGTCGGGAATTTAATCATCTCAAGTATCCTTTTGGGGACTCACTGTTCCGGTACTTTGCAGCACTGATGGTCGATTCTATCGCTTTGAACTTGCCACAAACAAGCTCGGGTCTGCCAGAACGGGATTGATAGCCCGGAGCTGTTCCTGGATGCGCACCTGAGCCTTACGGCTGGGCGATTTTTTGCTTCGTTCCCGTTTGCCTTCGCTTTCCCGCTCATCCTGTTTTACCTGAGCCAGTCGGAGTACAGTCCCGAGACGTTTGTTATCAACAATCTGCCCCTGGTCGACACAGGCCAGCTTATCAAATGCCTGGCACTTAAGGCTCCGGTGCCCATAGAGGAAGGCGAGGGTGCCATCGGGATAATCCAGTACTTTAATTTTTTCACCGGCAAGACGGCTATTTTCTTCTGTGGTGTCCATGAGATAAAGGATCTTATCGTACTGGAAGGTCAGTGATTTCGACACGGTACGAACATCATGCCAGGCAAAGATGTCTCTTAATTCATCGGGGCTTTCCTGCACCGGACGATGCAAATCTTTGGGGAACTTAGCCGGTCGTGAAAACCGGCTGTTAAAGTCAGCGATGAAAGTGGCAAGCCAGGCATTTGCGGCCTCAATGCCGGTTATACCTTCCAGACGCATTTCTTTGATCAGCCGATCCTGAAGTGTCTGATTCGCACGTTCCACGCGGCCTTTAGCTTCAGAGCTGTTGGCACAAATAAGCTCGATTGCCAGGTCATAAAGCACACGTCCGAACTGGGTAACGGTGGTATTGCGTTTCTCCGGACCACTGACGCGAAATATTGCGTGTTTGTCACTGTACAGCGATACCGGCTTCCCATGCTGCTCGATGTATTCCCGGGTTGCCAGCATGTAGTCAAAGGCTGTTTCTGACTCGCTGAACCGCAAATGCATCAGACGCCCGGTGGCATCATCGATAAAGACCAGCAGGCAGCATTTTGGCGCACGGCCTTCAAACCAGTCATGGTGGGAGCCGTCGATCTGGATAAGTTCACCCAGACAATCACGCCGATGTCGGGGTTGATAAACCCGTGACTTACGGCGAGCATGCGGGACCCAGAGTCCGTCAGACGTCATCCAGTTGCGGACGGTCTCGATTGAAAGCCGGATATTATGGCGCTCTCTGAGTTTTTCTGCGGCCAGTGTGGGCCCAAAGTCACTGTAGTTTTCACGTATCAGCGTGAGTACTCGTAGTTTGAGAGATTCGGTCAACCGGCGGTTGCTGGGCTGGCCGCGTTTGCGGCTGACAAGTCCTTCAGCACCAGAAACTCGGTAACGATTGATAAGTCGTTGCGCCTGACGTTCTGAAATGCCAAGCTGTGATGCTGCATCACGACGGCGTAGACGCTTTTCACAAACTGCCTGTATCACCGGTAGGCGGTGGATCTCTTTATCTGACATGGTCACCAACATGCGTTGAGCCCCTTAGAATTGCATTCAGTTTAGCTTACTCTAAGGTGACGTTTCTATCTGGATAAAAAGTGACATTACTAAATGGTTCTAACAATCTAAGTGCGCATAATGAACCTTATGTTGAATTATGGTTAAGTAGTCGATTTTATGGTTGGAAGTGCCTGTTTGCAGTAAAATGCAGTTCATTACCTTTAACCACTGGAACTAGACATGGCTAATGAAGATCTCCCCTCTGGGTGCAAACGCTGTAAAGGATGCAATCAGGTTAAACCCTTCGAAGAATTCGGTAAGGAACTTAAGGGTAAGTTTGGCCTTAAAAGTAAATGCAAGTTGTGCATTAGCGATAAAAACAGAAATTATGCTGCCGGTTCCGGTGCAGGTGTAAAACTCCAAAACAATAAAAAATACCAGACCGAGCATAAGAGTGAACTGGCAGAAAAGATGAGAGTAAGACGGGCAAAGAAAAAATTTGGAGATAACTATGAAGCATATCTAGCATCTTTAGAAAGGATTAAAAACCTCTGATAATTACATAACAACCTTAGCCAATAAGACACAAAGATTATGTATTGTTGCTTTTATTTCAAAGCATCAACTTTATTGAAAAGTTACGCTATACACTGTGCAATTTATTATGCTGATTTAATTTGGTGATTATATGAGTTGTCATGACAGAGACATCAATAAGATCCTTCAATCATTCACTCACTTAATGGTTGAAGCAAAAAAAAGCATCTTTCATTCAAAATCAATGAAGGTTCAAGGTCTTCAGTTAGTAGATGAGTTATACATCCGTGCCCGGACGGGAAAAATGTCATACCTCGGTTCGTCGGTACTGGTAGTCGCAACCATTTCAGTGAAGACCCCAGGCAAAGGATTTTTCAGACAGTTACTCTCGAAATTAAAAGAAGCAGCTGAGACAAATAACTACATCTTAAAGGTTGAGAATGTCATCAGCACCGAACTTAGGGAGTTTCTTATCAGAGAGGGTTTTTCATTTCCTGGTGAACGGTGGATGTGCGGTTCCGGCTACTGGGCTCCATCATCACTTAGGCTTAATGACCAATTAAGCACCCTCCCCGTCTAATATGAGGCCGTAAATGTTCATAACCCCTGAAGTTGCTTATGTCTGCGAGCTGTTACATAAATATGATGTACTTCCACTCGAATGTGATGGTCATACTATGGTTGTAAGTTGCCTGCTAGATAGATTCTGTATACCGCACCAGCGCATCGTTGGAGAAGTAACGTTGGCTGGAACTGGCCAGATAATTCGACCTCATCTGTGGATAGAGTATGACGAATACATAATAGATTACCGCCTCCGCATGTGGGCAAGGAAAACCGAAGATAATGTTAGTCTAGTGCCTCATGGCATCTTTATCGAAGATAAAAGTCAGGCAATTTACACTGCTCAAAGAATTGCAAATAAAGCCATGATATCAGACTCGATAATTGATTTTATGACAGATGGGTTATGGACTAAGATTCTCCTAGAAATCCCTGGTAAAAAAAGAATTACATAAAGCAGGAGGATTAAGTTTGTTCATAAAGTTTTTCTTCACTGACACTCAAAGCAAAGATGTCTTTTTCCAAGCACCAATCTTAGAAAATATTTGCTTTTCTACTGACTCAAGTTGGTTCATTAAAAGATGATAGTCAGGAGTCTCAGCTCCAATGTTCCCTTCCCACTTTAGAATCAATTCACTTACCTTCCCTTTTAATGTTGCAAGGAGAACAAGCTGTTTCTTCGCGAATACAATCTCTTCCTGATGTATGTTTTTCTTTGCCATTGTAGTGTAGGTTCCATATCCATGTTGATTTATGTTAAGGATTACATTTTATTAACAATATTTTTATTGATTGTAAACACAAATCTCAATGGAATAGCATGAATTAAAGTCATCACGACCATTTTACCTAGTAGTATCAGCATGATAGTAAGTGAAATCAGATTATAAAAAGCAGATAGTCATATCGAACAAAAAGATAATTGAAATAAAACAAAAAACCATCACTGTTAAGTGATGGTTAATGATTTCAATATGGAATTATTTAGTAATCAAACAAAATAACCAGGATTATTAATCAGATCACTTTGTTGAGTACTATGTGCCATTTCAACAAATTCAGACACGCTTGTAATTTCATTGAGTGTGGTGATTGCGAATAATCGAAAAGAAAACTCTTTATTACCTTTTCTTGGGTAGATGTTCAGGAAAAAATTCAACTTTTGACCAACCGGACACATACTTGAAACCGCAGCATAAGATTGTGTCTGTCTGAGGTACTGAGTGAGGAATTGAGCAAGATCAACACCCTCATCAGACGTTAACGACCTGGATGTCTGAACCTTTAATAACCTTACAAGGTTATCTATGGCGGTCTGAATAGGAAGAAGTTCTATCTGAGGAACCTTCAAAAAATCAGCTATGATAATACCAAGTAACTGGCTCTGATCGTTCATGAAATTATGGATATAAAGAAAGTGTGAGTCACCGAATCTTTCAGCAGAATCATACTTAAAATTCCATTCATTCAATACTGCACTGTACTTCATTTTATTCATGGTTAGCTCCTCTTTATATAAAAAAAGATTAACGCAACATTCATCGGTGACGAAATTCTAAGACCCGTTAATTTCGCCCCCTATTGGGGTCATAAAAAATTGTCACGCTACGGCCTGTCTGGCAGAATCCCCTGAAACCGATTTGCGATAAGTAACCCTGATGAAAAACCTCATTAATGATGTTGCGACTGAAGCACGGGCATTACTGAACGGTATCCTCGCTGACTGTGATACCGATGACACAACGGGCACATGCCTATTTGCCAGTCTGCTATTAGCTCGTCTGGCACATAGCAAAGGGTTATCAGCTGTGATTAGAGGTGGCGATGGGAAATCTGACGGCGGGTTATTCACTATGTATGGCGGGTTCGGTCATTACTGGTGTGAGATCTCCAACAACGATGAATTCCATATTGTTGATATATCGGCAGATCAATTTGGCTTCGAAGGAGTTATCGTTAAGAACATCAAAGAGGTAGAAGGCTGGCCACGTTACATCCCTGGAAACCAGGATGTCGTAAATGCTGGAGTTGAGGAGCTCTTCAACCACGGATACTAAATGGTCGAGTCTAAGTGCGATTTATACACCTCAAAACGCCCCCATTCTCGATTCAAGAATTATTGATTTACAAGTAATATCAGAAATATTTAGTTCACTCTAAGGCAAGTGAATGAAGAAGAAATTACCGTCATGGTCACCAGCTGAAGATCTGAAGCTTATAAAAGGGCTTAAGGATGGTTACTCATTTGCAGCGCTTACGTCCATTCTTGGATACAATGAAAGGATAATCCAGTTAAGATGTATCGAGTTGGATTTATACCTTCTCATAAGAGAAAATCTCTCCGAGCCTAACGAAATTACCCTCAAGCCTAACTCTTCAATCAGAGTGCCACCGGCTGAACCAGCTTCAGGTATAACTCTTAAAACCCTGCTAGATAATGGATGGGTAGCACACTGCATAAATGGTGAAAATGTTCTGTACTCTCCAGAATGGTGGCGAACAAGAAACACAAGCCTGTTAGTACCCGAAGATGAGGATACTGATCAGCTACATAAGAAAACATCTTCACACCTCATTACCGGTAAACCGTGGACTCCTGACGATACTCGGGCCTTACTTAAGGCGATACAACATGGTATCAGTAAAACGGCACTTGCCGAGCTTACCTTAAGAAGCCATCAATCCACTCTTCAGCAACTTATAGAGCTTGGAATGATTACCGTGGGCGCTGAAGACGATTCATCTAGTACGGTTATATGGTTAAATAAAAAAATAAGTTCTGCGAAATTATCAAAAAAACGTTTTCTTGATGTCCTGCCACTAATCGAATTCGGCTGGCACATTGATGGATTCGACCTTACCGCCCCAGATTGGTGGAGCAAGCATATAGTGCTTAATGAAATTATCTATGAAACCGTACCAGATAAAACCATTTCAAATTACCCGGCCAGAACTGACATTGATTGTGATAGTGAAAAACCACAACAAATTAAGGAAAGATCAGTGCCTGAACGGAACCAAAGAGAACCACAAAAACCAGCCAAATGGGTATGTGGAAACTATAAGTTTTTAATTACACTTCTATCTGAGCATCGTTCAATAGAAGTGATTGCCAAGAAAATGAATAGGACAGATGGCGCGATTAGGTCACGTCTACAGCATATCGGTATAACGCGTTACGAGAAACCAACAAAACCTGGTGAAAAAGGAAGTGTCATTAAAGCTACATCAATTTCTACAGATATCTTCAGAAACCAGCCATTTTTTGTGAAGAGATTACTCATAGATGCCGGATGGTCTGAAAAAAACAATGAATTGCATTGCCCGGTCTGGTGGAGCAATTATCCACACAACGTTTAACGGGCTTAGTCACGAACTCTACCCTGGAGAACTATATGTTTGATTATTTTAACAGACCATTTGACACTTTCGACTGGGCGCTGATTATAGGATGCGGAATCCTTTTTGTCGGGCA
The DNA here is from genome assembly GCA_015548865.1 of Serratia marcescens. Lineage (GTDB taxonomy): Bacteria > Pseudomonadota > Gammaproteobacteria > Enterobacterales > Enterobacteriaceae > Symbiopectobacterium > Symbiopectobacterium marcescens_A. The sequence goes on along the minus strand of JADMXW010000041.1, from coordinate 12,356 downwards.
CTTTATCTGGAAAATCTTCTTCAGCGATGAAGGCCGTAGGAAAATTGATAATGAAGCGCCGCCTCCAATCATGACTCAGAAAGTAGATGATGAAACGGATGGTAAATAAGCACACAAAAATAAAACGCCCTTAAGGGCGTTTTATTTTATTTCGACAGATATTTAATATTAGACTCTATCAAATAAGTAAGCCTACGGCCATTTCTAACCGTCAGCAGTATAATCACCACAAAAATTACGGCAAGTATAAAAAATATTAGAGCAGTACTTTTTATAATATATTTAATATAATTGGATTTAAGATCATTTCCCGACTTCCAAGCAGAAAGAGGATTTGAAGCAAGCGCACCAGACTTGTAACCAATGTCATAAATATGGTAATCAATAGCTTTATAAAGTTGTGAATCAAACAGTGTGTTTTTGTCTTTGACACTATCCTCTTTATATTCAGGCATTAACAAAACCAAGTTTCCAAGATGATTTTTATAATTGCTATCAGATACTTTTTCAGCAGTAATTATTACACCTCTGAGTAACAGGCCATCGATATCTCCCAGTTTTTTTGCAGTAGCTGGTTTAGGATCTGCAAGTGCTTTTTCAACTGACTTTCTTAGTAAACTCCCTCTGTCTCCATAGATTTCATACAAAGAGTCCAAGTCTCCAGTTTTCATAGCAGTACTTATTTTGTCGGTATTGTATTTATAATTATGAGGCTCATCACCAAATGCAGCAATAAATAAATTAAACCCTACAAACAATACTATGCAACTTGTCATTATCTCAAGTTGTAAACCATTCCCATTAATAATTGCCCCTAGTATTACAATCAATATACATACACCCACACCAACTCTTCCATATATGGAAATAAATGATCCAATCGTATCAAAAGCATTTTCAGGAACTAACTCATTGGAGCGTAGAATGTTGAATATATCGTCAGAAACCTGTTTGACTTGCTCATCTACTGGCATGTCTGATGGAATACAAAACCATAATATTAGAAATATAATAGCGAAGATTAGAGATATAGCTAAGGTAAAATATATAGCTCTATCACGCTTCCGTCTAATAGCATTCTCAACATCATCATATGGATTACTTTTTCTGATTCTAGCCATAGCACATCCTCTAAATTTAACTATTATTTGGAAGACAGTTCTTTTGCTACCATAAAACGCTTCTCCTTCCATTGCGCTGCGCGAGCTTCAAGCTGGGTATGTTGCGTCTTGGCTCGGTCGTGGATTTTTTTAATTTCTCGACCGGCCTCATTGATCTGGTTTGATATGTAATCAATTGTCTCAACATCATATACAGTACGATTAGCTGTTTTGGCTACACGAATACTGCTCTCTTTTACTAAGGAAGGTGCGAACAAGTCCCTGATATGAGATCATGTTTGTCATCTGGAGCCATGGAACAGGGTTCATCATGAGTCATCAACTCACCTTCGCCGACAGTGAATTCAGCAGTAAGCGCCGTCAGACCAGAAAAGAGATTTTCTTGTCCCGCATGGAGCAGATTCTGCCATGGCAAAACATGGTGGAAGTCATCGAGCCGTTTTACCCCAAGGCTGGTAATGGCCGGCGACCTTATCCGCTGGAAACCATGCTACGCATTCACTGCATGCAGCATTGGTACAACCTGAGCGATGGCGCGATGGAAGATGCTCTGTACGAAATCGCCTCCATGCGTCTGTTTGCCCGGTTATCCCTGGATAGCGCCTTGCCGGACCGCACCACCATCATGAATTTCCGCCACCTGCTGGAGCAGCATCAACTGGCCCGCCAATTGTTCAAGACCATCAATCGCTGGCTGGCCGAAGCAGGCGTCATGATGACTCAAGGCACCTTGGTCGATGCCACCATCATTGAGGCACCCAGCTCGACCAAGAACAAAGAGCAGCAACGCGATCCGGAGATGCATCAGACCAAGAAAGGCAATCAGTGGCACTTTGGCATGAAGGCCCACATTGGTGTCGATGCCAAGAGTGGCCTGACCCACAGCCTAGTCACCACCGCGGCCAACGAGCATGACCTCAATCAGCTGGGTAATCTGCTGCATGGAGAGGAGCAATTTGTCTCAGCCGATGCCGGCTACCAAGGGGCGCCACAGCGCGAGGAGCTGGCCGAGGTGGATGTGGACTGGCTGATCGCCGAGCGCCCCGGCAAGGTAAGAACCTTGAAACAGCATCCACGCAAGAACAAAACGGCCATCAACATCGAATACATGAAAGCCAGCATCCGGGCCAAGGTGGAGCACCCATTTCGCATCATCAAGCGACAGTTCGGCTTCGTGAAAGCCAGATACAAGGGGTTGCTGAAAAACGATAACCAACTGGCGATGTTATTCACGCTGGCCAACCTGTTTCGGGCGGACCAAATGATACGTCAGTGGGAGAGATCTCACTAAAAACTGGGGATAACGCCTTAAATGGCGAAGAAACGGTCTAAATAGGCTGATTCAAGGCATTTACGGGAGAAAAAATCGGCTCAAACATGAAGAAATGAAATGACTGAGTCAGCCGAGAAGAATTTCCCCGCTTATTCGCACCTTCCGCAGGGAAATAGTCCGACTACGCCCTGCCTCTTACTCTACTCCGCACCTGGCAGGGCTGGCTGTATCTGGCGGTGGTTATCGATCTCTTCGCCCGTAATGTGGTCGGCTGGTCGATGAAACCCACTCTCTCACGCGAACTGGCGCTCGACGCGCTGATGATGGCGGTCTGGCGCCGAAAACCAGACAGCGAGGTTATCGTACATAGCGATAGTAATAATGCCGATGTCAGTCTTTACCACCACTTAGTTTGCCGTTTAACCAGATTGGTGTGATTACTGATGCAGTGAAGACCTTCCCGCATCCTGACTCACACAGCGATCGACCTTTTGTGTCCTGCCCTGGACCCGTCGGTTGCCGGAAGCGCCTTCATGCGAGGCATCTCCTCACCGATGCGCGTGACTCAAGAAGGGCCTGACGGCTTGTCTCGTTACTGTCCTGTCCGGGTTATCTGTCTGGAGATTCAACTCTGTTTCCTCACAGGAGCTCTGTCATGGTTGATAAAGTTACCGAAGCTGCCGTTGTGGGTGGGTAAGCGTCGTCTCAGCACCGTCTGGCAGATCCTGAAATTCCTGAGAGGATAATGGACACCAAATATGGTGGACGCTATCCATGAAATCATTAACCGCAGTGCGTAAAAAAAGCCCTAATTATCCCGTTGAGTTCAAAATCAAAATGGTTGAACTCTCGCATCGACCAGAGATCTCCGTAGCGCAACTCGCTCGTGAGCATGGGATCAACGATAATTTGCTGTTTAAGTGGCGCCAGTACTGGCGCGAAGGAAAACTACGTCCTCCTTCAACAACAGAAAACAACGTGCCTGAGCTGCTCCCGATAACACTTGATGCCGAAGATGTTGTCCCTGCAACCTCCCCCCGGTCACAACCTGTAGCTGCTGCGGCACCTGAATCACTCAATATCAGCTGTGAAGTGACGTTCCGGCACGGATCACTCCGTCTGAATGGCGCCATCAGCGAAAATATCCTGAACCTGCTGATACGGGAGCTCAAACGTTGATCCCATTACCATCAGGGACAAAGATCTGGCTGGTCGCTGGCATCACCGATATGAGAAACGGCTTCAACGGCCTGGCGGCAAAGGTGCAGACGACGCTGAAAGACGATCCGATGTCAGGTCACGTTTTTATCTTCCGTGGGCGTAATGGCAGTCAGGTAAAGCTCCTCTGGTCTACCGGCGATGGACTGTGTCTGCTGACCAAACGGCTGGAGCGCGGCCGCTTCGCCTGGCCGTCAGCCCGGGATGGCAAAGTGTTCCTCACACCGGCACAGCTGGCGATGCTCCTTGAAGGTATCGACTGGCGGCAGCCTAAAAGACTGCTTACGTCACTGACTATGTTGTAGGCCTCTTTATCCTGGTCGACGCTGAATGAGCCTGGTAATATACCCGGTATGAACAGCTTACTTCCTGACGATATCGATGAACTGAAACGTCTCCTTGCCGAACAGGAGGCGCTGAACCGTGCCCTTCTGGAAAAGCTGAACGAGCGTGAACGCGAAATAGATCACCTGCAGGCGCAACTGGATAAGCTGCGCCGGATGAACTTCGGCAGCCGCTCCGAAAAAGTCTCCCGCCGTATCGCGAAGATGGAAGCCGACCTTAAGCAGTTGCAGAAAGAAAGCGATACCCTTACCGGCCGGGTGGATGACCCGGCCGTGCAGCGCCCGCTGCGGCAGACCCGTACCCGCAAACCGTTCCCTGAATCACTTCCCCGTGACGAAAAACGGCTGCTGCCGGCAGCGTCATGCTGCCCGGAATGTGGTGGTGCGCTGAGTTACCTGGGTGAAGATGCCGCCGAACAGCTGGAGCTGATGCGCAGCGCCTTCCGGGTTATCCGGACAGTACGTGAAAAGCATGCCTGTACTCAGTGCGATGCCATCGTGCAGGCCCCCGCGCCTTCACGGCCCATCGAGCGGGGTATCGCAGGACCGGGGCTGCTGGCCCGCGTGCTGAGTTCAAAGTATGCAGAGCACACCCCGCTGTACCGCCAGTCTGAAATATACGGCCGCCAGGGTGTGGAGCTGAGCCGCTCACTGCTGTCGGGCTGGGTGGATGCGTGTTGCCGGCTACTGTCACCGCTGGAAGGGGCGCTTCAGGACTATGTGCTGACTGACGGTAAGCTCCATGCTGATGACACGCCTGTCCCGGTGCTGTTGCCAGGTAATAAGAAAACGAAGACCGGGCGGTTGTGGACGTACGTTCGTGACGACCGTAACGCCGGGTCAGAGCTGGCGCCGGCAGTGTGGTTCGCTTACAGCCCGGACAGAAAAGGTATCCACCCGCAGAGCCATCTCGCTGGCTTCAGCGGTGTTCTGCAGGCGGATGCGTACGCCGGGTTCAACGAACTGTACCGCAATGGACAGATAACGGAAGCTGCCTGCTGGGCTCATGCCCGCCGCAAGATCCACGATGTGCACGTTCGCACCCCGTCAGCGCTGACGGAGGAAGCCCTGAAACGGATCGGTGAGTTATATGCCATCGAGGCGGAAATAAGGGGGATGCCGGCGAAGCGACGCCTTGCAGAACGTCAGCAAAAAGCTAAACCGCGGCTGAAATCCCTGGAAAGCTGGCTGCGTGAAAAGGTGAAAACGCTGTCGCGACACTCAGAACTGGCGAAAGCGTTCACGTACGTACTGAACCAGTGGCCGGCGCTGGCTTACTATACTGACGACGGCTGGGCCGAGGCAGATAACAACATAGCTGAGAATGCGCTACGGATGGTCAGCCTGGGCCGCAAAAACTACCTGTTCTTCGGTTCGGATCATGGAGGAGAGCGGGGAGCGCTGCTGTACAGCCTGATCGGGACATGCAAACTGAACGGAGTGGAGCCAGAAAGCTACCTTCGCCATGTGCTTGATGTTATAGCTGACTGGCCGATAAACCGGGTCAGCGAACTGCTCCCCTGGCGCGTAGCATTGCCAAATGAATAACACATCCCCGTCAATACGGTTCTCGCTGCACGCTTACGTGGGTGGCGTGGATACACATAAAGATTTGCACGTTGCCGCTGTCGTAGATCAGAACAATAAAGTCCTTGGGACTCAGTATTTCTCCACAACACGACAAGGTTACCGGCAGATGCTGGCATGGATGACCTCGTTTGGGACATTAAAGCGAATTGGTGTTGAGTGCACAGGTACCTATGGTTCCGGTTTGCTTCGTTATTTTCAGAACGCCGGGTTAGAAGTTCTTGAGGTGACTGCTCCAGACCGGATGGAGCGACGCAAACGGGGTAAAAGTGACACAATTGATGCTGAATGTGCCGCTCATGCAGCATTCTCAGGCATCAGGACAGTTACTCCCAAAACGCGTGATGGCATGATTGAGTCCCTGCGGGTATTAAAAACTTGCCGAAAAACAGCAATATCAGCCCGCAGAGTCGCTCTCCAGATTATCCATTCAAATATTATCTCTGCCCCGGATGAATTACGTGAACAGCTCAGAAATATGACGCGCATGCAGCTCATCAGGACCCTGGGTTCCTGGAGACCTGATGCCAGTGAATACCGCAATGTAACCAACGTTTATCGCATTTCATTAAAGTCCCTTGCCCGACGCTATCTCGAGTTACATGACGAAATCGCTGATCTGGATGTCATGATTGCGGCAATTGTCGACGAGTTGGCACCTGAGCTGATTAAACGTAATGCTATCGGATACGAAAGCGCTTCACAGTTGCTGATCACTGCCGGAGACAATCCTCAACGGTTAAGATCAGAATCAGGATTTGCGGCACTGTGTGGTGTCAGCCCGGTCCCCGTTTCTTCTGGAAAAACGAACCGTTACCGACTTAATCGTGGTGGAGATCGTGCTGCAAATAGTGCACTTCACATCATCGCCATCGGACGCTTACGAACTGACGCAAAAACAAAGGAATATGTCGCCAGGCGTGTAGCCGAAGGACATACAAAAATGGAAGCGATACGCTGTCTAAAGCGATATATCTCCCGCGAAGTTTACACGTTACTGCGCAATCAAAACAGGCGGATCAACAGTATCCCGATAACAGCTTGACTCTTAGAAGGGCGTCCAGGGCAGCCAGTACGGCAGTGACGACTGGCAGCGCTTCTACCGGGCCAATAACCTGGCGCCGAGCATGAGCCGGCGTGGCAACTGCTGGGATAATGCGGTGGCCGAATCGTTCTTCAGTTCGCTGAAAAAAGAACGGATCAGAAAACGCATATATAAAACCAGGGATCTGGCCCGGGCGGATCTTCGATTACATTGAAGTCTTCTATAACCGGTCCCGGCGCCACAGCCACCTCGGCGACGTCAGTCCGGAGGCCTTCGAACAGGCCTCGTCGTGAGGACAGGATTTGTCTACAGGCGTGGGGTCAGTCCAAACTATAGGGCAGGATCGTCTACCGGGGCGGGGTCAGTCCATCAACGGCTCGGAAGTGTCTAGATTATCCGTGGCTATTCACCGGGGCAAACAGGCCGATCAGGAACGACATAAGAAAGTTCTGTATTACCGACAGGTCAAGAAACTGAGCATAAGAGAAACTGCTGAAGCCACCAGTTACAGTACATCTCAGGTCTGCAGGGTTCAGGCCCTGTTCAGGCCTGAAAATTAAGCACATTTTCTGAGGCTGGAAATCAACTCATGCTGACAGCCTGAGCCTGTTGGCATGGTAAGCAATGTGCTCACCAATAAAGCTGGAAATGAAATAATAGCTGTGGTCGTATCCAGTATGATATCGGAACGACGCATTGAGGTTCATCTCATTGCATACTCTCTCAAGGATTTTGGTGCGCAGTTGCTCTTCATAAAAGGCGTCACTCAGCCCCTGATCAATGAAGATTTCTGGTAATTTTTCACCCTGTAAAATGAGGCTGACTGGATCGTAGGCTTCCCACGTTTTTCTGTTTTCACCCAGGTAAGCGCTAAATGCCTGTTGCCCCCATGGCACCTGAGAAGGCGATACTATCGGGGAAAATGCTGATACGCTCACATATTCACCAGGATTTCGCAGAGCCAGCACCAGAGCACCCAGCCCTCCCATAGAATGACCGGATATAGATTTTCTTGCCGTTGCAGGAAAATGATTCATGACGACATCCGGAAGCTCTCTGAGAATATAGTCATACATCCTGTAATGAACATTCCACGGCTGTTCCGTCGCGTTCAGATAAAAACCGGCCCCCTGGCCAAGATCGTAACTGTCGGCATCCGGGACATTATTACCCCGGGGACTGGTATCCGGGACAACAACGATGACGTTATGCCGGGCTGCATAATGCTGCATACCTGATTTGGTGATGAAATTCTGCTCAGTACAGGTCAGGCCCGACAACCAGTATAGTACCGGCAGTTTTTCTGTTACTGCTTTGGGAGGAAGATACACACCGAAATTCATTTCACAATTAAGGGATTGTGAATAATGCCGGTACACGTTTTGCCAGCCGCCAGAGCTGGCATGCTGCTCAATGAGTTCCATCAGCCGTTATCTCATGGTTATTTCCCCTGACCGAAGCCAGGGGAAGTATCTTTAAATCCGGACGTCAGATAAACGTATACGCCGTGATTTTGTTACCCGCCGGATCCCGCAGGTAGGCAGCATAGGCCCCGGGAAGGTGACCACGCGGGCCAGGTTGACCTTCATCAGCTCCACCGGCGGCAAGGCCGGCAGCATGGAAAGCATCAACCTCTTCCGGGGTGGCAGCAGCGAAGCCGACAGTCACCCCGTTAGCGGAAGGTGCTTCACCGTTGCCCGGACGGGCAATGATAAATGCCGGCTTTTCGCGGCCATAGAGTACCCAGCCGTTGCCAAACGGGCCGAGGTTATTGATACCAAGCGTGCCCAGGACGACATCGTAAAATGCGGAGGATTTCTCGACATCGGCTGCGCCAATGAACACATGAGAAAAGATGCCGTCACCAGAAATTACCGGAGTTGTCATTTTCCACTTCCTTCAGTTTGAGTTGATTAAAATTCTGATGGGATCAGTAATGAATCACTGTCCGGATAGATTTGCCTTCATGCATAAGCTCGAAGGCGTCATTGATTTCATCCAGTGTCATCGTATGGGTTACAAATGGCTCAAGGTCAATATCCCCCTTCATGGCATCCTCGACCATACCGGGGAGCTGAGTGCGGCCTTTTACTCCGCCAAACGCGGAACCTTTCCATACGCGCCCGGTGACCAGCTGGAAAGGACGGGTGGAAATCTCCTGTCCGGCCCCTGCGACACCAATGACAACGGACTGCCCCCACCCACGGTGAGCACTTTCCAGCGCTGCACGCATGACGTTAACGTTACCGATACATTCAAAGGTATGGTCAATACCCCACTTGTTGATATCCAGCAGAACATCTTTAATCGGTTTGTCATAATCATTCGGGTTAATGCAGTCAGTGGCCCCGAACTGACGGGCCAGGTCAAATTTTGTCGGATTAGTATCGATAGCGATAATACGTCCCGCTTTTGCCTGACGGGCCCCCTGTACCGCAGCCAGACCAATTGCCCCCAGACCAAAAATGGCAACTGAATCGCCCGGCTGCACTTTAGCCGTGTTATGGACGGCGCCAATACCGGTAGTCACGCCACAACCCAACAGGCAGACGTGTTCATGGTTCGCCTCCGGGTTAATTTTTGCCAGAGAAACCTCGGCCACAACGGTGTATTCACTGAATGTGGAACATCCCATGTAGTGGTAAAGAGGCTGACCGTTGTATGAAAAGCGAGTGGTCCCGTCAGGCATCAGTCCTTTGCCCTGAGTCTCGCGAACCGATACACAGAGGTTCGTTTTACCGGACTGGCAGAATTCACACTCCCCGCATTCAGCGGTGTAGAGCGGAATAACATGGTCACCCGGCTTCACACTGGTGACGCCTTCACCAACTTCAACGACGATACCGGCTCCCTCGTGGCCGAGAACCACCGGGAAAACGCCCTCAGGGTCATTCCCTGAGAGGGTAAAGGCATCGGTATGGCAGACACCTGTGTGGGTGTTTTTAATCAGCACCTCGCCTTTTTTAGGCGGAGCAACATCAATTTCAACAATCTCCAGGGGCTTCCCTGGTGCAAATGCAACAGCGGCACGTGATTTCATACGTAATATATCCTCAATGTAATAATGGCCTCACCTATTTAAGATAGGCACGAACCAGCTCAATCGTATCGTCAACTGATTTACTGACTTCATGACTGTAGCTGTCATTCTGGTCAAAGGTTTCCCGTATGTGGCTCTCCAGCACCTCTGCCATCAGTCCGTTAGCGGCGCCCCGGACGGCGGCGATTTGCTGGAGAACGGAACGGCATTCAGCGCCACTTTCAAGTGCTCTTTCCAGAGCATCAATCTGACCCCGGATACGGCGAACCCGGGTTAGGACCTTTTTTTTCTCTTCAGGAGTACTGGGCATTGCTTACCTCACTGCTCTGTATTTCTTATACTATAGGGGAGTATTACATTAAGATCAACACATACCCCACTATAGTATAATAAATATATCAGAGCACCGGTAATGACTCCAACTTACTGATAGTGTTTTATGTTCAGATAATGCCCGATGACTTTGTCATGCAGCTCCACCGATTTTGAGAACGACAGTGACTTCCTGCCCAGCCTTGCCAGATGCTGCCTCAGATTCAGGTTATGCCGCTCAATGCGCTGCGTATATCGCTTGCTGATAACGTGCAGTTCTCCCTTCAGGCGTGATTCATAAAGCGGCCAGCCATCCGTCATCCATACCACGACCTCAAAGGCCGACAGCAGGCCCAGAAGACGCTCCAGCGTGACCAACGTGCGTTCACCGAATTGTAGATTCAATCTGTCAATGCAACACCCCTTTCAATTATCTCTTTCGGTGTTTTGAACTTCAGTGTCTTTCTCGGTCTGTTGTTTAGCTGAGCAGCAACCAGATCTAGTTCATGTTGAGTATATTGGGCAAGACATGTCTTTTTAGGAAAGTACTGCCGAATTAGCCCATTTGTGTTCTCATTTGTTCCCCGCTGCCAAGGACTCTGAGGATCGCAGAAGTAAACTTTAACGCCGGTGCTGACAGTAAATTCTAGATGTCTGGCCAGTTCCATTCCTCTGTCCCATGTCAGTGATTTTCTGAGTTCTGACGGTAAACTCAGGAATTTGTCGGTAAGAGCCTGATTTACTGAGACAGAATCTTTGCCCCTGAGTCTAAGGATGATCGTATAACGTGATTTTCGGTCTACAAGTGTGGCTATATGAGAGTTTTTTGTACCTGAGACTAAATCGCCCTCCCAATGCCCCAGAGAGCGTCTGTTATCGATATTTCGGGAACGTTCGTGAATTGGTGTTCCGTTCACTATGTTAATCGTACCTCTTTCGCCTTTGCGGGTATGACGCCTGCCATGGCGAAGGCTATGCGACCGTCGCAGATGCTGTATATTCAGGTGGTGTAGCGCTTCACGGCTACGAAAGTACAGCGTTTTATAAATTGTCTCAGGTGATATTCGCAGCGTTTTTTGACGTGGTTTTGTTCGCCTTAACCATCCTGATATTTGCTCTGGAGACCATTTCATCTCCAGCTTTTCCAGAACAAGCTTTCGCAATGGTAAATTTTGATCCAGTAAGCACGGTTTTGGCCTTTTCGCCATTCTGTTGGCTCGGTTATTAGCATCAACAGCTTTGTAATAGCGTCTGCCCCGATTACGCTGAACTTCACGTGAGATCGTCGAAGGACTGCGATTCAGCGCAGTAGCTATCGCACGAATGCTCATTTTGGCTGACAAACCAGCTCGTATCTCCTCGCGCTCAGACAGTGTCAGGTGAGCTACAGCCCGCTTACGCTCATGGGGTTTTATGCCGCCAGTATCCCTTAACATAGTGAAGATCGTTCCGGGTTTTGAACCCAGGATATTCGCTATTTCACTGAAGCCTGTTCCGTTCTTCCATAGTTCAAAAACAGAGGCTTTTTCCTCTGCTGTAAATGTTCGTCTCATTCAAAAAACCTCCGCAACCCCATGTTTTCACATAACTGTTGCGTTGACCAATTGAATCTACAGCGGCTTTTTTTAATATGTCCCGTTCGTCGGTAACCCGCTTCAGCTCTTTCTGGAGACGGCGGATCTCGGCCTGAGCATCTGACTGTTCTTTATTAGTGGAAGGATCCGGACCGTACTTCTTTATCCAGGCGTAAAGGCTGTGGGTGGTGATATCGAGACGTGTTGCAACGCTGGCAACAGAATAACCGCGATCAACAACCTGTTTGACTGCTTCAGTTTTAAACTCTTCGGGATAACGCTTACCGCTCATGGGCACCTCTCTTTAAGCCATCTTAAATGACTCTGAGGTGTCTGTTAAACCCGTGGCGATTCACTTCATGTTATCTCACCTTATGTTCTTATTTAATTTATTGACCAGCTTCTTGAATTTTTCATGAGCCACTTCATCAATACCACTACAAACACCACTGGCGTTGATGTTCTTAGCCTGCCCTTCCCACATAGGTAATAAATTATCTTTAATATCTCGAAGGCTATCTTTTACATCGACAGCTGTTTCATAGCTCATTTGTGCTTGAACCTGACTTAGTTTTAAACCAACAAGAACTCCCTGAAAGTTATTAACTCTTATCCGTAGCCTGTTAATTGCCATATATTCATTGCTTGTGACACTATAGTCACACTCGTTCTTATTTTTCAGATATGACTCAACAACATCTATGAAAACCTCTAGCTGATGAATATCTTGCGCATAGATTGCCTCCAAACCCTTCGTGATTTCAGTGATGTAGCCCCCTGAAACACCAGACAGTAGCTGTATCTCCAGATAAGAGATAGTCTTGAATATATGTCTAACACTA
>JADMXW010000040.1 GCA_015548865.1 Serratia marcescens | reverse complement strand
ATGGAAACCGCCAGCCCATTCCCCGGAGGAAAACATGGTCAGGCAAAAGTGTAGCGGTATTAGGCGCAGCTATTTAGAGGGGGCAGGAATAGGTATTTGTAGAATTTAGCAGCTCTTAAGTACTCCGCGATGGAAAGAGCTGCTCCGGCGAATGCAAATTCCGCGATGATAAGACATCATAGGGATTGCAAGGTTGCACCTAATAGGCCGACTGCGATGGGCTTTCTCGTGCTAGCCCGCGAGTGGCTAGCACGGCCCCGCGCCCTGAGACGGTTTGCACACATAAAAGGTTTCTTTAATACCCGTTTTGGCTTCATATTGCGCCTCCACGGCGTGTTTCACTTTAGGGAGCAGTACCTCCGGAACCAGTGCCACCACGCACCCGCCAAACCCACCGCCGGTCATGCGTACGCCGCCGTTTTCACCGATGGCCTCTTTTACGATCTCAACCAGCGTATCTATCTGCGGCACGGTAATTTCAAAGTCATCACGCATGGAGACATGCGATTGCGCCATCAGTGCGCCCATGCGTTTTAAGTCACCTTTTTCCAGTGCGGATGCCGCCTCAAGTGTGCGGGCATTTTCGCTCAATACATGGCGGACACGTTTGGCCACGAGCGGATCCAATTCATGTTCGCGTGCCGTGAAGGCATCAAGCGTAACGTCACGCAGTGAACTCTGCTGGAAAAAATGTGCGCCAGTTTCACACTGTCGGCGACGCGTATTGTATTCGCTGCCCACCAATGTGCGTTTGAAATTGCTGTTGATGATGAGGATTACGACGCCTTCCGGCATTGGCACTGATTTATTGCTCAGAGAGCGGCAGTCGATCAGCAGCGCGTTACCTTTTTTACCCAGCGCAGAGATCAATTGATCCATGATGCCGCAATTACAGCCGACAAATTGGTTTTCCGCTTCCTGTCCATTGAGCGCGATTTGCGTGCCATCCAACGGCAGGTGATAAAGTTGCTGGAAGACAGTACCAACGGCCACTTCCAACGATGCTGATGAACTCAGCCCTGCGCCCTGTGGAACGTTGCCGCTGATAACGAGATCTGCCCCGCCAAAATGTGTGTTACGCGTCTGCAGATGTTTCACCACCCCCCGCACATAGTTTGACCATTGCCAGGTGGCATGCGGCATGATAGGCGCATCCAGCGAGAACGAATCCTGCTGATTATCATAATCTGCAGCAATGACGCGCACGGTGCGATCCGAGCGCGGAGCACCGCTAATGACTGTCTGATAATCAATGGCGCAGGGGAGAACAAAACCATCGTTGTAATCGGTATGTTCGCCAATCAGGTTGACGCGTCCGGGGGCCTGAATGGTCAGTGTGGCAGGGTAGCCAAATGTTTCAGCAAACAGAGACAGCGTTTTTTCTTTCAGGTGCATGTTCATACTCCGGATTCGCGAAAATGGATGTCGCTCACCGCGCGCAGACGTTCGGCTGCTTGTTCCGGCGTGAGGTCACGTTGTGTTTCGGCGAGCATTTCGTAGCCAACCATAAACTTACGCACGGAAGCAGAACGCAGCAGCGGCGGGTAAAAATGGGCATGTAGCTGCCAGTGGGTATTATCCTGTCGGGTGAATGGTGCACCGTGCCAACCCATAGAATAGGGAAATGAGCACTGGAAAAGATTGTCGTAACGGCTGGTTAGCCGTTTTAACGCCAGCGCCAAATCTACGCATTGTGCATCGGTCAACGTGGTAATGCGCTGTACATGTGTTTTCGGTAGTAGCAGCGTTTCAAACGGCCACGCAGCCCAATAAGGGACGACCGCCAGCCAGTGTGTAGTTTCCACCACCGTCCGGCTACCGTCTTCGCGTTCGCGTGCCGCATAGTCCACCAGCAAGGGCGAACCGTACTGGTTAAAATAGGCTTTTTGCCGGCGATCTTCGTTCTCGGCTTCATTCGGCAGGAAACTGTTGGCCCACACTTGCCCATGCGGATGCGGATTTGAGCAACCCATCGCAGCCCCTTTGTTTTCAAAAACCTGCACCCAGGGATAGGTTTGACCTAACTCTGCGGTTTGCGCCTGCCAGGTTTTTACTACCCCTTCTAAGGTGGACATGCTCAGTTCCGGCAGCGTTTTACTGTGGTCCGGCGAAAAACAGATCACACGACTGGTGCCGCGTGCGCTTTGGCAACGCATGAGGGGATCGTCGCTTTCAGGCGCTGGCGGCGTGTCGGACATCAGTGCGGCAAAGTCATTGGTAAAGACATAGGTACCGGTGTAGTTGGGATTTTTATCACCGGTGACACGGGTATTGTTGGGACAAAGAAAACAGTCAGGATCGTGGGCAGGCAGGGTCTGTTTTACCGGAGCTTCCTGCGCGCCTTGCCAGGGGCGCTTTGCCCGGTGGGGAGAAACCAGAATCCACTGTCCCGTTAGCGGGTTGTAACGGCGATGGGGATGATCGACCGGATTAAATTGCATCATGGTCACTCCTTAGTCGGTGAAGCCCTGTGGGTGGCGGGACTGCCAGCGCCAGGTATCTTGCGCCATGTCGTCAAGCGAACGCGTGGCTCGCCAGTTCAGCTCGCGATCGGCTTTACTGGCGTCAGCCCAGTAGGCGGACAGGTCGCCATCGCGGCGCGGGGCAAAATGATAGTTAACTGATTTACCGCAAGCCTTGCTGAATGCATTGACGACGTCAAGAACGCTGCTGCCGATACCTGTACCAAGGTTATAGAGGTGGATACCTGCTTTTCCCGCCAGTTGCTCCATTGCCGCAATGTGACCATCGGCAAGATCCATCACATGAATATAATCGCGTACACCGGTGCCGTCAGGAGTGGGGTAGTCGTTGCCAAAAATAGCCAGTGAAGGGCGACGACCGACGGCCACTTGTGCAATGTAAGGCATCAGATTGTTCGGAATACCCTGCGGATCTTCCCCCATATCGCCAGAGGGGTGTGCGCCTACGGGATTGAAATAACGCAACAGTGCGATGCTCCATGCGGGCTGCGCTTTTTGCAGGTCAGTGAGAATATGTTCAACCATCAGCTTGCTTTTGCCATACGGACTTTGTGGCGTACCGGTAGGGAAACTTTCCTTATAGGGAATGTTTGGCTGGTCGCCGTACACCGTGGCTGAGGAACTGAAAATGAGGTTATTGACGTGGGTGGCCTGCATGGCACTCACCAGGCACAGCGTGCCGTGCACATTGTTATCGTAATAGTCCAATGGTTTGGCGACTGATTCGCCGACTGCTTTTAGCCCAGCAAAATGGATCACCGTTTCAATGGCGTGTGAACGCAGGGTGTTGATCAGTAGCGCCTCATCGCGGAGATCGCCATTAATGAACTGCACGGATTTTCCTGCCAAACGCTCAAGAACCGGCACGACACCGGGTTTGCTGTTACACAAGTTGTCGAGAATGACGACATCATGCCCCTGTTGCAACAGTTGTACACAGGTATGACTTCCAATGTAACCGGTACCACCTGTCACCAGTACACGCATATACTCCCCCTAATACCAGCTATATTGGAGTGAGATTATCACTCACATCGTACAAAAACCATGACCAGACATCAATTTATGTAATCGTTTACATTTTTGATTTTTAGCCCTTTGATATTAAAATAACGCATTGTAAATAAAGTGAATTAATGAAATTGCCGACAAACCCTTTTCGGCATGCCTGTGTTTCCCGGCGAATTACGGTGAGGGGCACTCCGGCGGTTTATAATGGAGTTGTCGGGATTAATATCATGGGTCTGTTTGGCAGACATCCTGAGTTACACGGGATGGTTGAAATAAATATGATTTGCTTGGCGTTGACCCGGCTCGGGCGTTTTCAATAGCTTTTCGGCTACGGCGAAAGCGAATTCAAACGCAACGCCCAATCCCTTCCCAGTAATCAGATTGCCATCGATAACCACATTTTCGCCGGTATATGTGCCCTCTGGGCACTGCATCCACAGATCGCCAGAGCACGTATAGCGCCGATTACGCAGCAGAAGATTGTTGCCCAGTACACGAGCGGGGGCAGAGCAGAGCGCACAGACCCATTCTCCCCACTCATCATGTCGTCGAATAAAATTAATCACCTGGGGATCGGCGGCCATGTGCATCGTCGAATCCGGTCCCCCGGGGATAATCACGGCGTTATAGCGTGCAAGAGCGAGATTGTTGATATGATCATCGGCGTGCACTGACAGTGAAAAATAGCTTTTGATGGCTAATCGCCCTGAGGCTGCACAGGAAATGAGCGCCACGTCGATATGCAGTCTGCGTAAAATATCGTAGATAATCACGGCTTCTGCGTCTTCAAATCCATCAGCAATTAATAATGCTGCTTTCATTTATTTTCCTCTCTGTTGTGGCTGTGCATTGATTCAATGTCTTCTATACGGAGGTGAGTGATGCTAGCAACGGTGCAAAACTCACCTCTGTATGTTAATGTTCGCATGGGCGTCGGGTTTACCAGTAGGGTTTCCAGCTTTGTAGCATCCGTACCAGCGCTTCAACATAAAAATAGTCTCCCCAGCTTGCGCATTCATCCACGCCTTTATGACTGGCGAGGTGATACACAGCGTGTTTGAGCAGGCCGTTGCAAGGGTCCTCATCGCGAGCAAGATAATCTTGTGTCAGGGAAGACATGATATGTTGGGCCGCGCGCAGGTAGTGGCGTCGTTCCGGGTCCGTTACGGGCAAATGCTTGCACAGTTCAAGCAGACCGCACACTGCGATTGCTGCAGAGGATGAATCGCGTAGTGCATGGGTGCCCAGCAGCGCCAGATCCCAGTGGCAAACACCATCTTCCGGTAATCGATTCAGAAAGTAATTAGCCAGTCGCTTCGCGAGTTCCAACAATTCCCGATCGCCGGTATAGAGATAACTGAGCGTGAATCCATAAATGCCCCAGGCTTGCCCTCGAGACCAGCAGGAGTCGTCCGCGTACCCCTGCTGCGTATTGCCGTAGCGCGGTGCACCGGTCGCGACATCCATATAATAGGTGTGATACGTCGAGGCATCTTCGCGCACCAGATAACGCGCCGCCTGGCGCACATGTTCATAGGCCGCAGCGGCAAAGCGCCTATCGCCCGTCTGCTCACTGGCCCAGTACAGCAACGGCAGGTTCATATTGCAGTCGATGATCATTCTTCCGGCTTGAGCGGGATCGGTGAGGTCTCCCCACGCCTGGATGATGCGGGCTTTGTCATGAAAGCGTTCCAGCAAGGCTTCAGCTGCGAGCAAAGAGAAACCTCGCGCTTCCGTATTGCCGGTCAATCTCCATGCCGCCACACAGGAGAGGGTATAAAGAAAGCCCAGATCATGCGTGTTGGTGTCGTGCCGCCCGGCAATACGTAACCCGAACGAACGCACATGTTGTTCCGCCATGGCGCGATAGCGTTCATCGCCGCTCATCTCCCAGGCGAGCCATAACTGCCCGGTCCAAAAACTGGTGGTCCATTCCACATTTTCGGTGAGAGGGTAGTAGCCATTGACGCAGGTTTCAGCGGGAAAATGGTCACCGAAATCTGTTAAATTACGGCTAATCAGTTTAAGAACATGCGCACGTGCCGAAGCGAGCTCATCATAAAACTGACGGTTGTCATGAGGTTCATCTGCCATGCTACGCAACGGCTCTTTAACGATGTTATTTAACATACTGCGATTCCTATAACGTTCAGGCCACGTATAACCTGTCTATTGATGAATTTCTTCCTGAGTATTCTGGTTCACGGCGAGGGGCGATTTATCTCTGTTGCTCCGGCAAGCAGAGAGGGTGACAGAAGATATCAGCGTGAAGAGAAGGGCTATGCTGCCCATAATGATGCAGGTCTTTTCAAACCCGATTTTGTCGTACAGAAGACCCGCAGGCGATGACACCACGACGTTCCCCACATACAACATGGCCTGATAACCCAGCAGATACATGGTCGCGTTAACGCGTTTGTCAAAATGTTCTGCGATATATTTAAAGACGGACACCAGCAACAGGCAGATTTCCAACCCGTATAAGGGCTTGATAATCGAAATCAGCAGATGTGAGTCACACACACCGGACAGGATAAGGCGGCTCCCCACGACCAGCCCCACCAGTAGCAGGCCTTTTTTGGCACCGATATAGTTCACGAAAGCAGGAATAATCATGTACATGATAAATTCCATCCCGGATTGAACGGTACCCAGATAGCCAAACACGGCATTCCCCTGATGAACATCGCTAAAGAAAGTGACGAAATAACGGGAAAACTGTTGCTCGGCGATAAACATCATCCAGGCCACGCCAGCGATATACAGGCAGAAGGCCCAAAACTTACTGGTTTTTAATAGTGCGTACACATCCGCTGGAACAATCTTTTCTTTCGACAGCACCTCGCTGGCGTGGGCGGTGGCGGTATTCACCTTGAGACTGAACAACACCGCCAACATCAACAGTGAGGTAACGCTTCCCAGAAGGAAATTGTAAGCGGGGGAGAGGTTAAACAGAATGCCGGAAAATGAGGAAGCGACAGCCCATCCCAGGGAGCCCCACATGCGAATCTGCCCGAACTCCATGCCGTTAAGACGGCTGTAGCGATCGGTGTATGATTCACAGGCGGCCACACCAGCATACCAGGAAAAGCTCAGATAAATGGCGCCGATAATAATGCCTAGCAGGGTGTTGGAAAGTAATAACGGCTGATAGACATAAATAAAGAATGGCGCCATCAGGGCAGACATCGCAACAACAAAATAGAGCAGGTATTTATTCATGCCCAGTTTGTCGAGAATATACCCGTATATCGGTTTTAATATGACGGAGAAAATACCGTTCACGGCAAAAACAGTGCCGATAACGGTGCCACTCAGGTTTGCTTTTTGGCCCAGCCAAATAGCGAGCAGTCCGATACTTGCAGACCAGGTAAAAAAATACATAAAAATAAACGCACTGATTTTATAATATTCCAACCTGTTGTTCGATGTTATATTTTTCATAAACGCCTCGGTAAGATACAGTCATTCGCTATAGGGACGGCTATTGGTATTAGTACGGATGTTTTTTTCTTTGTTGGCATGACGGATATAAACGGTATCGCGTTCTATACTCACTTGCGGTTTGTCTAAATATTCGCAGCCAACTTTATGCGTGGCGGCAACGGCGCAACATAGCCAACTGATCCCCTGAGGAATTGAACCCGATAATGTGGGGATCGCTGCGCATTCAGCAAAGACAATGCTGCTGTTCGGTGGGGTGACAATATGGCCCGGTTCACGATGATAAAGCGGGGAAGCTTCATGGATGAGGCTGGTGCCGTTGCTGGCGTGCAGCAGGCTGTCGCGACCATCGCTCGGCGTGAAAACACCGGCGTGGTTGATGACGGCAAAGCCACCTTCCAGCGTCTTTAGCGCTCTCGCACTGTCAATTCGGTGAACACGAACGTGCCATTCGCCGCAGGGAATCAGCCAGGTATCGATATGAACATCGTGCCACGGCGACCAACGCGACCAGATATAATCATCCTGTACCAATACCCGTTCACAGTCGCGACGCCCACGCCAGTAATCATCGTTTTCGCATAACAGCAGCATCGAATCACAGGCCGCATGTTTACTGCCGAAACGCCCCCGTTCAATGGTGAAGCCAAACAGGCTTGAGTAGGCAAATTTGGTGTATTTTGCTTCGGTATTGACGTAATTATTCAGCTCAAGTTGTCCAGATGTCAGCATGTAAACATGCCCGTCGTTCTTGGGATGAAGAATGATCTGTGCGGCGTGCGTAATTGTGTGCTTTTCTTCCAGAATCGGCAGTGGCTGTTCGTCGGATTGCCAGAAGGCGCTGTTTTCTGGCAGGGACAGAATAAGAAACACTTTCAGGCACCAGTAAGGTGAGCCCGGTGAATTATAATCCTCGCAAAACGCAAGGTTGGGATAGGCATAGCCCAGCGTGAGAATGCCGTCCCGGTCAAAGATCGGCTTATTTTGCCACCAGCGTAAATTCCTGAGGATGATCCCTTTGATGTGACCGGGGGTTAGCACATCCAGCTCTGCAAAGGCGACGGCACACCAGAACGCACTGGTGGCAAACCGATAGGTCAGACTTCGTCCGAAAGGAATGGCCGAACCTTCCTCCGTGGACATATAGACAAAATCCTCAGCAAAGCGCCGTGCCCTTTCACGCAGTTCGTTAGCCCTTTGGGGATCGTCCTCTTGGTTTAATGTGGCGTAAATCAGGCCATAAAAGTGGAACGCCATGGAAATATAATAATCCCGTGGCCGTCCTACTCCGTCGGAATACCATCCTTCACCCAGATAATAGGCTTCCATCATCGCGAAACGCTGATCGATCACTTGTTGATCCCAGGGAAGGCCAGCGCGTTTGAAACCCAACTGAACCATGATGGCGAAATAATTCCAGTTATTGTCGGGCATCTGTGCGGTGGAAATTTGATTCAACCAGCAGTAAAAGTTCGCTAACTCTTTTTCCGTGAAGGCCTCGGTCAGGCGATTCTGAAGCAGCGCTAATCCCAGGCCATAGACCGCCATTTCCACCAGGCGTTGATCGTACGGACCGGTTTTGCCCCAGTACGCGGGCGATTGTGGGTCGGTACCCGCCTTGATCGCAGCAATATAACGCTCACTGAACGGCTCTTTTTCGCCCGATGCCATCAGCGGGAAGATTCCCCAGAGCGCGCGGGATAACCCTTCCATACGAGCGATGTCAGGTCCGTAATGCGCACAGGTATCCCCGAGGGAAAAACCTGAATCGCCTGCTGAAAATTGCGTATCCAACGGTGTCAGTATGTCGGAAAGCCACTGCATAACATCCTGTCTGGAGGACAACCGATTTGATTTTATTTTATGAGAGTTCATGGTGTTACTCCTTATTTTCAATGCCCCACCATATCGACGAAGATGCGTTTGTATCAGGTCGCTTCACAGTACGGGTGGATGCACAGAGCATAAGGAGGGCATTTAGCCCAAAATGTTACCGCTGTCACAGACAGAATATGATGACGAGACGTCGTTATTGAAAATTTAAAAAAACGTTTTATTAATATCCCCAATGAGGAAAAAACATAAGAATATTGCACTATGTCTTCGACATCATCATCCGACAAATTGGAGCTTATTTCCCTGAAAGACAGCCTGATCTCCTTCAGTCGGCTTAATGCCAATGCGGTGCGTTATCACCATTGGCATCAGTGTCTTGAAGTGCTGTATGTGGAAGAAGGATATGGCGTGGTTATCGCTGATAATCGGCATTACACCATGCGACCGGGGCGGTTTTTTATTTTCCCACCGTTTACTCTCCATAAAATCATGGTGGAAGAGAGTGCTGCCAGCCATTACCGCCGGACAATTATCCACGTTGACCAGAATGCGGTATTGCACATGTTCGATGCTTTTCCACAACATCAACAAAAATTTCAGCGTTTCTCGGCGAGAGGGAGCGAGGCGTTTGTTGCCGATTTACTGGAATTACATGAGTGGCTCAACGTGCTTTTTACCCATTACAGCGTATTAGCGCAAGGGCATGAGCTGGATAAAGAAAATGTCGCGACACTGCTGTTATCGTTATTCAGTATGTTACCTGCGCCAGCACGACGAGCACAGGAAGATGAATACCGACTTTCAAGCCAGGTCATGCTGTGGGTGGATGAAAATTATGAACATAAATTTAGCCTGGATACTATCGCAGCAGACTTAAAAAAATCTAAAAGCTACCTATCGCGTCGCTTTCATGCTGAAACGGGAGAGAAAATTAACGAATACATCACCACTTATCGTCTCAGAAAAGCATGTGAATTCTTGCTGCGTAGCGAACTGAGTGTTCATGAGATTGCAACACGGGTCGGATTTTCCGACGCGACGTATTTTATCAGCTCTTTCCGCAAAGGGATCGGGGTACCGCCGTTGCAATACAGGAAAAACAGGGATAAATGAGGGGGATGATCATTTCACCGGAATGATTCTCTTGATGTGAATGCCATTCCAGCTCACAGAGTGGCAATCTGGCAGAGGCATAAAATCGGCAATATGGTATCAGTGAGATCTGTCGAAGCCGATGAGTGGATGGTTTGCAATGGTTCTGGTTCTACCCCGAGAGACACATTTCCACCACCCGCTGGAAAGCGTTGTGTTTCATTTCTGGCACCCAGAAAAAAGCATCAGCCATGAACACACGCATGAATACTGCGAACTGTTTCTGGTCAGCAAAGGGAGTGGCATTCATGTCATCAATGAAAAACCCTATCTGCTGACTGCGGGCACGCTGTGCTACCTAAATCGGCAGGATTACCATTTGTTTGATGAGATGAAAGATCTTTGCCAGGTCAATTTGCTCTATCTGGGACGTGACAGTTTTAATTGTATCAAACGGATCGACCACTTATTACCCCAGCAAGATGAAAGCAGTGTGTGGCAGGTGGATACCGGGGTGATGCAGCGGGTGTTTGACCGACTGGCAAGCCATCATGAAGAAGCGTTTGAGGACAAACTTCTGGCAGAAAGCCACAAAGAAATGATTTTTCTTGAGGTATTACATACCTTGAACCACTGGCGTTACAAAACGCAGGACTTTCATTCCAGCGATGATCGTATCAGCCAGATCCTCATTCGCCTTAACAGTCAGTGGCAGCAACCGCTGGACATGGATGCGCTATGTCAGGAGTTTGGTATCGCACGCCGAACCTTACAGCGCGGATTTACCGAGTACACCGGTGTTTCGCCGCAACATTATCTGGCGCGCGTACGGTTGTTGCAGGCGCGCTATTTGCTACGGTTTTCTGACCTGAACATTCATGCGGTGGCGGAACGCTGTGGTTTTGGCGACGTCAGCTACTTTTCCCGTGCTTTTCGTCGCCAGTTCGGTATATCGCCCAATCAATGCCGTTAAGGTCTGGCCCCGCAATCCACGACGTCGAGACGCGTCGCCCCTACGTGCGTATCATGGGACACATCACGGAAAATCGGCAGAGCCTCCCAGCGCAACCAATAGCGTGATTGTGGCTGGTAATCACTGTTTTGTGCAGCAATTAATTGCACTTCTGCCAGGGGAGAAAGATGCTGCTGCGGTTGCCTTAAAAAGTCCGGTACTTTCGGTATGAGCGGGCGGATTGTTACTACCTGCAGTGTCGTTTCATCAATGATCCACACGCCATTGCCTGCCCAAGTAGTGGTCCATTCGACTTGTAAGAGTCCATTCCCTATCCCGCGAGGGGCGCTCAGCGTGACATCTGGCGGGATCGAGCCGCCGCCGGAAAAATCCCATCGAAAATCCCACCGGCTAATTTGCACTTTTTGCCACTGCCCTTGTCCATTCGGCCTGGACAGAAACGCCTGCGAGTGGCCCTTATCGTCATAGCGATGGTAAATAAGTACCGGTTTTCCCTGATTATCGAACCCCACTTCCTGCACCATATTGATCAGCCCACCGCACACATCGGCGTCATCCACGATTTCTCCCTGCGCGCGGGCAATCGGCAATGATAGGGGGGTACCGTCTGATTTTTCCCAGTGGATCAGGTCACGGCTACGTGCATAAGACAGATTGTTGTTGGTTTCGCATGCAGGGGATTCACGCCACATCCATACCATATGCCAATAACCGTCCGGGCCGCACAGTGGCTGGCGGGCATACCCGTTACGCTCACCTTCGCCATTTAGCAGCGGGGTATCCAACAAGCGTGTCCAGCGCTGTGTGTCGCTATCAAAAATGTTATACAGGTCATCGCCGTTTCCGCTGCACCCATCGCGATAGCGAAACAACAGTCGACCAATATTGTCTTTGAAAAACACCGGGTAGGTAACCCGGTTCTCGCGTTCACCGGTCATATGCCGCACATTGATCAGGGTGGTGATATCCAATGGACGTTCACTGCGAAAATAAATCAGCGGATCGACGTGCATATTACCAGCGAGATGAATATATCCG
Organism: Serratia marcescens; assembly: GCA_015548865.1. Taxonomy (GTDB): domain Bacteria; phylum Pseudomonadota; class Gammaproteobacteria; order Enterobacterales; family Enterobacteriaceae; genus Symbiopectobacterium; species Symbiopectobacterium marcescens_A. The sequence goes on along the minus strand of JADMXW010000040.1, from coordinate 14,007 downwards.
GCGCAGTCCACCGCCAGAGTCAGGTAATTATGGGAATCAAAATCGGTAATATGGGCATAGTGCTCCCGCTCCGGTAGCCAGAAACTGTCTGGCTGAACGGTGAGCCATTCTCCCTGTGGTAAACGGCGATGCCCCACTGTGATCCTGTGCTGGGGATCATACCAGGCGGCAAACTGGTGGTCGCCGTGATTAATCAGGCAATACAGTACGGTGAAATCGGCGCAGGCATCGGCTACCGGCGCAACAACGATATCAGACATCAGAGACTCTCCTGGCGAGCAATAAGGGATTTACGACGAAGGAAAAACACAGCGAGCACCAGCGCACCGAGCGGATGCAGGGTAGCGCCGGCATAGATGGGCATCGAATAACCAAAGTTATCGATAATCGAACCGACAAAACCGTTAAAAATGATCGAAGTCACGCCACCCAGCGCGCTCATGACGCCGATGGCTGTTGCGATCGCCACTCGTGGTGCAAGACCGCCCATCATGATCGTCGCCATGCTCAACCAGGCGGTGCACATAAAATTAATGATGGTCATGATGCCGATGGCCGCATAGACATTGCTGACCGACGGCAGCAAAAACACCAGCGGAGCCAGGCAGGTGACAGACCAGATGATAGTCAGCCGGGCACGGGTCGGTTCCATACCGCGTGAGACCAAGCGGTCAGACGCCCAACACACTGCCAGTACGCCAAACACCGCCACCAGTGGCGGAAACCACATCAATTTGCCCACTTCGGCAAGCGTTAGGCCTATTTTTTCCTGCATAAACCCCACCTGCCAATATTGGTAAAAGAACCAAAAGGGGTCGGTCAATAAACGGGCAATCAGCAAAGCCCAGATCGGGGTGGACGTTAATACCATTTTATAACGTTGCAGCAGGGGAATCTGGGTGGTTGGCGTGTCGGCAACCGGTTCACTGGCCGGGGGCGTTTGACGGCTGGCGAAAAACCACATCAATCCCACAATAACCCCGGCCATCGCTGGAATAAAGAATGCCCAACGCCAGCCCGCTGACAGCGTAACCCAAGCGACGAAAGGCGGTGCGAGGATCAAGCCAAGCGACTGGATAATATTGGTGAGCTGAAATGCGAAGGCGCGCTGTTCAGCGCGAAACCAGGTAAACACCGCCAGTGTCAACGCGGGGACGATGCCGGATTCTGCCAGGCCGAGCAATACCCGCCCAGTCATCAACCCGGTGAGTGAGTGTGATAAGCCCGTGATCAGTGTCGCAAGGGACATCAGCACCATCAGCGCCGCTAACACATAGCGACTGCCAAAACGGTCTACGATCCCGCCGACAAAGAAATACATAAACGTGTAGGGGATCATGAACGCGCTGATCAGCATAGAGTAGTCGCTGTTGGTGAGCGATAATTCATGCATCAGGGTGGTTTTCAGGATCGACACAATTTGTCGGTCCAACGAAAAGAAAAACAGAATGCAGCCCAAGATCAACAACAGCACGCCAACCAACAGCGTGAAGCTCTCCCGACGGGCAGGTTCAACAACATGAGACATAAAATACTCCGTTTTTTTGTTGTACGGATACGAGGTCAATCGGAGTATATCGGGGGGAATCAGTAGGACGCGGCGCGGAACAATGGAGTGTGATGCCTGACAATACGCTTTGACTTCAGGAGCCAAATTCGCGGTGAAATTGGCATTTTATTCTGTCCTTCTGATGGATGTTCTGCTTCTGAACAACGTGCCGTCCGGTAGACGTGTAACCTGAACACGGGAGATGCCGAGTGCAGAAAAAAAGCGATCTCACTGGACGCAAGATCGCGTTAAGGTGCCGAGAGTTAGCGTTGCTGTGTGGACAGCCATTGACGCAGACGTTCGGGCTGCTGTGCACCGCTCAGGCGAGCTTGTTCTTCTCCATTGATGAGCCATAACAGCGTCGGTAGCGTCTTCACCGCCAGTTTCTCTGCCAGTGCAATGTGATGATCGGCATCCAGATAATGGCTCGACAAGTGACGGTATTCTGCGTTATCCAGAATCGTTTCCAATTGGCGGTAGAGGCTCTTACAGTGGACGCAACGCTCGGCGCCGACCAGCAGTAGCTGTGGCGTATTCTGTGCGACCCGTTCAGGCCAGTCTTCGGCTGTAAGCGGAGCGAAGCGTTCACGGTTGACGGCAAAGAGCTTCGGACTGCGTTTGAGGTCTTCGCTGTCTGTCGCTACGCACAGGGCATCGCCGCTCTTTTTATACGGGCGAGTGCCATCAATGCGAATCACGCTGGCGAAGCCGGGAGCGGAGGCTCCGGGCTGACGTAGCTGGGTGTTGTCGGGAGCAATCACCGGTGTTTCCTGTGGACGCGACAGTTGCGGCACCCATTCATAGGGGACGCGGTAAGCGCGATACAGCATGTTGGTGTTCACCGTTTTTCCCCAGTAGGGGGAAATAAATTCCCATACAATTTCGTGATCGACGGTAACCTCAAACAACCGACCGTTGGCTCCCTCGTTAATCAGCGTATTGCCGTTCGGCAGGCGTTGGATATTACTGATGTAAGGGCTGTAAAAACGGAAAGCGTCAGTTGGATGCGGGATGCCCGCTTCATAAGGTGAATAACGCCAGACAATATCCAACGTCACTGGATTGATTTCCAGCACACGAGAATAATCGCGCCAGGCGTTTTTTACCCCGTCGGCCGATGCTGGATTAGGTGCGCCATAGCCAGCCCAGCCGCCGTTATCAAACACCAGAATATTGCCCGCGCCGGGTAAGCCCGCTGGGATCATATGGGCATGATGCTGGCCGATAATCCAGCCGATATGTTTGAGTTCAGGCGTGTTGTAATGAGGGCCAAGCCGCCAGACGATCTTGCCGCTTTGTTTGTCGATAATGGCAATGATGTTGGATTCACGAGCATCCCAAATAATGTTATCGGGATGGAAACGCGTGTCGCCTTGATCGAACCACGGATTGGGGCCGAGCGCTGACATGGAGTTAATATGCATCCAGTCACCCATCCCTCCGCCGCTTTTGCGCAGGTTGGGATTATTGTACAGCGCCGTTTTTGCGTTGTCGTCAAAACCCAATTCATCAAAATGGTCGCTGCAACGCCATTCCCATAAAATGTTTCCCTGCCAATCGACTTCAATAATGGTGTCATCGAGCAGTAGCTTGTCACTGATGCGTTCATTGTGCAGGTTAGTATGCGCCAGCAGTAGCGTGTTACCGCCAATCGACTGCGGTTCCTGGCCCGGCGCATAGTAGCCGACCGGATTACCGCTGCGCTGGTAGTCATGATGGACGCGAGCCATCCATTCGGGCGGGAGATCGGGATCGGTAATATGTTCATAGCGGTTGAATTTCCAGACGACGTTGCCGTCCCAGTCAATCTGAATCAGATCGACCATGTCCTGCATGCCGTAGCGCGAATCACGTTCGCCGCTATGTCCAAGGATGTAACCGCCGGGCAGGATTTTATTGGGGAAGCCGTGCAAGCCTTCCCATAGACGTAATTCGGTGCCGTTCATATCGACCAGCACCGCACCGCGTTCCAGCGCCTGAAAGACGGTGTAACCGCCCCAAGCCTTGTCCGGGTTATAAATCGTCGTGCCAGTTGGGTAGACGGAAGGGTGTCCCATAAGAGTGCTCCAGTATTTACAGATTCAGAGAAGATGTGGCCGTTGTATCGGCTGGCTGCGTCAGCAGTGCGAGCAGATCGCTGCTTTGTTGGTGAAAAACATGGCTATCGCGCTGACGTGGATGCGGTAACGAAATCGTCGCAATTTGGCGAATGCGACCTGGTCGCGGTGCCAGTACAACAACACGATCAGCGAGATAAACGGCTTCTTCGACATCATGAGTCACCAGTAGCGTGGTGGTGCCTTCCGCTTGATGAATGCGGCGTAGCTCCTGTTGCATTTGCTGGCGAGTCAGGGCATCGAGTGCGCCAAACGGTTCATCCAACATTAGAATGCGTGGGTTGGCGACGAGACCACGTGCAATAGCGACGCGCTGTGCCATGCCGCCAGAAAGCTGAGCGGGCAGGGCATCGGCAAAATCCTGTAAATGCACGAGTTGAATAAAGTGATCGATCAAGCGTTTCCGCTCGTTGTTATCGATCGCTTCATTCGCCAGGCCGAGCGCGATGTTTTGCCGGACAGTCAACCATGGAAACAGGCGCGGCTCCTGAAACACCATGCCGCGCTCACGCCCGATACCCTTTACGGTTTTTCCTTCGACCAGTATGCGTCCCTGATAGTTGTTGTCCAAACCGACCAACATGCGTAGCAGCGTGGATTTTCCACAGCCGCTGCTACCGACAATTGCCACCAGTTCGCCGCTATAAATCGACAGTGAAAAATCCTCAATCACCGTTCGCGCTTCGCCCTGTACACGAAACTGTTTACGCAGATGTTCGAACTGCACGACGGGTGGTGGTGCGGCAAGGGGGGCTGTCGTCATACGATTTCTCCTGCGGAACGCCAGCGCGTCATCCGCTGTTCCAGACTTAATCCGACGCGGTCGAGCACCGCGCCCGTTAATCCAATCAACAGCATGCCGCTGATAATCAGGGGCATATCCAGCAGTTGTTGGGCGTTGATCATCAGGCTGCCGATACCCGTGCCGGATGACATAAAATATTCTGCGCCGATGGTGCCGAGCCAAGCGTAAATCAGAGACAGGCGTAGACCCGCGAAGATTGCAGGTGTGGCCCCCGGCAAAATCAGTACCCGCAGTCGGGTCGAAAGACGGAGCTGCAATACCTGAGCGACTTCCTGTAAGGCTTGTGAGCGCTGACGGATACCGCGATGGCTGGCTACCAGCATCGGAAAGAAGGAGGCCAGCGCCACAAACGTAATTTTTCCGGCTTCGTCATTGCCGACCCAGGCGGTCAGCAGCGGCAGCCAGGCAAACAGCGCGATCTGGCGTAGTGTTGCAACGGTGGGGGTAAAGAGAGCATCACTTGTCGCGTTCAACCCCAGTAGTACGCCGCATACCAGACCCGCGGCAATGCCGCATAGTGCACCGATAAGTGCTCGGACTAGACTGGCCTGCATCGCCATGGTGAGCGAACCATCATGCACGCCTTGCAGTAGCGTGTGCCATACGTCGGCGGGCGAGGGAAGCAGAGAGGGATCGATCCAACCGAAGCGGCTGGTCTGTTGCCATAACAATAGAAGCAGAAAGGGTGAAATGAGTGCCGATACGCGGCGAGACTGCTGAAGGGTTAAACGGCTGAGCGGCGGGTGTGGCCAGAAAACCAAATGGCGTTCCAGTTGGTTGATCAACCACTCCATTGTCAGCCCCGTTAGCCCGATGATGGCAATGCAAACAAACACAATGTCTAGTTGAAACAGCTGACGTCCCCAGACCAGTAGGTAACCAATACCCTGCGATGATGCCAGCAGTTCGACCACAATCAGCGACACCCACGCCTGTGAGAGTGCCAGCCGTAACCCCGTTAGCCAGGTTGGAAACGCGGCGGGTAGCGTTAATTTGGTGAGGCGCTGGTACCACGGCAGACGCAGTGTGCGGGCGACTTCTTGCAGCGCGTGCGGCACATTGCGTACACCCGTTTGCGTGTGTAGCGTGATCGGAATAATCACGGCCTTGATGATGACGGCCAGCTTTAATCCGTCATCAATGCCGAACAACACCATAAATAGTGGAATCCAGCCTAGCGTAGGGATTTGCGCTAGCGCGTACACAGTCGGATGCAGCATACGTTCGGCGCGGTGCGAGGCTCCCATGAGCGCTCCGAGTAGCGTTCCTGCGAGTAAACCTGCCAGCAGGCCGCTGACTAACCGTTGCAAGCTGATGAAAAGTTGCGGTAGGAGATCGTCGTGCCAAAGGGCGATGGCGGTGTTAGCAACCACGTTGGGTGCGGGGAGAATCTGCGCAGGCATCCAGCCGTAGTGGGTGCTGATATACCACAGGGTTAGCAGTACCAGCGGGACGACAAGTGGATATGCCAGCGCTATCGGCAACGAAGGCCAGACGATCACGGTCTTTTTTAGCAGTATCGACTTATTCATTTTATTCCACGAAAGCACCATAATTTGATGAATGAGGAATAAAAAACAGGTTTCGGCGTTGAATGCCAATGCAATAAAGCGATGGTCGCCGTGCAAGAAATGCATATGCGTAGCCCAAGCCCGTCAGCGCTGATTTATGCTTTTTTCCGCTGAACAAACCTGTAAATGTTATTTAATCCTGACGCAGACGGTTCGTTAGTTTTCATAGCAGGTGAAACGGATTACTGAGGAAAACCGCATGCAACAACCATCTATCCCCTCGATAGCGGCGTCGATGAAGACATTATCGAGAGTTCCCTTTTCCCACTGGCGACAAGAGTTGAATAAGGCAATCAGCGTTGTGCTATTGATGAGCGCCGCGCTGACGGTATCGACCGTGCAGGCAAACGATGCGGTTCCACAGGATGCGCAGAAACCGACAGAGATTCGCATTGGTTTGCCGGATCAAAGTGCGGGCAGTAAACCTTTTATTCGCGGACCGTTGGGGTTGGCGCATATTCGCCAACAGTTGGAGAAAGAATTTGAGCCGCAGGGTATCAAAATTCAGTGGTCGTTCTTTAAAGGCGCAGGGCCAGCGGTGAATGAGGCGCTGGCAAATAAGCAACTGGACGTGGTGTATCTGGGCGATCTGGCCGCCATTATTGGTCGTGCGGGTGGGCTGCCGACGCGGGTGTTGCTGGGGTCGCGTGGCTCTAACTCTTATCTGGCGGCAACACCGGAATCGGGTATTCAACGCATTGAAGATTTACGTGGCAAACGGATTGCTGTCTACAAAGGAACGGCAGATCAACTGTCGTTTGAACGTGCGATTAAAAGCGTCGGGCTGAACGAGCGGGACGTGCGGGTAATCAATCTGGACTGGACAGCGAGCAAAGCCGCGCTGGCGGCAAAGCGCGTTGATGCAGTATGGGGTGGTGTCTCTCTGCTGGCGTTGCGTAAGCAAGGCATCAATATCGTTACTACCAGTCGGACGTTGGGCTGGGCGAACACCACGCAAGCTGCGGTGCTGGCGACGCAGGATTTTATCGATCGCTACCCAGGAACGACACAGCAACTGGTGAATGTGCTGGTGGATAATGCTCTGTGGATCGGAGATGCACAGCACCTGCCGGAGTATACGGCACTGATGTCCGAACAGAGCCAGATTCCGCAGGCGGTTTTTCAGGAAGAACTGAAAGCGGAAGATCTTCCCTTCCAAAGCTCACCGCGCTTTGACCCGTTCCTGCTCAGCAGCCTGCAGGACAGCATCGAGCGGGCGAAAGCGGCCGGGCTGATTCGTAACACGTTTTCAGCCAGCGACTGGTTTGACAGCCAGTTTACCGACCGGGCGCTGAAAGCCAAAGGGCTAGACACACACTGGGCTGTGTATGATGCTGACGGAAATCCGAGCAAGATCCTGTCTCATTAGGCTATTTTACTTGCGGTTTTAAACCTGGTCAGTGCTCGAAACTCGCATGTACTGCATGTATGCTCTGGTTTCTCCACACTGTTCGTCTGCAAAACGGACCTGCACCAGTAGAAACCTACTGAGATAGTTTCAACATAATCATCAATGTGCTCACTGCGCCGACAGTGTAGGAACCGGTGAGCGCAGCCTATCCTGCGTCAGTATGCTTTCTATCATCAGCTCAGCCAGCGGTGGGAGCGTTCTCTGCAAACAGGTAACAATACCGAAACGGGTTTGCATATTTTCCCATTCTGGTGGCGTGCCTGTTAACGGAATTTCCATCAGTTGATGGCTTAATCGACCCAGTGCGAAGCCATCTTCGCTGGCGAAGCTGATGGCGTGCGTATGCTGCAGAATACTGAAGACGGAATAGATATGGTCACACTGAATCTGTGGGCGATAGTCGGGCTGACGCGTCAGGGCAGCCAGAACCTTACGCATACCGACAGGCATAAAGGGAGAGGCGAGCGGAAAGCGCAGAAGATCGTCCGGTGTCACGTGCGCCTGCTGTGCCAGCGGATGTGAAGAATGACAGATAAAGAAACAGCGTTGCTGGCTTAGGGGCTGCACATGGAGGGTCGTTTCCATTTCGGCCTGCCAGGTATCTGCGACGATAAAAGGCCACTCGTCGGCTTGCAGCCGTTCACGCAGGGATTGCCAATTATCCACGCTGTAAGTGACTCTGGCTCGCGGACGAAGAGCGTAGAAATGCGCGACCGCCTTGGGGATCAGTGAAGTAGAGGGCGCTGGACCGCAGCCAAACGCGAGTTCGCCTTCCTGCGCTTCGCTGATTTGCCGCATGTCGCTCATCAATTCCCATGAGAGTTCCTGCATTCGTCGGGCAAACGGCAGCAGAGTATTACCCTGCCACGTCAACGCGAAACGTCGGCTTTGACGATCAATAAGTGGATGCCCGACGGTTTGTTCCAGAGCCTGAATGCTGCGGCTGAATGCTGATTGTGACAGACAGACGGCTTCTGCGGCCTGTACAAAACTCCCATGCTCGGCCAGTGCAAGAAAATTGCGTAATTGCCGTAAATCCAAGTGCATAATGTACTCCTCCCTGAGCTGAAATCATGGGATTCTTTAGGATGTCGTAGCAAAATGTATGGTCCGCTCCCATTTTGCAAGCACACAATGATAAAAGCTGTTTGTATTCCTCCTGATAACTTGCCTGCGTCAGGAGATGAAGTCATCCTCGATATTGTTCTCGGTCCGCTAACTGACTGGTTTACGACAGAAGCACCGCATTTACTGCAAAATAAGAACTGGAAGGTTTCACCGAAGCCAAACTGAGTTGGAATGCGCCTGACAGTTGATCAGCCAATCAAAAGGACCATTGTTCATGAGCTTCCCAGTGAAGGAGCCGTACCCGGTTCTGTCCAGGTCCCTCCGAGTGGTCAACCCGTGCTTTTTCTGGCAGATCATCCGCAGACCGGAGGTTATCCGGTTGTCGGTGCATTGCGTCCTATCATCTGGACCTTGCAGGACAAATTCCTCCAGGGGCAATAGCGCGTTTTAATGTTATCCACTCATATGAAGAATATTTTCCCTCTCTGCCTTAACGCACAGTGTAGTGACATAGGAACTTCGGATCGGCAAGCTAATCATACTCATCTACGTTTCCTATGAGCGTCGCATTAATGAAAATATTTATTTGCGAATAATAACGTTTTGAAAATGATCAACGTTCTATGGTGTTGCCTGAAAATTCACTGACCCGAAAACGTGGAAACAATGAGAACGACGTTATCTTTATTGCCTGTATGTATCAGTTTCGTTTTCTTATCATTGGATGCTCAGGCATCCGTGCAGGTATGCCGCCCTCCGGTTGTTAGCGAAGGGAACGCCATCGCAACACAGGCTATTCAGCATGCGATTGACCAATGTTCACAAGCTGGCGGTGGCCGCGTCGAACTTTCTGCTGGGGTGTGGCAAAGTGGGCCATTGTTATTAAAAGATAATGTGGAATTGTATCTGGCGGCGGGAAGCCGGTTGACAGCCAGCTATCAGGGCGATGCGTTTAAACCAGGATTCATTTCGGCGCCAGCGCATGAAGGCGAAGCGTTTATTCTGGCGAAAGATGTAAACAACATTGCGATTGCGGGGCTCGGTGTCATCGATGGTCAAGGGCAGCAGCGTTGGTGGTCGCTTGCCACCGAGGCACGTAATCACCTTAAGCATGGGGATACCAACTGGTTTACCCAACACTATCCGGGCATTCCGACGGCTAATGGCATGCCACGCCCATGGCTGATTGAATTTGCCAATGTGTCACAGGGGAAAATCTCCGGTATCGGGATAGAAAACTCCCCCATGTGGAATCTGGTCATCCGCGACAGTCACCATATAGAAGTCACTAACAGCACCATCACCAATCCGTCCGATTCACCCAATACCGATGGTATCGATATTATTTCCTCTCGTCAGGTCCACCTCCACCATCTGAATATCTCCACCGGTGATGACAACATTTCGGTTAAGTCGGGTCTGGCAAAACGGGCTGATGATGCAGAAAGCCGTGATATCACTATTGACCATATTCAGTCGGAAAATGGACACGGTATCTCAATTGGCAGTGAAACCATTAATGGTATTGGCAAGGTCACCCTACAGGATCTGCATTTTACGGGTACCGAAAACGGTGTGCGCATTAAGTCCGGGCGTGATCGTGGCGCAAATATCGGCCCGGTAATTATCCGTAATGTCACTATGCAGCAGGTTAAAACACCACTGGTGATCACCGACAGTTATGGTGGCAATGGGGGGTACTCGCCTGACAGCGTTAGTCCGATAAAATACCAGACGCTGACCACCACCACCCCCAACATTCACGATGTCACCCTTCAACATATGGAGGCAAGCGGTGCAACCCATGCTGGGATTATCAGTGGATTACCGGAGGCACCGTTAAAGAATATCCATCTGGAATCGGTACATATTACGGCGAAAACGGGGTTACAGAGCCGTTATGTATCGGGTTGGCAAAAGCAGGTAGCGGTGGATGTTCAGGATGGAGAGGCGCAGTTGTCCGGGAACAATGTTGACTGGGTTTCGCCGTGAAAACCTCTCCAACCCTTGTGTTGTTATAGCAAAAAGAGCCATGTTAGGTACATGCATGGCTAAATCTACGCTGTGGATAGTATTGAACAGGATTTAATCGGACTGTATTAATGGCTGTGGTTAACAAAAAGAATGTGAATAAAAATGCCCGTACATACTTTAACCCTTACCGATACCAATTAGTGTGCGCTGGTATCGCGGTTTTTTTAGTGACTTTGCTTGTAAGGACAGCCGATTTACAAATAGTAAAACGCAAAATGCTCGAACACGAAGCCGATTTACGCTCCCTGCGTACCACTGTTGTCACGGCCAGCCGGGGGACAATCACCGATCGGAATGGAAATCCCTTAGCGGTGAGTGTTCCTTCCAAGGATATTATTGCCGACCCTGCCAGGGTTATTGAATCATCGCCAGATATTAAAAACCCCAAATGGCAATACCTCGCCTCTGTGCTGAATACGACACCTGACGAGATCTATCATGACATTCTGGAGCATCCCAAACGGCATTTTCTCTTTATTAAGAAGAATGTTGACCTGGAGACATCATCAGGCATAAGCAATCTTCATCTTTCTGGCATCAGTGAAGAAGATGATGAAAAACGGTTTTACCCAGCGAGCGAAGCCGCCGCACCATTGATCGGTATTGTGGGGGCTGAAAATGATGGTGTCGAAGGAATTGAGCATAGTTACAATGCTATTCTGCAAGGTGCCTCAGGGAAGAAAACCTACCGTCAGGATTCTTTGGGGAACCAGATTTCTGTCAGTAATGATGATGAGCCCCCGATCGCCCCACAAGTGCAGCTCAGTATCGACAGTTTTGAACAATACGCCGTGTATACTGCCCTGAAAAAGGGCGTATTACTGAACAAGGCCGAGTCTGGTACCGCCGTATTGGTTAAAATCGAGACCGGCGAAATACTGGCTATGGCATCCTACCCATCGTTTAATCCCAATAATTTTGCCACGGCAACGCCTGTAGAAATGCGAAATGTTGCCATTAATGACAGTTTTGAACCGGGATCAACGGTCAAACCCCTTGTAGTATTGGCTGGTCTGGAACATCACATCATTCAACCCAACACGTTGCTGAATACTTCACCTTACCAGATTAACGGGCATTTAATCCGTGACGTAGGCGTCTGGCCCCGCCTGACGATCACCGGGATCCTGCAAAAATCGAGTGATATAGGGGTTTCTCATATCGCTCTGGCCATGCCAGCGTCAGTACTGGTTAATCTGTATCATGACTTTGGTCTCGGTAAATCGACAAATCTTGGTCTGACCGGAGAAAGCGTGGGCTATTTTCCTCTTCACCGACAACGCTGGAGCGATATTGAACGAGCAACGTTTTCGTTTGGATATGGACTGCGCGTGACTCCCCTTCAAATAGCGCGAGAATATGCAACGCTCGGGGCTTTTGGTTTTTATCGAAATCTGTCAATCACCAAAGTGACTCCGCCAGTAACCGGGGTTCAGGTGGCCGATCCTGATACCGTCAAGACCGTCGTTCACATGATGGAAAGTGATGTCCTTCCCGGGGGGACTGGGGTCAAAGCGGCAATTCCAGGTTACTGCATGGCAACAAAAACAGGAACGGCGGAAAAGCTCGGGGAGAAGGGGAAATACGACGGTGGGTATGTTAACTACATGGCCGGCGTTGTTCCTGTGGATCACCCAACACTGGCGTTAGTGGTGTTGGTAAACAACCCTACGGCCGGAGCCCACTTTGGCGGTTCTGTCGCGGCGCCTATTTTTGGCAATATTCTGAAATCGGTGTTGCCGCATATGAATATTCCTCCCGATTGCCTGAAATGATTTCGGCATGCTTCAGAATCTGATTTTCGTCTTCTAATTTCACGGTGACGAACTATAAGGTAGCTAAATATTTAGCCAACATTCGTCACTATTATCTCTTTATTTCTGGAACCATAAATATGGAAGCAGTGACAAGCAGAAAAAATTACCTGATTTGGCTCTTTGCCGTTATTGCAACCGGTGTACTGGCGGGGCTGGCTGGTATGATATTGGCCCTTATACTGCACGTTATCCAGCACTATGCATTCGGGTATAGTGTTGATCGCATTATCAGTACCGAATCCTTTTTACAAGGTGTGAGTGATTCTGCGCCCCTGCGTCGGGTTGCTGCTATTGTCGCGTGCGGGGGCATCGCTGGTTTTGGCTGGTGGTTACTGGGACGATATGGACAACCCCGTGTATCTATCAAAGCGGCGGTTTCTTCTCCTTCCCGCCAGATGCCCGTTGTGACTACCATTATCCATGTATTACTGCAAATAGTGACGGTGGCACTAGGGTCACCACTTGGGCGTGAGGTCGCGCCGCGTGAAATGGGAGCGCTGGCCGGGGGTGCCATAGGACGTAGGCTAGGGTTGGATGACGATGAAGTCCGCATGCTTATCGCCTGTGGCGCTGGTGCAGGTCTGGCGGCTGTTTACAATGTCCCTCTGGCGGGGGCGTTGTTCAGTCTTGAGGTTCTGTTGCTGTCATTCAGTTGGGAGAAAGCATTCACTGCAATGGTAACTTCTGCTGTTGCCGCTTGGGTGGCAGCGCTGGGGCTGGGTAATGAGTCACAATATCACTTTATCTCCGCCGTGCTTCCTCATTCCTTCATACTCTGGTCCATTGTGGCTGGTCCTGTTCTCGGTACGGCAGCATGGATATTTCGTAAAGCAACGGAGACGGCACGTTCCGGTGTCAAAAATAACTGGCAGATGCCCGTTATCTGTATTCTGGCGTTCTCGCTTCTCGCCATTCTTAGCTTGTATTATCCCCAGCTACCTGGCAACGGCAAAGGTCCGATGCAGATGGCGATCGGCCACAGTTTGGATTACTACCATGCAGCGATATTGCTTGGGCTTAAACTTCTCGTGATTATGGTGGTGCTTCGCGGTGGGGCTGAGGGCGGTTTACTCACGCCGGGTCTTACAGTCGGTGGCCTGTTCAGTCTAATACTGTGCATGCTGTGGCAATTCATCTTCCCCGGCGGCGATATTACCAGCTTTGCCCTAGTGGGCGCTGCTGCTTTTCTGGCAGCATCCATGCAGATGCCGCTAACCGCCATGGTGCTTGTGATGGAGTTTACACATATGGATCACAGCTACTCTGCACCGACTATGTTGTGTGCGACGGGGGCGTTTATCACATGTAGAACGCTGGAAAATAATCACCTGTTTCAAAAAATTCGGGTATGCAGGTGAACATGGGGCGGCGTTGACGATGGGAAGGCTGTACTAACAGATTAGCCTATTCGACTTTGGGATGACGAATAAGAATGCGAGGACTGTGTGGGGAGCTGGCCAAAGAACTGGAGTACAGTACAAGTAATAAGCGCTTAAGCTTTTTAGTCAGTAAGACAGAAACAACACCACCGATTGCCCAGACAGGGATGACATGACTACCTATTAGGTGAGCATCAGCCGCAGGACGTTGAGCCGCATAGCGGCAGGTGGACAGAGACAATCCTGTCAGACGACA
>JADMXW010000003.1 GCA_015548865.1 Serratia marcescens | reverse complement strand
AGCCACATAATTCCCTCATCATCCCCGGCGAAAGCCGGGGATTTCGGTAAGAATGAACGCGTTTCGCCGGTCAGAGATCCCCGCCTGCACGGGAATGACGAGGGTGGGCAGAAGGTTGGCTTCAAAAGACTTGTTTACAGGCCTTGAGTACTTAGGATGCACACCACCCCTGCAACTGCGCATAGTGTAATAGCATGATGGTTTTACCATCGCAGATGCGCCCGTCTTTGATCATTGCTAACGCTTGCGTAAACGGCAGCTCGATAACCTCAATATCTTCATCTTCCACCCCACCTCCGCGAGCCAAACGCTGCGATGGCGAGTATTCTGCGGCGAAGAAATGCAGCCTTTCCGTCACGCTGCCGGGTGACATGTAGGCATCAAACAGCTTTTCGACTTTCTCGATAACATAGCCCGTCTCTTCCATCGCCTCTTTACGGATACACTCTTCCGGGGCCAAATCATCCAGCAGGCCTGCGCAGGTTTCCAACAGCATGCCGCTCTCATTACCGTTGACATAAGTCGGCATACGAAATTGTCGCGTCAGTACTATCGTCTTTTTTTCCCGGTTATAGAGCAGAATCGTGGCACCATCGCCCCTGTCGTACACTTCCCTGGATTGCCGAACGACACCACCGTGGTTACGTTTCAGATCGAACGTGTACTTGTGCAGTACATACCAGTTATCGGACAGCAATTTCTTTTCAATAAGCTTTATGGGTGACGACATCACAACACTCCATCACGCGCGAAAACCACGCGTCTGATTAACGAAATTCCTGATACAGATGTTCACCGCGAAAACCGATACGACGCGATAAAGTGAGCGCCGCCGTTGAGATCAGTGAACCCAACTCAGCAATGCGCTCAGGGTTATCTTTTACTTTGGAAAACAGGCTGGCAATACTGAGGGCCGCTTGCACCTTGCCCCGCGCGTTATAAATAGGTGCCGCCACACAAAAGACTTCCGAGTTATGTTCACGATCGTCAATCACGTAGCCACGCTGCCTCGCTTCATTCAACACCCCGAAAAAACGCGTTTCATCCGTCACGGTATAAGGTGTAATCGGCTGCAATCCGCCCGTTTTATCAAGAATGGCTTTGACTTGTTCATCCGGCATGGTTGCCAGCAGCGCCTTGCCAAGGCCGGTGCAATAAAGCGGATTATTGGAGCCGATGCGCGCAGACGTGCGTACGGATGCAGCACTCTCCACTTTATCCAGATACACCAGCATGCCGTCGTTTTCCATCGCCAGGAACGAGGTTTCCTGAGCAGTGGCAGCCAACTCTTCCAGCACGGAACGAGCGGCTTCATGAAAGGGAGTTTGATCGAGATAAACCGCACCGGTCTGGAACAACTTCAGCCCCAGGCGGAAAGATTTGACACGCGGATTGGCGATTTCAAGGTAGCCTTTGTCTACCAGCGTATAGATAATATCGAAGGTGGTGCTTTTCGGTATGCCTAACTGATTACTGATTTCCGTTATCGTTAACTCATCCCGCGTTCCCGCTACCAACTCCAGCATATCCAGCGCTCTGGCCACCGAGCGATTGATTTTTTCCACGCCATCCATCCCCATGCATTCGCTTGCGCGGGATTATACAAGATAACCATAGCGGTAAGAAAAAATAAAAGTGCCGATAAGGGCAAACCGCGTTGATATTGCGGCGGATCACCATTATCGGAACAGGATATGCCCTCAATTATTCGCGTTGTAGGACAAAACATTAACGTTTTGAACAGCGCCTGCGCTGGCCCTTTAGGGCGAGACCCATTTATGCGCCTCGTAACGCGGCAAGCCAACACACATGCAACGTGAAATATGACGGATATAGCCAGTCAAAGTGGATAAGAAACGTCATCCGGCTTTTTATTTTCCCGGAAACGGGTAATAAAAGTCTGTGCCAACTCGGTTAATTGTTGCCAGGCTTGCTCGGCTACTAACGTTTTATTGATCAATTCGCTACCCACCCCAACGGCAAATGCGCCCGCTTGTGCAAAATCTGCAACATTATTCAGCGTTACGCCGCCAACAGGAATAATCGAGAGATTGTTGAGCGGCCCCTGCAACTCTTTCAGATAGTTGACGCCCAGACCGTTAGCCGGGAACAGCTTAAGCAAATCGACGCCCATACGACAGGCCTGTAATACTTCTGACGGCGTGGCGACAGCCGGGATCATCAGTTTCTGCTTTTCATGCACCATGCTGACTACCTGTGGATTGAAATCCGGTGCCAGCACAAAATTGGCGCCCGCATCCATCACCAATTGCGCCATTACCGGATTGATAACGGTCCCCGCACCGATCCACATTTTGTCACCCAATTCCACTGTGAGCGCTTCAATACTGCGCAGATAACCTGATGTGTTGCAGGTTACTTCCAACACGCGCACACCGCCATCATAGAGCGCGCGCGCAACGGGAATCACCTCCTCGGGTTTTGTCCCTCTAACAATCGCGATAATGCCCGTTTCTTCTATGGCGTGAATCACTCGGTGCTTAATCATTGATAACCTCATAACCCTTTAATTAACGATTAAATCGACTGCAACAAACGGCGAAAAAGGCGGCGCTAGGCCGCCTTCACTACGATCATGCGTTAGCGACGATCGGTTTTCTGACGATGAACCAGTAGCACAGGGCGGCACAGCCAGCGATGATCCCGCCGCTGACGAACGCCATGGTGTAAGAACCGGTGGCATCGGCGATCATGCCCGTCACCAACGGTGAGAGTGAACCGGCGAAGTAACCGCCGAAATTCTGAATACTGCCCACAGAGGCCACCATTGATGCCGGCGCGACATCACCCGGTAAGGCCCAGCCCGTTGCTGAGAGTGCCGAGAGCAGCGCCATAGCAATCACCAGTAAGGCCAGCGTCCCGGTCAGGCTAGTCGCGAACGGAATAGCCACTACAGCAACCCCCGCCAGCAGCGCAGATATGCTGATGGTGACACGCTTGGCAACCAGTGAATCACTGAAAATTTCCCTATCCATCAACCATTTGGAAAGATACCCACCGCCAATGGCCCCGACGATACCGCCGAAGTATGGGATACTGGCGTAGATGCCTAACGCTTTAAGCTCGATGTTCTGGGTCTTCATCAAATAGAGCGGCAAGAAGGTAGTGAAGATGTTCATCATCCACACATAACAGAACCAGCCCAAAATCATGCCCCATACGCATTTGTACTTGAACAACCCACCCCAGCTAATGGTGACTTCGCTGTTGCCCAGCTTTTCTGCTGTGCCACCACCACCTTCTTTAATGTAATCAAGCTCTTCTTTGCTCAGCGTCGGATGTTTTTCCGGCTGACGGTACGCAAAGATGAAAAACACCAAGAAGATCAGACCAATACCACCGGCGATAAAGAACAGGGCACGCCAGCCGAACGGTACAATGATGGCAACCAGAATCGGTGGAGCAATGGCAGGGCCCCATTTGGAAGCTGCATCCCAGAAGCCTGTTGCCAGTGCGCGTTCTTTTTTCGGGAACCAGGAGGCAGTGATTTTCGCGGCACCCGGCCAGCACGGCGCTTCCGTGATACCCAAGATGCCGCGCGCAAACAACAGTGTGGTCAGGTTGCTGCAAGCACCGGTCAGCATGGTGGCACCGCTCCACAAACCAATTGCCCAACTGTAAACTTTCTTCGGCCCAAATTTATCGACCAGCCAACCGGAAGGCAGTTGGCACATAGCGTAAATCAGTGCAAATACGGACCCCATCAAACCAATATCGGTATTGGTCAAATGCAGATCTTTCATCATGTCTGGTGCGGCAATGGATAATGCAGCGCGGTCGAGATAATTAATAATACCGCCAATTAATAACAAGAAAACGACAAACCACCGTTTCTTGCCAATTTTTTTACTCGCGGCATCGGTATTAACCAGAGTACTCATCGTGATATTCCTATAATAATACCTGTAGGGTAAGAGGTAATGACATTCTTCAGCCCACGGAAAGGCGGAATGCTCGTTAAATAATTTTCCTGACCCGGGCAATTTCCAATGCACCTAAGCCAGATAGCGAGGGCTGATTATCATCAATCACCACTACATCGCCGGTAAAAAAAGCATCATCCTTAATTAATATTTCAAAGGCGTTCTTTAATATTTTCTTGCCACAAATAACTAACGTGGCATCAGGGGATATATTCAGCGCTTTGCTGTTTTTGATAGCGAGAATATCCGTTTGCAATACGGCGCCGAGCAAATAGTTCGCTTTTTGGTTATCACTCAGTGAAGCGAACATATCGAGAATGCGCACCGAGAAACAGCTACGCGCCAGGCCGACAGCGGCACAATCACGCGCACCTTGCAGCAGATACTGCGCCTCCACGTCATTAGCGAACTGGTGTTTCAGCGAGCTGGCCAGAATGGTGCGCTGAGTAATGACATCCAGTAACTCACCGGCAATGGTCGTCACGCAGCCTTCAATGCGGTTATCCGCATCGACTTTAATGAATTTGGAGTGGGAACCCGGCTGGATAATCAGCGCCGGGCCGCGAATATTCAACGCGGCAATAGCCCCGATAGTTTCTACTTCCTCGCCGCGCATCACATCCATTTTTTCGACGTTTTCCGGCGCAACAGCACCATCGTTATTACGAATGCCGGGAACAAACCAAATGGGCTGATCGCTCACCTCGGGAATGATCTGTTGCACCATGCCTGCTGCCAATTCGTTAATGCCTGCGGGTGCTACAACATGCGGGATTTCACACAGGCCAACATTGGACGTGATCATGCCAGCAGAAAGGTAGGTCACTTTAGCGTCCGGCGGTAACGCCGCCTGTGCCAGCGCGGCCTGAACCGCAGCCTGCACGCCCTGCGTCAGAGTTTCTTTGCTGCCGGTGATGGCGGTATCGCGTACACCAACCGCCTGGCTGGCTTCGGCAATAATACGGTTGTCCTGCCAGACAAAAACGCGCGTGTTGGTTGTGCCAGTATCTATGGTAACGGAATACATTTCTCTCTCCTGCCCTTAACCCTGTTGTCCCAATTCAACGCGAGCAGCGATATAGCCCGCCCCTTCTACAACCAGCTTGTCAATCTCTTCCCGCGCCGTGATGAGCGTCGCTGGGCGCGTCAGGTCGAGCACATTTTTCATCATGTGTTGGTAGATACGGCAGCGCTGTGCGTTGCCAACAAAAATCACCTCACCGTTCAGGTCAAACCCTTGCTGCTGGGCATCGGCAAACAGTTTCATGTCGTCAGCCGCAATCGCTGCTTCGCAAAATAGCTTGCGTTCTGCCGGTTGAGTATCCAGAGAGAATTGAATAAAGCGGGTCAACAAGATGGTGCGTAATAGCCCGCTCTGCTGTACGCTGCGGTAGGCCGCGTCGGCAATATGTTCAGAAAAACAGTCTGGCTGAGGCTCACTACTTTTGACGCTGGAGCCGATAAAGGTCTCTTTCAGAATAGCGGCATACACCTGGCCGCTCAGAGACGTCATGCTGCCCGCCAACCTTCCCTGCGCATCAATGTGAATAAGCTTGGTGGTCGATCCCAACTCAATGATAGTGCAAGGCAATGTGGGCTGATGGCGGCTCAATACGCCAATCGCCTGTGTTTCTTCACCCCGCATCAAATCCAGCGAAGCGATCCCTTCCCATCCGCCCTTGCCTGCCGCATTTTTAATACCAGGAATAAACACCACCGGAATATCTACGGGGAATATGGCCGGATCGCGGTATTGGCGGGCAAAGGTCGCGAGATCATCAATATTGACCGGTGCGGTCAAGTGTGGGATTTCTACCAACCCCAGGTTAGAGGTGATCATCCCTGAAGCGATGGCAAAGCGCACATCGTTGAGTGTCAGGTTTTCCTGTGCTAGCAGTTGTTGGAAACCAGCAGCAATACCCTCTTTCAAAGCGGTATTGTTACCGGTCGCCGCCGTACTGTTTACCCCGACGGGAATTTCATTTTTGCTGATTACCGCCTTATCTTTAATCAAATAAAGGCGGGTATTGGTAGATCCGCAATCAATAACCACAAACATAATCGTTAGCCTCTTATTGTCACTCTATTTATAACGGCCATCAAAAATAGGGTACAGAAGTCCTCTGGCGAAAAAACTTCGCCAGGTGGAATAGCTTTTTAGTGTCTGGTGCTGGTTGCTATTAATGGCACTACGCACCAGATAAATAAGCGTTTATCCCTGGTGGATAACGCACATAGAATTACAAGCAGCCCTGATAAATCTCCCGAATTTTTTCTCCATCTGGTACACGCGGATTATTTGACAGTACGACTTTCATGGTGGTTAATACATTATTAATCAACCAATCGAAATGCTCTTCTTTAACACCCAGTTGCGTCAGCGTCGGAACCATATTAATCCCAGTCAGGAATTGATGAACTGCAGCCACGCTGCTTTCTGCCGCCTGTTCCTGATTCATGTCACGCGTATCCACGCCCATGGCTTTCGCGATAGCAGCAAACTTCTCCGGTGCTGCAGGCCAGGTATATTCCATAAAGGGTTTATAAATGGCCGCGATACCTTCTGCGTGAACCACATCTAGCAAGCCCCCCATCGGGTGCTGCAACGCGTGCGGTAACGTGGTGCCGGCGCAATCAATTGCCATGCCCGCCAACGAGCTTGCCAGTGTAACTTTCTCCCAAGCTGCCACGTTAGTGACATCTTCATAGACCTGCGGCAGGTTCTGTGCGATCAGCTCAATCGCACGCAGGGACAGCATTTCGCTAAACGGCGTAGCATTCTTGGAAATGTAAGATTCCAGCGCATGGAACAGCACATCTGCTCCCGGCCCGGCAATCACGCGTTTTGGCAGGGTCAGCATCAATTCAGGATCGATAATGGCTGCTTTCGGATAGATTAACGGATTAACCAAGCCTTTCTTATCGTTGGTTTCCGGGTTGGTGAACACCGCCGTGCGATTAGCTTCACTGCCGGTACCTGCCGTGGTTGGAATAAGAATGATCGGCAATGCACTTGTTCCTACTTTGCGACCAAACACATAATCCCAAATGCTGCCTTCATTTACCGCAGAAAATGCAATTCCTTTCGCCATGTCCATCGCACTGCCGCCACCGAGACCGATCACCAGATCACAGCCTTCATCTATCGCAACCTGCGCCCCTTCAGCTACCAGTGTGGACAGCGGGTTTTGCATAAAACGATCGTAAACTGCAAACGCTACGCCAGCGTCAGTCAGCGACTGCTGCACCGCCTGTAACTGTCCTGTAGGTTTGGAGCTGTCCGACGCAACCAGCAACGCCTTTTTACCGTAAGGACGGGCAATATCACCCACTTGCTTATGTCGCCCTAATCCAAAATGAAATTTGACGGGATTACTGTAATCAAAAGCTGGCATCTCTCACCTCTTTTTGTTCGCATATGCGAACGCTGTTCGTATTAATGATCCAAATAATAGAGAGGAGGAAAAATGAGCGCCAGCCTTTTGATAACAAAAATGGACTGCCATCACATTTATTGTGACAACAATCCATTAGACGGGAGAGATACTGCGCTATATCAGCCGAGGAAAAACATGCTGATCAGCAGATAAGCATTGAGAGAAACAACAATAAAAACAATTAAATTACCGGTATTCTGCACCCAACGACCATTGACCATACATCCCATCAATGCTCGATTTCCGGTAAACGCCAACAACGGTACCAACGCCAATGCGATACCAAAACTGAGTAAAACCTGGCTTAGCACCAACACACGAGTGGGTTCCATGCCAGACATAATCACAATAAACGAAGGCAGCATGGTGACCGTGCGCCGCACCCACAGTGGAATATGGAAACGGATAAACCCTTGCATCACCACTTGCCCGGCCAGCGTACCCACTACGGTTGAAGAGAGCCCCGCGGCCACCAGACTTAAGCCAAAAATGGTTGCCGCCGCTCGCCCTAACAGCGGATCGAGGGTAAGATAGGCACGCTCCAGATCGGCAATATCCTGATTGCCGCTAAAATGGAACGCCGCAGCCGCAGTAGCCATCATCGCCAGATTGACGAACCCCGCGATGGTCATCGCCACCGCCACGTCGATTTTCGTCGCTGCATAGCGCTCGGCACGCGTATGTGCCTCGCCCTGCTGGGTCAATGAAGAGTGTAGGTAAATCACATGGGGCATAATAGTTGCCCCCAACACCCCAGCAGCCAGCAGCACCGCATCCGAGGTGGGCAACTGCGGCACTGCCATGCCACGCACCAGAGAGGCCATTTCAGGACGCGAAAAGATCAACTCGACAATATACGCAGCAGCGACAAACAGCAGCAGTCCGCCGATAATCATCTCCAGCGGCTTTTGACCTCGCTGTTGTAGCGCCAAAATCAGGAAGGTAGCGATACCGGTGAGAATTGCGCCTTCAAGCAGCGAAACCCCCAACAGCAACTTAAAGCCGATGGCAGCGCCGATAAACTCGGCCAAATCGGTTGCCATGGCGATGATCTCCGCCTGCACCCAATAGGCCCACACAGCAGGGCGAGGGAAACGATCGCGAATATGCTCTGCCAGATTTTTCCCAGTAGCAATGCCGAGCTTGGCAGAAAGCAACTGAATCAGCATCGCCATCAGGTTGGCCCATACCACAACCCATAGCAATTGGTAGCCGTAAGCTGCCCCCGATTGAATATTGGTGGCGAAGTTACCCGGATCGATATAACCGATCGCCGCTATAAATGCTGGCCCCATCAGGGAAAGCTTAAGCTTCCTTGACGTGCGGCTGGCAGTCTCTATCACTCGGCTCCCCGGCATACAATGACCCTTAATGACCTCTATAATGATTTACTCTGTCATGAATGATAATGATTATCAAGTGCATCTAGAGTGGTAAAACTGATTGCTGCAATAACCAAAGCCAATACGATTAACAGGGGAATATGTTTCACAAAAAAGTTCACGCTAATCAGCATCCCGTCGTCACCAATACGCGCTCATCTCTGGAAATGTGATCTCCGCCATGTTGTTAACAAAATATAAACAAAAAACCCCAAGGTAAAAAGTCACTTGGGGTTTTTATTGATTTCAATTTGTTACGTCTGACCTCAGGGCACGCGCAGGTCGCTCAGGAAAATCAGCCCTTAGCCTTGGAAACAGCAACCATAGCAGGACGCAGCAAACGACCGTTCAGCGTGTAACCCTTTTGCATCACCATCATCACTGAATTGGGCGCATGGTCAGCAGATTCCAGCATGGTCATAGCCTGGTGTACTTCTGGGTTAAACGGCACGTTCACTTCACCGACCACGTCGATACCGAACTTGCGCACAGCATCCAGCAGGGATTTAAGCGTCAGCTCCACACCCTCAATCAACGAGGCGAGAGATTCATTGCTGCGATCGGCCGCCTCCAGCGCACGCTCGAGATTATCGATCACGGGCAACATTTCACCGGCAAATTTTTCCAACGCAAATTTGTGCGCTTTTTCCACGTCCATTTCAGCGCGACGACGGATATTGTCCGCTTCGGCGCGCGCGCGAAGCACAGTATCGCGCTCACGCTGCTGTAGTTCGCTCAGTTGCGCTTCCAGTTCGGCAATACGTTCATCACGCGGGTCGGCGACGTCTGATGTTACAGGTTCCACTTCCGCATGTTGCCCCTGTGCCGCTTCCATTTGATCTACGACTTGCTCGTCAGGCAACTTCTGTTCTTTACTACTCATGAAATTCTCCGCGGTTTTAGCATTCATCTCGCTTGTTCGCTTATTATGGGGATGAAAACAGGGGATTCAAGAGAAGTAGTCACATATCCCGACAGATTTCGTGATACCGGGCGGCTCAGGGTAAGGAAAAGCATAACGATGACTAAACAGTTCAATTGCATTGGCATTGTGGGCCACCCGCGCCACCCCACGGCACTGGCGACGCATGAGATGTTGTATCACTGGCTGCACGGCAAAGGCTATAAAGTCATGCTGGAGCAACATATTGCCCATGAGCTAAATCTGCCTGACGCAGTAACCGGCAGCCTGGCGGAGATCGGTATGCAGGCCGATCTGGCCGTGGTGGTCGGTGGCGACGGCAACATGTTAGGCGCTGCACGCGTACTCTCTCGCTATGACATCGACGTCATTGGCGTCAATCGGGGAAATCTTGGCTTCTTGACGGATCTCGATCCCGATCAGGCTCAGCAACAACTGACTGAGGTGCTGGAAGGACACTACCTGAGTGAACGACGTTTTATGCTGGAAGCGCACGTTTGCCGTCGCAATCAGCCGGACAGCACCAGCACAGCGATCAATGAAGTGGTGCTGCACCCAGGGAAAGTCGCTCATATGATTGAATTCGAAGTCTATATTGACGATCGTTTTGCCTTTTCCCAGCGCTCGGACGGCCTGATTATCTCAACGCCTACTGGTTCCACCGCTTATTCGCTTTCCGGCGGCGGTCCCATTCTAACGCCCTCACTGGATGCCATCGCGCTGGTGCCCATGTTTCCGCATACGCTTTCAGCGCGCCCGCTGGTGATAAACAGCAGCAGCACCATCCGTCTGAAGTTTTCTCATATCACCAACGATTTGGAGTTAAGCTGCGACAGCCAGATAACCCTACCGGTACAGGAGGGGGAGGAGGTACTGATTACCCGCAGTCAATATTCGCTAAATTTGATACACCCTGAAAATTACAGTTACTTCAATACATTAAGTACTAAACTGGGGTGGTCGAAAAAATTATTTTAAAATTTCGCGCTGGCCACTTTACTGGTTAAAAAACGGCATTATACTGTACGTAATTACAGTCTGTTGTTACATACAGGAAGGTGATTCATGCTGGCGCAACTCACTATCAGTCATTTCGCAATCGTGCGTGAGTTAGAAATTGATTTTCAATCAGGTATGAGCGTTATCACCGGCGAAACCGGTGCGGGAAAATCCATCGCGATTGACGCACTAGGCCTGTGTTTGGGTAACCGCTCTGACGCCAGCATGGTGCGCCCCGGTGCACAACGCGCCGATATCTGCGCCCGTTTCTCCCTCAGCGATACCCCTGCGGCACGAGCATGGCTTGAGCAAAACCAACTGGATGACAGCAACGAGTGCCTGCTGCGCCGAGTGATCAGTGCTGACGGGCGTTCACGCGGGTTTATCAATGGCACCGCCGTGCCGTTATCGCAGCTGCGTGAATTGGGCCAACACCTGATCCAACTGCACGGGCAGCACGCCCATCAACTGTTGCTTAAACCCGAACACCAACGCCACCTGCTGGATGCCTATGCCGACGAACCACAATTGCTTGCAGCGATGCAACAAATCTGGCAACAGTGGCACCAAAGCTGCCGCGATCTGGCACAGTTGCAGCAAGCGAATATCGAACGTGAAGCACGCCGAGAACTGTTGCAATACCAGCTCAAGGAACTGAAAGAGTTCTCCCCGCAGCCTGGCGAATACGAGCAAATTGACGTTGAATACAAACGGCTGGCTAACAGTGGCCAACTGCTGTCACTCAGCCAGCATGCACTGCAACTGCTCAGCGAAAACGACGATCAGAACATCATGAGCATGCTCCACAGCGCAAAGCACCAGCTCGGCGAACTTGCTGCCATGGATGAGAAATTGAGCAGTGTGCTGAATATGCTGGAAGAAGCCGGCATTCAAATCAGCGAAGCAAGCGATGAACTGCGCCACTACAGCGAACAAATGGATCTTGATCCAACCCGACTCTATGAGCTGGAACAGCGTTTGTCACGCCAGATGGCGCTGGCGCGTAAACACCACGTTGCCCCGGAAAACCTGCCGATATTCTACCAACAACTGCTGGATGAACAGCAACAACTGGCAGAACAAGAGAGCAATCACGCTACGCTCAGTCTGGCCGTCAGTGAATATCATCAGCAGGCGCTTCATGCAGCGGAACAGCTACATGCCCGCCGTCAGCATCACGCACACGAACTGTCTCAGTTGATTACGGCACAAATGCATGAACTCGCCATGCCGCACGGCCATTTCTCCATTGAAGTGGAGTTTTCGCCTGAACGCCTGACAGCCTATGGCGCAGACAGCATCGCATTTCTGGTCACTACCAACCCCGGTCAACCGCATCAGGCACTGGCCAAGATAGCCTCCGGCGGTGAGCTTTCCCGTATCGCGCTAATTATTCAGGTGATTACGGCGCGTAAAATGGATACTCCAGCGCTAATTTTCGACGAAGTCGATGTGGGCATCAGCGGCCCTACCGCCGCGATTGTTGGCAAAATGCTGCGCCAACTCGGCGCATCAACTCAGGTAATGTGTGTAACCCACTTACCGCAAGTTGCCGGATGCGGTCATCAACACTTCTTTGTCAGCAAACATACCGACGGTGCCGCCACTGAAACGCTGATGCAGCCTCTGGACAAACGCGCACGGTTACAAGAGTTGGCCCGTCTGTTGGGGGGAAGTGCAGTAACCAAAAATACATTGGCTAACGCCAAAGAGTTACTGGCAGCGTAAAAACAGCGGCAAGCATCCAGAGCCATAGCTAATGGATTAGCTCGTTTTACCGTTGTTACCGTTGGCGTTCAGACAAAAATAATCAACTTTTTTGCATTCCGGTGGTCATACAAGCGCCTTGCCGGTTTTCAAGACAGGCAAGGTCTATTATCATCGGCAACCTATGCCCTTAAGGAATGTATTTACTATGCGCTGTAAAACGCTGACCGTCATCGCCGCGATGGTTGTTATGCTGACCGCCGGTTGTTCTACGCTGGAAAGACTGGTTTATCGTCCAGATATCAACCAAGGGAACTATCTGGCACCGGCTGATGTGGCAAAAATCCACACTGGCATGACCAAGCAACAGGTTGTCTATACGTTGGGTACACCGATGATGCAAGACCCCTTTGGCAGTGACACCTGGTTCTACGTTTTCCGCCAGCAACCGGGGCATGAGGCCGTGAAACAGCAAACCCTGACGCTGACGTTCAGTCAGGATGGCATTTTGACCAACGTGAAAAATCAACCGACGCTGAATTGATAGTGGTGCGGTGATAAAGGCTCACATAACAAGGCACATCGTGTGTCTGAGATCGCTGACAAACCCTTTTAGGCATGCTCGTGTTTCCCGACGAATCACGACGAGGGGCGCTCTGGCGGCTTACGCCGCTACCACCTCATCGACGCACTTCACCTAACAACGGGCTTTGTCATCAGTCTGAGGCTCATCGCGTGCCTTATTTTTTAGAACGCTCCGCACGCTGGCGGCGCAATTCTTTAGGATCAGCAATCAGCGGGCGATATATTTCTACGCGATCGCCTTCTGCCACTGCGTCCGTCAAACGCACCGATCGGCTAAAGATGCCAACTTTGTTGACCTGTAAATCGATATCGGTACGCAATGCCAACAACCCTGAGGCAACAATAGCCTGCTCCACCGTTGCGCCCTCTTCCACTGTCACTGACCGCATATACTGGCGTTCAGGCAAGGCATACACCACATCGACACGGATTTCAGGCACGGTATACCTCTTTGGCTCGCTGGGTGAAGGCCTGAACCATATTGCTTGCCAGTTCTTTAAACACCTTGCCAAAAGCCAGTTCGATCAACGCATTGGTGAACTCAAAATCGAGATGCAGTTCAACCTTACATGCATCGGCACTGAGGGGAATAAAGCGCCAATCGCCACTCAGTTGACGAAACGGGCCATCGACCAACTGCATACTGATGCATTGGCTCTCCGTGAGCGTATTACGCGTGGTAAACGTTTTACTGATCCCAGCTTTAGAGACATCGACGGCAGCCGTCATCTCTTCGGCGCTGGCAGCAATAACGCGGCTCCCGGTGCATCCAGGCAGGAACTGGGGATAAGAGGCGATATCATTCACCAACTGATACATCTGTTGCGCGCTGTAGGGCACCAGTGCAGAGCGACTAATCTTGGGCATAGCTTTTTCCGAATAGCATCAAACGCGCGGAATAATAGCACCGATGGCCCGGATGGTAAAAATTCTGAGGCAACGATCGCATCCCTTCCTCAAGGTGCGCTCACCGATGCGGCAGTGATGTCTTTCCCTTTAACATCCGGTATAATGACGACACTATGACAAAGAAAAAAGCTTATAAACCCGGCTCCGCCACCATTGCGCAAAACAAGCGTGCTCGCCACGAATACTTCATTGAAGAAGAGTTCGAAGCGGGATTGGCGTTGCAAGGATGGGAAGTAAAATCACTACGCGCTGGCAAAGCCAACATCAGCGACAGCTATGTGCTGTTGCGTGACGGTGAGGCCTTTCTGTTTGGTGCTACCTTTCAGCCATTACTGGCCTCTTCAAGCCATGTGGTTTGTGACCCTACTCGCACCCGTAAACTGTTGCTAAACCAGCGTGAGTTGGATTCGCTTTATGGACGCGTCAACCGTGAAGGTTACACTGTGGTCGCACTTTCGCTGTATTGGAAGAATGCCTGGGCAAAAGTGAAGATTGGTGTCGCCAAAGGCAAGAAAG
The DNA here is from genome assembly GCA_015548865.1 of Serratia marcescens. Taxonomy (GTDB): domain Bacteria; phylum Pseudomonadota; class Gammaproteobacteria; order Enterobacterales; family Enterobacteriaceae; genus Symbiopectobacterium; species Symbiopectobacterium marcescens_A. The sequence continues at coordinate 296,590 of JADMXW010000003.1, read as the reverse complement.
AGCATGACAAGCGTTCGGACATCAAAGAGCGCGAATGGCAGATGGATAAAGCGCGCATCATGAAAAACGCCAACCGCTAGCAGTAGCGTAAGGTGTCACGGTTCTGTTATACTACTGAAGTACTTGGGGCTGATTCTGGATTCGACGGGATTTGCGAAACCCAAGGTGCATGCCGAGGGGCGGTTGGCCTCGTAAAAAGCCGCAAAAAAATAGTCGCAAACGACGAAAACTACGCTTTAGCAGCTTAATAACCTGCTCTGAGCCCTCTCTCCCTAGCCTCCGCTCTTAGGACGGGGATCAAGAGAGGTCAAACCCAAAAGAGATCGCGTGGATGCCCTGCCTGGGGTTGAAGCGTTAAAACTAATCAGGCTAGTTTGTTAGTGGCGTGTCTGTCCGCAGCTGGCAAGCGAATGTAAAGACTAGACTAAGCATGTAGTACCGAGGATGTAGGAATTTCGGACGCGGGTTCAACTCCCGCCAGCTCCACCAAAATTCTACATCGGTGATTACCAGAGTCATCCGATGGAGTCCTGAAAGCCCGCACGGCACAAGCCATGTGGGCTTTTTTGTGTCCGTGATTGTTCGAGGATATCCAGCCAAATCCGGTGATAATTGGCCTACGTTTAGGCCCGCACTATTCTATAGGCCTAAAATGTGGCTTATGGGATACTAGTCATACCAAGAACATTATTGACCAATGGGCCACAATGACGAGTACAAAGCGCAAAGGGCTACGTTAGCGCAGTAGCTACTCTTTATGTTAAGTGTCCACGTTACGTCCACCTGTAAAGGCGATCATAACAGTCCACTAAGTAACAGCTCAGACGTCCAAACATCACATCATTAATTACCGCCCTCATCTTGCCTGTCAGCGCCCTACGCTGTAGTTTGCTTACCGCCGCAAAATAGGCACGGTCGGGATTGGCGTCCTGAGTAACTCAACAGCGACTATAGACGCGCTATGTAGATTATTTGTGCCTCAATCTTTCTACACCTGTACTTTTTGTAATCAGCTTCATGCTTGTACTACATCGAAATAATGGTGGCTCAGACAGGAGCTTCTTCGGAAGTGCTGGGATTCGTTGAGACCTGTTACGCCAACCCCGTCAGCACTCCCCTCCTTGAAATTAGCGTTTCTGGTAGTAGCCGACCAAGGAAACCGTTCTATGGCTATCACATCGATATTATCATCCCAATTACCTCTCTTTCAGGTCTGCGCCAGAAAACACAAGACCACCAGCAAAATCAATGTTCTTATTCATGATATAACTATTATTTATCAATTAGATAGATGTTTAACCCAACGCAGAGTAAAGCCCTCACGGCGGTATTCTTCGTCGCTGACCATAACGGGGAATTGCCAAAATAGGTACCTTGCAAAATCTGCTCTGGTGATAGTGCCCTTGCTTATCAAAAAACGTTTAAACACGTAATAGCAGTGATTCTGTCCATTCATCAGTCCACATGAAAACCACTAAAAAGTGATGTTGGCATCTACTGATAAAAAATAGTCACAGACAGAGAGGACGAAAGGGTGAGTTCTCACAGGAAATGACGATTAGCACCAGTCGAGCATTTGCTGTGCTTTATGATGAGTGTAAGAAATTCCAAGTGAGGAAATAGGTAGTTGTTTCAGACTGTTTTAGGATTTCATAATTAAAGTAACTAGATTAAACCATATAATCATCATTTTTCGCTTCAAATTTATTAATTGTTTAATTGTCCAACCATACAATTTAATTAATGCATTAAAATAAATCGCTCTTATTTATTTTCAATACAATTCATAAATAAACCACGTCTCTGGAGGAAAACATGTTAGAAATGTTCGATGTAAACTATGAATCACTTAAAGAACAAAAAAAAGATGAATTATTCCATTTAAGAAAAAAAACGTTTAAAGAAAGATTGAATTGGCAGGTGCAATGTAAAAATGATATGGAGTTTGATGAGTATGATAATACAGACACAAACTATATGATAGGTGTTTTTCAATCAAATATTATTTGCAGTGTTAGATTCATTAAATTAGAAAATCCTAATATGATAACACATACATTTCAATCATATTTTAGAGGAGTGAAATTCAAAAATGGAAATTATTTAGAATCAAGCCGTTTTTTTGTACACAAGGAAAGAGCTCAGGAGCTATTGGGATGCCATTATCCCATTAGCACAATTCTGTTGTTATCCATGATAAACTACTGCCAGCATTATGGATTTGATGGTATATACACTATCGTAAGTAAAGCAATGTTATCCATATTAAGACGTGCAGGATGGAAATTTGAGAACATCAAAGAAGGTTACTTATCAGAAAAGGAACGAATCTATTTATTATTCCTTCCTGTTACTTTAGAAAACCAAACAGAGCTGGCAACTAAAATAAGGGCTGTATTACCGTTCAAAAATGTAGACTTATGCACTTGGCCATTATTATTACCCCAAGGATCTAGGGCTTTTAATCAGACCTAACTCTGAGCTTAAGCGGATTGCCTGCTTCGCATTAACAACGCCAAGCTTTGATGTCACTCTCGCCATATGAAATTTCACAGTACTCGGAGAAATCCCCAGGATGATGGATATTTCAGAATAGGTTTTACCTAAACCACTCCAGTACAATACCTCGGTTTCCCTTGTGGTGAACAAGGTATCATTCAAAGATGATGCCTTGTTTTTATCATTAAAAAACATTACTATTTTTTCATGAATTTCTATGAGCAATAACTGTAATTTACTTTTATTTTTTTTGATTTCGGCCTCGGTTTCATTTTTTGCATCTCTATCAATAAGCAATGATAATATCACTAAATTATTATCATAATCATGCAATACAAATGTATATCCATTTACAATGTCAAAGGTCCTAGACAAAGAAAATACGTTAGTGAATTTTATGTCTGAAAAAATTGACATATCTTCATTCCAACCGAATGGGGAACATCGCCTTAATGCCAGTACAACAACGGGGTCTACATACTGGAGCTTGTTATCTAGATATGTCTTCACCCATTCTTCATTATAGTTGGATATGATGAAAATCTCTGAAATATTTCTTTTATTGATTATACTGTAGGCAAACGTTGCATTACTTATAATCTCCAGTTTTTGCTCTACAAAAGAGCACAAAACATCACTGGCGTTAAAACCGAATGTAAATTTCATATATCCTACACCCAATAAATGTTGTTAAGACTGCTACTAACCCAAAGACAGTATCCCTCCCTGAACGAATAGCCTATTTACGATAGTGAAATCTAAAAACCATAGTGTCTTTAAATAAAAACTGGCCACAAAAATCAGGTGGAGAATCTAGCCAACACTAGAAATTAAAAGACAATATTCTTGATAAAAAACACAAACACACATAATAAAATAATTTTTAACCATAGCGAATCAGTAATTAATCAACACCAAGTATTAACCTGATTGTATCAATAAAAACTAAACAAAAAAACAACCAATGGAATATTTATACATCCAAAGAAAAAAACCTAAAATAAAACAGATAGTAGAATGACAACTCGAGGAAAATATTATTAACTAACAACCATGCTGTAATCATGCAGACCATCTGCCCCCCCGTAGCAGAACAAGTGGTAAACATCACGAACCACACCTGATCGTCGTATTGCTTCACAACATCAATCAAGTCGGTGAGCATTCATGTTCTGTGCAATAGCGTTGGCCACCCGATAGCGAGCCCTATTTGGCTTCTGCCAGAAAAAACAAGCTGAAGAGATCTAAAAGTAAACGCATTCATTTAATGGAATACTGACACAAGAAAGCCCAACTGAACGGGTTAACTTGTGTATTGAGCGTTCGAAATAACTGTTTTGATTATAGCGAGGCGTTGGGAAATGGAAAAAATATTGCCGTTCTGAGCCCGCATATCCCCATACAAAAACGGTGGCAATAGTCACAGCACCACAGCGATTCCCAAGAGGATTTTCTGTCTACTAATGTCCGCTGCAATTACTTGACGCGGCACCGTCCCTTGATGTAAGAACAGGTTTATTTTGTGCAAACAGCGGCTAGCAGTAACGATTCACTCCGTGTTTTTTACTGCTAGCCTCCTGCTGCTGGTATCGAACTCACGGGCTAAAAAGTTTTAGAGCCATTCATCAATTTCAAATCCATCGACTTATTTTAAAGGGATGAGTTGAATGTTCTTCAATTCGATGCTGCCACTTCCCTTATGTTGGAAGCCGATAAAACCTTGTTGTAATTGACCATCCTTTAGCTTTGCCACCACTTTGCCATTGAGTTCAACTTCAATGGTGTCACTCCTCAAGGTTAACTTGTAATGATTCCATCGATTGATGGTATCTTGCACATCAGTGACAGCTTGACGATCCACAATCCCACCAGTACGGAATTGAGTTTTCTTGCTTTTATCCCAAATATTGGCTTCGTAACACGTATTGGCTTTGATTTCATTAATGTCGGCACAGCGCATATAGACACCCGCATTAATTTCATCACTGGGCTTAAAATCCATTTCCAACACAAAATCACCGTAATTGGCTTGGGTCACAAGGTAACTTTCCCCGTCCCCCTGGCTGATGATGACACCATCTTGTTGTTTCCATGAAGACCCGGGGATCACATCAACAAATTTTAGATCGGTTAATCCCGATGCCGCAGGCATAACAAAGGTTTGATCCGCCGCATACACATTACTCATTAACCCCAGACTCAGGCTTAATCCAATAACTAGCTTATTTAAAGCGCGTTTCATGCAGTCTCCTAAAGGAATCCTATTAACGTCCTTTCTCATCACTGCGTAAAAAAAAGAGTGGCAACACCTACCTTCACAGCGTGCAGTTTTACCTGCGTGGCAAGCCCAGCAGTATTTACCCTTGCGTAGATAGAGTCGCCTGACAGGTACAAAAAACTGTTTCGAACATGGGGGCGTATAGGGAAGAAAAACACAGTACCCATGCTACCACGGTGATGTTCTCAATCCAGTTCAGCGGGTGTTGTATTGATGTTTTGCAACACCCGCATTGAGACAATCACAGCGGCTAAACCGTATCGGCATGCCGTGGTAATTGCGATCAGACGCCCTGAATAAGAATCGCTGGGTCAACATTCCTCACATCGGCAGTGCCGGTCAGCACCATGCTCGACTCAAGCTCACCCTGGAAGCGTTTGAACTGCATTTCAACCCCTTTAACACCACCGCCAAGGCTGGCACGCAGCATAGGACGGCCAACCAATACGGCATGGGCGCCGCTGGCCAGCGCTTTAAGCACATCGCCACCATCACGCACACCGCCGTCGACCAGAATGGGCATCTTGTAACCGCGATCGCGTACAGCTTTTACAATAGCGGGCAACACATGCATCGTCGCTGGAGTCGAACTCAGTACGCGCCCGCCGTGGTTAGACACCACAATTGCACCGCAACCGGCCTCGGCGCACATCAGGGCTTCTTCCACCGTCATCACGCCTTTCGCCATAAAGGGAATCTTGGCGTATTTAACAATTTCTTTAAGCTTTTTCAGATCTTTAGGCTCAACCGTGTTGCCGGGTAATGCACGGGCAGCACGACCTGCCGAATCGATATCAATCGCAAAGAAAGGTGCACCGGCATTCTGTACCAGATCAATACGTTCAAAGATTTCTTGCTGGGTGCGAGGCTTGATTTGCGCAATCGCGCGACCTTTAAATTCTTTGACCACTTCTAAACGACGTTTGTAGGTATCGAGTGGATCTTCAATACCGTCGGCAGCCCAACCTAAACAGCCAGAGTTTGCCGCCCCTTCGATAATACCGCGAGCGTATTTATCCTCGGTCATGACTTCGCCATCGAACGCTAATTTGTTCGCAGCACCCATGTTGTAGGTTAGACCACCAGTGACGCCGGTCAGGATAGGCATGGCTAACTTAACGCCGAGTAGCTCCGTTTCCATTTTAGGCTTATTGACGTTATGCAGGCTGCGCATAGTGAGGCTCATGCCTTCAAAAGCCTCGATGTTGCGCACAAAGCTTTGGCGCATACCGCCCATACCTGGAACCCCTTCCCCGCATGGACCTTTACCGTTACAACGACCTGCTCCGGCGACATCACAAGCCGCACAAGTACTCATGATTTTACGCGCATTGCCGAGCACATCTTTTAAGTTTTTAGGCTCTTTAATGTAACCGGTGATGGGTTTTGGCTCTTCTGCCGCTGCAGTGGCAGCGGTTGCGGCCACCGCCTCTGCGGCATGGGCCGAAGATGAGGCCGACAGAGCAAGCGTTCCTGCGGCAGCGGCGAGCACGGCTCCCTTGGTTAAAAATTCTCGACGATTTTGATCTAATTTATTTTCCATATTAGTGTCCCCTATGTTATTCAATTCTTTTCAGGAGTTATTAACGTATTGCTCACGGCCTGAATTTACGCCGCGCAATTTCGTAGGGGATAACATTCGGGGATAAAACTTGGTGATAGATCGCTTAATTTAAAAAACCTTGAAGCCTGCATACCCAATTATGCGTTTTTGCATAACAGAGAAAATGCCACTGCTCAAAACAAATTAATTATCATTCTCTTTAACTAAATATAACTTAACTACAGCCATAGCCAAGTAAATTATATCCTAAATAATTAAACCGGCAGAAAATAGACTCATACAAGCACCCAAAATCACCAATCAACATACTGATTTTAATCAAAAAAAAATAAAGATAATGAACGATTTCGACAACATCGAGAAAGGTTCCTTCCTCAAACAGAAGTAATAACGAACAAAACCAACACACAGACAACGTAAAGTATAACGAGTATAAATGTGAAATCATTGTCAAAAAAGAGATAACAGTCTGCTATTGTGAATTGACTGCATTTATGATGATGTCCAATTCAAAAAGCGAGATTGATCTCTTCCCTTTATTCAACACCAGCGTAAAGTAAAGCTTTCAGCTCTTCTTCTCCATAAAAAAGAAATCATCAATGTTGAGAAACGTTCAAAAAGGTGTGTATTGAGTGAGCTATTGGCAGTATTTACGTGGAATGATATTAGCGCTGAGTCTAATCTCGACTCAAGGATTGGCACAGCAGAATCTGACGTTCAATGTTCATAGTAATACCCCGCCTTTTGAGTGGCAAAATGAGGCTGGTGAAGAGACCGGTTTTAACATTGAATTAGCGCGTCAAATCGCCCAAAAATTGCAATACGACTTAATCATTAACCGCCAAACGCTCGAGCAAACCCTGAATTCCGTTACAAATAAGACGCGCCAGTTAGCCGTGATTGATTTGCCCGCAGGAGAGACATTCGAGCTCAATACCGCGCTGCCGCTATTGCCCACCTATATCAGTGCTTATAACCTGCGCACCGAAGGCCAAGCGGATTCCTGGGCGGCCCTGCGTAAAAAGCGCGTGGCCATCAAACAGGCCTCCTCGGTGGAGATGTATCTGAAGGCCAATCCGCAGGATTTTATCCTCGTACCCGTCGTCACCAATGAGCAAGGGTTTGAGCTATTATCGGCGGGCGAAGTGGACTTTGTGTTAGCTGAATTCTACTGTGCACGCCGCCTGCTGCAACAATTCCCGATGACCAAAACAGCAAGTAATCCATTGTTTTTTAGCCAATTTTATTTAGTCATGTCCGATAAGGATCCCTTGTTTTCTGAAGCCGTGAGAGACCTCCTGGAGCAGAACTACCACGGCGGCTATTTTGATGACTTGATTTATAAATGGGTCGGATTCGGTAAGGAAAAAATCGAGTTGGGGCAAGTGCGTAACGATTTTTTTCAATGGGCGTTATTTGCTGCCATCATCTCCAGCATTGGCTTGTTAATCACACTCTATATCAGTCTGGTACTCAGGCAAAAAACCAAATCCCTTAAGCAGGAACTCAGTCAACGGCAAAAAGCCGAGGCAGAAATTAGCCGAGTATCGGCCCAATTCCATTCGGTATTAGATGGTCTACCTTGCGGTGTTATCCTTCTGGATCAACACCTGAAGATGATTTGGCAAAACGGGAAATATCAATGGCTGTTAGCGCCAGAGAAGCTTGAGCTGGCATATCCCAAGGTCGCACTCACGCAGCTTATCCAGTCCGGGTTTAATGGCGAGGAGTCACAGTTGATCGAATTTTCTCTCGACAATAAACGCTGGAAACTGAATTTGTATCTGATCTCAAGCAATATGCTCGCCTTATTTATCGAAGACTACACAGAACCTTTTGAGCTAAAACAAGTGAGCGAGCTCTCCAGCCGTCTAGCTTCCCTTGGAGAGCTAACCACGGGCATTGCTCATGAAATTAATAATCCTGTAGGACTTATCAATCAATCCATGAGCCTGATGCAGGATATTATCGACGATCTACAACGTGCACTGTCATTGAAGGCCACGCAACCACAGGCACTGCAACAGGGGCTTGAGGAGTTAAATTATACCAGCCAATCGGTGCAAGAATCGGCCGAGCGCATCGGCTGTATTATTCACGATCTCAAGCACTTCTCCCGTTACGGCCTCAACAATGTAAAACCTGTCGCGCTAAACCACATTGTTGAAACTGCGCTGCGATTAACCCATAACAATGTCAAACGGCTGCAATTGCAGCTCTCACTCCACCCTAAACTTCCTACGATTAAGGGAGATGAGTTACAACTGCAGTTGGTGCTTATCAATTTGATCCAAAATGCCTGCCTGGCGATGGACAAACCCCACCCACTACTGACGATTGAAACCGGGATCGAAGAGGGTCGGGTATATCTTAAGGTTATCGATAATGGTTGCGGTATGCAGCCTCATATACAAGCACGCATTCGCGAACCCTTTTTCACTACCCGTCGCGAGCAGGGTGGCACCGGACTAGGCCTCTCAACCACCAATAAAATTCTTGTCGAACACGGAGCCCAATGGCTTATCCATTCCCAGCCCCATATCGGCACCGAAATGAAAATCTTGTTAGGAATGAGCAATGAAGCTTAGTCGCAATATTCTCGTCATCGATGATGAAACCCGCTGGTTACGTACCATCGATATGTTGCTCAATCGGCATATTCCCGAGGCTAAGACCTATACCTGCGAAAACAGCCGCCAGGCTATGCAACTCATCAACGATTTGGATATCGCGCTTGTGTTACTCGATCTCAATATGCCTGCGCTTGATGGTCGGCAATTGCTTCGAGATATTCGCGAACATGCCCCCTACGTCCGAGTGATTGTATTGACGGGACTCAATGAAACTGAGATCGCGGTAGAATGCATGAAGCAAGGTGCCTACGATTTTATCACTAAAACCAGTTCGACCGACCAGTTGCTCATCTGTGTGCGCCGCGCCATGGAAATGATCGGGCTGGAACGACGTTACCATCAAATTAAAGATGGGTTCTTTAACCGCATAAACCTGAGAGCATTCGATAAAATCCTTACCACTGACATCAAAATGCACGACTGCTTTAACTTCGCCGCCACCCTGCAAGACAGTCGCGAGCCCATTTTAATTGAAGGGGAAATCGGCACAGGTAAGCACCTGTTTGCTGAGGCACTGCAACAGCTGGTTTGCCCAGAATTACCCTTGTTAACGCTGTCACTGGCCGATGTATCACCAAAAACTTTGGAACAAAAACTGTTTGGGGTTGCCAATCAAGTGGGCCTGCTCGATATGGCAGGCTCAGGATTTTTGTTACTCGATAATTTAGCGTTGGCGGGCGCGGAAACCCAAAGAGTGCTCACTCAACTGTGTCAGCGCAAACGCTATTTTCCACAGGGCTCATTGCGGGAAGCCGCCCTTAAGTGCCGACTCTTATTTAGCACAACCGTGCCACTGGAAGAACTTGAACAAACGGCTTTCTCCCACGGATTGCTTTACTGCCTGCAACCTCAACGGATCAAACTGCCACCGCTCAGGGAACGACCTGCCGATATTGGTCTGTTATTACAACACTTTAATGAGATGGCTTGTCAGGAATTAGGCCGAGATTATCTTGCGCTCCCCCACACGCTCGCAAGCCGCTTAGAGCGTTACGCCTTTCCTGGAAATATTGCCGAATTAAAGTCATTAACCTTTACCGCCGTTGGGATCAGTAACGGCCAGGAACTGGCCCTCGCACCTTTTTTTAAGGCGCTAGAACAGACTCAACAAATGCACCAGAGTGAACGAATCACCTTTCCGGCAAACTTACCCACCATTAGAGAAACCACGCAGCAATTGATCCATGAGGCACTCATTCGCACCAATAACAATCAGAGTGCCGCAGCCAAACTGCTCGGGATAACCCAAAGTGCTTTGAGCCGCCGTTTAGGCAGCACACCCAGCAGCAGAGAAACAGACACCCAAAAATAAAAGGCCAATGAGAGCACGTAATACCGCTCCGTGCATCGTATCTATGTATTAATGGCTGAGCTGAAGTTTCGTCAACTCTTCTTTGGGTAAGCCGGTAGACTTCATAACAATCGCAAGTTCCACACCGTTGTGAAGCAATTCACAGGCTATTTTCAACGTAGCCTCACGCTGGCCTTTTTCGATGCCCTTCTGTTCCAACTGCTCTGCTATGGTCATCAATTCATCTCCATGTTGCGGTACCCATTGTGCTAACTGCCTTAGGTTAGCTTGAGCGTCTATCGCATTTCCTGCCTGTACTATGTAAGACCGCAAAGTGCCAATAACTTTTCAGGCAAATGCAGTTGGATAAAATCCCGCTCAGACTCTGGGTGCGTAAGAAAATGTTTGAAGGTTGCATTAATTACAACCTTAACCTTGCCTGCCAGCGCGTTATAACGCTATAGTTCCCTCACTGTCGCAAAATCGGCAGTCGGGATTGGCGTTCCGGAAATAACAAAGGCGACACTACACGCGCTATGCGTGTTTTTTTGTGTCGTAGCCTTAGCGCACCTGCATGTTCTGCGGCGGATGATTTTTCACTGTTGCATCAAAACAATGGTGGCTCAGGCAGGGGCTTCTTCGGAAGCGCCGGTTCCTTTGTTGCCGGTTACGCCAACCCTGTCTGGGCTACCACCAGCGAAATTGGCGTTTCCGGTGCTAGCTGTAACCAGCCAACAAAGGAACATGTCCTATGCACACAGCCCCACTCCTGTCATACCCATCCAGCATCTTGCAATTCATACCCGTGCGCTACGCTAATGTACAGGTATTAACTAACACCCCTCTTCTTCAAGAGGCACACAATGTTTGATGCCACACCGTTAACCCTTGAGGAAGTTACCGATCAGTGCCGCGCACTGGCACATGCAGTGATCGAACTGGAAGATGTCACCGTTAAAGAAATCCTTTCGTTTATGCTGGCTGAACGACTGGAGCATCTGCATATTTCATTAGCGGCGGAGGAGCACAACGTTAATGGGGGCAACATAAGAGGAACCTTGTAAAGCAACCGATTTAATCATCGCATTTCAGGAAGGGAACAATAACCCGCTCCCCCTTGCTGCCAAGCCAACCTGCTAATATGGGTTGGCTTGACAAGGATGTGATAGCAGACATTGCATCATACGAAGCCAGTGCGTCGCGGATCATTTTCATGCTATAAAGCGCTGAAATGCATCCGCAACACGTCTGGCAATGTAGCTACTCCGCAGTCTCCTCACTAAGAGCAAGAAATGCAGTGGCTTTTAGATAAGCATCTTCCCTGTCGTCCGCCAACGTTTTGGGGAACGGAAGGATCTTCTTCACCTTGGGAAACATGGCGCTCAAGCTCTCGCGCACTTCAGGATCAGCGGTCAAATACACATAACCCGCGCAATAATCCCGCAACGCATTTTTATATTGTTTCATCCACCGCGATGCCTGCTTCTCTTGTTCATGAGGCTCTCTTTCATGACCATGCCTTGCCGGAATCCATACCAATGCCACGCGCTGCTGCTGTGTGAGAATTTGCGTCAACCCCGCCAGTAGCCTGTCAGTACGATTCGGCATCTCCAACGCGGGAAAGCGCAGGAATACCACTGGCCAACGCGAACTGTCGAAGATTTCACTGTCCAGTTGCTCACCGGAATAAATACGTTGTTGGTTCATATCATTCATCCTTTTCTGCCATGGGGGCACGCAATAGCCCCGTGATGATAAGTAATGCCAGCGCCCCCACTGCGTAGAACCACGGCCAGCTAATCCAGCCCACCATTTGCGCCCCTGCAATGGTGGCAAGCGTACTGGTAAACCGCCCTACCCCGTAAAAAGCAGCGTAATCGGTGGCGGGCTGCGCCCCGCGTGACCACCCCAATATTCTGGCACTCAGCGCCACAAAAATGCCGCTCACCGCCGCCCCCATCGCTATCGCCCCCGACATGGCGAGCCACGGCAGCACCCGAACAAAACCGATGGTCATCGCGGCCAATGCCAACAAGGCCAGCACAGTGAATGTCATCAACGCGCCGGAAAGCCCACACCAGCGCATCAATGGCATAGAGATAACGGCGGTGATCAACATGGTGATGGGGCCGAGCGTACCGACGATCCCGCCGATCTGCTCTATCGGCACATTGAGATCGAGAAGCATCAGGCGGTTCAATCCTGCAATCGGGAAGATAACGCAGCATGCTAACGTCAATAGCGTGAGTCGCTTGCGCTGCACGGCGTTGCGCAGCAGGGTGCTTAAGCTCGCTGCACCCCGTCGTGCTGCGTTCGGTGGGCCAGCGCGCGGTCCCTCTTTCATCAGCAGCAGCACCGGCAATACCAGCAGTAAGAGAGAGGCCGCATAACACAGGAAGATTGCCTTCCAACCATAGGTGTGAAACAACGCCACAAAAGCGCCACCGCCGATCATGGCACCTGTCGATAATGCCCCCAGTTTGCAGGCCGCAGCACGCGGTCGCCAGGCTGGGTGAATACGTTCTACCGCCAACCCGTCCAGCGCAATATCCATAGTAGCCATGGTGAACGCCACAAAGAGCCCCATCACGAACAGGATACCCATGGCTGCGCCTTCCAGCAGCGCCACCATGGCTACTGTCAATGCCGCCAGCACTTGCATAGGCACAATCCACGCAAGCCGAGGCGGCAATAACGGCGGGTGCCAGCGATCCACCAACGGCGCCCACAAAAAAGCGACGCCCAACGGCAGATAGAGAGCGTAGAGCCACCCGGCAGCCCCTAGACTAACACCCTGCGCACGCATAATGGCAGGGAAGCCGCCCTGAATTAACCCCATGGTCATACCGAAGCCGATATACAGCGAGCCAATGCCCAGCAGTGTGGCAAGCTGCTCACGTGTGCGCGGGGCCAGCGTGTCAGGAGATGTTACTTGTTCCATCGGCATTACCAGCGATAAGCCAGCGAGGCATATACCACACGATCGTTGCCGTAGTTACAGAAGTTATTGGACAAGCAAGTGACGTAGCGTTTATCGAACAGGTTATTGACGCTGACCTTGCCAGTTAATCCGGTGAGCGTTGTCGATCTTTTACCAAAATCGTAGCTGACTGACGCATCAAATACGGTGTAGCTCGGTGCATCTAACCGCGTGGCATTGGCGGTGTAAACGTTTGGTGAATATCCGCCCACCGTGCTGCCGACATAGCGTACGCCGCTGCCCACAGTAATCCCTTCCAGTGCTCCAGAGCGGAAGCGGTAATCAGCCCACAGCGATGCGGTGTAATCCGGAATACCAATAGGGGACTGACCGACATCTGCCCCTAATCCTTTGACCACTTCGGCGTTGGTGTAGGTCAAGGCACCGGTCACATTAATGTTGTCCGTAATCGCCATCTTGCTTTCAAATTCAATGCCGCGTGAGCGCTGTTCTCCGGTTTGGTAGGTGGTATAAGGGTTGGCGGAAGTCACTACGTTACTTTGTGTGATATCAAAATAGGCTAGCGTAAACAGTGCGTTAAAGTGAGTAGGTTGGTATTTTACCCCCACTTCGCGCTGCTTCGCCGTGGTCGGCTTAAAAGCATTCCCGCTTGCATCCGTGCCATTGACCGGCAGGAATGATGTGGAATAGCTGACATAAGGCGCAATCCCCATGTCAAAGTTATAAATCAGCCCGAGCTTACCGCTCACCGCTTCATCATCCTGCACGCTGCGGGTGTCATTCAGTCGGTTATCAGTTCTGATCCGAATTGCGTCATAGCGCATGCCGCCCACCAGCGTCCAGCGATCGAGATCGATCTGATCCTGTGCGTAAAAGCCCGCCTGATTGGTGTGCTGCTTCTGATTGGTGATGCGCGCCAGCGTCAGGTTTGTCGCCACACCATACACTGGGTTCAGGAAATCAATGGAGGGTGCACCGCCATAATCTCGAATTTGGGTCCAGTCAGATTCCTGATAATCAAAACCTAACAAGGCAGTGTGATACAAGCGCCCGGTATCGAATTCAGCCTGAAGTTGCAGATCGGATGTCAACCCTCGCAGTGTTTCATTGGTCGCCAACGCGTAACGCGAGATCGTATGCCCATCGGCGCCCATACTGGACGTTCCTACACTCTTGGTTACCGTTGAATGATCGAGATAGCGGAAATTGTGGCGCACGCTCCAAATGTCATTGATGCGGTGCTCAAATTGATATCCCACCATGCCCTGCTTACGATCGAACGCATCAAACGCCGGATCGCCGTCGTTAAAATTACGGGGAATTTGCCCTGCCGGGCTGGGCCACAGTGAACCGACCGTGGGCAACACGCCGTAATATCCCCCTTCAGGATCGTGCTGGTAGCTCATATTCAGTGTGAACGAGGTATCGGTATCGGGGATCCAGGTCAGAGAGGGCGCGACGTAGACACGCTCTTCTTTGGTATTGACCACCTGCGTGTCAGATTTCCGACCAAGCGCGACAACACGGTAGAGCAACGAGCGATCGTCATTGAGCGGCCCGGCAGAATCAACACCAAGCTGCATTCGATTATGGCTGCCATAGAGCATCTCAACCGCGTGCTGTGGCTCGCTGGTAGGCACCTTGGAAATCGCATTGATCAACCCACCTGGCGTCACACCGCCATACAACGTGGAAGACGGGCCTTTGAGGAATTCGATGCGCTCAATGCCATAGGTTTCAATCTGTGGAATGGCATAACCGCCGCCACGCAGCAAGCGCAAGCCATCAAGGTACTGGTTGCTGTCAGTTGGAGAACCGAAGCCACGAACATAAGGCAAATCATAACGCGATGCCGAACCACGAACTTCTGCCGCCACGCCCGATGAATAGCGCAATGCCTGAACCAAACTCTGCGCACCCTGCACGTCAGCCTGTTCGCGGGTAATCACACTGACCGACTGCGGCGTTCTCATCAGCGGGGTGTTGGTTTTGGTGCCTGAGGAACTGTTGCTGGCAACATAGCCCACCACCGGACCCAGTCGGCTATTTCCCTGCGCCTGCACCACCATGGTGTCGGGCGTCTCCCCAGATGCTGCACTCGTCGAAGGGGGCAATACATAAATCTGTACCGTGGTTGCATTACTAAAGCGATAGCCCAGCCCGGTGCCATTGAGCAGGGTTGCCAATGCTTGCTCTACGCTCAGCGTTCCACGAACAGGTTTGCCAATGGCGGCCATTTCCTGTTCTTCACGAAAAACAACGGACAGACCAGTGATACGCCCAATGTCGTTCACCGCTTGGGTGACCGGTTTCGCCGGAAGATTGAAGCTGAATTGCTGCGCTGCGTGCTGCTGAACCTGCGCTGCAGTGCTGTTCGCACCACTAAAGCTGGTCAATAAAAGGGTGGCGAATACGTAGCCTGCCTGGTGTGCTCTTTTTTGTTTCATTAGAGGAGATCCTTATCTCGTATCATGAACCGCGAGCGCGTTAATAATAGTAATTATCATTTGCACTCTCACTACGTTCACGAATGAGAAAACGGATCACTGAACCCTGAAAATGAATTTTTTAATAAAAAAATTACAACAGACTGTAAAACATATCATTTTTATGGAGAGAGAATCACCAGCCGTTCAGTGACTTTGCGCATCTGAAACCCGACACTGGCCTGTAAAGACGCCAATGCCGCATCGCTATCCGCCAGCGAGAAGCTGCCGGTTACACTTTCATTGGCCAACGCAGATGCTGAGATGAGAATACGCCCGGGACGATAGCGTTCAACCTCATGCACTACATCGGCCAGCCGAGCACGATAGAAGATATAACGTCCTTCGCGCCATGCCATTTCATCCGTAACATTCACGCTGACAGGCGTATGGGTACCGGTGGCGCTAAAGCGTGCCTGTTCTCCGGGCTTGAGCACCGTTGGCGTCATCGCGCCACCCGCAGTCACCGCGACACTCCCCTTTGCCAAGGTCACTAGCGCGGCATCATCAATTAAACGCACATCAAATTGCGTGCCAAGCACCCGCACATCCCCCGCCGCTGTGGCAACGATAAAGGGGATCGGCGAAGGTGTAACATCAAAAAAAGCGGCACCTCGCAGCAAGTGGACGCGCCGCAGCTGTGGCGTAAACTCAACGCTGAACGCGCTATCCGCATCCAGTAATACCCGCGAACCATCTTCCAACATCACGTTGTGGCGTTCGCCTTTGCTCGCGACATGGCTCGCGGTCACATTCTGCATCCAGTAGGGATTTTCCAGCCAGAGGATCCCCGCCAACACCAAGGCACAGCAGGCGCTAGCTGAGACAAGCCAACGCCTTGCGCGTTGATGGCGTTTTGCCTGATTGATTGCAGTGAGATAGACCGCCAGCGCATCGGACTCTTTTTCTGCCAGTCGCTTGCCTGGCTCAGCGGTTGCCCGCCATACCGCCTCGACAGCACGATACGCTTCATCGTGCGCAGGGTGACTTTGCCGCCACTGGTCACAGGCAGCGCGTTGAGAGTTGGAAGGATTATCCCGCAGAGCAATAAACCAGTCGCGCGCTTGTTCGCGAATTTGCGTCTCAGACGGTGTCATCGCGTTCACCTCCTATGCGCGCTTCACAGGCAGCCACTGCCCGCGCCATATGTTTTGCCACCGCTCGTGATGAAATGCCCATCACCGTAGCGATTTCCGAGAAACTGCGTCCATGAACCCGATTAAGCAAAAAGATATGCCGCGTTTTTTGCGGTAAGGCAGCAAGGATTTCATCAATGTGATGGATGTTCTGTTGTGCTGACACAATGTCTTGCGGCGACTCAGACTCCTCAGCGTATTGCTCGGGCAGCACGCCCTGGAGGTAATCGGCTTTCGTTTTTTCCGCCCGCAAATGGTCAATGGCCGCATTACGCGCACAGCGGGTGAGATAAGCAGCAGAGTCGCCTTTCCACTCAACCGCCTTTTCCCACAAGCGCAGAAAAATATCCTGCACCAGATCGCTGGCGATAGTACGACAACCCACCCGGCGCCGGATCTGCCGTTCCAGGCGCTCATGCTCTGTGAGGTATAACGCGGCGAGATCCTTGCTTTTGTCGGTCATGACATCGAGCCCCGAACGGTAGTAAAAACAGTGCCGAACCGCACAAGGATCCTGTGCAACAAAGCGGGAAAAATGGCTGAACGGACGGCAATTATTGCTGATGTTATCAACCGTTTCCAGCAACATCTTAGGGAAAAGAACAGATGCAGGGGAAGATGTGAATTGCCACATCACGCCAACAACGCACCCCATCGGGTAGCGTGGATGGGCTCCACCCAAAGCATATAAACGCTATGATCAACGTTTATGAATGAGAATGTTCTTCACGACCCAAGCGGTGCTTACTGGCTGTCATCAATGCCAGTGATGCCTGATAAGCTGCCGTTTCTTCTCCGGCCATGATAGCTTCATAGATAATGCGATGGTCTTCCAGGCACATTCCGCCTTCTTTCGAGGAGTAGCTGATAAACCATTTAAACACGGTGGTCAGCACATTGCCGAAAGGCATATAAAACGCGTTACCGGAGGCAAGGAAAATCATCCGGTGAAATTGTGTATCGATATTTACCCATGCCTCAGGGTCGAAATGTTCGGAAATATAGCAGAGCTCTCGAAATATCCTTGAGAGCTCAATGCGTTGATCCTTGGTGGCATTCACGGCCGCCAAGGCCGTTGCATGCGGTTCGATAGCACGCCGGAATTCAAGGAACTGATAATACATCTCTTCAGTCGCTTCCATGCCCTGCATCCATTCAAGCAACTGAACATCCAGAATGTTCCAAAATGAGCGCGGACGAATCCGGGTACCGATCTTTGGCCGAGACTCCAGTAACCCTTTCGATGAAAGTAGCTTCAATGCTTCACGCAGCGCAGTGCGGCTTACGCCAAACTGCTCACACAGTTCAACTTCACTCGGTAGAATATCGCCCTGGCTTAACGCACCGGAAAGGATTTTTCGGGCAATATCGCGAGCGATTTGCAGATTCAACCCCCGATTGGCACCCGCAATCATTTCAAACTGCATGCTCATTTGTCATACCTAAAGATGAATAGAGGGGTCATAATACATGATAGCGCTAACGGTGGCTAATCCCACACTGACAGAGCGAGCGTTTTCATACGTTCTGCCAGTGTGAGCAGATATTACGGCGCTATCTGTCCGCCGTTAACATCCAGTATCTGCCCTGTAATATAGCCGCTGCAGGCGTGGGAAGCGAAAAACAGAAACGTCGGGGCGACCTCCTCAATACGGCCAAAGCGTCCCATCGGAATACTCGCGGCAATCTTCGCTCTCAATTCATCACTTTTACCATCATGAAAGGCAGTATCGATGGTTCCTGGAGAAACGATATTGAAGCGGATGTTGTCTTGGGTAAACTCCTTCACCCAATTGCGATGAATGTCGTGTAACCAGGCTTTGGAAGCAGCATAAATCCCCGCACCCACACCTCCTCCTTCACGTCCAGCGATAGACCCCGTGCTGATCACTGAACTGGTTTGGCCGCTGGCCGCCGCTGCTGAACGTAAATGCGGAATGGCGTATTTCGTAGTCATTAACGCCGAGCGGGCATTCAAGTCCATTACACGTTCATAGAATTCGTCATCAATGCTTTCCAGATTAGCGCGCCCGCCCAAACCACCCGCGTTATTAATCAGTACGTCGATCCCGCCAAAGCGTGCAACAAAAGCGTCGACAAGCTGACGGCAACCTTCTGATGTCATAAGGTCAGCTTGAAAAAATTCCGCCTCTCCCCCTACCTGACGCAATACAGCTAAATGGGTTTCTATATCTGGCGTAACCACGTGGCTATTGATTCCGACCTTGGCTCCCTGTCGAGCAAATGCCAGCGCAGCGGCAAGCCCCATTCCCGCTGTTGAACCTGTAATCAAAACTCGCTTGTTTTTTAAATCGGAGAACATATCACTTTCCTCATTGTGGTCGGTTTTTCATACGCTTAACCGGCCTGGACCGGTAACGACAATGCTTAAAAATTGTTAATATAATAATACAAAAGGTATTGAATTTACGGCCCCGCTCACGTACAGGGTCACGCTGCTGTTGCGTAGAACGGTTAATACTTCGATCGGTTAATACTTTGATCGATTAATATTTTTATCGATTAATACTTTCGCGTGAGCGAATCGGGTGACTCCCACTGCACGCTGAAAGCGCCTTGCCAACGGAAACGGTTACCGTTCCAGTTGAACCATGCCCCCTGTTCACTCACTGGCTGTATCATGGAAGGCCAGCGGTTACACACTACGATCGTCAATTGCCGCTCATCCACCAAATGCAGGCGAACCATCGATACATCATCGTCGTGCCCAATCACCTCGACCCGGACTATCTGCCCACGCGCATCCGTCGATGATTCACTGGCCTCATTAAAATAACCGTGTGTTTCATAGACGCTGGCAAACAGCATGTTCTTACCCCAGGTACGCGCGATCAGGGCAGGTTCACTGCGCAGGTTAAAGTGAGGGTCGTTGGCACCACTGCGGGCAAAAATCACTTCACCGCCTGCAGGAAATGCGCTGATATAGCTGTAATAGCTATCGCCATCCAGCCAACTGACCAGCACAGATTCCTGCGGAGCAATACGGGCTCGTCCTTGTTTCCAAAGGTGTTGATAGCCATCCTGCTTGCCCAGCGGTACGAGCTGAGGAAAGCTGTAATAATCGAAGTCGGTACGTAAAAGCTGCCCCTGGTGATGGAACACATAATCGTATTGATGTTCTTCCTCACTGGTCAGGCGGAACAGATCCACCACCAGCGGCGTGCTAAATCCCTCCAATTTCAACATCAGCACCGAGCGTTGCATATCGATGCCGGGGTAGTAATCATGAGCGAGCGCGCTCACCCCTTGGCCGTAGGGATGGTTTGGTACACAAAAGTGCAGTTGCCCCCAATGCCGCTCTGCTGTTGCCGTATCACCTTGATGTTGGCTACGTTCATCAACAACCACAGTGTTGTGGGCAACCGTCTGTTTGCAGTAGCTGTCATTCTCGGGAATATAGCGCCCACCAAATTTCGGCTCTACGTTCACCCAACGCCCGAAACCATAATCGCGCAAATACTCACGCCCACGGTTGAACAGGCTAAGGTGCAACCCGTCAAAATGACCGTGATCCAGCGCTGCATGCAGTGTCGAATCGCTACCGTGCTGACCAAATGCCAGTAGCGCCATGTTGATATCTTGCTCTTCATCTTGGATACGCAGTATCCCTATGCCACCACGCTCACCGTCAGGACCGTCGCGCAATATTCTGCAGCCCCAGTTAAAGGGGCGTGGCGTCACACGTTGCGCCGCATTGGAAAGAAGCAGCCCTGCTGCACTGACCCAAACCTCATTTTGATGTTGCGCCATAGCAATCAGCACGTCATCGGGTTGATAGCGCTGGAAGCAAAGGCTGGTAGCAATGATGATGCCTTCATCGTTGATGTTCATGCTCTTGGAGGCATCATTCAACGCAGGCAGCGTGCCATCAGGAAAAGCGCAGGCCATCAGCGCATCCGCGGTACGCGCGATCACACGTTCTTTAAACTGATAAATGTTAAGTTCTGGCTGACGGCGTTCAATAACCTCGGCCAACATCAACAGCGGGCGAATGGCAAAACGGTGGTAATAGGGGCCTTCCATGTAGTAGCCATCCGGCGAGAACAATTGCGTCAGCTGCGCAAAGAAACCGCCACTTTCACCATCACCACGCAAGCCATACAGTGCTTTAGCAACCAAGTCTCTATCGTTAAGCACATAGCCACAAATGCCGACAGCCGCAACGGACCACAGGCCATGGTTGTGAATGATGTCGAAATCTTTGGCGTGAGTCACAACAGCTTGTAACGCCATCTCACGCAGCAGATCGCCCTCGATCAGGTGTTGCTCAGCCGTAGACAATGTGTGGCGGATACAGCTGTAAGCCTCTGCGCCATACAGCAGCCACATATTCTCATTCAACGTTTGGTGAAACAGGCGTCCTGGCGGGTTGCTGTCTCGGCTAATGGCATTACCCAGTGTGGGATAAAGCCTGGCATACCCCAGCAGCAGCGCCTTGGCGAAGTCGCGATAAGCATCATTACCACAGATAATAAACAGTCGAGCAGCCAGATTGAGGTGAATATAGTTCTGCTTGTGCGTGTTATGTTCCGCACCACCGGCTTCTCCGTGTCCGGGAAAACGAAGCGGTTGCTGCATATAAGATTCCAGCGTGTGTATTTGCCGGGCCAGCGTGTGCCCCATCAGAGTGTTGGAACCCAATGCCGCGCGCAGCTGCTCGGCCTCGGAGAAACTGATTAAGATCGGTTGATTAGCCTGCATGATATCCTCGTTATACCGCGCGATTGACCGCAATATCGCCCTGCCAGGTAAACGTCTGCCCGCCAGCGCATAATTGATGCAAGGCCTCTGGACCTTGTGCTGCCTGATTATTGACCATCACATGCCAGCGCTGTGGGCCAATACAAAGCTCAACAACCGAGCCTTGCTCATCATCCCCGAGGACCGTAATGCGCTGCACCTGCCGATCCTGTGCGCCATGGCACTGTTCGCTCGCTTCATCGAAAAATCCGTGCGTCTCAAATACGGAGGCAAACAGCGCATTTTGCGTCTCCCGCTGGCGTAGCAGCAGACCACTCTCGCAGCGTAAATTCATGTGGGGATCGTCACCACCGACACGGGTAAACAGCAATTCCCCCTGTTGAGCAGCACAGTGCCAACTGTTGAAGTGCTGCCCCTGCAACCAAGTGAGTGAAAAAGGGTGTTGGACTTCACCGCTGGCCGTCGCCAACACATGTTGATAACCGGCAGTCTTACCGAGGGGCGACCACGAGTCAGCCACCTGGCAGGGCAGACCGATATCAACCATCTGTCCTTGATATTGCAGCGTATAGTCGTACTGATGAGGCTCGTCACTGCTCAAGCGATACAGATCCACCAGCAGTGGCATCAGACCGTCAGCCAACGTTAGCAATAAAAGGGTGCGCTGCATGGCAACGCCAGGGTAGTGCTGCAATGCTCGAGCACTCACAGCACTGAAGCGCCCTCCGTCAGCCAACTCCCGATGAGGGATAAAACCGTGCGCTTCACCATGTACAGTATCCGCGCGTTTGGCATCCGCCTGGTTTTGACTGACGCCATCGACCGTTACAGCATTGTGAGCTACCGTTTGGCGCGCATATGAGAGGTTTTCCGGCAGATAGCGTCCACCGAACTTGGTTTCAACATTGAGCCATCGGGCAAAACCGTAATCGCGCAATACCTCTCTTCCCTGAGCAAACAAGGTGATGCCCAATGTATCGAAGTGGCCATGCCCCATGCCGTGCTGCCCATAGTTAAACACCACCTGGATAACCGAACCGTCGGGTGCACGGGCGCGCAAAATGCCCTGACCACCCGCCTCACCGCACTCCCCCTCACACAGCGTTAGGCTCTCGACAACCGGTGTAATAGTGTTGGTGCTCATGGGGGCACTAGGATAAAGCCAGCGCCGATGCTGCTGTTGGTAATGGAATTCGACCAAAGGGTGCTGGCCGTAGCGCAATCGATAAAGTTGAGTCGCGACCAACATCCCCTCATCGTGAATGTCCATGCTACGCGAGGCGTCATTGAGTGCAGGGAAACAGCCATTGGGATACGCCATCTGTAACAGCGCTTCCGTCGTCAGGCGGATTTTCTGGCCGCCGTATTGGTAAATATTTAGCTGGGGGCAATGCTGATACAGCGCCTCGGCAAACAGGTAGAGGGGCCGGAGTGCGAACCGGTGATAATAAGGGCCTTCAAGGTAGTAGCCTGAAGGAGAAAACAAGCGATCGATCTGCGCCAGCAATCCGCCATGGCGATCATCGCCAGCCACTCCGTGAACGGC
The DNA here is from genome assembly GCA_015548865.1 of Serratia marcescens. Taxonomy (GTDB): domain Bacteria; phylum Pseudomonadota; class Gammaproteobacteria; order Enterobacterales; family Enterobacteriaceae; genus Symbiopectobacterium; species Symbiopectobacterium marcescens_A. The sequence goes on along the minus strand of JADMXW010000003.1, from coordinate 273,494 downwards.
CATTGCGGTGTAGCGCGGCTGCCGCAATACGATGCCGCAAATTCCCACAGCCGCTACCGCCCAGATACCATGATTATGAATACGATCAAAATCATGGGCATAGGTCACGGTAAATAGCGTCAGCATGGGCTGAAATAGCTCGGTCTCAATCGTCTGACGCTGTCGCTCCGTTAGCGCTTCTCGCAAGTAGCCATAGCCAAGCGCGGCATACAGTAGCCACATGTGTTCGTTCAATAACTGATGAAAAAGCTTTCCCGGCGGGTTGGTGTTTTTTTGCGGATGAAAGGGCAGTTCGGAGTAACAACGCGCGTATCCCAGCAGCAGTTGAATGCCAAATTCAGCCGCTAAAGCATCGTGATCGATAAGCCAAAGCAGCCCTGCTTGTTCAATCAATCGGCTGTTACGCTGGTGTTGGTTGTGTTCAGCACTTCCCGCTTCCCCTTGCCCCGGAATTCGAATTCCTTGCTGGCGAGCCAGGATGATATCGCGCCGCAACAAGGTCAGGCAGGTTTGCAAACATTGCTCATCTTGTTCTGCAAGAGCCCGCCACTGCTCTGGTGTTGCAAAAGGAAGCGTACTGTTCATCAATTTACCGTTATCCCAGTCAGAAGGGCTGGGTTCCCCCGTTTTTTACGTCAAGTTCAACATCACCACTAGAGATATAGTAATACAAATAAAAATCCATTCAACATGGTCACTATCGATCGCTTCAGAATCAAAAACAAAAATAATCATTAAAAACAATAAGATAAATAGACATCGCCTTAATTATTATTATGGTTTTTTTGTGAGCAATCACAAAACAAGAATATAGTAATACAAAATACAAAAGGAGGGGCTAGAATGAAAACCATCTTTTTCAGTTCCTGATAACACTGCGTTGGCTTCATCCCTGAGCAACATAGCGCTCTCCTTATCGCTCTCTTGTGGCGCAAAGCCCTGTAGATGGATAAGTGCCAACAAAGGTTGTATTGCCAGACCGATGAGTGTCTGAGGACATCTATAGGAGACGTAACGTGGTCGCAAGTGTCAGTCTAAAAAACGTCATTAAAAGCTATGAAGATCATATCGTCGTACACGGTGTGGATTTAGAGATCTCGCCAGGGGAATTTGTGGTATTGGTCGGCCCTTCCGGTTGCGGCAAATCAACAACGCTACGTATGATCGCGGGCCTGGAGGATATTTCAGGTGGCGTTATCAGTATTGACGGGAAAATTATCAACGATCTGGCGCCCAAGAACCGCGATGTCGCCATGGTGTTTCAAAACTATGCGCTCTATCCTCACCTCAATGTCAGTGACAATATCTCTTTTGGCCTGCGCTTACGCGGTATTAAAAAAGACCTCATTCAGAAGTCAGTGGCCGTTGCGGCGGAAATTCTTGGTCTGGAATCGTTGCTGACACGTAAACCTTCTGAGCTCTCCGGTGGCCAACGCCAACGTGTGGCGATGGGGCGCGCCATTGTGCGCGATCCCAAGGTGTTTTTATTCGATGAGCCGTTATCAAACCTTGATGCCAAACTGCGCACCCAAATGCGGGCCGAGATCAAGCGTCTGCATTCACGTCTTGGCACCACCATTATTTATGTCACTCACGATCAGGTTGAAGCCATGACGCTCGCCGATCGTATCGTCGTTATGCGCGATGGCGTCATTGAACAGGTTGGTGCTCCCATGGAACTGTTCACCCAACCGGCAAATACCTTTGTCGCCAGCTTCATCGGTTCTCCACCGATGAACCTGATGCCAGTACGATTGGCTATGGACAAGGGTCACTTGTATGCCGAGCTTGATGAAGAAAACAGGGTCTATATTCCTTACCGCGAAGGAACAGCATTGCACGATGGCCAAGAACTGATGTTCGGCGTGCGGCCAGAAGACCTTCACCTCGATCCTTCCGAGAGCACCGGGGGAGCAAAGCTGAAAGGGATAGTGGATATTGTTGAGCCGCTCGGTTCAGAGTCTTTGCTGCATATCCGCGTCGGCGATCGCAATATTATTGCCAAAGCGGAAGGCCGCAGGATAATAAAAATGGATCAACAGATCGATTTACACATCAATCTGGAGCGCATTCATTTGTTTGATGGAAAAACACAAAGGTCAATTTATTAAAAATAGCCGTTCATGATTTTCAGTGTAGAAAATAATTACCATACGCTTTATTTCGCTTAGCGAAAGGTCCCCTATATGACTATTAATAATGCTGATTTCGAGAAACTGCTAACACCAGAGAGCATTGCTTATCGAAACAAACAGAGCGTGATGACCCGAATAACCAAGAGTATTCGTCGCGATTTTATGCTCTACTTAATGCTGATGCCAATGATTATCTGGTTTCTGGTGTTTTTATATAAACCCATGACCGGCTTACAACTAGCATTTAAACAATACAGCGCCTGGAAAGGTATCGAGGGCAGTCCCTGGATTGGCTTCGATCATTTTGTGACACTCTTTCACAGTGAACAATTTCTACGTGCCGTGAGGAACACCATTGTATTAAGCATTTATTCATTGATTCTGGCTTTTCCAGTACCCATATTCCTGGCACTGATGATCAATGAAGTCCGTTCCAATAACTTCCGCAAGTCCGTTCAAACCATTCTCTATCTGCCGCACTTCATTTCCGTCGTGATCGTCGCGGGTCTGGTGGTGACCTTTCTCTCCCCCAGCACTGGCGTCATCAATAATATATTGAGCCTGATAGGGTTTGACCGGATTTACTTCCTCACCCAGCCAGAATGGTTCCGTTCTATCTACATCAGTTCCAACATCTGGAAGGAGGCAGGGTTCGACTCCATTATTTATCTTGCCGCGATCATGAGTATCAACCCCGCACTTTATGAGTCTGCCCAAGTCGACGGCGCCAGTCGATTGCAGATGATCACGCGTATCACTCTGCCCTGTATTCTTCCAACCATTGCCGTATTACTGGTGATCCGTCTGGGGAATATTCTCGAGGTGGGCTTCGAATACATTATTCTGCTCTATCAGCCAACCACGTTTGAAACCGCAGATGTGATCAGTACCTATATTTATCGACTGGGGTTACAGGGAGCACGGTATGACATTGCCACAGCCGCCGGTATTTTCAATGCCGTCATTGCATTGATTGTGGTGCTGTTTGCCAATGCGATGAGTCGTCGCATCACGCGCACCGGCGTATTCTGATTATTGGATGTCCACTCAAAGAGTAAGACGTGGCCAGAGCCATTTATTTATTAAAGTCCGGAGATAGTGTAAATGATCTCGACCCCATTCAGTTCCCGTTCGGATAAGGTATTCGGTATCACAAACGGTATTTTGCTGGTTGTGTTCTGTATTGCTGCCTTATATCCGATCATTTATGTACTGTCCATATCCATGAGTACCGGTGCATCCGTCACCACCGGGCGAGTATTCCTGTTCCCGGTCGATATTGATTTCTCCGCTTATGGACGCGTATTGAAGGATCGCCTGTTCTGGACTTCTTACGCCAACACATTGTTCTATACCATCTTTGGCGTTATCACCAGCCTGGCATTTATTGTTCCTGGCGCCTATGCCCTCTCCAAAGGGCGTTTGCGCGGGCGCCGGGTATTTGGCTTCTTTATCGCCTTTACCATGTGGTTTCATGCCGGAATGATCCCCTTCTTTCTGAATATGCGTGATTTATCGTTACTGGATTCTCGCTTTGGTATTTTGATTGGTTTTGCTTGTAGCGCCTTCAATATTATTCTGATGCGTAATTACTTTGAATCCATTCCCTCCTCCTTTGAAGAAGCCGCGAGAATGGACGGAGCCAATGATCTACAAATTTTATGGAAAGTCTATATTCCCTTAGCCAAGCCCGCATTGGCTACGGTGACATTACTTTGTGCCATAGCCCGTTGGAATGGATACTTCTGGTCGATGGTATTGCTTCGCACTGAGGAAAAAATTCCGCTGCAGGTCTATTTAAAGAAAACCATTGTCGATCTTAACGTGAACGAAGAGTTTGCCGGTGCTCTGCTCTCCAACAGTTATTCAATGGAGACCGTCGTGGGCGCAATTATTGTCATGTCGCTGATACCCGTCATTATTATTTATCCAATAGTCCAGAAATACTTCACAAAAGGTGTAATGTTGGGGGGAATAAAAGAATAGTCCATCCCCTCCAGGCCGTTATGTTGTCGCAAAAATAATAAACCTCAACGCCCTGTATTCACGAATACAGGGTATCGCCACCGTAGCGTAACGCATGAATTTGGAGAAAGTACGATGAAACAATTACTGTACCCCATCGCACTGATCGCATTGACAACAGCGCTGTCCTTACCCGTCAGCGCCAGGGAAAGCACCTGGGTTTCAGATAATCCCTTAGAGCTTAAGATCCATATGCATTTTCGAGACAAATGGGTATGGAACGATAATTGGCCAGTTGCGCAGGATATCTATAAACTCACCAACGTCAAACTGATTGGTACAGCGAATAAAGCCGCAACCAACAGTCAGGAACAATTCAACCTGATGATGGCAGCAGGTCAATTGCCTGATATTGTTGCTGGCAACGATCTGAAAGATAAATTTATTCGTTACGGGATGGAGGGGGCATTTCTCCCGCTCAACGGGTTAATTGATCAACACGCACCGCATCTGGCCGCCTTTTTCGCAACCCACCCTGATATCAAGAGAGCGATTACGGCACCCGATGGCAATATCTACTATATCCCCTATGTTCCTGATGGGGAGGTGTCACGGGGCTATTTTATCCGTCAAGATTGGCTGGATAAACTGGGGCTGAAAATGCCACAGACCGTCGATGAACTGTATAAAGTCCTTAAAGCGTTTAAAACCCAAGATCCCAACGGCAATGGCCAAGCCGATGAAGTTCCCTTCTTTAATCGGGACCCAGAAGAAGTGTTTCGCCTGGTTAACTTCTGGGGGGCCCGTTCCACCGGCTCCAACACCTGGATGGATTTTTATGTCACTGATGGCAAGGTCAAACATCCCTTCGCCGATGAAAGCTTCCGCGATGCCATCAAACATGTGGCTGCCTGGTACAAAGAAGGATTGATCGATCCGGAAATATTCACTCGCAAGGCGCGTTCGCGTGAGCAACTTCTGGGCAGCAACCAGGGAGGGATGACGCACGATTGGTTCGCCAGCACCGCGCTGTTCAACGGCGCGCTGGAAAAAAGTATTCCTGGTTTTAAGTGGGTGCCCATGGCACCACCAATCAACAGACTGGGACAACGATGGGAAGAAGATGCTCGCCAGATCCCTCGCCCTGATGGCTGGGCGATCACCGCCATGAACCGCGATCCGGTGGCGACCATCAAACTGTTCGATTTCTATTTCACACCACAAGGGCGGACTCTCTCAAATTTTGGTCAGGAAGGACTGACCTACGAAATGAAAGAGGGTAAACCCACATTCAAGGCAAGCATTCTCTCTTCTGACAAACCCGTCAACAACCAGATGTATGACGTGGGTGCACAGATCCCTATTGGTTACTGGATGGATTACAACTACGAGAAGCAGTGGACAAATGCCATCGCACTGGAAGGCATCAATATGTATGTCAGCAACCACTACGTATTGCCGCAGTTTCCCGGGGTGAACATGACCACGGCAGAGCGTGAGATTTATGACAAATACTGGCCTGATTTAAAAACCTACATGTTCGAAATGAGTCAGTCGTGGGTCATGGGAACCCAGGATCCAGAGAAGGGCTGGCCCGAATATCAACGCCAGTTAACGAAACGCGGCTTCGATCAGGTCCTCACGCTGGTGCAACAAGCCTACGACCGACAATACAAGCAGAGTACTCATAAGTAAGCAAACACCACACGACATATCGCTCACCAAAAGCTGAAAACGCGAACGCGCCCTCAGCCATTTCCGAATGGCGGGGCGCATTGAACAAGAGGATGAAGGGATGAAAAAATTGCTATGTCTGGTCGCAGTGGCCGTCAATATTGCACTGGGCAGCACACAACTCAGCGCCGCGGAACCCACATGGATCACACAAAAACCGCTTGAGTTGAAGATCCATATGCACTTTAGAGACAAATGGGTCTGGGACGAGAAATGGCCCGTAGCACAAGAAATGTTCCGGCTGACAAACATCAACCTGGTCGGCACCGCCAATAAGGCAGCCACCAATAGTCTTGAGCAATTTAATCTGATGTTGGCTTCTGGCGATCTGCCCGACATCGTCGGCGGCGATAACCTGAAAGACAACTTTATCCGCTATGGAATGGAAGGGGCATTCATTCCCTTGAATACGCTCATCGCGGAACATGCCCCCAATTTGTCCGCATTCTTCAAAAGTCACCCAGATATCGCCCGCGCCATTTCTGCGCCAGACGGCAATATCTATTTTATCCCTTATGTGCCTGACGGTGCGGTGGCCAGAGGCTATTTTATTCGCCAAGATTGGCTGGACAAGCTTGGGCTGAAAGCGCCGCAGAACGTTGATGAGCTGTATACCGTATTAAAAGCCTTCCGCGAGCGGGATCCCAACGGTAACGGCAAACAGGATGAAACCCCCTTTATTGACCGCCATCCCGAAGAGGTATTTCGGTTAGTGAATTTTTGGGGGGCGCGCTCCACTGGCTCGAATAACTTCCTCGATTTTTATGTTGAAGGCGGAAAGGTTCGCCACCCCTTCGCCGAACCCGCCTTTCTCACCGGTATCACCCATGTCGCCAAATGGTACAAAGAAGGGCTGATCGATCCTGAAATCTTTACCCGCAAAGCGCGTTCGCGCGAACAGCAGTTTGGCAATAATCTGGCAGGCATGACGCACGACTGGTTCGCCAGCACCATGACGTTTAACGATGTTATGGGCAAGAGCATTCCTGGCTTCAAGCTGGTGCCTATCGCACCACCGGCCAACAGCAAGGGCGAGCGCTGGGAAGAGGACTCACGCCAAAAAGTACGCCCGGACGGCTGGGCGATCACCATAAATAACAAGCACCCTATCGAAACCATCAAACTGTTCGATTTTTACTTCAGTCCACTGGGAAGAACCCTATCCAACTTTGGTATTGAAGGTAAGAGCTATGAAATGAGGAATGGCAAACCACACTTCCTCGACAGTGTATTGAAAGCGGATAAGCCGGTAAACAATCAAATGTACGACATCGGCGCACAGATCCCCATCGGCTACTGGATGGACTATGACTATGAGCGCCAATGGACATCCGAAGAAGCGCTAGAAGGCATTGATATGTATCAAAAGGGCAACTATCTGTTACCTGCCTTTGATGGCGTAAACATGACGCAGCAGGAACGCGAGGTTTATGACAAATATTGGCCTGAATTGAAAACCTATATGTATGAAAGTGCACAGGCCTGGGTTATGGGTACCAAAGATCCGCAAAAAGAGTGGGACAGCTACCAGTTGCAGTTAAAGAAGCGCGGATTAGAGCAAGTGCTTGATGTCATGCAAAAAGCATATAACCGTCAATACAAGAATTAACGCCATATCGCTTCCCACACCGACATATGCCGGTGTGGGATACGCTCAGTTGTCACCCAGCCGGAATCCTGACAATGAAAACCTTGATTCAGCCTATCGCCACACCGTTAACCCTTGCTTACGCTCCAGATAGCCAGCCCGTGGATGAAAACCCGCCTGCATTTACCTGGTTACCCGCAGGTAATAGTGAATTGCAGTACGTTTTGCGCATTGAGTCCACGACACTCCCCTCGCCGTTACTGTTTAGCGGTATCCGGCAAAACTTCTTCCGCCCCGACAGCCTGCTGCAACCGGGAGACTATCGCTGGCAGTATGCTCGATGGGATGATAAGCAACAGTGTATCGATTCCGAGTGGAGCCCATTGCGTTATTTCACGCTACCTGCAGGGTTGCCCGCCGTGCCCGCATTGCAGCATCAAGAGCGCTACGCTCACTGTAATATGGCACATCCACGCCTGTGGCTAGATCCAACGGCCCTTGAGGCATTTTCCGCACAGGTCGCGGAACAGCCTGAGTTTTGCCAATGGCAAGATTTCGTCACACAATCGGTTCTGCCCTGGCTCACACATCCGCTTATTTCCGAGCCCGAGCCCTATCCCCAAAACCTGCGAACAGCCACACTGTGGCGCAAGATGTATATTGACTGTCAGGAGGTGTTATACGCAATTCGCCACCTGTCTATCGCTGGACGCGTACTGCACAATGAGGAGATGCTGGCTTGCGCGCAGCGTTGGTTGCTGCATGTGACCACTTGGCACTGTGAGGGTCCCACCTCTCGTGACTACAATGATGAAGCGGCTTTTCGCGTGCTGGCTGCGCTCGCCTGGGGATATGACTGGTTACATGAGCGATTGAGCGTTACAGAACGCGCAGAAGTACGCCAGGCGCTGACCAAACGTTTGTATCAAGTCGTTAATCACATAAACCAGCAGGCAAAAATCCACCATTTTCCGTATGAAAGTCACGGCGTACGCGCTATTTCATCCGCAATTGTGCCCGGAGCTATCGCGCTATTGGGGGAAGTTGAAGAGGCTGAAAAATGGCTGGATGCCGCCATCAACTACTATGAGGGCGTCTACCCGCCGTGGGGAGGCAACGATGGTGGTTGGGCTGAAGGCACCCACTACTGGATGACTGCCATGGCCTACTTCACGGAAGCGGCCAACCTGCTAAAAACGTTTACCGGACATGACCTCTACCGCCGTCCCTTCTTCATGCGTACGGGAGATTTCCCGTTATATACCAAAGCTCCCACTACGCGCCGAGCCAGTTTTGGTGATGATTCCACACTCGGCGATCTTCCCTGCCTCAAGTTGGGTTATCTCTTACGTCAATTCGCCGGGGTTACCGGCAATCCGTACTATCAATGGTACTTTGAAGAGATATGCCTCAATGATCCGGGGACTGAGCGCGCGTTTTATAACTATGGCTGGTGGGATTTCAACTTTGATACCTTGCAATACCTGCACGATTACCCCCTGATAACAGCGCAGCCACCAACAGATCTACCGCCGCTGCGTTATTTTCCCCATATCGGCTGGGCGGCAATTCAAATCGCCCCGCACGATCCCCACCACCACATTCAGCTGGTGGCAAAATCCAGTGCTTATGGTTCTTTGAGCCATAGCCATGCGGATCAAAACGCCTTCTTGCTACACGCTTACGGCGAGGACCTGGCGATTCAAAGCGGTGATTACGGCAGCTTTGGCAGTTCAATGCATTTAAACTGGCGCCGTCAGACGCGTTCGAAGAACGTGCTATTAATAGACGGTCAAGGCCAGTATGGCGGACGAGATGCAGCCGCCTGTATCCAGGCCAGTGGTAAGCTCAAAGCGCGTGAAGACGCAACGGGCACACTGATCGTTGAGATGGATGCGACGGCAGCCTACCGCCCGCAGGTTCCCACGTTATTAAATTATCAGCGTGAGATTCACTGTGTACAGCAACGTTACTTTATTGTGGTTGACCGTTTGCAGTTAGCACAAGAAAGCGATTTTGAGTGGTTACTCCACACCCTCTCCCCGTGTACGCTAACTAGCCAACGCTTCCATTATCAAGGAACACGGGCAAACCTGAGCGGCGAATTTATCTATTGCTCGTCCGGCGCACTGGCACTCACCAATCACCGCAGTTTTAGCGGTGTTGCAGAAGAAGAAACGCAGAAAATCACACCGCAATGGTATATGGCAGCCCGTAGCCAACGCAGTAAACATCACACGTTGGTCACCCTGTTAATCCCAGCCCCTCAAGCGGAATGCTATACCGTAGTTTCTCGCATCGAGCAGGGGCATATTGTCTTCACCACAGAAACGGAGGCTGCGTATTGTTTGACATTATAGCTTCTGATAATGGGCAGCAAGGGTCGATGCACTGCATTCAGAGTAGTACGATTATCGATAATGTGGTTTGCAATAGATATATGCACCCCATGGGACTATCCTACACTTAGTATTTATCCCATTTATCTATTGAATTACGCGAGATTACGTTATGGAATTAAAGGATTATTACGCCATTATGGGTGTAAAACCGACGGACGATCTCAAGACCATCAAGACCGCCTATCGTCGACTGGCTCGCAAATACCATCCGGATGTCAGTAAAGAGCCCGATGCCGAAGCACGGTTTAAAGCCGTGGCTGAAGCATGGGAAGTGCTGAGTGATGAACAGCGGCGAGCCGAATATGACCAACTGTGGCAACACCGCAATGACCCTCAGTTCAGCCGACAACCCCGACAGGAAGGTGGCCAGCGCTATCAGGCTGAAGACGTTGACGATCTCTTTTCCACTATCTTTGGTCAACATGCGCGCCAGTCGCAGCAATCCCGCGCAACCCGTGGCCATGATATTGAAATCGAAGTCGCGGTATTCCTCGAAGAAACCCTTGCCGAGCATAATCAAACCATCAGTTACAGGCTACCGGTGTATAACGCCTTCGGCATGGTAGAGCAGGAAATTCCCAAAACGCTCAATGTGAAGATACCCGCAGGCGTTGGCAACGGTCAGCGCATTCGCCTTAAAGGTCAGGGAACGCCGGGCGAGCATGGCGGGCCGAATGGCGATCTGTGGTTGGTTATCCATATTGCACCGCATCCGCTGTTTGATATCGTGGGCCACGATTTGGAAATCGTCGTCCCGCTTGCTCCTTGGGAAGCAGCATTGGGCGCAAAAGTCACCGTACCGACGCTCAAAGAGAGCATTCTGCTGACGATCCCGCCCGGCAGCCAAGCAGGCCAACGGTTGCGTATCAAAGGAAAGGGGCTTATCGGCAAACACCATACCGGCGATCTGTATGCCGTGATAAAAATCGTGATGCCACCGAAACCCGATGACAGCACCAGCACACTGTGGAAACAACTGGCAGATGCCCAGTCATCTTTTGATCCTCGCAAGACATGGGGGAAAGCATAATGTCTACTGTAACCATCACCTTTACCGTTACTGAGTTTTGCCTGCGTACCGGCGTTTCGGAAGACGACCTGAGTGAAATTGTCGGCCTGGGGGTGATTGAACCTCATGAAGATGAACATTCATGCTGGCAATTTGACGATCGCGCAGCAGCGATTGTCCAGCGCGCACTACGTTTGAGAAAGGAGTTGGCGTTGGACTGGCCCGGTATCGCTGTGGCCCTGACATTATTGGAAGAGAACGCACAGTTGCGTCAAGAAAATCGACGACTGCAACAGCGCCTGTCGCGCTTTATTACCCACGTCGGATAAAGCCAGCCTGCGTAGCACAGTTTAAAATCCGTAGTAACGTGCTACGCAACAGAGTGCATCAATGATGCAGTTGTGCCAGATCTTCTTCAGTAAGGCTGGTCATCTCTATGATGAACGTCTGATCCATCCCTTTTTGCAACATCGCTCGGGCTATTTTTAATCGGGCTTCGCGTTCCCCCTTTTCAAGTCCACGTGCTTCACCCAGTTCAATGCCCTTCTCAATGCCCTTCTCAATACCTTTCTGTTCCAACTGTTCCGCTATGGTCATCAGTTCATCTCCATGTTGCGGCACCCGTTGTGCCAGTTGCCTTACATACGTATCGGCGTTCGCCGTATTACCCGTTTGTACCATATAGTTTATCAGCGATCTGACCTGTTGTCTGGTCATGCTATTTGCCAGCATAATTGGCACCAATCTATCCATTAATTCAACCAAATCCCGCTGGCGGATATGTTTTTGCACCAGAGTCAGCGCCGCCATACTACGATGTCCCATAATTTCATCATCGGGAATGACTGTGACATCGATGAGAAGGAAATTTTCGCTATACAACTGGTGAGCTATTATTGGATCGTCAAACAATTGCAACCAGTTAATGGGATATGGGTAAGGACTTGTTTCACCGGCGTAAAACACTAGTGGGATAACAAGCGGTAGCGTTTTATAACCTGCATCAAGGTGCCGTTGCATCGCAGCAATAGCATATCTCATTAATCTGAACGCCATCATTTTATCTGGGGAACTTTGGTGTTCAATCAGCACATGGATATACCCTTGCCCCACTGTTGTTTGCATGCTGTAAAGCACATCGCTGTAATACGCGCGCAAATTATCTTCAATGAAAGATCCAGACTCCAACTTTAACGTATCAAGATCGCAACGTTGCCGTAAGTGGTTGGGCAAATGCAACTGCATAAAATCTCTTGCAGTTTCTGGATGAGTTAAAAACTGCTTGAAAATAGCATCATGGGGGGTGGGTGTTGTCGTAGACTTTTTCATCTGAGCTGACTCTGAAATTTATCCACAACGACTTTAATCATCTGTACCTATCGGCTCATTCAATGACAATCGTGATTTCTGCAATACATGACTATCACGGGGGAAATCATTCACCCGTGATAGAGGTATTTACACCTTAGAGCGTTTCACCGTTGGTAGCGATAACGTTCTGATACCAGAAGAAACTCTTCTTACGGTAGCGGGCCAGCGTGCCGTTGCCGTCGTTATCCTGATCGACATAGATAAAACCGTAACGCTTGTTCATTTCTGATGTCGATGCACTGATAAGATCAATGGGTGCCCAGGAGGTATAGCCCATCAGTTCCACGCCGTCTTTCACCGCTTCTTTCATCTCTTTTAGGTGCGACTGGAAGAACGCAATGCGGTAATCATCATTAACCTGATGATCTTCGTCGATCTGATCTACCGCACCCATGCCGTTTTCCACCACGAACAAAGGGATCTGATACCGATCGTACATATCGTTAAGCGCAATCCTAAGCCCAACCGGATCAATCTGCCAGTCCCATTCGGTGGTTTTCAAATAGGGGTTCTTCACACCACCAGCAATGTTACCCCCCACTTTATCCATCTTATCGGCGTTGACGCTGGTGACCAGTGACATGTAGTAGCTGAAGGAGAGGAAATCCACTGTATGCTGTTGCAGGATCTCTTCGTCACCCGGCAACATGTTAATGTGGATGCCCTTTTCGGCAAAACGGCGCGTCATATGACGCGGATAACGTCCGCGAATCTGCACATCACTAAAGAAGTAATTGAGCTGGTTTTCACGGTATGCCAGCAAAATATCTTCCGGCGCACAGCTTTCCGGGTAGGTCAGCAAGCGTGTCAGCATGCAGCCAATTTTCGCCTCTGGGCAGAGGCGGCGACAATGTTTTACCGCCAGCGCGCTGGCAACAAACTGGTGGTGTAGCGCCTGATAAATTACGGTTTCAATCTCATCGTTCGAGAAACGCTCCGGCACAATCCCGCCAGTGGTAAACGGGTGGCGGATGATACTGTCGATCTCATTGAACGTGAGCCAGTATCTCACTTTATCTTTATAGCGCTCCAGCACAGTAACGGCGAATTTCTCAAAACAATCCACCGTTTTTCTGCCGTTCCAACCGGCAAAATGATTGACCAGATAGATAGGCATTTCGTAATGGGACAGTGTTACCAGCGGCTCAATACCGTTGTTGCGTAGCTCATCAAACAATTCGTCATAGAAACGGAGTCCCTCTTCATTCGGTTGATCTTCAACCCCGGTGGGAAAAATACGTGTCCAAGCAATGGAGACGCGCAACACCTTGAAGTTCATCTCGGCAAACAGGGCAATATCTTCACGAAAGCGGTGATAAAAATCGATACCACGGCGTTTAGGATATGGGCCGGCGTCAGTAGCAGCGATAGCTTCTGCAATCTGCTCATCGGTGATTTTATAGTGCTTCTCATACTCTTCACGCTTCAGATTCTTTTTGTGAATCGCCATGTCTGCCGTGGAGAGCCCTTTGCCACCCACATTCCATCCGCCTTCCACCTGATTGGCCGCCAATGCGCCGCCCCACAAAAATCCTTCTGGAAAACCGGTAATTACTAAATCTTTCATGTTCTTTTTCCCATTAATGGTTAAACAGTGGCGCTAAACAGGGTCATTAATGTGTTGCTGTTATTTACGCGATGTTGTTCGGTGGCTGAAATCGACTGATAGTCATCAGTATTGGCAATCACAACGGGCGTTGTAACATCAAAGCCTTTGGCGATTAGCGCCTCAAGATCGAAGGTCAGAAGCAGTTGCCCCGTGGTCACGCGGTCGCCTTCATTAACGTGGCTGGCAAAATGCTCACCGTTAAGTCGCACCGTGTCGATCCCGACGTGCACCAGCACCTCAACCCCTTCATCAGACGTGATCCCGATGGCATGCTTACTGTGGAACAGTTTTGATACCACGCCGTTCACAGGCGAAGTCACTACGCCCTCAGAAGGATAAATCGCGATGCCCTTACCCATGGTTTCACTGGCAAATACGGCATCGTTAACGGAAGTCAGGGGGACGATGGTGCCATTGATCGGTGCCGCCAGCGTGATGCCCGGTAACAGACCTTGGCTACTGGCCGTTGTCACGGGAGTGGATGCTGCAGAACGCTGTGGCACGGTCTTCGGTTGTTCACTCAGTGACTCATCGAACCCCAGCAAGTAGGTCAACAGGGCAGAGAGCGTGAACGACATGCCGATACCAATCAGGTAATAGGCGAAAGTGGTGGTCATAAAGGCAGGCAACGTGGTCAATGCAGGGAACACATACGCCATGACAGTGGTGCCCATTGAACCGATAAAGCCACCCGCAACCGTCCCGGCAATCAGCGATGCCACCAGCGGGCGCTTATATTTGATGGAGATACCGTAGACGATAGGCTCGGTCACGCCAGCAAACAACGCAGGCACCATGCTGGACAGTGCAAAGGATTTCAGCTTTTTGTCCTTGGCTTTCAGGAACACGCCGAACGCCGCCCCCGCCTGGGCAAAGGTCGCAGCGGCCGTCGCGGGTTTGATGGTGTCAAAGCCGCGCAGCGCCAGGTTATTGAGCATCACCGGCACCATGCCCCAATGCAGGCCAAAGATCACCAGCAGCGTCCAACCACCGCCCAGAATCGCCCCGGTCAGCATGCCGCTCACGCCATTCATGTAAGCAATACCCGCACCGATACCATCCCCGAGGTACACGCCAATCGGCCCGACGGCAATAACAATCACCGGCACCATGATCAGCATCCCTAACATCGGTACAGCCACCATCTCGATACTTTGATGAATCAGGCGTTTTAGTAATCGTTCCAAATAGGAGTAGGCCCAGATAGCCAGTATCGCAGGGATCAGCGTGGAGGAATATTTCATCAGCACCACCGGAATTCCCAGAAACTGGACAATATCCCCCTGCTTCGCCATCAACCCGGTGAACGTCGGTTCCAGCAACGCACCAACAATCGCCACGGAAACAAATGGATGCGCATTGAACGCTTTGGCACAGGAAAATGCTAACAGCAGCGGCAGGAAATAGAACACGCTGTTGCTCGCTGCCGCCAGAATTTTATAGGTACTGCCTGCGGTATCAATAAAGTGGTAAGTCGACAGGATAACCAGAAACGCCTTCAGCATACCGGCACCGGCCAATGCAGGCACAATCGGCACTAAGATGGAGGACATTTTATTGAACAGACGTCCGACAATGTTGCCCTTCTTCCCATCGGATTCGCCCTCACTGTCTGAAGGGGCATCGCCTTTAATCCCAAACTCGTCCACCAACAGGCGATACACGGTAGCGACGTCATTGCCAATCACAACTTGGTATTGGTTATTGCTTTCGACAGCCAGAATAACACCATCGAGTTTATCCAATGCTGCTTTATTAAATTTTTTGCCATCTTTTAGTGAAAATCTTAAGCGTGTAATGCAGTGGGTTAAAGAAACAACGTTCTTTTCTCCGCCAATAAGCTCAAGTATTTCTCCGGCAAGTAAACGGAAATTACTCATGGGCTGACCTCAATAATAGTCATCGTCATGTTTTATGCCTTTGCATAAAACACTATTTATCACAGAATGAATAAGCGATTATCTACGCGCTCGTACTAAAACCCATTGTGAGAGCTGTCTTTAAAATTTCATTTCCTCACATGTTCAATATGTATAGAGAGAAACATCATTTCATCATCCGTTAACGAGCGGCCATAATCATGACTAATAAATTTATTCACGCGTTTGGCACATTCATAAGAGGCGGAGTACTTTAACGCGACAACATCATGGAGCGAACTGTCATCGCTGGTGACATAGGTATTACTCAGCAACCGATGCGCAAAAAACTTCAGGTGCGTGACAAACCGCTGAAAATTGATTGAATCTTCTTCATATTCAATTTTGAAATGGTATTTAACAATATTCAGAATATCTTGAATGACTTTCGATACCGCTTTAATGTCCGGCATGGCGCCGTCTTTCTGCGAGTTCAGCAGGTGCAGAGCAATAAATCCGGCTTCGTCTTCAGGCAACTTGACGTGGAGTTGCTCATTAATTTCAGCAATCGCCCATTGGCCGATGATAAACTCATTGCGATAAAGGCGTTTGATATCCCACAGCAGCATATTTTCAACGTAGGTTCCCTGCCGGGTTCTTTCGATAGCAAAGCTTAAATGGTCAAGCAAAGAGGCATAAACGCTTTTATGTATTTTTCTGTCGAGTTTGTTGGTCGCTTGTTTGACAATATCGAGAACAATATTAAACAACGCCTCAGGAACATCCTTAAACGCTTCGCTGGTTTTATCGAGGCTATTTTCCTCATCGAGGCGAAATATTTTTTGAATACAGGCTTCATCAACCCGGTCGTCAGTTTTTTTATTAAAACCGACGCCTTTCCCAATAACAACGCACTCCTTGCCGCTAAAATCGCGTGCAACGATGACATTGTTATTCAGAACCCGCTGTATTCTCATATTTCACCCAAAAAAAAAGGCAAAACGTAAAAGAGTCTTTCTCTCTTTTAGGTTTTGCCTGTTATTAAAACAGTAACAATCCATGCCTGAAAATACACCATAACCGGGTATCACTTGCAAGCACGGTCTGTTTGATTTTGGTTTTATTGTGACGATTATCACGCATTAACCCGCTGTTCACGCCCCAACATCGCGCGCAAAAAAACATCCCTGTCTTGGAGACTATCCCATTAGGCTCAAAGCAGACTGAGCAACGCCAATCGCTCCCGAATCTGCTCCCGCCAGGTGCTCGACAATGTTTCAATCTGATAAACCGCTTCCAATGCCTCACGGCTGGCTGCAAGATCGAAAACGATATCCTGCACGCGGCTCAGCGACCATTGGCCGTAAGGGCGCTCCAGCAGATCAAACGTGGCCCCCGTGTAAACTTCACCTTCCTGCAACACACGATAGAACCAACCGTTGCGGGATTGCTCATGCATCAAGGTTGGTGCGGCATCATCTTCCAATCGCCCCGCCATGGTATTACAAGCAATACGCCCCCAGGATACCTGAAGCAGCGCCTTACCCACTTTGAAGATATCACCGAGGCACACGCTTTGTTCGGTTATGCCCTGCGTTGAAAAGTTTTCACCAAAAATTCCCGGTGTGGCAAATAGCGCGGCGCGATCGGGGTACTTATCACGCCAAAAGGCATAATGCTCCCACGCATAGTGCAATAGCGCACAGTCCGGATCTGGGTAGTAGGTTTTATCTCCCTGCTCAGTTTCCATACCGTGAGTATGAATCCAAGCCCGATCGGCAAACACCTTCTTCTCATGAGGAGCCGTTGTTTGTTTCGCGTTGCACAAAATATGGGATAGCGTTGCATTCTGTTCCATAAAGCTTTCACGTTCCATAAGGCCTCCACGTTCAATGCTGATGCTCCCCAGCACGCTGGGGAGCAGATAATCAGAACTTGTAGGCGATCCCCGCCCAGAAATTGCGCCCCTGCTCAATGAACCCTTCGTTATAGGCATACTCGGTATCGAACAGGTTATTAGCCGAGGCATTGACGCTGACGCCACGGCCCACGTCGTAATCGGCACGCAGGTTGGTCACGGTGAAGCCTGCGGCACGCTGTTTCGCATCACTGCTGCTGTAAGCAGAAGAGCGCGCCTCTTGCGATAACGTGAAGCTTAAAGGTTCCCAAGGCTTGAATGTCATCCAAGCCACCAGCGTGTGCGTCGGCAGATCGATCACTTTACCCACTTCGTCCTGTTTCACATCGGCATGAATCAGGCCATAGCTTAGGCCAAGATCTAGCATCTCCGTCACGCGCCCTTTTACACCAAGATCCAGACCGGTGTAATCCACGCGCCCGCTGTTACGGTTTTGCAAGGTATTGGCATCAATAGTGTGCCCCAGAATCGCATCATTAACGCGGTTATAATAGACGCTGACATCATAGCCCCAGTCGCGGGTAAAGGTGCCATTCCAGGTCACATCAACCGTCTGCGCCCTTTCTGGGTTCAAGTGCGGATTGACCAGCACCGTCTGGCCGTTATAGGCGGGCTTCGAGGTGGTGTAGCGCTCTTTTAGCGTGGGGAAACGCGTACGATCTGAGAAAGAGAGCGACAGTGTATCTTCATTGGCGAAGTGATATTTGGTCATCAACTGCCAGTTAAAGGCGTTCTGGCTATTGTTGGCGTAATGGGTAATATCGCCGCTTTTCTCGTGTTTCATGCCCTGACGGCTGTCCCGCCAGTCATAGCTGATGCCCGCCACCACGTCGAGATTATCGGCCGCAGCCCACTGGTATTCACTTGCCAAAGACCAGGTGCGATCTTTGTAGCGGTCAAACGGCGCATCGACAGCGCCCCGCTCTCTATGCACATCGTCCTTCCAGTTCACCGCAAACGAGAGCAAATCACTGGTGCGCACATCGGCAGCAAGTTGCAGCCCGGCACCATTGCTGAAATCGGAGTAATGGCTGTAGTTCCCTTTTCGGTTCTTCAGATCGGCTAATGATTGGTACATCATCAGCGTATTTTCGAAGGTATCGCGATAGAGACGACTCTTCAGAGTGTAGCGATCGCCGAGGTGTGTGGTGCCCTGATAGTAGTAGCTCTCTTTGTCATACTGCGGCCACTGCCAGTAACGAGATTGCTGACCGCTGGTGCCCGAGTAGGGCGGGTTCTCTTTGGTGCCGTCCTGATTGATGTAGGTAAACACGTATTCGTCGTTTTCGCGCGGGGTAAAGCCCACTTTGACTATCCCGCGTTTATCATCAGCAGCAGAGTTGATCATCTTGCCATTCTGACCAGCAACTGGGTTGTCTACGCTGCGCGGCAAGCCGAGAAAATCCTGTTTTACCCGGCTACCGCTGAGTTGAATATACCCCATGTCATTACTGGCGCCCAGTGATGCCTGGGTGTCGAAGGCGTTAGTTTTGCTGCGGCTCCAGCCCTGACGATATCCCACGCTGGCTTCCAGCGGTTTGGTCGGTTTTTTACTGGTAATATTGATCGCACCGCCCATCTGATTCGGCCCCTGCAACAACGATGAATAGCCTTTTGAGACTTCCAACGACGCAAGATCGGAGGTGAGAAAACGCCCTAAATCCAGATTGCCATCGTAAGGAACATAGACCGGTACGCCGTCAAAATAGACCGGCACCTGGCGGCTATCAAAACCACGCACTTTGACCTGCTGCTCATTGCGTGCGCCCGATTTTTGCAATACCACGCCGGGCACCACGCTCAGCGCCTGTGCTACATTGCGTTTATCCAGCTTTTGTATGGTGTCCTGATTAAGCACCGTGGTGGTAGCCGCAGGCACAGGGCTGGACCACACGGTCATGGTGTCGCTTTCCAGCCCAGCAACAGCGTTATGCGCGAAAGCAAGCGACAGCGCAGTGTAAAGATAATTTTTCTTAAATCTCATTGTTATTATATCCTTTTTTATTTTCACTAACACGGTGAGTCTGGCCCCAGACGCACCTTGATATCCGCTGGCGGCGCGTAATAGGGCGCCGAGGTCACAAACAGCGTGATGCCACAATCGAGATAATCCGGCAGGGTGGCGAGCGTGATGCCGCCAGTCAGCGCCAGCGTGCAGGCAGGCGCGAGTGTGGGGGCGAGACAGGCAATATTCGCCGCCTGCTCAGGGGTGAACTTATCGAGTTGCACACAGTCAGGTGCCGCACGCAGTGCCGCCAGCGCTTCATCCGGCGTGTCCGCCTCCACCACTATTTTTCTTTCCGGCGCATTGCGGCGCAGCTGGCTCACCATGGCAGGCCAGTCATCACCGTTCGCGAGAAAGCGTCGGTGATTGGCAAACAGCAGGATGGTTTCACTGCATCCAGCGCGATGAATCAGCCCGCCGGCAGCCTGCACGGCCTGCGTTGCGAGCAGCTTGGTGCCGGGGATCATTT
Organism: Serratia marcescens; assembly: GCA_015548865.1. Taxonomy (GTDB): domain Bacteria; phylum Pseudomonadota; class Gammaproteobacteria; order Enterobacterales; family Enterobacteriaceae; genus Symbiopectobacterium; species Symbiopectobacterium marcescens_A. Next base: position 253,430 of record JADMXW010000003.1, on the reverse strand, counting down.
TGCGCGTGCAGGCGATATGCCCATCAGGATAGTGCTGGCGCAGCAGCGCCAACATGCGCGCCAGATAGCCAGAAACACCGCAACTCCATTCCAGTACATTCTGTACCGCCTTCCATCCCTGATGCAGAGCAGCAGCCGAGCCACTGGCACACAGCAAAGGCTGTCCAGCAATGACATACTCGCCGTCATTCACCGAGGCCGTTACACTCACCCCAAGCGACGTGAGCATCTGTCGCGCAGCGGCAATACCGCTGACACAACCGCCCTGCCGATGAAAAAAAGTGATATTTCCTGGCTGCGTGCCAATACCGAGCGCGTGGGTCGTCAAATCGCCCCCCTGAATATCCTCCAGTAGCCAAGTGTCGGTGAGCGCCTGTGGAAGGAAAATCATGATGTCACCCCGAGCGGCACGCTATCCCAATAGATCAACGCCCAGTCACGGCTCGGTGGTGCAATCGTGTTGACATCCTGCTGTTGATACCAACGATAAAGCCGCTCACGCTCGTCATCGCTGAGTGTCCCGAAGCTCCATTTCACGTTTTCTTCGAAACGCGCATAAGTGCTGTTATCCTGCTGGCAATTGGGGCCACGGATAAAATCGACTTGTGCATATATCCCCATTTGATACAACACATTAAGGGCATATATATAGTTGGGCAGTTCCACCACCTCACGCCCTAACGCCCGCTGAATCACCGGCGACATAAACGAGGTGCTGACCAGATGCGTGGTGTACACGCGCAGCCGTGCCTGCCGGTTCAGCTTCGCCATCGCTTGCCGCATATCGACCACCAGCGTCGAACGAGATGCTACCGTGATATCACACACCGGCAGTTCGTCCCACGGCTCTTCCCATGCACGGCGTACCCAGCTCACGTTATCCGCACCTTGCTGCCGCGCACGGCGGGCTGCCACTTCCAACATGCCTTGGCTGTAATCCACGCCGTACACCGTCTCCACGCTATCTGCCAGCGCCAATGCCACGGTACCCGGACCACACCCCATATCAAACAGCGACTGCGCACCGCGCAAATCAATCTTCGCCACCAGTTGTTGCAGATAGCTGTCCTGAGGCGAAGCACAGTTTTCAGCCATCTTCTCCGCCCGTTTATCCCAGTGATCGGGCGTTTTTTCGGTGCGATGCGCCAGCGCCAGTTGCTGGCGGTAAAGGTCTGCAAAATCAATATCATCAATCAGCATTGCTATCCCTTATCAATGAGTGCCATACAAATGGCGGTGAATCTGCGCGGGTGTTACCCGGTACAACGCTGCGAGCCTGTCGGTGTCCAATTGTTCTGCGGGCGCGCCTTGAGTCACCCGCCCATCAGGCTCCACCATCACCACGCTGTCGGCAATCGAGCGTGCATGAAGAGGATGGTGCGTCGCCATCAACAACGTCATCCCCTGCTGTTTCAGCGTCACCAGCGTTTCCAGCAAATCGATTTGGTGACCAAAATCCAAACTGGAAGCCGGTTCATCCAGCAGTAATAAGCGTGGCTTTTGCACTAAAGCACGGGCAATCAACACCAGTTGTCGTTCACCGCCGCTCAACAGGTTCCAACGTCGCGCGGCCAGATGGGCGATCCCCAGCGCAGTTAGCTGCTGCAATGCGGCGTCTCGTTCGCGGTGCCCCGGCACGGCAAACGTGCCCATGTGCGGGGTCAGCCCCATCATCACCATATCGAGCACGCTAAAAGCGAACGCGCCTTCATGCGCCTGCGGTACCCAGGCAATCATGCGGGCACGCTGCACATCTGAATAGCGATGCAAGGGGGTATCGGCCAGCACAATCTCACCGGAAAGGAGCGGCAACACACCAAGAATGGAGCGCATTAACGTGGTTTTGCCGCAGCCATTGACGCCCAGCAAACAGCAGGCACTCCGCGTAGGCAAGGAGAACACCACATCACGTAATACTGCGCAGCGGGCGTAGCCCACCGTGGCCTGACGCACATCGAGCAGCGACATCATCTGCCCCCTCGTAACAACAACAGCAGGAAGAATGGCGCACCGATAAAGGCCGTCAGAATGCCGAGTGGAATTTCAGTGGCGCTCAGCGCACGCGCCAGCGTATCGGTCGACAGCAGCAAAATGGCACCGATGCTCATGGCAACCGGCAATAACCGCTGGTGGTTGTTCCCCGTCAGCAAGCGTCCAATATGGGGAACAACCAGCCCGACCCAACCGATAACACCCGCCACGGCCACTGCACTGGCCGTCATCAGCGTGGCACACACAATCAACCCCATGCGTAAGCGTGTGACATTAATCCCCAGCGCACGAGCTTCATCGTCAGCCAGTGTCAGCAAGTTCATGCGCCAGCGCAGCAGCAGCAATGGCAGCATGCCCAACAGAATGATCGGTGCACACAGGTCAAGATCGGCGCGCGTCACCGTAGAGAGCCCACCGAGCAACCAGAAGGTAATGGATGGCAGTTGGGTATAAGGATCGGCCAGCGTTTTGATCAGCGAAATTCCCGCACCGCACACGGTTCCCAGCGCAATGCCCACCAACACCAGCGTCAGCACTGGATCGTGCCGCGTAACCTGCCGGGTGATCAGCCAAACCCCTGCCACCACCAGCAGTCCGCCAGCAAATGCCAGTAACTGGATTAACAACAGCGGTAAACCCAGCCAGATAGCCACGCAGGCGCCGAGGCCAGCCCCCGCTGCCACACCGAGAATATCGGGTGAGACCAACGGGTTACGAAACATCCCCTGATAGGTGGTGCCAGCACCTGCCAGCGCAGCGCCAATCAGTAGCGCTGCCGCGATGCGCGGTAGGCGGATCTGCCAGAACACAATCTGATCTTGCGGCAAATGGCTGCCAGAGCTGAAAAGCAGTCCGATCACCTGGCGAAGATTTAAGGGGTAGGCGCCGGAAAAAACGGCCAGCGCGATGCACAGGAGCGCCAAGGTACTCAACAGCGTAAACAGGGTTGCCGTTCTCATTACGCGTTCACGATCCGGTTGAACTGCGTCTCGCTTAGCGGCGCATGCCAGAACAGCGTGGCAAAGCGCACCATGTCTGCTTCGAATGAACGCGCCACGCTCCTGTCCAGCCAGGCGTGCAAACGTCGCAAGCCGAGTAGCCGATTGATGCCCGGCGGTGCATCCAACCAGCCAAACGGCAAACCGCTAAGAAACAGGATGCGTTTTTGCGCAACGGCTTTCACCCCCTGCCAAACCGGATCGTGAGTCAACGTTTGCAGAGTCGCGGCCTCCTGCACCAAAATCATGTCTGGCTGCCAGGCCAGCAGGTTTTCCAGCGACACCTGCGCCAATCCCTGGCGCCCCGGCAGTTGCGCTACATTTTTTAACCCCAGCAGTTCGGCTGCTTCAGTGTGTAAGGAACCGGCCAGCCCGGTTTCCAACCCACTGGCACCCCGAGCCGCGTAAAAGCGCACGTTGGCGGCATCCGTGCGGGCAAAAGTCTGCGCCTCTTCAATAAACTGACGCGCTAACTCCGCTTGCGGTTCGGTGCGAAACGTTACACCGAGCGCGTTCCCTATCTCTTGTAACTGCTGCGGCGTGCGTGCCAGCGTGCCGTTGATCAGTAGCCATGGGGTTTGTGTTTGGGTGCTGATGCGTTGCGCTTGTGAAGTCCAAGTTTCATCCGCATTGCCACAGTCAACAATCAGATCGGGCTTCAACGCGAGCAGCTTTTCCAGCGACAGCGTCGTCGCGCGCCCCGCCAGACGGCCCAATTTAGGCAAGCGTGTAACCGCTTCCGGCAGCAGATCTTTGCCCGTCAGAGAGAAATCGAAGGAAGAGAAACCGAGCAATTTTTCCGGTGCCGCAGCCATCAACAACAAATCGGCAGGTGCGCCTGCGCTGATCACGCGGTGAATATTTTGTGGTGCGGGTAAGGTTCCCACAACAAACGTCAGAGAGTCGGCGGAAAAGGCTGGCCATACCCGCAATACCCCTGCGGCAGCTATCGCCTGAAGTAAGCGTCGTCGTGTCACTGGCATAACATCATCCTGAATACGCAATATTTCGTTATATATTTACACACATAACGAAAGGATCGTTGCTCAATGTCAACATTTGCTAACTCAGGTAATCATTTCCGTCGTAACTTTTCAGATTCCGCCGACGCGCAAGTGCAGATAAAGCCAATAAACTAAAGTGACGACAATTAAGCTAATATCTTGGAAAATAATATAAAAGAGGATAGTTATGGCATCTTACCAATGGCGTTCACGCGCCGTAATGGCAACACTGATTGCGGTATCAGTCAGTGCCTGTGTGCCAATGCAGCGCCAGCGCGCCGCCTACACGGACCTTTGCCAGAGTGAGTACAGCTTCAACGTGCCAAGCCCGCAGGGAGAAACTACACTGACGCTCGAAACCTATCTCTACGACCACGCGATTTCCTATGCCCCTTCCCGCTATGAGCAAGCATTATTCTCCATTCCCTACGTGAATGGGCCGGAAGCCAAACCGGAGTTTTATGTCCAACTGATCGCCTATAACAAAAACCGCCTGCGCCCTTCTCGTCCCGGTAAAAAAGGTGAACCCGCCATTCCGGTTATCTACGACAGCAGACAGGCCTATGTCACGCTGGAGGATGGTACTAGGGTGAATGCACGGCCTGAACTGTTTCTCGGCATGCTCACCTACGATTTTCCGATTCCTGATATGAAATACGCGCGCATGTCCCCTTATGACATTAACAGTGATGAAGTGCACCGCCGTATCCCGAAACTCACTAACAACGACAATTACGGTTCGGTCTATGTGATATTCAAAACGCCACGCTTCACGGAAAACGCAAAGTGGACTATCCATTTAGGCGAAATGACGGTCGCGGGTCAAAACGTGGCAATTCCGCCGATGCCTTTGTGCTATCACCCTAAGAAAGAGTGGATCGGCATTGAGCCGCTGATGCGCCCATAGCGAACAAAGCCCTGCGTATTAGCGACGCTAAGAGACCGGTCCACGGAAAGCCCGACGCCATTCGCTCGGACTAAGATTAAAACGGGCCTTGAAACGTTGTCGAAATGAAATCGGCGAAGCAAATCCCGCCATTTGCGCCACCACCTCGACGCTATGATCGCTACTTTCCAACAGCATCTGGCTACGCTGCAAACGTTCTGCGGTGAGCCACTCGCCCACCGTCATGCCTGTTGCCTTGATAAAGTGGCGGGTAAAGGTACGGCGGCTCATGCTGACAAAAGCCGCCAGCGAATCCAGAGAATGCGGTTTATCGATATGACTGCGCAGATAATCCAACAGCGCATTGATCTGTGTGTCGCGCGTGGTTACCGGCACCGGGTGCTCAATAAACTGCGCCTGCCCGCCATCCCGATAAGGGGGAACCACCATGCGACGCGCCACGCGATTAGCCAACGCGCTGCCATAGTGACAACGGATGATATCCAGACAGCAATCAATCCCTGCGGCCGTCCCGGCAGAGGTGATCAGACGCTCATCACGGGTATAAAGCGCATTGCTGTCCAATTGCACATCAGGAAAACGACGGCTGAAATCACGTTCATACTCCCAATGTGTAGCAGCGCGTCGCCCTTTCAATAATCCGGCATAAGCCAGTACGTAAGTGCCAAGGCACAACCCCACCACTTCCGCGCCGCGTTGCCAAGCGCGAACCAGCGCCGCCAGCAACTCAGGTGTGGGCTTCTCATCTGGGTGATGCCAAAAGGGAAGGATAATGATATCGACCGTTTCCAATAGCGCCAGACCGTGCTCCACATCAATGGAAATACCACTATCCGACCGTACCCTTCCCGCTTTTTGTGCACAAATCTTCATCTCAAACCGGCCAGGCTCCGGCAATGCTTTGCCAAAGATCATACTGGGCACAGAAAAATGAAATGGGCTGAATCCTTCAGTGGCAACAATGGCAACGCGTAGAGCAGACATAGGCTATTTCCTGTAGGATATCTCTTTGTGGATAATGCACATTTGACGTCACCAATGAACTCAAAACGATAGCATTTCACCATCCTCGGGAATGAACACTCGTTGTTCAATGCCGTTTTCCCGACAATATTCACGCAGTTCGGCGCGGCTAAGCAGGCAATGGTTCACCGCCTCCATGTGTGAGGCCACGACAGTGCTTTGCGGCAACAGGCTAAGCGTTCTACTGGCATCCTCTTTGCCCATAATAATCGGACCAACCCCCTCTACAGTGGCACACCCGATATTCAGCACCACCACCTCGGGCTGGTAACGTTCCAGACTGTCAATATAAGGAGGAGCCCATACGGTGTCACCCGCAATATAAAGGCGTTTTTCTTCTGCACTGTCAAACACCAGCCCACAGGTTTCCCCCATGCGCGCCGCCAGATCCGGATTGGCATAGAGGGCATCGCTGCCATGCTGCCCCCCCGTTTTCCAGAGCGTTATCCCGGTAAAGGTATTCTCCTGCGCCAATACGTGTACGCGTGAAAAACCCTGCGAGCGGATCAATGCAGCATCCCGTACATTCTGGGTATAAATCAGCATGTCCTTGGGGATATGACGTTGGGCTGCATCATCCCAATGATCGAGATGGGTATGAGTAACGATCACCGCATCCACATCCAGCAATTCCGCTAACGGCAAGGGCAGCGATACCATCGGATTGCGGAGCCAGGAACGGGCTGTTCCGGCAAAACCGGCCCAGGCGTCTTTCTCCGCCAGCATAGGATCGATCAGGAAAGTGGCACCGGCGTAGTCCAGCTTCAGCGTGGCATTACGAATCTGCGTCAATTTCATGGAAAACTCCCGTGGATAACATCCAGACAGACAATGTGAGCATCAAGAAGTCGCAGTGTAAAACGCGCTGGAGAAAAGCATAAGTTGCCCGAAGGTCATTGATCGATGGAAATGGGACAATCTGATTAACTCAGATTAACTGCATGATTTTTTCAATCCCCATAAAGGTGTATTTTTATGATTAAACGCTAGCTTTAATTAAAAATTCGCATTCAAATCAATAATTACGCTCGCGCTGAATACGCACATAAATCAATTATTCCCTGACAGGGACATGATAATTTAACCTCACCTTTCCACGGTGTAGTTACATGTCCAATAATAAAGATAAGAGCAATGAGCGAAAAAACAAAAAAACGCTGGCAGCGCCGTCCCGGCACTACGGGAGGCAAATTGCCATGGAATGACTGGCGTAATGCGTTGACCTGGCGCAGAGCAACGCAAACACTGCTATTGGTCATCAATATCTATATTGGCGTTACCTTCTATTTTTGGGTACGCTACTTCGAAACTGGCGGTGCCAGCGCTTATGTGTCCAGACCCGGCGGTATCGAAGGATGGTTACCGATTGCCGGGCTGATGAATATCAAATTCCTGTGGGAAACCGGGCGTTTCCCGCCGATTCATTTGGCATCAATGCTGCTGCTTCTGGCCTTTATTATAACGAGTCTGCTATTAAAAAAATCATTCTGTTCCTGGCTTTGCCCTATTGGAACATTTTCAGAATTGATTGCAGCAATCGGCAAGAAAATATTCAAACGCCATTTCACGCTGCCAAAAGCGTTGGATATTCCACTACGCGGACTGAAATACCTGCTATTAGGCTTTTTTCTTTATATTGCGTTATCAATGCCTGCACAAGGTATTTATATGTTTCTGATGTCACCCTATGGTTTGATTGCCGATGTCAAAATGCTCAGTTTTTTCCGTAATATTGGCAGCATCACCCTGAGCATTATTATTGGCTTCACCGTTATCAGCCTGTTCATCCGGCATTTCTGGTGCCGCTATCTGTGTCCTTATGGTGCGCTGCTGGGCCTGTTTTCGCTGTTGTCACCCGTCAAAATTCGTCGTGACGCTAACAGCTGTATTGACTGCGGCAAGTGTGCCAAAGCGTGTCCATCAAATATTCCTGTCGATAAATTAATACAGGTGAGAAGCGCCGAATGTAATGCCTGCATGACCTGCGTCGAATCTTGCCCAGTAGCATCAACGTTAAGCTTATCGCTGTTGAATGCACCACGCTCGCTGGTAAAAAGTGGGGGGTCCCACCGCCCCTTGTGGCAGAGAACATCCCTCTCCGGTGTGATGATGACCTTTCTCATTCTCGTCATCCTTTTCGCCACTGTTGGCTTCGCCATGCTTATCAGCGGCTGGGAGAGCCCCATCCCCGAACAAATGTACTTCAAGCTAATTCCTGGCTCACAATCAATCGGTCATCCCTAGCCTCAATATCCTAATCCCCCTTAAAACAGGGGGAGTTTCCCTTCGTTAAGCATTGTGCAAAGACTGTTTTAGCTTCTGATTAATAAGGACAATTTTACGTAAAAAAAGATGAACAAATATTAATGTTACGTCACTTGCGATGTTTGATAATAAGTCTCATTATTGCTTTCGTTATCATCATGGCCGCTCAAGAATTAGCCATGATTTCTTTGGCTGCGAATAAAGAGAATCTTCCCATGAGAAACATGAAAGCAAAATTTCGTTCTTTCCTACGCGATGAGAGCGGTGTCACTGCGATTGAATACGGCATCCTAGCTGCGGCGATGGCGGCAGCTATTGGCGCCATTTTTGGCGGCGATGGGATCTTTGTGAAAGCACTGAATGAGAAATTCAGCGCTATCGCCGATCAGATCACCAGCGCAGGCACCAGTACCGGTAGCGGTGCCGCCTCCGGCGCGAAATAAACACCAGATGGCGGTCAACGCGCAGTGGCTGCAAACAGCGCTGCTGCTTGGGTGTCTAGGGTGGTGTATTGGCACCGATCTGCTCGTGCGGCGCATCGCCAATCGGGCGGTACTGATTCTACTGCTGGGCTGGTTGCTGTTCGGCATCACCGATGTGGTACGACTCGGCGGAGGAAACAATGCCGCGTTACAGGGAATGTTGTGGGCGCTTCCAGGTGCCGCAGTGGTGCTGGTCGTTGGGTTTATCCTGTTCCTCACAGGACGGTTAGGTGCTGGCGATGTCAAGCTGATGAGCGTGCTGTGCCTGTGGGTAGGCCCAGGTCATCAGGTTGTTTTTGTGCTGGTAACAGCGTTGTCGGGGGGCGTTCTGGCACTCACGCTGCCACTGTTCAATACCGTTCCCACTGCTGTGGCGCTGGGCATACAGGCAACCAACCGGCTGTTTAAAAGCCGACTACCGCTTCCCCCTGCACTGCCCGCCGATCTTTCTCAAGGCATACCTTATGGCGTCGCCATTGCGTTTGGTGCGATGTATGTCCTTATTTTTCCATTGTTTTAAGTTCGATTGTTTTGAATTTGATTGTTTTAAATTCGTCGCAACGTTAAGACACACACGCTAAAGCAGGCAAGTTGAATGAAAGTAAACGCTACCTATGTACTGTCAGGCGCTCTTGTTCTGGCAGGAATCGTTGCGCTAATGGTTCGCAGCCATCTCGCCGCAACGCCCCCCGCACCGCCGCCGGTGGCAGTCAGTGCACCGGAGCCCATTGCCGTTCTGGTGGCAGCGAAAGATCTGCACCCTGGCGATTTTATTGATACTGCGTCCCTGCGCTGGCAGGCCGTGGAGGGCCCCGTCTCTCGTAATTTCAACTTCATTCGTGGCAAAGACAGCCAATCATTGCTGTTGGGTGCCACGCTGCGTGAAACCGTTGTACAGGGCGCACCGCTCACCAGCAATGTGCTGGTGAAGCCGGGCGAGCCCGGTTTTGTGGCCTCCGTATTGCGCAAAGGCATGCGAGCCATCTCCATTCCGACCAATGCTGTTGCCAGCAACTCTGGTCTGGTAGCAGCAGGCGATCGCGTCGACATCATTCTGAGCCTGCGACGTAATGAGCAACCAGAGCTGCCGCCCAGCCGTACACAACCCGTCGTCAGGCCACTATTAGCCTCTCAGACTATTGTGCGCGATCTGCGGGTGTTGGCGCTGAATAATCAAACCGATACCGACGTACGTCCGCGTCTCGATGTGGAAGAGGATGTCGCATTGGACGCCAATGCGCGCAGCCGCACACCGGCCACCAATAACAACACCCGCGCACCCAGTTACCAAACTGTCACCGTCGAAGTGACGCCAGAGCAAGCTGAAGTACTGGCGGTTGCGAAAGAGGTGGGCATGTTACATCTGGCGCTGCGCAGTGCCACACCCGATGCTCAAGATGAGAAATTGGGTAACTCACGCGTCACCACCCTCTCGCAAAGCACCAATATTTATAACGGGTTATCCAGCCATCAGGTGAAGGTGTATCACGGTGAGCAGAAAGGTGTGTTGGTGTTCCCCGCTCGCTGACGAACTGTATTCAGGCAGTCTGAAAGTGCCGCACCGCAGGCTGTTGATGGAACCATAAAAGCCATAACGGAATTAACGTAAATGACGATGTTTTCGCTGTACTTGAAATCGCACCTTCGGGAAACATGCAAACGATTACTCACTGTGAGTCTGCTCAGCACGGCGTTACCCATTGCTGTAGTGATACCCAATACCGCACTGGCTGCAGGCGTATCCGAAGTGGCAGAAACCAATGTGGTGCACCTGACGGTTCATCAAGGACGTCTGTTGCAACTTGATGGCTTACCGGACAGCGTGCTGGTCGCAGACCCCAATATCGCCAGCTTTGAACTGCCTTCTCCGGGCAACCTGTTTGTCTATGCCAAAAGCGTCGGCACGACCACGCTCTACGCCATGGATGAAAACGGCACGGTCATCAACGCCATTCGTCTGGTTTCCGAGCACGATTTAAAAGCACTGGGCGAGCGTATTAAACGCGAATTTCCCGGCGCAGACATCCAGTTGGAAGCATCCATTCCCAGCGGTGTGATTGTGCGCGGCAGCGTAGACACTCCGCAAGATGCAAAACGCGTGATAGACAGCGTGCAGGCTTACATCAGCGCTTCCGCCGGAGCACAAGGCGGTGGACAAGGTGGTGGCGGCGGCGGAGGTGAAAAACTGCCGGGCAGCAGCGAATCCTCGGCCAAGGTCATTAACCAGCTCAAGATCAAAACGCCGTCACAAATCAATATTCAGGTACGTGTGGTGGAGGTCTCGCGCAAGTTAACCAGCGAGTTGGGCTTCAACTGGGCAGCCTCACTGAGCACGGGCAGCGGCAACATCAACGCAGGTAGCGGAACGCGACTGGGACTGTTTGATTCTGCCACTGGGCGTTTCAGCAACCCAACCGATGCCGGTTTTTTAAGCTTTGGCCGCTCACGCTTAAGCGGTTTGTTAACCGCGTTAAACCAACAGGGCATGGCAACCGTTTTAGCAGAACCTAATCTGACAGCGATGTCTGGCGAAACCGCCGCATTTGCCGCCGGGGGCGAAGTGCCTATCGTACTTATCACCAACAACAGCGTCAGCATCGATTACAAATCTTACGGTGTGATCCTGCGTATGACGCCAACGCTGCTTTCAGCCAACCGCATCAGCCTGCACATCGCGCCGGAAGTGAGCGAACTGACAGATGTGGGTGCGGTTGATATTCCCGGCGGCTCACGCGTGCCAGCGCTGAAAGTGCGCCGTACCGATACCACAGTGGAACTGGCCAGTGGGCAAAGCTTTGCCCTGGCAGGCATGTTGCGCAGTGCCAATGGTCAAACGGTGACGGGCGTACCGGGGCTAAGCAGCATCCCCTTGTTGGGACGCGCCTTTGAAAACGAATCCACCAGCCATGAAGAAACCGAACTGGTGATCATCGCCACTGCCTATGTCGTTGAGCCAGTCAATGCAGGAGAGCTGCAAACGCCGGGGCAAGGGGTAAGAACGTTGGATGCCGTCACACCAAGCTTCGGTTCCGTCGGCTACCTCTACTAACCTGGGATGACAACGGTGAAAAACATGAATAACGACATCCTAAAGCGCACACCGCACACGCTGTTCTCCATGACGCTCTGCGCCTGTGCGCTGTTATTGGCCGCATGCGGCGACAGCAGCATCAATAAAATGCGTGCCGATCGTTTCGAACAACCGGCATTAAAGCCGATCGAAGTCCGCCCTACCTCACTGGCGGTAACACTGGCGGTTGCGCCTAACGGACGCGGATTTACACCAGAATCGCTCAAGCAGCTTAACGTCATGCTTAAGGATCAGGGGCGCCTCGCCAAACAAAACCTGACGCTTATCCCGCACTCGGTGCGCGGCGAGCAGATGGCAGACCGACTGGCTACCGTGCTGAAAAATGCTGGAGCCGATGCCCGCAACGTGAAGCAATTACGCCGTTCTACCGCAAGCGGCCAAACCGGCGATCTGGAAGTGATTTCAGAAGCGCTGGCGGTAAAAACCACTCGCTGCGAAGTCAACAATCCCGATCAGTTGATGGTGAAACCTTTTGAAGGCGTTGGCTATCTGGGCTGTGCGACGCAAAACAACCTGGCAAAAATGGTGGCTGAACCGCGCGATCTGATCCAGGCCAAAGCACTGGACGATGCGGATGGCGTCACCGCCGTTAACAGCATCGAACGCTATCACAAAGGTGAAGTGAAAGAGCTCATCGACATTAACTTTGAAGAAGATTAAGGGCGAGGCATTCCATGAGCGATATTACCCTTACCGATGGCGAAGCGTTGGCACAACCGCTGGTTGCCTTCGTGCATGACGCCCGCGAGGCGGCTGACGTCAGCGATCTGCTTTCCCGACTGAATCAGCGTGCCGTACCGGTGTTGCCCGGCGGCATTACTGCCGCGCGCCAATGGTGCGAGCTAAATGTGCCGCCGCGTATCCTGTTGGTCGATCTTGATGACACGCACTGGCCATTACCCGCACTGGAAGAGTTGCTGGGCGTGTGTGGCCCCACCACCCAGGTAGTCGCGGCAGGCAAAGCACAGGATATCGGCCTTTATCGTGCACTGCTCCAAATTGGCGTGGTGGAATATCTGGTCAAACCCTTCACCCTCGATCTGTTGGCAGCAACGCTCGCCAAGTGCGAAGGCCAACAGTCTGGCCCGGAATACGCACGGATGGGCAGAACCCTTGCGGTGGTAAGCGCCAGCGGCGGATGCGGCGGCAGTACAGTGGCGATGGGATTGAGTCGCTTGCTCTCCGGCGAACGCCATCTGCCGGTTGCCTTGGTGGATTACGACCGTCGTAACGGCGATCAGCTGCTGTTACAAGGGCAAACGCAAGACGGTGGACTCGCTGCCGTGCTGGAAACGCAGGAGTTGGATACCCGTCTGCTGCAACGTGCCCTGCTACGCGTGGATACTCGTCTGCATATGCTGGCGCAAAAGCCAGAACTGGGTGAACTCAGTCCGGTTAACGTAGACAACGTGCTGAACCTCGGCAGCGTACTGTGCCGCATGTTCAATCAGGTGATTTGGGATTTGCCAAGCAGCTACCCAACCGGCGCGTTAGAAGTCCTGTCCTATGCAGATCTGCGCATTATCGTCACCGAATTGACGCTGCAAGATGCGCGCAATGTGCGCCGTATCCTGCACGAGATCGGTGATGAAAGCGAAGGCCAGCGCCTGCTGCTGGTTCATAATCAGAGCCGTTTTGCCAGCACTGCGCCGCTCACCCGCGACCAGTTTGAGCAGTTCACCGGACGCAAGATTGACGTGGTATTGCCTCATGCCGGCCACGCGTTGGCGCATAGCCTGACACTGGGTGCGCTCAATCTGACCGCGGCCCCTGCCTTCTTGCAGGGCTTGCGCCAACTGGTCGATCTGGCCTGCGGCGTGCGTACCCGACCGGCAGAAAAACGCTGGTTTACACGCTGGTTAAAACGCGCCTGATGCGGCGTTTTTAAAAAGGTAACTGACCATGTTGATTCGCAGAAGCCAGCAGCAAAAACAGGACGCCAGCAAAAGCGTACCGCAGGCAACACCTGCTGCCACCGTCACAGAGCTGAAGGCGCGTCCAGCTACAGAAACTCGCCCGCAGTCCGCAGCAAGTTCGGCGGCGGCACCTACCGCAACCCCGCGTCAAACGGACAACCGCACCAACCAACGCCGTCTGATCCGCACACAGCTTTACGATCAGATAGACGCGGGTAAAGCGGCCATGATGGGACGCGACAAACTGCTGGCACAAATCGAAACCGTGATTCGCCGGATTTGCGACGAACAACGCCTCCAGCTTTCGCGGCAGGAAGAAGAGGCCATCGCCGCCGAAATGCTGGATGAAATGACCGGTATCGGGCCAATTCAACCACTGCTGGCAGATGATACCGTCAACGATATTCTGGTTAACGGCGCACAACAGGTATTTATCGAACGTTTCGGTAAATTGGAACTGTCACCGATTACCTTCATCGATGAAGAACATGTATTCAACACCGCGCAGCGCATTGCGGCAGCGGTAGGGCGGCGTATCGATGAGGCCAGCCCGATGGTCGATGCCCGCTTGCCCGACGGCAGCCGCGTTAACGTGATCACTTATCCGCTGGCTATCGACGGCACCACCATTTCGATTCGTAAATTCATGCGACGTAACCTGTCGTTGGAAACACTGGCGGAACGCCGCTGCATGTCCTATGCCATGGCGGATGTGCTGAATAAGGCGATGCAGGCACGCGTGAACGTCATCGTTTCTGGTGGAACCGGTGCTGGTAAAACCACGCTGCTTAACGCGCTGTCGCAGAAAATCGGCAGTACCGATCGCATTATCACCATCGAAGATGCCGCCGAGTTGCAATTGCAACAGGAACACGTGGTACGCCTGGAAACGCGACCGGTCAGCGCCGAAGGTACCGGACGTGTCGATCAACGCGATCTGATGCGTAACGCGCTGCGTATGCGCCCGGATCGTATCATTCTTGGTGAGGTGCGCGGCGGTGAGAGTTTCGACATGTTGCAAGCAATGAACACCGGCCATGACGGCTCACTCTGTACCGTGCACGCCAACACCTCACGCGATGCCATCCAGCGTCTGGAAAACATGGTGATGATGGCTAACATGCAGCTACCGCTGATGGCCATTCGCCGTCAGATCGCCAGTGCAGTGCATTTGATCGTACAGATTGAACGTATGCGCGACGGCATGCGTCGCGTGGTGTCGATAACCGAGGTGTGCGGTATGGAAAACGAGGTGATCCAACTTCAGGATCTGTTCAGCTTCCAAATCCAGGGCATGGATGGGCAAGGCATGCTCACCGGTGAATATGTGCAGCACATTCAGCGCCCTCAGTTCTACAGCGACAAAGCGCACCTGTTTGATGCGCAGTGAGGAGCGAAGGAGAGCCGATGAGTGATGCACGCCTGAATCTGATCACCTTACTGATATTTTGCTGCGTCTTTGCGCTGGTGTTAGCCATCGCCGCCTGGCAGAAATCTCGCCAGCGTCGCCAGCAGCGTGAACAGCGCTGGCAGCAGGTACTAAACGAGGTCAGTCCGGTTGTCGCAGAGATAGCCTCCGACTCCATTTTGCGCGATGAAGTGACCACGCCCTTTATGCGAGTGCCGGTGCTAGGGCGTGCTCTGGCTATCCTCTGGGCACAATTGGCCTTTATCGGCTGGAAAAAAACGCTCACCCAACGTGCCTTGGTGTTGGGGGCAGTCAGCCTGCTGATCGGCATGATCATGGGACAACGCACTCTGCTCCCGTTGACATTAGGGCTGGTGTTTTCCCTGCTGCTGTTTGTCAGTACGGCCGTACTGCTGTTCCGTTCCACGCTGCAAAAACACCTGAAAGCCTTGCGCGAAAGCCTGCCGGAAGCCATCGATGCCATTACGCGCAGTTGCCGTGCGGGCGTGCCCGTAGCAAATACGTTTGCCATTGTGGCAGAGCACTTGAGCGGCCCGCTGGCAAACGAATTCAAAACCATCGATCACTGGCTCAAGCTTGGCATTCCCTTACGCCAGGTGATCCAAACCTCTGCCACACGGGTGCCGATGGCGGAATACCGTTTCTTTGTGGTGATTCTGATCATTAACCAAGAAGCCGGCGGTCGATTGGGTGAGACATTAGAGCGGCTCTCTGCCACGCTGCGCGACAGGCGTGAACTGCAACTTAAAGTGCAATCAAAAACCTCAGAAGCGCGTGCATCCGCCAAGATTGTTGCCGCCCTGTTCCCCTGCTGTCTTGCCTATTTGTATATGAAATCACCGGAGGATTTCAGCTTTTTGTTCTCTGACCCAGTGGGTACCTCGGTGCTGATTTACGCCCTGAGCAGCGTCTCGCTCGGGATGTTGGTGACCCATTTGATGGTCAAGCGTGTTGGATAAGCGAGAGCCGAAATGACGTTATTAAGCGACCCCTTACTGCTGCTGGCCCTGATGTTGATCATCGCTGGCATTGTGCTTGGCCGTACACAGCATAAAGCGCGTCAGCACAAACTGTTGGAAAACCGCCTGCGCGGGCATCTGCCTGCAGCAAGCACCGAAACGGATTCACAAGACACAATCCTGCGCGGTCAGGGAGCAGCATTGTCACCTTGGTTGGAAACGTTGCTACGACCCGTTGCAATGCAGGGCGAGCGACTGACGGGTTCAGACCGCGATCGCCGTAACCTGCGTCGCATGCTGGATCTGGCGGGTTTACGCCGTCACGAGGCTGTGGGCTGGCTGGTGATGGGGAAATTTATCACAGGTGCATTGATTGCGGTGCTGCTGGTATGGGGATGGTTACCAGCCGCCGATCGCCTCGGCCTGACAGGTGTCGCAACGGGCCTCATCGGCTTTTTTGTCGGCACGCTGCTGCCCGAGTGGTGGCTGCGCTGGCGTGCCGCCAGCCGAGGCGAAAAGCTGGCGCGTGCGGTGCCGGACGCACTGGATTTAATGGTAGTGTGCGCCGAAGCGGGCTTGCCCATCGGACGTGTACTGCACGTAGTCTCAAAAGAGCTGGGCCTTTCCTCACCGGAAATGGCGGATGAACTGCACTACACCGCCGCCGAGTTGCAGATTTTATCCGATCGTACCTTGGCGATGATGCACCTGGCAGAGCGTACCCGTGTCAGCGAAATCGAAAGCATGGTAGCAACACTCATTCAGGCAGAACGTTATGGCACCCCGCTTTCTCAGGCCCTGCGCACTATTGCGGACGAAAGCCGCAAAACGCTGATTTTAGGGCTGGAAGAGAAAGCAGGAAAGCTGCCCGCACAGCTCAGCGTGCCATTGATGACGCTGATCCTGCCACCGATTATCGCCATTATGGCTGCCCCCGCCTTGGTGCGTGTGGTACGCCTGCTGGTGCAATGAACAACCGATGGAGTCCGTGAAGATGTTTGGTCAGATAACCTTGAGTAAAAAAATCGCTCACCGCCGCCGTACTTTCTCACTGACGGTATTGCTGCTCAGTATGGTGCTGGTCGGTTGTGGTAGTTCAATGGCGATTAAGGGCAATAAAGACGAGGGACTGCGCCTGGCGCGTTTGTTACGCGATCAAGGCCGGGTGGAAGCCGCAACCGACGTCTACACGCGGTTGGACAGCCGTAACATGCTGAAAGGAGCAGAAATGCTGGAATACGCCAGCGTCGCAGCATTGGCCCGTTCACCTCAGCAAACGCTGGAATTGTACAGCCGGGCACGTCAGGCATTAGGCGGCGACACGGACAAAATGTCTCCCGAAGAAGCATTGGCCGTTTGTTTAGGGATGGGCCGTGCCCAGTTAGCGCTGGGGCGTAACACCATGGCACAGAAAGATTTCACCTGCGCGCTGAAGGCGCAGCCGAACAACACGCTTGCGCTCAATGGCATGGGTGTGGTGATAGACAGCGCAGGGCAACACGCTCAAGCGCGTCAGATGTTCGAAAAAGCGTTGCAGGTAAACCCAGCAGACGTCTCCGCCATCAACAATCTGGCGCTCTCTTGGCTTGCCAGCGGCAACCCTGACAAGGCTATCCCGCTTCTGCGTTCACTGGATGACGGCAATACGACAGGCAAACTTAATCTGGCACTGGCCTATCTCGCAAGCGATCGGGAAGAAGATGCACGCACTGCGCTCAGTGCCATCGCTCAGCCACAGCGGATTGATGCCTTGGTAGCCTCGCTGCACCAACGTTTGCAACAGATGCAGCAGGATAAAACCCGTGGCGAAACGCTGCTGGCCTCCAGTCGCCAACGTCTGCAACTGAGTAACCCGGAATAATGGCAAGCATGCGCGATACGTTCCAACATCATGTTCTGCGCTGGCGCGCCTCGCACGGCGTAGTCGCGACCGAGGTCGCCTTTTTAGTGCCTGTCGCGATGGTTGGCGTAATGATGCTGTTTGAGCTGGCACGTATCGGGCTGGTGATCGCGGTTGGCAGCGCGGCGTTGGATAAAGCGGTACAGAGTTTCCGCCTCGATAATCTCAACACCGTCAGCCCAGAGCAGATGAGCACACGCCTTAAAACGCGCATGGTGGATTCGGCCTATGGCTACCTCAATGCAGACAATCTCACTGTCAATGTGCTGCATTTTGAAAACCTGAACCAATTGGGTGGTTTTACTGCCAGCGGTAATACATCCAACAACGCACAAAACGACGAAGAGAACACGACCACGCTACCGGTATGGTCGGTCACCGTGCAGATTGAAAAGGCGTTCATCACGCCGTTACCAGAAGTATTAACGCTAGGCACTACCTTCCGTTATCAGTACAAGCATGTGTTCGGCACGGAGTTACGCAATGAGTAAGACACTGTTGCGCTATGTAAAGCGATTTTGTGTCTCATGCCGTGGTGTTGCTGCGGTGGAAACCGCGCTGGCATTTCCTATTGTTCTGGCTATTGGCTCGTTGTGTGCCGACATGTACAGCATTGGTTTGGAGCGCTCACGTATGGAACAGCGCGCGGGTGCCATCGTCTCGATACTGGCGATGCAACAAGATCTGACAGAAACCGGGCTGCAAGGGTTGCTTGATACCGTATTGCCGAAGCAGGGACTGGGAAACTATCAGTTACTGATCAGCAACGTGCGCCAGACAGGCGATCTTTATTGGCAGTTGAGCCGCGGCACGGCGAAAGGCCTGTGTGTGGGAAGCGAAACCCAACTGGATACGCCGTATTTGCCAGATCTCCCCGAACGCGATGAGAAAAACGGCAGCAAGAACACCTCCATGATGGTGGTGGAGATTTGTCGCCAGGGTAAAGATGTCGCCTTGCTGGGCGGCATGTCATTGGGCGGCTTATTGCACGCCACGGCAATCAACCGGGTTGCCATCGGCGTCGTGGATTTAGATGAAACCCTGAGCAAAGAAGCCGGGTTGGATAACGATAAAACATAATGACGCGTGACGGGCATAAAGACCCACCATAACCACGCGCACCGATACAGAGCCATGTCGTATTTTTTCCCCGCTTATTCGGGCGGGATAGCTATACCCCAAATTTGGTCAATCAGGATTCCAATAGATGAAAAAAGCGATGAAAAACAGTGAACTGAAAAAAGACAGACGAAGAGTGCGCCCCTTGTGGCACGCCGCGTTGTCCGCTTTTATGCATCAGGAAACCGGTGCGGGCACAGCGTTCTACGTGCTTGGCACTATGGCTCTGCTGGTCAGCGCCGCCTTCATTGTGGATACCTCAACCGCCACCGGCGATGCCACTCAGATAAAGCGCGCTACAGATGCAGCGGCGCTGGCCGTCGCGCATCAAGCGACCATCAATGGCGAAGAGTATGACCCAGAACAGATTAAAGAGCTGGCCTATCAATACGTTAAAAATAACCTCGGATTGAATAACACGCTCGACAATAAGCTCACGCGCGAAGACATCACTGTCACCGAAGGACGTAAAACCGACACGCGCAAAACCTATAAAGTTGAAGCCAGCTTCACTACCCAGCCCAGCTTGCTGAATCTGGGTGCTAGAAAACAGGCGGTTTACTCCACGGCGGAAGTGATCAACCGCCCAACAGAAATCGCCTTCATGATGCCTGTCACGGGTGAAATGAGCGATGCCGATATCCGCGCGCTGAAAAGCGTCAGTCGCAAATTTGTCGAGCGCATGCTGAGCAGTGCCGATGGAAAAAGAGACAACCTGTGGCTCTCTCTGGTGCCTTACAGCCAATCGGTCAACGTCTACGACGCGGAAGATACCAACCGTATTCGTCGATGGGCGACGCCCACCGCGCTCAACCCGATAGAGCTCACCACGCTGTTCCGCGCGGGCTATCGCGGCCTGGACGATCGCCGCATTCCCGACAGGCGCGCAAACTTGCTATGCATGTACCGCGGTCTGGGTGCAGAAGAAAACTTCTTCTGGGATGAGCCGCCAGTAGCACAGTTTGGCGTCTATTACCGCCACGACCTACCGCAGAACGGCAGCCCCGGGGCGGAACCGATCTCCTGGATCGGACCTAATCCTGATTTCGGCCAGGCCAGCGGCGTTAATGATGTGCGCTGGATGGTGGCCGATCGCGGCTGTCCCAACGCAGCACTCCTGCCACTCACCAACGAAGAAACCAAGCTGGAGCAGCGCATTGCCCAGTTTACGCCGCGTTTCAACGTCAACTACGCCATTGCAATGGGATGGGCTGCCGCTGCGCTGTCACCCAACATGCGCGGTTCTGAAGGCTGGGGCGATGCCAAGCTGCCGCTCGACTTCAATCAGGACGGCAAGGGCGATGGGCAAAAAGTGATTGTGATGATGGCCAATACCGTTGGCAACTGGTTCGACACCGACAGCTACAACTTCAAACGTAATCAGTTTTCTGGCAGCACCGGAACAGACGTTTCACGCCAGTTCGCCCGCAAGCGCTTTCGCGATCTGTGTGCCAGCTTCCGCGACCGCAACCTCAAGTTCTATTTCGTGGGTATCCGCCCCGGCGACCCGGAGGATTTCGGTCGCAACCTGTTTGACGAGGAAGCCACTCCTGGCCTGCTTATCTGCACCGAAGGTGAGAAACGCATGAGCTTTGTTGATGGCGCAGGGTTCGGCGCAGAGGGCGTCGAAGATCAATTGATTCAACGGTTGAATCGCATTGCCAGCCAAATCGAAACCGAAGGCGGCTACGTGCGGTTGGTGGAGTAATCCCCGCCAGCCATGACGTGATTTGCTTCTTTTATAAGGACACGACACCATGACATTTTTCCGTTCCAAAGCCGGTAATGCACCTGCACGCCCACCCCGTCAGGCATGGGTGCTGGAACCGCGCATGATGTTTGACGCCGCCGCCGTCGCCACAGCAGATGCTGTTGCCGCAGAGGTTATTGCGCCTACCGAAAGTGCGCCCGGTGTGGATGCCACCCCCGCTCACGGCACGCTCACGATCAATGATGGAGATACCGGCTTCGCCGCTGTGGATCTGTTCAGTAACGTTTCCGTATCCACTGATACCGGTGTTGATAGCAGCGGCAAAGAACTGACAGAACTCGTCATTACCGTCGATCGTTCCGGAGCCAATCAAGCGCTGATGATTGATGGCAGTGAAATTGCGTTGAAGCCCACAACCACTGGGACAGATGCTACCCACGACAACAGTTACAGCTACAAAGTCACCGTCAGCGGTGATACAACCACCATCACGCTGAGTATTGCATCGTCAGAGGCTTATCAACCCGCAGATGTTGCCAAACTGATCGACAGCATTGCCTATAAACCGCTAGACAACACCGTGGCGAGCGGTGATGTCACCGTTACGCTGAAAAGCCTGAGCGATCAAGATGCTACGGCAACGTTGGATATTCACTCCACCGTGACAATTGACAGTAAGGTGAACGTAGCACCGGACCTTTCCGGTAACACATTACAAGAAGCGGAAGCCTTTACCGCAGGCACGCTGGCGAAAGCGACGGAAATCGCCTACTCCGCGGATGGAAGCCATGTGTATGCCGCCGGCTCCGACAATACCATCACCGTATTTGCTGTCGACAGCACCGGTCGTTTAACCCAGCAGCAGAGCCTGGTGGTTGAAAATCTCGGCACCGTTAACCATTTGGTGGTCAGTGCCGATGGCAAATCGGTCTATACCATTGCCGGTAATGGTAATCTGATTCACCTGAGCGTTAACGACGGCGAGTTGGCCTATGTCAGCACCACCGCACTGGAGGGCGGCGGTTCAACGGGCGGGTTAGTAATTTCCGATGACGGCAAACAGATCTATGTCGATGCGACCAGTAACTACGGACGTGAAGTCTATGTCTACAATCGCGATAGCGAAGGGGCTTTAACACGGGTACAAACACTGGACGCACACCGTAACGGCATGATTGCGACTTCTGGTGATTACGTCTATGTCCTTCACAGCGGTGCACTGTTCTTCTACCCCCATGAACTCAAAGTCTACCAACGTAACCCCGATACGGGCATCCTGACGCTGATCGACGGAATCTCGCTGACAAAAACGGGAAACAGTCCTGTCGATTATGCCATGGCCACGTCCAAAGATGGCAAGCTGCTGTATGTCGGTGACCCGACCAGCGCCAATATCGCCATTTACCAGTTAGGCAGCGATAATACGCTGACGCTAATCAACACCGTCACCAGCGATAACATCGGCAGCTTGACGCTTAACAGCGATGGCACTCAGCTTTACGCCGCGACCACTGCGGGCACCCTGAACGTTTACGCCGTGGGCGAAAATGGCAGCTTGGCGCTCACGGGCAGTAGTACCGGCACTACTAACGGTGGTGACATCGCCGTCGCCGCCGATGGCAACTCCATTTTGGTTTCGGGCAACGGCATCAGTCGCTATTCGCCTATCCAAACGCTGCTGCGCGGTGGAGAAATTACGCTGGCACACGGCTTGACGCTGTCTGATGCCAACAATGACCGCCTGGCTGAAGGCAATGGGGATTATAACGGCACCACGCTGACGCTTTCCCGTGCAACCACCCCACAAGCCGACGACCAGTTCGGGTTTGCGCAAGGCAGTGACCTGCAACTAATCGACGGGAAAGTGATGAAAGGCGATACCGCTATCGCCACCTTCAGCCAAAGCGCTGGCACCCTCACCCTCACCTTCCTGCCGGGTGCCAGTAAAACCGATGCCAATGCCGTATTGCACCAAATTACCTACAGCAATACAGGTACCGACACCAATGGCACTCTCGTCAAACTGGCCCTGCGCGCCAATGACGGTAAGGCAGACAGCCAGACCGTCACATTGGATGTGCTTATCACCAACAATACCGCCCCAACGCTCGATGCCACCGCGATTGACAATCAGGCCTATGATACCCATGGCACAGTGGTCAATCCGTTTAGCAACACGACCGTCAGTGCGGGTGAAATTGGCCAGTCGATTATCGAACTGACACTCACCATTGACGGCGTAGATAACGCCGCGAACGAATTTGTTGTCATCGCAGGCACCCGCATCAATCTGGCGAGCGACAGCAGCGGTCAGGCCGGTGACTACCATTATACGTACACCCGCAGCTACGGCACAGGAACACTGGTCATTAGTCATGAAGCAGGCGTGACCGCCGCTGCGGCACAAACGTTGGTCAACGGCATCGCCTACGTGAACGATACCGAACAGGCTACCACTGGCACACGTACCATCACATTGACCAGCCTGCGCGATAACGGTGGCACTGAGGGTGAAGGAAACGACACCGGCGACATTGCTATCAGTGCCACCATCGCGTTGGCCATTAATAATGCACCTGGCTGGCAAAACAGTGTCATTAATCCTGATGCCACGCTCTATTACAACAACGGTACCCTGAGCGGATACAGCGAATACGTCACGGCGATCGCAATGTCTGCTGATGGCAAAACGCTGCTGGTCAGCGGCAGTGATGGGGCCAATGCGGGTGGAAACAGCACCTTGCGTATCTACAGCCGTAACAGCACGACAGGCGAATTAACCTTGGTGCAAACCTTTATTCAGGGCGAGAGTGACAACCCTGAGACGGTGACGATTGAGGCTAACGGCCTGAACAGCATTACCACCATGGCGATGTATGGCAGCGATCTGTACGTCGCTGGGCACAGCGGCGATGCCACCACCTACTCACTGGTGCGCTTCACCTACGATGCAACAACCGGCCAATACACCTACGCAGGCATCGTGGCAACCCAAGGCGTAGGGGGTGTCACAGGGCTGGATGCACAGATTACCGAAATCGTGATTTCAGCCGACGGAAAGTCACTCTATACCATCAACGGCTTGACGACAGTTGATGGCAGCACCGGTAAATCGGTGTTGGCACAATTCTCTCGCGATCCAAATACCGGCGCCCTCACGTATTTAGATGCATATCAAGGTGGCTCAGCAACGCTCGGCATGAATGCCCCAAGCGGAATTGTCATCTCTGGTGACGGTAAATCTGTTTACGTTGCCAACAGCAGTAACAGCATGATCACGGTGCTTTCTCGCGATACGCAAACTGGAAAACTGACTTACGTCGGCGCGATCAATGATGCCAGTATTAGCGCCGATCCAAACAGTGCTGAGCGCCCAAGCGATAATCGCTATTTAGCCAATCTGCAAGATATTACCCTCTCCCCCGACGGCAATTTTGCTTATGTCGGCTCAGGGCAACAAGCCACCCTCTCCATTTTCAGTCGCAACGCCAGCGACGGCAGTTTGACCTATGTCGGCACGGTGGATCTCTATAATAAGGGCTACACCCCCAGTAACGCGCTTTCCGTGCGTGAGTTGGTTATCTCACAGGATGGTACCGCACTCTATGCCGGTATGAACGGTGGGTCAGTGTTGGTATTCAGCCGCGATGCCGTTACCGGTGCGCTGACGTATGTCAGCGCCCTCAGTACCGGATCGCGCACCAATCACATTGCGGTCAGTGCTGATGGGCTCAATCTCTACAGTGGGCGCAGTTCCGGCGACACCGGATTAGCGATACTTTCGGCATTACCGAATGCGGTTTACACCACCAATGGCTCGACCACCTTCGCAGAGGGATTACACTTCTCTGATGTCGATGCAGATCAAATAACGGATTATAAAGGCACTACGCTGACCGTTAATCGTGCCAACGGTGCCTCGGCAGACGATCAATTCGGTTTTAAAAATGGTTCCGGGTTGCGTCTGGAAAACGGCAAAGTCATGCAAGGCAAGGCGACCATTGCCACGTTCGCTACTCAGGATGGCGTACTGACCATCACCTTTAGCGCTAATGTGGACAACGCCACCGCCAATCAGGTATTGCAGCAGGTCACTTACCTTAACACCAACGCAGAATCACCCGCACGGGTTGACCTGAGTATCACCGTGCGCGATAGCGGCGGCAAATCTGCCGAAACCGCCGTAGCACTGCTGTTAACAGACTCGCCCGTTGAACCCACGTTGACGGCAGAAGGTAAACAAACCACTGCCACCATTACGCCCAACGGACTGCCCAGCGCGGTGGATCTGTTCGATAACGTGGATACGCGGCTCGGCAACGCGGGCTCTGCGCTCTCTGAATTAACCTTCACAGTAAACCGCTCCAGCGCCAATGACGCACTGGTCATTGATGGGAAAACGATCCCGTTAACCGCCACCAGCGCGGCTGGTGTGACAGAGCAAGGTCATCAGTATCACGTAGCAGTTAACGATGGCACAACCACCATCACCCTCACACTGAATAGCAGCAGCAATACCCCTGATGCCGTAAACACCCTGATTGACAATATCCACTATCAGGTAGTCAGCAGCGATGCTACGCAAGGTGCCGTCACCGTTACGCTGACACAACTGGTTGATGCCGACAATAACACCACAACGCTGGACATCCACAGCACGGTCACTGTAGGCGATACGCGCCTGACACCAAATCTTGGGGCCGAAACGGGCGCACTCGATTATGACAGCCTGTTCGATGTGAAAGACGAGAAAGGCAACTCTCTCTTTACTGGCGTTCAAGGCATCACGGTGGTGGGCGATAAAATCTACCTGGTACGCACTCACAGCGATTGGGTTTATGACGAAACAACGGGTACCGGACAGAACGTTGAGTCTAACGTTCTTTATCTGGTTGAGCGAGATACCGACGGCAAGCTCTACATGACCCAAAGCACTGACATCACTGGCTTGACGGGTGCTGCACAAGTGCGCGTCTCCAGCGATGGCAGCAGTGTTTATGTGATGGGAGCCGATAATATTGCCCTGTTTGATGCCAGCGATTTACATGAAATCGGCACTGTTGGTGGCGATCTCGGCATGGTACGCGATGTGCTGGCTAACGGCGACAAGGTCTACATCACGAGTGGCGACAGCCTGCTGGTGTTTACCCGCAGTGGCGATACGTTGACGTCAAGTGGCTCCTTTACTGATGCGGGAGACAGTGGCTTACAGCTTGATGGAGCCAATGCCTTGACCCTGTCGCCGGACGGCAAAACACTGTTTGTAGCCACGTCAGGTGGCGACACAGTGGTGAGCCGGTTCAGTGTGGGTGACGACGGTACACTCACCTATAAGCAATCCATCGCGGGCTCGACGACCAGTGAAGACGGCTATTACGCCTCCGCCCTGAGCGTCTCACCCGACGGCAACTCACTGTATGTAGTAGATAATAACCAATCGCTGCATATCTTCACGGTAGATCAAGATGGCACGCTCACCGCAACATCAACCCTGACGATTGGCGAAGGTGTCACCAGCGTCAAACAAGTGCTGGTCTCCCCCGATGGCACCTCCGTGGTGATCACCGGAGAACTGGGTCGTAGTGACAATTACAACACTTATGGCGTCATTCTCTATGCGCGCGCTACCGACGGCAGCCTGACACAGCTTCAGGCGGTGGAAGGCTTTGGCGATATTGCCAACTACAATGGCACAACGTTAAACGAGGTACGCTACGCTTCATTCAGCGCCGATGGAAAACAGTTATACCTCACGGGAACCCTGAATTACGGTACACCAGAAGGGATCATTGTTCTCGATCTCATTCCCACCAGCGAAACCTTTACGGAAAGAGGCGATGCAGTCGCACTGCTTCCTGGCGGTACGTTGTCTGCCCCCCTCAACGATCAAAGCAGCTATCAAGGTGCCACGCTAGTGATTGAACGCACCGGCGGCGCACAGGCTGGCGATCAATTTGGACTTTCTTCTGACAGTGGCCTGAGCCTGGCAGAGGATGGCAAGATCTGGTCAGGGGATAAGGCCATCGCCGATGTCACGATTGATACCAATGGTAAACTGACCATCACCTTCTTGGTGGGTGTCACCCAAGCTGAAGCACAGCAGGTGCTGCGAGCCATTGCTTACCAATCTACCAGCAACGACCCGACGCTTGCCGGCGCTGAGGCCACTTTCCGTATCAACTTCAATGATGGACAAGACCATACGGCGGAGTTCACTGCCGTGGTGAATCTCATCGGAATTAACGATCCGGCAGTGGTTAGCTCTGAGCCCGTAAACACCACCTACACACCGGGCAGCGATGCGATCACACTGTTCAAGAATACGGTCATTGACACCGTTGAAGCTGGCCAAAAAATCCATCGGATAGAGATTTCCGTCTCCCCAGCCAGTGCAGGTGATGTTCTGCACGTAGAAGGTGGAGAAATCTCGCTCGATAAGACCATTGACTACCAGGTTTTTGTTGGTGAAAGCAACATGGAATACCGCGTCAGTGTCAGCAATGGCGTTGCCATCGTTACCCTATATGTGACGCGGGACGGTGCCAGCACAGCACAGTTGATCGATGGTATTACCTACAGCCACAGCGACGCAGACGCTACAGGTAGCCGCACGGTGAGCCTGACCGTTTATGAGGAGGGAGACTGGCGGCAGGATCTTAAGACCGAATTCAACGAAAAAACCGTCATCACATTCAAAGGCAGCGATGTTCCCGAAAACAGCGCTCCCGAGTACAACGACGCCGCCGGGTTGAACCTGGGCGCACTGCAAGCGGGCAGCGAGTATCATTACACCCTGCCGGAAAATCTGTTTACCGATGCCGACAACGACAGCCTGACGTTAAACGTCAGCGGCTTGCCAGACGGACTGAGTTTTGATGCGGCAACCCGCACCATTTCGGGTACGCCCACCGCGTCGGGTGAGTTTACCGTGACCATCGTCGCCAGCGATGGCAAAGCGCAGGCCACCCACGCCGTCGAGGTTACGGTAGCGCAAGCACCCGATATTGAACCGGATAACAGCGCTCCCGTGTACAACGACGCCGCCGGGCTAAACCTGGGCGCACTGCAAGCAGGCAGCGAGTATCACTACACCCTGCCGGAAAACCTGTTTACCGATGCCGACAACGACAGCCTGACGTTGAACGTCAGCGGCTTGCCGGACGGACTGAGTTTTGATGCGGCAACCCGCACCATTTCGGGCACACCCACGGCGTCGGGTGAGTTTACCGTGACCATCGTCGCCAGCGATGGCAAAGCGCAGGCCACGCACTCCGTTATCGTGAACGTGGCACAAGCCACTGTCGAACCGCAACCGGAGACGCCGGATAACACAGTACCGGCCCCTGTCATCCTGACCAGCCCGCTGTTAAACATGCCTGACGCACTGGATGAACGGGAACAGGAACAGCCGTTGAGCGCGATCGTGACAGCGCTGTCTCGAGCAGACTCGCCGATAGCAACATCCCATGTGCTGCCTACGGACTTCTCGGTGCAACTGCCTCACGCAGCATCAGAACGGGCAGCAGCACCGTGGGTACTCGATCCGGTGATGCAAACGCTGCTGCCGCCGCTGGAAACGGTGAATTTTGCCGCTCGGGGCAATGCAGCCCAGCGAGACAGCATACCTGCCCCGGCTGCGGACTCGTCTTTGTTCCAGCGCGTGCCCGGTCAAACCACCTCACTGGAATCTGCCTACAGCAGTCTACAAGGCGCTTTGCTGCGCGACAGCACTGGCGCCCTGGTGTTTACGCTGCCTTCACGCCTGTTCAGCACACGTGATAGTGGCGTATCGCTGTCATTGCAGTTAGCCAATGGACGTCCTCTGCCCGTCTGGCTTCAGTTCGATGCTCGCAGTGGTCAGCTACGCATCACCGATCCTGACGCAGTGCAGGTAAACCAGATCCAGTTAGCATTGACAGCACAGGCTGCCGATGGCGTGCGCCGAACAATACCTGTCACGTTGCAAACCGGACAAGATACAACGGTAGGCATGCCAACGGATCGCGGAGCCTTCGCCCCGCTCCCGTCATTGGCAGAGGAAAGCGTGCAGGACAGTCGCATTGAAGCCGCATTGCCCACGGGAAAAACGGCGTTTAACGAACAACTTAGCGCACCACGTGCCGAGCAAGATGCTCTGCTGGCAGCACTGAGTGAATTGAGCCGTCTGCGCGCTTGATACGTGCAGGACACATTGCGTCATTTAACCCTAAATTCAGTCACTTGCAAGAAAATCAATCTGTAAGCGACAGAGAATAAACCCATTACAAGAGGGAATAACCCGGTGAATCAGCACACAGCCACTTTCTGGGATGACCAGCAACACCACAATCAGTCCACCACTGCCATGCTGCAACGGCTTTCAGGCACGAAAACACTGCGCATTGCCGTCGCCCTAGCCTGCCTGAGTGTCGCAGGATGCGCAGTCAAACCGGACCCCATCACCACAGAGCAGCAAGTGGTGCAAGCGCTCAGCGACAGAACGCAGATGTTCGCCAATCAGGAGCCGGTACGCGGTACCATTACACTGGAAGAAGCCATTGCACGTGCGTTGAAATACAACCTACAGCAACGTGTGGCACTGCTGGAACAAGCAATGGAAGATAACCTGCTCGGCGTCCAGAATCTGGATATGTTGCTGCCTAAACTGACCGCACGCGCAGGGATGCAGACGCGCGACAGCGTTGCGGCGTCCAGCAGTAAATCAATCTCCAGCGGGCGAGAGTCTCTGGAACCTTCCACCAGCCAGGATCAAACCACGCGCACCGCCGATTTGTCCTTAAGCTGGAACGTATTGGATTTCGGCATCAGCTACTTTAACGCCAAGGTGCAGGCCAACAAGTCACTGGCGGCAGAAGAGCGGCGCCGCCGTGTGGTGGCCGATATCACCCGGCAGGTACGTACCGCCTACTGGGAAGCCGCCACTGCCCAGCGTTTACAGCCAGAAGTCACGACTGCGTTGGCGCAGGCGCGCCAGACGCTGGAATATGCGCGCCAAACTGAACAACAACGCCTGCTGGCCCCCGTAGAAGCGCTGCGTTTCCAGAAAAACATGCTGGAGATGGTACGCCAGCTTGAGATCGTCGACAGCGATCTGGTGGTGGCGAAATCACGTCTGGCTGCGCTGATGAACCTGCCGCCGTCCAGCAAGTTTGACGTTGTTGTACCCAATGAAAGCAGTTTGGTAGCACCCAAGATCGCCTATTCACTCGACGATCTGGAAAACTTTTCCATGGTAAAACGCCCAGAAGTGCGCGAAGAGGGCTATCTGGCACGAAACAGCGTGCTGGAAACCCGTAAATCGCTGTTGCGCTTGCTGCCGGGTGTCTCGTTGTTTGCTGGCGTGAACAGTGACAGCAACAGCTATCTGGTTAATCAACAATGGGCCAGCGCCGGAGTTCAGGTCAGCGGCAACCTGCTTAACGTGTTGTCCTGGTCGTCGGTGAAACGTGCCGGTGAAGCCAATGAAAATCTGGCAGAAGTACGTCGTCAGGCACTGCGCATGGCCGTGCTGACACAGGTGAATGTGGCCTGGCAGGAGTATCAACAAAGTGCGCGCATGTTTGGCCGCTACCAGGAACTGGCGCGCATCCAGCGTGGTATTCTGAATCAGACCGCACTGAGCGTACAGCATCGGGCAGAAACACAGATGGAACAGGTGCGGGTGAGTACGGAAACTATTCTCACCACGCGTGCACGCGATCGCAGCTTTGCCGACGTACAAAACGCACTGGGGGCGGTATATCAGGCGGCTGGATTGGATGTGTTACCGGATAACGTCAACGATGTAAGCCTGGCTGCACTGAGCAACAGCATCGCCCACACTACGGGTACGCTGGAAAAAGGTGGTGTCGCCGTGCCACGTTTGTCACTGGCTGCTGCACCCACGGCACCCGTCGTTACGCCCCACCCAGCCCCCTTGCCAACCGCCACTACTCTGATGGTACCCGCGCCCACAACTGCATCGACCGCAGCAAAACCGTATCGCGTCGTCAACACCGATATGTGGGATAATCTGCAATCCCTTCAGGCGGGAGGTTCGCGGTAATGATCAGCATGATGCGACCTCTGCTGCTGGCTAGCGCACTGGCACTGCCCCTGTGGGGGCAGGCCGCACAAGGGGATATTCGCGTCCAGCTTAGTGCACAGCGCTATAGCGTACTGTCGAGCGAAATCGCTGGAAAAATCACAGATATTACGGTGAAAGAAGGCGAACACTTCAAACAGGGGGATACCCTGTTGACCTTCGACTGCACCGTGCTGCGTGAGAAATTGAACTACTCCACTGCGGCGGAAAACGCCGCACGTAAAAAACTGGCGATCGCTGACCGCCTCGACAAGCTCAATGCCATCAGCCTTTCCGAGGTGGATCAAGCGCGTTCTACCGTCACGATGGCACAGGCGGAGAGCGGCGTGAATCGCGCTATGTTGCAGCGTTGTGCGATCAAAGCCCCCTTCTCCGGTCGTGTTACAGAAACCAAAGTCAAGCGTTGGGAATCCGTACCCGAAGGCAAAGAACTGCTGGCAATCTATGACGACAGTGCCTTTGAGCTGGAGATGATCGTACCCTCTCGCTGGCTGGTGTGGCTGAAGCAAGGTAACTCGTTCCAGGTTACGCTGGATGAAACCGGGCTATCCTACCCGGCGGAAATAAGCCGCATATCATCTTCTGTGGAACCCGTGAGCCAGTCAGTGAAAGTGTTCGGTCGTTTATCCCAGCCAAGCGCAGGATTATTGCCAGGCATGAGTGGTGTCGCACAAATAACACCGCCAGATGGCACAATGCCATGAATCGCCCAACAGCCGCGCCTGCAGCAAATGCAGAGCAAGACCCACAGCTCGCGCTGCTGGCTGAATTGTTGCAACTGCAACGACGTGCCAGAGCGCGTGAAACACCCGATGAACTGGCATTTTTCATCGTCAATGAAACCCATTCGCTGGTGAAATATCGCCAGGCGCTGCTGTGGAGCAACGATCAGCAGCGATTAGAGGCCGTTTCCGGGTTGGCATCACTCGATCACAATGCGCCTTTTTGCAGCACCTTTAGCCGGTGGTGCCGCCAATGGCAGGCAGAACAGCGCCTGAGCGGTACAGTACGCTGTCAGGATCTGCCCGTTGACGATCAGGCGTTATGGCATGAGCATCTACCCGAACACGTATTGTGGTTGCCATTGCGATCTGCTCAGGGTGATACCTCACTCACGTTGATTTTGGCACGCGAAACAGCATGGCTGGCACCGGAGATCCTGCTACTGGAAACACTGGCAGAACCTTACGCTCACGCCTGGTCCAGTTTGCATAAACAACGCCGTACTACACCAACGCACCCGAAAAAACGCCGTATCTTTCTGCTTAGCACAGTGGCACTGGTGTTAGTGATGCTGATACCGGTGCGTCAGTCCGTGCTGGCCCCAGCAGAGATTGTGGCGCATCAGCCCGTAATGGTGCGTGCACCTGTCGCTGGCGTGATAGACGATATTCTGGTGCGCCCCAACCAACCCATTCGCGCCAATCAGCCTTTGGTACGGTTGGATGTACGCGAACTGGAAAACCGATTAGAAGCCGCCCGCCAGACGTTTGCCACTGCCGATGCCCAGTATCGGCAGGCTCAGCAGCAGGCTCTGTTTGATGCTAACAGCAAGGCCAGTCTGGCTGTTCTGCAAAGCCGCCGTGAACAGGCGCAAAGTGAGCGAGATTTTCTTCAGCGCCAACTGGAACGTATGCAGTTAACTTCACCACGCGACGGTGTGGCTGTGTTTGACGATGCCAGCGAATGGATTGGCCGTTCCGTGGCAGTCGGAGAGCGGATCATGATGGTGGCCGATCCGAAAGATGTGGAGTTAGAGATCCAACTGCCTGCTGCGGATGCCATTGCGCTTGAAACCGGTGCAGACGTTCGGTTATTCCTGAATGTTGCTCCCAATGCCGCTCAGGATGCGCAACTGACGCAAATCGGCTATCGTGCGGCGCTCACGCCAGATAATGTGATTGCCTACCGCCTGCGCGCACGCTTTACCGAAGACGATACGCAACGGCGAGTCGGGCTAAAAGGCACGGCCAAGCTGTACGGTAAGCGTACGCTGCTGGTCGCTTATCTGCTGCGTAAACCGCTGGCGACGCTGCGCGTCTGGCTGGGGGTTTAATGCTACCGGGAACCCCTTCAGCCACTGCACTCAGCCCGTTACGGGATGAGTTGATTTTACATGTCGGCCCAGCGAACCGTGATGGTTCTCCCAGTTGGACGTTGGAAGATCCACTACGCGGTCTCTATTTTCGTATCGGTTGGCCAGAGATGGCGATGCTATCTCGCTGGTCTTTGGGGAACGCTGCACGCATTATTGCAGACATCCAACACAGCTCTACGCTGGTGTTGGATGAGAGTGATGTGCACTATTTTAACCAATTTCTGCAAACCAACAGTCTGACACGCGTTTGCGGCGATAAGGCACTGGCGCAATTTTCTCAGCAAGTAGCGCGTTCACGGGTATCATTGTGGCGCATGTTATTAAAGAACTATCTTTTTTTCCGTATCCCTTTATGGCATCCAGACCGTTTTCTTAGCGCCACGCTACCCTGGATCGCCCCCTTTTATCGCCGCCCGTTTTTAACGCTGACATTATTGGCTGGCGTGTTGGGGCTGTTCCTCGTCGGACGGCAATGGGACACCTTCACTCACACATTTCTGCATTTTTTCACGCTGGAAGGTGCCGCACTGGCCGGGCTCACACTGTGCTTTACCAAGATCCTGCACGAATTCGGACATGCCTACGCCTGTAAACACTTTGGCGCGCGCGTCGCCACCATGGGCGTAGCATTTCTGGTGATGATGCCAATGCTCTACACGGATACCTCGGGATCATGGAAACTGACGCGGCGGCGTCAACGCATAATCATCGGGGCCGCTGGTATGCTGACTGAGCTGGCGTTAGCGGCCTGGGCCACCTTGGCCTGGAGTTTCCTACCTGATGGCATGTTGCGCAGCGCTGCCTTTATGCTGGCAACCACAACCTGGATCATGACACTGGCAGTCAACCTGAGTCCATTGATGCGGTTCGATGGCTATTTCTTGCTGTCGGATGCCTTGCAGGTGCCAAACTTGCAACAGCGCGGTTTCACCATGGGCCGCTGGCAGATGCGCGAGTGGTTGTTTGGCCTTGGGGATGCACCACCAGAGGTTTTTCCCCGCTGGTTGCAACGCACGCTGGTCGGCTATGCCTTTACGGTGTGGATCTACCGTCTGTTCCTGTTTACCGGTATCGCAATTCTGGTCTACCACATGGCCTTTAAACTGTTGGGCATGCTGCTGTTTGCCGTGGAGATCGGGGTTTTCGTGGTGATGCCCATCGTAAATGAGCTACGCGCGTGGAGCCAACGCCGCAAGGATTACCGTATGAACCGTAATATGATGATCACCCTGACGCTCAGTGCCCTTGTACTCCTTCTCCTGCTACTGCCTTGGCAACGAAGCGTTTACGCACCCGCTTTACTGCGAGCGGAGCAGCAAAGTAGCCTCTACACGCCGCTACCTGCCATGCTCGCTCGTATCGAGGTAAAGGTTGGTCAACCGGTTCAGGCCGGACAAGTACTGTTTCAGCTCTCGGCTGAACCTCTGACCCACGAGCGACAACAATTGGAGCAGCAAATTGCCACACTGGAGTGGCAAAGCACGTTCCAGTTATTTAATAAAGAGGCCGCAGGCGATCACCTGCGCGTCAAACAAGAACGGGATGCCGCACAACAGCGTTTACAGGTGCTGTTACGCCAATCCGAACAGCTAACGGTACGCGCCCCGATGACTGGCATAGTAGCAGATATGGCCACGCCGCTATCTGAAGGCGAGTGGCTCGGTCAGGGTGAATGGCTGGCGGTGATAACACAACCCATCGGCGGGCTGGTCGAGGCCTTCGTTTCTGAAAGAGATTGGCAGCGCCTTCGTATCGGTAGTCCCGGTACGTTTTATGCTCAGGATGTTAACCACAGTGCTATGCCCCTCACCATCACAGATATTGACAGCACTGCCGTACGCGATCTAAACAACGTGCCGGAGTTAGCATCCCTTTATGGTGGTGCAATCGCCACCTTGAGTGATGCACAGCGTAAGCTCCACCCAGAACAAGCGGTATATCGTGTTCTGCTACGGCTCCCGCCCGATTTTCACGCGCCTGGACAGGTGCTACGTGGCACAGTGGTAATGAAAGGTGGAGCGCAAAGCCTGCTGGTGCGCGGCTGGAAACTCGCTTCGGCAGTGATGATTCGCGAGTTATCATTCTGAACGTCGATACCATAGAACACGTCATTAGGCAATGATATCGTAGGACGTGATTCCCCCTCAAGCATCAATACCATAGGGAACGTTTTCAAGAAGAAAACAACTGACTATAACGCATACTTGATCCTTCATAAGGAACAACAAGGAAGGATGACATGATTAACCCGCTCGACAAAGCTCATAGCATCAGCGCTCTCATTAACATGTATGAACACAAGGAAAAGTGCGCCCCGCAAAAAAAAATAGCCCAGATGACGCTCAAAGTTGAAAACTGCTTACTCTCACCACTGACGATAAGACACGAGACGTATTTGTTTCACACTACAGGTAAACACCCTTGTCTAGAAAGCACGTACCGCCGTGCAGCTAAAGAGGGATATGAAGGCCGCTGCAATGCAATCGGCATTGCTGTCACCTCTGTCGATGACATCTTTAAAAATACCAGACTGAGAGGAACGGCCACTCGCATTTGCCAACAAATCCCCCGTAACAATAAGCTTTCTCAGGAAAAAGACCCGGCCATCACACAACGCGGTAAAAAATTTATCGAGACCTTACTGGAACACAAAACACCGCTGGATAATAAAACCTACATTGCCGCCCTTGGTGTCGGGTACTTTCTCAAGAAACACAAATTTGATCCGCCGATGACC
This sequence comes from Serratia marcescens, assembly GCA_015548865.1. Classification (GTDB taxonomy): domain Bacteria; phylum Pseudomonadota; class Gammaproteobacteria; order Enterobacterales; family Enterobacteriaceae; genus Symbiopectobacterium; species Symbiopectobacterium marcescens_A. Next base: position 217,715 of record JADMXW010000003.1, on the reverse strand, counting down.
GATTCGTTTGCTCATGTATGGCAAGAGCGGGAGCAACTGCTAAATCAGATGACCGTTGCTAAACCAACGGTTTATTCACAAAGACAAAAATAATTCTTCTGACAAATGACGTTCTGGGCAATGGATAGCATATTTTTAGCGCTGCTTGCCCACATCATTCAGCGCCTCCATTGCAGGGCTGAGGAGATAGCTAAGGAACGTCCTTTTCCCAGTTTTGATTTCCGCAGTCACTTGCATACCAGGTTCCAATTGCCATTCATCCCGTCCAACGTGCAACGTCCTGTTCTTTAATGTAATTACAGCGCGATAAACCAGTCCAAGCGCTTTATCCTCAGTAGCATCAGCCGAAATTTTCTGTAGCGTCCCCTCTATCCAGCCGTAGCGCGTAAAATCAAATGTGTTAATTTTTACAGTCACCGGTTGCCCCACGCGTAAAAAGCCCACGTCCTGATTTTTGATCAACACCTCTGCCACGAGCTCACTATCAACCGGGACAATCTTGAGCAGTTCCTGGGGAGGTTCGACTGCGCCTCCCGCATCGCGGAAAGCTAGCGAATCAACGATGCCCCCAACAGGTGAGCGCAAAGTATATTGTGCTATCTGAGCATTGATCTGTTTAAGTTGGCTCGCCAGCAGGTGATTTTCATGTTCACGTTCAGTCTTATTCTGTGTTACCGAATTGATTTTTTTCGCCTCCGTGCTGTTTTGCTCCTGTTCCAACTGCACCAGGCTGCGTTGGCTCTCTTCCAGGTTTGCCGCCGCACCATCGACGGCATGGCGCGCCTCAAGATATTTCTTTTTAATCTCTAACAGGCTATCGCGACTGGTTATTTTTTTATGGTACAAGCGTTCAATCGCATCATATTGCTCTTGCAATACCTGCAACTGTTCTTCAACCAACCGTTGGCGAGATCGATACCCCATCATTTGTGCATGTAACACCGCTTTTTTACTTTCATATACCCCTTTCTCATACCGATCATTCTCTATCTCGGTTATCAGCAGGGCAGCAAGCTGATCTGCTAGCGGGGTATCTTCACGCCGGTAACGCTCCGGAAATACACTCGACCAATCTTGTCTGTTGTAATACCGATTGAGCATATCCAATCGCACAAGGTGAAAACGATTTATCTTTTGCCTCAACCACAGTTCTTCGGCGTGTTCATCCAGATGCTGGCTGTTCAGTTTAATGAGTGCTTGTCCCTGATTAACCAGCATGCCGTCTTGCACCAATACACTAGCAATTTCTGCCGTTACCGCCGTACTGACAGGACGAGACAGCGCCTTCACTGCCACCTTGCCCTGAGTCACAGCCACAACATCAACCTTTCCAAACGCTGCCCACACTACGGCAAGGACAAGTGAGCCCATAATGACCCATAAAATGGCTCTGCCTATAGGAGAGGGGGGGGTGTCCTGGATTTCAATTACCGCAGGCAGAAATTCACGATAGTGCGCACTCATCACACTTCTCCTTGCTGCAAAGCATAAAGTCGGGCATACAGTCCCCCCTGAGCCAGAAGCTCGTCATGCGAGCCTTGCTCACTCACCTTGCCTGATGCCATGGCAATGATACGGTCAGCACGGCGCACCGCCGACAACCGATGAGCAATAATGAATACCGTTCTGCCACGGCATATTTCGGCCATATTGTTCTGAATTACGCGTTCTGATTCATAATCCAGCGCACTGGTGGCCTCATCCAAAATCAGAATTTTAGGCTGAGTGATAAGGGCTCGTGCAATACCGATACGCTGTTTTTGCCCACCGGAAAAGAGATTGCCTTGTTCACCGACCGGAGTGTCGTAGCCCAGCGGTAGCGCACTGATAAACTCATGCGCGCCAGCCAGAGTGGCCGCAGAAATAACCTGTTCTATGAGGGAGTTAGGCAGCGCTAACGCAATGTTGTCGCGCACTGTGCCAGAAAAAAGCTGTGTCTCCTGCAATACCACACTGACACTTCGCCGCAACCAATGCGGATCGGTATGCGCAATGTCGGTGTCATCAATAAAGATCTGTCCAGCCGAGGGAAGATAAAGACGCTGTATCAGCCGAGCCAAGGTACTTTTGCCCGAACCAGAGCGGCCAACAACGCCAATGATTTCCCCAGCATGCACGGATAAGTTGAGGCCATCCAATACGGGAGGCGCATCAATACGATAGGAGAATCGGATATCAGCAAAACGTACGGCTCCCTGTATTTCCGCAAGCGTTACACCGCTTTGCTGCTGTTGCTCGGGCGGAACATTCAGAATGTCTCCCAGGCGCTTAACGGAAATAGAGACCTGCTGCACATCCTGCCACAATTGCACCAGACGTAAGATGGGGCCGGTAACTTGTCCAGCAAACATATTAAAGGCAATAAGCCCTCCAACGGTCATACCCCCATCAATCACTAGCCGAGAGCCGTACCACAAAATAACCACACTGGTTATCCTGCTGATAAAACGCGATATCTGATTGGCAATATTGCTCAACTTACTGGTTTTAAAACTACTGCTGACAAATGCCGCCGTCTGTTCATCCCAGCGGCGCGTCAGGTGATGCTCCACAGACATGGCTTTGACAGGTTCAATCGCCGTGATGCTCTCAACCAGAAAAGCCTGATTCTTCGCACCTTGCCGAAACTGATCCTCTAATCGATTCCGTAGTGGTCGTGTAATTGCAGCAGACAAGACGATATAAGGCAGCAGGGATATCAACACAACGACGGTCAAAGAAAGGCTATACATCGCCATAACGACAAAAAAGACAACAGTGAATAACAGATCCAAACCTAACGTCATGGCACTGCCGGTCAAGAATTCCCGTACCGTTTTGAGCTCATGTACCCGCGCGACGGTCATCCCGGTCTGACGCCCACGAAACCATCCCAAGGGAAGCGACAGCAGATGACGATAGAGCAGCGAACTTAATGTGGCATCAATACGCTGCGAAGTATGGGCCAATTGATAATTACGCAACCCATCCAGCACCACATCCGCCAGCGTGACACAAATCATCCCCAGCGCTAGCACATCCAAAGTAGACAAACTTTGGTGCGCCAATACCTTATCCACAACAATCTGAAAGAATAACGGAAGAATCAGCGCCAATATCTGAATAAAAAAGGAGGCAAGTATGATCTCAGCAATCAGCCTTTTGTAGCGAACAAAAGCCTGAGCAAACCAGCGTAAATTAAACTCCTGCGCCAAGCCGCCAGAGAAAAAACGCCGAGTGAACAAGAAACCGCTCACTGTCTGCCCCTGCGTGGGCTGAAAAATTTCAGGTCGATCGCGGGATATCTCTTGTATCAGCCACTTTCCCTCTTTGATTGCCAACAGCAAGACATACCCTTTTTCCGGCAAACAAATCAAAGCAGGTGTGGGCATGTCTCCTGAAACAGAGATACGGGGATAATATCGACATCGAAAACCGCAGTGACGCGCGGCGCGAACCAGTTGCACGTTGATATCATGGTGTGCATCAGTGGCGAACTGTGCTTGTAATGCCTCGATGTTGACTGCATTACCGTGGTATCCGGCAATCAATGCCAACCCTTGCCACACGTATTTGTCCTGAGACATGCCCTGACCCCATTAATACGCGAGAGAAGATTGCTGAATATTTTGATTCGATGAGGCTGTTGCTAGCGGCAGCGACACGGGGGAGGCGCTAGCATCGTCTTCTTCTCCAGCAGCCATAAACTGAACGACATCTTGATGCAGCTGAGGAATCGAACCGCCCACATTCGGCACGGCAGGTTGTGCAGTAGGCAAGGGAGTCCCTTCCTGGAAGTGCTTTCTAATATCCTGCGAGGTCCACACTGTGCCGTTATAAAACTCTGTAATATTCGTGTTATGACGTGCTGGAAAATCAGAAACTTGGTTTTCGTGTGATGGAACGCCTTTGATTTCCATGATTAATAAGCCATCATTAAAATCGCTTGAATGAATAACGTCATTATAATAAGTCCCCCCCAGGCCAGGAGTACTTTTTACCTCTGTAAGCGTGACATCTGCCGGTGTCATCCCGTAGCCATAACGGACCGTTTTATCACCATCGCCATGTTGCAACGTGGCGACGGTGACAGTAGATTTTTCCCCAGTAAGACAGGAACGGCTTATGTCTTTAATGTCATCGAAACGCTCATCACAGACGCCACTTGTTGATGAGCCTTCAAGGGCAACGCAGTGATTTTGACCTAGCGCGCCTCCAATGATATTTAAGTGAATTTGGTTTATATCTCCAACACCACCATACTTCTGGGCAAACGCTGCCATATTCCAATGAGATCCATCAGAAAACTCAACACGTTCCACTTGCGGTCCTAACTGTCCAAAGAAATCTTTGATGGTAACGCTATCGTCACTGTTCCTGATCTTAAGCGTCAAATCATTCCTGCTGCTAACATGGCTACGCTGTAAGATTACTTGCTCCGGTAATATTCCCGAACCGAATCGTAATATATCGACATCATCAGGTGTTCGTTTGCACTCTGTGATGATATCGTTGCCATCTCCTGAACGAAAATGATAGATATCGGAACCACTTCCTCCTTGTAAGAGATCGTTGTTGGTTCCCCCCATTAATTCGTCATTTCCTATCCCTCCATTTAAATTGTCATGTCCCTCTCCGCCATACAAAACATCATTACCCTCTCTCCCTCGCAACAGGTCATTACCACTGCCTCCATATAATTTGTCATCATGCTTAGTCCCTATAATGCTATCGTGTCCAGCAACACCAACGAGCGTTACAATATCGATACCTTTTTTATCTTGTTCAGATAAAGAACTTCTCGGAGGCAGTAACCACTCAGTTTCATTAGAAGTATGAATTCCGCGTTTTGTTACTTCAGAATGTAGCTTATAAGCCCTATCTCTATAAGTATCTGAAGCATGAGAGCCTCTATAAACGTCTAGATATCTGGAGCATAAAAACGATGATACTCCGCTCATTGCAGCTTTACTCGCCAAGGTAGGGTTCCCCATATGTTGATTAACCAAGCGTGCCCCCCGACCGACGACATCAACCCAACCTTCGATATCATGTTCATTATCCTTAAGCCTTACCACTGACTGCCTGAAGCTGGCATCATCATTAAGTGAAGCTTCAATAGATTGTGAGTGCTCGTTATAATTTCCGAAGAAATGTTGTAGACTTGCCTTAAATGAATCTTGAAACTCATGGCAAAATTTAGTAATTTCCTTTTTTTCCCTCTCTATTAAAATATTATCATCACTCCATGAATCTTTCATAAAACACTCCCGTTATGCATTAATGAAATTAAATTTCACATAAACCAACCATCTCGTTTAAATTAAAAAACACATCAGAGGTGATCAGGAAAATTAAACACTGCAAGTAAAAAACTACATCACCAACGTTATTGAATATATAACAAAACACCCCATTAATTCGTAGGGGATTACACCCACAACAAAGCTATATTTATATTTATCATCGTGAAATCAATCAACAACAGATAAAACATCAGTTTTTTTATTTAAAAAAAACAATGTATGTATTTATTTTTCATTTAATTTTACTTCAGTTTCACATACAACATAATTAATGTTATTAACATATCAAGAATAGAATTATTTAAATATTACCGGCTATTTAATTAACATTGGCATAAGGTAAAATGGCTCATACTGACCAGATTTTCGTCGTCTATTGAACGAGATATATCATTTGACCCCGCTCACAGAGTCATGAATACTTATTCACATAACAATAACAAACGACAAGGGTATCCCTTCCGTAAAAGCGTCACCCAACAGGAGTAAGCAATGAAGAGAGCAATGATCGCAGTAAGCATCGCATTGGCAAGCATCACGCTGACACTGCCGCTGGCAGGACAGGCATCGGTGAAAGAGGAAATGCGCGCCATGGCGGGCAGTTACAAAGGCGCCAACAGTGCCAGCGATGCGGCTACGCTAAAGTCTGAATTACAGACCATGAAGGAACACGCCACCAAGGCCAAGGCCGATCCGGAATTTAACAAAGGGCCTGACAGCCAGGTGTTTAACGAAGGTTTGGGCAAGCTGATTACTCAAATCGACGATGCGATTGCTCTGGTAGATGCTGGGAAATTACAGGAAGCGAAAACGGCAACAGATAATCTGAAAAAAACCCGCGCGGAGTACCACAAAAAGCTCGGTGTATAACCTTCATCCGGTGGCCACTCAGAGGGCCACCGGATCGCTAAAAAGACTCAGCTCATGCTCTTGCATGCTTACGTAAAAAATTCTCGATACCTTGCTCGTCCAAACGATAGCGAATCCATTCACTTTGCGCGTTAGCACCAATACTGTCGTAAAAATCGATAGCGGGCTGGTTCCAGTCCAGTACACTCCACTCCAAACGACCACAGCCTCGCTCTTTAGCCAATTTTGCCACATGTGCCAGCAACGCTTTGCCCGCACCATGCTGACGGAAACGTTTGGCTACATAGAGATCTTCAAGATAAATACCGTTTTTTCCCAGCCAGGTGGAGTAACTCATAAAGAATACTGCATACCCAACCGGTTCCCCGTCAATGGCACAAATGAGAGCTTCCGTGCGCGCATCAGGGCCAAATAGCGTTTTTTCAATGTCTTCCTGCGTCGCAATCACTTGATTACGGGCAAGTTCATATTCCGCCAGCTCAATAATCATATCCAAGATTACGCCCGCATCTGCTTTCTGAGCGGGATAAATTGCTATATTCATCATCCTTTCCCATTATAAACGCCAACATTGCCTCACGATGCTACCTCAGAGAGATTGCAGTATGAACAGCAATTTGTTAATTGGGCGATAAAAATCACTCAGCGAGACTATTTCGAACAAAAGTAAATGTCAGGCCGATAGTAGGCATTGAGGAAAGGAACAAGTGGGCCAAAAACTAGCGCAGCCGCACCATAGAAAGGGGGCCTCCGTACACAGCACCGGTGTCGATATAGAGTTGATTTGCATACGTGCAAATCTTATTTACTGGTGTATGCCCAAAGATGAAGCGGTCAGCCCCTTCAATTCTTTGATGCACACCAGACTGCGCTTGTAACAACCGGCGTCTCCCCCACACCACATCATCTACATTAACAGGCAATCCGTAACAATAACGTGTGGAGGGGTAGTCTGCGTGAGCAATAACATAAAGGCGCGATTGCAGCTTTACTTCCAGAATGTGTGGCAGCGATCCCGACAAGTGAATCAGCCGATCGATTGAATGGCGATGTACCGCACTCAGGTCGTAATACCAATCACCACCGTTATCACGCCAGTGGTGACTACAATCACCTCGCAATACGGCTTGTGCCATACACTCATGATTGCCAACCACCGAAGTAAACCAGGGCGACTCCAGTAATGCCAGGCATGCAGCGCTCTGCGGCCCACGATCGATAAGATCGCCGACAGAAATCAGCAAGTCACAGCGTTCATCAAATTTTCGAGTAACCAATTGATGCTTTAATTGTTGATAACATCCATGAAGGTCCCCAATAACCCACACATAACGGTAATCGTCTCCACGAATACAGCGATAACGAATGACCTCTTGCATTTTCTCCTCCAAAACCGCGATGATGCCTTAATTCTTGTGGTACACCGTAGGTGTGGTTCATGCAATCAAGGAGTAAAAACCACAACATTGCAGAATATTTTCTCGTGCCAACGTCTACAGAAACGAAAACCACAAAATTACACAGCTACACATAATTATGCGTAACAGATCGCCGCCAAGCAGTAAGAAGGACATCTGAGATAGGGAAAAAAACGATTTTTATAAAATCCGGCTTAATTTAGAGCCTCTTCCGGTAGGCATCATTGGCTCAGCCAGTTTGGATACGGGCAAAATGCTGAAGTCAGCGCGTACATAGAGTAAGTGAGGATTTCAGGCGCTGCGGGCCAAAATGGTAAATGAATAGCTCTAATGAAATAGGCTATTAGATCGGAGAGGCGACAACATTAAGCCAGACAAGTCTCAGTAAGGGTATCAAACGAACTCTTTAGACCGCCATACCAGAAACTGGAATGGCGGCAGCACAAGCAGTACATCGCTAAACAGCGTAAAGCGCCTCCACCGCCTGATCGCATTCCGGAACAGCAAATTGCGCATGATGAAGCGCAGCATGCACCTCTTGTTTTTCACTTTCTGGATAAACCTGCTCATCCAACAGCAGTGCTCCAATCGCTCTCGCATCCAGCGTCGTGAAAGTGGTTCGAATCGCCAAAGCGATATCGGGTCCACCATAACGCATATTGCGCAGCAGTACCGCCAGTTCTTGTGCGGCGATCGTTCCCTGATACACCGTATACAGTACATCGGCAATCAGTTTGGCATTTAATACACTAATACGGGAAATATCATGATAGTGCCCGCCTAATGCCTGAATAATATGCTCGACGGCCTGCGTCGGCGTTTTCCCCTGATCGCGCAGAGACGTTAACGCCGTAACGAGTTTGTTCTGCAACTCATCTGCCATCATCCTATCCTCTTATTATGCCCCTGGTAAATAGCTCTAGATCACCGAGGTTTAGGTAACATATCGCATTTTTTGTTACGGCAATATCGGTTTAAGAGAAATATTAACAATTTTCAATATAGCGATGTTACTTACTGATTTTTATTAATATCCTTATGATTCATGTAGAAGGGGATGCCCTTTGCAATATAGGCGGTAACCGGGTTATATGATACATTCGTCTGCAAAGATACTAATTCACACATATTTATACATCTGAGCACAGTATGGTTCATCCAAACCCATTTCTCTGATGCGATAATGCAAAAAAGCAATCGTATTTCATTTTGTGAGCAAGTTAGTTAAGGTTAAATCATGATCACCACTGACGGTAACAGCGCAGTTGTTTCTGTAGCCTGGCGAGCGAACGACGTCATCGCCATCTACCCAATTACCCCGAGTTCTTCCATGGCAGAGCAGGCTGCCGCGTGGTCGAGCGATGAGCGTAAGAACTTGTGGGGAGATACCCCCAGGGTGATCGAAATGCAGTCTGAAGGTGGGGCTATTGCCACTGTGCATGGGGCGTTGCAAACGGGCGCGTTAGCGACATCGTTCACCTCGTCTCAGGGGCTGTTGTTAATGATCCCGACGCTATACAAGCTGGCCGGGCAGTTAACCCCTTTCGTGCTGCATGTTGCCGCTCGCACCGTCGCCACTCATGCACTCTCTATCTTCTGCGATCACTCCGACGTGATGGCGGTGCGCCAGACGGGATGTGCCCTGCTGTGTGCCAACACTGTGCAAGAAGCGCAAGATTTTGCCCTGATTGCACAAATCGCCACACTAAACAGTCGAGTACCCTTTATCCATTTCTTCGATGGTTTTCGCACTTCACATGAAATTAATAAAGTGGAACCGCTTAGTGATGAGATATTGCTGAAACTGCTGCCTCAGGGTGCTATTGCAGCGCACCGTGAGCGAGCGCTTACACCTGAACGTCCAGTGATCCGTGGAACAGCATCCAATCCGGATACTTTCTTCCAAGCACGTGAGGCCACAAACCCGTGGTACAACAACACCTATTCTCACGTTGAGCAGGCCATGGAGGCTTTTGCAGAAGCCACCGGGCGTCGCTATCAGCCGTTTGAATATTACGGACACCCAGAAGCCACTCGCGTGATTGTGCTGATGGGTTCGGGCGTCGGTACCTGTGAAGAAGTGGTAGATTCCCTGCTGACTCTGGGTGAAAAAGTGGGCGTGCTTAAAGTGCGCCTGTATCGCCCGTTCTCCGCGCAACATTTGCTCGCCGCCATTCCACAAACGGCGCAGAGCATCGCAGTGCTCGATCGCACCAAAGAACCGGGTGCCCTGGCAGAACCCCTTTATCTGGATGTGATGACCGCGCTGGCGGAGGCCTTTTCTCGTGGAGAGCGTGCAACGCTTCCTCGCACTATTGGTGGTCGTTACGGCTTATCATCAAAAGAGTTCACACCGCAGTGTGTGCAGGCCATCTTTAATGAGTTAGCGCTTGCAAACCCAAGACCGCGCTTCACGGTTGGAATCTACGACGATGTGACCCACCTTTCATTGCCGCTGCCTGAGCAACATTTCCCCTCCAGCGCCGGTTTGGAAGCGCTGTTCTACGGGCTCGGCAGCGATGGCACCGTCTCCGCCACCAAGAATGCTATCAAAATTGTTGGCTCCAGCACGCCAATGTTTGTGCAGGGCTATTTCGTCTATGACTCCAAAAAAGCGGGCAGTCTGACGGTATCGCATATGCGCGTTGGGCCACACCCCATCAATTCGGCCTATCTGATCGATCAGGCAGATTTTGTTGCGTGTCATCAGTGGCAGTTCATTGACAAATACGCCATGGTGGAGCGATTGAAACCCGGCGGTATTTTTCTGATTAACACCCCTTACTGTGCAGACGATCTCTGGCACCGCCTGCCACAAGAGGTGCAGGCAGGTTTGAACCTACGTCAGGCAAAAGTCTATTGCATTAATGCGGCCAAAATTGCCCGTGAATGTCAGTTGGGTGCACGAATCAACACCGTGATGCAAATGGCGTTTTTTCATCTTTCCCAGATTTTGCCCGGTGACGTGGCGGTGGAGAAACTGCGTAGTGCCATCGAAAAAAGCTACGGTAGCAAAGGCGAAGAGCTGGTCGCCCGCAATTGGAAGGCGCTGGAAGCCACGCTGGCCGCGCTGGAGTCCGTTGAGCTGGAAACCGTTAATCCAGAAAGCCCACAACGCCCACCCGTGGTGTCCGATGCCGCACCGGATTTCGTTAAAACAGTGACTGCAACCATGCTGGCCGGACTTGGCGATACCTTACCCGTTTCCGCCCTGCCGCCAGATGGCACCTGGCCCACCGGCACCACCCAGTGGGAGAAACGTAACATTGCAGAGGCCATCCCACTTTGGAAACCAGAGCTGTGTACGCAGTGTAACCACTGTGTCGCCGCCTGCCCGCACTCCGCTATTCGAGCCAAAGTGGTGCCCGCTGATGCCATGAGCAACGCTCCCGATTCACTGCAATCACTGGATGTGAAAGCGCGTGATATGCGTGGCCAGAAGTATGTACTGCAAGTCGCCCCAGAAGATTGCACTGGTTGCAACCTGTGCGTTGAAGTTTGCCCAGCGAAAGACCGTCAACACCCTGAGATCAAAGCCATTAATATGGAGTCTCGCCTGGATAACCTGAGTGTGGAAAAAACTCACTTTGATTTCTTCCTGCAATTGCCAGAAATCGATAAGAGCAAGCTGGAACGTATCGATATCCGCACATCACAGTTGATTACGCCGCTGTTCGAGTACTCAGGAGCTTGTTCCGGCTGTGGTGAAACGCCTTATATCAAACTGTTAACGCAGCTCTATGGCGATCGTTTACTGGTTGCAAACGCCACCGGATGCTCTTCCATTTACGGCGGCAACCTGCCCACGACGCCGTGGACAACCGACGCCAATGGACGCGGTCCGGCTTGGGCAAACTCACTGTTTGAGGATAATGCCGAATTTGGTTTAGGTTTCCGTCTCAGTGTGGATCAACATCGCCAACGCGCCTTACGTCAGCTCTTGCAGTTGGCACCGCAGCTCCCTGCCGATCTGGTGAACGCATTGCAGGAAGAGAATATTGCACCGGATCTGCGACGCCAGCAAATCGCACAGTTACGTGAACTGCTTGCCAACCTCAATGAACCCGTTGCACAAGAACTCAGCCACGACGCAGACCACCTGGTAGACAAATCCATCTGGCTGATTGGCGGTGACGGTTGGGCCTATGATATTGGTTACGGCGGTCTGGATCATGTGATGAGCCTGACAGAAAATGTCAATGTGTTGGTGCTGGATACCCAGTGCTATTCCAACACGGGCGGTCAGCAATCCAAGGCGACACCGTTGGGTGCGGTCACCAAATTTGGTGAAAAAGGCAAACGTAAAGCGCGTAAGGATCTGGGTATCAACGTGATGATGTACGGTCACGTCTATGTTGCACAGATTTCACTGGGCGCACAGTTAAACCAAACGGTGAAAGCGATTCAAGAGGCGGAAGCCTGGCCGGGTCCATCACTAATTATCGCCTACAGCCCCTGTGAAGAGCATGGCTACGATCTGGCGTTCAGTCACGATCAGATGCGCCAACTGACAGCTACCGGATTCTGGCCACTCTATCGCTTCGATCCCCGTCGTGTGGAAGAAGGCAAACCGGCGTTAGTCACGGATTCACGTCCACCATCAAGCAGCCTGAGCGAGACGCTGTTAAAAGAGCAACGTTTCCGTCGGCTGAATACGCAAATGCCTGAAGAAACCGCGAGGTTGTATGAAGAAGCGGAACAGGATCTGCGTCGTCGCTTTGATTTCCTGACGATGATGGCAGGTAAAGCAGAGAAGAACACACAAGAATAAGGCCGATATACCCAACGAGATCCTCTGTGAAAGCCGAGGATTTCGTCGGGCCCCACTATCGAAAGATCTGACTGACAGCCTCTGCCACAGGCTCCACCAGACGATCGGACAGTTGGCAGATGCTGAGCCGAATAAATTGTCCGTTTTTTACTCCAGCCCGTTCTCCCGGCTGTACGGCTATGCCGCGTGCTGCCAGTGTCACCAAGGCATAACGTTCTGAAGGCACCGGCAACCAAATACAAAGGCCGTCGTTTTCCGGCACATAGATGCCACGTCGTGCCAATGCGTCTGCTAACGCTTGCCGTCGTTGATGATAAACCTCTTGCGCATGAGCGATGCTCTGTTGGGCTTGTGCATCCGTCAATAAATAGGCCAGAGCCCCTTGCAGTATCCGGCTACTCCATCCTGTACCAAAATGCCGAAAGGATTGAATTTGTCCCATGCAGGTTTTGCTGCCTGATATCACCGCCAAACGTAAATCTGGCCCATAGGCCTTAGAGTAGGACCGAATATGCACCGTGCGATCGGGGTAGTAGCGTCCCAGGCTGATCGCCGGATGAGTCGATAATTCACCAACGCCATCATCTTCTAAAATCAGCACATTGTCGTGTCCAGCAAGCAGCCCAGCCAACTCGGTCAGACGTTCATGGCTCATAGCATTGCCCGTATGCGAATGCGTTCTGGGCTGGAAAACAAACGCTGTTGGCTTTTGCAGCAACGCCTGTTTTAACGCCTCGGGTTCAGGGCCATACACATCACACTCCACCATAATGGCATTCATGCCCAGATGATCGAGCATATCCAGCACGCGCGCTGCTGTAGGGCTTTCGACCGCCACTGTCGATCCTGGAAAGAGCAGTGCCTGCAATGCCAGATACATGCCATCAAAACCGCCATCCGACGTGATAAACGCTTCTGCCGGATAAGGCCAATGGCGGCGCACAGCCTGTTCCAATTCCGGGATGATGGCTGTGCGCTGATAGCTGTTCAAATTGGGGGTTAACAAACCATGATGCAGTGCAAGCGACAAATCCGGTAACAACGATGGATCGGGAGCAGAAAGCGTCATATCAGCCAATATCGTGTCACCAAAATTACCGATTTTCTCGAAACGTTCCGGGCGAGGTGACACATGTTGCCCACATACCCACATCCCGGTTCTTCCGCGTCCGGCAATCACCTTCTGTCGCCGCAGTTGAGACCAAGCAGCCGAAATAGTTGCTGGACTGACGCCCAATATTTCGGCCAGTTCCCGAACTGACGGCAATTGGCTGCCAATAGCGATACGCTCTTCACGAATCAATGCAGCGATATCCATCGCAATCCCTCGAATCGTGGGGTTGGTAAGCATTCCTGCCAGCCAGTTGGGATCGATTTTTGTCGTCATATAAAAATAATTTGTTCAATAACAAAAATCTTATTGTACACATACAAATGACGATCTAGTATCAAAAAAAGTCGCATTGCGTATAAAAAATGCGCGATTGTAAGCAAGCAAATAATAATAGATGTGCGGATTTGTTAGCCTTCACCGGGGAAAACAACGTGACAATAACAATTAGATTGGCAGTACGCGATTGGGATTATTTTACCCCACTCGCTTTAGGCGACATCAAACCAAAAGGCTTTACGTTGGCGATCGACAGGGTGGGTACGTTGCCCGATGATTTAGCCCACAGCCCGCATTACGATGCAGGCGAAGTCTCTTTCAGCCGCTACGCGCAAAGCCGTGCGCGTGGCGATGAAAGTTTGCTGGCACTCCCGCATTTTTTGATGCGGGGGTTCCGCCAGCGCTGCATTTTGACAACGGAAGAGAGCCCGTTAACCGAGTTATCGCAGTTGGCAGGAAAGCGTATTGGCGTTACTGGCTGGCAAGACTCTGGCAACACCTGGACACGCGCGCTACTGCGTCGTGAAGGGGTCGAAACGGAAGATGCCTATTGGTATGCAGGCCGTCTCACCGAGGCACACCCGATAGTAGACAGGCTTGGCAAGTTTGGTCAACCGGGAAGAATTGAAGCCGCCCCCGGAGAACAGCCACTGGTCACATTGCTGAAAAATGGCGGGCTGGATGCCATCTTCACCCCCTTTATGCCGGATGGATATTTCAGCGGTCATTCAGGGCTACGCCAGTTGCAGCGGGATTTTCGCCAAGCTGAATTAGATTACTTCCATGCGGTGGGCTACAACCCTGGAATGCATGTTCTTGGCATCAAACCCGAGATAGCCCAAGCGCACCCTTGGCTACCGGAAGCATTGAGTGAGGTTATCGATCAATCTTATGCCATGTGGATGAACAAACGCATTAAGTATGCCGACACCACGCCGTGGCTTCTGGATGATTTGCGTAGAACTGCACAGGATTTACCCGCTAACTGGAATGACAACGGTTTTGAGGTTAATAAAGTGATGATCGCTGATTTCGCCCGTGAACTGCATGCACAGAAGATCACGGAGGAATGCTTAACGCCTGAAACGCTGTTCCCATGGTCATGCCGGTAGTGATGTGAACCTTAACTAAGTGATGGATAACAGGGGTTGCTATGAAAGTTGCGTTGGGACAATTCGCGGTAGATAAAGAGTGGCAAAACAATGTCACCACCACGCTCTCGCTAATGGAACAGGCCGAACAGGCCGGTGCCGATCTTCTGGTGCTACCTGAAGGTATTCTGGCACGCGATATCACCAACCCTAAGCTGGTGCTGACCGCCGCGCAACCCCTTGATGGCCCGTTTATGACGCAGGTGCTTGCAGCCAGCCAAGGCAACAACATGACCACCATGATGAGCATCCATGTTCCTAACGGCACAGATAAAGTCTGGAACACGCTGGTTGCCGTTCGTAACGGCGAAATCATCGCGCAGTACCGCAAATTACATCTGTACGATGCGTTCGCCATGAAAGAATCGGAAAACGTGGTGCCGGGAGAAGATGTTCCACCGCTGGTCAATGTTGCCGGGTTAAACGTGGGGCTAATGACCTGCTATGACGTCCGTTTCCCCGAACTCGCCCGTCGTTTAGTACTGGATGGTGCCGATCTGCTGGTACTCCCTGCAGCCTGGGTTAAAGGGCCGCTGAAAGAGACGCACTGGGAACTGTTGGTTCGCGCTCGCGCTCTGGAAAACACCACCTATGTGGTGGCGGTTGGCGAGTGTGGTGTGCGAAACATCGGTAACAGCATGGTGGTCGATCCGCTCGGTGTTGTGATCGTTCAGGCACCCGAAACGCCCGCACTAGTCTATGCTGATATCGATCCAAAACGCACTGCTTATGCTCGAGACGTTTTACCGGCGCTGGCTAACCGTCGTTTTGTTGCACCACGTTTACCACACGAAATACAAGGATAGTTTTCACCGCCATCACTGACTTTCACTACCATCACTGACATCTGCATTCCAACAAAGGCAGAGGAGAACACCGCATGACACTGAAAAGACTGGGATATACTGCGCTACTCATGGGTTCACTGTTTTCTGCAAGCACGCTGGCCGCTGATATACCGACCCAGACCCTGGACAAAAGTTTGCATGATCGCTTGCCGGATGATGTGAAAAAAACCGGCGTGTTGAATGCCGTCAATAACGGTTCATTCCCTCCTTACCAAATTGTTAATGGCACACACTCTCTTGATGGTGCTAGCGCCGATCTCGCCAAAGCGCTGGGTGAATTGCTGGGTGTTAAAATCGAACATGCTTCCGTCAGTGGGCTATCTGGCCTGTTGAGCGGTATCCAGTCTGGACGTTACCAGTTTGCGCTGGGACCCATCGGTGATTTCCCTGCACGTCAGGAGAAAAACGACTTTGTCGATTTTGTCCGTGAATTTGTCGTGTTCGCAGTGAAAAGCGGTAACCCAGAAAAAATCAATACGCTGGACGATACCTGCGGTAAGCGTATTGCCGTGATGTCCGGCGGTTCTGCTGAACAAGTGATCGTCAAACAGTCTGAAGCCTGTACTGCCGCCGGAAAACCTGCCATTGCGGTGCAGTCTTACACTGACCAGCCCACCTCAATTCTTTCCGTTCGTTCTGGTCGTGCCGATGCCTTCTTCTCCTCTCAGGCGCCGCTGACCTATTTCGTTGAGCAAACCAATGGACAGCTTGAACTGGCGGGCACAGGGCAACACAACGGTTTCAACGATCTCTACCAAGGGTCGGTGTTCGCCAAAGATTCCCCCTTAACGCCAGTAATTCAAGCAGCCTACCAACAACTGTTTGATAACGGCACCTATGCCGCAGTCATGAAGAAATGGCACTTGTCTGACAATATGCTGCCTGCGCCGGGCGTCAATTTAGCCAAGTAGTCAACGTTTCTTTCCAGAAGCCGTTTATTACACCGCCAACAACGTTGAGAGGTATTCTTTCGTCGTGGATACACTGAGAAATGTTGCCAGAGCCCTGCCACCCAGCCGCTTTAGCCAGCGGCTTTCCTGGGGTTTAACGCTGGTTATCGCTTTTTACGTCCTCTGGTCTGTCAGCACCAATAAAAACTTTGAATGGCATGTGGTTTATCAGTGGTTCAACGAGAAAACTGTTCTCGAAGGATTGGCGGTGACCCTTGGCCTTACCGTCGTGGCCATGATCATCGGCGTTATATTGGGACTGTTGCTGGCAATTGGCCGCATGTCCAGCAATCGGTTGCTGAGCGGGCTTTCCAGCCTTTACATCTGGTTTTTTCGCGGCACACCGCTGCTGGTTCAGCTAATTTTCTGGTACAACCTTTCCACTCTCTTTCCACGCGTATCGCTGGGCATTCCTTTTGGCCCAGAGTGGATAAGTTGGAACACCAACGATCTGATTACACCGCTTACAGCCGCTATTGCCGGTCTGGCACTTAATGAAGCAGCCTATATGGCGGAAATCATTCGTGGCGGTCTGCTCTCAGTCGATAACGGTCAAGTGGAAACCTCACAGGCATTTGGCATGAGCCGCAGCCGTGCGTTGCGCCGCATCATCATTCCACAGGCGATGCGCGCGATTGTTCCGCCTACCGGCAACCAGTTAATTAGCATGATCAAAGCCACTTCATTGGTCAGTGTAATCGCCATGGGCGATCTGCTTTACTCGGTACAGGCTATCTATAATCGCACGTTTGAAGTGATTCCGATGCTGATGGTGGCAGTGATTTGGTACCTGTTTATTACGTCGCTGCTTAACGTTGGGCAATCAGCCATCGAACGCTATTACTCTCGTGGTGAACGCCGACCAGCATCAGAAACTCGTCGCACGCCCCCCACTAAAACCAGTGCGTCCAGCAAGGAGGCATCTTAATGAGCAATCAGCATTCCGCCGCGACGGAAATTCCGGAAAAAACGCCACTGGTGCGAGCGAGAAACGTCCATAAATATTTTGGTGATAATCATGTCCTGCGCGGTATCGATCTGGATGTAAACAGCGGTGAAACCGTGGTGATTTTAGGGCCATCAGGTTCAGGGAAATCAACCTTCCTGCGCTGCATCAACCATCTGGAAGAGATGGATGAAGGCTATATCATGATGGGCGATGAGCAGATCGGCTATCAATTACGCGGTGAGAAACTCTATGCCTTGTCGGCACGCGACATTGCACGCCAGCGCAGCCACATTGGCATGGTGTTTCAGCAGTTCAACCTATACCCCCACATGACTGTGCTGCAAAACATCATTGAAGCACCGGTCGGCGTGCATAAACAAGACCGCCATGAAGCGCAGGCTTATGCTATGGAGCTGTTAAAACGTGTAGGACTGGAACACAAAGCAGATGCCTATCCGCGCCACCTCTCTGGCGGGCAGCAGCAGCGTGTCGCCATTGCGCGTGCGCTGGCTATTCGCCCGAAAGTGATGCTATTTGACGAACCCACCTCGGCACTCGATCCAGAGCTGGTCGGTGAAGTGTTGGCCACAATGCGATCTCTGGCTGAGCAAGGCTTGACCATGATCGTCGTCACTCATGAGATCGGTTTTGCACGCGAAGCGGCCGATCGGGTGATCTTTATGGATCAAGGCGTGGTGGTAGAACAAGGTCGCCCGGATGATGTGCTGGTAACACCGCAACATCCGCGCACTCAGGCCTTCCTGAGCCGTTTTATCTAACGCCAGTCTCCTCGGTGCAACGCGGGGTCTTATATCGTCATCCTCGGCGAAAGCTGGGGATCTCGGACAGAAGGAATGCGTTTAGCCTGTAAGAGATTCCCGCCTGTGCGGGAATGACATAGGGAAGGCGGGAAAATGGGCATGACCGTCATCCCCCCTTTTTTGCATCCCAGAGGCAAAAAATGTGATTCATTGCACATGCCATTTCCCTCCGAGGCAGTTCTGACCATATAATGCGCATCCGGGCGGTTCAACCGCTAACAAAAACCGACACCACAGCCCTTTGGGCATCACACACTCAATAAAGATATGAAGATGAGTATTCGCGCGATCTTAACCACCCTTCTGGCCGTTGCTGCTTTTAGTCAATCAGCATTCGCCGTTGTTTATCCGCTGCCACCGGCCAATAGCCGTTTGATCGGGGAGAACTTGGAAATCACCGTTCCAACGGACAGTACACTACCGTTGGAAGCGTTCGCTTCCCAGTATCAAATGGGCCTGAGCAACCTGATGGAAGCCAATCCCAATGTGGATGTCTACCTACCGCAACCGGGCAGCAAGATGATTATTCCGCAGCAGTTGATCCTGCCAGATGCGCCGCGCGAAGGTATCGTTATCAACAGCGCCGAAATGCGCCTGTATTACTACCCGAAGGGCAGCAAAACTGTCATCGTATTGCCCATTGGTATCGGTGAACTGGGTAAAGATACCCCAGTAAACTGGACCACCAGCGTACAGCGCAAAAAAGCGGGTCCGACCTGGACGCCAACGGCCAAAATGCACGCAGAATATGCAGCACGCGGTGAGTACCTGCCAAAAGTCTATCCAGCAGGCCCGGATAATCCAATGGGGCTTTATGCACTCTACATCGGCAATCTGTATGCGATCCACGGCACCAATGCCAACTTTGGTATCGGCCTTCGTGTGAGCCACGGTTGCGTGCGTCTGCGCGCTGATGACATCAAATACCTGTTCAACAATGTGCCGGTTGGCACCCGCGTTCAGTTTATCAATGAGCCGGTAAAAGCCACCGTTGAGCCAGATGGATCTCGCTACATCGAAGTACACGATCCCCTGTCTCGTACCGTTGAAGAGTTTCACTCAGACTCTCCGGCCCCCATCAGTATTACCGCAAAAGTCAGCAAGGTGGTTGCTGATCCGAGTGTGAACACCAGCGATGTGGATAACGCCATCAGAACGCGTTCAGGTATGCCAACCAAGATCAACGGCGCGCAAGAACCCGCACAACCGTTAGAAGCGTTGGCACCGCAAGAAACCCCCGCAGTGGTACCAGATGAAGTTCAGCAACCGGTTGATACTGCTGCACCGCAGACGGATGCTAACCGTTCCTGATTTGCGCAATATCCCTAATACTATCCCCGGCGTAAGCCGGGGAATTTAAAAACCATTATTTTTCGAACAACAATCCGCCCTGTTACTCTCCTCGCTGTGAAGCCTCTAGCGCCTGCGACACATCCGCAATAATATCGTCAATATGTTCAATTCCGACGGAGATACGCACCAGATCTTCACTCACACCCGCACGTGCTAACTCTTGTGCATTTAGCTGACGATGGGTGGTCGTGGCCGGATGACACGCCAGTGATTTGGCATCGCCAATATTCACCAGTCGCAGGATCATCTGCAACGCATCAATAAAATGGCTGCCGGCCACTTTGCCGCCCTTAATGCCAAAGCTGATAATTCCGGACGCTTTTCCGCCAGAGATTTTGTCACAGGTCGTTTTATACGGGCTATCCGGTAAAGCGGCATAGTTTACCCAAGTAACCAGCGGATGAGACGACAGATAGCCTGCCAGTGCTTCTGCATTGCTGCAATGGCGTTCAACGCGCAAACTGAGCGTTTCCAATCCTTGTAGTAACAAAAAAGCACTGTGAGGTGACAGCGCCGCACCCGTATTTCTCAGGGGGACGACGCGACAGCGGCCAATAAACGCCGCTGGGCCGAATGCCTCGGTGTACACCACACCGTGATAAGAGGGATCTGGCTCGCTGAGTAGCGGGAAGCGGGCCCTGTTGGCAACCCAGTCAAATTTGCCGCTATCGATAATAGCGCCACCAATAGTGGTGCCATGCCCACCAATATACTTGGTGAGGGAATGCACCACGACATCGGCACCGTGTTCAAACGGGCGGCACAGTACCGGCGTTGCCACAGTGTTATCAACAATTACTGGCACACCGTGCCGATGGGCGATGGCAGCAATCTGTGCAATATCCACCACATTGCCCGCTGGATTACCAATGGATTCACAGAATACCGCCTTGGTACGATCGTCAATCAACCTATCGAGCGCAGAGAAATCCTCAGCAGAGAACATGCGTACTTCAATACCCTGACGCGGAAGCGTATGTGCAAACAGATTATAGGTGCCACCGTACAATTGGCTGGTGCTGACAATATTGTCCCCCACCTGCGTTAGCGCTTGCAGCGCATAGGTAATAGCCGCCATGCCAGAGGCGAGCGCAAGCGCACCGATCCCGCCTTCAATCGCAGCCAAACGCGCTTCCAACACCGCGTTGGTTGGGTTCATGATGCGGCTGTAGATATTGCCAGCCACGTTGAGATCGAACAGGTCAGCGCCATGCTGCGTATCATCAAATGTGTAAGAGGTTGTCTGGTAAATCGGTACGGCAGCAGATTTAGTGGTTGCTTCCGAGGTGTAGCCATGGTGTAACACGAGGGATTCCAGTTTCATCGCGCAGACCTTTCAATGCGTGTGGATTGTGGGTATCTTCCTAAAATAGCAGACAAAAATCTCTGCGACTGAGCCACAGCTAGAAGAAAATACGATAAGTTAGGAGAAACGAGCATAAGTTTTCCCCTCCCGAGTTCCCCCATTGCGCTGGTGCAAAATCACAGCTACCTTTAGCTGATGATCACCTGCAAAAAAAAAATAAATGACTGATAAAAAGAAAAATATCGCTACTGTAACCCTGCCAGATAGCGTCGATACTCCTCGCTATGACCGTAGTGCCTTACGTCCACGTATTGTGCATATCGGGTTTGGTGCCTTCCACCGTGCCCATCAAGCGCTGCTAACTCACCGTGTACTCAATCAGGAAGGCGGCGATTGGGGGTTATGCGAAGTGGTTCTGTTCAGCGATGACAGCCTGATTTCAGCACTGCGTGAGCAGCAGCACCTGTTTACCGTGCTGGAAAAGGAGGAAAACGGCAACCAGGCTATCGTAGTGGGTGCGGTATGTGCATCACTGCACGCTGCCGTTGAAGGCAAAGAGGCCATTTTGTCACAGCTTGCAGATGCACAAACGGAGATTGTCTCCCTGACCATTACAGAAAAGGGCTACTGCCTGGCAGGTGCTCACGGTCATCTGGATACCAGCAATACCCACATTCAGCATGATTTACGCTATCCACGGGAGCCCCTGTCAGTGCCGGGTATCATCACCGAAGCGTTACGTCGACGTCATGAACAGGGCATCCACCCTTTTAGCGTGCTCTCCTGCGATAACATGCCAGAAAATGGCAAGGCGGCCCAACGCGCAGTGCTTGACTTCGCCCGGCTGATTGCTCCCGCACTGGCAGCATGGATTGACCGTGAAGTTGCCTTTCCTTCTACTATGGTAGACCGCATCGTACCAGCAACTACAGCACAAACGCTGAACGACGTGGCGGAAGCTATCGGTGTCGAAGATCCCTGTGCTGTTGCCTGCGAGCCCTATATTCAGTGGGTTGTGGAAGATCATTTTACACTGGGTAGACCGCATTGGGAGGCCGCCGGGGTACAGGTGGTGAAAGATGTCGTACCTTATGAAACCATGAAACTCAGGATGCTGAACGGCAGCCACTCATTTCTGGCCTATCTCGGCTACCTTGCAGGTTACACCCATATCAGCGATTGCATGGTAGATAAGCACTTTCGCCATGCCGTACGCCACTTGATGCTGGAAGAGCAAGCGCCAACGTTAACCATCACGGGTGTTGACCTGACAGACTATGCCGAAGGCCTGCTCAAGCGCTTTGCCAACCCCGCGCTGCACCATCGCACATGGCAGATCGCGATGGACGGCTCGCAAAAATTACCGCAGCGCCTACTCGATGGGCTACGCTGGCATCGGCACAATGGCAGCAGTTGTGATGCACTGATCCTCGGCGTGGCCGGATGGATGCGCTACATTGGCGGACGCGATGATAACGGAGAGGCAATTGATATTCGCGATCCGATGAATACCACCTTACAGAGCATCGTCACATCCACCCAGGACGATGAAACCCGCGTGCAAGGCTTGCTGGCACTGACAGCGGTATTTGGTCATGACCTGGGCACCGACCAGCAACTGGTACAAGCGCTGACAGCGTCTTATCTGCACCTGCGCGACAAAGGCGCGCTAGCCGCTGTCACCCAACTGGCGCAGAATCTGCCCGTCTAAAACTACTTCGAATACTTATTCTTTCCGGCGACAGGCAAGAATGTCGCCGGGTTGGCATTCCAGTACGTCACAGATTTTTTCCAGTGTTGCAAAGCGAATACTTTTCACCTTACCTGATTTTAACAACGACAAATTTTGTTCGGTAATGCCGATACGTTGGGCCAGTTCACGCGATCGCATCTTCTTTTGTGCCAGCACCACATCCAGATTTATTATTATTGGCATAGGGTTTTTTAATTAAATTAATTGGCTGTGTTATTTCCGTTGCTCCCAGACAGCAACGAATTCTGCCATCTGATGGTATCAGTTTGTGAGTAAAAACTATTGCGATCATGGTAGCAACTGCGACACCGGTAGCATTTGCGACAGATGCATTTTCTCTTCCTTTCCCGCTCACGGTTCCCAGTATACGTACTTCTTGCTAGTACGCAGGCAAAAGGCTGCTTTCCTCAATGAAATGCCAGTTATCAGCATTCATCTTTTTTTATGATGATGATCACCTTTTTCTTAGCAGTTAATAGCGTCAGAAGTTCTTCAAACAGA
Organism: Serratia marcescens; assembly: GCA_015548865.1. Lineage (GTDB taxonomy): Bacteria > Pseudomonadota > Gammaproteobacteria > Enterobacterales > Enterobacteriaceae > Symbiopectobacterium > Symbiopectobacterium marcescens_A. The sequence continues at coordinate 194,349 of JADMXW010000003.1, read as the reverse complement.
AGGAGATAAAAACAAAATTTATTGTGTTGCAATAATAAATTATCGCATTGCGTGATTATAAATAAGAAATTATATCAAAAAATAACGGTCAAATTAAAAAATGTTATTTCATGATCAAGTTGACAAATTGCCATTAAATCACCCTAAAAGCGTGATCGTCAGTTTACTTTCATAGGAATAGAGCAAATGATAGGAATATCGGTTCACACCAAATGAAATATTGTTTTAAAAATGTAGGCAAAATGATCATGAGTAAACCTATCTCCTTTAAGCACACGTTCTGCTACGGCAGCGCAAACCTGCTTGGCAGCGGCGCGCTGGCGATCAGCGGCGCATGGCTGATGTATTTCTATACCACCTTTTGTGGACTTACGCTGGTTGAAGCAGCATCCATTTTCTCCGTTGCCAGCATCATAGATGCCATCAGCAATCCGGTGATGGGTTATATCAGTGATAACTTTCACAATACTCGGTTAGGTCGTCTGTTTGGGCGTCGCCGTTTCTTTATTCTTCTGGGTGTGCCACTGGTGTTGGTCTATCCGTTTCTGTGGGTCAGCGGCTTCGGCTTCTGGTACTACATGGCAACCTATGTGTTGTTTGAGTTGATTTACACCTCGATTATGGTGCCATACGAAACGCTGGCGACCGAAATGACGCACGATTTCAAGATCCGCTCCAAATTGACCGGTTCTAAAGCGATTTTCGGCAAGCTGGCTAATTTTCTGGCTGCTTTTATCCCCGGCCAGTTTATCGCCATCTATGGTAAAGACTCTGCCACACCGTTCTTTTATACCGGCCTGACCTATGGGTTCATCATGTGTGCAGCAATGATTGCCCTGTACACCACGTCCTGGGAACGCCCATTGAATGAACTGGTGCATGAAAAAACCGCAAACCTGTGGCAGACGCTGAAAAAACTGAGCGTGGACATGCTTTCCACCTTCCGTTTGCGTATTTTCCGCAAGCATCTGGGAATGTATCTCTTCGGTTTTGGCGCTGAATGGTTATTTGCCTCTGCTTTTACCTATTTCATTGTGTTCGGGTTAAAGCAAAACACGGCGCTGGTTTCGCAGTTGAACAGCTTCAGCTCCATCATGCAGCTTATATCCACTGCCGCATTCATCGGTATCTGTGTGAAAATGGGCTTTGCGCGTCCATTCCGTTTGGCGCTGATGGTGGTGATCGTGAGCGTCATCGCTTACGCCGCACTCTACTTCACCAACTGGTCTGAAGGGGCCACTATCGCGGTGTTGTTCGGTATCACAGCCGTGTTCGGGTTGAGTACTGGCGGTATCTATTACATTCCATGGACGGTTTACACCTTCCTGGCCGATGTGGATGAAGTGCTCACGGGCCGCCGCCGTGAAGGGATCTACGCAGGGGCAATGACCTTCGCAGGCAAAATGGTGCGTTCAGTGATTGTATTTGCCATGGGGTGGACGCTGACTCAATTCGGTTTTGTTTCAGGTCATGCTGCACAACCTGAAAGCGCTGTGCTGGCGATTGTCGGTGTGTTCTCGCTAGGCGTTATCGGACTGGCACTGGTGGCAATCTATTACACCACGCAAATGAAACTTGATCGTGAAAACCACTCTATCCTGCTGGAAGAGATTGAGCGTATCAAGGCCGGCGGCGCTATTGCCGATGTGCCAGCGCACGCCAGAGCCGTCGCGGAAGAGTTAACTGGCTGGAAATATGAACAGTGCTGGGGGAATAACCCACTGGGCGTACAACCGCAAGCCGCTGAACCTCAGATTGCGACTTCCGAACGCTAATCCTTTCTGTCAGCCCGTATTCTCGGGCTGACATTATTCTTTATGTGACTCAAATCAGCGCTGCTTCCTTCAATTCACTTTTCAGGTAGGCATAATAAATCGGTGCAGCAATCACGCCCGGAATGCCAAACGCCGCTTCAAACACCAGCATTGCCAACAAAATTTCCCAAGCGTGCGCCTTAATACGGGTGCCAACAATCTGTGCATTAAGGAAGTATTCCAGTTTATGTATCAGCATTAGATAAACCAGCGCCGCCAACGCGACTGGCAGGGATATCGACAAACCGGAAATAAACACGATGGAGTTGGATATCAGATTACCAATCACCGGTATCAAGCCAAAGATGAAGGTCAGCACCACCAGCGTCTTGGCAAATGGTAGATGCACGCCAAAACAGGGCAAGACACCCAAAATAAATACGGCTGAGAGAATCGTGTTAACCGAGGAGATTTTTACCTGAGCAAAAACGATATTGCGAAAAGACATAGAAAGTAACGAGACACGTCGCATCAGTTCTGACTTCAGCAGCGGTTTTTCCGTATCCTCTTGCACGTTGTACAACGAAACAATCGCCCCCAAGACCATACCAATCAACATGGTGACAAAACCGTGCAGAAAATCTTTACCCATGGTTTGCAACATCACGATATGTTCCTGCACCCAACGCATAAACTCGTGCTGTAACTCTTCTACACTGACGGGCAAATAACCCGGCAAATAAACCATGATATGCCGCTGTACATCATTGAGAATCAAGCCAATACGCGTATTAAACGCCGACGTGTCGCGCATCTCCTGCATCACGATCCCAGTCAGGCTGCCAAAAAGCAGGCTTAGCACACTCACCACCAGCGTACTGATGATCGCCACTACCACCCAGCGCGCACGTTTGCCACTGATAATTTTTTGAAAATGAGGTGTCAGCAAATTGACGATTTCATACACCAAAAAACCGGCGACAAAGCACGTTAACAGCCGTAGTGACAACAGCAGCAGCAATCCCCCAAACATGAAACACAGACTCAGCCACCTGGCCTGCTTTAAATTCAATAACTGCATGACGACATCCTGTATGCGTAATGATCGGGCCTGCCAGCGTACCTATGACACCAAGAATAGCACTCGGTTTAGCACTCTTCTCTTCACATGAGAAAAGCGGCATGAGGGAAATCGCTTGAAAACAAGCCCAGTAATGAATCTGCTTTTACCCCGTCCTATTCTTAGCGTTTTTAGCATGAAAAACCAGAAGGGATTAGCGGGCGCGCAGGGTAATCCACCAGGAAAAACGTCGTTCGACGATAATGGGAAGGGTTCGGGTCAGCGCGCTGAAAAAACGGTCATCGTCTTGTAAAGGAAATACGCCGGAAATACGCAAAGCCGCCGCCTTGTTATCCAGAGGAAAGTAGCCGTTGCGATAGCGCGCATATTCACGCATCAAGGTATCCAGTCGCATATTGTCTGCCAGCAACACACCGTCCAGCCAGCTTTGACGGAAGCCTTCTACCGGTTGTGGAGCCTGACTCACGGCATCAGTAAAGGTAACTTGTTGCCCGTCGGTAACGCGCACGGTCGTATGTGATTGCTTCACAGGGCGGAGCAATACTTCACCTTGAAATACCGCCAGCGTACTTTCACGTTCATCGCAGCGCACATCAAACCGGCAAGGTGAATTCAGCGTCAGTACACCCTGTGGCGTGGAAAATTGTAACGGGTAAGGCGCTCTACTTTCCAGCAGGCACTCCCCTTTCAACAGCCGCAGCGAGGCAATATTCCCATTCTGATCGTAGCGCTTGAGAGCTGAATCGGTGTTAAGGCTTAACGTTAGCCCCTCAGCCAACACCCAGCGACGGTTTTCTCCTCTGGCGGTACGGTAATCTGCAGCATAGGTTTCCCAGGGAACACTATAGGCACCGCCGCCTAACAATGTCATCAACGCCAACAGCTTTAACAGGTGGCGCCGTTCAGTTCCCCGGCGGCTCAATACACGGGAAGCCACCGTTTTATCGACGGAATGGAAATGGGTATGAATCTGTTCAACACGTTGCCACGCCTGCTGGTGCAACGGATGGCTGTTAAGCCATTGCTGCCAGGCATGACGATCATTCGCAGTACAATCATCCGCATAGAGAATGGCATACCATTCAGCAGCATCGTAAAACACATCTTGGGGAATATCGTCAGCTCGCATGGCGGGAATTAGCGTTCCTGGCAGGTCAGGCAGGCGAACATTGCCTGTGCCATATATTTTTTCACCATACGGTCAGAAACGCCGAGGAGATCGGCCACCTGCAGGTAAGTCAACCCATCAAGATGTACCCAAAGAAACGCCTGTTTTGCTTTAGCAGACAACGTACTGAGCATCCGATCGATTTCCAACAGGGTGTCAATAATAATCGCATGCTGCTCCAAAGAAGGCTCCACCTCAAGCTGCTGTTCCGCCAGCACCTGCAAATAGGCATTCTCAATATCACGCCGCCGCCAGAAATTCACCACCAGACCGTGGGCGACGGTGGTCAACCAAGCGCGGGGTTCACGCAGTTGTGTGGCTTGCTGCGTACTGACCAAACGCACGAACGTATCTTGAGCCAGATCGGCCGCTTGCTGTGAGCATCCCAAACGCCGACGCAGCCACGCCTGTAACCAGACATGATGCTCGTGATAAATTCGCTCTACCGCCGAGGATTCGACGGAGTCAGCATAGGTAGCCGCGTTACCGTTCACCGTTGTGTCTCATTTAATGATGATGAAATGATTTTCATTATCATTAAACATAAAGTCAATCACTTTCGCCCTCGCCATCCTCTACAAAAGTCGGGGATCTCTGCCAGAAGAAATGTGTTTTACCTGCAAGAGATTCCCGTCTGCACGGGAATAACGGAAGTGAGCGAAAATGACTGTTTTAGGTGGGTTTATCAGTAAACTCAAGCCCTGCTGACAGGCAGGGCTTGATGCCTAAGGTGAAATGATCACCAGCGATAGCTCAGATTAGCATTGAAAACGCGACCTTCACCGTAATAACACCAGTAATTGCACACACTGACATATTCACGGTTGCTGAGGTTGGTCGCATTAACCTGCAAGCGCCAATCTTTGGTGAAGTCATAGGCAATCATCGCATCCCACAAGGTATACGCCGGGGCTTTCAGATCAGGACTTTCCGTTGAGTCACCATATGAACTGCCAACATAACGCACTCCGGTCCCCACGGATAAGCCGGAGAGCGTCCCCTGAAACGCATAATTCACCCAACCGGACGCTTGCTGTAATGGCTGCTCAACAAAGCGTTTGCCCACTTCGGCCTGATTAAGCGATTTGGTGGTTTCAACTTTTCCATAGTTATAGTTGACCAACACCGTCAGGCCACGGGCCACCTCACCACTCATTTCCAACTCAACACCACGAGAGCGAACCTGACCAGTTTGCGTCGAAATACTAGGGTGCAGAGGATCGGTGGTCGGCACGTTATCCTGAACCAAATTATACAGGGCGACAGTTGCATAGCCGTTAAAACCGTGTGGCGTATACTTCATCCCAACTTCAGTCTGCTTGCCCGTTGACGGTTTGTAGGGGTTGTTTCTGCCATCGACACCAGCAACCGGCATAAAGGATTCTGCATAGCTGATATAAGGTGAAACGCCGTTATCAAACAGATACATCAATCCAGCAGTTTTAGTAAACTTGTCGTCATCCTTACGGGTATCAGTGCCGCTGGTCAGATTCTGATCGCGTGATTTTGCCTTATCGTAACGGCCACCGATCAAGGCAATCCAGCGATCGTCATAGCGGAACTGGTTCTGAACGTAGTAACCGATTTGGTGGCGTCCAGTGCGATGAGAATACAAGTCATTGAGCGGCAGAACGGCATTGCCATATACCGGGTTAAACATATCAATGGCGCCAATACCGTAGAAATCACCATCACGGCTTTGTGAGTTGGCACGACGATAATCAACCCCCAACAGCAACGTGTTTTCCACGTCTCCCCATTGCCACTCCCCTACCATACGATTATCTGTCGCCCAGTTTTGTGCAAAACCGTCTCGGTAAACCATACCTCGCTGAGCTTCACGCTCACTAACCTGATAGGAAGCATAGGCAGTACGCAGATCCATATTCAGATAGTTGTAATTGGCGTTCTGGTGGAATGTCCAGGTATCGTTAATACGGTGGGTGAACTCATAGCCCAACGTAAATTGGCGGGTATTGTTGCGATCGAGCCCAGGTTCACCCAACGATGTTCTGTAACCCACTTTCCCAAACGGTGTATTGTGCAGCGTGCCATACGGCAGTTTAAAACCGCTGGTGACATCAGAATGCGTGTCCATGTAGCTTGCCAATACTGTCAGTTCGGTGTCATCCCCCATCAGGAACGTCATGCTGGGTGCCAGATAGAAACGATCGCTCTTGGCATGATCCATTTCACCCGAGGTACCGCGTGCTAATCCCACCACGCGATAGAGCACAGTTCCATCGTCATTTAACGGGCCAGCACTATCGATGCCCAATTGACGGTAATCATTGGAGCCATAATCCAGCGAAATTTGTCCCTGCGGTAAGCGCGTTGGGCGCTTGGAAATCATGTTGACCAAGCCTCCTGGCGGGTTTTGCCCATACAACACAGAGGCGGGCCCTTTCAGAATTTCAACCCGTTCCACACCAAAGGCTTCAAATTGCTGAACGAAATAAGCGTTTTCATTAATGGCGGCCAGTCCATTCTGGAAGCGTGACTGATCTTTGAAACCACGGATGGAGAGCCACTCCGCTTTGTTATCCGGTCCATAATAAGAAGCCAATACCCCAGGACTATAGCGCAGTGCTTGATCGACCTTTTTCGCACCACGTTCTTCCATCTGCTGCTGTGTAACTACGGACATCGCACGCGGCGTTTCCGATACCGGAACATCCAGCTTTAACGCTGTATTTGGCGGTGCAGTGACAACGATCTGGTCGTTACGCGCAGGCACTGCGGGCATTGCCTGCGCCGCGGGCTGTGCCACAACAGAAATGCTGCCATCAGCATGGCGCTCGGCACGCAGACCAGTGTTAGCCAACAGCTGCGCAAACCCTTGCTCTACCTCGTAGTATCCTTGCAATCCGCTGCTCTGTTTACCCTCAGTCAACGTCGGATCGTAAGACAACAGAACGCCAGATTGCTGCGCCAATTGGTTTAATGCCTGAGCCAGATTTCCGGCTGTTACATAAAATTCCTGTGTCGCTGCCGAAACAGTCGTGATTGATGCAGCGCTCCCCAGCGCAATACCCCAAATAGCCACTCTCAGCGCAAGCGTTACCGGCCCTGCTCGCCATGGTTTCATTTTTATACCCCTGTCAGTTTTTCATTGCTGTTAATAGGTATGCCAATGGACGTCATCAAAAGGGGAACCGGAAAAAGAAAAAAAACGCGTATTGCGTATCAGGGACACAATACCGTCATATTCATTGGTAGATAACGGATGCTATACGATGGGGACTATCGGGTGAGGAAAAATAAACGGGCAATAATTTGTGTTAAGATGCGTTAATAACACTCGCTACGCCAGAATAGACGTAGCTTATATTGTGTTTAGAAAACAATAATTCCGTAATGTTAATAATTTCTCGAACATCCTTGTTTTATTTCCCTAAGATACAAGGTTAATGGCAGGAGCTGCTTCGTTGATCTCTTGATTCAAGATCATCAGAGAAAACACACGGTTCTCAACATTCAGCTTTGAAAAAGAAAGCGTGCCCAGTTGCTTTTTCGTGAAACCATCCGACAAAAGATCTGACACTACGCGCGTGCTCATAACGTTACTGTTAGTCAGAAAGTCGTGGTAGGCAAACTTTACGCTAAGGGGCAAGACGTCATCAATTGATACTGGGTTTTTCGCCTCAGAATGTAGCCCAAAGTGGGCATTAAATGCAGAATTAGCACAGAGAACCTTGCATTTATCATCAATAACGGCGACTGCACGCCTGTCATTTTGTACAGGTTTGCTCAGCATGTTTATGATCTCATTTTGTCCAAATATCAGACTCATCGTTTCCTCTGCTTCATGCTATGACAAGATAACTCCACGAACATACTGAGGTTTAGTCGTCCTAACACCTTTAGATCCGTGATACTCGCCTACAGGATCGAAAAGCACTCGGCTAACTCTCAATATTGCTCGGAACCGCAAACCGTAATTAATCAATAAAAACAATTAGATAAAATATCTTGTACTTCCATTAGCGTGGTGTTCAAGCAGTGCGATGTTGTGTTTTGATCTCAAACGATCAGGCTGACGCCAGCAACGTCAAACCCCTGTTTAATTGTAGAAGTAAAACGCCAGAATTTCCTGTAAACCAGTACCGCGTCAGCCGCTTCGCACCACTCTCATTTTTTTACATATGTACTAAAATTTTAACGTATCTGTGGATCAAATGATCAAAAGGCATCTTATGGATCAAAATATACCCGTATTACTCTGCACACTATCGGCTGAATAAGCAGTATCTTTATGCTATTTGATCGTGTAGGACGATCAAATAATAAAAAATAATAGATGTAATCTATTGAAAATAATAAATTGATCGTTATATGCTTTATGATCATGTGAACAAGCGTGATCGCAACAATACTGTGACATGCATCACAAATCATATCTTTACTTCTTTTTCATAAATAACGTAAAACGCTTATAACCTGCCATTTGCCGTACTTTCACTTTCACTCTGTTACTCCTTATTGCGTGATCTATCGCTCAAAAAAGAAACAAATTCTGGCGCACCACTACACTTAACGATTTGTTGACATACATTTAACAAGGTTTAAGGAGAGCGCTATGAGCCAATATAATAAACACCCTATCCCCACCTCGGTGGCGGAGAATGCCCTGATAAGTGCCGAGCAGTATCATGAGTGGTATCAAGCATCGATCAACGATCCCCACTCTTTTTGGCGGGAGCATGGCAAGATCGTCGATTGGATCAAACCGTATAACGAGGTAAAAAATACCTCTTTCGATCCAGGTCATATCCGTATTCGCTGGTTCGAAGACGGTACGTTAAACGTTGCAGCCAACTGTCTTGATCGCCATCTCGCAAAACTTGGTGATCAAACAGCCATATTATGGGAAGGAGATGATGCTACCCAAAGCAAAAAGGTGACCTACCGCGAGTTACACCAGAGCGTATGCCGGTTCGCTAACGTTCTAAAATCACTCGGTATCAAAAAGGGTGATGTGGTTGCTATCTATATGCCAATGGTGCCGGAAGCGGCGGTCGCAATGTTGGCCTGCACCCGCATCGGAGCCATTCACTCCGTTATTTTTGGCGGTTTTTCACCCGAATCTATCGCAGGGCGAATCATTGACTCCAGTGCAAAACTGGTTATCACCTCTGATGAAGGTATCCGTGCAGGTCGTTCGATCCCGCTGAAAAAGAATATTGATGAGGCGCTACGTAATCCAGGCGTCAAAACAGTGGCAAACACTGTCGTTTTTAAACGCACAGGGGCAGCTATCGATTGGCATGAAGGACGCGACCATTGGTGGCACGATGTGATCGCTCAAGCAGAAGATGAGTGCCCACCGGAAGAAATGAACGCAGAGGATCCGCTGTTCATTCTCTACACTTCGGGATCGACAGGCAAGCCCAAAGGTGTACTGCATACGACGGGTGGATATCTTGTCTATGCAGCCATGACATTTAAATATGTGTTTGATTACCATCCCGGCGATATCTACTGGTGCACGGCTGATGTGGGCTGGATAACCGGGCACAGCTACCTGCTCTACGGTCCGCTAGCCTGCGGTGCCACTACCCTGATGTTTGAAGGCGTGCCCAACTGGCCGGATGCGCGCAGAATGGGGCAAGTGGTTGATAAACACCAAGTTAATATTCTTTATACCGCGCCCACCGCTATCCGAGCGCTGATGGCCGATGGGGACAAAGCCATCGAGGGTAGTACCCGGCGTTCACTGAAAGTCATGGGCTCCGTGGGGGAACCGATTAACCCTGAAGCCTGGGAGTGGTATTTCAACAAGATAGGCAATGGACAATGTCCGATTGTCGATACCTGGTGGCAAACAGAAACGGGCGGATTAATGATCACGCCACTGCCGGGGGCTATCGAAACTAAACCAGGTTCAGCAACATTGCCTTTCTTTGGCGTGCAGCCTGCATTAGTCGACAACCTGGGAACGCAGCAAGAAGGGGCAACAGAAGGTAACCTGGTGATCACCGACTCCTGGCCAGGTCAGGCGCGCACATTGTTTGGCGATCATGACCGTTTCGAACAAACCTACTTTTCGACCTTTAAAGGCATGTACTTCAGTGGCGATGGTGCCCGCCGCGATGAGGATGGCTATTACTGGATAACCGGCCGCGTCGATGACGTACTGAATGTGTCTGGGCACCGGCTGGGCACTGCGGAGATAGAGTCTGCACTGGTTGCACATCCGAAAATCGCCGAGGCCGCCGTGGTAGGGATCCCCCACAGTCTGAAAGGTCAGGCGATCTACGCCTATATCACGCTAAACCACGGTGAAGAGCCTTCCAGTGCGCTTTACACGGAAGTACGCAATTGGGTACGCAAAGAAATAGGCCCGATTGCCACGCCCGATATTCTGCACTGGACAGATTCGCTGCCGAAAACCCGTTCGGGCAAAATCATGCGGCGCATTCTTCGCAAAATCGCGGCAGGCGACACCAGCAATCTGGGAGATATTTCTACGCTTGCCGATCCTGGCGTCGTTGAAAAGCTGCTGGAAGAGAAACAAACCATGGACACGCCACAGTCTTAAACATCTATACCCTAAATAATTCGAGTTGCAGGACAAAACGTTAACGTTTTGAACAGCGCTTGCGCTGGCCCTTTAGGGCGAGACTCATTGATGAGTCTCGTAATGCGGCAAGCGAACGACCCCCGATGAGCTTACTTAGGTAAGTGATTCGGGTGAGAGAACGCAGCCAACGCATCTGCAACTTGAAGTATGACGGGTATAACGCAGTATGCGCTAAGCGAACCGATAGCAGATAACGCCAGACCCAAAGGGTCTGGCTAGGCTGGCTGTACCCTAAAATCGGCAACGTTTACTACTCACAACCGGATACAGACGCACTTACCGGAGATTTATGATGAATGACGTCCTTTATCAACGTATTGGCAACCACTCGGTGTTTAAGGAGCTGGTACGCAAACGTCAGCTTTTTGCCGTCTCACTTTCTCTGATTATCTTAGTGTTATATGTCAGCTTCATTTTGCTGATCGCTTTCGCGCCCGGCTGGCTGGGTACCCCCCTTTCTCCCGGCGCGACCATCACTCGTGGTATTCCCATCGGGATTGGGCTTATCGTTATCTCGTTTCTCTTGACGGGGGTGTATGTCTATCGCGCCAATGGCGAATTTGACCGTATGACCAAAAAGCTGCTGAGTGAGGTTAAGTAATGAAAACGCGTATATTATTACCGCTTATTGCTCTGATGCTCCCCGGCATGGTCTATGCGGATGCCCTCACCGGTGACGTTCAACGCCAACCGCTGAATATTCAGGCCATCATCATGTTCCTGCTGTTTGTCGGAGGCACGCTTTACATCACCTACTGGGCCTCCAAGCGCACGCGTTCACGCAGCGACTACTACACAGCTGGCGGCAACATCACCGGCTTTCAGAATGGATTGGCGATTGCGGGTGACTATATGTCTGCCGCGTCTTTTCTCGGCATTTCAGCGCTAGTGTATACCTCCGGTTACGACGGGCTGATCTATTCGCTGGGCTTTCTGGTCGGCTGGCCTATCATCCTGTTTCTTATTGCGGAGCGATTGCGTAACCTCGGGCGCTATACCTTTGCAGATGTCGCTTCTTACCGCCTGCAACAAAAACCGATTCGTACCCTCTCCGCCTGCGGCTCACTGGTCGTAGTGGCGCTGTATCTGATCGCCCAGATGGTCGGTGCTGGTAAGTTAATAGAACTTCTGTTCGGCCTCAACTATCACGTTGCCGTGGTGCTGGTTGGCATTCTGATGGTGATGTATGTGCTGTTTGGCGGTATGCTCGCCACCACCTGGGTACAGATTATCAAAGCCGTGCTGCTGCTCTTTGGTGCCACCTTTATGGCGGTGATGGTGATGAAATCGGTCAATTTCAGTTTCGACGGCTTGTTCAAAGCGGCTGCAGCGGTACACCCGAAAGGCATTGCCATCATGAGCCCCGGCGGACTGGTTTCAGACCCAATTTCGGCGCTGTCACTCGGGCTGGGGCTGATGTTCGGCACTGCGGGCTTACCCCATATCCTGATGCGTTTCTTTACGGTGAGCGACGCGCGCGAAGCACGTAAAAGCGTGTTTTATGCAACAGGATTCATGGGATACTTTTACTTCCTGACCTTTATTATCGGCTTTGGTGCCATCGTGCTGGTCAGCGCCAACCCAACCTTTAAAGATGCCGCAGGTGCGTTGATTGGCGGCAACAATATGGCCGCAGTACATTTGGCTGATGCGGTGGGTGGCAACTTCTTCCTTGGCTTTATCTCTGCTGTTGCATTTGCCACCATTCTGGCTGTGGTGGCAGGGCTGACGTTGGCGGGCGCTTCGGCTGTATCACACGACCTGTATGCCAATGTGATCAAAAAAGGGAAGGCAACGGAACGTGATGAACTCAAAGTATCAAAACTCACCGTGTTAGCTCTGGGTGTAGTGGCAATCGGTTTGGGCATCCTGTTCGAAAAACAGAACATTGCTTTTATGGTGGGGCTGGCCTTCTCTATCGCGGCAAGCTGCAATTTCCCCATCATCATCATCTCAATGTACTGGTCGAAATTGACCACGCGCGGTGCAATGCTGGGAGGATGGGCGGGTTTGCTGACGGCCATCATACTGATGATCCTCGGACCCACTATTTGGGTAAAAATTCTTGGTCACGCTACGCCTATTTATCCGTATGAATACCCGGCGCTATTCTCAATGCTGGTGGCATTTATCGGTATCTGGTTCTTCTCTATTACCGATAATTCTGAAGAGGGCAAACAAGAACGAGGGCGTTTCTATGCACAGTTCGTTCGCTCACAAACCGGCGTAGGCGCATCACGCAGTGTGTCTCACTGACATTTCTACGGCAGGGCTCCTCAGAAGGTAGCCAGTCCCCCCATTAGGTTGGCTTCTTCAGCAATCATCCTCGATGAAAATCGAGGATGATTGCTCGATCTCTCAGCTTAAATCACCATACTCAGCAGCAGGCAACCAATCAGGCCGCACACCGCAATGATGGTTTCCAGCGCAGACCAAGACTTCATGGTCTCGCCAATGGTCAGATTGAAATACTCTTTGAACAACCAGAAACCCGGATCGTTCACATGGGAGAAGATCACGCTACCAGAGCCGACAGCCAGCACCATGAGTTCAGGACTCACCCCAGTGATGGTCAACAATGGCGCAACAATCCCGCCAGCAGTCATGGCAGCGACAGTCGCGGACCCCAAAGCCAGACGCAATGCAGCAGCAATCGCCCATCCCATCAACAACGGCGACAGCGTGCTACCTGCCATCAGCGTTTCAATGTACTTGGCAACGCCACCATCAACCAGGATTTGTTTGAACGCCCCGCCGCCACCGATCACCATCAGCATCATGGCGATTATCTTAATGGAGTCATTGATGGTATCCATCACCTGATCCATGGTGCGACCGCGATTAAGTCCAAAGGTGAAGATCGCCACGACAACGGAAATCAGTGTTGCCATGACCGGATCGCCCAGGAATTCGGCATAGCCTAATACTGGGTTACCTTTTTGCAGTGTCATTTCTGCCACCGCACGGCCAGTCATCAGAATAACGGGGATCAGGGTAGTGAATACGCTGATACCAAAGCCTGGCATCTCATGCTCAGCAAATACTTTCGGATTATGCAATCCAGCAGGAATAGGTTTATCGATGCTTTTCAGGAAGCGTGCATAAACCGGCCCCGCCAAAATCACGGTAGGAATAGCAATCAGAGTACCGTACAGCAGGGTCTTACCCATATCGGCTTTGAACAGAATAGCGATAGCCGTCGGGCCTGGATGTGGAGGCAACAGTGCGTGGGTCACAGATAACGCTGCCGCCATCGGCACACCGATAAACAGCAAGGGAATGCGCGCAGCAGCTGCTATGGTGAACACCAACGGCAGCAACAGCACAAAACCCACTTCATAGAATAGCGCAAAGCCAACGGTGAAACCGGTTAATACTACAGCCCATTGAATGCGGCCCTTACCGAACTTATCGATAAGCGTTGTCGCGATACGTTGAGCGCCGCCACAATCAGCCAGCAGTTTTCCCAACATGGCGCCAAAGCCCATGATCAGGGCCAGGCTCCCCAGCGTGCCGCCCACCCCATTTTTGATCGAGGTGATCACGCCATTGACGTTAAATCCCCCCTGAGTGGTGTAGCCCAACGCCAAACCCACGGCCAGCGACACCAGAATCAATGAAATGAATCCGTTCAATTTACAACGGATCATCAATAGCAGCAGTAGGGCAACCCCAATTGCTACAATGATTAATGGCATAATAATTCTCCGATATAGGAATCGTACAGATGCTGTTAACTATTACAGTCAGATCTATAAAAGCTAATTTTGCATCAAGGTAGCGTTCTTTTTGTTACCTGGTAGCGCTTGCTACCGAGCTTTGGGGCCAAAGCTGACATGCTCAAGTCGATTTTTACGTCCACTATTATGTCTTCGGTAATCTGTGATTTTTGTCACACCCCTGCTTGTTACCGGTATCATGATACCGGTAACGTGATAAAATGCGAAACTATCATATGGGCTTAAATATTCATTTTGAGATAGAGATCAAACTATGGCGGGACAAAGCATCATCATCATGGGTGTATCTGGATGCGGTAAATCCAGTGTTGGGGCAGCTATTGCGAATGCGCTGGGCGCTAAATTCATTGATGGCGACGATCTGCACCCTCGCGCCAACATACAGAAAATGGCTAGCGGCCAGCCACTGGACGACACCGATCGCGCGCCCTGGCTTGAGCGCCTCAACGATGCCGCCTACAGCTTGCGTCATAAGAATGAAGTAGGTTTGATCGTTTGTTCTTCCTTGAAACGCCGCTATCGCGATCGTCTGCGTCAGGATAATCCAGAGATGGTGTTCCTTTATATGAAAGGCAGTTTTGATGTCATTCTGGAACGCCTAAAAGCACGCGCCGGGCACTTTATGCCCACCGATCTGCTTAAAAGCCAATTCGACGCACTGGAAGAGCCTACGGCGGATGAAACTGACGTGGTGAGTATCGATATCGATGGCAGCTTTGATGACGTTGTTGCGCGCGGCCTAGCAGCGTTACGCAACGTAGGGGTTATGTCTCGTCGCTAACGGCTCAAATACTGCCACCGTGCAGGATCGTGAAGCCCAAATCCAGCCGCTGCGGGGTAACAATTTCCCCGCGCAACCGGGCAAGCAAGCGTTCTGCCGCTACCTGCCCCATTCGTTCACGCGGCGTCAATACGCTGGCCAGCTTCGGTTCCATTGACTGGCCAATGTCGTGCCCGTGAAAACCTGCGATCGCCATCTGATCAGGAATGCGCAACCCTCGCCGCTGGCACTCGAAGGCAGCACCAATTGCAATATCATCGTTGGTGCAAAACAGGCTATCCGTTTCCGGGTAGCGTTCGAGAGCCTCCTTCATCAACTCGCCCCCCAAGCTGTAAGACGAAGGGCGATCGGTGCTGACATCTCGCGGCGTCAGTCCGGCATCACGCATTGCCTGCTCATATCCTTGCATTTTAATCAAGGTGCGTTCATCCAGGCGCGAGCCGAGATAAACGGGAAAACGGTGTCCACGGGCCAGCAGTACCTGAGTCATCTGGTAGGCTGCTTCAAAGTTGTTGAACCCCACAGCCAGATCGAGGCAAGGGGACTCACTGTCCATGATTTCGATCACCGGAATCCCAGCCACTTCAATCATTTTGCGCGTGCGCTCCGTGTGGGAACGTTCAGAGAGAATAAGCCCGTCTATGTTGTAGGAAAGCAGTGACATCAGGCGCATTTCTTCTCGTTCGGCATGATAACCATAGTGCGCCAGCATCGTCTGATAGCCATGCGCATCCGTTACACGCTCAATGCCGCGCAATACTTCAGCAAACACCTGGTTGGTCAATGAAGGAAGCAAAACACCAATCGCCCGGCTAGTGGCATTCGATAAAATCTCCGGAGCCCGGTTGGGTATGTACCCTAATTCATCCAGCGCAGCGGCAATGCTATCGCGCAGCGCCGCTGATACCATCTGCGGATCGCGCAGATAGCGGCTAATGGTCATTTTAGTGACGCCGACACGATTGGCTACATCTTGTAAACCTGGTCTTTTCTTCTTCATTTTCAATCAATTGAAATATTGTTAGCCGGTGCTCTAGTGTAACAAAGAAAAACAACGCTGTCTGTGTATCACGAGCACGATGGCTACCCACCCAATACCCGAGCCAACATAGTAATCTAATGACCAATCATCATGAGACAACCACTCACATTCTCTTAGAACCTGGTAAGCATAATTGGCACAGTACGTTTACCGTGGACTGCATGCGGAAACTGGAGCGTACTCTTAGCATGTGGGAATGTTGAAACTCTGCCAAGGGTCAAAAATAGCCCTGATGGGATAGACTCTTATTGCCCTTTAAAAAATGCCCTAATGCCCTAATGCCCTAATGCCCTAATGCCCTAATGCCCTAATGCCCTAATACCAGCATGTTCTTATCTATAAAAAATAATAGCGTCTGTAGTTTAGAAAATTATCCCGCGATGTATTAGTAAGACTATATTTTGATTCCGTGTCTGTAAATAATATCGCCTTATCGAATCACCTTCAAAAACCTAAACTATTTTTTAGTTTTTATATTATTATTTTAGATATTCTTACCCCTTACAATGGAGGCTTATATAGCATGTTTGGCCCCTTTCCTTCCTACACCCAGCACAACGTGATCAATATCACAAAATAATTTTTACTCTGGCTGAATCGAGTAAAGTGTGACCATAAAAGCCATTGTTACCGGTATCATTTGAGTATATAGTGGTTTCATCACCGTCAGGGCGTCCTGATCTAGGGTCTATACCCAGAATCATTCGAGTGGCAGGGAGGCAGCGCGGCGACCCTCCCCCCAAGAGCTTACTCAGGTAAGTGACTGGGGTGAGCGAAGAAAGCTGACACACCTGCAACGTAAAGGATAACGGGAATATTGGAGAGAAATGTTAGCGGCAAAAATGAAAGTCTGAATCAAGTAAGGTCGCGATGAACCCCATCCGCAACCCATAACGCGCCCACACGCTTTACGGTAATGCTCCGTATCAAAGGGCCACCTTAATTATTGACGATCTCGTATCGTGCATTTATTTGCACGAGGCATTTATCATTTTTAAAAAAATAAAAATGCCCGCTAACTGCCAGTAATCTGATTAACTTTTTCGACGTCCTTGGCATTTGATTTTAATTAAGCAAAGCATCAATGTTAAACACATGGGGCATAGCATGAATCCTATTGTTGCACGCGTCACTCAGAACATCCTGTCTCGTTCTCAGGCTGAACGTAACCGTTATCTGGAGCATATTGCATCAGCCAAAAGTAAAACCGTACACCGCTCCGAGCTTGCCTGCGGCAACCTGGCACATGGCTTTGCAGCCTGCTCGCCTGAAGACAAAGCCGATTTGAAGAACATGATCAAAAGCAACATCGGCATCATCACCTCTTACAATGACATGCTCTCTGCCCATCAGCCCTATGAACGTTACCCCGACCTTATCAAAAAGGCGCTGCATGCCGTTGGTGCTGTTGGTCAGGTTGCTGGCGGTGTACCGGCCATGTGTGATGGCGTGACACAGGGACAAGACGGCATGGAGCTTTCATTGCTCAGTCGCGACCTGATTGCGATGTCAGCAGCGATAGGGTTGTCACACAATATGTTTGATGGTGCGCTCTTTTTAGGCGTGTGCGACAAAATTGTCCCTGGGCTGTTTATTGCCGCCCTCTCTTTTGGTCACCTGCCTACGGTTTTCGTGCCAGCAGGCCCGATGCGTACCGGCATCTCCAATAAAGAAAAAGTGCGTATCCGCCAGTTGTATGCCGAAGGCAAAGTGGGCCGCGATGCCCTTCTGGAATCGGAAGCCAGTGCTTATCACGGTGCTGGCACCTGTACCTTTTACGGCACAGCCAATTCAAATCAGATGGTTATGGAAATCATGGGGTTGCATCTACCCGGTTCCTCTTTTGTCTATCCGGATATTCCGTTGCGCGATGCATTGACCGAAGCTGCTGCACGCCAAGTCACCCGAATGACGGAAAAGGCGGGTGATTATCTGCCCGTCGGGCAGTTAGTGGACGAAAAAGTGATCGTCAATGGTATCGTCGCGCTGCTGGCGACCGGGGGCTCGACGAACCACACCATGCACCTGGTGGCGATGGCAAAAGCAGCCGGATTTACCGTCACTTGGGATGATTTCTCTGAACTGTCGGATGCCGTGCCGTTGCTGTGCCGCATCTATCCCAACGGTCCCGGCGATATCAACTATTTTCAGGCGGCAGGTGGCGTATCATTGCTGGTGCGTGAATTACTGCGTGGCGGCCTGCTGCACGAAGATGTCCACACGGTGGCAGGTTTTGGCTTGCATCGCTATACCCAAGAACCGTTCCTAGAAGAAGGCAAATTGGTCTATCGCGATGGTCCAAAGGTGTCACTGGATGCCGACGTGATCGCACCGCTGGAAAAACCGTTCGCCAAGCATGGTGGCACCAAGGTGCTTTCCGGCAATCTGGGGCGCGCAGTGATGAAGACCTCTGCCGTACCGAAAGAGCGACAAATCATCGTAGCGCCCGCAGTGGTCTTCAACGATCAAAATGATGTTGATGCCGCATTTAACGCTGGCCGACTGGATAACGATTGTGTCGTTGTCGTGCGTTATCAGGGACCAAGAGCCATAGGCATGCCGGAACTGCACAAACTGATGCCGCCGCTCGGCGTTTTGATGGACAGAGGCATCAACGTTGCTCTGGTCACAGATGGCCGTCTGTCGGGCGCATCCGGCAAGGTACCTGCCGCCATTCACGTTACTCCAGAGGCTTATGTCGGTGGCCTGCTGGCGAAAGTTCAGGATGGTGACATGATTCGCATTGATGGTACCAGCGGCGAAATTAGCCTGCTGGTCGACGAAGCCGAGTTAGCACGGCGTAATCCTCAGCAGCCGGATTTATCCGCATCCCACTTAGGGATGGGACGAGAGTTGTTTACCGCTCTGCGCGAGAACATTACGGGTGCTGAGCAAGGCGCTAGCGCAATCCCTAATCGTTACGCGCAGTAGCATCAATAGGCATCAGCACGGTGATGTGTTAAGTACGTTTTAAGCACAAATAAACGTGTAAACCGGGATTGGCCGATGCCATGGATAACTGACCACCGTGCAATTCTGCGATGGCTTTCACCAGAGACAGGCCAAGCCCAAAGCCGGGTTGCTGCTGTGCCCCATCAAGGCGTTGAAATCGTTCCAATGCAGTGGCGTGCAGGTTTTCAGGAATGCCGGGGCCGCGATCGGAGACACACAGAGCCGTCCAGCCACGATAAAGTGTTACGCTTAACGTGATCACTTTACCTTGAGCAGCATATTTCAACGCATTTTCGATCAGATTCGCCAGTGCCTGAAACAGCAGCGCCCGATCGCCAAAAAGCGGAGTCCCAGCGGGTGCATCAATCACCAATTGGCAATGGTGTACATCCGCTAACGGCTGATAATACTCCGATACCTCTTCCAATAGCGGGCGCACATCAAACCTGGCGAATTGATGAACACAGCGCCCGCTTTCAATCTCTCCGATGCGCATCACCGTACGAAACAGTCCCAAAATCTTATGCACTTCCTCCACGGCCTGATGCAACTCTTCGCGCATTTCATGCTCCAGCCCTTGACGCTCAGTCAGGTTGTACAACCGGTTTTGTAAATGTGTCAACGGTGTGCGCAGTTCGTGGGCAATGTGGCTCGAAGTGCTACGCACTTGCTCCATCAAACGTTCAATGCGTTCCAAATTCTGGTTAATATCGTGACTTAGGCTGTGAAAATCATCATCACGCGCTGAAAGCGGCATACGAACATACTGCTCGCCAGCGCTGTAGCGGTGCAGCGCGGTGCGAATCCGCTCAACGCTACGTAAACTGCGCAAACTGAAATGTCGGCTGACGACCAGAGAAAACAGCAGCACCACAAACAACCCAGCCCCCGCCACCAGTGGAATTGTACGAATGCGCTCCAGCATCGGCCGAATATTATAGGCAGTGAACAGTACGCCGCCATCATCCAGCGCCACTGACATTCCGACCAGATTGCTCTCTGGCACAGTGCGGCGCTGAGTGCGGGATTTTAATGCCCCCTCTTCCACCAGCAACGTCTTCAGGCAAGAAACATCCATTTTGCACGACGTGGTACTCGGCACGGAAGATACTCCCCCAGCGTTGTGGTAGAGGATCTCTCCCTGCTTGCTCATCACCAGAAACAGCGGCAGCTCGTCTGTTTTTGCCTGATTATCGCGTTTGAGTTGAGCAATCAAAGTGTGCGTGTCCGTCAGGCGCGATTGAGTCGCATGATCGTGGATATTCCCTAAAATAACATCGCGCACATGGGTACGGATCAGTGTTTCACTCAGCACGCTGAAGCCAACAATGCAGCACAGCACCATCAGCAAAAACAGAAATACCAGCGTGATAAACTGGCGGAATTGAGCTGTACGAAGAAACACCGGGTAACGGTTAGCACCGTGCACGCATAAATGGCGAATTTTCTCGCGCCATCCGTTGCCCGGCCATCTCAGAGCGGGTTCATTGTGTGCGCTGCGCGGCATCCGTCTTTTCCACTGCACCAAGGGCATAGCCCATGGATCTCAACGTTTTTATCAACGGCCGAGGGAAACCTTTGTCGATCTTGGCGCGCAACTTGGACATATGGACATCGATCAGATTGGTCTGCGGATCGAAGTGATATCCCCAAACTCGCTCCAACAACAGCGTTCGTGTGATCACCTGCCCAGGATTTTCCATCAAAATGATCAGCAATTTGATCTCTTTATCTGTCAGATCGATCCGCTGACCACTTCGCCATGCAACTCGTTGCAAACGATCAAGTTGCAGATCTTCAAACGTGAGCAGTGAAGACGGTGTATCCTGCGGCTTTCCTCTGCGTACCATGATCTCTAAGCGCAAACGCAGCTCATTAAAATTAAACGGCTTACCCAGATAATCTTCCGCCCCCAACTCAAGCCCCATCACACGATCCACATCGCGATCCAGTGCCGAAAGGAGCATGATAGGAGGATGTCGCGACCCTTGAAGTTCACGCAAAACGCTAAAGCCATCCATTGTCGGCAGCATCCTGTCCAACAGCACTACATCATAGATGTCATCCTTGATGGCCTTTAGCGCATGCCCACCATCGTGAACGATATTGCAGGCATAACCATGTGAGTGCAGCTTTGCACCAAGCCAATGGCACAATACTGAGTCGTCATCAACCACTAAAACACGCATAGTTTTCCCTCTGTCAAAGCGATGGTTGTGTACACCACAACACACATATGACGTGTGACCGATCCAGAACACAAGATCAGAGCCACTCTGACACAGGCAATAACCTGTCTGGCGGCTTCTTATGCGTCAACGCGTCATAGGATAATAACAATCATTATCATTTAATGACAAGTAGTTTACAATGCTGACAATTAGCCAGATTTTGTAGGGTTTTTACGCGATCGTGGGGTCTTCCCACAAATTGTGGGCGAACAGGAGAAGTAAAAAACACTGTAGAGATGCAAGTTAACTATCGTGAACCTGCATCAGGTAACCGAGAATAGAATTACACTTTTTCGCTTAGCACAGCTTCGAGCAAATCGAGGTCGTGCAGCATTTTTTTCAGGGTTTCATTACTGATCTGCTGTGTGGCACGCAAGTGATACAGCTCACCGCGCTCTGCGGTAACGGCAGCCAGGCGGAAACGGCGCTCAAGATTTTCAATCTCCAGACTATGCTCCAGATCGCTCTCACCCACAACGCGACGCCGCAAATTACCAATCACGCGGGCGCTCACTTCACGGACCACTTGCTCGTCAATATTTTCCTCCCGATCCGCCGCCAGACGCTCTTCCATCTTCTGCAAGCTGCGAATAGCCACTTCGGCGATCGCCATCCGTGCCATACGCTCTTCTTTCTTGTAGAGGGATTTGTCCACCACCGTAATACCGCGTAGCAACAACGGCAGCGTTAACACCCCGCAGAGCAACGAAAATAGAATGACCCCAGTGGCAATAAACACCAACTGGTAACGAGAAGGGAACGCCGTACCATCATTAAGCAGTAGCGGAATCGACAGTACACCAGCCAGCGTAATCGCACCGCGCACGCCAGCAAACGAAGCGATCCATATTTCACGCGTGCTGTACTGCGCAAACAGCATAGGACGTTTTTTCTGAAACAGACGGCTGTAATATTTCATAAACCACAGCCAGCAGAAACGGAGCAACAGCAATGCGCCATAAATAATGGCGATATCAGTAAACAACATCCAAGTTTCGACAGTCGGATCAAGTTCCGCCTGAGTGATGGAGGTTTCCAAAATGTCAGGCAGTTGCAGCCCCAGCATGATAAACACCATGCCGTTAAACACGAATTCCAGCATCGACCAGACGCTGTTGGCACGTAATCGCATTGCCAGTGGTGCGTTGCTGATGACGTTGGAATGACTGATTGTCATGCCTGCTGCCACCGCGGCTAAAATGCCTGATACACCAATATGTTCCGCAATCAGGTAAGAAGCAAAAGGCAACAACATCAGTAACACAATCTGGGTAGCCGCATCATCACCACTCCAGCGGTTGATAATGCGCAGCGATTTACTGTAAAGCCAGGTTACTCCCACCCCCGCCAACAGACCGCCTATCGCCACCTGAAGAAACTCCAGGGTCGCGCCGGAAACGGTAAATACCATGGTGCCCATCGCTACAGCGACGGCAAATTTTAACGAGACCAGGCCGGAAGCATCATTCATCAGAGCTTCCCCCTGCAAGATGCTCATCAGCTTTTTCGGAATGCGATCTTCACCAACAATTCCCGATAGTGCCACCGCATCAGTCGGCGATAGCACGGCAGCCAATGCAAAAGCGGCTACCAGCGGCATGCCAGGAATCATCCAATGGATCAAATAACCAATGCCAGCAACAGTGATCAACACCAGCACCAGCGCCAAACCAATAACCTCACGACTGTGTTTGATAAATTCACGCGTTGGCGTCTTCCAGCCATCGGCAAACAGCAGCGGAGGGATGAACAACACCATAAACAACTCGGGATTGAAATCGACATGCAAACCAAACTGTGGCCAGGCCAAAATGGCCCCGAGGGCGATTTGCATTAAAGGCAGTGGAACTTGGAAGGGTAAAATACGTGTAACAACCCCTGATAGAGATACCACCAGGGTTAAAATCAGAATGGTAAAAAAGATTTCCATGCTTTCCTTAGGATATGTCCAATAATGCCCTAACCGACTTCTGCCTGTTGTGCTTAGCTGCCTTTTGTACGTTGTGAGATGAAGCCCTATTATTTTTACATGAAAATATCGCTCAGCGGGGCAAAATTTCATTGAAAAACGCATCTTTTTTGCATGAATACCCTGCAAATAATTACGTTAAAAAATCACTGCGGCGAGACCACTCAGGAAAAGAAAGCATGGGGGAAGTGGGAAAATACTGCGTGGCGTCACAGGGGGAAGGTGCCATGGCCACTATCGAAATCGTAGGAATAAAAAAGGGGAGCCACGCTCCCCAAAACGATAGACAGACAGAACAATCAGAGCGCCCAGCCACCGGCGTAGAACACCACCAGTGCAATCGCAATAATCACTGTACCGACATTCAGTTTGCGCCATTCACCTGAGAAAATACGCCCCAGCACCAGAGCAGCAAAGCCCAGCATAATCCCGGTTACGATATTGCAGGTCAACACGATAAACACCGCGCATACCAAACCCGACATGGCATCAACGATGTCATCAAAATTCAGCTTGGCGACATTACTCAGCATCAGCAAGCCGACATACATCAATGCTGGTGCGGTTGCGTACCCCGGCACCAAATAGGAAAGCGGGGAAAGGAACAGCAGGCACAGGAACAGCACGCCAACAACCGTCGCCGTCAAACCTGTTTTACCTCCTGCCGCCGTACCTGCCGCAGACTCAATGTATACCGCTGCAGGAGAGGTCCCAACCAGACTGGATAACATGCTGCTCACGGAGTCTGCCGTTAACGCTTTTCCACCATTGACGATCTGGCCTTCTTTATCCAGCAGGTTCGCCTGTCCCGCAACAGCACGAATGGTCCCCGTTGCATCAAACACCGCAGTCATTACTAATGCCAGCACGCTCGGCAGTACCGCCAATTGCAACGCACCCATGATATCCAGACTGAACATCAGCGTATGACCATTTTCATCGGTCAGACTCGGTAAGCTGAACCAGCCCTGGAATTTCACGCTCGGATCAAAAATCAGGCCTATAATAGAAATCGCAACGATCACCAGCAAGATCCCACCCGGCACGCGGCGTTTTTCCAGACCAATCGTGGCCGCCAGACCCAGTAAAGACATGATGACGGGGAACGATGTGAAGTTACCCAGCGCAACAGGCAAACCATCGAGCGGGTTCTTGATCACCAGGCCCACACCGTTTGCAGCGATGATCAGCAGGAACAAACCGATACCGATACCGGTACCCTGTGCCACGCCCAGAGGCAAATTACGCAGGATCCAAGAACGAATGCCGGTCACAGAAATCACGGTGAACAGCGCCCCCATCAGGAAGATTGCCCCTAATGCCACTGGAACGCTGATTTGTTGCCCCAACACCAGGCTAAACGCAGTGAATGCGGTGAGAGAGATAGCGCAGCCGATCGCCATAGGCAAATTAGCCCACAGCCCCATCAGCAAAGAGCCAACCCCAGCTACCAGACAGGTTGCCACAAACACCGGCGTGTGTGGGAAACCAGCTTTGCTCAGCATGCCAGGCACGACAATGACCGAATACACCATAGCCAGAAACGTGGTCAACCCCGCCAACACTTCCTGTCTTACATTACTTCCGCGCTGTGTGATGTGAAAAAAAGCATCAAGTGAGCTCTGCGGGCGTGCCGCATTACCAGCCTGACGAGTGCTATTTGACATGGTGGTATCCCCTAAGATGTCATTATTTGTAAAAGTGAAACTGGAGGGTGCATATGGCATTGCCTGCCATGGCGATCTCCCATCGCTGCACGCACCCACAACAGCGGCGCTTCCGCGCCGCAGTGCAAATATCAGATGCCTCCAAACGCAGTACACACGATTCTGTAAGGTACGCAAACGATTAGCTTGCGAGGCGCATCGATGGTGTATCTGGTAGGTCGGAGGAGAAACGGGGGATTATCCTGCTTCTGGGTAGTTTATTTCAACTGATAATCCAGACAATTTATCTATCACCCAACAAAACAGAACGGCGTTTCATGCACAGGAAACCGCAGATCCATTTTTTTGTGATTAGCCTCACAAAAAAGTTGACCTCCGGTGCCAACCAGCGTATCTTTAAAAACGTGAAGAGCATCACAGAAAAATGAACAATCACTCGGAGAGAGACAAATGAAACTGATCAAAAAAATCGTTGCCATGTTCGAAAGCGTTAGCGTTAACTTCAACATGTTCACCAATCACTAAGATTCATGAAAGTGTAGGAATAAGAAGATGAGTATTGTCCGTAATATCAATAAAGTAATAAAAGCGTTGGGCAAAACCTATCGCGGCTTAGCCCCCTACGCTTTCCGCTAAATGCAAATTAGCATAAACTATTAAAAGGCATTTTATAATGCCTTTTTTTTATGTCTTTTTTGGGTTATGAAGATATACTCACTTATTTAATTATTAACACACCCCTATATTTACAATAAAACACCATAAAGTTAGCCACTCCTATAGTTATGAATACTTCTGAGCATGATGCTTTTTTAATGACTGTTTTTCGTTTCTCTCTTTGATATTATTTAATTTTACATTAGTATTTTATTCATTAACTCATCCCCGCCTTACTTAGGAATGCACATATGAAGCGCCGTGCATTTACCCATGAAATAAAAAACATTCCATCCAAATATCAGATGAATGGATTATCATTTATTTTATCTCTAATTTCGCCATACATATTAAATTAATACAATAGTAAATTTAATGAACAATACACATTTGTATCAAAGATTTTAAATCCAATTTAAATGAAAATAAAATATATATTTTATTGCTTTATCTTGGTATACAAATAAAAAAAATTCATGAAAAATACGATTGCTTCAAAAGCCACATTATCATTTATTTCAATTAATTAATTCACTGGAGATTATTATGGCGATTATTCTTGATAGAATCACTTCTGACCATCAAGTGTTTGATAAAATTAAGACGAATATTTCTTTGGATAAATCACAAGAAACCCGAGAAAAGACATCATCAGAATTAACGAATAATCAAAAACATCGTGAAATTTCAACTGTATTGATTAATGATATATTAAATGATTTAAATAATGAAAAATCAGATAATGAACAAAAACGATCGTTAATGAATTCTCAAGCTAACGATACTCATTTCATTCCCCGCAGAAAAAAAAGAGACGATACTATCTTAAGTCAGGAGCGACTCATTACCAAACTTGATAATAGGGTCAGATACAACGTTGCCAATAATAACAATGATGCAGAAATAGAATCCCATCCTTTAGTGTTACCCTCGCTAGCAAAACCTGAAATAAAATCAGTAGAACCTGAACGTGATGACGTAACTATTGAATCTTTTAATTTTCGCTGTGTTACAGAACGCGAAAATTTATCCCCCATTGACATTCTCTATATTATTGCAGACACTATTGAAAATCCTGTAAGTAGACTGTCAAAAGAAATTTATATTGCAGCCACATATTCTCACTTAAACAAATGTCCATCAGAAGAATCCCTAGCCAAATTAAATCAGTATTCATTAATAATAGATAATTATATTAATAATGCAATATCATCCAATCCTTTATTGAAACCAGTAACGAATTTAAAATTTATTATCGCCCCTATGATAAAAAAAACAATAGAACTATATAGAAATAAAAATAATGTGGATTATGAGCTTATAGTCCCAATACTAACTAACTCTATAAACCTTGCAAAAGCATTCTCTTCAATTTCAAAAAACATTAAAATAGATCAAAAAGAATATATAATCAACCTGCTCAACAATATTGACATTAAAGATAGTGGAATAAATTTAGAACTTGAAGAGAAACAATGGGAAATAACTATGGAAGAGGATGAGTTATACGCAACAAATAATCAACTCACTCGTCGATTAAGCTACAATGTGAGGGATGAAAATTGGGAGATAAGTAATGAAGAAACTCGGAATATTAATAATGATAAAAACATTACCTCTCATAAGAATGATGACCTACTTTTAACTATGTGTGGTAATCGTTCTATACGTGGCTCAGGTATAGGTAAAATGTGTAGTAGCGTTGTGGAAGATGAAAGTATAACTGATCAGCAATCCTTATCCTCAGGAATAGCTAGCATCACAGTAGATAATGCTGAAACCAATATGACACTGGAACAATTAAGCATTATTGACAATCTTGATACAGGGTTACAAGAAACCTTCCCAAACGTTAAAAAAATGAATTTTTATGATGGCTGGACTATATACCGAGTACGAACAGGAAACAGATTAAAGAGAGATTTTTATCATACAGTAGAAATAAATGGAAAACTCGTTCCTTTTCGCGTAAAAATGGTGGGTAACGACAAGTTATCCTGCGAAATTTATAGCCATCAGAATAGCGATATACATTATAATGTGGAATTTTATAATGGAAAATGGAATTTTGAATCCCCCTCCTCACGTTCATTATCTCCGAAAACAAAAGATGTACTAATTGATCATAAAGAAAATATCTGTGATCGGGAAATATCAAATAAATTACTTTCCATTCCTGATCATAGAGGGTTAAAGTTTGATGCTGAAGGTCAAGCCTTTGTTAAAATAGAAAATGAGTATGCAAAGGTTAATATTGATAACGAGAATATGTATATCAATGCAAAAAATGGTGATTCTTATCATTTAGATTATGACACGCAGAAAATGGAGGTAACACTAAAAAAAATAGAAATGGAAAAAAATAAATTATCAGTGAATATTGATGAGTATTTAAACGATAAAAAAATGTTATCTGCCGAAGGCCTTAACGGCAAATCAAATCATAAGATAAACGATAACTGGGAAGTATTGGAGACTAATGTTAATAGTTTTAGTGCACTAGATAAGACTGGAGCAAGCTCAAAAATAGAAGTGAAATTTAAGCTCAAATACCAACAAGATGGCAACAATGATTTCGTTGATATTCCGCCATTGAATTGGAAAGAAAATATCAAATGTAATGATAATGAAAATGTTTGGCAGTTTAATGCTGATATGTACGTTCACAATAAAAATAGTTTGACATTTTTACCCTGGAACCAGCGCTATACATCAGCTTATGATTATATAAGGTCCGAAAATAAAATCCAATCAAAGTGGATAATTAGAATGCATGACAAGAACATGAACGAAATTAGCTCAGAAGCCTTGCCTAATGTAATAGAAAATATAGATAAAGAGCAAGCTGTTAAGGATTATTTGAAACGTGAAGGTGGCATTTTAGAAGTTAAAATCATTGATTATCCAAAAATAGATATATCTAACGCAGGGCAAAAAAAAGAGAGAGTTATAAACTTTGATATTGGATTTAATAACAACTCACTCATTAAATTTAATCAAGGAGTAGCAATAAAAGATGCAAAACCAGAGTTGGCCTTTGTTACAACAGGAGATGAAATTAATCTGGCATTGGAGGCGGTAAACACTCCCCCACCAGAAATAGTAAGCACTCCCAGAATATTGAGATGACTCACACTGTAATAACTTATTATTTGTTTTTATTATTGTGGGGTAAATAGTTCTGAAGGGTATATATACCCCCATTGATATCAGCAAGGGAGGATAAGTCAAAAAAATTTTTCCACTATTTTTTCATTCCAATTTTACCATACATACGTATTATGGCTATGTCAGTTTGGCATAGCCATACTGACCGACAATGTATGTAAAAAAAGGGGCGCCAATGTCATGTATGATGTCTATCAATACATTGTGGATTATTTTGATATTCCCTCCCCGACAGGACAAAAGAATCCAACCTGTGCGCAATGCTGCCGCTGCCACGTCTTTTCCCTCGCATGTTAGGTTAGCTACCATTGAGAAACCCGCGCTGTTTGCTGCCCGGTCACACTCCTCGCGGTAACAGCCCATGGAACTACGTGAAGCCATGAATATTCCTGTCTTTGCTATACCGCGCGTCTATTTCGGTGATACAGCAATGGAAGCCTTACGCGCCTATAACCATAAAACGGTCGCCATTGTCACTGATGACTTTATGGCGAAATCCGGCAAAACCGATTATCTCGCCGGTTTTATGCCACAGGCGCGCATCAGTATCTTCAGCGGGGTAAAACCCGACCCTGATGTTAACGTGCTGCACGCTGGGGCCGCTGCATTCAAAATGCTACAGCCAGACGTGATTATCGCACTCGGCGGCGGTTCCTCTTTGGATGCCGCCAAAGGCATCAAGGTCACTCTGGAGGCGTTACGTCCGGATCATCCTATGGTATTGGTGGCAATCCCGACCACCAGCGGATCCGGCTCCGAAGTGACCACCTACGCGGTGATCTCCGATCCTGAACACGGGCAAAAATACCCGCTGGTTTCCGATCAATTACAGCCGGATATCGCTATTCTCGATCCGCAACTGGTGGTGAGCGTGCCGCGCGGCGTCGCCGTTGATACCGGCATGGATGTACTCACCCACGCGATTGAAGCCTATGTATCCGCTCAGGCTAACGATTTCAGTGACGCGCTGGCGGAAAAAGCCATCTTGCTGGTATGGAACTATCTGCCACAGGTGTTTGAGCAGCCGCAAGCCATAACGCCTCGCGCCAAAATGCATAACGCCTCTTGCATGGCTGGTATGGCATTTAGCACCGCAGGGCTGGGGCTGGTACACGGTTTGGCACATTCTCTCGGCGGCGTATTTCACATTCCTCACGGCAAGATTAACGCCATGCTGCTTCCACTGGTGATCGATTACAACGCGACCACAGGCAGTGAAGCCACGCGCGAACGCTACGCGCGCTGCGCCGCATTAGCGGGCATCAAACAGGGCGATCAACAAACGCGCATCCAACAATTATCCCAACAAATTCGCGCGTTAAACCAACGTTTCGGTATCCCAGCAACATTGAATGAATTGAACATCAGCGCCCATGACGTTGAGCAGCAGCGCACGCGCTTGATCGACGCAGCATTGGCAGATGGCTGCACCGCCAGCAATCCACACATGCCAACGCGTGATGCCGTAAGTCAGTTGATAAGCCGGATTGCCGGCTAACGGGAATCTTGACTGGACGAAATTGTCCTGCGCGCAAAGGGCTGCGCAATAAAATCCTCCCGAATCACAAACGCTGAAGCGCCGTCTTGATTAGGGTGAATAGCACTACCGCAACATATCACTACCGCGACAATGGCGTCGGTGTATGACGTAAAGACAGAAAATGCAGGTAACTGAATTGATGAACGCAACACAGCAACAGATTGCATGGATAACCCAGCAGGTAATGCAAGAGCTAGCCGCACATGGCACATCGCGCGCTGAAATCCTTGACGCCCCCGCTACGCCGCTTCAGGTGCCGGTTGGCATCTCTAACCGCCATATTCATCTGTCGCGGGAAGACATGGACATTCTATTCGGGTATGGCACGACGTTAACGCGCATGAAAGCCGTTAAACAACCCGGCCAGTTCGCCGCAGAAGAATGCGTCACACTGCGCGGCCCGAAAGGGGAAATCAAAAATGTGCGTGTACTAGGCCCACTGCGCCCCTCGACACAAGTGGAAATTTCTGTCGCCGACAGTTTTGTGCTTGGTGTAAAAGCCCCGGTGCGCATGTCGGGCGATCTTCAGGACTCGCCCGGTATTGAAATCGTCGGCCCGAAAGGCAGCGTAAAAAAAGCATCAGGCACCATAGTCGCCTGGCGGCATATCCACATTTCACCTGAACAAGCCGAACGCCACGGGTTACGAGACGGTATGGAAGTCAGTATTCAGGCACGGGGACAACGTGCAGGCATCATGCAACACGTGGTGGTGCGCGCCACACAGGCTTCAGTACTGGAGCTGCATGTGGATGTGGAAGAAGCCAACGCTTATGGACTGCGCAACGGCGATCTGGTCAACATTATCACGGAGCAACCCCATGGCTGATGTTTCCGTTGAGACGCGACTACGCACGCTGGCGCAGCTGATCCGCGATGCCGAATGCCGCGAGCATGATGGCGTGCTGAAGGTCGGCGTCGATCTGGGAACTGCAAATATCGCCATGGTAGTGGTAGACCGTCACAACGCGCCTGTCACTGGCATCACCTACCCCTCTTCTGTGGTGAAAGATGGCATCGTAGTCGACTATCACGTCGCCACGCGAGTCGTAAAACAACTGAAACAACAGTTGGAAACGCGATTAGGGCAACCATTGACTCACGCAGCTACCGCCATTCCACCCGGTATTTCCGAAGGCAACACCAAAGTCATCGCCAACGTAGTGGAGTCTTCAGGCCTGCTGGTTACCCATGTGATAGATGAACCCGTTGCGGCTGCCACAGCGCTGAATATTCGTAACGGCGCGGTGGTAGATGTCGGCGGCGGCACCACGGGGCTTAGCGTGCTGCGCAACGGCAAGGTGCTCTTTTCCGCCGACGAACCGACCGGCGGCACGCATATGACGCTGGTGCTGGCAGGTGCACTGGGTCTTTCCTATGCCGATGCAGAGCAGTTAAAACACGCCCCTGCACAAGAGGCGGATATCTTTCCGCTGGTGCGCCCGGTGGTGGAAAAAATGGCTTGCCTGACCCGTGACTGGCTGACTTCGTATAACGTCAGAAACATTTACGTAGTAGGCGGTGCCAGTAGCTTTAGCGAATTTCCCGGCGTGTTCCGCAAGGTAACTGGGAAAAACATCATTCCCGCCGTGGAGCCGCTGCTGGTCACCCCGCTGGGAATTGCCATGCAGGCGGCACCATCCATGAGCACACCATACCGTTCACGAGAGGAAGCATGAACAGCCAAGTGCTTTCTTCGTTGATAGACAGGGCCATCACCGATGCGCTTGCCCGCAGTACTGAGCGATCCGAAAGTATGCGCATCGAAAGGACGCAATCCGAACATACACGGCAGTCGACCACGTTTGTTCTAATCACTGGCGATAATATAGCCGCATTCCCTGCCACATTGCGCTATCTGACGGCACTGTCGCAGGCAGGCTGTCTGCTCAGCGTGCACTTCTCCCACAGCGCACAGCGTTTGCACACGCATTTTGCCGATACCTTGCATCGTCTGTTGCCACAGGTATCTTGCCAACACGCTATCACCCCCACGCTACGCAACGGCGACACGCTACTGCTGCCCGCGTTGTCAGATAACAGTCTGGCAAAAATTGCGCTCGGCCTGCGTGATAACGCGGCCAGCCAATGGGTATTCCAGGCGCTGATACAAGATGTGCGCATCATCGCAATACATCATCCTGATACCACGATGCCATCCGCTTACCTTGCGCAGATCTCGCACTATCAGGAGACGCTGCGCCGATTTGGCATTCGCATGATGGGGCAGTCAGCGGCATCACAGGCATCTGTATCGCGCAGCGCTATCGCCACCATCGGTAAGTCATTACTCACCGCGCGTGATGTACGTCTGCATAGCGAAGACACGCTGTGTGTCCCGCACGGCACCCTGATTACTCCGGCAGCGCGCGATGAGATAGCCGCGCGCCGCATCACGTTAATCACTGCATCCTGAGGAGGCACCATGTATCTGGCCCAAGTCACCGGCACGGTGGTCTCCACCACCAAACACGCTTCATTGAATGGCATGAAACTCCTGCTCGTCACACGTTTGGATGAGCATATGAACCCCACTCAGCGTACGCAGGTAGCCGTGGATACCGTCGGGGCTGGCAACGGAGAAATTGTTATCGTTGCCACCGGCAGCTCCGCACGCATGACCAACAGCAAAGAGCATTCCGTTATTGATGCCGCTATCGTCGGTATCGTCGATGCCACTGAACGCAGTGAGGGCTAAATGTTGACGCAACAACCCCCTGTACCTGACGCTCTGGAGCGCTGGATAGCACAGGCCATCGCAGCCCAACAGAAGGTTGACCGCAAGGTACTGACTCTTGCCGATTTCGCCCTACTGGCGCAGTTGGCGCAGGAGACAGCCAGCGCTATGCAACTGGCCATTGTCGTCAGCCTGGTGGATGCACACGGCCATCAGCGTTACTTCGTAAGCATGGATGACGCACTGCTGGTCAGTCACCACCTTGCCGGGCAAAAAGCTTACAGCGCAGTGGCACTGCGCATGCCGACGCATGAACTGGCCGAACAGGTGCAACCCGGTGCCCCCCTGTTCGGGCTACGGCAACAGGCCGATATCTGCGCCATCGGTGGCGGACTGCCCTGTTGGCATCAGGGACAACTTTTAAGTGGCATCGGTATTAGCGGTGGCACCGCCGAAGAGGATGTCGCGATCGCACGCCATGTTCTACATCACTTCACTCAGCAACGTTTTCCACTGTCACCTTTTGCCTGACAGCCGCGAATAACACGCTGGATTTTTTTGTCATCTCTTATTTCGGGGGGCTTATGTCCTTATCTTCCCTTGTGCTCGTGATTAACTGTGGTTCGTCATCGTTAAAGTTTTCCGTTATGCCTGTAAACGAAGGACAACCGCTACTGTTCGGCCTGGCAGAACGCTTAGGACTGGATAACGCCGTGATTACCGTCAAAGACTACACGGGCAATAAATCAGTGTTATCGCTTGAATCAGCCAGTCACCATGAAGCGTTGAAAGTGCTGTTCGATACGCTCTCCAGCAAAAAGCTGATTGATTCACTTGCCGCTATCGGTCACCGCGTCGCCCACGGCGGTAGTGATTTCAAACACTCGGTGCTGATTACACCGGAAGTAATTGAAAAAATTAAGGCGTTGTCGGTGTTGGCTCCGTTGCATAACCCCGCCAACCTGACAGGGATAGAAGCGGCTCAGGCGTTATTACCATCACTGCCGCAGATCGCCGTATTCGATACCGCATTTCACCAGACACTTGCTCCTGCCGCCTACACCTATGCTATTCCTTATGAGTATCAGCAGAAGTATCAGGTGAGACGCTACGGTTTCCACGGCACATCGCATCGCTATATTGCAGAACAAGCCCGCGCCATGCTGGATCTCAAACAAGACGATCACGGCATTCTGGTTGCGCATCTGGGCAACGGTTCCTCCATCTGCGCAGTGAAAAACGGATGTAGCGTCGATACCTCGATGGGCATGACGCCGTTGGAAGGGCTGGTGATGGGCACGCGCAGTGGCGATCTGGATTTCGGTGCCGCGGCCTATATTGCCAGTTGCACCCAGCAACCCATCGAAAAAATCTACCAAACGGTCAATAACGCCTCCGGCCTGTACGGTATTTCCGGGCTCTCTAGCGATTGCCGTACCTTGCAAGAAGCAAGAGAAAGCGGCAACGAGCGCGCAGGGTTGGCGATTGACGTGATGGTGCATCGCCTGGCGCGCCACCTTGGTGCTCACCTCACTTCACTCTCACGATTGGATGCACTGGTGTTTACGGGCGGCATTGGCGAAAACTCAGCGCTGATTCGCGAATTGACTATCGAGCGTCTGTCTGTGTTAGGGCTGAAGCTTGATAAGCAAAAAAACAACGACATGGTGGGAGGTCGCAGCGGTGTGATTTCCGCTGAAGGTTTCCCCACTATCGCAGTGATCCCCACCAACGAAGAGAAAATGATCGCGATGGACGCGGCGCAGATTGCGCAACTGGCATAAGGAGATGCCTCACCATCTTATTGAAACGTGACCTATTTAACAGTTTAGGGCCGCACGGTACCACGCCGCGGCGGCCCTGATAAACCAGCGTGGATTTTATTGTCGCTGCGCTGAAAGTGATAACAAAAAAGTCTCGCTCATCGGCAAAACATTTGGCTGGGATATTCATAACATCCTAAACAGCAAAATCGGTGTGTTGCCGGTTGCGGGATGGGCAGGCCACGGCCCGCCGGGCAGATTCCACATACTTTTTTACTACACGTTTTTTACTACAAAACATCGAGGTTGATATGCAACAAGAAGCATTGGGTATGGTTGAAACAAAAGGTCTGGTCTCCGCTATTGAAGCCGCAGATACCATGGTGAAATCCGCCAACGTCACACTGGTCGGTTACGAGAAAATCGGTTCTGGTCTGGTCACTGTGATGGTGCGTGGCGATGTGGGCGCAGTAAAAGCCGCCACCGACGCAGGCTCCGCAGCCGCTAATAAAGTCGGCGAACTGGTTTCAGTACATGTGATCCCTCGTCCCCATACCGAAGTGGAAAAAATTCTGCCGAAGGCACTGGGCTGATCCCTAAACCGCGAGGATTATTCCTATGAGAGATAATCTTGTCGAACAGATTATATCTGACGTGATGAACAAGCAGAGCGATGCACCACATGCTGGCAAAGCGCTCAGCAGTATCGCGGGCTGTGGGCTGACAGAATTTGTCGGTACCGCACTGGGCCACACCATCGGCCTGGTGATCGCCAACGTGGACAACCAACTGCATGAGCTGATGAATATCGATAAAAAGTTCCGCTCTATCGGTATTCTCGGTGCACGCACCGGCGCAGGCCCGCATATTTTTGCCGCTGACGAAGCGGTGAAAGCCACCAACAGTGAAATCCTGATCATTGAACTGGCACGCGATACTGAAGGCGGTGGCGGGCACGGCTGTATGATCATCTTCGGTGCAGAAGACGTCTCCGACGCCCGCCGCGCCGTGGAAGTCGCGCTGAATGAAATCGACCGCACCATGGGCGATGTGTATGGCTCTCCGGCGGGTCACCTGGAATTTCAGTACACCGCACGCGCCAGCTTTGCGCTGAACAAGGCCTTTGGCGCACCTATCGGTAAGTCATTCGGCATGACCTGTGCCTCACCGGCTGCCATCGGTGTGCTTATTGCCGATACCGCCGCCAAAGCTGCCGTAATCGACCCGGTCGGGTATGCCAGCCCGAGCAAAGGTACCAGTTTCAGTAACGAAGTGATTTTCACCTTCGCAGGGGATTCTGGCGCAGTACGCCAGGCCGTAATCGCTGCCCGCGAAGTTGGTTTGCAATTGCTGTCCACGTTAGATCCAACGGAAATCAGATCGACCACAACACCGTATATCTGATCCGTCAGGCGCGCTTGCGTGCCGTGCGATGTGAGGAAAGGAACCAAAAGATGAACGACCTTGAAATCGCCCAGGCGGTCTCCACCATCCTGAGCAAATACAGTAACCCCGTCGCGTCTGGCGCGAACGCAGCCACAGCCCCCAAACCGGCAGCCGAGGCCGCACCTCACGCCGATCAATCGCTGGTCAGCAGCATTGTGGCGCAGGTGTTGGCGCAGCAACAGCCGACGGCCGTGCCGCAGCCTTCAGCGCATGACGCAGGTATTTTCGACAGCATGGACGAGGCCATTGCCGCCGCCGCAATAGCGCAAGTGCAGTATCGCCACTGCTCAATGCAAGACAGGGATGCCTTTGTGAAGGGCGTGCGTGAGGTGTTTCTTCAAGAGAACGTGCTGGACCAAATCTCCCGCATGGCCGTCGAAGAAACCGGCATGGGTAACTACGAGGACAAGCTGACCAAGAATCGCATCGCAGCGCTGAAAACGCCGGGAACGGAAGATCTGGCGACACAGGCGTGTAGCGGTGACGGTGGGCTGACATTAATCGAGTACTCTGCGTTCGGTGTCGTCGGTTCCATTACGCCCACCACTAACCCAACGGAAACCATCATCAA
This sequence comes from Serratia marcescens, assembly GCA_015548865.1. Classification (GTDB taxonomy): domain Bacteria; phylum Pseudomonadota; class Gammaproteobacteria; order Enterobacterales; family Enterobacteriaceae; genus Symbiopectobacterium; species Symbiopectobacterium marcescens_A. The sequence goes on along the minus strand of JADMXW010000003.1, from coordinate 157,559 downwards.
CAACAGCATTGGCATGCTGGCGTCAGGTAATACCGTGGTGTTCAGCCCGCACCCGCGTTCACGCAACGTATCGCGCCTCGCGGTGCGGCTGATTAACGAAAAGCTGGCACAGTTGGGTGCACCGGCCAATCTGGTGGTCACCGTGGCAAACCCGTCTATCGACAACACTAACGCTTTGATCAAAGACCCGCGCGTCAACCTGCTGGTAGCAACGGGTGGTCCGGCGATCGTGAAAACAGTGATGTCATCGGGCAAGAAAGCCATCGGTGCCGGAGCAGGTAACCCGCCTGCGGTGGTGGATGAAACGGCCAATATCGAACGGGCAGCGCGCGATATCATCAAGGGGTGCAGCTTCGATAACAACCTGCCGTGCGTCGCCGAAAAAGAGGTGATCGTGGTGAATCAGGTAGCGGATTATCTGATCCACTGCATGAAGAAAAGCGGTGCCTACCTGCTGTGTGATAAGCAGTTGATCCAGCAGTTGCAAACACTGGTGTTGAACGAGAAAGGCACGGGCCCGAATACTGCGTTTGTCGGTAAAGATGCGCGTTTCATCCTGCAGCAACTGGGGATCTCCAGTGCGCCGGACACCAAAGTTATCCTGATTGAAACGGAAAAAAATCACCCCTTTGTAGTGCATGAACTGATGATGCCAATTCTGCCGGTGGTGCGCGTTGATAACGTCGATGATGCTATCGATCTGGCGGTCAAGGTTGAACACGGTAACCGTCATACCGCCATCATGCACTCCACCAACGTCGAAAAACTGACCAAGATGGCGAAGCTGATTCAAACCACCATCTTTGTTAAAAACGGGCCGTCTTATGCCGGTATCGGCGTCGGCGGCGAAGGGCATGCCACTTTCACTATCGCCGGTCCGACCGGGGAAGGGTTGACGTCTGCACGGTCGTTTGCCCGCACCCGCCGCTGTGTGATGGTGGAATCGCTTAATATCCGTTAATCGTCGCGAGGCTGAGGGCCATTTGCCAATGAAAACACGCATCATCAATGCACCAACCCCCGACATCGTGGCGATGCTGAAGCGAAGAATGCCCGGCGAATTTCGTTCACGGCTCGATCTGTTGCGCATTGACGCCATTGGTCTGCTGATGCTGCCGGTACTGGATCTCTATTTTTATGCCGATCTGGCCAGCAAAAGCGCCAATGTGGTGGTTTCGGAAATTTTTGGCAGTTGCCCTCAGCACATCACGACGCTGGCAATCTTTGGCGAAGTCGCCGCGGTCAACGAGGCCATGCGGATGATCGAAAATGACAACTCGGCATTCTGAGAACCAATCTATGAAAAAAATACTGCTGTTAGCGGGTGATTTTTCTGAGGATTATGAAGTCATTGTGCCATGGCAGGCATTAAGCGCATTGGGTTTCCGGGTGGACGCCGTCTGTCCGGGAAAGCGTGCAGGCGAATTTATTAAAACCGCCATTCATGATTTTGAAGGCGATCAAACCTACAGCGAAAAACCCGGACATCTGTTTCGGCTAACCGCCTCGTTTGATGAAATTCGTTTGCAAGACTATTGCGGGTTTTATATTGCTGGCGGACGCGCACCTGAATATTTGCGTCTGAATAAATCCGTACTGAATATTGTCCACTATGCGTTTAATTTTTCTGTGCCGATCGCCGCTATTTGTCACGGCCCACAAATATTGGTGGCCGCGGGCGTATTAAAAGGCCGAACCCTGACCGGATATTTCACCATGAAACCAGAAATCGAATTGGCGGGCGGCATTTATCGCTCTGCTGCTGATGACGAAGCCGTTCTCGACGGCCATCTGGTAACGGCAACTACCTGGATGGGGCACCCGGCGCTGTTGCGTCAGTTTATTTCGTTGATTGGCACCACTGTGCAGATTTAAGCGCACAGAAAATATTTCCCACTGTCATTCTTCACGTTAAATAACGTGAAAAATGACAGGTACACCCTAAATAATTCGCGCAATGTGAAGAATGGCGGGGATAAATAAATTGGTCAGCAGTCTGGGTATACCTTTTCCCCCGAAGGATGCCTCTGTATTGCCTACATCATGAATAATTTTAAATATGCAGGAGTCCTGGATATGTTAGAGAAAGGTTTTTCCAATCCGACCGACCGTGTTGTCAGACTGAAAAATATGATTCTGACGGCAAAGCCCTATGTCGAATCTGAACGCGCCGTACTGGCCACCGAAGCCTATAAAGAAACCGAAGGCTTGCCGCCGATTATGCGTCGCGCCAAAGTGGTAGAAAAGATCTTCAACAACCTGCCGGTAACCATTCGCCCGGATGAATTGATCGTCGGTGCGGTAACCAAAAACCCGCGCTCTACCGAAATCTGCCCCGAATTCTCTTACGACTGGGTGGAAAAAGAGTTCGAAACGATGGGTTCTCGTGTCGCGGACCCGTTTATCATCCCGAAAGAAACAGCCAAAGAACTGCATGATGCCTTCACCTACTGGCCGGGCAAAACCACCAGTGCGTTGGCCGCATCCTATATGTCTGATGCCACCAAAGAGAGTATGGCGAGCGGCGTATTCACTGTCGGCAACTACTTCTATGGCGGCGTCGGCCACGTCAGCGTGGACTATGGCAAAATCCTGAAAATCGGTTTCCGTGGCATTATTGATGAAGTACAGCGTGCGCTGGAAAAACTGGATCGCAGCTCACCGGATTACATTAAAAAAGAGCAGTTCTATCACTCTGTCATCATCAGCTATACAGCGGCAATCCGTTACGCTCATCGCTATGCAGAGCATGCGGCGCAGTTGGCGCAGCAGGAAAGTAACCCAACGCGTAAGCAAGAGCTGTTGCAAATTGCCCAAAACTGCCAGCGCGTTCCCGAATTCGGTGCCTCCACCTTCTGGGAAGCGTGCCAGACCTTCTGGTTCCTGCAAAGCATGTTGCAGATTGAATCCAGCGGCCACTCCATCTCCCCGGGGCGTTTCGATCAGTACATGTACCCGTACTATGCCGCCGATAAAAACATCACCAAAGAATTTGCTCAGGAACTGGTGGACTGCTGCTGGATCAAGCTGAACGACATCAACAAAACGCGTGATGAAGTCTCCGCGCAGGCATTCGCGGGTTTTGCCGTGTTCCAAAACCTGTGCGTGGGCGGCCAAACGGAAGACGGGCGCGATGCCACCAATGAAATGAGTTACATGTGTATGGAAGCAACCGCGCATGTTCGCTTGCCGCAGCCCTCTTTCTCGATCCGCGTATGGCAAGGCACGCCGGATGAATTCCTGTATCGCGCCTGCGAAGTGGCGCGCCTGGGACTCGGCGTTCCCGCGATGTATAACGATGAAGTGATTATCCCTGCTCTGCAAAACCGTGGCGTCTCTCTGCACGATGCACGCGATTACTGCATCATCGGTTGTGTGGAACCACAAGCGCCACACCGCACGGAAGGCTGGCACGATGCTGCGTTCTTTAACGTCGCCAAGGTGCTGGAAATCACCCTGAACAACGGTCGCGCTGGCAACAAACAGATCGGGCCGGTCACGGGCGAACTGCCGCAGTTCAGTAACATCGAAGAGTTCTACACCGCGTTCCAAAAACAGATGGCGCACTTTGTCCATCAGTTAGTCGAAGCCTGTAACAGTGTGGATATCGCACACGCCGAGCGCTGCCCGTTGCCGTTCCTCTCCGCCATGGTGGATGATTGCATCGGTCGCGGTAAATCGTTGCAAGACGGTGGTGCCATCTACAACTTTACTGGCCCGCAGGCATTCGGCGTGGCCGATACCGGCGACTCCGTTTACGCCATCCAGAAACAGGTGTTTGAAGACCGTAAACTAACGCTGCAAGAGCTGAAAGGCGCGCTGGATGCCAACTTCGGTTACGCCGTCGGCGCAGCACCTCACGCTGGCGCACCGAAATCATCGCTCAATGAGCAAGATGTGTATGACATCGTGAAACGTATCGTGGAACAGAATGGTACGCTGGATCCGTCAGCGATCAAAAACGAAGTGTATCGCCAGCTTTCAGCCAGTGCCCCGGCCACCCCGACTTACGGTGCCAGCGAGAATCGCCATCAGGAAATTCGCCGCATTCTGGAAAGCACGCCGTGCTTCGGCAACGACATCGATGATGTGGATCTGGTGGCACGTCGCTGTGCGCTGATTTACTGCCAGGAAGTCGAGAAATACACCAACCCGCGCGGCGGCCAGTTCCAGGCGGGTATCTACCCGGTGTCCGCTAACGTGCTGTTTGGCAAAGACGTCGCGGCGCTGCCCGATGGTCGTCTGGCGAAAGAACCGCTGGCCGACGGCGTTTCACCGCGCCAGGGCAAAGACACATTGGGCCCAACGGCAGCGGCGAACTCAGTGGCAAAACTGGACCACTTCAGTGCCTCCAACGGTACGCTGTATAACCAGAAATTTCTGCCTTCTGCACTGGCCGGGGACAAAGGACTGGTGAACTTCGGCGGCATGGTAAGAAGCTACTTCGATCGAAAAGGGATGCACGTCCAGTTCAACGTGGTCGATCGCAATGTACTGCTCGATGCGCAGGCACACCCGGAAAAACACAACGATCTGGTGGTACGTGTCGCCGGTTACAGCGCCCAGTTCGTGGTGCTGGCGAAAGAAGTACAGGACGACATCATCAGCCGCACGGAACAGCATTTCTGATGCGTTGCTGAGGGCCGGGGCAATACGTTGGGTATTGCCCCGGATTCACCACACTCCCGAGGGTACGCGTCGCCCATGAGCCATGTTATGAATAAAGTACACTATGATACGGAAGGCGTGATTTTTAATATTCAACGCTATTCCCTGCACGATGGTCCAGGTATCCGTACCATCCCCTTCTTTAAAGGCTGCCCGCTCTCTTGTAAATGGTGCAGCAACCCGGAATCGCAGCGGCCAAACCCTGAGCTGCTGTTCAAAAAGAATGATTGTATCCATTGCGGTAAATGTCTGGAGGCCTGTCAGCATCAGGCGCTTTCCATCACCGCACCGCATTTTATCGATCGCCAACGCTGTGTTAACTGCGGTGATTGCACGCGCGTATGCCCGACCGGTGCACTGGAGATGAAAGGCAAGCGCGTCACTGTGCGTGAAGTGGTGCAAGAGTTGCAAAAAGAAGAGAACGTGTATCGCCGTTCTGGCGGTGGCATCACGCTTTCCGGCGGTGAACCGCTGGCGCAGCCGGAATTCGCTCGCGAACTGCTGAAGGCTTGTAAAGAAAAGGGCTGGCATACCGCGATTGAGACTACCGGGCTGACATCTGCCCAAACGATTGAAGATGTATTTCCTTACATTGATTTAGCGCTTACGGATATCAAGGCAATCAATCCGGCAGTTCATCGTTGCAATACTGGAGTGGATAATCAACGCATATTAGAAAACCTGATCAGAATTTCATTTATTACCAAAACTATTGTCAGAATTCCGTTAGTGCCTGGAGTAAATGATAATCGAGAAGAAATTCACGCCATTGCCGAATTTGCCAGAATGATGTCGAATATCGACACCATACATTTATTGCCTTATCACACCTACGGTGAAAATAAATATACGTTACTTGGTCGTGAATATCCGATGGGAGAGGCACCCAGCGTACCGGAAGAGACCGTAAATAGCCTCAAGCAGGAAATCGAATCATTGGGTTTCCAATGCCATATTGGGGGTTAATCACACGGTATAAAAATATTATCGGGGAACGAATACCCACGTTACCTTATTTTTAATTTTTCACTATTAAAAATTATTATTCTTCACATCAATAATGGCCGACGTTATTGCCTTACGTCGCTTATTTATTTTTTTGTACCCACACAATCAAGGTGAGTGTAATGAACAGCATTGATATTTTAGTCGCTTTCGGCGGCGGTATTTTCGGTGCCGCGATCGGAGCCCTTGCGGCCTTTGAGTTTGTCGGCCTCTTAGTGATTGCCATGGCGATATCGCAAATTGTCACCGGCAGCGCCACCACATTTATTCAGTTTCCCTTTGGCGTATTCGGCCCACATGTCGGTGGTTTTGCTGCCGGGGTTGCCGCAACCGCGTATGCGGCCAAAAAAGGAAAACTGGCTTCTGGCCGTGATATCACCGCCGGGTTAAGCGGTTTGGGCGCACCTGATGTACTCTTGGTCGGCGGTGCGTTTGGTGCGATCGGTTTTGTGATCGCCTGGCTGTTCAATCAAGTGCCCGCTTTCTCTTCTGGGTTGGCATGGACCGACACGGTCGCGTTAACCGTGGTGATCTCTGGAATGATCGTACGGTTGATGTTCGGAACAACCGGGTTGCTGGGCAAACCACAAAGCGGGATTCGCCGCTGTTACCCGCCACAGGATCAGTGCTGGATGCCTTATCACAGCCGCATTCCTCAGCTATCAGTATTGGGTATCGGCATTGGATTGATGGCTGGATATCTGGGTCACTCGTTCGGAGGTAGCGGCGCGCTACTGGCTTTTGGGATTTCAGCGTTCTCACTGGTATTCCTGCATTTTAATACTCAGGTGCCGGTTTCCCACCATATCGCTCTCCCTGCCGCACTGGCGGCGGCGGCCTCCGGCAGCTTGATCTGGGCCGCTGTGGTCGGCGTTCTGTGCGCACTGCTAGGCGAACTGATTTCCCGCTTGTTTTTGGTTCATGGCGACACCCATATTGATCCACCGGCGTTTACCATTGCAATAATAACGACGTTGGTCAACCAGCTAGCAACCATTGGTTTTTTTGCGGCGGTGCCGTTGTTTTGATGTTGGGGTATTAGCCCCAAAAGATAGGATAAGAATTTCTGTTGGTATTGCGTAAGGTTTCGTGCGCGAAAACCACCGTGTTGCTCTGCCATTCGCGTGGCACGCGCCCGACACGGGGTGTGCAATCGCCCACACCCCGTAACCCCGCGCTTTTTTGCGTAATGACGTCGCTGCGCGATACCCTCGGAAAGGGGGGCCGCCGGACGGACCGGCAGCGACGAGCGTCCAGCACGGCGCTGCCTTTCGCGGCATCCCTGCCGCTCATCCGGGCATCCCCCCTTTCCTCAGCGTCATTTGACGCGGGTAGGTCAACAGCAAAAGCCTGTACGATGTACGTCAATAAATTCCCGATAACAAGAACAAAAAAATCCCCGGCGATTGCCAGGGAGAGTAGGAAGAGAAACCACGTAGTGATTATTTATCACCCTTACGTGGGGTATTTTTGCCTGCTGGACGTTGCACCGGTTTTTTCGCAGGCTGTTCAGGCTCAGCCTGTGGTGCAGCCTCTGGCGCAGCAGGCGCTTGCGCAGCCGGTTGTGCTGCTGGCGGCGCAAAGATATCCCCGCATGATGCCCCATTGTCGCTAGAATCAAGCGTCACCACGGGAATTGTGGTTTCCTTAGCTTCTGGCTCAGGTGCAGCAGGTGGTGTTATGACTGCTGCTGGTGCCAGCGGCTCCGGTTTAGCAACGCCGACCGTTTCTGCCGAGTACGTGATAGCTTCAATCCCTTCAGCAGTGCGCGCAATCACCTTATGGGCATACACCTGCCCCACTTTAGTTGCGGCAACGCTCGCCGCCGCAATCGCCGCATTGACGGCCCCCACTTCCCCTTCCAACTTTACGGTGACCATGCCGCCACCTTTCGTCAGCTCATAGCCAACCAGATTGACGTTGGCGGATTTCACCGCCGCATCCGCTGCCTCAACGGCCGCAGCAAGCCCCACGGTTTCTATCAGACCCAAACTTTGCTTAGCCATAAGCGATTCCTGTTTATCTTTATATCAATGAAACCGCATCCTGCAACAATACGGCTTTATCGGTGAATTCCCAGGGAAAATCGGATCGCCCGAAATGCCCGTAACATGCCGTATGGCGATAACGCGGCGCCAATAAATCGAGCGACGTAATCATGCCGTAAACGCTGAGATCGAAATGCGTTTCCACCTGCTGCTGCAACCGCTCGCTACTCACGCGCTCGGAGCCAAACGTGTTGATCCGCACTGCAACCGGGCGCGCTACACCGATAGCCCAGGCCAGCTGCACCTCACAACGCGTTGCCAACCCTGCTGCTACAATGTTCTTGGCCACGTAGCGCGCTGCATAGGCCGCAGAGCGATCGACTTTGGAAGGATCCTTACCCGAAAACGCACCGCCACCGTGACAAGCTGCACCGCCATAGGTATCAACGATAATCTTGCGTCCGGTAAGCCCGCAGTCCCCCACAGGCCCTCCCGTGACAAATGCTCCGGCCGGATTAACCAGAATCCGGGTGTGCGGCGTCAGCCAACGCGTGGGAAGAACCGGTTTGACGATCTCTTCGATCACCGCTTCGCGAAGCGTTTCAAGCGAGATATCGGGAGCGTGCTGCGTGGAAATGACAATGGTGTCCGCAGCCATCACCTGACGATCGCGGTAGTGAAGCGTCACCTGACTTTTGGCATCTGGACGTAAAAAGGGCAAGCGGCCGGATTTACGCAACTGAGCCTGACGCGCCATCAGTTGGTGTGCATAGACTAAGGTTGCTGGCATCAATTCTGGCGTTTCGTCCGTGGCGTAACCAAAGGTAATGCCCTGATCGCCAGCGCCCAACTCGGTTAATGCCTTACCCTGAATGCCATTCGCAATATCCGGCGATTGCCGACCAATCAGGTTGAGTACACCGCAGGTGTTGCCATCGTAGCCAAGCGAGGAGTGGTTATAGCCTATCTGCTTGATGGTGTGGCGCACCACGCTTTCCACATCAATGGATGCAGCAGTGGTGATTTCTCCAGCCACAATGGCGACGCCGGTCTTCACTAAACATTCACACGCCACGCGGCCCCAAGGATCTTGTAGCAGCACCGCATCCAAAATTGCATCGGAAATTTGATCGGCAATTTTATCCGGGTGACCTTCCGCCACTGATTCGGAAGTAAACAGGTACTCGTCCACGCAAGCCTCCCCCCACTGAGAGTATCTCGCTATTTTACTCGGGGGGGCGATGTGCTCCGGTAAACTTTCTTGCTGTCAGGTTGGACTATTTTGCGTTATCACCGTGTGGGTAGCACTACGCTGCTACCTGCTTGCGGCGGGGCGACCTGTGGATTAAACACCATCAGTTTGCGGTAGTCGGAGGGTGACATATTGGTCTCTTTCTTGAAGATGCGGCAGAAATAGTTCGCATCCTGATACGCCAGTTCCAGCGCGATAGTGTTGACCTTTAAGTCACTGAATTGCAGGAGAGATTTAGCAATTTTAATTTTTCGGTTCGCCACATAGGTGGAAAACCCGGTACCGGTAGCTTTCTTGAAAGCACGGCTCAGATAACAGGCACTGACAAAGGCACGTTCGGCAATATCATCCAATGTAATGTTGCTGAAAATACTCTTCTCAATATGGTAACGTGCGCGTTCGATAAAATCGCCCTGCGGCGCAGCGCTTTTAAACGCACGCTCAAACAGCGCGTCACTCAGGGTAAATACACAGCGCAGAATCCGGTAATAAAGCCCTTCCGTCAGGCCTCGTCCGGCAACGTCTCGCATCACCCCTTTCAACGCAGCAGAATGAGAGGCTGCAAACTTGTCGCCCTGCGTCGCTACGTATTGATCTAACAGCGCAAGAAAATCCACCACCGTCTGACGGCGATCGCCAGATTTATCCCAGTAGGCACCATCAATGGTCTGAAATACCAATTCATTCCAGGCGGGATAATCACCGTCGTCGATCAGCGCAAATACTTTCTGTTTCAGCTCTCGCGTCACCTGATTATCTTGCTCATCGTAATGCAGCACCCTCTTGATAACGTCAGTCATCGTACTTTGCTTGACCGGCTTAAGCAGATAATCATCCACTTTCAGGCTTAACATGCTGCGCACAATATCAAAATCATCATTGGCGGTGGTAACGATCACTTTCGTCTGATCGTTTTTACGGCGCAAATACTCAATCACCTCTCTCCCATTCGGCAACGGGATATTGATATCCACCAGGATCATATCGATGTGGTTAAGCTGATCAATCAGTTGAATGGCTTTACGCCCGGTCGATGCTTCATGAATAGTGGCATTTTCGATGTGCTCCGAAATCATCCGGCGCAGCGATTCGGATTCAATATGTTCGTCTTCCACAATCACGAAATTATACATTGTGTTTCTCCCCGGATTAATGGACTTCCTGCATCGGGAAACGCAGCTTGATAGACGTTCCCTGCTGTGGTTTATGCGGACTGGCAATCTCCAACCCATAACGTTCGCCGAACAGCAACTGAAGCCGATTTTGAATGTTGTTGATACCGATGCCGCCTTTTTGGCGATTCTCATTACCGGAGAGAATATGCTCGATATCCTGTGGCGAAATACCATCACCATTATCCGTCACTTCAATAATCACATCGCGACCATCGTCGGTCGCTTTAATGTGAATGTGACTTTTTATTTCCCGTGGCTCGACCACGTAGTTAAAGAAGTTCTCTACCAGAGGCTGCAAAATAAGAAAAGGGCAAATCACGTCCAGATATTTATCCGGAATGCTGAACATGTAATCGAAGCGGTCACTCATTCGAACTTTTTGAATCGACATGTAGCTGTTGACGTAATTAATCTCATTACGCAAGGTGATAAGCCCATTATTACTTTTGCGTAGCAGGTAGCGCATCATGTCGGAAAAGTCATGCACCATGTTTTCAGTACGCTGAGCGTTCTCCAGAAACGCCAAACGACCGATAGTATTGAGTACATTAAACAGAAAATGTGGGTTTATCTGATAGGAAAGCGCTTTAAATTCCGCCTCATGCAGTGAGCGCTCAATGTCCACTCTTTTGCGCAATTCATTGGTCAACGCCAGATCTTTTTGATGCAACTCCCGCTGGATATTGTTGGCGTATGCCTGTTCCACCAGGTAAGACGCGACATGCAACAGCGTGTAGGCAGTAGATTCAAAGCGTTCGTAGGGCATGCGTTTGGTGTTTTCATGCAAGTTCACCAGCATGGGGTTCTCTTCCCATACACCATTTTCCGCCAGAATATAGGGAATTTCAGTCTCTTTTGAGGTTTCGACTTTGACCTGACCGGAGATAAACGCGCCCAGATAGTGGTTATCTATCATGATAGGCACTGCGAACTCAACAAACCCACAGTAGCAGCGATACACCACCGGGCGACAGGCCGCCATGGCCGCCCTTCCTCCGGCGTCATCGCAATCATAACAGTGCTGGGCTAATGCAGGATTACGCCGCGAACGGGCACAAAAATCGGAGAATCCGCTGGGTTTGGTAACCGGAACACCTTTTTCATCAACAACCACCAATGCAATCATCATGGATTTGCTGAAGTTATCCTGCAACGTTTGCAAGCGTTCAACGTCAAGGATTTCTTGCAATGGATATTTGTTGTTCATAATGCTCTTTTCTGTCAGTCAGACACCGTGTCTGAAAATCCGTCTTCACCCCTCCGCCGCCGTAGGAATATCCCTTCTATGCCCTAAATAATTCGGGTTGCAGGAAGGCGGCAAGAGAGTGACAAATTTGTCTGGAACAAATTTGCACAGCGCTTGCGCTGGCCCGAAGGGTGAACCTCAAGGATGAGGTTCATCAATCCCGATGAGCTTACACGAGTAAGTGATTCGAGTGAGCGAACGCGGCCAACGCATCTGCAACGTGAAGTATGACGGGTATATTCCTATTGATAACGGTTTTGTATTATTTACGATCTACATTAGGGATGCTATGACCTACCTCACACGGCGCCATTGCTACGAGAATGACAAGAAATTACACCTGTTATTTTCTAATTTTTTTGAAGCCGATCGACTCCTGCACTACGGAGAGGAAGACGTTTTCCTCTCGCGTGACGGCCAGCATACCAACAGTACACCCACCATAATCGCCAATACGCCGATGCAGGCCAGCCATGAAAAATACTCTGGATAACAAGGTAAAATAAGCGATCCCAACCACACCAGAACATAGCTAAGACTCAAAAATGCATAGGCTTTTCCTAGCGCCAGCCGCCGTAATGCGAAATGCCATGCGATTAGAGACAACAAGTAACACCCCAGCCCCCCCATCAGCAGCAGCCATCGGCCAGGAGCACCGTCCCACAACAAACGTATCGACCAAAGCGGAGGTAGCCCAGACAAGGCATATTTAATGGCCAACTGAGCGCCGCTGACCAATATGACGCTGAGCAACGCGGCTAAATATCCCACGTTATCATCTCCACCTTAGCGCGTGACACCGAGCAAAAAGACGCCCACGATGATAAACATAATACCAAGGGTATGGCGTGTGTTGATAGGCTCCCGCCAGATCCAACGAGCCGCCAGCGTAATCCAGACCAGATTCAGGCTCAGCATAGGATACGCAACGCCTACCGGAAGCTGTTGCAGCACAACCAGCCACAGCAATAGCGCGAGCGCCAGCAGCAACAAAGCAGCAAACAGCCATCGTACCGCATGGGCAGGATGAACCGCGCCGGCAGGCGGGCTGGCTGCCTGTTTTTGGCAAAGCTGCCCCATGCAGCTCAGGATGCTGACAAGCCAAACGCCCAACCATGCACTCACTGTGCGTGATACTCCACAACGGCAAATCGTCCTTGCTGATAGACACTGTCCGGCGTTGGTAACGCCTGTATTGTCGTCCTGTCGTCATCATCAAGCAGTAGCATCAACGTAATATTACCTTGCTGACGGTGAGCAGCGAGCCAGTCAGGGAAGGTTTCTTCAGAGACAAACCGTTCTGCACTGTCCTTAAACACTAGCCCCCATGCCAGCTCACCACGACGGCTATAGAGAAAAATATCGTCGCGCTGAAGCGCCCAGGCAATGGCCGAGGCAACCCCTACGCTGTTAGACAGCACATAGCGGCTCGCTTGCAGCTGTGCGCTAACCGGCTCGATCATGGCTTGTGGCTGTTTGGCATTCACCACACGATCGGGAATAGCAAGGCCAACCAACAACGCCAACCCCAGCGGGCAGAACGCTGCATAAAACCACCGTTTATGTGGTTGCGTAAACGACAGGAGCGCCATCAATGACCAGGCGAGAAATATCACCGTGGCAGCCAGAACCTTTCCATACTCTTGCGGTGTATAGAGTGGATATCGTGCCAACGCATGCGGGGCTAACACCAGCAATACTGCCAGAACGCCAACAAGACCAAAAAGCAGATTGATGACCGCGTTTGTTCGCAGCACCGAAGCTCCGGCACGAGCAGCACACAACACATGGTGAGCAAGCAGCACTGCCAGTGGCGCGTAACAGGGCAGAATATAAGTCAGCAACTTTCCTTTCGCGAGACTGAAAAGCAGCAGGGGCATAAGCGTCCAGCCCAGCAAATAGATCGTGCCGCTATTCTCTTTCCTGTCACGCCAGCCCTGGCGGAGCGCACCGGGCAAGAACCCCAACCAAGGTAACGCTCCCAACAGAAAAAGAGGCAGGTAATACCAAAACGGTGCCCGGTGCTGCGCATCTTCCTCAGCAAAGCGCTGAATATGTTCTACCCAGAAAAAATAGTGCCAGAATGTCGGTTCACGCTCTGCTATCGTCAACGCCCAAGGCAATGTTACCGCCGCCGCGCTCAACACAGCTAACGAGCCATACTTCAATAGCGATTTCCACTGCTTCTTTTCTGTAACCCACGGCAGCACGCTAATAACGGGTACTACCAGCGCCAGAAATCCCTTGGTCATCACGCCCATGCCACAAGCGATGCCAAGCACCAAATACCCGATGACCTTTTTGCCTACGGATGCGGATTCAGCGGCATACCAGAAACTACACATGGCTAGCATCAACCACAGCGCAAGCATCGGATCGAGCACGGCATAGGTACTCACGCCGTAAACCAGCAAACAGGAAAGGTAAATCACCGCCGCAAGGAGTGCAGTACGTTTGTTCCGCCAGACCCGCCATGAGAGCCACGCCACCAAACAGGCTGTCAACGTAGAGGAGAATATTGCTCCCGCCCGCACCGCAAAGTTGGAGTGGCCAAAAATCCATTGCCCCATGCTATTTATCCAGTAACCAGCAATGGGTTTCTCAAAGTAGCGGATGCCTAAAAAATGCGGCACAGCCCAATCACCCGATGCCAGCAATCCACGACTGATTTCCGCATAGCGGGTTTCATCTGGCTGCCAGAGCAAACGGTATTCAACGGGGATAACGTAGTAGAGCGTCCACAATGCGACAAATGCGAGCGTATATGTTACTGCCTTCATTACTGACCGACCTGATATTGTTGACTATTCAGCCACTGCTGACAGCCTAGCCATCCTTCCCGCCCCTCAATGGTGCGGCGTACTACATGTCCAACGGGCAAATCAGATTCGGATGCTGGAAGCAACTCCCCTAGAGGACAAAACTGAAGCCCTTCGAGGCGAGCCATGGAGAGCAATGCCGAGAATTTTCGGTGGAAAGCAATGCCCTCCACCTCTGCGTGCACGGTATACACTGGCGTACCTCGCGCGCAGTGCATGGCATTGAGCAAATAGCGGTTGAACTGCTGCGGTTGCACGGTGGAACCAATAACTTCATCCCAAGTGGGCAGTGATACTGGGATCTGAATGGTGCCCAGTTCGCCATTCGTCAGACGAGGGCGAAACGGTGTACTGCCACGGCAATCACTGTTATAACGAAAATTAAAGCACTGCTTGGCCTCAATAACACGCTGATCACCTCGCCATCCAGCTACGGCAGAACACGTGACTGCTTGACCCAGCAACGCCTCCAACGCCGTCTTACCCAGCTCAATATGACGATGTAACTGTGCCGGATGCCAAACACCCGCCCAGGTTTGCCAGGCAAAGTGATCCCAAGCATGGAGTCCCACCTCATGGATACGCGCAGCTTGTCGCATGATGTCCGCATTACCGCGTCCAATCAAACGTCCAGGCCAAGCAGTACCAGCCAGCAGGATATCCCAGCCATATAGAGAAACGGCGTTGGAACGCAACATCTTCCACAAAAAAGTAGGCTTGGCCAGACGCCAAAGGTGACGACCCATATTATCTGGCCCAACACTGAAAAAAATGCTTGCCCGAACCCCATGCAGATCCAGGATTTCTAGTAACCGGGGCATTCCGTCTCGCGTGCCGCGCCAGGTATCGACATCAATACGCAGCCCAATACGTTTCATCGGGTAGTATCCGGTGCACTGTGAGAGCGCAGGAAAAAGTCCAGCGTTTCATCAATCGTCTGGCGAATGTCGACCTGTGGAGCCCACCCCAGAAGACGGCGCGCATTGGCTATACTCGGTTTGCGATGTTCTACATCCTGATAGCCTTTACCGTAGTAACTGCCACTCTCCACTAAGCACATGCCTGCAAACGGCGGATAAGCGTGTCGTAGCGGATGGCGTTCAAAGCTTTCAAGCAACATGTCGGCGAGTTCGCGGATGCTGGCTTCGTTTTCCGGGTTACCGATATTGATGATTCTCCCATCACACCTGTTGTCACGGTTTTCAATGATGCGGAATAACGCTTCGATACCGTCGTTAATATCGGTAAAGCATCGCTTTTGTCCACCGCCATCAATCAGTTTGATGGGAGATCCTTCCACCAGGTTCAGGATCAACTGCGTGATTGCACGCGAGCTACCGATACGTGCGGCATCCAAGCTATCAAGCCTCGGCCCCATCCAATTAAAGGGGCGAAACAGCGTAAAACGCAGCCCATGCTTTTCGCCATACGCCCAGATCACACGATCCAAGAGTTGCTTCGATACCGAATAAATCCAACGCTGTTTATTAATCGGCCCAACAACCAGCGACGAGCGATCTTCATCGAAGACCTTATCGCTGCACATACCGTACACCTCAGAAGTGGAAGGAAAGATAATGCGCTTCTGGTGCTTGACACAGCTGCGCACAATCTTCAGATTCTCTTCAAAATCCAGCTCAAAAACCCGCAACGGATTGCGCGTGTATTCAATCGGAGTGGCAATAGCGACCAGCGGCAAAATGACATCGCATTTCTTTATGTGATACTCAATCCACTCTGAGTGGATAGTGATATCGCCTTCAACGAAGTGGAAACGAGGGTTAAGTAGGAAACGGGCAATGGCATCGGAGCCGATATCCAGTCCGTAAACTTCGTAGTGTTCATCTTGTAGCAACCGTTCCGTAAGGTGGTTACCGATAAAACCGTTTACGCCGAGAATCAACACACGTACGCGCTTGGGCTGGAAAGGCAAGCATGCATACAGCCGGGTTCCTTCCACCATACCCACAGTTTGCGCTAACTGTTCACCCGCCATAAACACACTGTTGTCACTCTGACCCGTCACAATCTCCAACGCATCAGTGCCGCAAGCAATCACCAACGGAGAGACAGATAGCACCGTTCCACTCGGTGAGGAAGGGAAATCTTGTCTCAGGCGGGAGGACCACACCGTCACGCGTGTCGCACCAGCATAGCAAAAAGCACCCGGCCACGGGTCCGTTACAGCACGCACTAGGTTGTGTAATTCATGCGCAGGCCGCGACCAATCCATCCGCCCAGCATCTGGGGTACGCCTCGTAACATAACTGGCCTGTGTGTGATCCTGCTCCTGCTGCAAATAGTGACCGGATTTAATCACCGGCAGAATATCGCGTAACAGATTTTCCGCAGATTCGCACAATTTACGATGCAAGCTAGGCGCATTATCATCATCAGCGATACCAACCCGATTTTGCGCAACGATCGGGCCAGCATCGGGTTCTGACGTCATGCGATGCAGCGTCACACCTGTTTGCGTCTCTCCGTTGACCAATACCCAATTCAGCGGTGCTCGGCCACGGTATTGGGGCAATAGCGATCCATGCAGGTTAAAAGCCCCTAACGGTGCGCACTGCAAAATCTCCTCGCTCAACACGCGACGGTAGTAAAAAGAAAAAATAGCCTGTGGCGCCAATGTGCGAATGCGTTCACACCACAGCGGATGATTCACGTCTTCCGGTGTATAGACAGGAATGCCCATTCTGGCGGCAATACGTGCCACTGAGCCAAAAAAAGGATTTTCACCGGGCGTATCCGCATGGGTGAAGACAGCACTGATGCGATAGCCAGAATCCAGTAAGGCATTAATGCCAACGCATCCCATATCATGGTAAGCAAAAACGACGATATTCATTTCAAATTACTCTCTTGGCGAGCCTCATCTTTGCAGATCTCGCACTTAACGACGCGTTGCACAAAATAACGAGGGCGAGCACGCACATCGTTGTAAATACGGCCAATATATTCACCCAATAGCCCCATTCCCACGAACTGCGCACCAATAAAACTGAACAGGAAGGCAAACAACATGAAAACGCCCTCAGCCGCCCATTCCGGCCCCAATATCAGACGTAACACCACCAGCACAAAGGTCAGTAAGAACCCTGACAGTGCGATGACGCTCCCTATCACGCTGAGCAGACGCAAAGGCGTTGTCGTCAGGCAAGTGACCAGGTCAT
The DNA here is from genome assembly GCA_015548865.1 of Serratia marcescens. GTDB lineage: Bacteria > Pseudomonadota > Gammaproteobacteria > Enterobacterales > Enterobacteriaceae > Symbiopectobacterium > Symbiopectobacterium marcescens_A. Next base: position 140,227 of record JADMXW010000003.1, on the reverse strand, counting down.
ACATCAGACTGATCAAACTGATAACGCTGTACTTGGAATCACCGTGCAAGCGCTCAGCGTGCCCTACGGGAATTTCAGTCGCTTTGCGTGCAAAGATAGTGGCGAGGATAGGGATAAAGGTGCTGCGTTCGTGACAGCTCAACATGGCATCGACGATATGGCGTCTATAGGCACGGAGCATACAGCCATAATCGCCCATGACCTTCCCGGTGGTACGCTGAATGAAACGATTTATCAGCCGCGATGACATTTTGCGGAACAGACTATCCTGGCGGTTTTGGCGCACCGTGCCCACCACGTCATAGCCTTCATCAGCCTTTGCCACCAAACGCGGGATCTCTTCAGGTGGGTTCTGGAGATCGGCATCCAGCGTTATGACCAAATCGCCCGTGGCATGGCTAAATCCCGCCATAATGGCAGCATGCTGGCCGTAATTCCGGTTAAGCAATACGGAGATAATGTGGCTATCCGGCATTTCGCTGGATTGCGTCATCAGTCGTGCCGAGTTGTCGTTGCTGCCATCATCGACCAATACAATTTCATACGCCTTACCCAACGTCTCACAGGTAGCCACCGTACGTTGGATAAGCGTGGGCAGGCTCTCTTGCTCATTGAATACTGGAATAACAACAGAGACTTTGTCTATCGGTGGCAAGGTGAACATATCAACCACAGGCAAGTTTGCGCAGCGCATCGATAACGCGTGATGTGTCGTCATGGGTCATATCCGGAAACAAGGGAATGGATAAAAGGCGTTCGCTATTCCATTCCGTATTAGGAAGTTCAAGTGCGGGAAAACGCTCACGGTAATATTTTTGGGTATGGACGGCGCGAAAATGCAGGCCCGAACCAATCCCTTGCGCTTGCAGTGCTGCCATTAACGCATCGCGTGAAATACCGCAGCGCTCAGCGTCCACACGTAAAATAAACAGATGCCAGGCATGGTGATGAGACCACTCAGGCTGACGTAGCGGCAGTAGTGGCATATCGGAAAGAGCAGATAAATAGCGTTGCGCAATTTCCTGGCGGCGTTGGTTAACGCGTGCCAGCTTGTCCAATTGCACTAACGCAATAGCAGCATGGACATCACTGAGATTGTATTTGTAACCCGGCGTAATCACTTCTGCCTGCGGCGCACGTCCCTGTGCAAGCCTGTCGTAAGCATTTACGCCCAGGCCATGAAATTTGAGGCTACGAATACGCTCGGCAAGCCTATCGTCATCGGTGATCACCAGCCCACCCTCAGCACAGGTCATATTTTTGATGGCATGAAAGGAAAAAATCGCTGTGCCATGTGCCCCTACGGGGGCGCCGCGATACTCAGCCCCAACGGCATGAGCGGCATCCTCGATAACGGGGATACCATAACGATGCCCGATGGCGCGAATCGCATCCATATCAGCCGGCGCGCCGGCATAATGCACAGGAATAATGGCGCGCGTGCGGGGCGTAATGGCGGCAGCAATCGCTTCAGGCGTAACCATCAACGTATCGCGGTCGACATCAACCATCACGGGGACCGCGCCAAGCAAGACAATCATATTGAGAGTAGAAACCCAGGTCAGCGAGGGGGTAATGACCTCATCACCAGGGGATATGTCCAGCGCCATCAAGGTTACATGCATCCCACCCGTCGCAGAACTGACAGCAATGGCGTGCTTATTGCCAGTTAACGTACAAAAAGCAGCTTCCAATTGCTGATTTTTCGGCCCTGAAGTGATCCACCCGGATAACATGACCGCATTCACGGCAGCAATTTCCTCCTCTCCCAGGGAAGGGCGAGAGAAAGGTAAAAAATCAAGCATGACAATATCCTGATGATAAAATAGTATCGAAAAACATCATAATCTCACCAATCAAATTGCTATCACCCTGAAGGGAAATAAGCAAAAAATTGGCTGATAAATATAGTCGAGCCCTGCTTTTTAACCATTACAAATAATGATACAGGTACACATCACTAGAATAACTCAGACAAACACCTTAAACATCCATCATAACAGTCACGTTTAATTTTTATTTAAAACGCTCACTCAATTAAAAGTTCAAATAATCGTTACAGGTTTTATATTCATTTATAGTTTATTTAAAAAACAAGAATGAGTATTGATGATATTAAAAACGCTACAGAAATTATAAAGACAGCGTTTCCAGGCGTGTGTTCCCTGATTGTGGTAGTAGGCACCGGATTAGTAGTTATAGTAGATAGCCTCATTGCCATACTTCCCGGCAATACACTTCATTTCCGAGGCAACGAACGCAGTCGCTTCTTCTCAACTGATGCATTTAAATTTGCCTTCACCGCGTTTACCGACGCGCTTCATCGGGTATTTGATACGGTCCGGGCTGTAAACACGCCAGCGGTTAGAACGCCCACGCAGACAAGGGTGAATCTGGTGTTCACCGAACACACTGTCATCTTTGATATCTTCCGGCTCGATACGCACGATGCGATCGTCCTTCACAAGGATCGTCAGTGGACAGCGACTGCCACCGTTGACTAAACAATCGCTGTGACGAACGGTTCCATTTTATCTAATATAATGATATTTAATACTAATTGTGACGAGAGGTGCTCCTTGAACATGAATATATCACCTCCACGTTGGTCAGAACCAGCTTGATCAAAGAATGTATCTTGTTTTATTACGATATTTGGATTTATTTCGCTACCACACCATCCCCTACCTCAGGCAGTTTTATCGCCCGGCACCTCGGCAGCGGCCACCATTTGAGCAAAATAACGCTGCAACTTATCGTAGGAACGCGTTTTATGCCGCAGCATTAATTTTGCAATCTCTTTGCCCTTTCTTTCTTTCAACAATTGGATGATGGCTTGATGCTCTTCTAAAGAAATCGCAACGACCTCGGGAAAAAGATCAAAGATCGTTTTGGTGCGCCGCTCGTTACTGAGCAACTCGCTAAGGATCTTTTTCAGATACGTATTATCGCTTGCCTCAACAATCTGGCGATGAAACTCACGATTCAGCGTCGAGTATTCCGAATAGTTTTTCTCTTGGGCCATCTTAGCGGACTGCTGATGCAATGCCTCCAACGCAGCAATCAGTTCTGGTGTTGCATTTTCCGCGGCCAACCTTGCAGCTAATGGTTCCAGCGTTTTACGGATCTCTAACATATCTTGCATCTCTTTAATTGACAGCCTTTTGACATGGGAGCCCTTGTGCGGACTCATTTCAATCAGATCTTCGGCTGCAAGCTCTTTCAGCGCTTCACGCACTGGAATATCGCTGCTGTCATAGGAGAGAGCTAATTGATGAATGATGAGGCGGGTATCTGCTTTGATCTCGCCCGATAAGATCTTGTGTTTCAAATCATCATAAATCTGTTTAGCTTTGGTCTTAGAAATAATCTTCATAACAATTGAGATCGCTGAAAGAGTTATCGGCGGCACTGTTCACGGGCGTAGGCCTGATCCGTTTTGCTGTTGACTGTCTAAGGGGAAACCCTCCCGATTCTACCCGACAAGCACAGGAAGCCCCACTTACTTGCGAGTTTGCATCGTGCCCAGACATAAATGCCGGGCAATGTACTGCACTCAGCCAGCAGCGTTAATTTATCAGTATTTAGCCACGTTGCACACCGCTCCTCAGTACTTCTCTTGTCATGCCACGAAGTGTGATGTTCGTGATCTACCTTACAATTTTCACTTTCTATCTATCTCGATCGTCAGAGAGAGATCTGGATCTCTTTTCCTCTTCAATCCACCTATATCATATATAATATATTATTTATTATATTTCATTAATGCGAAATGCTTCTGTGCTGGAAGTTATCATCAGCAAAAACATGCACTAAACCGATGTGAGACATGAAGGGTAACACTATGAAAAAAATAGAAATAACATACGATGAGGTCTATGACCTGTTGCATAAGGCATGCACAACCATCTCACCAGACGCCTTGTATCTCCTTAAACGGGCTAGCGTTAAGGAAAGTGATCAGGGTGCCAAAGCATTTCTGGAAACCATGATTCGCAACGTTGAACTGGCAGGGAAAGATGACAAACCCGTGTGCCAGTCTCCAGGCTATCCAACGGTCTGGATCCGTTTTGGTGACACATTCGATATGAGTGAACTTTTGACTTTCCTCCCTAAAGCGCTGACAGAAGCCACCCTGAAGGGAATGATTCGTCCCAGCATTGTACATCCACTCACACGCCACAACCCTGGAGACAGTACAGGGGAAGGAGTACCCAATATCGAACTGCGTCACGTACCGGGACAGAAATTTGTCGAAATTATCATGAGCGCTAAAGGATGCGGGGCTGAGTTAGGCAACGTTGCTAAAATCCTGACGCCAGCAACGCTAGGTAAAGACTATAGCGGTTTGAAAAAACTGGTACTCGATACGGTCATCAATGCAGGCGGTTTCCCTTGCCCTCCTTCTGCTATTGGCATTGGTTTGGGCGGCCAAATGGATGTCAGTGCCAAGTTAAGCCGAGAAGCGATCAGCACCCGTAACTGGCTGGATCATAATCCAGACCCTTTGTTAGATCAGCTTGAACAAGAACTGTTGGCAGATATTAATCGTTTGGGCATAGGTCCTGCCGGCATCGGAGGCAATACAACATCATTGGCAGTGAAAATTGCATACGCGGCAACCCACACGGCAATCTGCCCTGTGACAATCAATTTCCATTGCTGGGTCGCGCGCCGTTTTGGCATCAGACTCTATCCAGATGGACATCGCGAAACATTATTTCAGGTGGAGGAATAATCATGACCGTACATGAATTGACATTACCGCTGACAGACGCCGACGTAGAGCAACTGAATATTGGTGATACGATTTATCTAAACGGCAAGGTGTGTACTGCACGCGATATGGCACATCTACACATGCGTGAACTCGTCGCACAGGGCGAAAATCTACCAGAAGATTTGGTCGGAGGTGCCATTTTTCATGCTGGCCCCATCATGCTCAAGGCTCCTGAAAGTGGCTGGAAGCTACACGTCATTGGACCAACAACGTCTATACGTATGGAACCACATGCTGATTTCGTTGGTCGCCTGGGCGTAAAACTGGTGATCGGTAAAGGTGGTATGGCAGAAGATAGTCTGGCGGCTTTCAAGAAATACAAGCAAGTTTATCTCCAAGCGGCCCCCGGTTGTGCAGTAGTGCTTGCTGCAGGTGTAAAAAAAGTGACTGGCGTTCATTGGTTTGAAGATGGTATGCCGGAAGCGATGTGGGCGTTAGAAACAGAACATTTTGGCCCCTTCGTTGTGACGATGGATTGTAAAGGGTACAGTCGCTATGACAACGTAAAACAAGATGCACGCCAAACAATGAATATTATTATGAAGAGTAAATAATACATCCTGATATATGTAAACTAAAAACATCGGAACATTAATCAATTTAGGATAATTGAAATATAATAGAGTTATTATTGGCGGCATGATTTAACCATGCATATTTAAGAACAAGTTTATCATTTGATGTTTATATCAATGGTAACGCAATCTCTTTATTTATTAAAAGGAGACGATGAAATATTGCCAATAAACACCAAATCTTAATGTATCACAATTTATATAGTCATAATTTTATGCTGTACATGTCTACGTATCTCTACAACTCATACTGGAGAATAAAGAATGAAAATTATTAGCGTTGATATTATTGATGTAAAAAACCCTCTACAATCAGCCGTCGCTAAATGGCGCCCTATCGTCGTACGAATTAATACCGATGAAGGTATCTCAGGCTTTGGTGAAGTAGGCATGGCATATGGTGTAGGTGCTTCCGCAGGCTTTGGTATGGCAAAAGATCTGGCAGCCATCATCATTGGTATGGACCCAATGCAGAGTGAAAAAATCTGGGACAAAATGCAAAAAAAGACCTTTTGGGGACAAGGCGGGGGTACCGTCGTTTCCGCAGGAATGAGCGCAATTGATATCGCACTATGGGATATTAAAGGCAAAGCACTGAATGTTCCCTGCTATCAATTACTCGGGGGAAAATACCGAGATACGTTACGCACATATGCCAGCCAACTTCAGTTTGGTTGGGGAGATGCAGAGAAAAAAGAAATATTGACCACACCAGCACAGTACGCATCTGCAGCAGAGAAAGCACTGAAGGATGGCTATGATGCCATTAAAGTGGATGTGAACGAAATCGATGAACAAGGAGGACTAAAAAAACGCAATTTATATGGCGTATTTGCCGATCGCGATCTGATGGTTGGCTATAAACGAATTAAAGCCATTCGTGAAGCTGTTGGTGATGCCATCGACATTATTGTTGAAGCACATGCCTTGACCGACACAGCCTCAGCCATTCGTTTTGGCAAAATGATCGAAGAGTTCAGGATCTCTGCATATGAAGAACCAACAATGGCACTCAACGCCGGGCAATTAAAAGAAGTAAAGAAAAACATCAATATCCCTATCGCTGCAGGTGAGCGGATTTACACCCGCTGGGGATTCCGTCCATTTTTTGAAGATCATATCATTGATTTGATTCAACCCGATCTAGGAACCTGCGGCGGTCTGAGCGAGGCGAAAAAGATCTGTGACATGGGACATATCTATGACACGACATGTCAGATCCACGTCTGCGGCGGCCCGATAATGACTGCAGCAGCGCTACAATTAGAATGTGCTATTCCCAACTTCGCCATTCATGAATTGCATCGTTATGCGTTACTGGAAGGAAATCGTCAAACATGCAAATACGATTATCTTCCTAAAAATGGTCAGTATGAAATTCCAGATCTGCCAGGCATTGGTCAGGAACTGACAGAACGCTCTATCACTGAATCACCTAGAGAGACGGTAAAATAATTTTTTCCAGAATGTAAAAAACAAGCTACATCAGAGTAGGGGCAGAATAAATTATTTCCCTAAAGTATACAGCGGCTCACGCATTTACTTTATGCTGTGATGATAAATTGGTTTACACTAGAATCTATTTTAATATCCAAGATTATACTGGAACAATAAATAACTCTAAGACAACAAGAATTGTTATCATCAGCATTTATTTTGTGCCCTATTAGCGTTCAACCATTTTCTCAGGGTGAGTGTGTTCACATCACATTCCCCTGTATGGGGATAGAACAATGGGATTAATAATATCGTTACTCGTTATCATCTGGGTCGCCTGGATGATTGCTAAAAAAGGATATGCAACAGCTATTTTATTAATAGCTGGTGTCGTATTACTCGGCATCTCTGTTTTATTGAATTTGGGACCAGGGTTAGAAATAAAAAAATCGAGTGGTAGCAGCTTCTTTGATATTTTTCTCGTCGTCCAAAATATTATGTCAACAAACTTGGCAGGGCTTGGGCTATCAATCATGGCAATGGGAGGATTCTCTCGCTATATGGATACGCTGCATGCAGGACAAGCACTCTATGCCGTCGTTGGTGGTCCACTGAAATATATTAAATCACCTTATATTTTGGCTTGTATGGGATTTATCATTTCCCAAGTCGTAGGGATGGCTATTCCTAGTGCATCAGGGCTCGCGTTAATGCTCATGGTGACGTTATATCCAGTCATGATCCGTGCTGGTGTCTCTCGGCTCACGGCCGTGGCAATCATTGGCTCTAGTCGATTTTTCGACCTGGGACCAGGATCTGCCAACTGCTTATTGGCAGCGAAAACAGCAGGAATTGAATGGGCGGAATATTTCCTACATTGGCAGATGAAAATCTACTTCCCTTTAGCATTGACCATGTTGATCTCACATTATTTCATCCAACGCTACTGGGATCAACGAGAAGGGCCAGACCCAGAAGAAGCGGCACTAAGAGAACAATTCCGTAAAGAACAGACCGATACACAAATTCGGGTACCAAAACTTTATGCTTTGCTACCCATTATCCCGTTGGTCATTCTCTTGGCATTTAATCCCGTTGTTCTTGGCCAGTTCGGTATAAAAATTAAGGTTGACGTTCCTACCGCCATTGTACTGAGCACGCTGATTGCCGCAGCATTTGAATATATTCGTACCCGAAAGGGTCTTGAAGTACTGGGCGGGATAAAGTCATTTTTTGAAGGCTTGGGAAAACAGCTCACTGTTGTAGTAGCGTTAATCATTGCTGGACAAGTATTTGGTGAAGGGTTGATCGCTATCGGTGCAGTAAATTCACTCATCAACGGAGTGGAAAGCATGGGTATGGGTGCTGGTTTCATGATCGTATTGATGAGTCTGGTGATTGGCGTTGTCGCCTTTCTAATGGGATCCGGCAATGCCCCCTTTTTCTCATTCTCTGCGCTCATTCCGGAACTGGCTGCCAAGTTCGGAGTGCATTCGGCAGCAATGTTACTACCACTACAAACCATGACTGGGTTTGGGCGTACGTTATCACCCGTTACAGGGGCCATTGTCGCAATAGCAGGTATTGCAGGGGTTTCACCATTTCAAGTGGTAAAACGCAACGCTGTGCAATTAATTCTATGTGCGCTGGTTAATTTTATTTTAACGTTCGTTCTCATATTACCATCATGATAAAAAACTAAACATTAATATATGTCCTTTGGTCGTTATCAGCGATGCTAATCTCTCCTTTTTCTACTCATAAAAAGAAAATCGAGCCCGCAGTAATTTTTCGATCAAAGGACTTATTTATGGAGCACTAATTATGGAAAAAATTCAACAACAATTGGCTGAGTTCATCGCTAACTGCAATTATAGCAATATCGATAACAAGTTTATTTATGATATCAAATATCGAGTTGTGGATTGGATTGGCTGTGCAGCTATAGGTTCCCATTATCCGCAGTCTGACCTTGCACGTCAGTTTTTTACATCTGTAGGGGGCGTACCTGAATCATCCATCATTGGGGCAGAGGGGAAATATCCCGCAAGTTGTTCTGCGCTAGTGAATGGCGTGATAGGGCATGTTTCCGAATTGGACGATGGGCACCGTAAAGCGATCGGGCATCCTGGCTCTGTCACTGTACCCGTTGCTCTGGCTCTGGGTGAAAAACTCAACGTCACGGGGCGAGAATTTTTACAAGCCTTGATCTTGGGTTATGACCTGTTCGCAAGACTGGGACAAGCGGTCAATCCCTCTCATTATGCAACCTGGCACACGACCGGAACTTGCGGTGCGTTTGCCGCCACGGCAACGGCAGCGTCTCTGCTACGCCTCACACCAAAACAAACTTGCCACGCGCTTGGCATCGCTGCCACCCTTGCCAGTGGCTTGCAAGAGTCATTTGGTACACACGCGAAAGCATTGACCATCGGTCATGCTTGCCAGAACGGCATCTATGCAGCATCACTGGCAAAATTGGGCTATACCGGTTCCCCTACTGCCATTACCGGAAAAAAAGGATTCATTGCTTCAACCTGTACACAAGCGCATCTGGATATCCTGCGCAATCCGAGTGAAACTTCGCTCATCTCGGATACCGCGTTCTATAAAATCTATGCTTCGTGCGGACATACCAATTCGCCGCTTGATGCCATGTTCTCTGTGCTAAAACAACACAAATTGCAGCCTACTGATATTAAACGCATTGTCGTGGAGACTTATCAGGTAGCGGTGGATATTACGCGAAAGTTTCAAAACGATACAGAAGACGCAGCAAAGTTTTCTCTACCCTACTGCCTGTCGGCAGCCATTCTATTTGGTCAAGTGTCACTGCGCCAGTTCCAACCTGATGTACTGCGCAATCCCGCATTACACACTCTGGCAACAAAAGTGGAAGTCATCGAGTCAGCACAGGCAACCGCCCGCTTTCCGCGACGTCAGGCTAAAATCAGTGTATTCATGAATGATGGCACTGTTTATGAAGCACAGGTCATGGATGCCGCTGATACAACCGATGTTGAGCGGATAAAGCAAAAATTCCGAGATGCTACACATTACATAGATCAGCAAGAAACAGAAAGCGTATTGCGCAGCCTAGAGAAGCTGGATCAGCAGCCAGATATTTCATCGCTAATTCGTTACCTGTTATTGCTTGGCCATCAATAACCATCATAAGTCATCAGAAAAGACGCGACATGAGGACCTTTGGAGGAACATTAAGGAAATTAACTAACAATATAACATTATGTAATTTATTGAACTCAAATAGTTAATACCCATAGTGTAGTGCGTTCCACCGTTCAGCACGGCTAATAGTTTTATCCATTTCTAGCGATGTATTATCAAAAATGATTCATCGCTTTAATGACTCCTTAACCAACGGGGAATACCGTAAAAAAACAGTACAACCATTAGATGGAATAAATTGAAAGCTGTGCAGGTAAAAAGCACGTCATTACTGATCTTATTGACTTCAGAGCACATACAGAGAGAAGAGGATGGAGCGAGTGAAGGGAATCGAACCCTCGTATAGAGCTTGGGAAGCTCTCGTTCTACCATTGAACTACACTCGCATCAGGTGTGCGTTGGGCATTATAGCGCTATCCGCTTGCCGGGCAAGCAAAAACCCGGCGAAAGTGGTGGCGTATTGAGCAATCAGTCAGTCAAGCTCAGCGGGATCAGCAGCGTTTGGTAACCGTGATAGATGACCTGCACAGCAAAATAGGCAAACAGAAGTGCCGAGATAACATAGCAGTAAAAGGTCAGCCGTCCTTGCAGCGCCTGACGGCCATACTTGATCATGCCCGCCAGAAACAGCGTCCACAACAATCCACCAATAAAGAAGCCGCTGAGAAACACACTCACCATCAGCGTTGAGCCGTCCGTTGACTGCGCGATGATGGAGCCACCAATCGCCGCAAACCACAGCAGTGCGGTCGGTGATGCCAGAGCCATCCCTATGCCACTCAGAAAATCATAGCCGCGAAACCGTTTTGCCACCGCAGGAGCATCAGTCACATCAGCGTCCACAGGCGCTAATCGTTGCGTCTGATAATCACGCCAGGCCATGCGCGCCATGTTCCACGTCATCCACAGCAGAATGGCACCGCCGCCAATCCACAGTGCCCAGCGCACGGGCAGCGCGGTAAAGATCACCGCTAAGCCAAACGCAGAAAGCGCTGCGTAAACCAGATCGCCAAAACAAGAACCAAAGCCAATCATAAAAGCGGCGCGCGGACCGTCACGCATACCCCGGTTAATGATCGCCGTATTCACCATCCCCAAATCCAGGCACAGCGAGAGGGAAAGCAAAATGCCATTAAGCACAACTAACAACATAACCGCCACAGCTCCGCAGACATCAACACTAAGCGAAAGTCTACGGGGAGTGAAACGAAACGTATTGTCAGAAATTGATATGCTGAAAACGTCCCGGCGTCATGGCGTTAAAACGGTTGAAGGTTTTGGTGAAGTGCGCCTGATCGGCAAAGCCAAGACTAAGCGCTACCTCACTGATGCTCATGCCCTGACGCAGCATTTCACGGGCCTTGCCAATACGGCGCTGCATCAGCCAGGCCAGCGGTGGCATACCGGCTTCCTGATGAAAGCTACGCACCAGATGCGCCACAGTAATGTGTTCATCACGCGCCAATACATCCAGATTGGGCGGTTCCGCAAGACAATCGAGCAAACGAGCCTTGATACGTTTGACTCTGCCGCCCTCGCGGACCATCTTTAACGGCGCAGGGCTGCCCATATCGTTGTCCATCAACGCTGCCAATAGCAGCACCAGCCGCTCCTGATACATCGCGCCATCTCCCTGTTCATCGCAGGGGCTTACCAATAGCTTCAACTGTTGCGCCAGCACGGGGGTCTGTTGCACGCCTTGTGCAAACCGAAAGGCACGACCAAAGAAATGCTCAAAAGCGCCGGGTTGTACGTATAGCGAAGCGCATTGCCAGCGACCATCGCTATTATCGCCGCTTTGTAGCTGATGTGGATTGTAGGTGGTCACCATCTGAGGATCGACATCAAAGGTATTGCCATCCAGCCAGACATGTTCCACGCCGTTGAGGTTGGCGCTAATCACATATTCATCATGGGTATGGCGGGGAAATCCGCCGGTATTTTCTAACAATGCCAGTTCAAACCAGCCATCACGATAGGTGATCATGGAACCACTTCCCCCCGAAACAGAAGAGTGACGGTAGCATTTTTCTCTGTGGGTTTACCAGCATGGCTCGCGGGATGACTACGGATAACAAAACCCCATGCAAGCATGGGGTTCATTATACGTCAGTCGTTGGAAGAAACTTACTTCTGCGGACGCATCGCCGGGAACAGGATGACATCACGGATAGTGTGACTGTTGGTAAACAACATCACCATACGGTCAATGCCAATGCCCAAGCCCGCGGTTGGCGGCAGGCCATGTTCCAGTGCGGTAACGTAGTCTTCGTCGTAGAACATGGCTTCGTCGTCGCCCGCATCCTTTGCGCGCACCTGATCGGCAAAACGCTCTGCCTGATCTTCTGCGTCGTTCAACTCGGAGAAGCCGTTACCGATTTCACGTCCACCAATGAAGAACTCGAAACGATCGGTAATTTCCGGATTTTCATCATTACGGCGCGCCAACGGTGAAACTTCCGCCGGATATTCAGTAATAAAGGTCGGTTGGATCAGATTCGCTTCTGCTGTTTCTTCGAAGATCTCGGTAACGATACGGCCCAGCCCCCAGCCTTTCTCGATCTTGATCCCCAGAGACGTTGCAATGGACGATGCTTTATCAAAATCATCCAGATCAGCCACGTTGGTTTCAGGACGATATTTGCAGATAGCCTCGCGCATGGTCAGCTTCTCAAACGGTTTACCAAAATCAAACGTCTGATCGCCGTAAGGCACCGTGGTACTGCCCAGTACATCTTGCGTCAGCGTACGGAACAGGCTTTCGGTCAACACGATGAGATCTTTATAATCGGCATAAGCCATATAAAGCTCCATCATGGTGAATTCCGGGTTGTGACGCGGCGAAACCCCTTCGTTACGGAAGTTACGGTTAATCTCGAACACGCGCTCAAAACCACCGACCACCAGACGCTTCAGGTACAACTCCGGCGCAATACGCAGATACATGTCAATATCCAGCGCATTATGGTGAGTCACAAAAGGACGCGCGGAAGCACCACCGGGGATCACCTGCATCATCGGGGTTTCAACTTCCATAAACCCTTGATCTACCATGAAACGGCGGATGCCGGAGAGAATCTGCGAGCGTACACGGAAGGTATGACGGGATTCGTCGTTGGCAATAAGATCCAGATAGCGTTGGCGATAACGGGTTTCTTGATCAGCCAAGCCGTGGAATTTGTCTGGAAGCGGGCGCAGAGCCTTGGTCAGCAAACGCAGTTCTGTACAATGGATGGAAAGTTCACCGGTTTTGGTTTTGAACACCTTACCGCGTGCGCCCAGAATATCGCCCAGATCCCATTTTTTGAACTGTTCGTTATAGATGCCTTCCGCCAGATCGTCACGCGCCACATAAAGCTGAATGCGGCCACCCACATCCTGTAACGTCACGAACGACGCTTTCCCCATGATGCGGCGCGTCATCATACGCCCCGCCACGGTCACTTCAATGCCCAGCGCTTCCAGCTCTTCGTTTTCTTTATCGTCGTAAGCCGCGTGCAGCGCGTCAGAAGTGGAATCACGGCGGAAATCATTTGGAAAGGCGATACCGTGTTCACGCAGCGCCGAGAGCTTTTCACGGCGCGTTTTCAGTTCGTTGTTCAGATCCAGCGCCTGCTCGGCACCCTGTGATTGTGACTCAACCATGTGACTTGTTATAACCCCGCTTTTAAACTTGCTTCAATAAATCGGTCCAGATCGCCATCCAGCACGGCCTGGGTATTACGCGTTTCCACCCCGGTGCGCAGGTCTTTGATTCGTGAATCATCCAGAACATAGGAACGAATCTGGCTGCCCCAGCCGATATCGGACTTGTTATCTTCCAGCGCCTGCTTCTCAGCATTTTTCTTTTGCATCTCAAACTCGTACAGCTTCGCTTTCAGCTGTTTCATCGCCTGATCTTTGTTCTTGTGCTGGGAACGGTCATTCTGACACTGCGTAACAATGTTGGTCGGGATGTGGGTAATACGCACCGCAGATTCAGTACGGTTAACGTGCTGCCCACCGGCACCGGAGGCACGATACACATCAATACGCAGATCTGCCGGATTGATTTCGATATCAATATCGTCATCCACTTCTGGATACACAAACGCGGAACTAAATGAGGTATGACGGCGACCACCGGAGTCAAACGGGCTCTTACGCACCAAACGGTGCACGCCAGTTTCAGTACGCAGCCAACCAAATGCGTAGTCACCGATAATCTTGATAGTGGCCGATTTGAGACCCGCGACTTCCCCTTCAGACTCTTCAATCACTTCGGTCTTGAAGCCTTTGCTTTCGGCCCAACGCAGGTACATGCGCAGCAGCATGCTGGCCCAGTCTTGCGCTTCTGTCCCGCCAGAGCCGGATTGAATATCGAGGTAGCAGTCGGCACTGTCGTATTCGCCGGAGAACATGCGACGGAACTCAAGCTGTGCCAGTTTGGCTTCCAGCGCATCCACTTCAGTGATGGTGTCGTTGAACGTCTCTTCGTCGTCCTCTTCTACCGCCAGCTCGAGCAGACCGGAAACGTCTTCCAGACCTTGCGTCATCTGATCGATGGTATCGACGATGGCCTCCAGTGAGGAGCGTTCTTTACCCAGCGCTTGTGCGCGCTCAGGTTCATTCCAGACATCGGGCTGTTCCAGCTCGGCGTTTACTTCTTCCAGGCGTTCTTTCTTGGCATCGTAGTCAAAGATACCCCCTCAGAACAGCTGTCCGGTCAGACAGGTCCTGAATACGGTTTTTTACCGGATTAATTTCAAACATGATTAGCGTCTTACGTTAGCCGTCAATCGACGGAGAAAAATGGATATAAACCCTAAATAATTCGAGTTGCGGGAAGGCGGCAAGTGAACGAATCCCGATGAGCTTACTCAGGTAAGTGATTCGGGTGAGCGAACGCAGTCAACGCACCTGCAACTTGAAGTATGACGGGTATAAACGAACGATTCTAGCTGAATACACGCCAGGTTTACAGCCGTCTGGCGCAATTTTACCCATGCAGGCGATGCCGCGCACTCACTACAGCGGCCACAAATGCTGTATCAACAATTGCACGCTGCGTTTACCACGAAATTCGTTAACCTCAAGGCGATAAGCCAGCTCCGCCTCGCGAATGCTGCTGTCAGGCCAACAACGGGTATCTACGTTAAACGCGATACCGTCCAGCAGCGGACCACCATTGACTGGCTCCAACATCAGCTTCAGATGACGCTCTTTCAAAAGCTTCTGCTGCAAGATACGAAAACGCCCGTCAAAAGTAGGTTCAGGAAACGCTTGTCCCCACGGTCCGGCATCGCGCAGCATCTCTGCCGTCACCAGATTCAGTTCGGTTTGTATCAGCTCGCCGTCCGACCAGATAACCCCTTCCAGATGTGATTCATCCAGCCATTCACCGACCAGTTCACCAAAGCGTTCACGGAAAGTATCAAACTGATGTTCTTCCAGCGATAGCCCCGCCGCCATCGCGTGACCACCAAATTTAACCATCAACCCCGGATAGCGGGTATCCAAGCGCTCCAGCGCATCGCGCAAGTGCAAACCGGGAATTGAACGACCAGAACCTTTAAGAACGCCCTCGCCCGCCGGTGCAAACGCAATTACCGGACGATGAAAACGTTCTTTCAGCCGGGATGCCAGAATGCCGACCACCCCCTGATGCCATTCAGGATGATACATCGCCAATCCCAGCGGCAGTTGTTCAAGACCGTGCTCCAACTTTTCACACAGTTGCATGGCTTCTGCCTGCATCTCTTGTTCTATTTCACGCCGTGCCAGATTGAGCGCATCCAGATCGCTGGCTTGCATCCGCGCTTCGACGATGTCATCACACAGCAGCAACGCCACGCCAATTGACATATCATCCAATCGGCCAGCCGCATTGAGACGTGGCCCAATCGAAAACCCCAGATCGCTTGCCACCAGTTGGCTGGCATCACGGTTGGCGATTTCCAGCAAAGCACGAATGCCAGGACGGCACTTGCCTGCACGAATGCGATTCAACCCCTGAGACACCAGAATACGGTTATTGGCATCGAGTGGTACTACGTCGGCTACCGTACCTAACGCAACCAAATCGAGCAATTCCGCCAGCTTTGGTTCTGCCAACCCTTTTTGGCTAAACCAACCACTGTCACGCAAACGCACAAACAGCGCCATCATCAGATAAAACGCAACACCGACGCCAGCCAGCGATTTGGACGGAAATGCACAATCGTGCAAATTGGGGTTGATCATCGCATCAGCAGCGGGCAGCGTTTCCCCCGGTAGGTGGTGATCGGTCACCAACACCTGAATACCACGCTGATGCGCATCATCCACCCCGGCATGGGATGAAATACCGTTATCCACCGTCAGGATCAGTTCAGCACCCAGCTTCTCTGCCTGCACCACCACTTCAGGGCTCAGACCATAGCCATCTTCAAAACGGTTCGGTACCAGATAGGTTACCTGATTCCCTCCCATGCTGCGAAGAGCCAGCACGGCGAGCGCGGTACTGGTTGCCCCGTCGGCATCAAAGTCACCCACCACCACAATACGCCGTTGTTCTTCCAACGCCTGTTGCAGCAACACCACCGCATCGTCAATGCCATCAAGCAGGCGATAATCAATCAGACCGCGCAGGCTGCGATCTAATTCCTGACTCTCTGTTACGCCGCGCTGTGCATATAGCCGACGTAGTAACGGGGGAAGCGTTGCGGGAAGCCCACCGCCTTCCGCCAGCGGACGCCGGCGGAGTATGGTTTTAAATTCCACTTTATTTTCAATTCCACTGCGTAACTGATAGCACTGAACGCTTTCACTTGTCGTTCAATGGGCCAGCATCAACATGCCTGAGATTTATGCGCCAGATTTTGCCGCAGCCCGATGTGCATTCAGCATGGCTAACATCTCTTTGGGCGCCTGATAACCCGGTACCACAGTGCCGTCTTCGAGCACTATCGCTGGTGTGCCTTGCACACCAAACTGAATGCCCAGTTCGTAATGTGCACTGATATCGGTCTTGCAGGTTGCCGGAGAGATAGCCTCACCGCGAGATGCAGCGTCATACGCCTTGTTGCGGTTAGCGGTACACCAGATAGACTGCATGTCTTTTTCCGTCGGCGAATTCACCCCTTGACGCGGGAAAGCCAGATAACGAATGGTGATGCCCAGATCGTTGTAGTCTTTCATCTGCTCATGCAGTTTGTGACAGTAGCCGCAGGTAATATCGGTGAAAACGGTAATGACATGTTTTTCCTGCGCCGCTTTGTAGACAATCATTTGATCCTGCAAGGCATCCAGTTTGCCCTTCAAAATCTGATTGGTCACGTTCACGGGAGCACCACTGCCCAGCGCGTAGAGCGGACCTTGCAGCAGATGTTTGCCATCTTCTGTTACGTAGAGCACGCCGCTTTCCGTCAGCACTGTTTTAAGGCCAGCGACGGGCGCAGGCTGGATATCTATTTTTTCAATGCCCAATTTGGTCAGTGTCTGTTTAATCGCCGCATCGTCGGCGTGTACTGCGCTACTCGTCGCCGCGAGCAGTAAAGAAAGCGCCATTAGCCCTTTTTTCATTGTATTCAGTCCCGTTCATGGTGTATTCCGCCTATAAAGGGCGCGTTCAGCCGTCTAGCCCTTATTTCGCCTGCAATGTCAGGCGCGCGGATGATGCTGTTGATGCAACTGCTTCAACCGTTCAGTGGCAACGTGCGTGTATATTTGCGTTGTTGAAAGATCGCTATGCCCCAACAACATTTGTACGACACGCAAATCAGCTCCGTGGTTCAGCAAGTGCGTAGCGAATGCATGACGTAAAACATGCGGTGAAAGCTTCTCACTGTCAATGGATGCCAACACGGCATAGTGTTTGATACGGTGCCAAAAGGTTTGGCGCGTCATCTGCTGTGCTCTCGAGCTTGGAAACAGCACATCGAGCGTTTGTCCGTTCAGTAGCCAAGGTCTGCCGTGCTCAAGGTAACGTTCCAGCCAATAGACGGCTTCTTCCCCCAGCGGCACCAGCCGTTCTTTATTACCTTTACCAATCACCCGTACTACACCCTGACGCAAACTGACATCAGCTATGGTCAGCCCTACCAACTCCGAGACACGCAGCCCCGTGGCATACAGCACCTCAAGCATGGCCTTATCACGCAGCTCGAGTGGCTCATCTACACAGGGCGCTTGCAGCAACGCATTCACCTGTGCCTCGCTGAGATCCTTGGGCAATCGCTGGGGCAATTTTGGGGAAGACAATACCGCGCTGGGATCGTCACTGCGCCGTTTTTCCCGGTATAAATACTGAAAAAATCGACGCATGGCACTCAACAAACGCGCTGAACTGGTCGCTTTGTATCCCCCCTCTACGCGTTCGGCAAGATACGCTTGCAGATCCAGTGCCTGCACTTGCAATAAATCACTTTCACGATGCTCCAGCCAATCGGCAAGTGCGGTTAAATCTCGCCGATAGGAGATCAGCGTGTTGTCAGCCAGGTTTCGCTCCAGCCACATAGCTTCAAGAAACTGTTCGATGTGAGCCCGATCCTGTGCTTGCATACGCTCCTCTTCTCTTGACTGCGTGCAGGGTAAAACCGTGGCGTTATTATGCCCGAAGTGGCGGTAAAAGGGGCAGGATCATCACCTGAATTAACGCAGACGATTTTTTATGCAAATTTATTTTATGCTGTATTTATCATCATTAGACACTACAAAATAAGGGAAAGTATAACTTATCTCACAGGAAGTATTCACAATCGCGCAACTCGCCAAAGCAGGCTCTGTAGCCACTTTTGCGCTTTTGGGACTAACATTGAAATGCTTTTTTTTCTGTGACTAGAATGACAGTTCTGTCGATAAAAAAAGATAATAGAGTCCTATGCAAGCCACCATCACGCCCACTCTCGATGCAGAGGCGGACGCAGCCCCGGTTAACTCCCGTAGTAAGGTTGTTGTCGCTTCATTGATCGGAACTGCGATCGAATTTTTCGATTTTTATATTTATGCCACTGCCGCTGTGCTGATTTTTCCGCACATCTTCTTTCCACAGGGCGATCCGACCGCCGCGACGCTACAATCGTTAGCGACGTTTGCCATTGCCTTTATTGCACGCCCGATTGGTTCTGCACTGTTTGGCCACTTCGGTGACCGTGTAGGCCGTAAGGTGACCCTGGTTGCTTCCCTGCTCACCATGGGAATCTCTACAGTGCTGATCGGCCTGCTGCCGACGTACAACAGCATTGGCATCTTCGCACCGTTGCTACTGGCATTGGCGCGTTTTGGTCAAGGCCTTGGCCTAGGCGGTGAATGGGGCGGAGCAGCGTTACTGGCCACCGAAAATGCACCAGCTCACAAGCGCGCACTGTATGGCTCATTCCCGCAATTGGGTGCGCCTATCGGCTTCTTTTTCGCCAACGGCACTTTCCTGCTACTCTCCTGGCTGTTAAGCGAAGAGCAGTTCATGACCTGGGGATGGCGTGTACCTTTCGTTGCCTCAGCGGTATTGGTCTTGATTGGTTTGTATGTTCGTGTTTCTCTGCACGAAGCGCCTGTGTTTACCAAGGCTATCGAAGCTGGCAAAAAAGTCCGTATTCCGCTTGGAACACTGCTGAACAAGCATCTGAAGGCAACCATTCTTGGCACCTTCATCATGCTTGCCACCTATACGCTGTTTTACATCATGACGGTCTATTCCATGACCTATGGTACCTCGCCAATTCCCAAAGGGCTGGGTTTCTCGCGTAACAGCTTCCTGTGGATGCTGATGGTAGCAGTGATTGCCTTCGGCCTGCTGATCCCAGTTGCTGGGATGTTGGCCGATGCCTATGGCCGTCGCAAGACCATGATCGTCGTTACCTGCGGCATGCTGGTGTTCGCGGTGTTGTTCCCGTCACTGTTAGGGTCTGGCAGCCAACCGCTGGTTATGCTGTTTCTGGTGCTGGGGCTGGGTCTGATGGGCTTAACCTTCGGTCCAATGGGCGCGTTGCTGCCTGAACTGTTCCCCACCGAAGTACGTTATACCGGAGCTTCATTCTCCTATAACGTCTCCTCGATCCTGGGAGCATCCGTTGCGCCTTACATCGCAGCCTGGCTTACAGCCAACTACGGTCTGTTCTATGTGGGTGTTTATCTGTTCGCCATGGCGTCCTTAACGCTTATCGCATTATTGCTGACCAAAGAAACGCGTCACCAAGCGCTCGAATAAGCCCCACTGGCAAACGTGAAAACGGGTGAAGGTTAGTGCCTTCACCCACACTCTGCTGACAAGTCACCTTATTCTTCGTCATCCTCGACAAAAGCCAGGGATCTCTGTGAGAGTAAACGTATTTCTTCTGTAAAAGACTCCCACCTTCGCGACAATGACGAAGCGATGCCCTAAATAATTAGAGTGACATTGGAAGCGGTGAGTGAACGCAGTTAACGCACCTGTAACTTGCAGTATGACGGATATATACCTCGCTGCGAGATTCGGTTAGGCTAATGGCAAGTTTGTTTAACACACTGCAATTGCATATGAAAATTGGTTTGTTCTACGGCTCCAGCACCTGTTATACCGAGATGGCTGCGGAGAAAATTCGCGATATTTTAGGCGAATCCCTGGTCGACTTACATAATGTGAAAGGTGTCGATCCGCAGAAAATGGAAGAGTATGAATTCCTGATTCTGGGTATCCCAACGTGGGATTTCGGTGAAATTCAGGAAGATTGGGAAGCCATTTGGGGGCAACTATCCACGTTGAATCTACAAGGGAAAATCGTTGCACTGTATGGCATGGGTGACCAGCTAGGCTACGGTGAATGGTTCCTTGACGCCCTCGGTATGCTGCATCAGCAACTGGCTGCAAGCGGCGCAACCTTTATTGGTTATTGGCCCACCGAAGGCTATGAGTTCACTACCACCAAACCACTCACGCAGGATGGGAAGCACTTTGTCGGGCTGGCGCTTGATGAAGTGAACCAGTATGACTTGAGCGATGAGCGCTTGCAGCAGTGGTGCGAGCAGATCTTACAGGAAATGGCTGAACAGTTGTGACATCTGGGGATGTCACAGAGAGGCACCAGCCGACAGCGCACCGTCGGCTGAATCTGAAGCTAGCGAGCGTCCGAATTTTCGCCCGCCCACTCTTTACTCTCCAGCAACAGCTGACGCAAATGCCGCCATTCTTGCTTATCCATATTGTCTGATGCCAGCCAGAGCCGCTGCCGCCGTTTGCCGTCACTGCGCCGCAGCGATAACAAGATACCGTTTTTCAACATCCACGGACGGCGGATAATGCGCCAACGATGATGCTGCCATTCAAGGCTCGCTTCATCCTGCAACACGATTTCACCATGGCGCGCTTTGATATTACGCTGGCTGCGGATAAACCCGAAAACAACCAACGTCATCAGTGATAACCAAAGCACAGCATATCCGTCTGGCCAAGGCGCCAGCAGAATCAACAGCAGCAAAAGCCCGTGCACCAGCAAAGAAAACACCTGCATGCGCCAGGAGACGCGTAAATCACAGCGCCACAGGGCCACGGTCTTTATTTCGCTTCTGGATAAGAGAGATCATGCGTTTCAGTTCCCCATCTTCCGGCTCACCGTGGTTCATCAACCAGTTGAACAGGTCAGGGTCATCGCACTGCAATAAACGCACAAAAGCACGTTTGTCATCATCGTTTAGCACATCATACTCATGTTCAAAAAAGGGCATGATGGCGATATCCAATTCTCGCATTCCTCGGCGGCACGCCCAGTGAATTCGCGCCTTATTATCGATATCCATTGCTTTTCCTACTTTTTATCGACGCCAACGTGTAGTGTAACTCGGATGTCTAGATAAACACTCAACTAAATGTAACATTTTGACATATTTTAGCGCATATCAGCGTATCGCAGAAGGTTATCGATCACGCACACGCTCTGTAACGCTTTCAAATATGCTAACTGAAAATCATGCGACGCAATGGCACGAATAACTGCTTGCAAACCCTGCAAGCTCTTTTACCATTAGGCCAAACGCAAACGTACCTTCGCGAGGATGGTTACATGGCAACCCCAATTCCCTCAGCAACACAAACGGTTAAATCAAATTCCATCACTGCCGCTGCCCAGCTTCCCGCTACGCTGATAGCGCTTGATGACTGGGCACTAGTGACGCTCACCGGTCCAGACACGCGCACTTACCTGCAGGGTCAAGTGACGGCAGATGTTAACGCGTTAGCCCCCGATCAACATGTACTTTGCGGCCATTGTGATGCCAAGGGCAAAATGTGGAGCACGCTGCGCCTGTTTGCCCACAACGAGGGCTTCGCCTATCTGGTTCGCCGCAATCTGCGCGATACTCAATTAAATGAGTTAAAAAAATACGCCGTCTTTGCCAAAATCACTATCGCCGCAGATGACAATCTCCAGCTCATTGGTGCTGCGGGAAACAATGTACGCGAACGTTTATCCGAGGTCTTCTCCACTCTACCGGACACCAAACATCCCGTTGTCAGTCACCCCTTCGGTACCCTGCTGCATTTTGATCTTCCCGCTGAACGTTTCCTTCTGGTGCTGAACGAAGAAGGCGCAGCAGCGCTGCGTTCAAAACTGGGAGACAGCGTGCAGTGGGCCGACAACCAACAGTGGTTGGCACTGGATATTGAATCCGCGCTGCCGATTATTGACAACGTAAACAGCGCGCAGTTCATCCCCCAAGCAACGAATATACAGGCACTTAACGGTATCAGTTTTAATAAAGGTTGCTACACCGGACAGGAAATGGTGGCACGGGCAAAATTTCGCGGAGCCAACAAGCGGGCACTCTATTGGCTTGCTGGCACGTCATCTCGTGTGCCAGAAGCAGGCGAAGACCTGGAACTGAAAATGGGTGAAAACTGGCGTCGCACCGGTACGATACTCGCAGCCTGTCCGCTAAGCGACGGTACACTTTGGGTGCAAGCAGTACTGAATAACGACCTGGAAACCGATAGCGTATTGCGCATACGCGATGCAACGGAAAGTCAGCTTACTCTGCAACCGCTGCCTTATTCATTGTCTGAATAATGGCGGGTAAAGATTGTCACTGAGCGCCGTTTCTGTTTCATCAAGAAACGGCGCCAGAGTGACATTAAGGAGCTAAACGTAAAGGTAGATCGCCAGAAAATGGCACAGGCTGCCACCCAGCACAAACCCATGCCAGATCGCGTGGTTGTAAGGGATACGCTTACATACATAAAAAATAACGCCTAGCGTATACACCACGCCACCCACCGCCAGTAAGGTAACACCACCAGGAGCTAATACCTGCACCAATTGATAAATCACAATCAGTGAAAGCCATCCCATCACCAAATATGTCACCAGCGATAACATTTCAAAACGATGAGCAAAGGCCAGCTTAAATAACACGCCCACCAGCGCCATGCTCCATATGACAATCATTAATCCACGTGCCAGAGACGAATCCAACCCCACCAACAGAAAGGGCGTGTAGGTGCCAGCGATCAGCAGATAGATAGCGCAATGATCGAACCGTTTGAGCCAAGGTTTAGCGCGCGGACTGGGAATCGCATGGTAGAGCGTGGAGGCCAGGAACAGCAGAATAATTGTGCCGCCATATAAACTGTAGCTGGCGATAGCCATACTCGTCGCACCATTGTCCACGGCTTGCACTAACAGCAGCACCAGCCCGACAATACCCAGCACCACGCCAGCTCCGTGACTAATACTGTTGGCTATCTCCTCCGCCAGCGTATAACCCGCATTGCTAACTGTTTTCACCATATTCCGTTTTTACTCCCGGCACGATTGACTGTACAAACTTCGCACAGTGTAATCGAGAATAGTTTCAGTGTACAAGTGTACGCTGAAACTATTTTTCAACCCAATACACTACCGTGCTTGAACAGAACCCGGTATTGGCCCCGGTTCCCTTTCACCGGGAATGACATCATCGATACGCTGCATCATGTAGTCATAGAAGGGGTTGGAGGAAAGACGCAGTAGCGTATCCAAATCGAGAATCAGTACTCCACGTTCACCACGAGCGGCAATACGTCCGAGTGGAATACCAAACTCATACGGCGGAGTGGAGAAACGGCCATAAAGCGAATCGCTGTCAGAAAACGGCAGCGCCACATGAGATAATGAATAGACATCTTCGGGATAATCCATCCCCAGATCACGTCGTGTGACTTCCATGCTGCCTGCTTTGGTGTCAAAGGCGACAGCTTTTGCGCTTTGTACCGATGCATTAGTAATGACCGTGGTACCGTACAAACGCGGTGTGGGCGGTAACCATTGCCCAATTGCCGACGCAGAGGCATCACGCAGCAACAGACCAAAATTGATAGTGCGATTAACGTCAAACAACACCAAATCATTGTCGTTTTGAGGCAACAAGTTATAGAACGCACTGATCACCGCCCGCGTGCTGACGGTAAAATCCATGACAGACTGGAAGGTTAAAATTGGCGGCAGCTCCGACAGCCGCCGCTGCCGCGCTTCCTGCTCAAGCTGTGACTGCAACACACTGGTGAGCAGATAAGACTGGCGCGCACCATTCACCGGGAACGAGTTGTATTTGAACGGGTTGAACTCCGGAACAATACTCAACCAGGCCGCTTTGGCAAACGGTGGGAAAATCGCAGGCAATCCGGCCAATCCGGCAAAACGCGCATAAGCCGTAATGCCAATCATGGGGGAGATCAGAACCAGACGATCAGCCTTAGGCAAGGAGGGGTCGCTAAGGGTATCAAGCGCATATTTCAGTGTGAGGGCCCCGCCGTTAGAAAAACCAACGATATGCAGTGGTAAACGCTCTCCCCCGTTCGCGGGTGTTACAAAATGCGCAGCCTCACGCACCGCCAAACGCGTTGCAGCCAACCAATCTTCCCAACGGACTTTAGTCAACGCACCAGGCACAGTACCGTGTGCTGGAATACGTAGCCCGATAGCGACAAAGCCATGCTGACGATACATCTCAGCCACATTTCGCATACTGTAGGGCGAGTCGGTCAGTCCGTGCAAGAGCACCACAGCCCCTTTTGGTTTACCTTCCGGCATCAGTTCATAAGAGCGGTTCCAGTCATGGGCGAAACGACCGGGATAGACAGGGCTACCGACAAAATAGCGGTTTAAGGCGACTTGCTCGTCCCTGTCCAGCGTCTGAGTCACCTGCTCGGTCACTTGTTGAAACAAGCGATCCTCATGAGCCAAATACTGCTCCCAGTTTGCACGGTCGAGTTGGTCAGGCGTCATCTCTGTCGGCACATAAATATGCCAAGGTGCCAATGCTGGTCCCCGTTGTGAATCAAACACTCGAATAGCAAGAAACGTCAACGCAATAGCTAACACGATAACAACAGCGTATTTGATCGTGCGCCGGATCATACGAATAGGCATCATTGCCCCCTTTTTTATTAGCGCTTTTGTATCCCAAATAATTCGAGTTGCAGAACAAAACGTTAACGTTTTGAACAGCACGTTCACTGGCCCTTTAGAGATAGACCCAGTAATGGGCCAAATAACGAGCGCAGCCAACACACGCATGCAACTTGAAGTATGGTGGATAGTTCTGATATTTACTTCGCCCTGTCATGCTCCCAAAGCAAGGCCCGCCTTATGCGTTGCGCATATTGCGTTGGGGAAAATCCAGACAACAGATTGTTTATCACCCTGACTATAACGATAGTCGACAAATCCCCCTCCCGAAAGGTCTGTTATCAGACGCGATAATCTCTCTCTTACGGGCATTATCGTGGAATAAAACGTGTAAATTCTCACCAGCTTCCCCTACAATGAGCGGGTTTTTAGTCTTGATACAGCAGCGTTTGACACATCAATGGATGTAAGGTGGTTTTGATGTCTTTGGCTTTACCCACTCTCGAGTTCGGTGCGCTGACCGAAGTAGTTAGTTTCCTGATGGAAATTGATAAGCTAAAAAGCGTACAGCGTCGTTCAAAAATTATCGGCAGTTCCCGTCACGAAGATTCCGCAGAGCACAGTTGGCACTTTGCCGTTGCAGCGATGAGCCTGGCCCCTTACGCCAGTCAGGGCGTGGACATTCAACGCGTGATTCAAATGGCATTGGTGCATGATATCGTCGAGATCGATGCTGGCGATGTGATGGTCTACGATCTGAGTGCCCGAGAAGCTATTCAGGCGCAAGAAGACGCTGCAGCAGTAAGATTGTTTGGCCTGCTGCCCGAGCCACAACGCCAACATTTTCTACAACTTTGGCAGGAATATGAAGCGGGCAGCACTGAAAACGCGCGCTTCGCACTGATGATAGACCGCATTTTACCGATTCTGATGAATCTGCATAACGGTGGGCAAAGCTGGGTAGAAAACGGTATCCGCCTGGAGCAGGTTCTGGGGCGTGCTGGCTTTATCGCTGAGATCAACCCCGAACTGTGGCGCTATCTGAAAGATCACCTGGAAACGGCGCAGGCCAAAGGGTGGTTGGGGTAATTCGCCAGCTTGCCCACCTCGTCATTCCCGCACAGGCTGGAATCTCTTACCGATGAAACACCTTTCTTCTAACAGAGATCCCCGGCTTTCGCCGAGGATGATGAGGGGGAAAGTGACTTTGTCATCAGTATGAAACCCGCCATTAGACGGGTTGTCATTTTTATAACGTCAATTACGCGTAATCACCCGTCGGTACGCATGAGCAGAACAGGTTGCGATCGCCGTAAACGTCATCCAGGCGTTTTACGCTCGGCCAGTATTTGTGCTCAGCCCCTGCCGGAAACACCGCGAGCTCGCGGCTATAGGGATGTGGCCACTCACTGACAATCTCCTGCTGGGTATGCGGAGCATTCACCAGCGGATTGTCTTCCAACGGCCATTCGCCTTGTGCCACACGCTGAATTTCCGCGCGAATGGCCAACATCGCATCAATAAAGCGATCCAGCTCGACCTGACTCTCTGACTCAGTGGGTTCTACCATCAGCGTTCCCGCGACTGGGAACGACATCGTTGGCGCGTGGAAACCATAGTCAATCAAGCGCTTGGCGATATCCATTTCGCTGATGCCCGTGCTCTCTTTCAGCGGACGAATATCCAGAATGCACTCATGTGCCACACGACCATCGCGGCCGGTGTAAAGCACTGGATAGGCGTCCTTTAAACGTGTTGCAATGTAGTTGGCATTAAGGATCGCCACTTGACTGGCCTTCTTCAGCCCTTCCGCCCCCATCATGCGGATATACATCCAACTGATTGGCAGGATGGACGCGCTGCCAAAAGGTGCCGCAGATACCGCGCCCTGCGAGGTCAGCAAGCCATCAATGTGCACAACCTGATGCCCCGGTACGAACGGAGCCAGATGTGCTTTGACACCGATAGGCCCCATGCCTGGGCCACCACCGCCATGTGGAATGCAAAATGTTTTATGCAGATTAAGGTGCGACACGTCTGCGCCAATGTATCCCGGTGTGGTGATCCCCACCTGCGCATTCATGTTGGCCCCATCCAGATACACCTGCCCGCCGTGTTGATGAACAATCTGACACACTTCACGAATGGTTTCTTCATAGACACCGTGCGTGGAGGGATAGGTCACCATAATGCAGGAAAGACGATCGCCCGCCTGCGCCGCTTTCTCCCGCAGATCGTGCAGATCGATATTACCCTGCTTGTCACACGCCACCACGTCCACGGTCATCCCGGCCATTTGTGCCGATGCTGGGTTAGTGCCGTGCGCAGAGCTTGGAATCAGGCACAACGTGCGTTGAACATCACCGCGGCTCTCATGGTAGCGGCGAATGGCCAGCAAACCGGCATACTCGCCTTGCGCACCCGAATTGGGCTGCATGCACACGGCGTCATAACCAGTGAGTTGTACCAGCCAGCCGGAAAGCTGTTCGATCATCGTGCGATAGCCCTGCGCCTGTTCTGGCGGGCAAAACGGATGCAGCTCAGCAAACTCCGGCCAGGTAATTGGCAGCATTTCCGCCGCCGCGTTCAACTTCATGGTGCAGGAGCCCAGCGGGATCATGGCGCGGTTCAGAGCCAGATCTTTGTGTGCCAGACGATGCAAATAGCGCATCATCTCGGTTTCACTGTGATAACGGTTGAACACCGGGTGGGTCAAAATGGCATCCGTGCGCAGCAGTTCAGAAGGAATGGAAGATGAACCACCACTGATCGCCGCATCCAGCGCATCAATTGACAGGCCGTGTCCCTCCCCCAACAGCACGTCAAACAGCCCTTGCACATCGTCGCGGGTAGTGGTTTCGTCCAGCGTGATACCGATACCATGATAAAGATCGGTACGCAGGTTAATCCCGGCATTTAGCGCACGAGTAATAATGGCGTTCTTGTCTTCAACTTCGACCGCCAATGTATCAAACCAGCGAGTATGCCACAGGCTCAAGCCACCCTGCTGCAACCCCGTAGCCAGAATATCGGTCAAGCGATGAATGCGTTCAGCGATACGCTTGAGCCCCTGTGGGCCATGATAAACAGCATAGAAACCGGCGATATTTGCCAGCAGCACCTGAGAGGTACAGATGTTGGAGTTGGCTTTTTCGCGGCGAATGTGTTGCTCACGCGTTTGCATCGCCATACGCAGCGCGGTGTTACCCGCTGCATCACGCGAAACGCCGATAATACGCCCCGGCATAGCGCGTTTATATTCATCTTTGCAGGCGAAGAAGGCCGCATGCGGACCACCATAACCCATCGGCACACCAAAACGCTGGGCAGAGCCAAACACAATATCGGCCCCCTGTTTGCCCGGCGCGGCCAGCAGCAGCAACGCCATGATATCCGCGGCGACGCTGACGATTATCTTACGCGCATTCAGTTGCGCGATAAGTTCGCGATAATCATTCACTTCACCATAGGTATTTACCTGCTGCAACAGCACGCCAAACACACCTTCCGTTTCCAATGCAGCGGCAGCATCGCCAACCACAACTTCAAAACCAAAGGTCTCAGCACGGGTACGCACCACATCCAGTGTTTGCGGATGCACATGCTCTGCTACAAAGAAGCGGTTAGCCTGTTTCAGCTTGCTGACGCGCTTGGCCATTGCCATCGCTTCCGCCGCCGCTGTCGCTTCATCAAGCAAAGAGGCAGAAGCCAGTTCCAGCCCAGTCAAATCCTGCGTCATCTGCTGGAAATTCAGCAAGGCTTCCAAGCGCCCCTGGGAGACTTCAGGCTGATAAGGCGTGTAGGCCGTATACCAACCGGGATTTTCCAGCAGATTACGCAAGATTACCGGCGGCATATGCACGGCGGTGTACCCCATTCCGATATAGCTCTTGTAGCGCTGATTACGGCTGGCAATAGACTTGAGCTCCGCCAATGCCTGGTGCTCGGGCAGCGCACCGCCCACTGCGGGCGGATTGGGCAACTGAATATCTACCGGCACAATCTGTTGAATCAACGCCGACAATGAATCCGCACCGAGCGTAGCAAGCATATGCGCCTGCTGCGCGGGCGTAGGGCCGATGTGACGCTCCACAAAAGCGGCGTCATGTTCGAGTTGACTAAGAGTCTGGGTCATTAGGGGTGTTTCCTGCATCAAGCAATGTTATATAGCCTAAATAATTCGAGTTGCAGGATAAAACGCTCACGTTTTGAACAGCGCTCTCGCTGACCCGCAGGGTGAACCTCATGGATGAGGTTCATCGATCCCGATAAGCTTACATAAGTAAGTGATTCGGGTAAGCGAGTACAACCAAACGCACATGCAACTTGAAGTATAACGGGTATAGCAATGGCAAACAGCAAGCGCGAACGTGGTAAGCCGCGCTCAACGTCTTACATCCTGACAAATCGATTTACCCCGTGATGCGCGATGAAATTGTCACGGGGCGCGAAGGTTATTCGTCTTCTTCTAACAGTGCCTGATAAGCCGTCGCATCCAGCAATTCGTTCAATTCATTTTCATCGGACGCTTTAATGCTAAACAGCCAACCGTCGGCATAGGGAGCGCTGTTAACCAGCTCCGGCTGTCCTTCCAGCGCATCGTTCACCGCCACGATCTCACCGCTTAACGGCGCATAGATATCTGAGGCCGCTTTGACCGACTCAGCGACGGCGCAGTCGTCTCCCATCGCAACCTGTGTGCCAACCTCGGGCAAATCGACAAAAACCATGTCTCCCAACAGCTCTTGGGCATGTTCGGTAATGCCGATACGATAGATACCCTCGCCTTCGGCCTGGACCCACTCATGGGATGAGGTGTATTTCAACTCGTTTGGGATTGTGCTGCTCATTGCCCTGCTCTCCTTAAAAACGGCTTCGTCGTATTGAATCGCGCTATATCCATCATCCTTCACGTTGCAGACGCGTTGGCTTTCCTGCAACTCGAATGAGTTTGGGTATCTATTGCGCTAACGTTAATGCATAAATAATCATGACCAGCTCGGGCACAGCGTCAAACCAGCGCCTTTCCGCCGCGAATAAATACGGGTTTAGTCACCTCTACGGGCACTTCGCGCTGGCGAATCTGCACCAGCGCCGTTTCACCAATACCTTCCGGCACGCGAGCCAGTGCAATACTGAACCCCAGCGTGGGAGAAAACGTACCGCTGGTTATCATGCCTTCCTGTACCGCGCCACTCGCATCGGTAAAGCGCACGGGCATTTCATGGCGCAAAACCCCTTTTTCGCGCAGCACCAATCCAACCAACTGCTCGGTTCCTTCGCTGCGCTGATGCGTCAGCGCTTCCCGGCCAATAAAATCTCTGTCTTCCGGCTGCCAGGCGATGGTCCACCCCATATTGGCGGCCAGTGGCGAAACGCCTTCGTCCATGTCCTGACCATAAAGATTCATGCCCGCTTCAAGGCGTAACGTATCGCGCGCGCCGAGTCCACAAGGTTGCACCCCCGCAGCCAGCAACTGTTGCCAAAAGGACACCGCCTGTGCCGCTGGCAACGCAATTTCATAGCCTTGCTCACCGGTATACCCAGTAGTAGCAATAAAATAGTCGCCGGTTTGTACGCCGAAAAAGGGTTTCATACCCGCCGTTGCCACGCGTTGTTCCGCACTCAGTAATGACTGCACTTTCTCTTGGGCCAACGGCCCTTGCACGGCAATTAGCGCCAGTTCATCGCGCTCATGCCACTCCACGTTGAATCCTTTGGCATGCTCGGCAATCCAGGCCAGATCTTTCTCACGGGTGGCAGAGTTCACTACCAGTCGGAAATGCGTTTCGGTCAGAAAATAAACGATGAGATCGTCAATGACGCCACCTGAGGCGTTTAACATCCCAGTATAAAGTGCCTTGCCGGGTTGAGTGAGCTTGGCAACATCATTCGCCAACAGATAACGCAAGAATTCGCGAACGCGCTGACCGTGTAAATCCACTATGGTCATGTGAGATACATCGAACATGCCCGCATGACGTCTAACGCTGTGATGTTCATCCAACTGTGAGCCGTAATGCAGCGGCATCATCCAGCCGTGAAAGTCGACCATCTTCGCGCCATCGGCTAAATGTTGCTGATACAACGGAGTTTGCTGTGTCATTTTCTCTCCCGAACCTCTCCTTGCGAACGGCGTGAAACACGCCACGCAAACGCTTTCTTTTCGTTGAACTTACCACCTCTTCCACAGGGCTACCACACCCTCTTTCATAAGTTAAACTATATATCAGCAGTGAAAGGCAAAAAGAGTGCCAGAGCACAAGGCAACTAAAATATCCAGATTTAAATCATAAAATAGAATAAAACACCAATTATATAAGTTTAAAACAAAAATAGTGGCATAAATATTCACATCATTAGAGGATGATCAACACAAAAATATTCACAATGGATTAGTTTTTATAATGCAAAAAAATGACTGAAATTAGATTATTTCAACCAAACACTGTGGTTATACCGTGGTAGCAAAAACGCTAAAGATGACGACGATCACACCCACCTTGCGCTCACTGCCACCGAGTCACTGCAGATGGCAATGTAGAGAAGGCAAATCTCACTTACTTATCCATACTGATTAGATGGGTAATATCCATTTATTGGCGATCCATCACGGTCTTTCCGTTATTGATGGCATAGAAGCTAACGTTATGACGGTTAATGTTTCGCACCTTAAGGGCATTTTCCGCCCCGATCGCTTACACCGCCCGACCATTTTCAGCATCTATACCCTAAATAATTCGAGTTGCAGTCAACATATCTGCAACGTGAAGCATGACGGGGTATTTAAAATCAATATGTTATGGAGAAAGCGACGATGACCCAAAGAATGATCCTTAACGAAACCTCGTATTTTGGTGCGGGGGCGATTAACCATATCGTAGAAGAGATAACCCGGCGTGGTTTCCACAAGGCGCTGGTGGTAACCGACAAAGATTTGGTTAAATATGGCGTAGTGAACAACGTCATCACATTGCTCGATCAGGCGGGACTGCCCTATGAGGTTTACGATGAAGTGGTGCCTAATCCCACCATCCGCGTTGTTACCGATGGCATTGAGCGTTATAAGGCCGCACAAGCCGATTATCTGATCGCCATTGGCGGCGGTTCACCGCAAGACACCTGCAAGGCGATTGGCATCATTATCAATAATCCGGAATACGCAGATGTACGCAGCCTGGAAGGCGTTGCGCCCACGCGCCGTTCTAGCGTACCGATCTTTGCGATCCCCACCACCGCAGGTACTGCCGCTGAGGTCACGATTAATTACGTGATCACCGACGAAGAAAAACGGCGCAAGTTCGTCTGCGTCGATCCGCATGATATTCCGATCGTCTCTTTTATCGATGCCAACATGATGGCCAGTATGCCAGCGTCACTGAAGGCGGCCACGGGTCTGGATGCACTGACACATGCTATTGAAGGTTTCACCACCAAAGGCGCATGGGAGCTAACCGACATGCTGCACCTGAAGGCGATTGAAATCATCAGCCGTTCGCTACGAGATTCCGTTGCGGGTAATGCCGCAGGCGTGGAGGCAATGGCGCTGGGACAATACGTCGCAGGAATGGGCTTCTCCAACGTGGGATTAGGCTTAGTGCACGGTATGGCACACCCGCTGGGTGCTTTTTATGACACCCCGCACGGCGTGGCAAACGCGATCCTGCTGCCTCATATCATGGCGTTCAATGCTGACTATACTGGCGACAAGTTCCGCCAAATCGCCGTAGCAATGGGCGTCGCGGGTGCACAAGAGATGCCCATCGCGCAAGCGCGGGAAGCCGCGATTGCCGCTGTGAAGCAACTTTCTCAGGATGTGGATATTCCGGCTCGTCTGCGTCAGGTGGGCATGAAGGAAGAGGATATTCCGGCGTTGGCACAGGCTGCCCTAGACGATGTTTGCACTGGCGGCAACCCGCGCGATGTTACACTGGAGCAAATCAAAGCACTATATCAGTCAATCTACTGATTTCTTCTCACCTACATTTTCCCTCACTATTCCTACTGCCCCGGCATCACTTGCTGGGGTTTACGCCCGCAATCAAATGATATAAATTCACATATGATATTGGTTATCATTATCAAAGTGGATTTCATGATTAATAGAGGAGCGCAAACCATGCTTGCCGCAATGATTACCGCATGCGGGTTATGGAGTGCCAGCTGGTATCTGGGTAAACGACTGAGCAGCGCCTGGGGCATTCTGCTGCCTGCCGCACTGATGCCGTTGCTTGCTCTGCTCGATCTTCAGCTAAACAGTTGGAAACTGATTGTGGCGATTGCGCTGCTGGCAACGGCAGTCATGCTGTTCCACCCTCGATGGCGCCATTATCTGTTACTGCCTTCCTGCGTTGCGCTGGCAGGAGGATTAAGTGCGTTGGTCGTCGCATTTCAAACGACGTGGCCGTAACGTACAGATGTGTGTATCACTTTGATAGACAAAGCGTGTTTGGATAAAAAAGGGAAATAAACAAAGAAGGGAAAAACATTTAGAGATGGTGCGAAGAGAGGGACTTGAACCCTCACGTCCTAAGGACACTAACACCTGAAGCTAGCGCGTCTACCAATTCCGCCACCTTCGCACTGGGTACTGCTCTGTTATTTGCCACGCACGCATGGTGCGAAGAGAGGGACTTGAACCCTCACGTCCAGAGGACACTAACACCTGAAGCTAGCGCGTCTACCAATTCCGCCACCTTCGCAGATGCTATGCGAGACAAACATTTGTATTAATAAAACGTGTGGTAATGTTGGTGCGAAGAGAGGGACTTGAACCCTCACGTCCTAAGGACACTAACACCTGAAGCTAGCGCGTCTACCAATTCCGCCACCTTCGCAACGCCGTCACACGATCTGCATCGTGCCACCACGGGGGCGAATTCTAGAGATTTTCTCAACAACGTCAATGATTATTTCCGCTGGCGTGCTGGGTTTGCTGCAAAAATCGTCATATTGGCCTTATAACGGATGCGCAAAGCATTCCCGTAGCCAATCGATAAATACGCTGACGCGCGGTGCAAGGAAATGGCCAGCGGGATACATGATATACAACGGCATATCCGGTGGCGGCATATCGGGCAAAACCTCCACCAGTTCACCGCTCTCAAGCCAGTGCCGCACACCATATCGTGGAGACTGAATCAGCCCCAACCCTGCTCGACACGCCGCCACGTACACATCCGCCCCGCTGACATCAATCTGGCTGCGTAGGGTACGCTGCTCGCACCCCCCCTGCGACATAAAATCGAGCGGATAGTGGCGGGTCGTGCGCTGAGAGAAATAGCCAACCGCTTGGTGTGTAGCTAAATCATCCAGCGTTTGCGGCACGCCATAGCGCTCAAGATAACCTGCCGACGCACAGGTCAGCTGCGGCAACGCAGGCAGGTGGCGCGCAATCAACGACTCATCTTCCACCTGCCAGGCGCGTAGCACGCAGTCCACCCCCTCACGCAGAACATCAATTGATGCATCATTGGCACTCAGGCACAGCGTAATATCTGGGTAGCGTTGATAAAATTGCGGCAGCGCGGGAATCACAATTTCACGCGCCAGTGAGTGCGGCATATCGACGCGAATTCGCCCGGAAGGCCGTGATTTCTGGCGTGAAAACAGCGTGTCAGTTTCATCTATTTCCGCCAGTAGTCGTAGACAGCGCTGGTAGTAAATGTCTCCTTCAGCCGTCACCTGTACCTGACGCGTTGTACGCAGCAACAGTCGCACCCCAAGGCGCGCTTCAAGCCGCTTGATCGTGTGGCTGACAGTGGCACGCGGCAAATTCAGCTTTTCGGCCGCCCGGCTGAAATTGCCCAGTTCGATAATCCGCACAAAGGTGCGCATCGCCTGAATATGGTCCATAAATACCGCCATTGTTGGTGATTTTTGAACAGTGTTGCACATTATTCGCCATTTATCTTTATTCTCTGAACAATCACACTGCTTCCATCTTACGAACGAGGGAGAATAAACAATGCAACAACGTCAACTTGGCAAAACGGGACCGCTGGTTTCCAGCATCGGGCTTGGCTGCATGGGCATGAGCGATTTTTACTCCACGGCGCAGGATGAAAAAGAGGCCATCGCCACATTGCACCGGGCACTGGAACTGGGCGTCACGCTGCTGGATACTGCCGACATGTATGGCCCACACACTAATGAAGAGCTGGTTGGGCGCGCCATCAAAGGCAAACGCCAGCAGGTGGTGCTCGCCACCAAGTTCGGGATAGTGCGCGATCCGAGCAATCCCCATGCACGAGGTGTCTGTGGCCGTCCAGATTACGTGCGCCAGGCGGTCGAAGGCAGTCTGAAACGTCTTGGTGTGGATGAGATTGATCTTTACTATCAGCACCGCGTCGATCCGAGCGTACCGATTGAAGAAACCGTCGGCGCATTGAGCGATCTGGTTACCGCGGGCAAGATCCGCTATATCGGATTAAGTGAAGCCCCGGTTTCATTATTGGAGCGCGCACACCGCGAACACCCCATTACCGCACTGCAAACGGAATATTCTCTCTGGACGCGCGATGTGGAAGCAGAAATCCTCCCAGCATGCCGCCGGTTAGGAATTGGTTTTGTGCCCTATAGCCCGCTCGGACGTGGCTTTCTGAGCGGCACATTACGTAGCCCAGAAGATTTGGCACCAGACGATTTCCGTCGTAGCAACCCGCGCTTTATGGGAGATAACTTTGCCAAAAACCTGGCGCTGGTTGAACAGGTGGAAAAACTGGCGCAAGCGAAAGGTGTAACCCCTTCGCAGTTGGCGCTGGCATGGGTATTGGCGCAGGGTGATGATATCGTGCCGATTCCGGGCACCAAACGTCGCCGCTATCTGGAAGAGAATATCGCCGCGCTGGATGTTCAGTTAACACCAGAGGAACTGGCCGCGATTGAGGCGATCTTCCCCTTCGCGGCAGCAGCGGGCGATCGTTACGGCACGGAGAGTATGGCCACCATTAATAACCTCCGCTAACCGCAATTAACACAAACCATGCGGCCAGGTTACTGCCCCCCCTACCTAAAACGGCCATTCCTGCATACGTCCTGACATTCCCGCGCAGGCGGGAATGTCGTACACACTAAACGCGTTTATTCTGGTAGAGATCCCCGGCTTTCGCCGAGGATGACGAGAGAGGAACGTTACGCTGTCATCAGTCTGAGGCTCCGGTAATACACCGAGGCCTCCACACAGCTAACGTGCAGCTGGTTTTGCGTTCTTGCTGGCGCGCGTTAATGTGGCCTGATACACCTTGAAGCGTCCGGTTTGTGCCAGCACTTCGTGGTTACCGAAAGTGGCATCCAGCAACGCAGGATAAGGCAGGAAGGCGTTAGCAACAATGCGTAATTGCCCGCCAATGTTCAGGTGCTTGGGCGCTTCACGAATCAGACGATCGGCAGCGCTCAGACTGGTCTGTAAGCCATCATGGAACGGCGGGTTGGAGACAATAAGGTCAAAACGCCCGGCGATATCCGAGTAGACATCGCTGGCAATCACATCGCCTTCCAACTCATTTAACGTAAGCGTGGCACGACTGGTCAGCAACGCCGCCGCATTGACATCACTCAGTGTCAAACGCAGCTTGGGAGACTGTTTTGCCAACACTGCCGCCACCACACCACTGCCGCAGGCGATATCCAGCACCTTACCTTTCATATGTGGTGCAAAGGTGGACAACAGCAGCGCGCTGCCAACATCGAGACCATCACGGCTAAATACACCAGGTAACGTCGCGACCGGCACATCTTCAACGTAATAGCTGTCTTTCCAGTCATCGAGATTAAATTCAGCCGAAGCCTCTAATCGGCCATGATAAAGCCCACAGCGCCGCGCGCTGTCAATCTTGGTTAATGGTGCAAAGTCTTCGAGGATACCTTCCGCGCTGCGTACACCGCTGCGGTTCTCACCCACCACAAAAATCTCGCTGCCAACGGTAAGATGCGATAACAAGTTGGCGAGCTGGAACTGCGCTTCCTGTTTGCTCTTCGGCCAGTAGTAAATCAGGGTATCGCAGGCAGCTACCTGCTCAGTATCCACTAGCAAGCCAAACTGCGCGTTGTCGCTCATGGTTTTGTTCAGCGGCAGCCAATGGTGGTATTGCGTGAGATGCGCGTGCACCTCCGCCGCGTCAAACTGCGCTGGCAACGTGTCTTGAATGTCGCCGGCAAACAGCACGCGGCGGGAAATAAATTCGTCACTGTGGCGCAGTATCACTTCACTGGCGGGGGTTAATGCTGACATCAGGTGTTCGCTCCTCAAAAATAGAACCGCGATTATACCCTAAATTATCCCAGTTGCAGGGGCGCTTTATTGGCGCATCCGCATCAGGTTTGTTAGCATAGCGCGGCTATCATGGCGAACCGAGCACGGGGTATCATGGCACCAAGACGCGATTGGCTTTTACAACAGATGGGAATTACACAGTGGACGTTACGTCGCCCCACGGTGTTGCAGGGTGAGATTGCCGTTACCCTGCCCGCACAAACGCGTTTGGTGATTGTTGCCGCTCCGCTCCCTGCCCCCCATGACCCCTTGATTGGCGATGTGTTGCACAGTTTGTCACTGCGCCCCGAACAGGTGTACCCGCTCACGCCGGAACAGATTGCCATGCTACCCCCCTCGACACATTGCCATACCTGGTGCCTGGGGATTAATGTGCCGCCCGCATGGACGGGTGTGCAATTGAGTAGCCCGACGCTGGACGAGCTTTATGTCAACCCCAGTGCCAAACGCGCCCTGTGGCGACAAATCAGTGAACATCTTCCCTTGCTGGCAGCGTCTGAGGCCAATTAATTCAGGTTGTTTATCATGCACGTTATTTCTCCCCTCACAGCCCACGATTTGCCAGCCGCCTTTGCCATTGAAAAGGCAAGCCACGCCTTTCCGTGGACGGAAAGCACCTTTAACAGTAATCAGGGCGAACGTTACCTGAACCTGAAGTTGACGCTCGACGATACGCTGGTGGCGTTTGCCATTACACAAGTGGTGCTGGATGAAGCAACGTTGTTCAATATCGCCGTTCACCCCTCACACCAGCGACAAGGCCATGGTCGTCACCTGCTGAAACAGTTGATTGAAACACTGGAAACACGCGGCATAACAACGCTGTGGCTGGAGGTTCGCGCGTCCAACGCCAACGCCATCGCGCTGTATGAACAATTAGGGTTTAACGAAGTGTCACTGCGGCGTAACTATTACCCGGCAGCCAATGGGCGCGAAGATGCAGTAATTATGGCGTTGCCACTCTAACCCCTAACGCGTACATGTTCGCGTCTACACGTAGAAGGTAGCAACCCCATCTCACGCGTGAAGGCATAGCAGCATTTCTCTGCTGCTTTGATCGCAATAACGCGACACGGGTAACTGAAATGGCATTTCTTTTTTTTCATACTCTCATTTCATATTAACGCAATGGATCTGCGTTCCTTTATCCCTGTGAATGAGGTAAAAAAATGAAAAAATATGCTCTGGTCACTGCCTGTGTGTTCGGCCTGTTCTCACTCTCCGCTACCGCAGCAAAAGTCACCAATGTGACTGCTTCCGGCTATGACTCCGATAAGGGCCATACGCCAGCCAATATTGCTGATGGTAATAACAAAACGCGCTGGGCGGTGAACGGTGAAGGTTGGGTGCAGTTGGAACTTGATAAGGCGCAATCCATTGAAAACTTTGTCTTGGTGCCGTTCAAAGCTGAAGAGCGCAAGCTAAAGTTCTCTGTCTCTTATTCTGCGGATGGTAAGAGCTGGACCAAATTGGCTGATAATCTGGTCACCTCTAACGATGCCAAAGACGGTGAGAAATTCACCTTCCCGGCTATCAACGCACGTTTTATCAAGTTGGATACATTTGGTACCGACACCAATAAATGGAGCGCCATCAACGAAGTCACCTTCAACAGTGCAGCGCAAGTCCCCACGCGAGCCATTAAATAAGTCCGTTTGACCCTAACTGGGTTGTGCTAATAAGAAAAAGCCCCGGCAATTATTTTGACGGGGCTTCAGACTGATGACAAAGCCCGTTGTTAGGTGAAGTATGGCGAAGGGGTCGTAGCGGCGTGAGCCGCCGGAGCGCCCCTCGGCGTGATTCACCGAGAAACACAGACATTCCTAAAAGGGTTTGTCAGTAACCTCAAGCTCCAGCAGTTATTTTGACGGGGTTTTTGCGGGGCAGATTAGCGTCCATAGCCCAATAGCACAGATTCCAGTGCAATGGTGATCATGTCGTTAAACGCGGTTTGGCGTTCGTGCGACGTGGTCTGTTCACCGGTGCGGATATGGTCAGAGACGGTACAAATAGCCAGTGCCTTGGCACCAAACTCAGCGGCGACGCCATAAATTCCCGCGGCTTCCATTTCCACGCCAAGAATGCCGTATTTTTCCATCACGTCGAACATCTGCGGGTCTGGCGTGTAGAACAGGTCAGCAGAAAACAGGTTGCCCACCCGAACGGTGATGCCTTTATCCTGAGCCGCGTCAACCGCATTACGCACCAGCGAGAAATCGGCAATAGCGGCAAAGTCATGATCTTTAAAGCGCAGACGGTTAACTTTTGAATCCGTACAAGCGCCCATGCCAATCACCACGTCATACAGCTTCACATCTTCACGTACCGCACCGCATGAGCCGACACGGATAATGGTTTTCACATCGTATTCCGTGATCAACTCTTTGGTGTAAATAGAGCAGGAAGGGATACCCATACCGTGCCCCATCACCGAAATCGGGCGCCCTTTGTAGCTGCCGGTATAACCTAGCATGCCACGTACATTATTGACTTCACGGGCATTTTCCAAAAAGGTTTCGGCAATGTACTTCGCTCGCAGCGGATCGCCCGGCATCAGTACAACATCGGCAAAATCCCCTTTTTCCGCATTAATATGTGGCGTTGCCATTTTTTGATTCCTTATAGAGTACGTCGTGTGAATTCAGTAAGCACAAGCGATCACAGCATTGAGGTGCCGTAATCCATGTCGGACACGCCAAAATAGTGCGCCACCGTTTGGCCGACATCGGCAAACGTGGAGCGATGCCCACGCGATCCCGGTGTCACGCCAGGCCCATAGATCAACACCGGCACATGTTCACGGGTATGATCGGTGCCGGGCCAGGTAGGATCGCAACCGTGATCGGCGGTCAGGATCAAAATATCGCCCTCTTTGACCCGATCCAGCATTTCCGGCAAGCGTCGATCGAACAGTTCCAGCGCCGCCGCGTAGCCAGCAACATCGCGTCGGTGACCATAGGAAGAGTCAAAATCAACAAAATTGGTAAAGACGATGGTATCGTCGCCTGCGGCATCCATCTCTGTCAGCGTGGCATCAAACAACGCATCAATACCGGTCGCCTTGACCTTCTTAGTAATCCCCACCTGAGCATAGATATCGGCAATTTTGCCAACGGAAACCACCTGCCCCCCTTTCTCGTCCACCAGTTTTTTCAGTACGGTAGGCGCAGGCGGTTCGACAGCCAAGTCGTGACGGTTACCGGTACGCTGAAAGTTTTCCGGCTTGTCGCCAATAAAAGGACGAGCAATAACACGCCCAATATTGTAGCCCCCATCGGTCAATGCCTCGCGGGCAATTTCGCACAATTCATACAGCCGATCCAGCCCGAAGGTCTCTTCGTGACAAGCAATTTGAAACACGGAATCGGCCGACGTATAGAAAATCGGCTTACCGGTTTTCATGTGCTCTTCGCCCAATTGTTCAAGGATAACGGTACCGGAGGAGTGGCAATTGCCCAGATAACCCGGCAGGTTGGCACGCTCCACCAACAAATCCAGTAATTCCTGCGGGAAGCTGTTTTCTGTTTCTTTGAAATAACCCCAGTCAAACAGCACCGGCACACCCGCCAGTTCCCAGT
Source organism: Serratia marcescens (assembly GCA_015548865.1). GTDB lineage: Bacteria > Pseudomonadota > Gammaproteobacteria > Enterobacterales > Enterobacteriaceae > Symbiopectobacterium > Symbiopectobacterium marcescens_A. The sequence goes on along the minus strand of JADMXW010000003.1, from coordinate 99,080 downwards.
GACCAGACGGCGTGTCTTTACCGGAGGAAATTTCACTGGCATGCGCATAAGCACCGATGATATCCGCCGTCGCATCTAACCCCGCGGGGAAACGCCCGGTAGACGCTTCTGCTGCCTTTCCCAGCCCCAAACGGGTTAAATTCGGCAGATGGAGTGGCCCTTGTCGGCCTTGGTTTGCTTTACCATCGGCACACGCCTGCGCAATGTGGCCGAGAGTATCGGAACCAGCATCGCCAAAACGCGCCGCATCTGCGCTGCTGCCGATGCCGAATGAATCCAGAACCATAATAAATGCACGTTTCATTGTTTTCTCTCGTCTTTCGTAAGCTGCGTTTGAGTTGTTCGCATTTGCATACACCGGTGGCGTGGTATCAGTTAGCCTGATCGGCCCCGATACAGCGATAAATCATCGGCATAGCTAGCGGGGGCTCATCACCAATGCTGATAGCGGCTCGAACAGCCTGCGCCGCCTCTTTCCACAAGGCTTCGCTATTAGCATGAATGACCGCCAGAGGACGCTCTGCATCTACGCGATCGCCCAAGCTAACGACAGCATCCAACCCCACACTGTGATCAATAGCGTCTCCTGCCTGACGACGCCCGCCACCTAACGCGACCACCGCCATACCAAGCGCCCGAGTGTCCATCGCGGTTACAACACCGCTGCGAGAGGCAAATACCGGTTTACTGAGCACGGCTACCGGCAAATAAGCATCCATATGCTCGACAAAATCCGCGGGCCCGCCCTGTGCTGCCACCATGCGGCCAAAGACTTCCGCCGCACGCCCATTATCCAGCACGGCTTGCAGACGCTGCCGCGCTACATCAGGGTTTTCTACCAAACGCCCTGCCAGCAACATCTCAACACAAAGCGACATGGTAACATCATACAACCGGGAATTACGGTGCTCACCCGTTAAAAACCGCACGGCCTCACGGACCTCCAACGCGTTACCCGCGCTGGAAGCCAGTACCTGATTCATGTCGGTTAACAGCGCAGTGGTACGGCACCCAGCACGATTGGCGACGCTAACAATGGCTTGTGCCAGCTGTTCCGACAGCGCGTAAGTGGGCATAAAGGCTCCCGATCCCACTTTGACATCCATCACCAACGCATCCAGCCCTTCCGCCAGCTTTTTACACAGTATCGACGCAGTGATCAATGGGATGGAGTCCACCGTTGCAGTGATATCACGCGTGGCGTAAAAACGCTTATCAGCTGGCGCTAGAGAATGTGTCTGTCCGATGATCGCGACACCGACCTGACGTATGATATCGCGAAACTGCCCGTCTTCAGGGAAGATATTAAGGTCAGGAATCGACTCCAGTTTGTCCAGCGTCCCACCCGTGTGGCCCAAACCGCGTCCTGATATCATCGGCACATAGCCGCCGCACGCCGCCACCATCGGCCCCAGCATCAAAGAAGTGACATCCCCTACACCACCCGTCGAATGCTTATCCACCAGTGGACCATTAAGATTAAGATCGCTCCAGTGTAATCGGCTGCCCGAATCGCGCATCGCCAGCGTTAGCGCCACGCGCTCATCCATGGTCATATCGCGAAAATAGATGGCCATCGCCAGCGCGGCGATCTGCCCTTCTGAAACGCTGTTATCGCATATCCCATTAATGAAAAACCGAATTTCATCTTCGCTCAACGTCTTGCCATCACGCTTGTTGCGAATGATTTCCTGAGTCAAAAACAAGGCTATGCCTCCCGATCAAACTGTCGTTATGCACCGCGCGATCAGTAGCCAGACGACGAGGAAGAGGCCTTCTGCCCCAACGTGGTAAGAAGATCGCCTAACAGGCCTGATGCGCCAAAGCGGAAGTGGCGAGCATCACCCCAGCCTTCGCCCATGATGTCATCAGCCAGTTTCAGGTAAATCGCTGCATCCTGTGCGGTGCGCACACCGCCTGCGGCTTTGAAACCCACGCGGTCGCCGGCGTTTTTATCACGGATGGTTTGCAGCATGATTTCAGCACTGTGCGGCGTTGCGTTAACCGCCACTTTCCCCGTGGAGGTTTTAATAAAATCAGCTCCGGCATCAATGGCGATTTCACTTGCCTGACGAATCAATGCATCGGTTTTCAACTCGCCGCTTTCAATAATCACTTTCAGCAGCACACCGGCCTTCTGGCACAACGTATGGCAAGCGGCCACCAGCGTATGCCCAGTTTCTGCATCACCGGCCATTAATGCACGATAGGGAAACACCACATCGACTTCATCAGCCCCGTAGGCTATCGCCGCCAACGTTTCTGCACAGGCGATATCAATATCATCACCACCCTCAGGGAAGTTGGTCACGGTAGCAATGCGGATCTCTGGCGTTCCCTGCTCGCGCAGCGTTTTACGCGCCAAGGGGATAAAACGGGGATAAATACAGATGGCAGCCGTGTCTCCTGCCACACTGTGCGCTTGCTGACAGAGTGCGACCACCCGTGCTTGTGTGTCGTCATCGTTCAAGGTGGTCAAATCCATTAGCCCCAGCGCACGTTGCGCTACAGCAGTTAAGTCAGTCATAGCAATGTCCTGTATGTCATGGTTTTTCACGTTTAATTGTGAAAATAATAACAAAAAATAAGTTTAATGTAATTTAAACAACATTTATGGGGTAAGGGTCACTGTTCCGAAACGACCCGTTTTTTTAAGTATAGGGTGATTAGCAAGACAGCTAAGGAGAACTGCGCATATACGCTTAAATCAAGTTACACTGCTGCTAATGCTGTTAACCGATTTACCGCCGACAATGACTGATATTTCATGCCCACAATGGCAACTTTATATGCTACGCACCGCTAACGGCGCACTTTATACTGGCATCACGCGCGATATATCGCGCCGTGTGGCGCAACATCAACGAGGAAAAGGTGCAAAGGCGCTACGAGGAAAAGGAGAACTGACGCTGGTGTATCACTGTGAAGTGGGGGATCATACGCTGGCATTACGGCTGGAATACCGCCTAAAGCAACTGAGCAAGCAGCAAAAAGAGAGGCTGGTACGCGACCAGCCTTCAGCACTCTCTGACTATATACGTATTGATGAGCCCTGAATCACTTAGGGGAAAAAACGTTGAAAAGGCGCTGCGTAGTCCACAATTCCACTGATACCTTCAAAATGATTGTCAGAGAGTGGGTACATTAAGAAGGCGGCGTCACTGTCTGGCCAGCGACAGCCTAACTGCTGCTCCCGCGCTGGCACAAAACCAAAACGGGCATAATAGGTAGGATCGCCCAGCACAACCACCGCGGTGTAGCCAAACTCGTTTAAGGCATCCAACCCTTCGTAAACCAGCTTTTCTCCCCACCCTTGACGGCGTAGCGTTTCATCCACAGCCAGCGGACCCAGAGCAACCCATTGTCTGTCTTCATCAGCAATGGTCACAGGGCTAAAAGCGACATAACCCATCACCACGCCTTCATCATCCGTCGCGACAACGCCAAGGGTTAACAGCCCATCTTCCCGCAGTTGATGAACTAAATCGGCTTCTGCCGAAGTGGGAAACGCGCGACGCAACAGCGCATCAATGCCTGCTGCATCCACCGGAATTTCCACCCGTACTAACATGTGGTAGGCGCGCGATCGTCAGCGTGCATCGCGCCCTCATGTAATCCAGCCTCAACAAAATCCGCCAAACGTAGCAGGCCAATACGTAATGGCGCAGGCATGGCATCCAGATCGATTGAATCCATCAGGTTTTTGACATACAGACCCAGTTCGGTATCGCCTTCAATACGCAAGCGGCGCTGGAAAAACAACGTATCGGGATCTTCCCGGCGTGCGGCGATCAGAACCAGATCGTTAGCTTCAGCACTAAAGCTGACATCTTCTGTCTCATGCTGGCTCACCACCAAACGATCGTCTCGCAATGTAACAAACCAGGTCAGCCCAACATCACGCACTTCCACCTTCAGCCAGCGGTCTGTCAGAAATGACAGTTCACCTTCGTCCAGCGCCTGCTGAAACTGCCAACCCAGCACCCGCTCCAACACTTGCTGCTGCAAGGCAAATGGGGTGAACTTTAGAGGCTTACCTAACAAGCCCGGACCTTGACGCACAATCTGTGCCCGTAGTTTTTCCAACACTGATGTACCCCTCATAAAGCAAACCGTTTAATGCAAGCCACTTATCCGCTGACGTATATCCCATTCTGGACATGCGAACCACATGTGCTGCTTTTCTCGTCACGCTATTTTGCCACAGCCCTGCAAAGCGGAGGCCATACCGAGTCAACATTTTCATTATTATGCACGGAAATCTTGGTAATGCATGCAAGCAATCCCTATTCATTACACGATAAGCTGGCCTAAATCAAAGTCCTGCTCTAACGGGTTAATTAAGATTCCCTAACGTTAAAGAAGGGTCATGTATCGATAATTGATTGTTATACCCATTTTCCGCATGCCCGGCCCTGCATCAGCCCTGACATGACATCAGGCTACCTGATGAATGAGGAAACCCGTATGGAATTACTGTGCCCCGCAGGGAACCTGCCCGCGCTGAAAGCGGCAATCGATAACGGTGCCGATGCCGTTTACATCGGGCTAAAAGACGATACCAACGCACGCCACTTTGCCGGACTGAACTTCACGGACAAGAAGCTGCAAGAGGCGAGTGATTATGTGCATCGCCATCAGCGCAAATTGCATATCGCTATCAATACGTTTGCCCACCCTAATGGCTATCAACGTTGGGAGCGCGCTGTCGATATGGCTGCCAATATGGGTGCCGATGCGTTGATTCTGGCTGACCTTGCCATGCTTGAGTATGCCGCAGAGCGCTATCCGCATATTGAACGGCACGTCTCTGTACAAGCATCTGCTACTAACGAAGAGGCCATTCGTTTTTATCAACGCCACTTTGCGGTTCACCGCATCGTGTTGCCTCGCGTGTTATCGATCCATCAGGTCAAGCAGTTGGCGCGTACCAGTCCGGTGCCACTGGAGGTTTTCGCGTTCGGCAGCCTGTGCATCATGGCTGAAGGCCGTTGTTATCTCTCTTCTTACCTGACGGGGGAATCCCCCAATACTGTTGGTGCCTGTTCACCCGCCCGTTTTGTTCGCTGGCAACAAACGGAAAAAGGGATGGAATCGCGCTTGAATAATGTCCTGATCGACAGATATCAAGATGATGAAAATGCCGGTTATCCGACGCTGTGCAAAGGTCGCTATCTGGTCGGCGGTGAGCGCTATCATGCGCTGGAAGAGCCGACCAGCCTGAATACGCTGGAGTTACTGCCGGAACTGATGGCAGCCAATATTGCCTCGGTAAAAATCGAAGGGCGCCAGCGCAGCCCAGCCTACGTCAGCCAAATTACCCGCGTCTGGCGACAAGCCATTGACCGCTGCATCGCTTCCCCCAGCACCTTCACCCCAAGTGCAGAGTGGATGTCGGCGCTAGGAGCAGTGGCGGAAGGTACGCAAACCACGCTGGGTGCGTACCACCGCAAATGGCAATAAGTGGCAGGTGAGAGAAGAGAACAGTATGAAATATGCGTTAGGAGCCATCCTCTACTATTGGCAAAAAACGGATGTGGAAGCCTTTTATCAGGCGGCCAGCCAAAGCAGCGCTGATATTATCTATCTGGGTGAAACCGTTTGCAGTAAACGACGCGCCATCAAAGTGGGCGACTGGCTCGATCTGGCAAAGCAGCTCGCCGCGAGCGGCAAGCAAGTTGTGTTGTCTACCTTGGCGTTGATCCAAGCCCCCTCAGAACTCAGTGAGCTGAAACGCTATGTGGAGAACGGTGAATTTTTGCTGGAAGCCAACGATCTCGGCGCAGTAAACATGGCCGCGGACCGGCATTTACCGTTTGTCGCAGGCCACGCACTTAACTGCTACAACGCCCATACGCTGCGTCTGTTACATAAACAAGGCATGATGCGCTGGTGTATGCCGGTAGAGCTTTCCCGCGACTGGTTGCGCGACCTGCTTGACCAATGTGATGAGCTCGGTTTTCGCCATCAGTTCGAGGTGGAAGTGCTGGGTTACGGACACTTGCCTCTGGCTTATTCCGCGCGTTGTTTCACCGCCCGTTCAGAAAACCGCGCCAAGGATGAGTGTGAAACCTGCTGCATCAAATACCCACAGGGACGCGCCATGCTTTCACAAGAGAACCAGCAGGTGTTTGTGCTCAACGGTATCCAGACACAAAGCGGCTATTGCTATAACCTCGGCAATGAGCTGACATCAATGCAAGGCTTGGTGGATATCGTTCGCTTGTCGCCGCAATCGCTGGATACGTTAACCATGGTCGATAGCTTCCGCGCTAATGAGCAAGGCCAGTCCCCTCTGGCTCTAACACAAGATGCCGATTGTAACGGCTACTGGCGACGCGTCGCCGGCCTGGAATTGGTGTCATGATGTGCGCTCGGGCGGTGATACGCCCGAGCGCTTTTTTGAATACGGAAAATGTGGGAGCATATGAAATATCAAGTGAACATTTCTATTTATTGAATGACAACATATTATCCTTAGTGTTAATACTAGTATTCTGATTATCATCTTCACAAAGCCGTCAATAATAAGATATTATTTTTCAAACCATAATTCACACCTGGTAATAAGTGATGCGATAAAGTCTAGTCATTCAACGATACCTCTATACTCCGTGTATCATTACCTGATAAAAACCATCAGAACATTGAGTATCCCTCCCTCTTGCCGAAATCGGAAGGTTCAATGTAAATGCCATTTGAAGTATGGAAAACATACCCCGACCTGATGTGTCGTTCATATTGCTTTTATAATATAAATAAAAAATCCCAGATTTTTTTGTGAATATTTTAACGGCATTCCCAGAGTCGCCCCCCGAAGGGTCATCTGGAATATAACCGACTTCCAAACCTGTCACAGTATCACTATCAACGCATAATTTATATGCAGAAAAAGAAATCTTCGGATACCCAACAACAATGGTTACCAATAATGCATAAATTAATCTTTTCACATCCACCTCAATATAATAATTTAATAAAAAACAGATATGACAACTAGAGATAATATATATCTTGTTATCACATCACAAAAAACCATACAAATCTGACAAGAATAAAAGAAAGCATGACAATTATCTCTCATAACCACTGAATAAATATCATTGCTTCATAAATTAACTTGATTAAAAATACTGATAGACTCAGAAAGAGCTCTTGATCTTCTCTCACGCTCAGCAGGACTAATCATAGTAACATTGCAAATATCATCTCTCTGTGCTCTGGGTGACCTACAAGAAAAGTCTACAAAAGAAAAAGTAATAGCCATGAAATTCATAACGGTGTGAAAAATATGTACGTAACCAAAGCGATGACCTCCAAGATTTAACAAACTATCACTTACAACTGGAGTCGCCTCTCTGTAAGCTAAGTTATAATTTCTCTCACCCAGAACGATTTGGTTATTAGAATTTAAATGAATAGGACGCGCCGAAATAACTTGATCATATCGGATATGTCTAACCGCAGCCCATTCACGTTCCCATGCGATAGTATCACGCAACGAAATATAGTTTGCTCGTAAATCATCATCATTAGTAGACAATATTGCTTGAGCGATGGAATTGGAGATAGAATAAAAGTTACTTGTTGGCCTTATTTCATAAATCCAATAATTACTGGCTGCCCCATCTCTAATTAAGCTCAACGCCATACGATTGATTACATTCATGCTTTCCGTTGTCGAGACATATATTGAGCTTCTATTTTCTATTGAAGCCCCATCTATATGATCTACCACATTATCATTCCACCCCCAACTTGAAATACCATTATTGAATACGAAATCAGGAGCCCGATCGTCAATGCGATATAATATCATAGGGTTATCATATGCAATTGATAAAGCTGAGAAGGAAAGTAAAAAAAAGAGTAAGAAAACCCTATTGATAATTTCAATCAAAAAAATCACCGTAATTAATAAGACACGATAGATACAGAATAAAAACGCCCTAAAAAAGTCACAAAATTAACAAGTTAAAACAATCAAAAGGATATTCAATTGAATTCATCTTAGTTAAAAGACAAGAAAAAACAACAAAAAAACATTCCACCATCTAGCTAAAAAAACAATTTAAAAACAAGTTCAAAAAAAAGTATCACTTTCACCTGATCAAGTTATAAAAAACACGCAATTTACCCCTAAAAATAAACCACATATAAATAAAAAAGAAGAAAAAATCATTACCTCATGTCATTATAAAAATAATAGCTCGCGTTTCTTACTTTTGATTACACCATCCTTACAGCAGTCGCTGTTGTAAGGAAGCAGCAAGCGCTCTTTGGTAAAGCGTAATAACAAGCCATTTTTAGCTCGATCGCCCGTTTTGAACATAAAAAAGTCTGAACGTGCGCAATACTGTGAAAAAAACACAGTGAGCCTGCCGCAATGTCAATTGATACCCAAACAACACTGTTTTCTCGCGATATCCCGTTTTCCGTTCTGGATTTAGCGCCTATCCCGCAAGGGGCAACGCCAAGAGACGCATTTCATCACTCGCTCGATCTGGCGCGGCACGCGGAAAAATGGGGTTATCACCGTTATTGGCTAGCTGAGCACCACAATATGACCGGTATTGCCAGCGCCGCAACATCGGTACTGATCGGCTATCTTGCTGCCGGAACAGAACGCATCCGACTTGGATCTGGTGGTGTCATGCTGCCGAACCACTCCCCGCTCGTCATCGCCGAACAGTTTGGCACACTGGAATCACTCTACCCTGGGCGTATCGATTTAGGTCTGGGGCGCGCACCCGGCACCGATCAACGTACCATGATGGCTTTGCGCCGCCACCAGAATGCGGAAATTGATGATTTCCCCCGAGATGTACAGGAGCTACAGCGCTATTTTGCCGAGGTTCAGCCAGACCAAACAGTGCGTGCCGTACCGGGCCAAGGTTTACAAGTACCTCTCTGGCTGTTGGGTTCCAGTCTTTATAGTGCGCAATTAGCGGCAGCACTGGGTTTGCCATTTGCCTTCGCGGCGCATTTCGCCCCAGATATGTTGCTTCAGGCGCTGGCGCTGTATCGGGAAAAATTTAAACCCTCGGCTACGCTGAGCAAGCCTTATGCCATGGTGTGCGTTAACGTGATTGCGGCTGAAAGCGAACGCGACGCGCGTTTCTTGTTCACCTCAGTACAGCAGCAGTTTCTGAATTTGCGTCGGGGTCAGCCCGGGCCGTTGCCTGCTCCGGTGCAAGATATGGATTCACGCTGGTCTCCAGCCGAACAGTTCGGTGTAGATCAAGCGCTACGCCTGGCGATCGTGGGCGACAACGGTAAAGTACAGCATGGCTTACGTAGCTTGCTAAGGGAGACAAAAGTAGACGAAATTATGATCAACGGGCAGATTTTTGATCATCAAGCGCGAAAAGACTCTTTTGAGCGGATCATGCAGATACGTCAGGATGTGATTAGCTAATGCGATCCTATCCAACGTAATACGGTGGAGAGGGGATACCCTCCCCACCAGTTGCAACCTGAGTATTATTTGCCGCCTGCGGTGTAAGGCAGGCTATCAAACGTGCGCAGCCCTTTCTTACTGTAAGGATTGCCGATCCACCGTTCAGATTCACGAAATGCAGGGCTGACCAGGCTTTTTTCTGGTTCCTGAAGATCGTAACTGAGCCCTGCCAAAGTTGACCAGGTATGTAGCAGGTGAGCATTACTGTATTTCCGGTCTACGTAAGGGGCATAGTCAATTGGGTGATCTTTCTGCCACTGCGGCGAGTTCCAGAGAATAAACGGCACAGTATACATGGTGCGTGTAGGTGCAGCCTCATCCCGCCCGAGCACATTATGCGGAGGCGTCTCGTAAACGTCTTCACCGTGATCCGAGAAATAGAGCAGGAAGCCGTTTGGTCGCGTTTTTTCAAAAGATCGGATCAGCGTTGCGACAACATAATCATTGTACAGCTCGGCATTGTCGTAATCGTTGTAAACTTCGACATCGCTGTCATTCACACCGTCAGGAATACCTTCTCGCCCGACAAATTGCGTTGCCTCTTCCGGATAACGAAATTTGTACTTCATGTGAGTGCCAAGCAGGTGCACCACAATGAATTTCTTCTCAGCGGGATCAGCCAGCACCTTTTCAAACGGAGCGAATACCACGTCATCATACTGCCGCGCGCTTTGTGTGCGCTGATTGTTCATATAGAACTGCTCGTCTGTCTGCTGGGAGAATACTGTCAGGAGTGTATTACGTTTGGTCATTGTCTGCTGATTGGTGATCCAGAACGTCTTGTATCCGGCCTGTTTCATCATGTTCATCAGCGAGGGTTTTGTCAGATAGAGATCCGGTTGCTGTTCATCGGCAAACGTCAGTGCCTGCTGCAAGATTTCAATGGTATACGGACGTGAGGTCACCACATTGTTGAACACCACCAGATTAGGATCGCTTTTACGCAGTGCATCCAAGCGCGGCGTCGTCTGGCGGCCATAGCCATACAGACTCATACGGCTACTGGTGGTTGATTCACCGATCACTAACACCAGTGTGCGCGGTGTATCACCATTAGCGTCTTTGAGGTTTGCCAGAGGAGGCAACGCCGCATTTTGTTTGAGCATCTCGGTCATGCTTTCCAATTGCTGACGGTACTCAACATAACCTGCAATATACTGCCACGGGGCTGTGGTTGACATACGACTCGCCAGATAACCACTGGCTTCTGTCAGCGTCTCGCCTTCATTGTGCATTTTTTTATAAAGGGGCACACCAAACAGCACCACGGCAATTAATGAGCACACCGCCACTTTATATTTAAACGGTAAATAGACGGGTCGCACTTTACGCCATAGAAATCCGACTATCACCGTATAAAAAAACAATATAGCCAAAACTTTCAGACTGAAATATTGGCTTACATATTCACCGGCTTCTTTGCTATTAGACTCAAACATCACAAACATGACGCTTTGTGAGAACTCTTGTTTATAAATTGAGTAATAACCAAGCGCGATAAGGGATGTCCCCCATAATAGAATACCTAATATGCCGCTGATGATTTTGGTTCTGGAAGGGAAAACAAAAACGGGGATCAACCATAGCAAACTGTAGAGTAACGAATCGCGTAACCCCGTGGTGCCGCTGTGGCCGCTCAGAACAATGATAAGCTGTAGTGCGCAGGAAAAAAACCAAAAATAGAGCAAAATCCATCCGAGCGAACGCCAACTAAAGCGTTCTTTAACAAAGAGTTCAGACATGTTTAATTCCATACAACGTTGTTATTTTTTATGCAGTGCCAAATAACACCACTTTAATTAGGTCTATTCTTTTGATTACATCTCTTACGGCACCGCAATAATCAACGCCGAAGAGTAGTACTCTCCGTTTAAAACCTTAATATAAAATTAAGATCGGTCGGTGAGTTACAAAAAAAACGGCCTACCATTATCGGTAGGCCGCTTCTTATACCAAAAAAAAAACGAGTGTAAAAGTTATGTAAGGTACTATTTTATTATTTGAAGCGAAGTATTGAACTTCGCCCCAAAAGGTAAGTCAGTACACCTATTACACGATATTATTTTTATTGACCAACATCAGCAGGACGACGACGCGGAGCGCGCTGACCTTCACTGCGTTGACCATCACGGTTAAAATTGCGTTCGCGACGTTCGCCCTGACCTTCACGGCGAGCATCACTCTGACCGCCGAAAGAACGGCGCCCACCTTCACGGCGTTCACCACCAGAGAAAGGACGTCCGCCACGGCTATCATTACGCTCGCGGCGTTCGAATGGCTGAGCATCACCCAACAGTTGCATATTCATCGGCTTGTTCAGAATGCGCGTACGAGTAAAATGTGACAGCAATTCTCCCGGCATGCCTTTTGGCAATTCGATGGTGGAATGCGATGCAAATAGCTTGATGTTACCGATATAACGGCTGCTGATGTCCCCTTCGTTGGCGATCGCGCCAACGATATGACGAACCTCAACACCATCATCACGACCCACCTCAATGCGATACAATTGCATCTCACCCACGTCACGGCGTTCACGGCGCTGGGGACGGTCACCCTCATTACTCGGACGGCGATCGCCACGATCGTTACGGTCGTCACGATCGCGGAATTCACGGCGTGGACGACGTTCAATGACCGGATCCGGAGGCAGAATCAGCGGGCGTTCCCCCTGAGCCATTTTCAGCAATGCCGCAGCCAGCGTTTCCATATCCAGCTCTTCAGCCGGTTGCAGTTTAGCCAGCAGCGCACGGTACATATCCAGATCGCTGCTTTCCAATTGCTGCTGCACTTTAGCAGCAAACTTCGCCAGGCGGCGTTGTCCTAACAACTCAGCGTTTGGCAACTCCACTTCCGGAATGGTCAGCTTCATGGTACGTTCAACGTTGCGCAACAGACGGCGTTCACGGTTTTCCACGAACAGCAATGCACGTCCGGCACGGCCCGCACGACCAGTACGGCCAATACGGTGCACGTAGGATTCAGCATCCATCGGAATATCGTAGTTCACTACCAGGCTGATGCGTTCCACATCCAAACCGCGTGCCGCAACGTCGGTTGCGATCAGAATATCCAGACGACCATCTTTCAAGCGCTCTAGAGTCTGCTCACGCAGCGCCTGATTCATGTCACCGTTCAGTGCTGCGCTGTTATACCCGCTACGCTCCAACGCTTCGGCTACTTCCAGCGTCGCGTTCTTGGTACGCACGAAAATGATGGCTGCGTCGAAATCTTCCGCTTCCAGGAAACGTACCAGCGCTTCATTTTTACGCATGCCGTGTACAGTCCAGTAGCTCTGGCTGATATCCGGACGCGTCGTCACGCTTGACTGAATACGCACTTCTTGCGGATCTTTCATGAAACGGCGTGTAATACGACGAATCGCTTCCGGCATGGTTGCAGAGAACAGCGCAGTCTGGTGCTCAGCTGGGATTTGGGCCATGATGTTTTCAACATCTTCAATGAAGCCCATACGCAGCATTTCGTCCGCTTCATCCAGCACCAAGCCGCTTAGGTTGGAGAGATCGAGCGTACCGCGTTTCAAGTGATCCAGAAGACGTCCTGGTGTACCAACAACAATTTGCGCACCCTGGCGCAATGCACGCAATTGAACATCGTAGCGCTGGCCGCCATAGAGCGCTACCACGCTCACACCGTGCATGTGTTTCGAGAAATCATTACAAGCTTCAGCAACCTGCACCGCCAACTCACGGGTCGGTGCCAGCACCAGCATTTGCGGCGCTTTCAATTCAGGTTTTAGATTGTGCAGCAGCGGCAATGAAAACGCGGCTGTCTTGCCGCTACCGGTCTGGGCCATACCCAGCACGTCGCGGCCATTAAGCAAATGGGGAATACATTCTGCCTGGATGGGAGAGGGTTTCTCATATCCCAGATCCGACAGTGCATTCAGAATAGGAGCGGACAGCCCCAGGTCAGCAAAAGAGGTTTCAAACTCTGCCATGTAAACGTGCCTCATAGTAAAATGGCGGCCAGTCTACGTAACTTGTCGAGAAAATACTCAGTCATTTTCATTGAAAAGTGTGAACCGGCTCAAATTAGATTAAAAAACGAACAAAAAAGCCCTCACCCGTTAAGGCGATAGAAACAGTTGTTCCCGGCTGATTACGTTCGTCAGCTATTGCTGGTCCGATCCTGATAGGTCGTCTTGTTCTTGGCCTAACAATGCCAATTCCAACAATGCATAGCGGTGCTCAACAAAATTATGAACGTTGTTGGCAACCGTCAGCTTGAACAACGCCATGGCGCTGTTCTTGTCCCCCAGACTTAGGTAATGCTTACCTAAATAGAAGTCAGTTTCACTGAGATGCTCAGCGAGCGAAGTGTTATCCGTTGCTTCTGCCTTGAGTCGTTCCATCAGCACAGCTTCGCTGATGTTGCCCAGGTAGAATTCGACAATATTCCATCCCCATGGATCTCTTTGCGCACTGTCATAACGCTGTTTCAGCGCAGCCTTGGCATTTTTGGGATCAATCTCCCGTTCTGCCAAATACAGCCATAACGTACGGAAAGGATCATTTGGATCGTCACGATAAAACGCCAGCAGATCATCCTGCGCTAACAGGTAACGACCACCATAATACAAGGCGATCCCCCGGTTCAAACGCGCATAATTGTAAGTTGGATCAAGCTCTAGTACAGAATCAAACGCTTCATAGGCAGCATCAAAATTGCCTGCCTGCGTTAAGTAAATGCCGAGGTAGTTAAATACTTCCGGCATATCCGGACGGATCGACAGCGCTTGTGAAAAATCATTACGCGCTAACGCTCTTAGTCCGAGACTATCATACAGCACTCCGCGCTCATATAATAGCTGTGCGCGTTCGTCATCGGTTAACGCCCGACTGGCAAGAATTTGTTCCATACGTGCCAAAATGACTTCCTGCTGTAAAGCAGGCTGCACTGGAATTGCCAATACCGCGTTTTTACGCCAATCCGTGTTGCTGCATCCTGCCAGCATAAGTGCTGTCGCAACATAACACCAGCGTAAGAAAGGCTTCATTTCCCACTCCCGAAGACAAACATTGGATGAACATCCTGTCCCCGCACGCTCAACGTAAGGCTATCCTAGCCTCACAAAATGCCCACTCCCCACCGCTGCGGGGAGTGGCAAAATAACAGCGAAAGGGCTGTTATTCTTCCTCAGAAGACGCTGCAGCAGCGGCATCCTGAGGCTGAGCTGTTGCTTCCTTGATACTCAAACGCACACGTCCCTGACGGTCAACTTCCAGTACTTTAACTGGAACGTCCTGACCCATTTGCAGATAGTCAGTGACTTTCTCAACGCGCTTGTCAGCGATTTGAGAAATGTGTACCAAACCTTCTTTGCCGCCGCCAATAGCAACGAACGCGCCAAAATCAACAATACGCGTTACTTTACCTTGGTATACGCGACCCACTTCGATTTCTGCGGTGATCTCTTCGATACGACGAATGGCATGACGTGCTTTATCGCCGTCGGTTGCGGCGATTTTCACCGTACCGTCATCTTCGATCTCGATAGTGGTACCCGTTTCTTCGGTCAGCGCACGGATCACAGAGCCACCTTTACCGATCACGTCTTTAATCTTATCAACGTTGATCTTAATGGTGTGGATACGTGGTGCAAATTGAGAAATATCACCACGCGGCGCGCCGATTGCCTGCTCCATCACGCCCAGAATGTGCAAACGCGCACCTTTGGCTTGGTTCAATGCAACCTGCATGATTTCACGGGTGATACCTTCGATCTTGATATCCATCTGCAGCGCAGTAACACCTTCACGGCTACCTGCCACTTTGAAGTCCATATCGCCCAAGTGATCTTCGTCACCCAGAATATCGGACAGCACGACAAAGTTATCGCCTTCTTTCACCAGCCCCATCGCGATACCTGCAACAGCAGCTTTGATCGGCACGCCAGCATCCATCAGCGCCAGAGAGGCACCACAGACAGAAGCCATGGAAGAGGAACCGTTCGATTCAGTGATTTCAGACACGACACGCACAGTGTACGGAAACTGAGCTGCGGTCGGCATCACTGCCAGCACGCCGCGTTTCGCCAGACGACCGTGACCAATCTCACGACGTTTCGGCGAACCGACCATACCCGTTTCACCCACAGAGTACGGAGGGAAGTTGTAGTGCAGCAGGAAGCGATCGGTAGTTTCACCGGTCAATCCATCAATATTCTGTGCATCACGCTCGGTACCCAATGTCGCCGTCACCAGCGCCTGAGTTTCACCACGGGTGAACAACGCAGAACCATGGGTTCTCGGCAGCACGCCAGTACGCACATCCAGCGCACGAATCATGTCTTTTTCGCGGCCATCGATACGCGGCTCACCACGCAGTACACGACTACGTACGACATTTTTCTCAATGCTGCCCAGAATGTCCTGAATTTCATTGGCGTCCAGCGAGTCGTCAGCGGCCAGTAATTGAGCTTCAACGTCAGCTTTGATAACGTCGATCTGTGCGTAACGTTCTTGCTTCTCGGTAATACGGTAAGCATCGCCCAGACGCGCTTCAGACAGCGCTTTCACACGTTCCAGCAGCGCAACGTTAACGGCAGGTGCCTGCCAATCCCAACGCGGTTTACCCGCTTCTTTCACCAACTCATTGATATTGTCGATAACAACCTGTTGCTGCTCGTGGCCAAAGACCACAGCACCCAGCATTTGATCTTCGCTCAGCAGGTCTGCTTCGGATTCCACCATCAGCACCGCGCCTTGCGTACCGGCAACAACCAGATCCAGACGACTCTGTTTCAGCTCATCAGTGGTCGGGTTCAGCACAAACTGATCGTTGATGTAACCAACGCGTGCAGCACCAATCGGTCCGTTGAACGGCAGACCGGACAGACTCAGCGCAGCGGAAGCACCAATCATCGCCACGATATCTGGGTTAATCTGCGGGTTTACAGACACAACAGTGGCGATAACCTGAACTTCATTGACAAAGCCATCAGCAAACAGCGGACGGATTGGACGGTCGATCAGACGTGAAATAAGGGTTTCGCCTTCGCTAGGGCGACCTTCACGGCGGAAGAATCCCCCTGGGAAACGGCCCGCAGCGTAAGTGCGTTCTTGATAGTTAACGGTCAGCGGGAAAAAGTCCTGACCAGGTTTGGCATTCTTCGCTCCAACAACGGTAACGAAAACTGCGGTGTCATCCATGCTGACCATAACTGCAGCAGTGGCCTGACGAGCCATCATGCCCGTTTCGAGCGTGACGGTATTCTGACCGTATTGAAACTTACGTACGATAGGATTTAGCAAAATAATATCCTTTACTCAGGGTTTATCATTCTCGGGTTTACCAGATACCAGCCAATACTCTTGCTCTGTAAGACATTGTTTTTTAAAACAATACTTAGCACAACATGTGTTCAGCACAGCGTCTCCCCGTTGATTACAAACCATTTCACTACATCCTCGCGACTAATGACAAACCTCACGCCATGCAGGAACAAGTCCCAAAAAGGGCATAAAGCTTCTCATTAGCCGCGCGAACCTCTGTAGCGAACGGCGACGACATAGTCGGTAATACATTACTCTGTTTTGCAAGCACTTCCTAGAAGAAAGGGGCCATATGAGGCCCCTTTCCACTGAAACTCGCCAGATTAGCGACGCAGGCCCAGACGTTCGATCAGGGTTGCATAACGCGCTACATCTTTACGCTTCAGGTAGTCCAGCAGCTTACGGCGCTGAGAAACCATGCGCAGCAGACCACGACGGCTGTGGTGATCTTTTTTGTGCTCAGAAAAGTGGCCTTGCAGATGGTTAATCTGCGCGGTCAACAGAGCAACCTGCACTTCGGTAGAACCACTGTCGTTAGTGCCACGACCGAATTCTGCGACGATTTTTGCTTTAGCTTCAACGCTTAGAGACATTGTAATACTCCAAAACAGTATAGATAAAAAAACAGGTGCCGATCTCTAATTCAGCGACCTATGTAACCTATTAAAAATAGGCCGCGCCATTCTACTCTCAGCCATGGCCGATCGCAAGGCAGACACGGTAAGCCTTATTCAGAGAATTCCACAACCAGACGCTTAGGTGCCACGCGCCCCGCATCATCGATAATCCCCATACCAATAAAGGCACGGGCATCCCCCTCCGTAATGCGAACCATCCCTTGGTCGGGGGCATTCGCGGCCGCAACGGCTTGCCCGAGCTTAAGGTAACCCGCCACCGCAAGCGGCAAGTTCACCTCAGGATAGTCACTTACCGGGCTATCCATTGGCATCAGTAACGGATCCAGCACATCCTCAAGGGGTTGATCTTCCGCTTGCGCTTGTGCCAACAGGGCTTGCAAATGCTCTAACGTCACCATGCGTTCTGTTGGGTAGGTGGCAACCTGAACACGGCGCAGGTAAATCACATGTGCGCCACAGCCGAGTTTCTCACCTAAATCATCGATGATGGTGCGGATATAGGTACCTTTGGAGCAATGAATCTCCAATTCCAGCTCATCCGCGTCATGACGAATAAACAACAGTTCATACACAGTAATGTCACGCGCTTCACGCGGAACAGCGATCCCTTGACGCGCATACTCGTACAGTGGACGGCCCTGATGTTTCAGCGCGGAATACATTGATGGCACCTGCTGCGTGGTCCCACGAAAACTGTCTAACGCTTCAGCCAACGCGTACTCAGTAAAATTAACCGCGCGCGTTTCCACTACATTGCCATCAGCATCTGAGGTGTCTGTACGTTGCCCCAAACGGGCGATCACACGGTAGCGCTTATCCGAATCCAGTAAATACTGAGAGAACTTAGTGGCCTCTCCCAGACAAATTGGCAGCATCCCGGTAGCGAGGGGATCAAGCGCGCCAGTGTGCCCGGCCTTATTGGCATTGAAAATACGCTTTACTTTTTGCAGCACATCATTAGATGACGCGCCTTGTGGCTTATCCAGCAACAACACGCCGTGAATATCACGGCCGCGACGACGAGGACGACTCATCAATCCTCCCTGTCGTCGTCACCGTTGGCGGAACGCTTCTCGGCATCACTGCGCAAAACGTTCGTCACCAGATTGGACATGCGCATCCCTTCCACCAGCGAGTTATCATAGGCGAAAGTCAACTCTGGCACTACGCGCAAGCGCATTGCCTTACCAAGCAGAACACGAATAAAACCGGAGGCATCCTGCAATGCTTTGATGCCGATTTTCACCTGCTCAGGCTCGTTATCGTTGAGAAACGTAACGAACACTTTGGCATACGCCAAATCGCGTGACACTTCGACGCCAGACACCGTCGCCATGCCTACACGGGGATCCTTCACTTCACGTTGAAGAATAATGGCGATCTCTTTTTGCATCTCTTGCGACACGCGCTGAGTGCGACTGAATTCTCTAGCCATAATCGAGTCCTCAAGGAAAAATCAGGGGGCACTAGGCCCCCTATAAGTCGATGTGACGCGCGCCCACCGTTATTCACTTCAGATCACGCATCTCGCCATGCCCTAGCATGGTTAGGCGATAGTACGTTTGATCTCGATAACTTCGAACACTTCGATGTTATCGCCAACGCGTACGTCATTGTAGTTCTTCACACCGATACCACATTCCATACCGTTACGGACTTCGTTAACGTCATCTTTGAAGCGGCGAAGAGATTCCAGCTCACCTTCGTAGATAACAACGTTGTCACGCAGCACGCGAATCGGGTTGTGACGTTTCACGATACCTTCCGTCACCATACAGCCAGCGATTGCGCCAAATTTCGGTGATTTGAATACGTCGCGAACTTCGGCCAGACCGATGATCTCTTGCTTGTATTCAGGTGCCAGCATACCGCTCATCGCCTGCTTCACTTCATCGATCAGATCATAGATGACCGAGTAGTAACGCAGATCCAGACTTTCCGCTTCCACAATGCGACGCGCAGAGGCATCTGCACGGACGTTGAAGCCCAGGATGATTGCGTTAGACGCTGCTGCAAGCGTTGCGTCGGTTTCGGTGATACCCCCTACGCCCGAGCCAACAATCTTCACTTTCACTTCGTCGGTGGAAAGTTTCTGCAACGAATCGGCGATCGCTTCTACTGAGCCCTGAACATCCGCTTTCATCACGATGTTCAGTTCGGACACTTCGCCTTCTGTCATGTTGGCGAACATGTTTTCCAGCTTGGATTTCTGCTGACGAGCCAGTTTAACTTCGCGGAACTTACCTTGACGATAGAGTGCCACTTCACGGGCTTTCTTCTCGTCACGGACCACGGTCGCTTCATCACCGGCAGCCGGGACACCGGACATACCGAGGATTTCAACCGGAATCGACGGACCTGCTTCGGTAATTTCACGTCCCAGCTCATCACGCATGGCACGCACACGGCCATACTCGAAACCACACAGTACGATATCACCCTTGTTAAGGGTACCTTCACGTACCAGTACCGTTGCGACAGGGCCACGGCCTTTGTCCAGGAAGGATTCAATCACGACGCCGCTTGCCATACCTTTGCGAACTGCCGTCAATTCAAGGACTTCCGCTTGCAGCAGAATGGCATTGAGCAAGTCATCAATACCCGTACCGGCTTTAGCCGACACAGGAACAAACTGGCAATCACCGCCCCACTCTTCTGGGATGATGCCGTATTGTGTCAGTTCATTTTTGACGCGGTCCGGATCGGCTTCGGGCTTGTCAATCTTGTTGACCGCTACCACAACCGGAACCTTGGCCGCTTTGGCATGCTGAATAGCCTCGATGGTCTGCGGCATCACGCCGTCATCGGCAGCAACAACCAATACCACAATGTCCGTTGCCTGAGCACCGCGTGCACGCATCGCGGTGAACGCGGCATGGCCCGGGGTATCCAGGAAGGTGATCATGCCATTGTCGGTTTCAACGTGGTAAGCACCGATATGCTGGGTAATCCCACCCGCTTCACCCGCCGCCACTTTCGTGGAGCGAATGTAGTCCAACAGTGAGGTTTTACCGTGGTCAACGTGGCCCATGATGGTCACGACCGGTGCGCGCGACTCAGCAGCAACACCCATATCACGATCGCTCATTACCGCTTCTTCCAGCTCGTTTTCACGACGCAGGATAACTTTGTGACCCATTTCTTCCGCCACTAACTGCGCGGTTTCCTGATCGATAACCTGATTGATGGTTGCCATTGCACCCAGCTTCATCATAGCCTTGATGACCTGAGATCCCTTCACCGCCATTTTGTTCGCCAATTCGGCTACGGTAATGGTTTCACCGATCATCACGTCACGGTTTACGGCCTGAACCGGCTTGTTAAAGCCTTGCTGCAACGCGCTGGGTTTACGCTTGCCTTTACCGCCACGGGTTGCGGCACGCGCTTCTTCACGGTCAGCCTTGCTTTCAGACAGGCGGTTGCCTTTCTTCTGCTTGGTGACTTTGGTGCTGCGGGTGCGGCCACGAGGATTACTCTCGACTTCACGATCGTTTTCATCTTCTGCGACGCGGGCATGGTGGGACGTAGTGACGTGATAGTCGGTGCTATCCTCTTCTTCACTCGGTGTCTCGCTGGCCCATTTAGCGGCATTCTCTTCCGCCATACGACGTGCTTCTTCCGCAACGCGGCGGGCATCTTCTTCGACCTTACGGCGAGCGGCATCTTCAGCTTTACGCTTTAGTTCAGCAGCCTCTGCCTCGCGGCGGGCCTTTTCTGTCGCCGGAACAGATTTCGTCATACTGGTATTTTGTTGGTTGCTCACTTTTTCTTTTTCCGCTGTATCACGCTTGGCTTTTTCAGCGGCCTCTCGCTTGGCTTGCTCTTCAGCTTCACGTTTCGCTTTTTCAGCCGCCTCACGCTGAGCTTTTGCTTCAGCTTCGCGTTGGGCCTGCTCTTCAGCTTCACGTTGAGCCAGTTCTTCCGCTTCCTGCCGTGCACGCTCTTCCTCTTCAGCCTGCTGACTGTTCAACGGATCGCGTTGAACATACGTGCGTTTTTTGCGGACTTCAATCTGCACTGATTTACTCTTTCCGCCAGTGCTCGGAATATTCAAGGTGCTACGCGTTTTACGTTGCAGAGTCAACTTGCCCGCCGCAGAACCACGTTCGCGGTTCAAATGCGCTAGCAGCGTCTCTTTTTCCTGCTGGGACACGTTATCAGATGCAGACTTGGTAATTCCCGCATCAGCAAATTGCTGTATCAGGCGGTCTACCGGAGTTTGAATCTCTACGGCCAGCGATTTTATGGTTACTTCTGTCATGCTGTTCCTTTCCTGCTACAGTGTCATTATTCGTTTTCGTCGCCAAACCAGCAAATATTACGGGCGGCCATGATCAATTCACCGGCCTTCTCATCGTTCAACCCTTCAATATCTGTCAGGTCGTCAACGCCCTGCTCAGCAAGATCTTCCAGCGTACATACTCCACGCGCGGCGAGAGTGAATGCCAACTCGCGTGGCAAACCCGGTAAACTGAGCAAATCTTCCGCCGGTTGGCCACTGCCACGGCTCTCTTCCTGCGCTAACGCCAACGTCGTCAATGCGGCTTTGGCACGTTCACGCAGCGCTTCAATGGTTTCCTCATCCAGACCATCGATCTCCTGGAGTTCCTTGATAGGCACATAGGCCAGTTCTTCGAGCGAGGAGAAACCTTCTTCTACCAGCACGGTGGCGAACTCTTCGTCAATGTCCAAATGCTTGGTAAACACGTCAATCGCCGCGTGAGCTTCAGCCTGATGCTTAGCCTGCAAGTCCTCTACGGTCATCACGTTCAGTTCCCAGCGGTCATCCGAACGGTGCTGTTTCAGCAATTGAGACGCGAGACGTACGTTCTGACCGTTACGGCCAATCGCCTGTGCCAGATTGCTGGACTCGACTGCGATATCCATGGTGCAGGTGTCTTCGTCGACCACGATGGAAACAACGTCTGCCGGAGCCATCGCATTAATGACAAACTGCGCCGGATTATCATCCCACAGAATGATATCAATGCGCTCACCACCCAGTTCGCTGGAAACAGCCTGTACGCGCGCACCGCGCATACCAACGCATGCACCAACTGGATCGATACGCTTGTCATTGGTTTTCACCGCAATTTTGGCGCGAGAACCAGGATCGCGAGCTGCCGCTTTGATCTCGATAACTTCTTCGCCAATTTCCGGCACTTCGATGCGAAACAGTTCAACCAGCATCTCAGGTCGTGAACGGCTGACAAACAGCTGTGCGCCACGCGCTTCCGGTCTTACTGAATACAGCACACCGCGAATTCGGTCACCCGGACGGAAGTTTTCACGCGGTAGCATATCTTCGCGACCAATCACCGCTTCGGCGTTGTTGCCCAGATCCAAAGAAATATTGTCGCGGTTCACTTTCTTAACCACGCCAGTAACAATATCCCCTTCCTGCTCACGGAATTGATCGACGACCATGGCACGTTCAGCTTCGCGCACTTTCTGCACAATAACCTGTTTGGCAGTTTGCGTGGTGATACGGTCAAAAGTGACCGATTCGATCTGATCTTCAATATAACCGCCAAGTTCGATAGACGGATCTTCAAACTGAGCTGCTTCCAACGTGATTTCACGCGTTGGTTGAGTCACTTCATTGACGGCAATCCAACGGCGAAACGTATCGAAATCGCCGGTTTTGCGATCGATGCAAACACGAACGTCAATTTCTTGTTCGTATTTTTTCTTTGTTGCTGTAGCCAGTGCAGTTTCCAGTGCTTCAAAAATTTTTTCGCGCGGAACGGCCTTTTCGTTGGAAACTGCTTCAACAACAGCCAGAATCTCTTTGTTCATCCTAGTTGCCTCATCCAAACTTTAAAAGTGGGGTACCAGGTTCGCCTTCTGGATGTTGCTCAGTGCGAACACTTCATCTTTGCCTTCCACTGTTACGGTAATCATCTCACCTTCAACGGATTTGATAATTCCCGCCCATTTACGACGGTTTTGTACCGCCATGCGCAACACCAGAGTCACTTCCTCGCCGAGGAAACGTACATAATGTTCCGCGATGAATAAGGGACGATCCAGACCAGGTGATGACACTTCCAGGTTATAGGCAACCGTAATGGGATCTTCAACATCCAGCACCGCACTCACCTGGTGGCTGACATCAGCACAGTCATCAACTGTGATGCCGTCTTCACTATCAATATAGATACGCAGCGTCGATTGGCGACCACGGATAAACTCGACGCCCACCAATTCGTAGCCTAATGCTTCAACGGGTGCCGAGATCATCGCTGTCAATTTCTGTTCTAATGTGGACAAGCCCACCCCCAAGACATAAAAAAAGGGCTAAAAGCCCAGTCATGTTGTTGTCAAATAACAAAAAACCCCGAAATATCGGGGCTTTATGCAACTGGACCCTATTTACCGCTACACGCTGCGGCATTACTTCTCGCAAGGATTCTTTCAAAAAGCCGTTGTGGGTGTCGTCATACAACCACTCACAGTTCATTTGAAAAAAAACTTAAGCGAAAGAAGTGATTTGGTTGCGGGGGCCGGATTTGAACCGACGACCTTCGGGTTATGAGCCCGACGAGCTACCAGGCTGCTCCACCCCGCGTCCGAAAACGTGGCAAATAGTACGCCGCCAACCGTGAAAATGCAAGCTATCAATCAGAGATGATGCGAGGACAAGACCTGAAATCTTTCTTTATTCTATTGAAAAGAAAAGACAGTTGTCAACCCTTGAAAAACAGACTGTTTCACGCGCACGTATAATATAGGTAAAAAATCTTCTTTCACCGCTAAATGTGATGAAAAAAAATTTCCGTTGGATATGCGCATACCAACCTTCTTCTCTTCAATCTCCCGCCCGCATTGAGGCGGGCGGGATTTTTGCCGTACATACTCATCGCTACCGCTGGCGAATATCTCCACGTAACGGTTTATCCTGATTAAAGTTTGTCATCAATTTCTCTTGCAGAGCCTTAATCACTGGAGACAACTCCTGCTTACGGGTTCGTACATCATGCTGAACGGATGTGTCATCGGTGATACGCGCTTGTACATCAAAACATTTAATCATCTCCCGCACATGGCCCGGCCCAGAGCTGATAGTGCGGCGCATAGCCGACAGGCTATTGCCAGATACACTGAGTGGCGCTTTGTCTGCTACAACATTCGCACGAGAATGATTATTTTCTCTGCTTGTCTCAGCGCTGTGCCACTGAGTCGGATGCGCCAGCGCTTCATAATCGAACTTAGAAACACAATCCCCTGCATCCGTCACCGTGATGAATGCATTAAAAAGATCCCTGTCTTGTCCATACAGTAACCATGCCGCGTCTTTCTTATTAGCATTAAACGCCGCAGCGAGTAAGTTGCCCGTTTGCATCGCGCTGATATTACGCTGCGGATTAGCGGTCATTTTTTTGCACAGGTCATCCAGGCTATTGAATGTTAAGGTTTCATCTTGTAAAACCTTCATGGCAGTTTCACTACGAAACTCCCCGTTAGAACCATTACGCATGTCAATCTTTATCCTGGAGATCGCTCTGCCTTCCATGGGATTAGTGACAAATAAGATCGCGTCTCCCTGCCGGACTAGCGAAATAGGTTTCTTGAAATAAATGCTATCTCCCTGACAATGGATATTGTCGCTGCTAAACAAGTGGCTAGTCGGGTTCTTGATGAGATAATCGAAAATAAGCCTTTCATCCCCACCACCTGATTTTCCATCATTAAGCAGTGGGCTCAAGATGCTTTTGGCTGTCACAGTGCCGGCCCTGGGATCCGAGACTAACTTAAGCAAAGCCGCGTTATACTGTGCTGTTGCATCATCAGCAGATGTACTTTTTGTAGACACGCAAGAAGGGTTGGATGCGCCCCCCCCAACTGCTGTAGCTATTTTCTTGAAGACCGTCCCCACACTGACAAACGCGCTTTTTACCGAGTGAAAAATACAGCAAGAACTATTGTGGATGCCCGTCAATAACTGTTGCAGTTTGCCTTTCGGCAATTCTCTTGTTTCCTCAGCGTGCTTATTACGCGTATCGTCCCTGATGTCAGTAATCGCCGCTCGATTCACATGCTGTGGTACTGTATTCACGCTATACATAGCTATAATCCCACCTTTATTATTCAGTTGTTCATTCTTCATTTCCGGCTAACGGCTACGTTGGTAACAAAATAGCGAAACCGGCTGTGAAGCTGATTATTTCATAACCAGAACAATAGAATTTTAAAGGAACGCCCTTCAGCAATAGGGCAAAAATAAAACGCTTATAAATGCATACGGCAGACTGTATAGAAAGGTGCTAGTAAGAATGGGTGGTGACACCAGCAAGAGTGATTTGATTCCATATCAAACCAGTATGTGATATTCCACACGTAGAGCGTATCGCTGTGTTTGAGGCGCCTGTTTACGCTTGCGGATCTCCCTATACTGCAAGGAATTTGAGACTGTAATTTAAATTGTGTAATTGCCTGTTTTTGATATGTTCACTCCAACAATGGAGACAGGCAAACGATGGACGAAAAGAAACTCAAAGCCCTTGCGGCTGGATAAAGAAACGCAAGGTGTTCCCAACGGACGACTCGGTGCGGAAAGTGATTTATCTGGCGATAGAGTCGGCATCGAAAAAATGGAGCATGCCGATCCAGAACTGGCGGCTGGCGATGAGTCGCTTTATTATCGAGTTCGGTGACCGCCTGAGCGCCACGCAGGCAGACGGCTCACCGCTACCGGCCTGGCTGAGCTTTAACCCCGCCACCGGCACCTTCTCCGGCACACCGGACAACGGCGATGTCGGCAGCCTAATGCTAACGATGGCAATGCCTCGGTCAGCACCAGCTTTAGCCTCACCGTCACCCGCACAGAAGTTCTCAGCGGCGATCCACAGTTCCGCGTGTCAAATGGGACGAATCCACTGCCGTCTGGTGAAAGCCAGCTTCCATCATCGTTGGCGACAGGCAATGTGCCACAAACGCTGGGGACGCTGCTCTCAACAAGCTCACTCGGCAGTTTTAACGCCGAGCGCGCAACCCCAGAAAGCTCGTTGATGGCTGCCATATTTGCATCCTCGCGGCATGACACGGTTGGAAGCACCACACAGTCCGGCCAAGTAACCACCGCGTTTGCCCTTGGTATGGCACATGACAATGGCGCTCGGTTTGACAGCTCACAGGGATCATTCCCAAGTTTTAGCAAAGACCCAGCACTGGGTCCCTGGCTAGCGTTTTCTCCGGTATTTATCTGCCTTCTCTGACACCCATGGAGGTGTTTACCAGCGGCAGTTGGAAGGATATCAACATCAATACGAGTTCAGCCTCGGCACAGGTAGCTGAACGCCCAGCAACACCCGTCGCAACGGCCTTTACCCCATCTCTACACCGACAATTACAGCAGATTGGGGAAGTCGAGGGACAACGCCTGGCAGTCATTGAACAAGCGTTGCACGACAAAGATCAACTGCAGGCATAACAACAAGACCACAGCAGAAGGCACTAACTTAATGATGAATACATTTATGGTAAATCAGTTGTCAGCAATGACCACGGTGGGTAGCAGTAACATAGTGATAAAAGGCCGTAAGCTTTTTAGCCTGAGTCTATTAGTGGTAGCGCTCAGCGGTTGTGCCGTCACCAGTGACCCGATAACTAAGGCGGAAAGCACACCGCGCAGCCAGCAGGCGTGATTTGGATAACCAAATCACGCAGCAGTTGAGAAATCGCTACCAAGCCAACAGCATCGGCGAATTGCAACTGATTCAAGGGGAACTTAACGCACTGAATGCCGATCTGCGCCAAGACCGCGCTTATGCGGAACTGCGTAACACTTACGGACAGATTATCTCGAGTGTCGGGCTGGACTTACTGCCGAAAACCTTACCCTCCGACAAGCTGGCCGATATTAGCAAGGCGCTGTACCAGTCTGAAAGTGAATGGCAGCAAGGGAAGATTTCTTCGTTACAATCCTTTTAACATCACCGCCCTGGTGTCACTCAGGCATCAGGGCTCTCTGACAGAATACACACCAGCACCCGACCTTAAATGAATCCGTTGATATTAATCGAATTGAGAATGTGTGGTGTGTGAGAACCGAAGGGAAAATCAATACATCCATGGCATAGGAAATAAAAAAAGACGTCTATTGACGTCTTTTTTAATATTGGTACCGAGGACGGGACTTGAACCCGTAAGCCCAATCGGGCACTACCACCTCAAGGTAGCGTGTCTACCAATTCCACCACCTCGGCATCCGAAATCTACCAATTACTTGGGAATGTCACTCGCAGGTGCAGCAGGTGCTACTGGCGTCGCAGGCTGTTCAACCTGAGCTGGTTGGCTCAGATTATCCCACTCACTGCCGCTTTTACCCTGATGTGAACTCATGTTCCCTAAGACCAAGCTGAGGACGAAAAACAACGTCGCCAACGCTGCGGTCATACGTGTCATAAAGTTACCGGAACCGCTCGAACCGAACAACGTTGCCGATGCCCCAGCTCCGAACGAGGCACCCATATCAGCACCTTTACCTTGTTGCAGCATAATCAGACCTACCAGGCCTAATGCAACCAACAGGAAAATGACTAAAAGAGCTTCGTACATGATAGTACCCGTAACTGTTTCCCCATCATCAGATGAGGATGCTGAATTCTCGCGGTAAACCGCACACATCTCGCTCGCGGACAGCGAATGTCCCTGGTAGAGCGGGTCTGAATACTAACCAAACCCTCTTGGCGACGCAAGTGTATTTTAGAGAGATCAATGCGATTGCGGAAAAAAACGGCTAAACCCATCAAAGGGCACGGAGGTTGTCTCCACTAGCGCTCACGAAGACAACCCAACACGCGAGAAATTAATGTGTAGCCTTGACGACATCCGCAATCTGATTAGCAAGACTGATAACTATCGCTTCATCTTCCCCTTCTACCATCACTCTGATAAGCGGCTCTGTACCTGACTTACGCAACAGTACGCGACCACGTCCGGCCAACGTTTTCTCCACCTCAAGCACAACGTTTTTTACGTTATCGCTTTCCAGCGGATCGCTATTACCTGTAAAGCGCACGTTGACCAACACCTGCGGAAACAATTTCATACCGCTACAGAGGTCGTGCAGTGACATATGATTGCGCACCATAGCAGTCAGTACCTGAAGCCCCGCAATAATGCCGTCTCCCGTGGTGGTTTTATCCAACAAAATGACGTGCCCGGAGTTTTCAGCGCCGATGCGCCACCCCTTCTCCTGCATTTTTTCCAGCACGTAGCGATCGCCCACTTTGGCTCGGGCAAAGGGGATGCCCAGTTGCTTCAATGCCAGCTCCAGGCCCATGTTGCTCATCAACGTGCCTACAGCGCCGCCGCGTAATTGTCCCTGACGTAATCCTTCACGCGCGATGATATAGAGGATCTGATCGCCATCGACCTTATTGCCCTCATGATCCACCATGATCAACCGATCGCCATCACCGTCAAACGCCAGACCAATATCCGCCTTCTCCGCCAGCACGCGAGATTGAAGCTGGCGCACATCTGTTGCACCGCAGGATTCATTGATATTCATGCCATCAGGCTCACAACCAATGGCAATCACTTTCGCGCCAAGTTCACGCAACACGCTTGGGGCAATGTGGTAGGTTGCACCGTTAGCACAATCCACCACGATTTTTAATCCACTGAGGCTCAGTTCGTTCGGGAAGGTACTTTTACAAAACTCGATATAACGCCCAGCGGCATCCACAATACGATTTGCTTTACCCAATTCTGCCGACTCCACGCAAGTCAGCGGCTTATCCAGCTCAGCTTCAATCGCCTCTTCCACTTCATCCGGCAATTTCGTTCCGTCGATGGAAAAAAACTTGATACCGTTGTCATAGTAGGGATTATGCGATGCAGAGATAACAATGCCCGCTTCAGCACGGAAGGTGCGCGTCAAATACGCTACGGCGGGTGTCGGCATCGGGCCGGTGAAGGAGGCCGATAACCCTGCTGCTGCAAGGCCTGCTTCCAAAGCGGACTCCAGCATGTAGCCAGAAATGCGCGTATCTTTCCCGATGATGATTTTGCGCGATCCGTGGCTTGCCAGTACCTTACCGGCAGCCCAGCCAAGCTTTAGCACAAAATCTGGGGTAATGGGCGTTTCCCCCACTTTGCCACGCACACCATCTGTACCAAAATATTTGCGGTTACTCATTCGTTGTTATTCCTTCTCTGCCAACGTGGCCTCGACAACTCGCATAGCGTCCACCGTCGCTTTCACATCGTGTACGCGGATAATATGCGCCCCCTGCATCGCGGCAATGACCGCACAGGCAACGCTACCATGTACGCGCTGGAGTGGGGGAACATTGAGCAGTTGTCCCACCATGGATTTTCTCGACATCCCAACCAGCAGCGGTAAACCAAAGTGATGCAATTCCTGCAAATGTGCCAGGAGGCGATAATTATGCGATAAATTCTTGCCAAAACCGAATCCCGGATCCAACAGCAGGCGATCTTTTTCAATGCCAACCTCGGCGCAGCGTGCAATCTGCTGTTGGAAATAAGCGTTCACCTCAGCCACCACATCATCGTAGTGGGGGTTATGTTGCATGGTTTTCGGCTGGCCTTGCATATGCATCAGGCAAATCGGCAGTCCCGTTGCCGCCGCGGCTTCAAGCGCTCCCGGCTCCTGCAATGAACGAATATCGTTTATCAGATGCGCACCGGCCTGTGCCGCAGCAGTAATCACCTCGGGTTTGGATGTATCCACGGAAAGCCAGGCATCAAAGCGTGTCGCTAACGCTTCAACCACAGGAATAACGCGATCCAACTCTTCCTGCACACTGACATCTGCTGCTCCGGGACGAGTAGACTCACCGCCGATATCAATCAGAGTGGCCCCCGCATTCACCATCTCTTGTGCATGGCGTATTGCTTCATCAAGCGCAGTGTATTTTCCACCGTCAGAAAATGAGTCTGGTGTCACGTTGAGAATCCCCATCACCTGAGGATGAGTGAGATCCAGAATGGCATCACGGGCAATTAGCTTCATCACCGTCTTCCTTTAATAACCAGTTTATAAACAAAGAAAAACCCCGGCAAGCCGGGGTTTTAAAGGAGGTGGTCAACAACGCTATGACCAGACAACACCATCACATAACGCTGCTATAACCGTCATACTTCACGTTGCAAGTGTGCGTTCGTGTTATTCAGGCCATCTCTGGACCTCACCTCTCACGAGGCCGCTGCAAGCAGCGTTCAAATCGGCTCCCGGCAGATTTGTCACCCGAATAACTTACCGCCTTCCTGCAACAGGAATTATTTAGGGTATAACCGTGCAAGCTGTAGGTTGCACATCTCGCTTATCAGCTTGGCTGTGCAGCAGTCGGCGTACCGCCGCCATTGCCCGGCTCACTGCTGCTGGCTGACGGTGTTTCCCATCCAGCCGGTGGCCGAACGTCGCGACGCAACATCAGGTCATCGATCTGCGGTGCATCAATGGTCTCATACTTCATCAGCGCATCCTTCATGGCATGCAGCACATCCATATTCGCCATCAACAGCTCACGCGCACGCACATAGTTACGTTCAATCAGCAGTTTCACTTCCTGATCGATGATGCGCGCCGTCTCATCAGACATGTGTTTCGCCTTAGCCACAGAGCGGCCCAGGAACACTTCACCTTCTTCTTCAGCGTACAACAACGGGCCCAGTTTTTCCGAGAAGCCCCACTGCGTTACCATGTTACGCGCAATAGACGTCGCCACTTTGATATCGTTGGAAGCTCCGGTCGAAACCTTGGCCGGACCATAGATAATCTCTTCCGCCAGACGACCGCCGTAAAGTGTGGAAATTTGGCTCTCCAACTTTTGACGGCTCGCACTGATTGCATCACCTTCCGGCAGGAAGAACGTCACACCTAGCGCACGTCCACGCGGAATAATGGTAACTTTGTGCACGGGATCGTGTTCCGGCACCAAACGCCCGATAATGGCGTGGCCCGCTTCATGATAGGCGGTAGATTCTTTCTGCTCTTCCGTCATCACCATAGAGCGGCGCTCTGCGCCCATCATGATCTTGTCTTTGGCTTTCTCAAACTCAACCATGGAGACAACGCGCTTGTTACCGCGCGCAGCAAACAACGCTGCTTCGTTCACCAGGTTCGCCAAATCAGCACCAGAGAAGCCTGGCGTACCGCGCGCAATGACTGATGCATCGATATCCGTCGCCAACGGAACACGGCGCATATGCACTTTCAGAATTTGCTCACGGCCACGTACATCCGGCAGACCAACAACGACCTGACGGTCAAAACGGCCCGGACGCAACAGTGCAGGGTCAAGCACGTCAGGACGGTTAGTTGCGGCGATCACGATAATGCCTTCGTTGCCTTCAAAACCATCCATCTCAACCAGCATCTGGTTCAGGGTTTGCTCACGTTCGTCATGACCGCCGCCCAGACCCGCACCACGTTGACGACCTACGGCATCGATTTCATCGATAAAGATGATGCAAGGCGCCGCTTTCTTCGCCTGCTCAAACATGTCACGCACACGTGAAGCACCGACACCGACGAACATTTCGACGAAGTCAGAACCGGAAATGGTGAAGAAGGGCACTTTGGCTTCGCCAGCGATGGCTTTGGCAAGCAACGTTTTACCCGTCCCAGGAGGCCCCACCATCAGAATGCCTTTCGGAATTTTACCGCCCAGTTTCTGGAAGCGGCTCGGCTCACGCAGGTACTCCACCAGTTCGCTCACTTCTTCTTTGGCTTCATCACAGCCAGCGACATCAGCAAACGTGGTTTTGATTTGATCTTCCGTCAACATGCGCGCTTTGCTTTTGCCAAAAGACATGGCGCCTTTACCGCCACCGCCTTGCATTTGGCGCATAAAGAAAATCCAAACGCCAATCAGCAACAGCATTGGGAACCAAGAGATGAAGATCGATGCAAGCAGGCTCGGCTCTTCCGGCGGCTCACCCACCACTTTCACATTCTTGGTCAGCAGGTTATCCAGTAGCTTGGGATCGTTAACAGGAATAAAGGTCGTATAACGGTTGCCATCTTTTCTTGTAACGTTGATCTCACGCCCGTTAATACGCGTTTCACGGACCTGCTCCTGATTCACCTCTGTCAAGAAGGTAGAATAATCCACCCGGCGGCCATTTGACTCGCTGGGCCCAAAGCTCTGGAATACGGACATCAGCACCACTGCGATGACGAGCCAGAGAATCAGGTTTTTAGCCATGTCACTCAATGGATTAACCTCATATTACAACTGTGTTAAAAGTCAGCGTTAGGGTACTACAGTTTACGCCCTGTCGCTACAATGTACACCTCACGCGAACGAGCGCGTGAAGCATCAGGCTTACGAATCTTCACTGTTGTGAACAGGGAGCGAATTTGTCGCAGATATTCATCAAAACCATCTCCCTGAAAGACCTTCACCAAGAAACTTCCGCCCGGTGCCAGAACATCCCGACACATTTCCAACGCCAACTCAACCAGATACATGGCCCTTGGAATATCCACGGCAGGGGTTCCGCTCATGTTGGGTGCCATGTCTGACATCACAACCTGAACTTTATTATCCCCAACCCGCTCCATCAAGGCGTTAAGCACTAATTCATCACGAAAATCGCCTTGAAGGAAATCGACACCAACGATAGGATCCATCGGTAAAATATCGCAGGCAATAATCCTGCCTGCATTGCCGATCTGCGTCACCACGTATTGAGACCACCCACCGGGAGCTGCTCCCAGATCTACCACGGTCATTCCCGGTTTGAACAGTTTGTCGGTGCGCTGTATTTCATCCAGTTTAAACCAAGCGCGAGAGCGTAGCCCCTTTTTCTGCGCCTGTTGCACATATTTATCGCTAAAGTGTTCCTGCAGCCAGCGACTGGAACTTGCAGAACGCTTTTTATTTGCCATCGACTTTCCAACTCTTTGTCATTTACAACCAACTTGCCATTAACAGCCCGTTTGCTATTTACAACCGGTATTGCTCAACACCAACACCGCTAAAGATCGGCCCATCGACATCACCAAATTGGTTATAATGATGAGATGGCGGTAGAATGCCCCGTTTTCAATCCCAACCTAAGCAAAAAAGACACATGAACCTAAGCAACAAACAAAAACAGCACTTGAAAGGCCTGGCTCACCCGCTAAAACCGGTAGTTATGCTGGGTAATAATGGCCTTACCGAAGGTGTTCTGGCCGAAATTGAACAGTCACTAGAACATCATGAGCTGATCAAAGTAAAAATTGCAACTGAAGATCGGGATACTAAGGCATTGATTGTTGAAGCCATTATCCGCGAAACCGGTGCCTGCAACGTTCAGGTTATCGGTCATACGCTGGTTCTGTATCGCCCGACGAAAGAACGTAAAATTGTGTTACCCAAGTAACCAATTATATCACCGTGTTTCACATTTAACGAAAAGGTGCCATGCCCATTCGTTAGAGAAAAGGCCGCATGCGGCCTTTTGCTTTTCTTTACACAATTTGCCGATTTAATCGACGATTACAGGTATTCGACCTTCAGTATCTCGTACTCAACCAGGCCACCTGGCGTTCTGATGGTCACAACATCATCCTGCTCTTTAGCGATCAGGCCGCGGGCAATGGGTGAGTTCACAGAAATCAGGTTCTGTTTGAAATCCGCTTCGTCATCACCCACGATACGGTAGGTCTGCTCTTCTTCCGTGTCCAAGTTCATCACTGACACCGTTGCACCAAAAATTACGCGACCATTGGCCGGCATTTTCGTCACATCAATCACTTGCGCATTGGACAATTTGGCTTCAATTTCCTGAATTCGTCCTTCGCAAAAACCCTGCTGTTCACGCGCAGCGTGATATTCAGCGTTTTCTTTCAAATCGCCGTGTTCGCGGGCTTCTGCAATCGCCGCAATGATTTCCGGACGGCGAGTGCCTTTCAAGTATTCCAGCTCTTCACGTAGTTTTTCTGCACCACGTAATGTCATCGGAAATTGTTTCATATCTTCAAACCTCTAAGAAACGCGTAAGACTTTCATTATCGTCATCCTGACGCTTCAACGAACGATGCGACAGACAGTCGGTGTGCCAGCGCTCCCTGGCAATAAACAAAAGTAACCTGACCCGGAACAAGGTTTCAGGTCAGGAGCGATTTTGCATTTTGATACGTATTTTAACCCAGAGTTCCGTAAGGGTCATCGTTTACTTTAGACCGCATTGCGCCGTAGTATGACCCCACGTTACCCTGTTGTAAGCTGAGATTATGCGTTTTTTATCGACTTTTTCCGGACTTGCCTGCGCAGTTGTGCTACAGAGCCACGTTATGCTGGCTCATGCGGCAAGCATTAACGATCACATTCAATACTTGCCGGATGGCGCTAATTTGGCGTTTTTGGCGCAAAAAGTGGGAGCCAGCAGCCCCACAGTGGCTTACAACAGTGAACAGATGGCGTTACCCGCCAGTACCCAGAAAGTCTTAACGGCCCTGGCCGCCTTGCTACAATTGGGCCCAGATTACCGCTTCATCACCACGTTGGAAAGCCGCGGCGCGATAAATGGGGGAAAATTGCACGGTAATCTGGTAGTGCGTTTTAGCGGCGATCCCACGTTGAAGCGGCAGCAGTTGCGTAATATGGTCGCTGAACTGAAAAAACGTGGTGTGCAGGAAATCACCGGTGATGTCATGATTGATACCTCGGTGTTCGCCAGCCACGATAAAGCGCCAGGCTGGCCGTGGAACGATATGACACAGTGTTTTAGTGCGCCTCCGGGTGCAGCCATTGTCGATCGCAACTGTTTTTCTATCTCTTTGTACAGTGCGCCCAAAGCGGGTGATAACGCGTTCATTCGTGTAGCGTCTTATTATCCGGTACAAATGTTTAGCGAAGTGCGTACGCTAGCCAAGGGCTCCTCAGATGCACAATATTGTGAACTGGACGTGGTTCCGGGAGAACTAAACCGTTTCACACTCACTGGCTGCCTGATGCAGCGAGCCGAACCGCTGCCGCTGGCCTTTGCTATTCAGGATGGTGCCAGCTACGCCGGTGCCATTGTCAAAGATGAGCTACTACAGGCAAATATCCGCATCACTGGCAGCTTACGCCGCCAAACGCAGCCTGGACCGGCAGGTACCGTGCTTGCCCAAACGCAATCTGCGCCATTGCATGATCTTCTGACTGTCATGCTGAAAAAATCAGACAACATGATTGCAGACACCGTCTTTCGCACCATCGGACACGAACGTTTCAGCGTGCCGGGTACCTGGCGTGCCGGAGCCGATGCCGTACGCCAAGTGCTGCGGCAGAAAGCAGGTGTCGATTTAGGTAACAGTATTGTCGTTGATGGTTCAGGCCTGTCGCGTCATAACTTGATTTCCCCTGCGACGATGATGCAAGCGCTGCAATACATTGCTCAGCACGATAACGAATTGAAATTCATTGAGATGCTGCCTTTGGCGGGTTACAACGGCACCTTGCAGTACCGTGCCGGATTGCATGAAGCTGGCGTTGACGGCAAGGTTTCCGCAAAAACCGGTGCGCTACAAGGGGTTTATAACCTCGCAGGCTTTATCACCACCGCCAGCGGCCAGCGCATGGCCTTCGTACAATTTTTATCGGGCTATGCTGTACCGCCCGAAGATCAGCGCGCTCGCCGCGTGCCGCTGGCGCGCTTTGAAAGCCGCTTGTATAAAGATATTTATCAGAGCAATTGACATAAAAAAAGCACGATCTCTAAAAGGGATCGTGCCAGAGATGTCGCGCAATGAAGATCCTCCATCAAAGGAGGATCGCAGCCTGAGAATTACTTCTGGTAGATGATTTCGACGCCTTCGTCGTCATCTTCATCCCAGTCATCATCCCACTCTTCTTCGGCTTCATTTTCCACTGCCGCCAGCTGTTCACGGTGGTAGTCATCCCACATGAACTCGACCTTTTCAGGCCCTTTCTCTTCGATGGCCATAGCTTTCGGTTGTGTTTCCAGGAAGTTCATCACATCCCAGCACAGCGCATTAACGCCAGAACGGTTAGCGGCAGAGATCAGGTAGTATTTCCCTTCCCAACCTAATGCTTCGGCAATCGCTTTGGCACGCTGCTCAGCTTCCTCTTTCTCGATAAGATCGACCTTGTTGAACACCAGCCAACGCGGTTTTTCTGCCAGAGAAGCGCTGTATTGCTGCAACTCATTGACGATCACTTTGGCATTTTCTACCGGATCTGATTCGTCGATCGGCGCCAGGTCGATCAGGTGCAGCAGCACGCGACAGCGTTCCAGGTGTTTGAGAAAACGAATTCCCAGACCCGCACCTTCGGAAGCGCCTTCGATCAACCCAGGAATATCGGCCACAACGAAGCTTTTCTCGCTGTCCATGCGCACCACACCCAGGCTAGGCACCAACGTGGTAAACGGATAATCCGCTACCTTGGGCTTAGCGGCAGACACCGCGCGAATAAACGTCGATTTACCGGCATTCGGCAGCCCCAGCATCCCGACATCCGCCAGCAGCAACAATTCCAGCATCAGAGAACGCTCTTCGCCTGCTGTACCGCTGGTTTTCTGGCGCGGTGCGCGGTTGACCGAGGATTTAAACCGGGTGTTGCCTAACCCATGCCAACCGCCTTTAGCGACCATCAGGCGCTGTTCATGGCGTGTCATATCACCCAGCACCTCTCCGGTGCTTTCATCCAGCACGCGCGTACCGATGGGCACCTTGATGGTGATGTCTTTACCACGCTTGCCGGTACAATCTCGGCTTTGCCCGTTCTGGCCGCGCTCAGCGCGGTACGATTTTTCAAAGCGAAAATCGATTAGCGTATTCAGGCTTTCATCCGCCAACAGATAAACGTCACCGCCGTCGCCACCATCGCCGCCGTCCGGACCACCATTGGGAATATATTTTTCACGGCGGAAGCTTACGCAGCCGTTGCCACCGTCACCAGCCACCACCAGGATGGTGGCTTCATCTACAAACTTCATTCACTCTCTCCGCAACAACCTATAGAGATCACTCGCCATCTGACGTCGTGCATCAGGACATTATTGGTTCTCTTTGGCGTGATGCTTTCATGGCATGACGCGTGAATCACCGCAACGCATCATGCAAAAAACGGAACGTAACAGAACCAGCCTCGCAAGGGAGCGGCATTGTACCCGCTTCCCGCATTGATTTCATCTGTATTAAAAATAAACAGCGTACATACTAAAAGAAGAGTACCAAGTCATACCAGTACGCTATCGAGTATTACTTTTGCACCACAATGACATTATCGCGCTTTCTTCCCGGAAAAAAACGGTGCCCAATCGCGGAAAACATCGCCCCGAAGACCACAACAAATGCCCCAATGTAGCCAACAAGGTTTAACGCCGGGGTGGCAAAGTAGAGCGGCCATAAGATCGCTAACAGATCAGAGAACAGCAGCGTAAATAGCGGCGTCAATGTAATAATGGCACTCACCTGAGCCGCCTGCCAGCGCGCCATCGCCTCGGCCAATGCACCGTAGCCAATCAAGGTATTCACACCGCAGAAAAGCAAGCAAATCAACTGCCAGCGAGTAAGCTGAAAAAGAGTCTCCGGCTGCACCCACGGTGTAATACTCAGCACGCATAAAGCATACAACAACAACAAAATCTGCTGCGATGTCAGTCGGCGCAGTAAAACTTTTTGCGCCACGCCATAACTCACCCACACGGTGGCAGCGCCCATCCCCAATAACACGCCAACGGTGTAATCCGTCAGGCGAGTAAATATTTCGATTAAACTAGCATTGAAAAACAGCAACATACCGCACAACAACATTGCGGCACCGATAATTTGCGTGCCACGCATTTTCTCTTTCAAAATAAGTACGCTGGCAAACATCATTCCCACAGGGGAAAGCTGCCCAATCACTTGCGATGTGGTAGGGCTTAAGAACTTGAGAGAGGAACTGAACAACACAAAGTTACCCAGCAACCCGCCCGTCGCAATCAGCAGCAGTACCCACCAGCGTCGATGACGAAATATACGCAGTGGCGGCAGCTGATGGCGCGAGAAAAGAATGATCCCCAAGCCTATCGAGGCAATAAAAAATCGATACCACACCACGGTATAGGGCTCCATGACAACAAGCACCTGCTTCATGGCAATGGGCAGTGCGCCCCAGCATACCGCTGCCGTCAAGGCCAGGCTCAGCCCAATGCCAGCCTGCTGTTTCGTCTGCATGGTTCTCTCGGTTAGTTGCGGGTGGTAATTGGGGATGGAAATGTAAAAAGCCCCGCAATAAATTGCGGGGCTTTATATCTGTCAGACCTGACGCGAAAAATTACTCAGCAACGATGCTGATATATTTACGGTTCTTCGGGCCTTTAACTTCGAACTGCACTTTACCGTCAGCCAAAGCAAACAGAGTGTGGTCTTTACCGCAACCTACGTTGGTGCCCGCGTGGAATTTAGTACCGCGTTGACGAACGATGATGTTGCCAGCCAGAACACTTTCACCGCCAAAACGTTTTACGCCCAGGCGTTGTGCGTTGGAATCACGGCCGTTACGAGTCGAGCCGCCAGCTTTTTTGTGTGCCATTTAATCCGCTCTCCTAAGTCTTAAGCGCTGATGCCAGTAATTTTCACGTCAGTAAACCACTGACGGTGGCCCGCTTGCTTACGGTAGTGTTTACGGCGACGGAATTTAACAATCGTTACTTTCTCACCGCGACCATGAGCAACAACTTCTGCCTTGATCTTGCCACCATCGACGAAAGGAACGCCGATTTTGATTTCTTCACCATTAGCAACCATCAGAACCTGGTCAAATTCAACAACTTCACCAGTTGCGATGTCCAGCTTTTCCAAGCGAA
The DNA here is from genome assembly GCA_015548865.1 of Serratia marcescens. GTDB lineage: Bacteria > Pseudomonadota > Gammaproteobacteria > Enterobacterales > Enterobacteriaceae > Symbiopectobacterium > Symbiopectobacterium marcescens_A. Next base: position 59,913 of record JADMXW010000003.1, on the reverse strand, counting down.
CGGTTTGACCTTCGCTTACTCGGTGTTGTTTGCCACCACTTTGGAAAACTGCGTACATATAAAACTCCGCTTTCCGCGTACTCATATTGATTATTCGAGTACGCTATAAATATTCACAATAGGGCGCGAATTCTACGCAAAAAACCTACCAATGACAAGTGCAGATTCGAGGGAATTGAAGAAAAAGAGTACAGGATCTTCACGACCATTTATCTGTACCATTTTTCAAGTACAATCAGTCCACAGCAACCATTGAAGCCGGTATGGAACCGACCCTAACCACGGCGTATAGAAGAAAGCACTGGCACAGATATGAATCTAGAACAGATTACAGCATTAGCTGCTCATGATATGAACGACGTCAATGGCGTTATTCTGGCACAACTCAATTCTGATGTTGTACTTATCAACCAGATCGGTAATTACATCATCGGTGGTGGCGGAAAGCGTATCCGCCCCATGATCGCCGTACTGGCGGCCCGCGCGCTCGCTTATGAAGGTGACAAGCATGTCACGGTCGCAGCACTGATAGAATTTATTCACACCGCCACGCTATTGCATGACGATGTGGTAGATGAATCAGATATGCGTCGTGGCAAGGAAACAGCCAATGCCGCCTTCGGCAATGCGGCCAGTGTATTGGTTGGCGATTTCATCTATACGCGCGCATTTCAGATGATGACTAGCCTGGGCTCTCTGCGCGTACTGGCGCTGATGTCTGAAGCAGTAAACGTCATTGCAGAAGGTGAAGTGCTGCAACTAATGAACTGTAACGATCCGGATATCACCGAAGAGAGCTACATGCGCGTTATCTACAGTAAGACAGCGCGCCTGTTTGAAGCCGCAGCGCAAGCCTCCGGGATTTTAGCGGGCGCCTCCACCGAACAGGAAAAAGCGTTACAGGAATATGGGCGCTATCTCGGTACAGCATTCCAACTGATTGACGATCTGCTGGATTACAGCGCGGACGGTAAAACCTTAGGCAAAAATACGGGTGACGACCTGAATGAAGGCAAGCCCACGCTGCCGCTGTTACACGCCATGCGTAACGGCAATAGCGAGCAATGCGCGATGATTCGTAAGGCGATCGAAGAAGGTAATGGCCGGCATTTACTGGAACCAGTGCTTGAGGCTATGCAGCAATGTGGCTCACTGGAATATACCCGCCAGCGCGCAGAGCAAGAGGCTGATAAAGCGATTTCAGCCCTCCAGGCACTGCCGCCGACGCCCTTCCGCGAGGCGCTGGAAGGTCTGGCACATATTGCAGTACAACGCGATTATTAATGTGTCCGAGCGCTATGTTGTCGATGAACGGGGATCGCTTGTGATCGCCAGGCGCGACATCATAGCTATCGCCCCTTCGCGCAGAACAAAATCGATCATCGCTTCCTGTTCTCGCAGTGAGAGTTTTTCAAATATTTGAATCCAGGAAGCCAACAACGGCTTAGGGAGCGTTGCGTATACGGGAGGCGGCATTTCTGCCATTTCACGCATCTGAAGCCGTTTACGCACTTCCAGCGGCAAACTGTCCAGAGCATATTCGACTGCTCTTCCCTGTACGCCTTTTCGTTTGCGTTTTTCCCAACCCTCTTCTCTGGCACGCTTGTTAAGGCCCTGTCTCGATTTTGGCAGACCAGCAAGGCCCAGTAACGCCTGAGGCGCCAACCATTTTTTTTCCATTCGTAACATCCTCCATAGACGGCATCAATGCACAGAAAAGTGTCTGTCAGCTATAAATGCCTTATCACCCAAGTTTCCAAGAAAACATGAATAAATAACACTACATTTCCAAATAACAGATAACCGTTACCGATTAAACTAGCTGTTAGCTGTTATATATTGGCCTAAAACACGCATTAACGCTGAAACGGGAACTGAACAAGCGAAGGGAAAAACAATGGCAGGCAAACGGGATGTACACCGCCCGCAAAAGATGACGTCAACACACGCTCAGGTAGAGGGTTGGTCATCAGACGTGACGTCTGCTGACGAAGATATTCCCAATTGACACAACACAGAAGCGATACCGTCACGCAAGATATGTGCGACCAGTGCATCTCTTTCCTGCGTGGAACATTGCTGATAGATTTGAATCCAGACAGCCAGCATATCGGCTTGGCGCACAGCATAGGATGAGGGGGTTTCTTGCAGTGAGAGCGAGTGCTGCACCGGCTCTGGCAGGCTGTAGAGTGAATACTCAACGCCTCGCCCCTGAACCCCTTTGTGACGACGTTTTTCCCACCCATCTTCCCGGGCGCGTTTGTTTACACCTTGCCGTGTTTTAGGCAATCCCGCCATTCCCAGCAATTCAGCAGTGGTGAACCACTCTTTTTTCATAGCCTTTCATCCTGATAGTGCGATGCATTACAAAATTTAATTTATTAGGAATAACGTTAAGGAAATTATTGGAAATGCCATGTTATATTTTTTCCTAATACCGTTCGCGCACCCCACGCGCATAACTGAAGAGCGTTATTTATATCACCAATTGACCATTATCTTGTAGCAAGAAGGAAAGATCATGAGCGTAAGGAAACACGACTGGCATCCCGCAGATATCATTGCCGCACTCCGTAAAAAAGGGACCACGCTGGCGGCAGTCTCACGAGAGGCTGGGTTGAGCTCCTCCACCCTGGCCAATGCGATATCACGCCCCTGGCCTAAGGGTGAATGGCTGATAGCACAGGCAATCAACATTCATCCAGCTGAAATTTGGCCTAGCCGTTACTACGAACCGAAGAGTAATACCTTGATCGATAGGAAAAAACTTATCCGACCGGACGACCCACACCAAAAGCGCTAACACCAAAAAGCCGGAGCACCTTCTCTCCGGCTTATCACTATCAGGCGTTAAAGTACCGATTAACTGCGAACGGAGCTACTCACAAAGGATTCGCCCAACTCGATATCCTGTTTCAGAGTGCCCAGCATGTTATCCAACGCCTGTTTTTCAAACGGGCTCAGCGCACCAATGGCTTTTCGCTCAATGATACCTGATTTACCCAGTAATAGCGGTTGTGCAAAGAAACGGGCATGCTCGCCATCCCCTTCCACATAAGCACACTCAACCACACCCGCTTCCCCTTGCAGGGCGCGAACCAAAGACAGCCCAAAACGCGCCGCCGCCTGCCCCATGGAAAGGGTGGCTGATCCGCCACCGGCTTTGGCCTCAACCACTTCGGTACCCGCATTCTGGATACGTTTAGTCAGATCGGCTACTTCTTGTTCGCTAAACGTCACACCGGGAATTTGCGACAACAACGGCAGAATAGTCACGCCGGAATGTCCGCCAATAACGGGGACTTCAACATCTTGCGGCTGTTTGCCCTTCAGTTCCGCTACAAAGGTGTTAGAGCGAATAATGTCTAGTGTAGTTACACCAAACAGCTTGTTCTTGTCATACACCCCAGCCTTTTTCAGCACATCTGCGGCAATCGCCACGGTGGTATTGACCGGGTTGGTGATGATGCCAATGCAGGCTTTCGGGCTAGTACGAGCAATCTGTTCAACCAGATTGCGCACAATACCAGCATTCACATTGAACAGGTCGGAACGATCCATCCCCGGCTTACGTGCGACACCGGCTGAGATAAGCACAATGTCCGCACCGACCAGTGCAGGGGTGGCGTCTTCACCACAAAAACCTTTAATAGATACTGCAGTAGGGATATGGCTCAGATCAACGGCGACACCCGGCGTTACCGGTGCAATGTCATAAAGGGATAATTCTGAACCTGAAGGAAGCTGGGTTTTGAGCAGGAGCGCGAGAGCCTGACCGATACCGCCTGCTGCTCCGAGAACTGCAACTTTCATCCTAAACTCCTTATTATCGTAAAAGTAAAAATGCCGTGAATTTGTGCAATAAACCACCAGACACCAATAAAATCAGGAGGTTTAAACGACTTACCGAACGGACGTCGGCCATGCCGAGACCTCAACATCAGGTCATGAAAAAAGAAAAACTATGTCATTAATAATAAATCAAAATCTGCCGAGTGATTTGTAAGGTAAGTAAAGTTATAAGTAAGTGAGTAAATAATGCAGCGCGTATCACGTTCATTGCGGTGGTGGCTACATTACACCGAATCTTAGCCGACAAACAACCTCATTTTGATAACATTTAATTTACTTTTATGTGACTAAGCACGCATTTTTTTTTCATACCTCACGACATTTAAACATTTTAGCGCAGTTATCAAACAGAATGCCGTTAAGTCACTTCTTTAAGCGCCCATATTGCATAAAAATTCACCCAACTGCATAATACGCACACCAATGATCACAACGAACGGTGCAGAATGCGTAACTCCACGAAGCAGGAAGATTTGGTTAAAGCGTTCAAAGCGCTGCTAAAGGAAGAGAAGTTTAGTTCTCAAAGCGAGATCGTGCTGGCATTGCAAAACGACGGTTTTGAAAATATAAACCAATCAAAAGTATCGCGGATGCTGACCAAGTTTGGAGCAGTACGCACGCGCAATGCAAAAATGGAAATGGTGTATTGCCTGCCCGCAGAGCTCGGTGTGCCCACTACCACCAGCCCACTGAAGAATCTGGTGTTGGATGTAGATTACAACGATGCGGTTGTCGTTATTCATACCAGCCCTGGCGCGGCGCAATTGATCGCTCGATTGCTGGATTCACTGGGGAAATCAGAAGGAATTCTTGGCACCATTGCCGGGGATGACACCATTTTCACCACGCCTGCCCGAGGTTTTAGCGTCAAACAGTTGTTTGACGCCATCCTGGTGCTATTCGAACAGGAACTGTAGTTATTGAGGCGATCGCCTGATGCTTGCATGATCAGGCGATCGATCGGATTAAACCGCAGGTAACTCCGCTAACGGCCAGCGTGGCCGTACACTTACCCCCAATTCCTGACTGGCATTTTTCAACAACCTCACGCTGCCCGCATAGGCAATCATCGCACCATTATCGGTACAAAACTCAGGTCGGGCATAGAATACTGCCCCCCCCCGTTTGGTCATCATTTCCCCCAACCGCGCGCGTAGTGTTCGGTTGGCACTCACCCCACCCGCCATCACCAGACGTTTAAAGCCGGTATCATCCAGCGCACGACGACATTTTATCGCCAGGGTGTCGACCACCGCATCTTCAAATGCCCGCGCAATGTCAGCACGGGTTTGATCATCGTTGCCATTGGCTCGAATGGTATTGGCAGCAAAGGTTTTCAAGCCGGAAAAACTAAAATCCAAACCTTGCCTGTCAGTCATCGGTCGAGGGAAGGTAAAACGTGAGGAGTCTCCTTGTTGTGCCAATTTGGATAACATCGGCCCACCAGGATAATCAAGTCCCAGCAGCTTTGCCGTTTTATCGAAGGCTTCACCGGCTGCATCGTCGATAGATTCCCCTAGCAAGCGATATTCACCAATACCGGTGACGCTTATCAACTGTGTATGACCACCAGAGACCAGCAACGCCACAAAGGGAAAATCGGGCGGGTTATCCTCCAACATTGGCGCGAGCAAATGGCCTTCCATATGGTGAACGGGAATGGCGGGCACGTCCCAGGCAAATGCCAGCGCACGCCCAACAGTTGCGCCAACCAGCAAGGCGCCCACTAATCCGGGCCCCGCGGTATAGGCCACACCGTCAATATCCGACGCCGTCACTCCAGACTCTTTCAGCGCAGCCTGAATCAGGGGAACCGTCTTGCGTACATGATCGCGCGATGCCAGTTCTGGTACAACACCACCATAATCCGCATGCAATTTTATCTGGCTATACAATTGGTTAGCCAACAACCCTGCGTCCGTGTCATAAATCGCCACCCCGGTTTCATCACAGGAGGTTTCAATACCCAATATGCGCATCGCTCTACCTAACATTCGTTGCCACGCAAGCCGACATCCACTTGCCCTTTGCTTCATACAACAGATAGTCTACCATTATCGGTTTGGGTTTTCTGCTCTGCGTGCGCGTTGGATGTTTTATGATCGCCGCAATGCTTTACAAGCGCATCACGTTTGCAGTAGAATTCCGCACCATTTTGAAAAGGCTGGCACAAGGCCAGCACATACCGAATTATTAAGGTGAGAGGCACATGCCGGTAATTAAAGTACGTGAAAACGAGCCGTTCGACGTAGCTCTGCGTCGCTTCAAACGTTCCTGTGAAAAAGCGGGTGTTCTGGCTGAAGTTCGTCGTCGTGAATTCTATGAAAAACCGACTACTGAACGTAAACGCGCTAAAGCTTCTGCAGTGAAACGTCACGCGAAGAAACTGGCTCGAGAAAACGCACGCCGCACTCGTCTGTATTAATTTCTAGAGGCATAGCCTCTACCGCGTGATTAATCCGCAGACTTAGCAGTTGCATACGAAGGCCGTGCTTTCCGAAAGGAAGCGCGGCTTGTTGTCGTTTATAAGCTATCGTTTATTTGTATTAAAAACAGGGGCTTATGGCTGGACGAATTCCACGCGTCTTTATAAATGACCTGCTTGCGCGCACCGACATTGTCGATCTTATTGACGCGCGAGTGAAGCTCAAGAAGCAGGGCAAGAACTTTCACGCGTGCTGTCCGTTTCATCATGAGAAAACCCCCTCTTTCACCGTGAACGGTGATAAGCAGTTCTACCATTGTTTTGGTTGCGGCGCGCACGGCAATGCCATCGATTTTTTAATGAACTACGATCGTCTGGAGTTTGTTGAAAGTATTGAGGAATTGGCATCCATGCACAGCCTGGAAGTGCCTTATGAATCCGGTACTGGCACCACAGCGCTTGAACGTCACCAACGTCAGAGCCTGTATGAACTAATGGGGCAACTGAGCGAGTTTTATCAGCAGGCGTTAAATGAGCCAGCAGCAGCACCCGCCCAGCATTATCTGGCACAGCGAGGCTTGAGTGCGGAGGTTATTCGCCATTTCGCCATCGGCTTTGCGCCAGCAGGGTGGGACAACGTATTAAAACGCTTTGGCCGCCACGATGAAGACCGTGAAACCCTGAGCGATGCGGGAATGCTGGTTAAAAATGAGCAAGGACGTACCTATGACCGCTTTCGTGAGCGCGTCATGTTCCCTATCCGCGATAAACGCGGTCGCGTCATCGCCTTTGGCGGACGTGTATTGGGAGATGGTCTGCCCAAATACCTGAACTCGCCAGAAACCGAGATCTTCCATAAGGGCCGCCAGTTGTACGGTCTTTACGAAGCGCAACAAAATCACACGGAACTAAAACGTCTTCTTGTGGTTGAAGGTTATATGGACGTGGTAGCACTGGCACAATTTGGCATTGATTATGCCGTGGCGTCATTGGGCACCTCAACAACGGCAGACCATATTCAGATGATGTTCCGCGTTACCGATCAAGTAATTTGCTGCTATGACGGTGACCGTGCAGGTCGGGATGCAGCCTGGCGTGCATTGGAAACGGCACTGCCTTATTTGAATGATGGCCGCCAGTTGCGCTTTATGTTTCTCCCTGATGGAGAGGATCCGGATACTCTGGTGCGTAAAGAGGGTAAGCAAGCGTTTGAGCAAAGGATGGAGCAGGCGCTGCCGCTCTCCACGTTCTTGTTTGATACCCTGCAGCAGCAGGTGGACATGAGTTCTCCAGAGGGGCGTACCAAGCTAGGAAGAGATGCATTGCCGTTGATTGGTCAGGTGCCGGGAGAAACCCTGCGGCTGTATCTACGTCAACAGTTAGGTAACAAACTGGGGATTCTTGACGATCGCCAATTGGATAAACTGCTGCCAAAAACGGCAGAGCAGGCACAGCCCTACCAACCGCCCCAACTAAAACGCACAACTATGCGTATACTAATAGGGTTGCTGGTACAAAATCCGCAATTGGCGGCATTGGTAACGGCACCTGATGGGCTGGTGTCATCGAAGATGGCAGGCGTGCCGCTGTTTATTGAGTTGGTAAAAACGTGCCAGGCGCAGCCTGGGTTGACCACGGGGCAGCTTCTGGAGCTTTACCGAGAGAATAAATCAGGCCCACAGCTTGAAACCATGGCAACCTGGAACCACATGATCGTTGAGGACAAGGTAGAAGAGACGTTTATCGATACCTTGACTACCCTATATAACCATATGTTAGAGGAGCGGCTGGAGTCACTGATAGCACAATCGCGTTTGCGGGGGTTGACCGCAGAAGAACGTAATGAGGTGCACATGCTGAACCAGGCGCTCACAAAAAAGAACTGATTACAGAGGCTTAATTGCCGATAACCAGCAGGGTGAAGCCCTGCCAAAGCCGCTAGAAGGGGCTGCGGCGAGAAGAAGAAATACCCCGAATGTTATTGTTGGCTATACCCAATAGCTTTCGAGTTGCAGGCAGAACACACCTGCAACGTGAAAGATGACCGGTATAATTATGCCGACCGACACCAACCTAATACTCTGAAGTGTGGATACCGTCTTATGGAGCAAAACCCGCAGTCACAGCTGAAGCTACTTGTCACCCGTGGTAAGGAGCAAGGCTACCTGACCTATGCTGAGGTCAATGACCATCTGCCGGAAGATATCATCGATTCCGATCAGATCGAAGACATCATCCAGATGATTAATGACATGGGCATCCAGGTGATGGAAGAAGCACCGGATGCGGATGACCTGCTGTTGGCAGAAACGACGTCCGACACCGATGAAGATGCCGCCGAAGCCGCCGCTCAAGTGCTCTCAAGCGTTGAGTCTGAAATTGGCCGTACTACCGATCCGGTGCGCATGTATATGCGTGAAATGGGCACCGTTGAGCTGCTCACCCGTGAGGGTGAAATCGACATCGCCAAACGAATCGAAGACGGTATCAATCAGGTTCAGTGTTCTGTTGCTGAATATCCTGAAGCCATCACTTACCTGTTGGAGCAATACGATCGCGTCGAGGCCGAAGAGAGCCGTCTGTCCGATCTGATCACCGGGTTTGTGGATCCTAATGCAGAAGAGGATCTCGCACCTACCGCAACGCATGTGGGGTCGGAATTGTCCAGCGAAGAGATGGATGACGACGACGACGACGATGACGAGAGCGAAGACGACGACGATGCGGACGAAGATAACAGCATTGATCCTGAGCTGGCCCGTCAGAAATTTACCGAACTGCGTGAGCAGTATGAAGTAACGCGTCAAACGATCAAAGCCCACGGGCGTAACCACGCCAAGGCTGCGGAAGGGATCCTGAAGCTTTCGGACATTTTCAAGCAGTTCCGTCTGGTGCCAAAACAGTTCGACTTCCTGGTCAACAGCATGCGTTCCATGATGGATCGCGTGCGCACACAAGAACGCTTGATCATGAAACTGTGCGTTGAGCAGTGCAAAATGCCGAAGAAAAACTTCGTCACGCTGTTCACCGGCAACGAAACCAATAACACCTGGTTTTCTGCAGCCAAGGCAATGAACAAGCCCTGGAGCGAGAAACTGGTTGAAGTTGAAGAAGATGTTCAGCGCAGCTTGCAGAAACTGCACCAGATTGAAGAAGAGACCGGCCTGACTATCGAGCAGGTGAAGGATATCAACCGTCGCATGTCGATTGGTGAAGCCAAAGCTCGCCGAGCCAAGAAAGAGATGGTGGAAGCGAACCTGCGCCTGGTAATTTCAATTGCCAAGAAATATACCAACCGAGGTCTGCAATTCCTGGATCTTATTCAGGAAGGTAACATCGGTCTGATGAAAGCAGTAGACAAGTTTGAATACCGTCGTGGCTATAAGTTCTCAACTTATGCCACATGGTGGATCCGTCAGGCGATCACGCGCTCCATCGCCGATCAGGCGCGTACCATCCGTATTCCTGTTCATATGATCGAAACGATTAACAAACTAAACCGTATTTCGCGTCAAATGTTGCAGGAAATGGGTCGCGAGCCGACGCCAGAAGAACTGGCCGAGCGTATGTTGATGCCAGAAGACAAGATCCGTAAAGTGCTGAAGATAGCCAAAGAACCAATCTCCATGGAAACACCGATCGGTGATGATGAAGATTCGCATCTGGGCGATTTCATTGAAGATACTACGCTGGAGCTGCCGCTGGATTCTGCAACGTCAGAAAGTTTGCGTTCTGCCACCCACGATGTGCTGGCTGGTCTGACGGCGCGTGAAGCAAAAGTGCTGCGTATGCGTTTCGGTATCGATATGAACACCGACCACACGCTGGAAGAGGTAGGTAAACAATTTGACGTGACGCGTGAACGTATTCGTCAGATTGAAGCCAAGGCGCTGCGTAAGCTGCGTCACCCAAGCCGTTCCGAAGTGCTGCGCAGTTTCCTGGATGATTAACAGCATCTAAATGGAAATAGGAAAAAGCTCTCAATATGAGGGCTTTTTTATTGTATCTATAACAATAACAATGGGCTAGGATGCATACAAAACCAGCATACGGGCAACGTTGCTCTAGACCTGCCCCGTCATGTTACCGTATAATCCACGCCCACATGGCCCCTTAGCTCAGTGGTTAGAGCAGGCGACTCATAATCGCTTGGTCGTTGGTTCAAACCCAACAGGGGCCACCAAATTTTAGATTTAAAATTATATAATTAAGCCACTTCCTGCGAAGTGGCTTTTTTGTTATCCGACGTCAAGATGGCAATAACGTGTCGCTGGGTTTTTACCGATTAACCACATTAGCAATCTGTAGGAATATCACTCAATGCAGCGCTGTGTGTTTACGGTAGCTTGGCAATCACCTTGATTTCAAATTGAAAACCAGACAGCCAAGACACCCCGACCCCCGTCAAGGCAGGATAAGGCGCTTCGCCCCAAAATTCCGGTACCACGCTCCAGATGGTTTCCAGGTTAGATTCTGGATCGACCACAAAAACGGTGACATCAACAACATCCCCAAACGTGCAACCCGCCGCAGATAGCACCGAATTCAAATTATCAAAGGCCTGTCTAACCTGTTTTTTTAAATCAGGTTCGGGTGAACCATCCTCTCGGCTTCCCACCTGCCCTGATACGAATAAAAAACCATTGGACCTCACCGCAGGGGAATACCGGTTGCGTTCATAAAGATCTTGCCGCCCTTCGGGATAAACAACATCGCGGATTGCCATAACTGACCTCTGCATAAAACATTTCAAGATGGGCTACTTGTGTGTAACAGAAGTCTAGAGGCATAGTGACATCAAGATAAACGCGAAAAAACCATCTTCATTATTTGTAAAATACAAACAATCAGAGAGGCATGAGGCAAATAAGATGGATCGCTTTGACGCAATGCAGGCTTTTATTCGGGTAGTCGAGTCGGGCAGCTTTACCAAAGCAGCCGAAACGCTACAGATGAATAAGACCACTGTCACACAGTTAATCCAACAACTCGAAACCCGATTGCGCGTCAAATTACTTAACAGAACCACGAGAAAAGTGAATGTTACCCCCGATGGCGCAGTGTATTACGAGCATGCCGTTCGTTTACTTGCCGATATGGATGACGCGGAAACCAGCCTTTCCCATGCAGTCGCAATGCCCAGAGGTAAACTCCGGATTGACGTTCCCGGCCCGCTGGCCCGTATGATTCTGGTACCAGCATTACCTGAATTTTATTCACAATATCCTGATATTCAGATTGATCTCGGCGCAAGCGATCGGAAGGTAGACATGATCAGAGATAATGTAGATTGCGTGATACGTGGAGGCAGTATTTCGGAACAATCACTTATTGCCCGCCATGTTGGGGATTTGACAATCGAAGCCTATGCCGCGCCGAATTACCTGGCACGCTCGGGAACTCCAACCCATCCGAATCAACTGGAGAAATCGGACCATTTCATCGTTGGTTATCTGAATTCACAAACAGGAAAGGTTCCCGCGTTAGAAGCAAGCCATAATGGCGACACTATCAGGATAAAAAGTCACTATAGGCTTGCCGTTGATGATGGCAATGCTTACTTTGCTGCAGGTTTGGCAGGACTTGGCATTATTTTGTTACCTACATATATGGCAAAGGAGTATGAGGCCCGTGGTGAATTGCACCCACTGTTCAAACAGTGGCAATTTCCCCCTATGCCCCTGTACTTGGCTTTCCCGCCAAACAGGTATTTAAGTGCCAAACTTAGGGTATTTATCGACTGGGTGATTGAGCTTATGGCTCACCATGCACCAAAGTGTGCCAAGTGATCGACAGAGCGATCGCTAAAACTCGGCATACTTCATTCACGTCATGATACTGCCTGCATTACTGCCTCACCAGGCAATGCTGACGTCATAAAGGGAAATACCGCTCAAGTTACAGCTTTAGCCTGGTGTCAAATTTAAACGGTATACTCACTGCCCTGTTCACAATCGCCGGAAAATCGGGATGCTCTGGGTTCAGCAAATAGTTGAATTCTACAGGGCTGAGTGCACTGGGAACCCGTAATCCGACAGATTGCCCTGACCGAATCCATGCATCACCATAAAGGGCTAATTCCGCTGGTGCTTTTTCGGCGTTCCAATATTCTGGCAACGCAGACATTTTTGCCTGAAGCAGTAAATCCTCAGGAACATCAATGCTGAGTAACGTATAGGTATCGATAAGCTGTACGGAGTCAATGTGCACCAGCGTTTCGAGTATCGTCAGCGAAGCGGTTTCTGACACATAGCACATGGCTGTACCTGAGCTGTTCCAGCGGCCTCCGGCAAGTTTTGCACCATACCCCGTCCAGGCTTCGGCAAGGTATTTTGTTTTGGTCAGACGGTAGAGAATCAAGAATAAACCCCGTGCTCGATGCGGGTTATCAGATTCATTACCTCATACGCCCCCGTTTCCGACGCAATCAGCTCAGCTGGCACTTTCCATTCTAATGCCCGATTAGGCTGGTTAAGCCATTTCTGTGCAGCAAGCCTGTCGCCTTCAAACAATTCCACTGCGCGATTGATAATGCGGATAATCCGTACAATACGTTCACTTTGGTCTGCAGTGAAGCGAGCTTTCAGACCTCGATTGAATGTCGTACTGGGGATCCCCGTCATCTTACGAAAATCGGTCTGGCTGATGTGCGCCCATTTTGCAACGCGATTGGCGACATCGCCTTCTAAGCCTTTATCAATCTGACCCACAAGCGCCACACCATCAGCGCTATCGAAGCCAGCAACGCTCCAGAGATTTTCCGGACGTTGAGTGGTGGCGCTTAATTCAAATGTTTTCATAGCAACGACCTCCATTTGGTCTTTTAATTATAACCAAATGGATGTTGTTAGCAATCAGGTGGTACAAATATCATCGCTATGAGGGCCCCCCTCAAAGAGGAACGTAGTAATGAAGCGCGGAAACGGAGTGAATACAGTCACTTTAACAATGCTCATTCATTTCATATCCACTTCACCTATACTTTAATTTTACTACCAAATATCACCGTTTCCATAAGGCTTAACCGTGCTGGCAAACATCCTGATTGCCCTTGTTGCAGCAATACATATTTACATTCTCATCCTTGAAATGTTCTTGTGGAACACCCGTGTTGGTCGTAAAGCTTTTAACCTAAGCATTGATTTTGCGCGTGATACCACCACGATGGCAGCGAATCAGGGATTATATAATGGCTTTTTAGCTGCGGGGTTGCTCTGGGGATTATGGCTTGGAGAAGCAGGCTTTCAGTTTAAACTCTTTTTCCTTTCCTGCGTTCTGGTTGCAGGGATATATGGCGCTCTAACCGTGAGCAGTAAAATCCTCTATGTTCAGGCGATTCCCGCATTAAGTGCGCTCATCGCTCTGATGATACATTGAAGTGTTTAAAAAGGATTAAGGCATGGATGCATTAACGTACCACTACACATTGTATGATTTATTGTGCTTATATGAGTTTGAACCTCGGCTAGAACCCCTACACCGGGACAAGCACTGCAGAGCGCTGATTGGGTGGGCAGAAAAAGAAGTGCTGTTTGGCAATGATTCTGAAACGCTGCTTATCCTCGCCTCATTTTGCCTGGATGTGAATCTTGATTATGACGAGATTAACAACTACCTCAATCGCTATTTGTATGAGAGCAAGATAAAAAAGCCTAGCATTGAGGCCAGTGCTTTAACATGGTTAAAGATACAAATGTGGTTTTTGTTAAACAGCCAAAACACCGAGGATATAGAAGAAAATTTATCGCTGTTTTCTCGATACTTTTTAGACTTTAGCCCGCGTTTTTTTTCAAAAACAGTAAGCTATCTCAATAAATTTTATTACGAACTTTATGACAATAGCTGGGAAGATTATCCAGCTAAAGCAGAGTTACTGAACGAACAAGCAATTTTATATCTCATTAACGCACATATACAGCCTTTCTACCGCAAATTGAGCTGTAACGACTGGCTGACGCTGTTAGCCCGCTGAGGGCCTGCCGATATGCTCCAACGCAAAAAACCGCCCCCTCAAGCCACTAAATATACTGATGGGCGATGAGCAAGGCGGTTTTCAGAGGAAAAATACGGGATTACTTAGCCGTTGCCTTCTCTGCAGGCTCCGGCATCCTGTTATTTATGCGGTTCTCAAAATTCTCGTTAAACTGCTTTTTCTGTTCCGGCGTCAGAACGTTATAAATTTTATTCTGCGTCTCGAGGCGGCTTATCATCCGCGCTTTATGAATCTCATCCTGCTTGTTTACCTGCGCCTGAGCTTTTGCCATATCGAAAGTATCCGCAGCAATGACATCACGCATTGCGCGGTGCTCATCCTGCATCACTTTACGCATATTATCGCGCGCATCACGGATGATATCTCCGACCTGTTTTTTCTGCGCTTCCGTCAGGTTGAGATCTTTAAGCATCCACTCTTCATGCATACCAGTACGAGGGCCACCGCGTTCACCTTTCATCATACGGGCTTCATGACCATGGCCTTTGGGAGCATCATACGCATGCGCAATACCTGCCGCGCCAAACGCCAATGAAGATGCTACCAGAATCGCTGTCAGTTTACGCATAGTGCTATCTCTCTCTTTTCAGATTACTCGTTAACGACGATTGTCGTCTTGACGGTGTTGAGTATAGACAGTGCAACTTCGAGTTAATTAGCGTAAGGGTAAATCTCTGCAAGTTCCGTCTCCACAATTGCATCAAATGTGGAGAATACGGAGAGAGTATGTAAACCCCGCAAAGAAAACGTTAAGACCTTTGTAGTCTAGATAACAATTTAAATATAAAATTACTAAAATCAATCAATTATAAAAAAATTATTATCTCACGCTTAAATCGCTTGCTATTTAATATTTATCTATCTAGATTGTACTTCATGAACAAGAAAACGAATCCAATACCAACACCATTGCCAGCGCAAGCCTATCAGCTTGACGGACAACTCTGTTTCGCACTCTATTCGGCCAATCTGGCAATGAATAAAGTGTATAGAAAGCAGTTGGCAGCACTGTCGCTCACCTATCCCCAGTATCTGGTCATGCTGGTGCTATGGGAACGCGATGGACTTACGGTATCGGAGTTGGGTGAACGGCTTTATCTGGATTCCGCCACATTAACGCCGTTGCTCAAGCGATTGCAGCAATCAGGTTTGGTTAGCAGAACGCGCAGTGCAGAAGATGAACGTCAGGTGCTGATTCGGTTGACTGAAGAAGGTGCAGTATTACAACAAAAAGCACGAGCCATACCGGAAAGCATGCGGTGCGCCACACAGTGTGATGAACCCACCCTGAAAGCGATGAAGCAGCAATTAGAATACCTGCGTGCCAGACTGATCGAGAATCTCTGATGGCCGCTTATGCTGACGTTTTGTTTCAACCATTTAAATAGCGTGCTATTTAATATCGCGATATAAAACAATCTGTAGGAGTCACACCATGTCTATTGAAAAAGTACTGTATGTCGCTCACGCAAAAGCTACTGGCGGACGTGATGGCCGCGCCGAATCCTCCGATCGGCAGTTAAGTGTCAAATTGGCTACGCCGCGCGAATTGGGTGGTGCTGGGGGGGAAGGGACTAACCCAGAGCAGCTTTTTGCCGCGGGTTACTCAGCCTGTTTCCTCGGGGCACTGAAATTTGTGGCTAGCAAAGAAAAGGTCGCACTGCCAGCGGCTACCTCCATCGAGGGTAGCGTCGGTATCGGTGCCGCCCCTACCGGATTTGCCATTGAAGTAGAATTAAAAATTGATCTGCCGGGTTTGGCCCGCGAAACAGCGCAAACGTTAGTGGAAAAGGCCCATGTCGTGTGCCCTTACTCCAATGCCACTCGCGGCAATATCGACGTAACCCTGACGCTACTGTAAATCACACTGCGTCAAGCAAACGGCAGCATGCTGCCGTTTACTCACCGAGCATCAGCACCAGTGAAAAAAATAGGACGAATAGAGAGATCATGGAAGTGAGCGACTAAAGGCGGAGGCATCCTTCGCCAAAGCATCGATATAGGCACCAATCATTTTAATGCGCTGCACCAGGGGATTACGTTCCGGCGACGCATCCATTGAGTTTAGTTGAATGACCAGCCTTTCAATCTGCGCGCACAGCTCCGCTTCCCGTTGTTGGGCCTGCGTGAGCTGTTGCTGCCAGGTTTGACGATCCTGACGCCAGCTTTGCTGTTGCAACTTTACACAGCGTTCCAAATCGGTAAGCGCGCTTTCCAGCGCCGGTTCCCATTCATCCACCCACATAACGATTCCTTAGCACCCTTATTCCGCAAATTATAATGATTGTCAGCGCGGACAACAAACCCTCTGGCTGCCCCCCTTACGTCACGGTTACCACAGGGAATGACATCAGTCACATTAAAAAAACATTTATTTCACATAATACTTAACACTCGCTACAGTTAACTCATCAGACCAGTTTCTTGCGCGGTTTTTGTGGAGAGCACCATGCACGCTTACCCGACCCTTTTTTCGCCACTCGATTTAGGCTTCACCACGTTAAAAAATCGCGTCATCATGGGCTCTATGCACACCGGCTTGGAAGAACATCCACAAGGCACCGCACGGCTGGCAGCATTTTACCGCGAACGTGTACAAGGCGGCGTGGCGCTGATTGTTACTGGTGGTATTGCACCCAACGCCAAAGGAGCCGTGGTCGCTGACGGTGCAACGCTTGAACATGAAGTACAGCTACCTCACCATATCCCAATCACCGACGCCGTTCATCAGGCCGGTGGAAAGATTGCGCTGCAAATTCTGCATGCCGGGCGCTACAGCTATCAACCCGACCCTGTCGCCCCATCCGCCCTTCAAGCACCGATCAACCCTTTTATTCCCCATGCCATGACCCATGAGGAGATTTTACACGCCATCGCTGATTTTGCCCGCTGCGCAACACTAGCCCAGTTGGCTGGCTATGACGGTGTAGAAATCATGGGTTCAGAAGGGTATCTAATTAATCAATTTCTAGTAGAACGTACCAACCAGAGGCAGGACGACTGGGGCGGTAACGAACAAAACCGCCGTCGTTTTGCGCTGGAGATTGTGCGTGCAGTACGCCGTGCCGTTGGGTCAAACTTTATCATCATCTATCGTCTGTCCATGCTCGATCTGGTAGAAGCAGGCTCCTCATGGCAAGAGATAGAAACGTTGGCCCGAGAGATGGAAACCGCAGGCGTCACACTGCTCAATACCGGCATTGGTTGGCATGAAGCGCGCATCCCCACTATCGCAACAGTGGTGCCACGAGGTGCCTTCGGCTGGGTAACCCAACGATTGATGGGGAAAGTCAACATACCGCTCATCACCACCAATCGCATTAACGATCCGGCGCAGGCAGAACAAATGCTGGCGCAGGGTTGCGCCGATATGGTTTCCATGGCGCGCCCCTTTCTGGCAGATGCTCACTTCCTTAAAAAAGCAGCTTCAGGCCGCAGTGATGAGATAAATACCTGCATCGGCTGCAATCAAGCCTGTCTCGATCGCATTTTTGTCGGCGAACTGACATCATGCTTGGTCAATCCCCGAGCATGCCATGAAACCACACTCCCCGTAATATCCACACGCAAACCACAACGGATTGCCGTCGTCGGTGCAGGCCCGGCTGGACTTGCGTTTGCCATTAACGCAGCTCAGCGTGGTCACAAGGTTACGCTGTTCGAAGCAGACAGTAACATTGGTGGCCAATTCAATCTGGCACGGCAGATCCCCGGCAAACAGGAGTTCACGGAGACGCTGCGTTATTACCGCCGTATGTTGGTACTCACTCACGTTTTGTTACGCCTTAACACGAAAGCCACCATAGAAGATCTTAAAACCTTCGATAGCGTCATCCTGGCATGTGGCATAACGCCACGCACACCAGACATTCCTGGCATTGACCACCCAAGTGTCGTCAGCTACTTACAGGTGCTACGTGATAAGGTCCCCGTTGGCAAGCGGGTAGCCATTATCGGTGCTGGCGGCATTGGTGTTGATGTTGCTCATTACCTAAGCGCGCCGCCACAAGCAGATTTCTATACTGAGTGGGGTATCGATCAGACGTTTGATCAACGTGGCGGCGTGTTGCCTTCCCCCATAGGGGCCTCCAACGGCACAGCGCATCAGCATGAGATAGTGCTATTGCAACGCAAGGCTGGAAAGCTGGGCGAACATCTGGGAAAAACCACCGGATGGATACATCGGGCGCAACTACTACGCCACGGCGTGATTTTTATGAACGGTGTACAGTATCAGCGTATTGATGATGCGGGGCTGCATATTATCCATGAGGGTCAGGAAACATGCATTACTGCCGATACAATCATCGTCTGTGCGGGACAAGATTCGCAACGAGAACTCTATGCACCGTTGCTGGCTAGCGGGTGCACCGTGCATCTGATTGGTGGCGCAGATATTGCCGCCGAACTGGATGCTCGGCGGGCTATCGATCAGGCCACCCGGTTGGCACTAACGCTATAATCCTTTACTCAGGCCCATTCAGCGAGACGATGCCAACTTGACCGCACGCAACACCACAAACTTGTTGTTGCCCGCCATTTGTTCGCAGTTTCCAAACAGATGTTTCAGCTTCGGGTAGTAGTTGAGATGGCGGTTACCGACGATGCGCAACTCGCCACCGTGAGCCAGGCAACGGCGCGCATCGCTGAACATATTCCATGCCAAGTGATCGGTGATCGCTTGCTGCTGGTGAAACGGTGGGTTGCATAGCACAGCTTGCAACGAATCAGGAGCAATGCCGGCCAGCGCATTATTCACGACAAAACTGGTGCGAGTCAGGTCTTGCGGACGATTGATTTCCACATTCAAACGACTGGAAGCCAGTGCCATGTAGGATTCATCGATAAAGCTCACCAGCGCTAACGGGTTTTGCTCCAACGCCAACAGCCCTACAATCCCATTGCCACAGCCCAAATCGACTATCTTGCCATCCACATCATGCGGAAGATGCTGCATAAAGAAGCGTGTTCCAATATCCAGACTACCGCGCGAAAACACATTGGCGTGGTTATGGATACGGTAGCCATATCCTTCCAGTTCCCACTCAACGGTTGGTGAATACTCACCTACATTGATTTGCTCTACTTCGCAGTGAATCAGTCGCGCCTTTTTCCACGCCAACGAGGTGCGTGTAGGACCGATGATCTTTTCAAACAGTTGCAACGTAGAGGTATGAATATCACGCGCCTTCGCGCCGGCGATGATCCGTGTATGAGGTGCGACAACTGCGCGTAACATGCGAAGTTGATGCTCCAACATCGCCAGCGTTTTTGGCACTTTGATAACAACCAACGATGGCGCATCGGGTAATGCCATCAAGCTGTCTTGCAACGTGATGGACTCGGGCACATAGCCATTGAGCACCATGTTATGTCGCGTTGCTAATTGGCTCAGGTAGCTGTCACTGACACAAAGTGGCCGATACGCCTGTAAACCACAAGCCAGAGCACCGAACGCGTCGTTGAAAATCACAACGGGCCCAGGCGCAAGCTCCATGGCTGCAATTTCGTTAAGCAAAAACGCATCTGCCGCTTCCCAGGCTTGCAAAGTGGAATTCTCAGACGTTTTCGGATAACGCACCAACGTCAGCGTGTGTGTTTCCAGTTCCAGTTGGCTCATCGGCCTCTCCCGCGTCATAAAGGTTGCGCAGTTTACCCCTTAAAGTCAGGTAGCAGTAAATGCTTTTCTTCACTTAGTGTAAATCCTGCCGGGTGACATTCCGTTGCCGTGGTTTTCCATACCGATGCGCAGAACCATGACACGATGATTGCCTTGCGCTCACATCATGTTAATCTGTTTTTCTTACGCTCTCGCCAGGAACATCGACTCGTCATGATTCGTTTCGCTATTGTAGGAACCAGTCAGATCACGCGCCAGTTTGTTGATGCTGCACATGAAACCGGTAAGATGAAATTGATTGCCATCTATTCCCGTTCGCAGGAAAAGGCGCAGCAATTTCAAACGGATTATCTTGTTGAACACTGCTTCACGTCTCTGGAAGAGCTTGCCCAATCTGATCTTGTCGATGCCGTTTACATCGCGAGCCCAAACAGCCTGCATGCTGAACAATCCATCTTGTTTCTCCAGCATGGCAAGCATGTCGTCTGTGAAAAGCCTTTAGCATCTAACCACGCGCAGGCTCAACGCATGATCGCCTGTGCACAAGCCAATCAGGTAGTATTGTTTGAGGCGTTCAAAACCGCCAGTTTGCCTAATTTCGCCGTAGTGACGCAGGGACTCGCTCGTATTGGTCGTTTGCGTAAAGTGTTTCTGAATTACTGTCAATATTCATCGCGTTACCAGCCTTATTTGGCGGGAGAAAATCCGAACACCTTTAATCCGGCATTTTCTAACGGCTCCATCATGGATATTGGCTACTATTGCCTGGCTTTCGCCGTCAGCCTGTGGGGAGAGCCCCATCGCGTTCAGGCCAATGCGACCTTACTGGAAAGTGGTGTGGATGGGCATGGCAGCGTAGTGCTGGATTACGGGGATTTTGACGTGATTATCGCGCATTCCAAGGTAAGCCAAAGTGTCATCCCCAGTGAAATTCAGGGAGAGGAAGGCTCCCTGATCATTGATAAACTGTCGGAGTGCCAACAGGTGAGCGTGATACCGCGCAACGGCCAACGTATCGACCTGTCACAACCACAGCACATCAACAGTATGTTGTATGAAGTGGAAACCTTTGCATCGCTCGTCGCCCTGGGCGATGTCAATCACGCCTTTCTGGCACGCTCACTCACGGTAGCACGGTTACAGACGGAAATACGACGCCTTACCGGCGTCGTATTCCCTGCAGACAGCCAGACCGACGGCACCTCGCTTTCTGAGGAACGGTAACGAGGCGGGGAAAAGTGCACACAGAATTTGACCTGGATCGACTTTTCACCTATCTTTGCTGATGCAAAGGGGAGTAACTTTTCCGCCGGTTAATCGTCATTACGAAGTCTTGTGCCTGAGCTACTGAAAAGTATGTCGGTGTACGCTTCCGGTTACCGGGCAATGCTAATGAGAATTCCGCATTAGTGTTGTAAGTGAGACCTTGCCGGAAGGCGAGGTTCATTTGCAACGCGAGTGACCAAACGACCTGTGTCTTCCGATACATGTCGTTTTTTTTTACCTGGTCAAACCCTGAACCAGATAAAAATAAGGCCTGACGGTATTCTTTTTTTGTTGCAAGGAACCTGTTATGAACTCCATTGGCACGCCGTGGTTATGGGGCACTTTCGCTGTTATCGTTATCATCATGTTGGCGGTAGACCTGCTCTATCAAGGGCGTAAGGGTGGCACCACCATGACATTTCGCCAAGCTGCTGTTTGGTCGCTTATCTGGGTTACGCTGTCGCTCGCCTTCAACGCGGGCTTCTGGTGGTATCTGAAAGGCACGCTCGGTGTGGAAGTCGCCAACACGCAAGCACTCGCTTTCCTTACCGGATACCTGATCGAAAAAGCGCTCGCTGTCGATAATGTCTTCGTCTGGTTGATGCTTTTCAGCTATTTCGCTGTTCCCGCACAATATCAGCGACGCGTGCTGGTTTACGGCGTTCTGGGCGCAATCATCCTAAGAACGCTTATGGTGTTTGGTGGAAGCTGGCTGGTCACCCAATTCCAATGGCTACTCTACGTATTCGGCGCATTCCTGCTCTTCACCGGCTTGAAAATGGCGTTTGCCAAAGACGATGGTGGCGATCTCGGTGATAAACCGTTAGTACGCTGGCTACGCGGGCACCTGCGCATGACAGACACCATCGAAAACGAACGCTTCTTCTTGCGGCGTAACGGCATTTTGTATGCCACCCCGCTGTTTTTAGTCTTAATTCTGGTTGAGATCAGCGATGTTATCTTTGCCGTCGACAGCATCCCGGCCATTTTTGCGGTTACTACCGACCCGTTCATTGTGCTGACCTCTAACCTGTTCGCCATTCTGGGCCTGCGTGCCATGTATTTTCTGCTGGCTGGCGTGGCAGAAAAGTTCTCGCTGCTCAAGTATGGTCTGGCAGTCATCCTTGTGTTTATCGGTACGAAAATGATGTTGATCGATCTATTCCATATCCCTATCGCCATCTCTTTAGGCGTTGTAGCCAGTATTTTGGTCATCACTATGCTGATTAATCTGTGGGTGAACCAACGCAACGCTCGCTAGGATACTTATCGCCTCTGTAAAAGGAGGCGATTTATGGACGACCCGCCGCACAAAATCATGTGCCATTGCTTTTTTTAATGCCTCTTTTCCCTATACTGCTCTGCGCAAACACTTTGTTACAGGTTATGAAAAAAACCCCCATTGCATTATTCAGAGGTTTTCATCCTGTAACGCGCCATCACACAACCATTGTTATGTTACGGAACGGGAATACCGTCAATTTTATGAAAAATACTCAATCTGCTTTTTTGCGTTATTTACTGCAAGGCAGTCTGGTACAACAAATTGTTATCGGGCTGGTTTTAGGCATTCTGCTTGCCTTGATTTCTCCGGCAAGTGCCCTTGCAGTCGGTTTGCTCGGCACGCTGTTTGTTGGAGGGCTAAAAGCAGTCGCCCCCGTATTGGTGTTGCTACTGGTGATGGCATCGATTACCAATCATCAACAGGGACAAAAAACTAACATCCGTCCAATACTGGTACTGTATGCCATCGGCACCTTTTCTGCCGCACTGGTGGCTGTTGTGCTCTGTTTCATGTTCCCCACGACGCTCACCTTAAATGCACAAGCAACCGATGTTGTGCCGCCAACCGGTATTGTTGCGGTGCTTAAAGGTTTACTGATGAGCGTGGTAGCCAACCCGATTCATGCACTGATTAACGCCAATTACATCGGCATTCTGGTGTGGGCCGTGGGTTTTGGTATCGCTTTTCGTCATGCATCACCCAGCACGAAAACCTTTATCAATGATGCTGCACACGCAGTTTCCCTTTTGGTACGTGCAGTGATCCGTTTTGCGCCGTTGGGAATTTTTGGTTTGGTTGCGTCGACGCTGGCCGAAAGCGGTTTTGATGCACTATGGGGCTATGCTCACCTGTTGGCTGTTTTGGTCGGTGGCATGCTGATCGTAGTGCTTGTCGTTAACCCACTGATCGTGTTCTGGAAGATTCGCCGTAATCCTTACCCGCTAGTGCTGACTTGCCTGCGTGAAAGCGGCATTACCGCGTTTTTCACGCGCAGTTCAGCGGCCAACATCCCAGTGAATATGGAGCTGTGTCGTAAGCTGAATCTGGATGAAGACACCTATTCTGTCGCCATCCCGCTAGGTGCCACCATCAATATGGCAGGTGCCGCGGTTACCATCACCGTGCTTACGCTAGCAGCAGCACATACACTGGGTATTCATGTCGATATGCCTACCGCCCTGCTGCTCAGCGTGGTGGCGGCCATTTGTGCCTGCGGAGCCTCCGGCGTTGCCGGTGGATCGCTGTTGTTGATCCCGCTGGCGTGCAGCATGTTCGGCATCGCCAACGACGTTGCCATGCAGGTGGTCGCCGTCGGCTTTATTATCGGCGTAATACAAGATTCGGTGGAAACCGCGGTTAACTCTTCCACGGATGTTCTGTTCACGGCTGCGGTATGTCAGTCGGAAGATGCCAAGCTGGCGGAAAAAGAGCGGCTGAATCTGTTATAAGACAAACGCGTTTCCCTCACTTTCAAGCTGAAATGAGGGAAACGCGTAAATACCAATATTATCTCGATTGCGTTTCGGCTCGGAAAGGATCCAGCCCACGCTTCTGCATGCGCCAAAAGCGAATGATGTTGTAGCCATTCAGCACAAGAAACGTACCTTCAATCAGCGAACCGCCAATCGAACCAAGCCATATGTTATGTATCACCCAGCACAACGTCGCACACCAGATGATACAGCGCGTTGTCAGGCCATTGGTGCGAAACAACGCCCAGGTACTGACCAGCGTGCCAATAATCGGCAGCAATTCAACTGCATGCTTGAGACCGGAAAGCCCGAGCACCAACGTCAGGATAATAAAAGCAAACATCACAGCAAGATTGTGTGTGCGAGTGGCAATGACCGTGCGCCCGGCATTCAGCAATGCGCTGGCACCAGCGGCATTCGCCCCCATCAAAAAAAAATGAATACCGATGATGGCGCTGTAGAGGGAAAGTTGTAGTTTAAATTTGCGATCGTCACGGTGAAAAAATACGGTAATCCCCACCAGGAAGGCAATCGCCCCCACTGCCTGAGCAAACCAATAGCTCGTCATGATCTGTGCCTTGGGAAAAGGAGTGGTGAAAACAAATGAAACGGCGCCAATAAATGGAACGCCGTTTCATTTTAATTAAAAGCAGGAAGTTTTACAACGTTACGCCACTTTTAAATATCGCCAGTTCGCGGAAATCATTGATCTCGTTTTTCGCCAGCTTACCATTAGCGATTTGTACGATCAGATCCACAAACTGTGTCAGCAAATCGTCCATCTCTATCCCATGGATCAGGCGGCCAGCATCAAAGTCGATCCAGTGCGGTTTCTTCTGCGCCAGCTCGGTGTTAGTTGCCAGCTTCACCGTAGGTACAAAGCCGCCATAAGGCGTTCCACGACCGGTGCTAAACAATACCATATGACAGCCAGCCCCTGCCAGAGCACTGGTAGCCACAGCATCGTTACCCGGTGCGCTGAGCAGGTTCAACCCCGGCGTATGCAGACGCTCGCCATACTTAAGCACATCCACCACTTTGCTTTGCCCTGCTTTCTGGGTACAGCCAAGAGATTTCTCTTCCAACGTCGTGATGCCACCGGCTTTGTTGCCCGGCGATGGATTCTCGTAAATCGGCTGATTATGCTCAATAAAATACTGCTTGAAGTCATTGACCATGTGGACCGTTTTTTCAAACGTCGCTTCATCGCGGCAACGGCTCATCAGAATACGCTCTGCACCAAACATTTCCGGCACTTCCGTCAATACGGTAGTACCGCCGTTAGCGATCATGTAATCAGAGAAACGTCCCAGCAGCGGGTTAGCAGTAATGCCTGACAGACCATCAGAACCGCCGCACTCCAAACCAAACTTGAGCTCACTCAGTTTACCCGGAACACGTTTGTCATCACGCATCGCTTCATATAATGCATGCATGCGCTCCAGCCCTGCTTCCACTTCATCATCTTGTTGTTGACAGATCATGAAGGTAACACGCTCTGCGTCATATTCGCCTAACGTGGTGCGGAATGCGTCTACCTGGTTGTTTTCACAGCCAAGACCTATCACCAGCACTGCGCCTGCATTGGGGTGACGCACCATATTTTGCAACATGGTACGGGTGTTTTCGTGGTCTTGTCCTAACTGTGAGCAACCAAACGGGTGAGTAAACAGATAAACCCCGTCAATCCCCTCAGCATTGTTGGTCTCTTTCAGGAACCGGGTCTGAATCTGGCGAGCAATACCGTTGACACAGCCCACGGTCGGCAGAATCCACAGTTCATTACGAACCCCAACATCACCGTTTTTACGACGATAGATCTGAACGTCTCGGTCTGCCATTTGTGCTGGCAGCGTCATGAATTCCGGCTGGTACTGATACTCATCCAGATCGCTCAAGTTAGTCTTGGCATTCTGAGAATGAATATGCTGTCCCGGCGCGATGGCAACTAGCGCATGACCAATCGGCAAGCCGTACTTCACGATCATCTCGCCCGGCGCAATGTCATAGAGTGCAAATTTGTGTCCGCGCGCCACCGGCTGCGGCAGCGTCACCGTGACGCCACCTGCCGATACCGTTTCACCTTGCGCAACATCACGCAAAGCAACGGCCACATTGTCCAACGAGTGGATTTTGATGATGCTTTGCATCGATAAATCTTCGGCCATTAACAATACCCTTCTACTGCCGCTCTCATGCCGCGATCAACGATCGCTTGCAATTGCTGCGTAACCTGTTCTACCAATCCCGGCACCTTCGTCAGATCCTGTTCCCAGTGATCCGCATCGCTAAGCACGGTGGTAACCAGCGCCTGCAACGAGGTGGTACGATCGTTGACGCCGTGCCACAGGGTGCTATAGCGTTCCAGCCAGTGCGCATCATCTTGCAGCGGATAGGACTCTCCGTTACGATCGCCGCGATAGAAAGCGATCAGTGCAGCCAATGCAAAGGTCAGGCGAGCAGGTAATTCTCCTTTCTGCTCACGGTAGGCCAGCAATTGCGGCAGAATACGGGTGCGGAATTTTGTCATGCCATTTAAGGCGATGGATAACAACTGGTGCTGAATGAACGGGTTACGGAAACGGCTCAGCACCGCCTGGGCAAATGAGGTCAGCTCATCGCGGGGCAAATCCAGTACCGGTACGATCTCTTCGGCAATGGTTTTTTCTACAAAGCTGCTGATTTGCGCGTCATTCATTGATTCGCCTACAGTATCCAGCCCAGCCAGGAAGGCGACCGGCACCAGCGCGGTGTGCGCACCGTTCAGAATAGCCACTTTGCGCTCTTTGTACGGCTTGATATCGTCAACGATGCGGATATTCAGGTCCAGCTTGTCAAGGCGCAACTCTTGTGCCAACCATTGCGGCCCCTGAATCACAAACAGGTAAAAGTATTCAGCGGTATCCCAGAAGGTATCCTGATAACCCATTTCCTGTTGCAGAGCTTCCACTTCGGCGCGCGGATACCCCGTCACAATGCGGTCAACCAGCGTGGAACAGAAGGTGTTGTGCTCGTTGATCCACGTCACAAAGGACTGCGGCAGTTCCCACTGCGCAGCATAGCGCAGCACCAATTCTTTCAGTGCAACGCCGTTATAATCGATAAGCTCACACGGCAACAGCACCCAACCCTTGTCGGCGGCGCCGTTGAAGTGGTTGAAACGTTCGAACAGCAGGCGTGTCAATTTTGCCGGATAGCTTACAGGCGGCGTATCGGTCAAACGATCTTCGGCGTGATAGCTAATGCCCGCCTCGGTGGTGTTGGAAAATACAAAACGAATATTAGCGTCATGAGCCAGCGCCAAATACTCGTCAAACTGGCGATAAATGTTGATTTCACGGTTAACAGAACGGATCAGACGCGGCTCACGCACCGCTTCGCCCTGCTCATTCAAACCGCGAATAATCGTAGTATACAGCCCATCCTGAGTGTCTAATGAGGGCGGAAAATCGGTATCAATCGGCCGAACAATCACCACCCCCGCATCCAGATCGGTATGTTCGTTCAGCAAATCTAACTGCCAGTCAACGAACGCACGCAAAAAGTTACCCTCACCGAATTGGATAATACGATCAGGATGTTGACGACCAGGGAAGTCACGACGATTCAATGTTTGCATTAAGAAGCTACCTCAGGACAGGAAGTGCGATCGGGGTCAGGTTGTTACCGCCCTATCACCTTGCCCACGATACAATGTCAAGGCGCGCGCACCTGCACGCGCCCACGGTCTTATAATTCGATGGCAAAATAGTTTTTAGCGTTATCGAAACAAATGTTTTTCACCATGTCGCCCAGCAAGTTGATGTCTGCCGGTGCTTCACCGTCTTCTACCCAGCGACCGATCATCTGGCACAGGATGCGACGGAAATACTCATGGCGAGTGTAAGACAGGAAGCTACGGCTGTCGGTCAACATGCCGACAAAACGGCTCAGCAGGCCCAACTGCGCCAGCTGTGTCATCTGCCGCTGCATGCCGTCTTTCTGATCGTTAAACCACCAGCCAGAACCAAACTGCATTTTGCCCGGCATACCTTCACCCTGGAAGTTACCGATCATGGTGCCCAACACTTCGTTATCGCGTGGGTTCAGGCAGTACAGAATGGTTTTCGGCAGCAGATTCTCTTCATTCTGTTTGCTCAGCAGACGAGACAGCTCCTGCGCCAGCGGACGATCATTGATAGAATCGAAACCAACGTCCGGCCCCAGCAATTTAAACTGACGCAGGTTGTTGTTACGCAGTGCGCCGATGTGATACTGCTGCACCCAACCGCGGCGAGCATATTCCGCACCCAGCCAGACCAGGACGGCGGTTTTGAACTGTGCCACTTCCAAATCGCTAAGCGCAGCGCCACTCAAGCGACGTGCCAGAATGTCATCCAACGTCGCTTCATCAGCTTCGGCAAACAGCACAACGTCCAAAGCATGGTCAGAAACCTTACAGCCGTGAGCAGCAAAGTGGTCCAGACGTTTGGTCAGCGCGGCTTGCAAATCGCTGAAACGGCGAATATCGGTATCAGACACTTCGCCCAGTTTCGCCATATAGTCATTAAAGGTCGCCAACTCAATGTTGAAGGCCTTGTCCGGGCGCCAGCTTGGCAACACTTTCACGTTGAAACTGCCGTCAGCGGCGATGGCTTTATGATGACGCAGATCGTCAATCGGATCGTCCGTGGTGCCGACCATTTTCACGTTCATCTGTTGCATGATGCCACGCGCGGTAAACTCATCGCGCTCCAACAGCGCGTTGCAGCGATCCCAGATTTCTTTTGCTGTGCCCGGCGACAGCAGCGTACCTGTTACACCAAATGGGCGACGCAACTCCAGATGTGTCCAGTGATACAGCGGGTTACCAATGGTATGCGGTACGGTTTCAGCCCAGGCTGAGAATTTCTCCCAATCACTGGCATCACCGGTGCAAAGACGCTCCGGAACGCCATTAGTGCGCATAGCACGCCATTTGTAGTGATCACCTTTCAACCAGATGTCATACAAATTTTTAAAGCGATAGTTTTCTGCAATTTGTTCAGGCGGCAGGTGGCAATGATAATCAAAAATAGGCTGATCAGCCGCATAGTCATGATACAAACGACGAGCAAATTCGCTGTCTAACAGGAAATCTTCGCTAAGAAACTGGGGCATTCTCTTCTTCCTCACCGTGCGTTCAGGCGCAACATTGGCCTTCGTTGAAAGATATCACACCAATTATGCTTGATATCTCATATCATTAGTGAGGTCATGATCGCAAAAATTCACACGACTGGCAAATTGGTCAGGACACCGTGTACCAACCCCTCAACAACGACTTATATCGAACAAATTCTGTCTATTCCGCATAAAAATAATGGTTTTGTGATATCACTCAACTTTTAAAGTTGTATGACAAATTATTGTAGCGCCGTCTTGAACGGGTATTCAATCTCTATTCCATTCCCAAGAGAAAAAATCCTGGTTCAACTCAAAAGCAGGTTTCAAGAGAGCAAAAGGCGAGCAAGGCGTCCTTATCGATGCGCCTTGCCGCCTTCCTAAAAGTAAGCGCAATGACGCCACAAACATGCCCCGTTACTGAAACTCTGCAATTGCGCCCTTCTGGGAGGTGCGCTAGCCAACCTTGTTGGCTAACCACAACACCGGTTGTTAGCACAGCTAACAGCACGGTGTTATTTTTTTGACTCGGAGAGAAAACACAAATGCGTAAAATCAAAGGGCTACGCTGGTATATGATCGGGCTGGTGACCATTGGCACCGTGCTCGGTTACCTGACACGTAATGCTATCGCCGTTGCCGCCCCGACGTTGCAAGATCAGTTACACATCACGACACAGCAATACTCTTACATCATTGCTGCCTATTCAGCCTGCTACACCGTAATGCAACCCATTGCCGGTTACGTACTGGATCTGCTGGGCACAAAAGTCGGCTATGCCGTGTTCGCTATCTTGTGGGCTATTTTTTGTGCCAGTACAGCGATGGCAAACAGCTGGCAAGGTCTGGCCCTTTCGCGCGGTTTAGTCGGCATGGCAGAAGCTGCCATGATTCCTGCTGGCCTGAAGGCAAGCAGCGAATGGTTTCCAGCTAAAGAGCGTTCCGTTGCAGTAGGTTATTTTAACGTGGGTTCCTCAATTGGTGCCATGATTGCACCGCCGTTGGTGGTTTGGGCAATCGTGATGCACAGTTGGGAAATGGCCTTTATCATCACGGGTGCCCTGAGCATGATCTGGGCACTGTCCTGGTTAGCTTTTTATAAACATCCGAAAGACCAGAAAAAACTGACGGATGAAGAACGTGATTACATTCTGAGCGGTCAAGAATCTCAGCATCAGACCAATAATGGGAAGAAGATGTCCGCCTGGCAGATCGTGCGTAACCGCCAGTTTTGGGGCATCGCGCTGCCGCGTTTTCTGGCAGAACCGGCCTGGGGTACCATCAATGCCTGGATCCCATTGTTCATGTTCAAAGTATATGGCTTTAATCTGAAAGAAATTGCCATGTTCGCCTGGCTGCCGATGCTGTTTGCTGACCTGGGCTGCGTATTGGGCGGCTACATGCCAATGCTGTTCCAAAAATATTTCAAAGTGAACCTGATCGTTTCTCGTAAAATGGTGGTAACGCTCGGGGCTGTATTAATGATTGGCCCTGGCATCATCGGCCTGTTCACCAGTCCTTATGTCGCCATCGCGCTGTTATGCGTGGGTGGATTTGCACACCAGGCGCTGTCCGGTGCGTTGATCACGCTCTCTTCTGATGTGTTCGGCCGTAACGAAGTTGCAACCGCCAACGGTTTGACAGGTGGTGCAGGTTGGTTGGCAAGCACGCTGTTCGCTCTGGTCGTTGGCGCATTGGCGGATACCATCGGTTTTGGCCCGCTGTTTGCGGTACTGGCTGCTTTTGATGTACTGGGCGCCATTTTGATCTGGGTGATTTTGCAAGACCGCCCGGCGGTGCAAGCAGAACAACCGACAACGCTTGAGACGGTACAGCAGCATTAATCACTATCAGCTTCGCTGCTAAACCTACTTTGGCGCCCGATAGCCACGGTTATCGGGCGTTTTTATTGCAAACTCATAATGCATAACTGTGACCTTGATGTTGGTCGGCCTCACGAATAAGTGGTATAACAAATCTTGACGCGATGGTTTTCCCAGCCTTTTTCGCCCCCGTGGTGAGGTTGCGGCACAGGAAAGTCGCAAGGAAAGGTTCCCTATTTACGGACCGTCATCTATTAAAGAGCAAAGATATGGCACTCACTGAGCCCCGTCGACTATACCAACAATTAGCCGCAGAACTTAAACAGCGCATCGAAAGTGGTGTTTACCTGGTTGGCGAGAAACTCCCCGCCGAACGCTACATTTCGGAAGAGATGAATGTCAGCCGCACCGTGGTGCGCGAAGCAATCATTATGCTGGAAGTAGAAGGTTACGTTGAGGTACGCAAAGGCTCAGGAATTCATGTTATTTCCAACCAACAGCGACATCGCGTGCCAAGCGGTGGTGAAATCGAATTTGTGACTGCCGGCCCCTTTGAATTGTTGCAGGCTCGCCAGTTAATCGAAAGTAACATCGCCGAATTTGCGGCCACTCAGGTCACCCGTCAGGATATTGTCCAATTGATGGAGATCCAGGAATATGCGCGTCAGGAAGATCGTTTCCGTGATTCCGAGTGGGATTTGAAGTTTCACATTCAGGTGGCACTGGCAACCCAGAACTCCGCTATGGCAACCATCGTGGAAAAAATGTGGAGCCAGCGTATCCACAATCCCTATTGGCTTAAATTGCACGAACACATTGACGATCGTTCGATCGAGAGCTGGTGTGAAGAGCACGATCAGATTCTTAAGGCACTGATTCGCAAAGACCCCTATGCCGCCAAACTGGCAATGTGGCAGCACCTGGAAAACACGAAGCAGATGCTGTTTCGTGCCACTACTGATGACTTCGAATTCAACGTTGACCGCTATATGTTTGCAGAAAATCCCGTGGTGCATCTTGACCCGATTACCGTGCACAAATCCTAACCACTGAAACAAAAAAACCTGTCGCCTCTGTCTCATTACAGGGGCCAAAACGTCTAAAAACACCAGTTTGTGTCAGAAAATGTAAAATCAGGCGGGAAAAAACCTTTTCTCTCAGATAGCAGTGATAAATCTCACATTTTCCTGCGATAATTCCCTATCTCAACCTTTAGGCTTTTGTTACAGTTAGAGGCTCTTTTTTACGCTTAATCTGGTGTTTTGTGCGTTACTGCCCCCAAGACTCAGCAAATAAAGCTCGTCGGGTGAAAAGATTAAGCCGGTAAGATAGGTGAACATCGGTATGTTCTATTATAACAGCGCTCACCAAAGCGAGCCGGTGTACATAATGACCCTTGTAGTCGGTGCATTTCATCACCGATGGGCCACGTAGCATGCTGTTGTGTTAGGAATACCGAATGGAATTAATTAAAGAACTTGTTAATGCACTTTGGCACCAAAATTTCGATATTCTCGCCGACCCCAAACTGGTTTGGACACTCTACTTTATCCTGTTCATGATCTTGTTTTTGGAAAATGGCCTGTTACCCGCGGCCTTTCTGCCCGGAGACAGCCTGCTGGTATTGGTGGGGGTACTGGTTGCCAAAGGCACAATGAATTACCCTTTTACGATTGTGTTGTTGACCACAGCCGCCAGTCTTGGCTGCTGGGTGAGTTATATTCAAGGGAAATGGCTCGGTAACACACGGGTGGTGCAAGGATGGCTTTCTCATCTCCCGGCACACTACCACCAGCGTGCGCATCTGTTGTTTCACCGTCATGGATTGTCCGCACTGCTGATAGGTCGCTTTTTGGCCTTCGTTCGCACTCTGTTACCCACCATTGCCGGGCTTTCCGGGCTGGACAACACACGCTTTCAGTTTTTCAACTGGATGAGTGGGCTGTTATGGGTACTGATTCTGGTCTCTCTGGGATTTGCGATAGGTAAGACGCCCATTTTCATGAAGTACGAAGATGAGCTAATGTTTTGCCTGATGATGCTGCCACTGGTGTTATTGTTTGTTGGTCTGTTCGGCTCACTGCTGGTTCTGTGGCGTAAGAAACGCGCCGACAATGCAGAAAAAGGGAACTAACGTGTTATTTTGCTGGCGTTATCTAAAAGCAACCTGGCGCATGTTGATCCTGGTAATGCTCCCTATCATTCTGCTGACTCAGGCTCCTGGCCGTCAGCAGGATGAAACGCTGCTGCACATTTTTCCTCACCATCAAGGCGCTCCACTTCCTGATGGATTTTACGTTTATCAGCGGCTTAATGAGCGCGGTATCGCTATCAAAAGCATTACGCCTGCACCGGACAGCTTGATTGTCAGGTTAGCTTCACCGGAGCAAACCCTTGCCGCGCGAGAGGCACTACGCTCCTCATTACCGCAGGCAAAAATCATCACTCAGCAACCGCCTAAACCAGCCCCTTTTTGGCGACAAAAGCTGACGCAAAAAACCTCTACACTCGGGTAAGGATGATATGAAAAAAATAGTTGTATTTAGTGGATTTTTTATCACAAGCCTCACGCTTTCAGCAATGCAGGCTCATGCTGCTGACGCAAAAGCACCTCCCGTCGGAACCTGTGCTGCAAAAGCTTATGAAATCGAGCAGGAGCTAGAGCTGGCTCGTCACCATCGTAATACGGGTCAGATTCAAGGTTTGGAAACCGCGCTGAGAAATGTGAAAACCCATTGTCAGGATGATGACCTACGTCTTAAGCGCCAGCAAAATGTGGCTGAAAAGCAAGCCAAAGTTGCAGAGCGAGAAGCTGAACTACGCGAAAGCCAGCAATCCGGCGCTGATGCGGACAAGATCCAAAAACGCCAAGCAAAACTTTCGGAAGCACAGCAAGATTTGCGCGCTGCTCAGCAGGAAGTTGCTGCTGCCGATGGGCAATAACCCATCACAGTCCGTATGTGTTGATAACCGCCCAGCGCACGTCCGCATACAGGCATTGGGCCAGTGTTATTGAATTAATCAGCGCTTACAGCGAGTTATCAGAATTATCTCGTGCCACTTCTTCGCCCCAATCGTAAAAGTTGAGCTATAGTTAACATTCCTTATTTATCGTAAAGGAGTTAATCATGGCCAAAGACCAACAATCTGAACTGTTGCGCAATGAATTGAAATCACTGGCGGATACCCTGGAAGAAGTCTTGAACTCGTCGAGCGATAAATCCAAAGCGGAATTGGAAAAACTGCGCAGTAAAGCGGAAAGCGCGCTGAAAGAAACACGTTCCCGACTGAGTGATACTGGAGAGCGTATCGTTAACCAGACCAAAGAAGCTGCTGATTATGCGGACGATTATGTTCGTCAGAACCCGTGGACCGGCGTTGGTATCGGCGCTGCTGTAGGCGTTGTGCTGGGCGTTTTACTCGCACGCCGCTGATTGACTGGAGTTCGGTAATTTTTTATGACCGATAAACAACGACAGGGCCCCGCAAGCGGGGCTATTGCTTCAGCACAACGTATCTTGACGCTACTGGTCGGCATTGTAGAAACGCGTCTGCGTCTGGCTGTCATTGAGTTGGAAGAAGAAAAAAACCATCTGTTCCAACTCCTGCTTATGACAGGACTCGCCCTTATTTTTGCCTCATTCGGACTGATGAGTCTTATCGCGCTGATTATTTGGGGGCTGGAACCTGAATACCGTTTGTTGGCATTGGCCTGGATCACCGCCACGCTGCTTGGCCTGTCACTGGTCATCGGCTTGTGGACACTCATAAAGGCGCGCCGCGCCACGCTGCTAAAAGCAACGCGCAAAGAGCTCTCAACCGATAGAGCGCTGCTTGAGGAGGAAGAAAAATGAATCGTCAGCAGCGTAGGGAAGAAAAAATCCGGCTTTTACGCCAAATAGAACAGCAGCGTATTGATGTCGTTTCTGAAAGAAGAATGTGGCTAGATAAAACAGCCCCCTACGATCGCTATTGGCTACGTATCATGGCCTGGCGCCGTTACTGGCTTCTCGCTTCCGGTGCTGCTGCACTGTATGGCGTGCGTCACCCTAGCCGACTGATTCGTTGGACCAGACGGGGCATTGGCTTGCTAGGAACCTTAAAACTGCTTCATAAAACGCTGTCACCCCGCTAAGCCTCACTGATTGCTGGTACATATTCAGATTTTCTGAAAAAAACAGACAATTTAACTCGCTGGAATCAAAATCGTTTCCCTCATAGTATTTGCTCCATACCGGATGTGCAGATGATATTCCCAGAAATATCCTGTGTTAGAACGGCATACAACCATGTTGCCTGACAAAATTTCCCTTGGAGACAAATGATGAAAAATTTAGAAAATACTGCGCTGCTCATCGCTCGCATTTTTATGCCAATCCTGTTCATCGTGGCAGGTTACGGCAAACTAGGCGATGCTTATGCAGGTACCGCGCAATATATGCAGGCCATGGGCGTTCCGACTTTCCTGCTTCCGCTGACGATTCTGCTGGAACTGGGTGGTGGTCTTGCGGTGTTGTTTGGTCTTCTGACCCGTACCGTAGCGATTTTCACTGCGGGATTCACGCTGCTTACTGCCCTGCTGTTTCACACTAACTTTGCAGAAGGCGTAAACCAGTTAATGTTCCTGAAAAACCTGACCATCGCAGGTGGCTATCTGCTGCTGGCAGTGACAGGCCCAGGCGCTTTCAGCATTGACCGCATTTTGAATAAAAAATGGTAATACTATCAGTACGACGCTAACACCAGGCATGACCCTCGCACCAGCGGCGTAGTTCTCTGCGCCCTGGTTTTTCACATTGATGACGGAGGATCTATGGGACAGTTGATTGATGGCGTATGGCACGATATCTGGTATGACACCCGTGCCACTGGAGGCCATTTCAAACGCACAACTTCACAGTTTCGCCATTGGGTAACGCCAGATGGTGCGCCGGGCAGCACCGGTGAGGGCGGATTTGAGGCCCAGTCCGATCGCTATCACCTCTATGTTTCTCTCGCCTGCCCCTGGGCACACCGCACCTTGATCATGCGACAGCTTAAAGGGTTGCAAGAACACATTGGTGTCTCCGTAGTACATCCATTGATGTTGGATCATGGTTGGACCTTCGGCATCGATTTTCCTGATGCGACAGGAGACTCACTCTATCAGCACGAATTTCTCTATCAGCTCTACCTGCACGCTAAATCCGATTACAGTGGGCGCGTTACCGTTCCCGTACTGTGGGATAAAGAACGTCATACGATTGTCAGCAACGAATCGGCCGACATTCTGCGCATGTTCAACTCAGCGTTTGATGCCGTTGGAGCAAAGCCCGGTGATTACTACCCGCCAGCGCTGCGAACAGAAATCGATGAGTTAAACGAGTGGATTTATCCAACGATCAATAACGGCGTGTACAAGGCGGGATTCGCTACCACACAAAGTGCATATGATGAGGCAGTCACTGGCGTATTTGACGCATTAGATTCCCTGGAAACCCGCTTGGCGCAGCAACGTTACCTGACAGGTAACCAGCTCACAGAGGCGGATATTCGCCTGTGGACAACACTGATACGTTTCGATCCGGTTTATCATACCCATTTCAAGTGTGACAAACGCCGGCTGGCAGACTACCCGAATCTGTTTGGCTTCTTACGCGATATTTATCAGATTCCCGACATTGCTGACACAGTGAACATGGCGCATATCCGTCATCATTACTATCGCAGCCATGGGACGATCAATCCGCACGGCATCATTTCGATTGGACCAGACAGCGACCTGAACGCGCCGCACGGGCGCGACAAGATGAGCTCGCGGGTATAGAAAGCAAAAAGTGTGGGCGAGCGCGGCATCACGCCTGGTTCAGCACTTTCGGCAATTCGCGCAAGAACCAGGATTTTGCCTCGCCCATACTGTCGCGGCGCCAGGCCATGATGATTTGGCTCTCCATGGAATACTCCGGACTGACCACGCGCAGGCGCCCTTCGGCAATATCTTTAGCCACCATGGGGTACGGCATTGTGGCCACACCCAAACCCGCCAACAATGCACGGCGCTTATCATCGATCGAACTCACGGTTAAACGCTGCTGCTTATCCAACAATTGTACGGTTAATACTGGCCGTTCACGGGCAGTATCCGCCATAGCAATCCCACGATACTTAATGCGTGTCACATCT
The DNA here is from genome assembly GCA_015548865.1 of Serratia marcescens. Classification (GTDB taxonomy): domain Bacteria; phylum Pseudomonadota; class Gammaproteobacteria; order Enterobacterales; family Enterobacteriaceae; genus Symbiopectobacterium; species Symbiopectobacterium marcescens_A. The sequence goes on along the minus strand of JADMXW010000003.1, from coordinate 22,873 downwards.
GACAGCGGTTCCGGTTCTTGATGAATAGGATGGTCCGGGCTCGCAACGTAAACGTTGTTCATGGTGTATAGCTTGCGCGTATTCACTTCAGAAGAGGCGCGAAAGTGCATGTCAGGCGCAATCACGATATCTGCCCGACCCTGTTCCAGACGTTCCCAGGCTCCAGCCAATACCTCTGTCAGCAATGAAACCTGAGTATTCGCCTTCAACGCCAGCTTATCCAGTAGAGGAAACAGTTTTTCGGTAGGGATTAGCGCTTCAACGACAATAGTGATGTGCGTTTCCCAGCCGCGTGCCAGCGCTTCTGCATCAGTGGTCAGTTTGTCCGCCGCTTCAAGCAGGATTCGCCCCCGTTCGAGCAACATCCGGCCTACATTGGTGAATTTAGTGCGGTGGCCTGAGCGATCAAACAGTACGACATCAAGCTCTTCTTCCAGCTTCTGCATGGTATAGCTCAGCGCTGACGGCACGCGACCCAACTCATCGGCGGCTGCCGCAAAGCTGCCACGGCGATCGATGGCATCCATCACTCGCAGCGCTTCCAGCGTTAATGCCCGTTCTTTTGCCATGTATTCACTCATTCAGGAATTTTGAATATACCGACCAGATTAACTAGCTAACAATCCAACGTCCACACAATTACTATTTGTTTAGTATAATTTTTGAGGTATAGAACCATGATCATATGCAGAACAGCGGAACAGTGCGGCCAAGCTGACTACGGCTGGCTGCAAGCGCGCTATACCTTCTCCTTTGGACATTATTTCGATCCTGAACTGTTAGGCTTTGCCTCGCTGCGCGTGCTGAACCAAGAAGTGCTCAAGCCGGGCTCAGCTTTTCAGCCACGTTCCTATCCGCAGGTCGATATTTTAAATATTCTTTTGCAAGGTGAAGCAGAATATCGTGACAGCAACGGCGGACATATCCGCGCAAAAGCGGGTGACGTCTTGTTGTTAGCCGCACAGCCAGCGGTAAGCTACAGCGAGCACAGCATCAGTGATGAAACACCGTTGACGCGTTTGCAACTGTGGTTCAATGCTTGTCCTTCAAGGGAGAACAGCGCGTTGCAACGACTCACCCTGTGCGATTCACCGATTAAACTGCTCGCCTCACCGGAAGGTGAGAACGGCAGTCTGTTGCTTCGCCAGCAGGTTTGGGTACACCATTTGCAGTTGGATGAGGGTGAACAACACACCTTTACACTCAATGGAAACCGAGCCTATTTTCAGGTGATTCACGGCGCGATGGAAGCAACAACGCCACAAGAAAAGACAACGGCATTACAATGTGGGGATGGCGCATTCATTCAGCAAGAAAAACAGCTGACAATCAGAGCGAAAGGCCCACTGCGCGCGTTGCTTATTGATCTGGTCGCCTGATACGCTTTCTCTGCGCTAATGATGGATTATCGCAGCGCGACCAGCACCTTACATGGTAAGATGAAAACTGTGTTCATCATCATGCGGTAGGATCATGCCAATGGATTCAAGCGACCAAGACAAACTCCTTGCCCAGGCGGAAAGCATTTGCCAGCGGCGCAATGTGCGCCTTACGCCACAGCGACTCGAAGTGCTTCGGCTGATGGCACAGCAACACGGTGCTATCAGTGCTTACGATCTATTGGATCTGCTGCGTGCCTCTGAGCCGCAAGCAAAACCCCCTACAGTGTATCGCGCACTCGATTTTCTGTTGGAACAAGGATTTATTCATCGCGTGGAATCCACCAACAGTTATGTCATGTGTCACCACATTGAAGAGCATAGCCATACTTCAGCGCTGTTCATTTGCGATCGTTGTGGACAAGTTGCGGAGCGCCAGACGGAAGGTATTGAAGCGATTCTTCAGCAGTTGGCCCAAAGCGCCAACTTCACGCTTCGTCACAGCGTGGTTGAGGCGCATGGCCTGTGTGAAGCCTGCCAGGAAGTGGCAGATTGCCGTGAGCATGGGCACTGTCAGCATGACCACTCTGTACCCATCAAGAATACCCGGCCTGGCCGTTGATTTAACGGCCAGAAACGTTACCGGCAAGGCTTTCAACGAATAGAAACGCCCTATCGGCCAGCAAGATTTAGCTCCACTCACCGTTACGGATAACGCCAACGGCAAGCCCTTCAATGGTGAAACTCTGTTCACGCAAATCAACCACAATCGGCGCAAAAGCGTCATTTTCAGCCAGAAGATGCACCGTATTGCCTTGTCTTTTCAATCGCTTAACAGTGACTTCGTCTTCAATGCGCGCCACAACAACCTGGCCGTTATGTACCTCTTGGGTTTTATGCACCGCAAGCAAATCACCGTCTAATATGCCGATATCTTTCATCGACATACCGCTAACACGCAGCAAAAAGTCTGCATGCGGTTTAAACATGGCTGGATCGACCTGATAGTGGCACTCAATGTGCTCTTCGGCCAGCAAAGGTTCACCTGCAGCAACGCGACCAATCAGCGGAAGGCCAACATTTTCTTCTTCCATCAGCAGGCGAATCCCACGTGACGCGCCAGAAACGATTTCGATCACACCTTTACGCGCCAGTGCCTTCAGATGTTCTTCCGCCGCGTTAGGTGAGCGAAAGCCCAGTTGTTGGGCGATCTCAGCGCGCGTTGGCGGCATACCGGTCTGTGCAATATGATCGCGGATCAGATCATAGACCTGCTGCTGTCTGGTAGTTAATGCCTTCATCCCGCCCCCTGGTTGTTTATACAGTTTATCTGTGAGTATATACAGGTCATCGCGGCTTGGGAATCACAGAGAGGCAAATACCTGCGTTTTTATGACCTTTCCCACTAAATCACTCCAGTACGAGGGGCCACAAGATGCTTACCCAGACAATAGCCGCAAACACCAAGGCCACAAACACCGCCGCAGACCCAATATCCTTCGCGCGCCCTGACAGCTCGTGATAATCTGTTCCCACGCGATCCACGACCGCCTCAATTGCGCTGTTGAGCAGTTCCATCAGCACCACCGCCACCACCACGCCGATAAGCATCAGCCGTTCCAGCAATGACACGGGCAACCAACATGCCGCCAGCACTGCTACAACCAGCAGCATAAGCTCTTGTCGGAATGCAGCCTCATGCTGCCATGCCTGTTTTAGCCCTTTGAGGGAATACCCGGTCGCTTTGATAATTCGGGTTATCCCGGTAGCCTTGTTCATGTTTTATCACCTGTTTATCAGAGATTTTTTGCAATTTTCCCGTAACACCGTTGTCTCACACCACAGATCTCCCGTGTACTTTCTGGTATCCTTGCGGCGCATTGCTACTCAAGAGGCTTCTGGTTGTTATGTCCGGCTGGCGTAAAATTTACTATAAATTACTGAATTTCCCACTTAAATTGTTAGTGAAAAGCAAGATAATTCCTAACGATCCGGTGGCGGAGTTAGGGCTAGATCCTTCTCGCCCCATTCTTTATGTGCTGCCCTATAATTCAAAGGCGGATTTGCTGACGCTGCGCGCAAAATGCCAAGCGCTGGAACTCCCCGATCCGCTGGAACCTACTGAAATTGACGGCGTATCGCTGCCCAGCCATGTGTTTATTAACGATGGCCCGCGCGTATTCCGCTATTACACACCGAAGCAGGAATCCGTCAAACTGTTCCACGATTATCTGGATCTGCACCGCAACAATCCCTATCTCGATGTGCAGATGGTGCCCGTTTCTGTCATGTTTGGCCGCTCTCCTGGCCGTGAAGGACAGCATGGAGCCACACCGCATCTTCGTCTGCTCAACGGAATTGAGAAATTCTTTGCCGTTATCTGGCTCGGACGTGACAGCTTTGTGCGTTTCTCCAGCATCGTGTCACTGCGCCATATGGCAACGGAACACGGCACTGACAAAACCATAGCGCACAAACTGGCCCGTGTCGCACGCATGCACTTTGCACGTCAACGCCTTGCGGCCGTTGGCCCGCGTTTGCCGGTACGCCAAGAGTTATTCCATAAGCTGCTGGACTCTAAGGCAATTAAGAAAGCCGTTGAAGATGAGGCTCGCAGTAAAAAAATCTCCCACGAAAAAGCACAGCAAAACGCTATTGCGCTAATGGAAGAGATTGCCGCTGATTTCTCCTATGAGGCCGTCCGGCTGTCCGATCGTATTTTGAGTTGGACCTGGAACAGACTTTATCAAGGTATCAACGTGCATAATGCCGAGCGGGTGCGCCAATTGGCTCAGGACGGCCATGAGCTGGTGTACGTACCTTGCCACCGCAGCCACATGGATTATCTGCTGCTCTCCTATGTGCTGTATCACCAAGGTCTGGTTCCCCCTCATATCGCGGCAGGTATCAACCTGAATTTCTGGCCAGCAGGCCCGATTTTCCGCCGCCTTGGCGCTTTCTTCATTCGCCGTACCTTTAAAGGTAATAAGCTCTATTCCACCATTTTCCGTGAATATCTCGGCGAGTTGTTTTCCCGCGGCTATTCCGTCGAGTACTTTATGGAAGGTGGCCGCTCTCGTACGGGTCGTCTGCTAGAACCCAAAACCGGTACACTCGCCATGACCCTTCAGGCGATGCTGCGTGGCGGTACACGCCCCATCACGCTGGTGCCTATTTATGTAGGTTATGAGCATGTGATGGAAGTGGGGACCTACGCGAAAGAACTGCGCGGTGCCACGAAAGAAAAAGAGGGATTCATGCAAATGGTACGTGGGTTGCGTAAACTGCGCAATCTGGGACAAGGCTATGTGAATTTCGGCGAACCCTTATCGCTGACGCCTTACCTTAACCAGCATGTTCCGCAATGGCGTGATGCCATCGATCCCATTGAAGCACAGCGCCCTACGTGGCTAACACCTACCGTGCAGGATATTGCGGATATCATTATGGTGCGCATCAACAATGCCGCGGCAGCAAACGCCATGAACCTTTGCTCTACGGCTCTGCTCGCGTCACGTCAGCGCGCACTGACGCGTGAACAGATGCATGAGCAACTGGACTGCTATTTGCAGTTATTGCGCAATGTGCCTTACAGCAAAGACGTCACAGCACCGAAAAAAACGGCGCAGGAGTTGCTGGAACACGCGTTAGCAATGAACAAATTCGAAGTAGAGCAGGATAATATTGGCGACATCATCATTCTGCCTCGCGAGCAGGCTGTCTTGATGACCTATTACCGCAATAACATCCAGCATTTGCTGGTATTGCCTTCGATGATCGCCAGTATTGTCATGCACCGCGGACGAATCACTGCGGATGAATTAACGCGTCAGATGCTGCTAATCTATCCGTTAATTCAAGCTGAACTGTTCCTGCATTTCAGTAAGGAGGCGTTGCCTGCGGTCATTGAAACACTAACAGCAGAGCTGGTGCGTCAGGAGTTGATTCTCATCAAGCAAGATATGCTGGTGCTGAACCCGACGCGCATTCGGACTCTCCAACTGTTGGCTGCGGGTGTACGAGAAACCTTGCAACGCTACGCCATTACGCTCTCATTACTGGGGGCTAACCCAGAGATGAACCGTGGCACGCTGGAAAAAGAGAGTCGCAATATGGCCCAGCGTTTGTCTGTGTTGCATGGCATCAATGCGCCAGAGTTCTTTGATAAGGCCGTGTTCTCGACGCTGGTAGCAACGCTGCGTCAGGAAGGATATATCAGCGATAGCAGCAGCGTAGATACACGCAATACACTGGAACTCTATCGGATTCTGAGCGATTTGATCACACCGGAAGTCCGGTTAACGATTGAAAGTGCCAGCACTCCCGCCAGCGCAGAACCAGAAGAGGCAAAACAGGAAGTGGCAGAAGAGTAATTTCGCGTGACAGAAAGGCATTTTGCTGCTTAACCCCGGCATCACACGCGATGTGTGATGCCGGGGTGTTTCATAGCCCCAGAACAATTCCTGCGAACAACACCATGCCCACATAGTTGTTGTTAAGGAAAGCCCGGAAGCAAGCGTCACGCTCGCGCCCTGATGTCAGCCATTGCTGATAACCAAACAGACCAGCCGCTATCAACACGGTAATGTAAAATACCGCGCCCAGCTTCATCTGCATGCCTAGCATCACCATCAACGCCAACATACTTGCCTGCAGCAGACCGATTATCAAGGTATCAAAGCGCCCAAACAGAATTGCAGTCGATTTGATACCGATCTTAAGGTCGTCATCACGATCGACCATGGCATATTGCGTATCATATGCGACAGTCCAGCAAATGTAGGCCAAAAACATAATCCATGCGCTCCCAGGCAGGGATTCGCTCACAGCGGCATACGCCATGGGGATAGACCAACCAAACGCCGCACCCAGCACAAACTGCGGCAAATGGCTGACGCGCTTCATAAAGGGATAAATCCAAGCCAACGCCAGCGCTGCTATAGAGAGCCAAATGGTCATGCGGTTCAACGTCAGCACCAAAGCAAATGCCATCAGAACCAGCACAACAAACAGCACTTTTGCCGATTGTTCGCTCACCAAGCCGCTGGGTAACGGACGAGATGCGGTACGCTTTACATGACCATCAAAATGGCGATCGGCATAATCATTGATCACACACCCTGCCGCACGCATCAAAAATACACCGGCGACAAACACCAACAGCGTCCACGGTTGCGGCACTCCGCCCCCCGCCAACCATAATGCCCAGAGGGTTGGCCAGAGCAACAGCAGGGAACCGATCGGCTTATCAATACGCATTAACCGACAGTAAGCGCCCCATTTTCCCGCTGTCATACTTCGTTCCAACGTCATTTCTCCTTAATGGTTACCCTCGTCAGTACCTGGAAAACGATACGCAGGAGACGAAGGTAAAAACAATTCGGTCAACAGTATTGGCTGGTTTGACAAACGCAATCTGGAGCGCCTAGCCCACAGGGTTTCACAGCGTCCAATATGAATATAATCACGTTGTAGAGAATCCTGTTTGAACAAATAGCGCCCCAATGGTGTATCTCCCATCGTCGTCAGCACTGACGCAGATGACTCAAGCGCTGAAGATGGAATCAGGGTTTTTGCGGCCAACCAAGGTTGTCCATCGCCGTAGATTATCACCTCTCGCAACCAATAACGCTCACTGTCAGGTAACTCACACTTTTCATCACCCAGCATTCTGGCAGCAATGTAATCATTATAGTACGGCACCACCGTCAACTGAGTGCAATGTCGCTCCAGTCTCCGCGTCATCGAACCGGTCTCTTTCAGCCAAGTGTCGACAGGAGGTGGCAATGCCACCGGCGTTTCTTTTGACCAATCAGTCGAGTGCAACCATTCTATGGTACGCAGCAGTGCTAGCGCTGCCTCGGACATATCCCTACTCCAACGGTGGCGGTTAATGCATGTCGATGGTTATCGATAACGTGCCGGTATGCCATGCTTTTATCGCTCATGCCAGTGGTACCAGTATTGTGTGTCTGGTTTGGTGAAGAGCGTAATGTGGTGCCTATTGTAGCGCAGAAACCTATCGCCTTAACACGACAAGCCACCGTTGCGGCGCAATATGATAACATTTTTTTAATCTTTGACAGCGTATTGGCGAAATTCGATCGCCGTTCGCTCAGAAAAAAGACAGATCGCAGGCATAAAAAAACACTATCTGGCCGTGACCAGATAGTGTTCATTTGGAGCATAAAAGCGTGTTGATGCTGTCAATCCGGGCGTCAGCGCAATGCCCTAACGCCCAGCGTTGATTACATCATGCCGCCCATACCACCCATACCGCCCATGCCACCCATACCACCAGCAGCACCTAAGTCGGCTTTATCATCTTTTGGCAGTTCAGTCACCATACATTCGGTGGTGATCATCAGGCCTGCAACAGACGCTGCGTATTGCAGTGCAGAACGGGTTACTTTGGTCGGATCCAGGATACCCATGTCGATCATATTGCCATAGGCTTCTGTTGACGCATTGTAACCGTAGTTACCTTCGCCTGCTTTCACGTTGTTAGCCACAACGGACGGTTCTTCACCAGCGTTCTCAACGATTTGACGCAGCGGAGCTTCCATAGCGCGCAATGCAACACGGATACCCACGTTTTGATCTTCGTTTTCAGCTTGCAGACCGCGAATGGCATTGGCTACACGAATCAACGCCACGCCACCACCAGCAACCACGCCTTCTTCAACGGCAGCACGGGTCGCGTGCAGCGCATCTTCAACGCGTGCTTTCTTCTCTTTCATTTCAACTTCAGTAGCTGCACCAACCTTGATAACGGCAACGCCGCCAGCCAGTTTAGCTACGCGCTCTTGCAGTTTTTCGCGATCGTAATCAGAAGTGGCATCTTCGATTTGCTGACGAATTTGACCAACGCGACCTTGAATGGTCGCTTCATCACCAACACCGTCAATGATGATGGTGGTGTCTTTGTTAATCACTACGCGTTTTGCTTGGCCCAGATCTTCCAGCGTGGCTTTTTCCAGCTCCAGACCGATCTCTTCAGAAATAACGGTACCAGCGGTCAGCGTTGCGATGTCTTGCAGCATTGCTTTACGACGATCGCCGAAGCCTGGTGCCTTCACAGCAGCAACTTTAACGATACCACGCATGGTGTTAACAACCAGCGTCGCTAGCGCTTCACCTTCAACATCTTCTGCGATGATCAGCAGCGGTTTGCCTGCTTTGGCAACGGCTTCCAGCACCGGCAGCATTTCGCGAATGTTGGAGATCTTTTTGTCAGCCAGCAGGATGAACGGGCTTTCCAGCTCAACAGAACCGGTTTCCGGTTTGTTGATGAAATACGGGGAGAGGTAACCGCGATCGAACTGCATCCCTTCCACAACGGCCAGTTCATCTTGCAAGCCGGAACCTTCTTCCACGGTGATAACGCCTTCTTTGCCCACTTTTTCCATGGCTTCAGCAATCAGTTTGCCCACGGTTTCATCGGAGTTGGCAGAGATGGTCCCCACCTGAGCAATGGCTTTGGTGTCAGAGCAAGGTACAGAGAGTTTTTTCAGTTCTTCAACAGCGGCGATAACGGCTTTATCGATACCGCGTTTCAGATCCATCGGGTTCATACCCGCAGCAACGGCTTTCAGACCTTCGTTCACGATAGACTGAGCCAGTACGGTTGCTGTAGTGGTGCCGTCGCCCGCCGCGTCGTTCGCTTTGGAGGCAACTTCTTTCACCATCTGGGCACCCATGTTTTCGAACTTGTCTTCCAGTTCGATTTCACGCGCTACGGACACGCCATCTTTAGTGATGGTCGGCGCACCGAAGGATTTGTCCAGAACAACGTTACGGCCTTTCGGGCCCAAGGTCACTTTTACTGCGTTAGCCAGAACATTCACGCCGCGGAGCATTTTTACGCGTGCGTCATTGCCAAATTTTACGTCTTTAGCTGCCATGGTGTATTTCCCTTAAATTCGTTCAGTTCAGATGATTACGCTTCAACAATCGCCAGGATGTCGCTTTCAGACATGATCAAGACTTCTTCGTTGTCGATCTTCTCGGCCTTCACGCCATAACCATCATTGAAAATGACGATATCGCCAACTTTCACATCCAACGGTTTCACGTCGCCGTTTTCCAGAATGCGGCCATGGCCGACTGCCAGTACTTCACCGCGGGTTGATTTGGCCGCAGCAGAACCGGTCAGAACGATACCGCCAGCAGATTTGGACTCGACTTCTTTACGCTTGACGATCACACGATCATGCAATGGACGAATTTTCATTGATAGCTCTCCTTTGAGAAAGTCCATATCAGTTTGGGATTAACGCCGGGTACATATTCATACCCGCCTTGTGAGTTTCTAAGTGGGGGCGATTCGCTTCCCTTCAAGAGAAAAAAAGATATTTTTTTACGAAAGTGGTGAAATGCCGATCGGAGATAACAAAATATACTTAAAAAACAAATTGTTAGACTCGATTTCATTAATCGGCATTATACCGTCATCATTTATCTTGATCGTCTTTCTGCTCAATGTTTCTGCGATCGTCATCTTTGCGGTAGTACTCACCGTCAAAGGTATTGCCACCAGGGCCGGAGGACGCAGTACCAGAACCACGCCAAATGTGCAGATGAGGCATCAATTTAACCGTTAGCCGCTTTTGCAGCGGAGGCAGCAACAACAACAACCCGAGGAAGTCAGTGAAGAAGCCGGGCAACAATAGCAGAAAACCAGCCAATACCAACGATACGCTTTTGACCATCTCCGCCGCCGGACTTTCTCCCGCCGCGATTTTCTGCTGCATTTGAATAAAGGTTTTCATGCCTTGATTACGCACCAGGGAGACGCCGATACAGGAGGTAAACACCACCAGCAGCAGTGTCACCGCAACGCCCAGCACTTCCGCAACGCGGATAAACAGCGAAATTTCGATGTAGGCAAAAAGAAAGAGTAGGAACAGCGGTAACCAGCGCACTGGATTCTCCTGATTTATTTAAGTGGTTGTTATATAGGGAACAAAGCTGATCGGTAACCGCCGCAATGGCAAGCTGCCGTCATCTGTTGTTCATCCGGTCATCATGAAGACATATCACCAGAGATCCAACATGAACCCTTATAATTTATTGAAGTGGTAGCGATAGCGAGCATTTTCAACCTGCGGCCTAAAATTTCATACCGCAACAATCACTCGTGACGACTATCACAATTTATTTACTTTATTAATTACACATCTTCATTGAGTGATCGAAACTACGCTTTTGGGATTCTATACAATATATCATCACACCAGCGGAGGCAGTTATGGTCAATCGTTCTGCGACTGTTGCCTGTGGTGATACATTTTGTGGTAACACCATCGTGATAATAACAGGCGTTTATTAGCACGATTATTTGTTAACACGCTTTTTTGTTAACACCAACGTTGTTAGCAAAACGCGTTCTCATCAAATTGCAGGATTCAAGAGAAGGCTTTCATGTCAGACAACATCCGTATTGAAGAAGACCTGTTAGGTAATCGTGAAGTTCCCGCCGATGCCTACTATGGTATCCATACCCTGCGGGCAATTGAGAATTTCTACATCAGCAACAACAAAATCAGCGATATCCCTGAGTTTGTCCGTGGCATGGTGATGGTTAAAAAGGCTGCCGCTCTGGCAAACCGTGAGTTGAAAACCATTCCGCGCCCGATTGCCGATACCATCATTCGTGCCTGTGATGAAGTGTTGAATAACGGCAAATGCATGGATCAGTTCCCTGTTGATGTGTATCAGGGGGGAGCAGGCACCTCCGTTAACATGAATACTAATGAAGTGCTGGCCAACATTGGTCTGGAACTGATGGGCCATAAAAAAGGCGAGTATCAGTATCTTAACCCGAACGATCATCTGAACAAATGCCAGTCCACCAACGATGCCTATCCCACCGGCTTTCGTATTGCGGTGTACAGCGCCATCCTGAAACTTGTCGAGGCTATCACGCACTTGGCGGACGGTTTTGAGCGCAAGGCCAAAGAATTTGAAACCATCCTGAAGATGGGGCGTACCCAACTGCAGGATGCAGTGCCGATGACGCTGGGCCAGGAGTTCCACGCCTTCTATGTGCTGCTAAATGAAGAGAACAAAAACCTGCTGCGCACTGGCGAACTACTGCTGGAAGTGAATCTGGGCGCAACCGCCATCGGGACACGGTTGAATACACCGGAAGGTTACCAACAATTAGCTGTTCAGCGTTTAGCAGAAGTAAGTGGTCTCCCCTGTGTGCCAGCCGAAGATTTGATCGAAGCCACCTCCGACTGCGGTGCGTATGTGATGGTACATGGCGCGCTGAAACGTCTGGCCGTGAAGATGTCGAAGATCTGTAATGACCTGCGCTTACTCTCTTCCGGTCCTCGCGCAGGCCTGAATGAAATCAACCTGCCAGAATTGCAGGCAGGCTCTTCCATCATGCCCGCCAAGGTGAACCCAGTAGTACCAGAAGTGGTGAATCAGGTGTGTTTCAAAGTGATCGGTAACGATACCTGCGTCACTATGGCCTCTGAAGCGGGCCAGTTGCAACTCAACGTGATGGAACCGGTGATCGGCCAGGCGATGTTTGAGTCGATTCATATCCTTACTAACGCCTGTTACAACCTATTGGAAAAATGTGTTAACGGCATTACAGCCAACAAAGACGTATGTGAAGCTTACGTTTTCAACTCCATCGGTATTGTCACTTACCTCAACCCGTTTATCGGCCACCACAATGGCGACATTGTCGGCAAAATTTGTGCTGAAACCGGTAAGAGCGTGCGTGAAGTAGTGCTGGAACGCGGCCTGCTAACCGAGAGTGAACTGGATGATATTTTCTCGGTGCAAAACCTGATGCACCCAGCCTATAAGGCTAAACGTTACACGGATGACAACGACGCGTCTTAAGCGTCTTATCGGTCAACGCAGCGAGCGCCGTTACATAGCACGCTGAGGTTACCCCCTGACAGGCACGTCGGCATTTTGCGGGCGTGCCTTTTTTAATGGCCTCTGGTTTGCCTATAAGCATAAGAATTTCTTATCTAATAAAAGGAACACGGTATGTTTGCCTTTGAGTTGATTATCGTTCTGTTGGCTATTTATCTTGGAGCACGATTAGGTGGGATCGGGATCGGTTTCGCTGGCGGTCTCGGTGTTCTGGTACTGACACTGGTGTTTCAAATCAAACCCGGTGCCATTCCCTTTGATGTGATTCAAATCATTATGGCAGTAATTGCTGCCATTGCAGCCATGCAGGTCGCCGGAGGGATGGATTACCTGGTGAGTCTGGCGGAGAAACTGCTGCGCCGTCAGCCCAAATACGTTACTTTTTTGGCCCCTGTCGTCACCTATTTTATGACGCTGTTGGCGGGTACAGGACACACGGCATTCTCAACGCTACCAGTGATTGCGGAAGTGGCTAAAGAACAGGGAATTCGTCCTTCTCGTCCGTTATCGATCGCCGTTGTAGCATCGCAAATCGCCATCACCGCTTCACCGATTTCTGCCGCAGTGGTTTTCGTTGCCAGCATTCTCGAACCGAAAGGTGTTAGCTACCTGCTCTTGCTCGGCATCTGTATCCCTACGACGCTATGTGCCGTGTTACTTACCGCCGTCGTCACCAACTTTTTAGGCAATGAGCTGAAAGACGATGAGATTTATCAGGCACGGCTGGCAAAAGGGGAAACGGTACTACGCGGTGTAAGCAAGCTGGAAATAAAACCTGGAGCCAAGCGCTCCGTGCTGCTGTTTTTGATTGGTATTGTCGCCGTGATGCTTTATGCCACAGCCATCAGCGATACCGTCGGGCTCATTGCCAAACCGGTACTGCCACGTAACGAAGCCATCGTGGTCTTTATGCTGACTGTCGCTACCTTGATATGCATTACCTGTAAATTGGATACGGCAAAAATACTCTCTGCCAGCACCTTCAAATCCGGTATGAGTGCCTGTATCTGCGTAATGGGCGTAGCCTGGTTAGGCGATACTTTCGTAAAAGCGCATATCAGTGAAATTCAAGGTACAGCAGGGGCATTATTGCAGAACTATCCGTGGATGCTGGCGGTGGTGCTGTTTTTTGCTTCTACCCTGCTCTACTCACAAGCCGCGACAGCTAAGGCACTGATGCCTGCTGCATTGTTGCTGGGCGTCACGCCGGTCACCGCCGTTGCCTCTTTTGCTGCAGTCTCGGCACTGTTCGTGTTACCGACCTATCCTACGTTGCTCGCCGCCGTGGAAATGGATGATACCGGTTCAACGCGCATCGGCAAGTACGTCTTCAACCATGCGTTCCTGGTGCCCGGTGTTCTGGCAATTACGCTATCCGTCATCTTTGGCTTTGTGCTGGGAAATATGGTGCTGTAACGTCCCTCCGGTATTCACCCCGGGCGGCGCTTCGCCGCCCGGCATCCATTCCCCTCCCCCCCCAAAGCAGGGTATAGTACCCCTAGTTCCTCTTTCACTGGGGTGACCATGGAAAATCCTGCAAGCTGCACCGCCATCGTTGTCCTGTGTACTGCACCTGACGACCCCATAGCACAACAGTTGGCAACGCATGTGCTCAATGCCGGGCTGGCAGCCTGTGTCACAGTACTGCCTGGCGCGCACTCTTTCTATATCTGGGAAGGTAAGTTGGAGCAGCAAAAGGAAGTGCAACTGGTGATCAAGAGCGATACCTTGCACCAACATGCGCTGCTGCAACGCCTGAAACAACAACACCCTTATCAAACGCCGGAACTGCTGGTGGTTCCGATCACGGATGGCGACAAAGATTACCTGACATGGCTAACCGCATCCTTACGCTGATCTTGCTGTTAATCACGCTAATCTGCCCTCAACTGGCAGGCGCATCCCTGTTTGCGCCGTCATCTGCGGTGCAAAACAGCCGCTTTCTAACGGTAGATCGCGCATTTGCTTTCGATTTTCAGCAGCAGCAAGAGATGCTGACGCTACGCTGGCAAATCCAACCGGGCTATTACCTCTATCGCGATAAAATCACGCTGGCTCCGGAACAAGCTGTATTAGGCGACATATCCATACCCACTGGCCTGCCGCACAAAGACGATTTTTTTGGCGAAGTGGCAATCTTTCGCGATAGCCTCACAGTAATCGTCCCTATTACACAGAGCACAGCGGGCGCCACGGTGCGTGTTACCTATCAGGGCTGTGCCGATGCGGGTTTTTGCTACCCCCCTGAAACGCGGGAAATTCCGTTAAGTGCCGTGACCGCAGGCCAGCAGCCAACGCCCAGCAATACAGCGCCAACCGTCACAGTACCGGCACAGTTGCCGTTTTCTCCGCTTTGGGCGTTGTTAATCGGGATCGGTGTCGCCTTCACCCCCTGCGTACTCCCGATGTACCCATTGATTTCCGGGCTGATTCTTGGCCGGAAACAGCAATTATCCGCGCGCCGTACCCTGTTGCTGGCGTTCACCTATGTGCAAGGCATGGCGCTGACCTACACGCTGCTCGGCATTGTCATCGCGGCGGCGGGGTTGCGCTTTCAGGCAGCGCTCCAGCATCCGGCCGTGTTGATCGGCTTGTCACTGCTGTTTATCGCCCTTGCGCTGTCGATGTTTGGTCTCTACAACCTACAAATACCCTCCGCCCTGCAAACCCGTCTGGCGCTGTGGAGCAATCGACAACAAAGCGGCTCTCTTGGCGGGGTCTTTTGCATGGGAGCACTGGCTGGGCTGATTTGTTCGCCTTGCACCACAGCCCCGCTTAGTGCCATCCTGCTCTATATCGCACAAAGCGGTAATAGCGTGGCAGGCGGTGCAATCCTTTATCTCTATGCACTCGGTATGGGGTTGCCGCTCATCGCGGTTACCCTATTCGGTAATCGTTTTTTGCCCCGCAGCGGCCCTTGGATGCAACACATCAAAACGGCCTTTGGGTTTGTTATTCTGGCTTTACCGGTTTTTCTACTGGAGCGTGTTGTAGGCGATATCTGGGGAGAACGCTTGTGGAGTTTTCTGGCAATAGCCTTTCTCGCCTGGCTATTGGTATTGAGCACGCGCAGCCAGTGGCGCGGCATGCGCATCATACAGCTGCTGCTTTTCATCGGCGCCTTGGCGGCCGCTCGGCCATTGCAAGAGTGGATGATGCCCTCATCCGGCAGTGAAAGCGTCATTCACACATCTACATTGCCCTTTACTCCCGTTCATCATCTGGAGGGGTTAAATCAATCGCTCACCAGCAATCAGCGCCCTGCCATGTTGGATTTGTATGCCGATTGGTGTGTAGCCTGCAAAGAATTTGAGAAATACACTTTTAGCGATGCAGGCGTAAAGCAGGCACTCGCAGGATTTCAGCTGCTTCAAGCGGATGTCACCGCCAATAATGCCCAGCAAAATGCATTACTAAAAAAATTACAGGTTATGGGGTTACCAACCATACTCTTTTTTGACAGTAATGGCCGGGAAATTCCCGACTCACGCATCACGGGTTTCATGAATGCCGACGCGTTTCGGGCTCATTTGCAAAAACTGGGGCAATAGGCCACTGCAATGATGGCAGCCCAGTCAGAATCAAGGGGAATATCATGCAACTACAGCGAGACGAGGTACTTGAAAACGCGCTGATCTTACTGGAACAACAAGGTGTTTCCGCTTTGACGTTAGACACCTTGGCGGAACAACACAACATCACTGCCGAGGCTATGACCACATTCTGGCCAGACCGTGAAGCACTCCTTTATGACTGTTTGCGGCACCATAGCCAACAGGTTGACATTTGGCGACGCCAACTGTTACTGGATGAAACGCTCAGCATTGAAGAAAAGCTGCTGGCGCGCTATCAGGTATTGCATGATGCGTTGCTGAATCAACGCTATCCGGGTTGCCTGTTTATTGCAGCATGCAGTTTTTATCCCGATATCCATCACCCCATTCACCAAATTGCAGAACGTCAAAAGCAAGCATCGCTTCAATACACGCGCGAGCTTTTAGTCCAGTTAGAAACTGACGATCCAGAGATGGTTGCCCAGCAAATGGAGCTTATCCTTGAAGGTTGTCTGAGCCGGTTAATGGTAAAACACCAAGCGGATGACATTGCGACGGCACGCCGCTTGGCGGAAGATGTGCTGCGCTTTGCGTTATGCCGTAAAAATGGTGCGCTGACCTGACAGAACAAATGGCCAAACGCCGAGAAATGCGTCATCCTGACTGAAAAGTCGGCAATCAATGTGGTTTTGATGCTTTTCTCACACAAATCCGTTGACGACAAGCGACCAATACGGTTTAATGCGCCCCGTTGCCCGGATAGCTCAGTCGGTAGAGCAGGGGATTGAAAATCCCCGTGTCCTTGGTTCGATTCCGAGTCCGGGCACCACTTATTCAGAAAACCCAGCCTAAGGCTGGGTTTTTGCTTTTCTGCTATCAAGATTTTCACTACCACACGCAACTATTATTTTTTCGTCTTCAGGATGAGTGTGGTTCAACCTCTCCCACCTCAATTATCTCTTTTGCGTAAGCACTCATAGCTCAATATTTATCATAACGCTAATAAACATATCATAAAAACACCGGGCGCCAACCAAGCCATGGTATATGGTTATTGCAAAAAAAGAAAATATATAGAACTCAATCGATACTTGCAAAGTAAACGCATGCTCATCCGGTTACATTATGTTTTAACGTTCAACTTATCCATTCAATCAGCAGAGGTACTGAGTGTTAATTTCAGAAGTAAAATATAACCTATCAGATCACGTTAAAAATAATGTTTGTGATGGTATGAGAGCGAGATCAAACACGTTCCCGACGTCTAATGCAGATATATCCCGTGTTCGCAACTCCCTTCGTGACTTTCGCCGGATGCACGGATCACATCGGCCTCCTAATGCAAGCATATCCACTGCTTCCCCAGGTGAAAATGTAGATATAAAATTAATTCCCACACAAACCAATGATACATCCACTTTAAATGCAAAAGATTATGTTTATCTGGGTTGCCTAGAATCATTATTCATGATGGATATGGGTGCCACTTTGGATAAGGATGGAAACCTTATTTTTATCAAAGGGCAACGCCAAGGATTACTCCGTGGCACGTATAATAAGCATTTTCATAAAAAAAAATATCAGTGTTATAGGGTTGAAAAAATAAATAAAGATAATGATTTATTATTTGATGGGTTATACATAAATGAGCAAGGAAAATTGATAGGAAAAATGAAGTATACATCTCAACAATGCGAGATAGACATAAATAAAAACAGCAAAATTTTTTCAACAAAAGAATCAGAAAAAATAGTCAGATTGCATATAACAAAAAAAACAACCTCGTAGAAGAGGAAATGAAATTTAAAAGAAAAGACGGTAAAACATTAACATTTTCGCTTAAAGACAACGCATTATACTTATCAGAATTGAAAATTGAAAATAATACCTTTCATCACAACCCTGACTGGTCTTTGAAAGCAGAACTTCCCGATGGATATAGTGTCATTTCTGCAAAAAAAACAAAAAATATGATTCAACTTGAAACGTGCCATGGAAATAAAAAACGCATACTATATCTAAATCCAAATGAAATAACACCATATAAAATAAGCAAAAAAAAATTTTCGCATAAACCACCACAAAACCTTTATTCGGCACTGGGAGCAGATCCTTATGAACACTATGATTCAGGACAGCCATTTAGTTCAACTCGCCGTGGTAATTTCAGCAGTAAAAGGATTATGTTACTAGGGAGGTGCATTGATAATTTAAGAATAAACATTAGAGAGTCAAAAGAATACTGGAGTAATGATCAACACAGAGAATCGCTTGTTGCGATGGCAAAGGCTTTTGATCCTGGCGTACAAGCTATCGCATTAACGACAAAAAATTTTTTTTCAAAAAAAAACACAGAAGATATATTCAATGAAGCTACCAACATGAAGAAAAATTATGCTTCAATCATAAAAAAACTTCCTGACACAGCGAACAGTAATAACGATTTTGCTATCGCTATGACTGACATATTAAATAACCTACAGAAAGGAGATCAGTTATCACTCTCAACCTCTAGTGGTGTTTCTTCTTTTGCTGGCATCGCCCGAGGAGCGACACCAATATATACAGGTGCATTTGCTGGCATTGTCAGTGCAATATCTAAAAAATCATGTATCACGTTTAATAAAACCGATGACGATGGAATTCTTTGCTCATTTCATAGAAACTCCTCCTGGCTATTGGCATTTTTACTTGGTACAGGCCAAGGATTAGACGCAAGTTTGCCTGAAATAGCAAACATTACATATTTAAATATATTATTTATTGAATTAAATTTAATTTATTTACATCAAAATGACAAAAGTAAGATGATGACATTTTATCTTAAAAAAGAACATCTGAATGATTTCATGATAAAAAGCAGTAAAAATATAGAATTAATGAATTTTCTTAAAGAGAAAGAAATTGATGTCTTTAAAAATAATAAAAAACAATCTAGTCACAAGTTATCCATTGAAGTCAGAGCACCAGAGGCTAGAGCACAAATAGGAACAGGTTACGGACAAGGTAATTTTCTTATGGCACCAAGAAGCACCATGGGAATCATGACGTCCTTTGATCTACTCTCTAGAACAAAAACAAAAGAAACAAACATTTTTCCGAACGGAAATGAAGAAACCCAAAAAACAGTGCACTCAAATAATTTTTCTATGAATACCAGACTAGTCTTTGAAAATAAAGTCATGCCAATAATTTCTACTGATATTGGTGGCCATGCGTACTTTCTTCCCGTTCCTATTATTGAAGAGTCAAAAAGTAAAAATATTTTTAGCAGACTAGCATCTAACAAAAAGGTGAAAGAGTATATAAATGGTGAACGCATTGATCTCCAAAAAGAAAAAACGATATTAGATATCACTGAATCTCTGGAAAAAACAGATATGATAGTAGGGAGAGAACATGGTATTAAATGTTTAACTACATTGGCTGTAAAGATCAAAAAAAGCAATAAAAAATTCTGCATTAAGACAAGTAAACACTCATTTGATAGCTGGTCGATGCATACAGATTTCACTGATCACCTTAAAAAGCTAAAACATGAATTATCAAATAGAGAGAGAGATAGCAATGGGAAAAGTATGCATTATAACATAAAAACAGAATATATACTTAGCGATGAGAGCAAGAGCGAAAAGAATCATCTTGAAAACAAAATTAAAGAATTGATGAATAAGGAGCCACAAGCAAGCCTTGAAGAAATTAATGATTTATATTCTCAAGTAAGCCATTTCAAGGAAAATGCCACATATTTATTATCAAAAATTTACTTGATGAGTACAGGTGATTTATCTGAATATTTATCAACAATATCAAATATTGCTATTTCACTTCATAACAAAAAAACCATTAGCATCACCAAAAACCTTGGAACAATAACATTTGAATACAGTGAGGATGATAAGAAAAAACCTTATAAAATAATTTCTGATTTAATGCTACTAGAATAAAATACAATGTAGTATATGTCTTTCTAACTCATTGATAAAACCATAAATCATATAAACATGACAGTTTAATGAAAAAAATATTTATTCTTTATTTCAGTTCCATTAAGATTTACACATAAACTATAATAGGAGTGTTTTATTAATTTTTTTTGTGCGAAGTACTACATTATTTGATCCTTATGGCAATTTACAATTAACCTTAGGATCAACAATGACGAATGTATCACATTCTACAATGAATATAGGAAATATAATCATTCCAGATAAAGTAATGGAACCCGTTGATCTTGTCTTTACAAAAAATAAAACAATAATAAATAAAATTTCCGACATAAACCATTCATCACAGAATATCGCTACGAAAAATAATTTTTGTAATGAAAATCAGTTTTTACCAAAATTCATTAATGAAGACATTACACTCACCCCATGTAAAATATCTTTAACAAATGCTAAAGACTATATTTTTTTAGGCAGTTGTGTAATGCCACTTATCAGTGATATGGGAGCAACACTCAATCACCAAGGTGAAATAATATTTATTCAGGGAAACAGCTACAATTTACTTTCCAATTTATATAAAAACAAAATAAAAAATTATAATTACTATGGTTTTAAAAATAATAGTAACGGGGGAAAGATATATTTTGATTTGTTATATATCAATGAATCAGGTCAACTTACAGCAAAAGTAAAAGAAAAAAATATTTACTATACAATAGAGTTCAATACACACACAGATATAAACACAATGGAAGATACAACAAAAAAAATCAATGTAACCTATTCCAAACAAACATATCCATTAAAACCGATTCTCTCATTCGATACTGAGTCTGGTAATATAACAAGCTTTAATTTTAAGAATAATAACTTATATCTAACCACTTACTCAATCGGTAATAAAAACTATCATTATGAACTGATGGACTATAAAATAGATATACCGTTAAAAAAAAGACAGAGAATAGCCTCTGTGAAACGATGTAGAAATATGCTACAAATTGAATCAGTGAAAAATAACAAAGCAACGGTTTTTTATATTGATCCTAAAGATATTTCTATATCACGGCTTAAAGCAAAAAAAATAACCTATACTCCACCTCAAAACTTATACACATTTCTGGGCGGTGATGTTCATGATAAATACCATTGTGGGCAGCCTTTCTCTCCTTCTCGGATAGGTACTCTCCGTGTTTCGTTAAAGTCCTTTTTTACTAAGATCCCATCTTCGATAAAAACTGGATTCAAACCAAATAACATAAAAAAGAATAAAATATCTCTCACAGGAGTAAAACGTTTGGACCCAGGGATAAACACAGCGATATCAGTGATCAAAGACCTGTCTAAAAAACCAGAAAAAAAAATAATATCAAATCAGCTTTTTTCTGAAAAGATCATTCATGACTTGCATAATAATTTTTCTCCTCTAGTCCATAAAATCCCAACATGGATACTTAAAGAAAAAACATTCACAAAGAAAATATCTTCTTTATTAACCTATTTAGATACCAATGACGAAATTATATTGAGTAAAGAAAGTGAGTTCTCCATATTTTTAGTATATCGCAAGGGGGCATACCTTTTTATCCAGGGTGGTTTTTAGGTGTGATATTTTCAATAGCAAAAACTCAATGTCTGACATTAAGTAAAACAGAGACAGGAAATATTAAATTCACATTCACATATAAAAAGAAAACATCTTCATCAATACTCGTCGGAACAGGTCAGGGACTAGAATCAAAAATATTAGGTCACAAAATCATTAATTTCCTATCGATTATGCCTTTTGAAGCAAATATTATTTTTTCAATCAATAAAAACCAAGAAATAACTTTATCATTTGAACTAACAAAAAATCAATTCGAATCGTTTATAAGTCAAGAAACTAAGTTACATTGCCAAGATGGCATTTATGATAAAAATATAAAGCCTGCTCACTTTAAACATGTAAAGGAATATAGCACATCACTCTCCTTGAATATGAAAATAAGTGAACTTCGTGCTATGTTAGGTGTGAACATCGTGGAGGATGTTAGATTTCAACTCCCTCGCCTAGCCTGCGGTTCAGGACTAAATACGTCAATAATTTCCTTTAGTAATAAAAAAATAACAAACACTTCGGATACCAACAAATCAGTAATCTCAGAAGGAGAAAAAAAAATTAGGTTTTTGTCTACCTCTGGTAATGTTTTTTTTGGAATGAAACATATACTGTCCCCCTACTCAACCAGCAATACGGGAGAAATCAGCTATCGTCTTGCTCTTATTGAAAATGGCGCTAAAAACAACATATACGAAAAAAGAGGTTTTACATACACATATTACAAAAACAAAATGGCCGATAAAATAATCTCGGTACGACTTAAGTATAAATTCAATCAGATAAATAAAATCAACAAAATATTATCAACAATTACTGAATACGAAGAAATAACTCGACAAATGAATAAAATCACACACCTTAAACTGACAAGAAATTCACATGAGAAAATTAATTTTTTAAAGGATAGTTTATTGGATAAAATGCTTCCATCAAGACCTCATCAAAAACTAATAAATATATTTGAAACTCATAAATGTAGACAACAACTTGTTGATTCCATGAATAGAATAGCAGCTCAGCAATCCAATAAGAAAAAAAAAGTGCGAATAAAAAGTTGCAACACGCTCTTGTTGCCAAATACCAGATTGATATAAATGACAAAATGCGGCTACAAGCATTGAAGCAAGAACTTGTTTCTTTAGCGAATAGCTATACTGAGTTGACCAGGCCACAAGAAAAAAAGAAGTTGATAGATTTACAACAGCGAATAGCAAAATTCAAAAAGGATGCAACGTATCAACTAAATACTATAGATTTTTACAGCACAGGGGCATTGACACAAACCAAGGCATCATTCACTAATGTCATTCTTAATTTTCGACAATCCAACACATTGGCGTTGAAAAAGTATCTGGGTCACATATCGGTAGAGTATGCAGATACACCAACCTCCACCAAGATATCTGGCTGATGTAGCCCCCTGAAACACCAGACAGTAGCTGTATCTCCAGATAAGAGATAGTCTTGAATATATGTCTAACACTA
>JADMXW010000039.1 GCA_015548865.1 Serratia marcescens | reverse complement strand
AGCTGATAGAAACAGAAGCCACTGGAGCACC
This sequence comes from Serratia marcescens, assembly GCA_015548865.1. Classification (GTDB taxonomy): domain Bacteria; phylum Pseudomonadota; class Gammaproteobacteria; order Enterobacterales; family Enterobacteriaceae; genus Symbiopectobacterium; species Symbiopectobacterium marcescens_A. The sequence continues at coordinate 25,926 of JADMXW010000039.1, read as the reverse complement.
TCAAAAACACCATCATACACTAAATCAGTAAGTTGGCAGCATCACCGGCGAGGTCATGCAAGCATCCCGCAAATTGAATGCTACTGTGAGCAACTTGGAAACTCTCCTCTACGGCTTGTGGTAATGCCAAACGGCAAACTGGGCCTGTATGTAGCCCCACGAGCTGAAGAACGAAACGATGCAGCTGAGAAACACAAATGGGCTATACGTGTGGTATTGAGTCTGACGCGTACCGGTGTGAAAGAGGTATCTCGCTCATGGGCTCTGGTTAACGAACTGAGCGTATCTGAATGCACCCTCAAAGAATGGCCGCTGGTGGATGAGTGGAAAGGGTTAAAGTCTGTATTTGAAAGCTACGACCGGAAACTTAAAGCTCTGGCAGACATTGAACTGGGCCGTGAGACTCTCAAGCGTCTGAATCCCAGCAACCAGGAAGGTCTGAGCGAGCTGGCAGAATTGTGGATTAATGCTTTTGAAGAAATGAACTTCTACCGACCGACTGGCGGGATCGTTCAAAAGCCAGTAATGATGATCCCGATTGGTCTTATTGTCGACCGTGAGGAGTGGTCATACTTATATCTTGGTACACGCGGCTCTGCGGTCGAGTATATCTATCAGAATCTGAATGATAAGGCACTCAAGGCCCGGGTAGCCCACCGTCTGATTTCAAATTACGAGGTCAAAGAGGGTAAGCTCGATAATCTTGCCAATAAGAAAACAAGTCTGGGTCTCTTTTGCACAAAACAGCGCCCGGACATGGCCCCTTTTAGCGCAGACCGAAACATAGAGACATATGGGCCTGATTTCGGCGTTAACCATGCTGTGCTTACGCATATGGTATCGTTTAAATCGCAGATAGCGCTGATTCAGCAAGAGGCAGATCGCGGCTTACACCGTCGCTTCACGATAGCCAGCAACCTGGTCAGTTCAGCCGGGGAGTTGCTTATCGATCAACTGCTCGGCGATGCGGCGCGAGATGCAGATGAGCCGGTAGATATTCTTGAGGTGGTTATTAACCCAGCGCCAACCGGTGAACCAGGGGCGAAGCTGAAGAAGAATGGTGAGACATTCTGGCATAAGCACTGGTGTGATTTGTGTAAGCCAGGAACCGAAGAAAGCCTGGCACTCTCCCACATTCACGCGCCGGATCACGTCATTACGCGGACTTCGTTCAGTTCCAAGGAGGATGCCATCCTCTTCGTACTCAAGACGATGCCGCAGGCCAGAAAATACGAAAAGGATTTCTTCCGCGACAATGATTTCGATGTACCTGATGGGATTATTGAACGGTGGATAGACCGTTAATCATATGCAGTATGAATAAAAAAAAGCCCGCTTTAGTCGTTGCAAGCGGGCTTTTTATTTCTTCGCGTTACAGCTGTGGCATCAATTACAAAACGGAACGGCTTGGTGCCGGGGCGAAGAACGGAGAAAGGGATAGGCACGAGGTGGTGATAATGTTGCTATTCATATGGGGTATGAATAAGAAACAGCCCACTTGCGAGTACTAAGTGGGCCATTGAGGGTCAGGCATAAGACTCAGACAGAGCAGTAGCGGCTTCAAGCGCCGGTTCAAGCGACAGGCTGTTATCGCTGATAACATTCCATCCCTCATTGCCGTAAACAAAATGGACGTAACCTGCACGTTCAGTTTCTTCAGGGCGATAAGCATAGAAGTAGTCTTCATCAGTAGAGAACATGGCTTCAACAATACGTTCTACGTTCGTAGAGCGCTTCAGCACAATCTCTTCTGAGTCGAATACCGAGATGCTATATCCTGCTTCAATCAACCCGGTTGCTGCTGCCCGGGCAATTTCCTGCTCAATACGTTGCCGCTGATCTACGTTCATGCCTGCTGCTCCTCGATGGGAAGTGAAGTCGAACACACGAGAAAGCATGAACTATAGTTCACATTTAATCAATAAAAAAGGGAACTATACTTCACTTATTCTTGGTTTTTTTTAATACTGGTAGTCCTGCAAGCGCATCGTTCCAATGCTGCTCGCGTTCCTCATTACCTGAAATATTACTTATCCATCTTTCGGACTTGCCCCAGCGCTGTGCCAGCGCCTGCCGCGTCCAGCCTTTGCGTTTCATCTCTGCTTTAAATTCATCGCTGGTGGGTTTGTACATAGGTTAATCCACGTGAACTATAATTCACCTGATAGTACGGTAAGGCTGGTTAAGTAACAACGGGATATCGACGGTCATCTTCCGTTCCCGCACACGGGCCAGTGCTCCTGGCTATACTGAGTCAAAAATGCGGAGGACACATTATGTTTGAACGTATAAGCAGGTTTTTCGCTGGCGCAACAAAACAGGAGAGGGCGGAACCGTCAGTCTCTATACCTGAACCTGTTACTCTTGAGGGTGATAACGCGCCATCAGCTATCGAACATGACAGAAAAATAGTCCATGACAGCAGGGTATTTATACATAGGTCTTTAGGCTTTATACTTATGGTATATTCTCCCGAATTATTCAGAAAAGCCATTAATCATGACATATGTCTTGGCTATATATATGGTTATATCATAGCGGCAATAGGTGACGACGAAGAGTTATGTAAAGCATCGGAAAATCGTCGATGGGATGTTGTCGCTGCCTATTATCGAAGTTTATTGGATTATTCAGCTGAAGCTTACTATGAGAAAACTGTAAACGCGATGGATAATTACCACTTCAAACAAGCAAGAAATGTAAGCGTAATGGATTATCACAAAAACAAAATCAATCCTGATGGCGATAATCATCATTTGCGTTTTCTAATGACCGAAATAATTGAAGATAGGGTTGAATAAATACACGTTTCGTCACATGAACGACCTATGGTTTACTGAATATAACGACAACGAACCATAGGCCAGAAAAAATGACACTTCAAAAAGCCAACGAAAAACGTATTGAAAACTTCCTAGCCAAACAAATTCGTCATAACGGTAAGATTTTATCAATGCGTGAATTTATGGATTCACTCATTGCTGACGGCTATAGCCCACGTGCAAAAGCGGAACAGAAAGTAGGACACCCCAGCAGCCGTCAAACCTTTCGCTGGAACAACGAGCAGCAAAGGGAGCACCAGATTAAGCGAGCTCTGGGGGGTACTGTTCTGAAATATTCAATGGTGTCATCTGACGGCTCATTTTATGACATTGAAAAAATTGCCTATGATTACGTCATTGAAAAAATGGGCGGGGTTAACGTTAAGCCGGAAACGATGTGTTTTGCGATTTTCAACAGCCCTTCATCATTGCGGGGCGGGAAGAGAGAGCGCTGTGTAGCTGTCTATAGCCGCACTGTGGCAACAGAGGAACAACGGGTCAGGAGCATGTTATCTACTGACTTCACGCATTATGATCTGGTCTGGTTCGGTGAAGCCACTTCCCAGAAGGAAGCGCTGGAACTAGCCGAGGGATAATATCAATTAGCCACCAAGGAAATAACCGGGGTGGCTTTTTTGTTTTAAACGATTAAAAATAAGCCAAATCACTTCGTCACAAGCATGTGGGTGGTAATATAGACATATAGGCAATCACATTCAACTGGAGGCTAATATGTCAGATTTAATTGCAGCAAGATATGATGAAGTATCAGCTTCCGAGTTTGAAGATGATATGGTTGTCATTGTCATTACCGATGAACAGAGTGAAGATATTGAGGTTATTTCAGACCTTGATGATCTTTTCGTTAATACTGAGGTTGTGGTTATTGATGGTGACGCTTTAGAAGTCGACTATGATAACGCTGGATATTTTTCATCAGAGAATAGCTATGAAGTTTCAGTAGACGATATGTTATTCGACAATACCGTTGGTGAGCAACTTATGGATTGTGGTTTTTTCGGCACTCAAAGCTAATAGATACTCGTTATTTATTATCGCGTCCCAATCGTCATGCAGGTGTGGTTATTTATTTACTGAAAAGCCATGTTTTAAATAACAGGCAACGATAATCTAACAGGAGCGGCTATGAAACTCGAAAACATTAACAAAGAGCAGCAGCTCTATGTTCTTAAATGTGGCTCTATTCTATCAAGCTACGGATTTGATCTCCTGCATACAAAAGCAACCGCCGTAGCTGACTGGATGGACGTTGAAGCACCAGTAGCTGCACTGGGTACAGAAGAACATTTTGAACAATGTGCAGAACTCATGCGGCGCGGGCAGGTATATGCTAACGCTTCCCGGAAATGCTGCCCCGGTAATCTTTCCCCCCAACTAATTGGGCTTGAAGGTTGTCGTGTTAGAGTCACTACCGATGACGGTGAGGAACGCTGTTTCTGGGTTGCAAAAACGACCGGATGGATGCCGGGTCACCTCGAAGTTCCACGCTCGAATACGGCTTATGGCCACCCTGCACAAGCGCATTACAAGTCAGTTCAGACTATTCGATAAGTCACCGGTGCTCCGATTTCGACATGATGCATACCAACCAGACTCACTACTGTTGTCATCGACAAGAATGACAACAGTAGTGAGTATCTATGGCTTATCCTCGGAAAACAGCCCATTATTCATGCCTCCCTCTTCCGGTATGGCATAGCTCACATGGCTTCAGATAAAAATCAAACCGATAAACTCGCCCGCGATATTAAAGACAAGGTTCTCGCCAGGCCTGCTGGCTCATCAGGAGAACCAGTGGAGTACCGGAGTGTCCATGAATTTATGACACTAACCCGCACGGGAACCCCTGCTGATGCCCGCCAGTTCCGGCTGGCTGTTAAAGCTAAGGGAATAGCTATCTGGCCTGATGATGACCCACGCGTAGGGCAGCAATTTGCACGTGACGGCATTCGCTGGGAAGTTCGTCTGAAGACCTTCCGGCCTGAGAGTCAGGATTCATTTGACGATGACCTGGATGAGAAAGTCTCACCAAAACGCTTTGGATATCGCCGGTACGGTGCGATGTCCCGTCCTGATCAGAAGAAATTCAGCGACAGGGTATACTTCAACTGCATGGAGCGGTGTGTCGTCACCGGTGTGAAGACAAAATGCAGGGGAGAAGCAGCACATCTGATTGAGCATCATAAAGCGGGCTCTGACCACTGGAGTAATGGCCTGTGGCTTCGGGCAGACATACATCGGTTATACGACAACGGCCTGTGTGTGATTAATCCCAGCACCCTGACAATCCATTTCCACCCCACTATCCTGGCTAAGGATGACGATCTCATCGCGTATGAAGCTCGGCCAATATTACCGACAAGAAAACCTGTAAACCCTGCCTGGTTAAAATCCCGGTGGGATGAACTTACCTGGCCGAAGTAAGCATCGTGTCTGACAACGGTAGTGAGGCCTAATCATTACCGTTGTCGTAGCAAACGGGCTTCAATGCTTGGCTCATTATCGTTGTCACCAGTCTGGTCAGCTCATAACTATTGCCATCGGCACTGAGATGCCGTCCTGCGCATCGAACTCACATCCATTGTCACTCGATTTTTGAATCTGCCGGGAGTGTAACCAGTGACAATGGTAATGATCACCTTCACATAATTAACGAACCGTTACTACTGGTAAGAGGGTGCATGGTCGACAACGGTAATGACAATTAAGGAAAGTACCTTTCTGTAATGACAACGGTAGTGACTTAATGGTTAACCCTTGTCTGGTTACCGGCAATCAAGTACAGGAACTATGACAATGGTAGTGAGTCATTACCATTGTTATGGCTCATCATACTATCCCTATATACAGCAAGTAGACGGCGTTGCTCACTACCATCGTCATTGGTTGCATGGGTAGCAGAATGTTAGATGACAACAGTAGTGATTCTGGTGCTTCACCATCCGCCTGGTGACAACGGTAATGAGTGATCGAGATCACTATCGTTGTCGCAGCGTTCGGTATGGCTACAACCGGCAAGTTGTGCCTCGACAATGGTTGTGATCCCGCACTCACTTGATTCGTCATCGCCGGAACGACCCCACTGAAATGTACTTGGAAACGATGACAATGGTAGAGACTTGAAAAAATCACATCCATTGTCATTGACCAATCAGGTTAGCTACGACAGCGGTTGGACTCATTTCCATTGTCACCGACAGGCCATGTATTCATACAACGACAACGGCAGGGAGTGACGCGGTCACTACCACGGTCATTCATCCCGCCCCTCAAGTACGAGCAGACAGTACGGCGAGTGAATCCTTACCATAGCTACCTGAAAGGCCTGATTAACCTGGAATGCATATGACAACGGTAATGACCAACAGAACTCATTTCCGTTGTCATTGTGCTGGTGGAGCAGTAAGAACTTGGTCTGAATCATGAATGACAACGGTAGTGAGTATTCTTAGTCAATACAGTGGTCATTCAAATGCGCCGGGAGCAAATGACAGCGGTAGTGAGTCAAATCACTCATTACCGTTGTCATTGTGTCATGGGAATCAGCGATAAATCCGTACTGACGATGCCGACAATGGTAGTGAGCGGTATGAGGTCTTCTCCGAGAAGCTGCTCTGGAGAGTTGTCGATGATGACAACAGCAGTGAGCTGCCAAGACTCATTGCCGATGTCATGGTGTCATGGGTATCAGCGATTTGTCTGTACCGGCGATTCCGACAATGGTAGTGAGCGGTGTAAGACCTTCCCTGAGAAGCTGGTCTGGAGAGATGTCGATGATGACAACAGTAGTGAGCTATCTAGTCTCATTACCATTGTCATGAGTGGTCACCCCGCAATGACAACAGTAGTGACCGCGTCACTCAATACCGTTGTCATTAAGCTAAACAGGATTCTCTGACGATGTGCAGGGAGGGAGGGTTCCAGGCCGTCATCTGACAGCCCGGAGGGAATGCTAGCTGGCGGGATTGTTCTTTTTCTGGCTTCTAAGGCTGCGAATGTAGTGAAGTTCTTCAGCTGTTAAGTCATGGATGGTTAACGTTTCATCCCCATCAATGGGCTCATCTGGTGGGCACAATTCACCTTCCAGTGGCTCACCATTATTTTTACCCGACGTGCCATTGTTCTCCTCATCAGCATCACCCTCGCCATCACCATCAGGTGGTGGTTGGATATTGTTCAGATTCAAATCAGGATCGCGTTTGTGGATCTGGAAATAAACCTTCCCATCTTTTTTTACTTCGGTGTACTGAAGGTAACCAATGGATGCCAGCTCCTCCAATGCCTTACGTACTGTGGCGTTCTGGCTGTTGGCACGGGTCTTAAGATTTAATCGGTTCTTAAGTCTCGTTAAGGAGATCGGGATTGGATTTGGTGGAAGTGACTCAATGAACGTGTAAAGCGCCTGTGCGCTCTCTTTTTTCGCCAGTTCCTTGATAGCCTTCAGCTGCATCAAAACCTTGTGGTCGTACTGATACAACTCGAATATCTTAGGGTCTATCTGTAGCTCTACCTGATCAGAGTCCGGGTCAAGCAAGGCAGACTGCACCAGGTGCGTCGTATACACCTTTGACGAGTGGGTGCTGGTGAAGGACAACATCACGGATGCCAGCCTGCGTAACGACGCGTCGATACGCTTACGGGATGCGGTAGAGGAACGATAATTTTCAGGGTTACAGAGCTTCAGAAACTCAGTAAATTTGAGGCTGATCTTATCGTTATCAATCGGATGGTTAGCTAGCGTTCGGATGATTCCCATCCACGTTTTGAAGTCAACAGACATATCGAGGCGCTGACCCACGATCGAGATATTGGTGAAACCCTCGCTCTCCATCAAAGAAAGTGTCTGTAGTTCTTTCGTGGCATCAAAGCCAACAGTTTTGTATTCACGACTCTGACGGCCAACGCTTTTTGGTGATGGCACAAACAACCCAAGGCGCATGAGCGCGATAGACTGAACCGTCCTGCTGCTATTAGGACGTAAAATAATTTCTTTACCTGTCTCTCTCTCTGTTACAGAGAAAGCCCTGGTAACCATCTGGCCTTGCTGCTCAGAATCTTTCTCATTGGTCATAGTGGTTTATCGACTGTATTAATCAACAGATTATTGAATACTATCGCCCAAAGCCCTCAGTGTCACTTAAGGGATCTCTGCGACGATCTCAGATTGTGCATAAGTCCAGGCTAAAAAAACGCCACGACTAAATATAAAACTCTGAAATTCACATAAAAACAAATACATACGTAGTTTATCAACAAAGGAGCAATTCCGGTGAAAAAGATCCTTTAAAAAATCACTACCATTGTCGCCGCAATCACTACCGTTGTCAAAAAACTCACTACTACCGTTAAAAAACTCACTACCAATGTCAAAATAATCACTACCGTTGTCACCGATTGGCTTCCAGGCCTTGTGCCGTCTGGCTTCCGAGCTGCGGGGATCTCTTGTGATCTATGGGAACTCGTAAGGTACTAATTATTGGAACTACCTTGTGGAAAATGGGGATAAATTCTCTCTTCGAGTTAAATCAACATCGAATAGCTAAATTGTCGAAAATATGTACGGGCATGAAAGGAAAATGCGTATAGAAAACAGTGGATAAGATTTTAATAATTTTGTTTCATCATACAGGTGATAGATGGTATCTATATGAATTATAATAGAAATATACTCAAAACTCTTTAAGAGTTATACCTTCAGATCACACAATAAAACTCACTACCATTGTCACAAATACTCACTACTAACGTCGAAATAGTCACTACCAATGTCATTTTAATCATTACCAATGTCAAAAAAGTCATTACCATTGTCATAAAATGCCCTTGAGCCCAGTAACCATGCGGCTTGCAGCGTACAGGGATCTCTTTTGTACTCCGTTGCACCTTTGGGATCTCTTTATTGGAACTGTCCTGTGGAAAAGTATCTTTTTTGCCTTCGTCAGCTACTGACTCGGTGCTTTACTGATTGTGTAAACAAAACGATAAGAGGCACTCACATGTACGCAACTGCAAAAGAAATTATCGCAAAGCTGCAAAAAATGAACCCTGACGAAAAGGTGCTAGTCCGTGTCTGGTACAAGTCTGATGTTCAGGAGTTAGCAATAGACCGAAACATGCCGCAGGTTTCAGCTAGCGAAGCTGAGTCGACCTTAGCGTTGATAGACCGAACTCACGATGGTGATATCGGTATCAACTGGGATGTTGTTCAGAGTGGTATTGAGACAGTTCGTAGTGGCCAAATTTAAGCAACCGAGTAACAAGGACGTGACTCAACTAATCCACATATCCACCGGGTAGATCAACAGATCGATCCAGATTAAGACCAAATAGAACCAAAAAGATCCCCGCTCCCGCAAACCCGCAGCTGGTAAGCTCTGAAGACCTGCCCCGGTGGGGTTGAGAGGGAAAAAAGTGAGCTCTGAAGGGCTGTCGGTGGGGTTAGCCTGGTAGCTGGTGGTGTTCAAAGGGAATAACGGTGGGATTGGAAGGGGAAAGGAACTTAATTATCAACATCTGCTGTGCTAATGAAAACATCAAATAAAAACATAATCATACGTAACAAATCTCAAAAATAGGTGATCGGTATTCATTTTTTGTCCACACTGGCAGCAGATCAAAAATTTGATGTCAACGACATTTATCCGATTCATCTCTGAAATAACGTATTGATTTAGTACAAATAAAAATCAATACCCGATAAATGGGGACTAAATGACCCCTATTTCTCATGATCAATAAAAATCACCGTGATACATTCGCCCGGACTGGGCATTCCAAGATACCCGGAAAATAACAATAAAACTGGGGGATCCACACGATGAACTCGAATGAAGTTCTTCTTTTCAAGGACGCTATTCCCGACTTCAATCAGCCGTCGACTGGAAAGCTGACGGTGACAAAAAATTCATCAGTACAACCTGTATCACTGCTCCGCCTGGGCGTTTTTACTCCCAGTTGCCGAACAGAGGCAACGGTCACGCTAAACGTGACGGAAGCGCTATCCAGTCTGGAAATTGCAAAACAGGAAGGGTACACGGACATAAAGATCACCGGCCCGATGCTGAATTATTTCCAGGACTTCCGGTGCTGGACAGCAATCGTCCATTCCTTCAGCGTATCGCCTGATGCGCTGAAAGGTAACCGGATTAAAATGCCCTTTAGTGAATTTGCCAAACTCTGCGGCTACCCATCAAAACGCTACAGCACGAAACTGCGCAATGAGATAGCCGATTCGTTGACGAAGATTCGCTCAAAAAGCATTCGGTTTGAGAAGAACCCGGGGATCACCAAGTTCAAAGTAGCCGGGTTGCTGAAAGAGGCGGAATTTGATGGTGAAAGTGATTACATCATCCTGGAAGCCGACGAACGACTCTGGGATTTGTACCGTTCAGATCATCTTACTCTGTTGCGGAAGAAACCCCTGGAGCTACTTACCAGGAATGAAACGGCTCAGGCGCTCTATACATTTTTTGAAGCGCTACCTCAACATCCAGCCCCGATCACCTTTGACAGACTTCGACAGCGTTTACTGCTCAATGGGCGCATTGCCGAACAGAACCGGAAAATGCGAACTGCTCTCGATGTGCTTGCCAGCATCGGTTACCTGAAATTTTACTACCTGGTGGACACCAGCGTACCCACCATTCAGATCACGGATCGGAATCCCAAACTAACAGGTTCCTGATGTTTGAAACGTCTTTTTGCCCGGTTCCGGGAATGTGCTGTCTCATTCCCACCGGTCAAAAACACTAAGTTGACGTTTCCCTCTCAAACCCACCCGTGATTTTGTAGTCGCTAAAGGATAAATATTCCCATTTACATCTGAAAAGCTGATGGGGCGCGTCAGGCCTCTATTGAATACAACTTGTATTACCATGAAAAATAAAGAAAATAACACTCCTCTTTATAATTACTGCTGTTCGCCTAATCCCAAAAAGATACTTTTTTAATCTGCACAGTTTTTATCGCCGGTGGGAACGAGAGGGAAGGGGAAAATATACCCGGTGGGATTGAGAGGGAAGGCCTGTAGAAAACAACCCGACAATCTTTTGTCGGCTGGAATGACCAGGGTAAATTAAGTTCTGGAGGATAGTTATGACTTCGACATTTGGTAAGCAGCTGAAGCTTTATGCAGACCGGCAAACGGGCGCAAAACGTACTGCTCTTGATTTTCAATATGTGGTTTCGCCTGGTAAGGATGCGTTTCCCACGGTGAACATCACTATGGCTCCGATTGCTGATGGCGCAAAAGAAGCCCAATGGGAGCTTAAGCGCGTCATCCAGCTGAATCGCTATGAATTAACTCAATGTTGCGCGGTATTGTTCGGGCTGGAAAAGGAGATGAGGGCAAACTTTCACGGAACCGATAAAAACAAAGGTTTTACGCTCATCAACAATGGTGCATCCGGCTGCGGGATAAACTTTTCTCATGGTGGGGATATGCTGACGCATATGTTGAACCATGCCCAAAGAATGGAAGTAGGGGCATTTATTCTGAAACGGCAGGCGGATGCGTGGGATATGAGTGTCAGTGACGTTCTTGCACTTTTGCGTCAGTCCGTGGCCATCAAACGGGCATAAGATCACGAAGCAGGTTCAAGAACAGGCTTACCGTACAACAATTTTCAAATCCAAACTGACCCTACTTAACTTCAACTGGAAGGCGCTATGACAGAACATCAGCAGAATAGAAATGTTTGTGAAGTCGGGTTAGCCTGTGAAGCCATGACGATTGATCCCAAAACCATTCAGTCAGCAGTAATGCGTAAAGAAGCCACGCAAGTTGTTATTCCTCACTTTAAGGGGGTTTGTCCTGCTTTTGTCGAATGGGCTGAACAATGCTTACCTGGCGATAAACTTCCTCGTGGGAAATTTTTTAGGTCACGAGAATGGATGCGTCAGTTCACCACTTGCCAGATAAACTACAAGACAGATCATCCAGATGAAGGAAAGTATGGATGGCTTTTTGAAGGAACCAAATATTGAAAAGTTAAGGAGATATGATTAATGCTAATTTATGCCGCAGATCTGATTTTACCCTTAAAAATTCTGCTGGTGGTATTTGTCGTGACTATCATAGGCGCTACCATCGGGTTGAAATTTGTACGCTCCGAAAACAAGATCGTTTGCATGTGGCTCGTGCCAATAGGCTGTCTTGGGGGAATTTTTGCATTGATGATGTTTCCATCAATTACCACAAATGATTTGTTGCTCGGCAAGAGATGGTCGGAAGATTGTCGCGTGGTCGAAAAATACGAACGCCACGCTTTTGAAGCACCGACGAACCGGCTGATTTGTTCGGGGGTTGATGAGCATGTTAATTCAGAAAGTTATGCGGTATTAACGAAAGCTTACCGGGAGCGGGGGGGAGAACTTATTTCGGGATCCCATAGTGTTGAAAACTAGCCTTCAAATCTAATGCTACGGAGTTTGTTAGCGCCAATGATATAAGACGGTAATTCACCATTTGAATTGTCCGCTCCACCCAACATGTTGTTTCCTTGAGGTTCTCACACCAGAAAGGACATCGACATGCTGAGCAGAGAGGACTTTTACATGATAAAACAAATGCGCAAGCAGGGTGCGTACATTATCGATATTGCAACTCAGGTGGGTTGCTCTGAACGCACCGTCAGACGGTATCTTAAATACCCTGAGCCACCGGCCAGAAAGACGCGCCACAAAATGGCCAAACTGAAGCCGTTTATGGATTATATCGATACACGTCTGGCCGAAAATGTCTGGAATGGCGAGGTCATCCTCGCAGAAATCAAAGCGATGGGTTACACCGGTGGTCGCTCCATGCTGCGCTATTACATCCAGCCCAAACGCAAAATGCGTCCGTCGAAGAAAACGGTCCGCTTCGAAACCCAGCCCGCTTACCAGTTGCAGCACGACTGGGGCGAAGTTGAGGTGGAGGTCGCCGGGCAGCGATGCAAAGTTAACTTCGCGGTTAATACGCTGGGGTTCTCCCGTCGCTTCCATGTCTTCGCCGCGCCAAAGCAGGATGCGGAACACACCTATGAGTCGCTGGTTCGCACCTTCCGCTACTTTGGTGGCAGTGTGAAAACCGTGCTGGTTGATAACCAGAAAGCGGCGGTGCTGAAAAATAACAACGGGAAAGTGGTGTTCAACTCCGGGTTCCTGTTGCTGGCCGACCACTATGACTTCCTGCCGCGTGCCTGTCGTCCGCGCAGGGCCAGAACCAAAGGTAAGGTGGAGCGGATGGTGAAATATCTCAAGGAGAACTTCTTCGTCCGCTATCGCAGGTTCGACAGCTTCGCTCATGTTAACCAGCAACTGGAGCAATGGATGGCTGATGTGGCTGACAAACGGGAGCTTCGCCAGTTCAGACAGACCCCGGAACAGCGCTTCGCGCTCGAGCAGGAACATCTGCAGCCGTTGCCTGATACGGACTTCGATACCAGCTACTTCGACATCCGCCATGTCTCCTGGGACAGCTATATCGAGGTTGGCGGCAATCGCTACAGCGTTCCCGAAACGCTGTGTGGCCAGCCGGTCTCGATACGCATATCGCTGGATGATGAGTTGCGGATCTACAGTAATGAGCAGCAGGTGGCATCACACCGGCTCTGTTCAGCATCATCTGGCTGGCAAACGGTGCCGGAACATCATGCCCCGCTCTGGCAGCAGGTCAGCATGGTGGAGCATCGTCCACTGAGTGCGTATGAGGAGCTGCTGTGATGCATGAACTTGAAGCGCTGCTGAGTCGCCTGAAAATGGAGCACCTGAGTTATCACGTGGAAAGTCTGCTGGAGCAGGCAGCTAAAAAAGAGCTGAACTATCGGGAGTTCCTGTACATGGCGCTGCAGCAGGAATGGAACGGCAGGCATCAGCGCGGTATGGAGTCCCGGCTGAAGCAGGCTCGTCTGCCGTGGGTCAAAACGCTGGAGCAGTTCGACTTCAGCTTCCAGCCAGGCATCGATCGTAAGGTCGTCAGGGAGCTGGCCGGTCTGGCGTTCGTGGAACGCAGTGAGAACGTGATCCTGCTGGGTCCTCCCGGAGTGGGGAAAACCCACCTGGCTGTAGCCCTCGGCGTGAAAGCGGCGGATGCAGGTCACAGGGTGTTGTTCATGCCACTCGACAGACTGGTAGCAACGCTGATGAAAGCGAAGCTGGAAAACCGGCTGGAGCGTCAGCTACAACAGCTGAGCTATGCGCGTGTGCTAATCCTGGACGAAATAGGCTACCTGCCGATGAACAGAGAGGAAGCCAGTCTGTTCTTCCGCCTGCTGAATCGCCGGTATGAAAAAGCGAGCATAATCCTGACATCAAACAAAGGCTTCGCAGACTGGGGAGAGATGTTCGGCGATAACGTGCTGGCAACGGCGATCCTGGATCGGCTGCTGCACCACTCAACCACAGTGAATATAAAAGGAGAAAGTTACCGGTTGAAGGAAAAACGCAAAGCCGGAGTGCTGGCTAAAAACGCAACGCCAATCAGTGATGATGAAATGGCGGAAAGCGGACAACAGAAGTGATCAAATAGCGGACATTAAAAATGGCGAAAAACGGCCATAAATCTTGGCGTTGACAAGTTTTCATGAATAATAATCACAATGTTTTTCCTTGCAATGAATTGGGTATGGGTGATTCCAAATCGGAATTGGAAAGACTCCTTGAATTATGTGAATCCACTCCGCAAACAGGCGAGCCTAACCCCCAGATAGCTAATATGCAAGCATTTTGGAATCGATAACTGGTGGCTCATCTCATATCACTGGCTTCAATTTTTGCTCTCATATTCTTAATGGCCGTAAATTTTCCACACTCAACGATGCAGAGATAAAACAGCTAACATCTCTTCGCAATGAGGGGCGAAAAGACGGTTTTGTGGTCAGAATTCAACCTGTTGATGTAACCCCTGAACTTCAGCTTGAAAGGTATCTTGCGTCAAGTTGGGAAAGCGAAATCGAGATTTATAAACGCGTACCGTCGATTGTCGTGATCTGTAAAATCTCAGGTCTGTCTGCATTGGCAGGCTCGGGGAACAAAATGTTTTTAAATATGGATTACTTAAGTTGCGGAACTGAAACTGATGATCAGGATTGCCAGGATTAAGTCACTGATTGGCGGTTGCAACGAGCTTTGGGTTTGTTAGACTGGCCTGACATACCTTCCCCCATCGCGGGGTGCGTTGTCGGAGTATCAAAATATTGTTTTCCCCTATGCGGGGTTTAATTAGTGAGTAGCGACTGCCCGGGTTAGCGCCTGACCCGTGTCAGACTTCTGAAGGATATTTTGATATTAACCGTCCAGCTGGACGGTTTTTTTTCGTCTGTTTTTAATTTGGATAGTGGTATGGGTAGAAAAAAACAATCAAACCGCAGTGTATCAGCGCCAGCTGTTGATGCTGAAAAAGAAATTATCGACCCGAGATGGAACATCTTTTTCTTTGCGGCAATTGACCGACCGTGGGTGCTTAACCCGCATCTTTTTTACGCTGAACAAGCGCAGGAACGTTTGCTGTCGCAGTTCAGTGATGTGGAGATCAGGAGTGAAGCGACAAAGAAAGGCGAGTCATTTATAGAGTCAGCTGGAGACTGGTTCAATCCTGATTACCACGACGAAAGTGACGTATACGAGAATATTGAACAGATTGAAGCTTGCCACTGGGTTGCGTTGCGGGAAATGAAGGTCACGGTCACGCTTTCCCTGACCGCTGGGATGTACCACCAGTTTGACAAGGCATTACGAGATCTGCTTATCCGGGAGGCCAGAAGCTGGCGGTGGCTCGACATGGTTGTGATATCAGATTTGATCTGGAACCTCAGTTTTCCGAGGCTTATGGATTTGATGGAATGGCTGGGTATTGAAGTACGAAACATGCCATGTTTCCCGTTAATCAGTGCATGTCATCAGGTTGTCAACGTTTATAAACATGGAGATGGTGATGCCCACCAGAAACTGGTTAATGCTCACCCGGAGTACTACTCAGTATGGCAATGCGAAGGTTATCCGCAAGAGAGACCAGCTCGCCACGAAGAACTTGAAGTTTCCGAGGAACAGTTTAGAGAATTTGCCGAGGCGATAACGGTGTTCTGGAAGAGTCTGCCGGAAGGACTATCTTATTCGGGGATGGGAAAAGAGCCTAAGTGGTTTGGCAAGGCTTATGAAAAAGTGAAGTGCGACAAAGAAAAACGCGAGCGTAAAGCGGAAGAATAGTGGGGCACTCTAGCCCCACCGAAACAAAAGGAGAGTCAGACAGCCGGTGACGGTTGCCAGCCTGATTGAGTCTGGATCCATTTGCCTACGGAAATCATGTCGTAACCACCGTTCCCGTAGGACGACTTCACTTCTTCTATTTCGACTGGAACCGCCAGCTCGATGGGGCGGAACCAGCCATCATCACCGACTGTATACCGGCCTTCATGTTCCTTGCTCATTTCGCAGACCCGGCTGGGTGGAAGCCAGAAACCTTCATTTGCTCTTTCGGATGCGATACGAATAGCTTCATCCACGGAAGCGACTTCCCGGATGTGTTCGTTATGCGCGTTTGACATTTTGATCAGAAATGACTTCATAGAACCATTTTCCTCAGCTTAGGCCGGTAACGTTAATCGTCGGGGCGGTCGGTAATATTCCGGCGATAGTGTCCTCATATTGTACTCTGGCATGATGCATAACAGAAATTTGAGAGCGCGGGATTGAGAGGCGAAGTAGTTTGATGATAATCGCTGCGGGTGTACTATCAGCCTGATTCCTGGACTGAAGCCGAACGTCCAGCCGTGGTAAAACTGGTGAACGATGTTAACCTGGCATCGAGATATCGAGACCGTAACCATCTGACTGAATAAGGAGCTTTTATGCCGAATGGGAGAGTGATTTTTAACAAAAGAGGCCGATGGGACTGGCTTGATAGCGGTTGTGATATAGATGAGGATGAATTAAAGCAGGAAGAGTGGTTTGTTGGCGATATGTATTATCCGCCAGACTTTGAATACGATACGTCAATGCATGATCACCAGATTACAGAGTGGTTGTCTAAACCTGAAGAGCTGGTGCGGTATGAGCGAGGGCGTTAACTCAATTTGCTTATCTGAACTGGCTACATGATCTTTCAGCGTGGCCATTTCGGTTCTTCACATTTCCCTGACTCCCTCCTGACAGAACCGACTATTTCATCCATGAACCGCAAGAGCGGTAACTAAATGCCATATCGTGTGGCAGAGTGGTTTGCTCCAGTACCCGTCAAAATAGTCCAACATACAAAAACAGGGTAGCCTGCCCCGGGCTTCACCCGGGCCAGGCTACCCGGAGTCGAACCGTTAACCCGGAGTCGTGGGTGAGTAACGTCGAGTGCCCGCCTGAATTCCGTGCGGCCACCAGCATTGGCTTCACCTTTTTCCGACCGACACTTTCGTGCTGGTTTGCGGCCGCATCTTCGCCGGGCCGGAACACCCTGCATTTTGTGCCGGTGGCCATCACCGGTATTAGGATAAAGGGAAGAATATCGGTGATGGATTCCGGGATAATCGCCGGGAAAACCCGGGCAGAATTCACGTACATCACCCTCTATTAGTCCAACATACAAATAAACTTCCCCTTTCTGCCCCTGCGCTTCGCTTGGGGCAGAAAGGGGAGCCGTACCTGAAACCTCCGTGTCGTTTTCAGGATCGGGCCCGTGCCCGGGGTAACCATTCTGCCCGGGCCCACCATTTTAAAAAGAAACCGCCGTGCCCGGTCTGGCCATTTCCCCCGCCTGCGGCAACCGGGCCGTGCCGGTCTTTCCGTCCGGTTCCTGCAAACCCCACATAGGGACTCCGGTCGCTGGATGAGCCATGCGAGAAAATATGAGAAAAAGAGAGAAAAAAAGAGAAAAAAAAGAGGGGCCGGGGGCGCGAGGGTTTCAGTGGGTATAAAGGTCAAGGGCGCTTTGCAGGGTGGACGCGGGGGTGTTGACCCTGATCGCATTTGTATGTTGGACTAATTTTGCATATATGAAGACAAGAAAAGACGCGCTGCCGACAGAGCAGGTATACTCTCGCCATCAAATGTGCGGCCAGCGGCGGGGGATAGGTAACGACCGCAGGCCTCCGCGACCGGTATCAATGATGATGATGCCCTGCCAGGTAAAGAGTAGTGACGACGAAAGTGAAGGTGAAGAAAACCCGGGCCGAACGTAAGCAGCATAGCCGGGACATGCAGGCCAAACATGAAGCGGAAAAAAAGGCCGCTAACCTGCGTAATATTCTAAAGAGAGACATTCTGGCCACGCTGGGTATCCCTAAAAATCACGGTGGGCGGGCAGCTCTTTCTACATTCATCACCGAGCACTTACTGAAGGGTGAGAGTCAGGTTCAGATTGTTGCCATGCTAACCGGCAGCGAATTGATGAAGCGGGCACAGCTTGCCGAAATCGAGCGCCTGAAGAAGATCACGGAACTGGCCAATCAAACCCGCAGAAACGAGATCACCAACCGGGCGTTTGAGCGCCTGGGTATCACAACCCGGCATCCAATGGGCGATTTAGTGCTGAGCATGGTGCGCGAACTGGCAAACCAGAATTTAAATACCGGTGAGATAGTAGAACGCCTGAATGATAACGAAACCGTACTGGAATCGCGCCGCCTGCACAAAGAGAAGCGAGCGGATCTTGAACGTCAGATTGATGAAGGTATTGCCGAGCGCAAAAAGACCCGTGTTGATATGCGGGAAGTGCTCGCCTACATGGCCCAGAAGAACGGTACAACGTATACGCCTCCCGCAGACACCTGGCGATCTCCTGAACATCCGAATGGCGATTCACCGACCCGGCATAATGGAAAAATCAGAGAGAGCCGTCTGACCGGCGCTGAAAGCACCCAGAAAGAAAACCCACGTCAGTACGGTTTGCCCAACCTGAAAACCAGTAGCGCTTCCATCAACAAGGCCGGAATGAGTGAGGCCATTAAGCTGGTGGGCGGACGTGTGACGGAATTTCGCACCTATCTTTATGAGCATCGCGATACGGGACTACGCGCTGATGTGCTGGCTCGCCGGTTTATGGCTGAGTCAATGCAAGGCAAAAAGATGGTTGACCCTGTGCCGGTCAATGAACCAGATAATCTCCCGGCTCCCACACACGAACCTGCCAAACGTAAATGGACGAAGGAAGAAAAGCAGGAAGCGCGTGACCGTGCGCTGGCCGCAGCAAGCCAGGTCGGAAAGCTTAAAGAAGCGGAAACCAACGGCATTACGCACGATGTAGTGCGAGAATCGCAGCCAGCACCCCAGCCAGCCCTGATCTCCGTCGAAGTTGAATCCCGCGTCTCCATGCAGGAACCGTCTGTTGCGCCCCTGGCGCACCCTAAACGTGAAGGCTCTACAACCTGCGTGGTGACCAGGCCGGATCAGGCTGATTTCGCTGCTACCGTCCGTCGAAACTGTAACGACCGCTGCGTGATTACAGGAGCAAGCTTACGCCGCAGGACAGAGGCCGCACACCTGGTAGAGCATAGTGCTGGTGGTCTGGATCACTGGAGTAATGGCTTGCTGCTTCGTATCGATCTGCACCGGCTGTTTGACGACAACGTCCTTGCCATTTGCCCGGAGACGTTGACCGTCCACGTTGACCCTGTCGCGCAGGCCGAAGATCCCGATTTGCAGCAATACGATGGCCATGTGATTACCGGGCTTTGCCGTCCGATAGACCCGGCGAATCTCGTCATGCGCTGGGAGCGTTATCAGCGCCGGTTAGAACTGACCAAGTAAAACCGGTAATCCATCAGGTGCGAATCGTGGGAATGCGCCAGCTCGGTAACCCCACGTCACCGGATTGAACCATCACAAAAAAGGAGCCCACCGGGCTCCCCAAAAACGAATTGTTTTATTGTTCCTGCTTAGTTCTACGTAGGTACTCTTCAGCCTTTATCTTTATTTGCACGAGTTCAGCGTAAAACTCACGTTCCATTTGGTATGTTGGCATCTGAGTATAATACTCTTCCACCTGTGGCCAAATTCGCTGAAGTTCTGCATATAAATCATGGAGAGCTCTATCTGCCCAAGATGACGATTGGTAGGATTCAAGCTTTCTGATAGTGGCGCTAAGATGTACTAAACGCGCCACTAATACTTTAGTGTTTACGTATTGTGTTACGGTTCTATCCATGTGGTTTAAGTTACTCATATTATTCCCTAATGAGGTGCTCGCAGAATTACGAGGCAGAGATAACATAACCTTAAAACCTACATACGTGTAGCCCAATCATTACTTTATAGCTAAAAATGCCAGATTTACTCTATGGCCCCCAATCCCTACAGACCTACAGCAGATCTCGTCCACATAGGTCAGTTCCAGCGCAAACTATGGGATCTGAATGTTTGTCGAACGAAAACTTACGGTAGTGAAGTAATTGCCTGAAACATTGTAAATAACTTGCATAGAAAACGCCCTCAAAACAGCGTCCTTTTTTTATCGAAGTTTCAACGGTTCTGGTAGAGTTGTTTTCTGACAGATTTTATTATTAACGTGAGTGGACGCGTCTGGCGAATAAGCTGGTGCAACTTCCCGAAGCCCTCCAAACACCAGGAGACTTAATTTATGGAACTATCAACAATTTCTGAAGCGTTGATTGGTGGTTTAGTTGGTGGCACTATCGCAGCAGGTTCCATCCGGGTATTATTCATTCCAGAAAAGTTTGAGTGGATATTGTTAGCCTGTGTTGTCCTTGCCACTGTTGTTACCTTTTTCTTTGGCCACTCTATACCAAATCCATTTATGATGATAAGCAACATGTATAGTTATTGAATATATAAGACCGTGCTCGTTAGACGTGCTCTGATTGATTTCCATATATGTTTCAAAAGCTTCGGGCCAGTTTTTTCTGTGTTAGATAGGATAACAGAATATGATGACACTTCTTTTTTCGATTTACTGTTCCCTGGTCATTATCGCGGGCGCTTTCTTTAGCTGGTTTCAACGTGAAACTATCGCTACCCGCTGCATTCTTTTTGGCGGACTGGTGATAGTAGCAGCGATCAAGCTAACAACGGATTTTACGACTGTCGCTGTTTCCACGGTTCTGATTGAGGGATTTTTGCTAACGGCTTATGTTATTGCTGTCCGTTTTATTCAGTGCATTGTAAACAGGGCTGCATAAACAACCCGGACAGAATGCCCATCTATTTATATCAGGCTAATCTACGTGTGACATTTCAATCGCTGCGCGAGCTTCAATGCCCTTCGATAGCAACAAGTTTGCAATGCGCTCTGCGAGGTCTTGATTGGCGCAATGAAAGCGAATAGGCAACTTTTCATGTTTCTCACTATCGATGTAGAACATTACAGAATTGATACTGTATAGCGATGCATATGAAGGACGAGGTTCTATCATCAAATTCAATTCTGGAATAGAAGCTAAAAGTTTAGACATATAATCATCCAGCAGTTCAATACAAACTGGCCGGATAGTTAATAAAGCGGGATTTTCCTCCGAACTAGTCCATTGTCGTGCCTGTAATCTCAAAATATTGAGAAGGTGCAACGATTCATAAGGAATTGTCTTTCCCGTCCGTTCACCCAGGATAACGGATTCCAATGTGTTAATTCGGGATGATAGTCTTCTTATCTTCCGCAACTGATAGATGCTAAGTGTTAATGTTATCACAAATAAAACACCCAAAATAATTGCCATATTTATATCCCATTCGGTTTATTCGTATTATGCCGTGAATATCGATACTCCAGCTATAGGTGTTCGGGACATCCTCTACGCCGGTAGTATCTGCAAAAACTTGTTATTCCATCATATAGTGCATCTCTGAAAACACCTTTTTCGGGTGATACAGCCTTTCATTACTCGGTTCCCCTTTTATGCTGCTACCTGCCTATCAGGTGGTTAGTATGCTTACCAGCCACTTTTTACTATATTGTCCGTTTTGTTAACTGATTTGTTAATGCTTCCATTTGACAGGTCTGGAAAGATACTTTTCTGATTTTAGGGGTTTGAGGGCCAACGATGTAAAAAACCACGTTAATAGGTTAACCTATTGTTTTATTTTAATTATTAGGTGCTGCATTTACAGCTACTCCAATGATCATGGGGCTGATGGTCGATGGAACGCAATACCAAGTAGATTGATTGCATAAAGTTCCTTCAATTCCGATCTGCCCTCCCGTTTTCACATCCTACTTCAGTTCAATTTTGTTGCCATTCCTTTACAACAGCTTCCCAATTGGCCGTTCTCTCGACCAATTTCCCATCAGCATCCTTTCTTGTCCAAACATCCCAGAAATCAGGGTCATCAGAATGGGGTTGCTGCTCTTTCGTCAAATTTTTCATTTTAACTAAGACAGGAAGTTCAGATGCCCAGCCCATCAGTATTGCATGTTGAGATGGCAATGAAGGCAATTCACGGAGTAATCCTCGCAAATTGTCGGGTACCATTTTATGAACTTGCTCCTGATCTTTGTCATTGCTAATTCGATGCAGAAGAAAAGTATTACATTGAGATAAAACTGTAGGTGATAATTCTGATGGTCGTTGCGAAGAAATAACCATACCGAGACCAAATTTCCTGCCTTCTCGTGCAATTTTCTCAAATACTTGACAGCAAACAGCTGCGACATCCTGATTTTCACTGTCCTCACGATACCGTTTAATAAATGTATGTGCTTCTTCAGCAACAAGTACCGTAGGTAAAGATTTGTTATATAGTCGTCTATAACGTTGCAATGATTCAAAAATAATTCTTGAAATGACAGCTGTCACAAGATGAGTAATTTCAGTTGGTACTAAAGAAAGATCAATAATTGAAACGCAGCTATCACCATCACCATCTTTCCCAATATATGTTTCTAACCAATTAGCCAAGTCAACTCTATGCTCTGAGTCATTGGTTATGGGTTTCATTCTTGTATCCGCAAGCATTGTGCGTATTCTAGCTACTAGATATTCAACATATTGCTCGCTACCATTTTCTTGTGCTAACGCCTCTAAATAGGAGACTAAATTATTTCCGTCAAAAGGGACGGGGATATCCTCGTTTTTAGGAAGGAGTTCACACTCATCGCCTCCAAGGCTCTGAAATGAAGATAACACTCCATTTATGATGTTATCAACTGCGCTAACTTTAGCATTGTAATCTGGATATCTGCCTTCTCTTTGCCCACAAAAATCTTGAATAGAGATGATTAATTTATCTAGCTCAGGGCATGGTGTAGTTAATCTCGCTTTGTATTCTTCCAGACTCTGACGCCAAATATTAATTTTAGCCAAAAGATTTTTGGCTCCAGGGAAATCATTAAGTGCCGCTGCTCCTTTAGATTTATCCGCTTTTAAAGAAACCAAAATTGTACCTAGGTATTTTTTAACTTCTATATCTATATTCTTTTGTAAATCAAATTCTTCATTTCTCATTGCTCTCAAGGAGCGTTTTAGTAATGGAAGTTGTGCTTTAGGACTTGCTTGCGTGAATGATGCCCACTCCGAACTATTCCAAAACCATGAGGGTACTTGTAATTGGTTTTCACTGCCTTCAGCCTCAACCTTAAATACTCTACCTTTAAATTTCGTCGTTGGCCCCAAAGCACGTGCATACTCGCCGTTGGGGTCTAGGATGATAAATCTGGCATTTGGTTTTATTTGTGATTCCAATGCAGATTCGAGTGACCACTGGATTAATCCAGATACAGAGCAAGACTTACCGCTACCAGTATTTCCGAGCACTGCTATATGACGACCAAATAATCTATCAGGATCTACAGCTACATTTGCATTGTTCGCAAGTGGACTTTGTCCAATGATCACTCGCCTATTATTTCCAGATTCGACTATTGATCTAAGTTGTAAATCTGTCGGTAGTAAAATAGCAGCCCCAATAGAAGGAAACGATTCAGAACCTCGTTGAAATCTGAAATAATCAGTACCATCTTTGGACAAACGTTTAAGCATTCCCACCGGATTCAAACTTATTTTTTTTCGGGGGAATGGTAGATTTACTAAACCAAATTCTTGAACATCTCTTTGTTTTGGATAAGGCGAATGTTCTACAGCAAGCCACTCTATTTGCCCAACTAAGTAACCATTATCACATGATATTAATACATAACTGTTTACTCTTGGAAAGTTTCTAGGCGTTCCTGCATTCAAAGCAACAGTATCAGGTGAGTCAATCTCTAATATTGCTCTAATTTCATTAGGTGAAACAAAATCTACAGTGCCGACCCTGAGTTGCTCACCTTGTTCAATCGGAAATGAGTTCATTCAGCATCCTCGCTATTATTTGAAATTGTTGTACGATATAAACCCCTTGATTTCAATAGTTCTGCCATACGAATTGATGATCTGTCTATCGCTGCTTTAGGAAGATAAAAATCCACTAAATTCTTGATATCTCCAAAGTGGTCACCAAGTAATAAAGATATTTGAGCTTTTCTTCCACTTTCGTTTACAAAGCGCATAATTCTACCGAGTGGATCGCCGTAGGCAATTATTACTATATGCGTTGAGGGTATTGTCAGCATGTCAATAATAACACGGTTTATATGTTCATCTCCAAAACTATAACCATATGTTACCAAAGTACTATTAGGACGACATGTTGCAGATGCTAAGTCTCTGAATAGTTCAACATAAGGGTATTCTGATGTTTCTCGGTCTTTAACCGAGTTTGGATAAATCATTAATTGATGATAGTTCGCTGCTCCAGCAGCCTCCACTTGTAAAAAGGGTTCCACCGAACTCGCACCAAAAGGTAATCCAAATCGCCTTATGGCTCCTTCGGTAGTATACCAGTCCAATGAGCCATGTAATTTAGTAAAGCGCGCCACACCTTCCAAATATCTTGGTTCACCACGAATACCCGGTGGATTATAATGATAGTCGACTTCTAGTCGCGAAGATCTGAAAATAGGCGCTATAGTACCAACAAATCTGTCAATTAGTCGAATACCTGCTATTTCAGCTCCTGCTTCAATTATCCTGTCGTAATTCGTCGTGAAAATATGTAATCGATCCCTTGTCGCTGTTCGACTTGAAAAACTCATCAAAAAACTTACTAAATAATTAAACGTTTGTGTTTTTAAATCGTTTTTTGCATCGCGAATTAACTTTTCCCCATTACTAACTGAATCTGAGAATAATTTCAAACATCTTGTTAGCTCATTATTTAACTCAACTAACTCACTTTTTAAATTTCGATATGGGAGAGCACCAGGAGGCGGTTCTGGAAGTGGGAGATTTTGCGCAGTTAAAATCTCTAATCCTTTAATTAACTCATTAATTGAACGGATTTGGTCTTCAATATTACCTCTTCCTCTTCCTGAGGCTTCAGCTGTTTTAGCTACATAACTATCTATTTCAGCCTTGCAAACTTTGAGATCATTAATCCATCCCATGCCTTGAGGTTTCGTGCCTGTCGCTGACTCTTGGATTGCTGAACTAAGTCCCGCGCCAATAAGTATATTTAGGTGTTCAGACTGAAAAAGAGCAGTTAACCAAGGTTCTATTCTTAAACGCAAAAAATCAGGAGTGATTTTATCTCCTGGTTTTGCCCATGAGCAGTGTCCAACAACTTTAAATGCACCAACTTCGCTGTGTGGATCCAACTGAACCGGAGACTGGTCATCTCCAAGCTTTAAGTATTGACTCACTTTGAATTCATCCTTCGTTAGAGTTAATAGCTGTTTTTCTTTTCAGCCTAAAATAGGTCGCCCTTGATATACCCGTTTTTTCCATTACTTCCTTAACTTGTACGTCCTTATTAATCAATTCATTAGCTAATTCAGCCTTCTTGTGAGGCTTTCTTCCGAATTTGACCCCCTTAATCATAGCGGTCTTCCGCCCATCGTTAGTTCGCTCCAAGATCCTTTCTCGTTCCGCCTCGGCAACAGCTGCTAGTATCTGGATAACCATTTTTCCCATTGTGCCTTCAGTACTAAGACCATTCTCTAGAAATCGGATAGCGATGCCTTTTTTATAGCAAGTATCCACAATACGAATCATATCAGCGGTATTACGTCCTAGACGATCCATTTTAGTACAGAGGATGATGTCATCTTTCTCGGCACTGTTGCAAATAGTCGGTGGTGATAAACTTATCATCCCCTTTTGCTGATGGAGCTGCACATGAACCCATTCAA
>JADMXW010000038.1 GCA_015548865.1 Serratia marcescens | reverse complement strand
TTCAATCTGAGCCATGATCAAACTCTTCAATTTAAAGTTTGATTTGCTTCTGCTCGAGAAGCGATGCTCAAAGAATTATTACTGTTAGTTCGTAATGAATTAACTGTTGTTCACTCTTCAAGACTTTTATTTTTTAAGCCCGTAGGCTTTGCGATAAAGTCCTGTGAGTGCCCACACAGATTGTCTGATTAATTGTTAAAGAGCGTTGCGACAAGGCTTTCTGCCTGCTGTCGCGAGGTGGCGTATACTACGCTTTCCTCTTTAAGAGTCAACGATTATTTTCATCAGAAGTTCATCGTTTTACTCTTGCTGACCTCGCTTTGAATCGCTTCGTGTCGTGTCAACGGAGGCGCATTATAGGGATCCCAATAATTTACACAACCCCTTTTTTGGATCTTTTTTTCCATTCGCGCGTTTTTTGCTCCCTTCGTTGAGATCCTACCCAACCCGCGCTATTTTCAACCTACAGTTGCTGCTTCTGGCAGCAATGCGGTGACAATTGAGGTAAGTTACTCTTTTCGAATGTATTGAGAGGTAAATATGGGCTCCCGCGCATTGCGTCCCTATAAGGATGCGTTTCCCAAAGTAGGGAAAAACGTGATGATCGATCCTTCCAGCGTCGTGATCGGCAATACCACCCTAGGCGATGATGTCAGTATCTGGCCATTAGTCACGATCCGTGGCGACGTGCATGAAATTCATATTGGTGCACGTACCAATATTCAGGATGGTAGCGTATTGCATGTTACCCACCGCTCAACGAGCAACCCACAGGGTAATCCGTTGATCATTGGTGAAGAAGTCACTGTAGGCCACAAAGCCATGTTACATGGCTGCACCATCGGCAACCGCGTATTGGTCGGTATGGGCTCAATCTTACTTGACGGCGCTATCGTAGAAGATGACGTGATGATTGGTGCTGGAAGCCTGATACCACCCGGTAAACGTTTGCAGAGTGGCTATCTCTATCTCGGCAGCCCAGTGAAGCAAATCCGCCCACTGACATCAGAAGAGATAGAGAGTTTACGCTACTCCGCCAACAACTATGCCACCTGGAAAAACGACTATCTGTCTCAGGACAGCGAGTAATAACCCAAGTCGTCATCCTGTTCATTGAGCACCAACTCTTCAAAAAGATCTTCGATATCCCAGCGGTGCTCTCTGAACGATGCCAACAAGGTATCAGCTTCTGTTCCCCCAAAACGCGCCTGGACCTGAGCAGCACTGATACGACATTCACGTTGAAAGCCGCCAATTAACACCGGAAAGTAGATCATACGATCGTCTTCGTTCCACGCTTCGCGATCGGGGAACTGGATGGCCTGATTCACGCGTTTAGCTCTTTCTTCATCTGCTCGATCACTGGTGTGGTATCTGGCATCACCCCATGCCAGAGGAAAAACGCATGCGCGGCCTGATTAATCAACATCCCAAACCCATCAGCCAACTGAGAGGCTCCCTGCTGCTGACACCAAAGCAAAAACGGCGTCAGGCTAGCCTGGTAGAACATGTCATAACAGCGCGTAGAAGCACTCATCAGCGAGGCGGGGAGATCGGGAATATCCCCATTGATCCCCGACGAGGTCGCGTTGATGATCAGAGCGAATTGTTCATCTTCCAGTCCATTTAGCGGCAAAGCATCAATCTGCCCCACTGGCTGAAACAGGGTGGCTAACGCTTCCGCTTTGGCAAATGTCCGATTGGTCACCACCAGCGAACACCCATGACTGAGCAACGGTTGAATAACGCCACGGCTGGCACCACCCGCCCCAATCAACAGCACCCGATCTTGCGGGGTGACCAGCCCAAGACGCTGCAAATCACTCAGCAAGCCAATGCCATCCGTGTTATCACCCAACAAGCGGCCATCACCGAGTCGTTTCACTGTATTGACTGCCCCCGCTAACGAAGCGCGCTCACTCAGCTCATCAACCTCCTGGTAGGCGCGCTCCTTGAATGGCATCGTGATATTCGCCCCCAACGCCCCAGCCTGAAAAAAATCACGGAGCGTTTGTTCAAAGGTGTCCAGCGGCGCCAGCAGGCGTTCATAGGTCAAAGGGATACCGGTTTGTTCAGAAAAAAGCGCATGGATCTGTGGCGATTTGCTGTGCGCAATAGGATGGCCAAAAACCGCAAATGACGTTACTTCAGACACCGTTATCTCCACTTTTTAACCTTGTCGTATCAGGCTGCCCGTCAAGACATCCCGAATTTCAGACGGATTCTGCCGCCCAGAGGTTTCCCCGAGCAGAACAGGAAAAGCAGCGCCAAACTGTGTCAGAACGTCTTGTGCGGTACGGCACGGCGGCAGCCCGGTCAGATTGGCGCTGGTTGAAACGATTGGCTTGCCGAACCCCAGGCAAAGCTCACGCACCAAAGGGTGCGCGCTGACACGTACCGCCAGCGATGAAAACCGCCCAGTTAACCAGCGTGGGGTACTCGGTCTAGCGGGCATAACCCATGTTACTGGTCCGGGCCAGGAAGCAAACATCACCGTCTTCTGCTCAGCACTAAGCTGGCTGTCATCAATATAAGGGGTGAGTTGTTGGTAATCGGCGGCAATCAGGATCAGCCCCTTTTCGACGGGCCGTTGTTTCAGGGCCAGTAGCTGCATCACTGCGGCTTCGCTGTCAGGATCGCATCCTAAACCGAAAACAGCCTCGGTGGGATAGGCGATAACATTCTGCGCGGCCAGTTCCTGAATAATAGGAACCACTTGTTCATTCACGACTTTACTCATTGGTATCAACTTCTGCCGTTACCGGCTTTCCACAGGCTTTACTGGCGCAAAAGCATTTGAGCCCTTGTGCCGTTTTCTTTTCAATTAATAGCGGGTAGTGGCAGCTTGGACACTCTCCTGCCACCGGTTTATGGTTGAGCGCAAACTGACACTCAGGGTAGCGCTCACAGGCGTGGAACACTTTGCCAAAGCGCGATTTACGTTGCAGCAGTTTACCTTTACCACATTGAGGGCAGGTTAATGCGGTTTCATCAGGACGATCGATGACCTCAGTATGATCACATTCAGGGTAATTACTACACCCAATAAACATGCCATAGCGCCCTTGCCGCAACACCAACGTTCCCTGGCAATGCGGGCAAAGTTGTCCTGACAGCTCTTTAACAACATGACCATCTGCATTGGCTTTCAGCGGGCGAACGAATGCGCACTCCGGATAGCGTGAGCAGCCCAAAAAGGGGCCGCGGCGGCTGGAGCGAATCACCAGCGGCGCGCCGCACTCAGGGCAGCACTCCGCCTTTTTATCCGCCATAAGAACAGGCGTTACCATGGTTTATTCTGACTTGTCGGTTTAATGCAAATACTCCTCATCTGCTTCAAACAGCAGGTCTTCCATTTGCTGGTAGGCGTTTTCACATCCGGGTAGATTGAACAACACCATGAGGATCACCCATTTAAGATCGTCCAAATCGAACGATAAGGTATCCAGCGCCATCACGCGGTCGATCACCATCTCACGCGTTTCAAGATTCAACACGTTGATTTGCTCCAGGAACAACAAAAAGCCCCGGCACTCGGTGTCGAAGCGCTGCTCCTCTTCCTGCGTATAAATGCGCAGTGCATGAGGATCGCTTGCCAAGGCAAAAGGCACTTCTTTGCCCTCCTGCAAATCCGCCAGGCGCTCCAGCCAGTTCAATGCACTGTAGATATCAGCACGATCGAACCCCGCCCGCGTGAGGTCATCAGTTAACGCATCCTGGTCAACGCGTAGTTCCGTTTCGTTGTGGATATAAGTTTCAAACAAGTACATGAGTACGTCGAACATGGCCAGCCCTCCTCAATCGGACATAGCCGCCGGGTACTGCTTCTATCCATCCTGCTAACTCCAGATCCAGCAACTTACCTACTACCTCTGGCACAGGTTGGCCCGCACGTTCAGCGACAACATCAACAGGTGTAACCTCATCTCCTACGTTAGCCAACACGTCGGCAAATGGCAATTCCACATCGGCGTCCAGAGCAGAAATAGTTTCATTTTCGCCAAGAGGCAGCCACGATAATCCACTGCCCAACTGTTCAATGATGTCTTTTGGGCTGGTAACCAGGTAGGCGCCCTGCTGAATAAGCCAATGTGTGCCTTGAGACATCGGATTATCCAATGCGCCAGGCAAGGCGAAAAGATCGCGATTCTGCTCCAGCGCGTAGCGCGCCGTGACTAAAGAGCCGCTGCGCAGTGATGCCTCTATAATCAACACCCCTAAACTCAGCCCACTGATAATACGATTACGGCGAGGAAAATTCATTGCTCTTGGCGCCTCATTCAGTGGAAACTCTGAGACGAGTGCCCCCCCTTGTGCAACGAGCCTGTCAGCCAATGCTCGGTGACGACGGGGATACACCTGATGCAATCCATTCCCCAGCACCGCGACGCTTTTGCCCCCAGCATCCAACGCTGCCTGATGTGCCACACCGTCTACACCCAAGGCCAACCCACTGGTGATGATAAACCCGTTCAGCGCTAACTCTTGAGCAAAATGGCTCCCCCATTGCGCACCATAAGCTGAGTAGTGACGACTGCCAACAATGGCGAATTGAGGGGAAGAAAGAACCTGTGGATCTCCCTGGACAAAGAGCACACCAGGCGGAGCAGAAATATGCTGCAATAAAGAGGGATACCGCAAATCTGAATAGGTCAAAAGGTGGTGGGTTGGCTCCTCCAGCCAACGTAACGTTCTCTCAAGCTCTCTTTGATCTAATTTGAAAAATTGCACCGTCTGCTCTTCAGACAGCGCCAGTGCAGATAACGCCTCAACAGTAATCTCAGCCAACGAGCGCACCTGCTCAACCAATTGCGCCATTTTCGCCGCTTTGAGGCGCCGAACGTTCATTAACCGCAGCCAAAGCTCAACGTCCTGCATGCGTTCATCCTTGTCTCATTGCGCTTTACAGGGCAAATGCTGTCAATCAGAACCGGAAATGTCTAGAATAGATCCGGATACTCCTTCATCAACCGGATAAAGATCGAAATCATATATGTCAGTTTTGCAGGTATTACATTTTCCAGACGAGCGGCTTCGCACTATCGCGAAACCCGTCGCAGAGGTGAATGCTGAAATTCAGCGCATTGTCGATGACATGTTCGACACCATGTATGCAGAAGAAGGCATTGGCCTTGCTGCGACTCAGGTGGACGTACATCAACGCATCATCGTGATGGACGTTTCTGAGGAACGCGATCAGCGTTTGGTGTTGATCAACCCTGAACTGCTGGAAAAAGACGGCGATACCGGTATCGAAGAGGGCTGTCTGTCCATTCCTGAAACCCGTGCATTGGTGCCGCGCGCTGAACGCGTTAAGGTCAAAGCACTGGATCGGGAAGGTAACCCCTTTGAGCTGGAAGCCGATGGACTTTTGGCCATCTGTATCCAACATGAAATGGACCACTTGGTCGGCAAGCTGTTTATTGATTATCTCTCGCCGTTAAAACGCCAGAGAATTCGCCAAAAGCTAGAAAAAATGGCCCGACTAAACGGTCGTCCATAATCTTATCACTACCGCAGGAAACGCCGTGTCCGAAAGCTCCCTACGCATTATTTTCGCGGGTACACCTGACTTTGCAGCGCGCCACTTTGATGCGCTGCTGGCTTCACAGCATCAGTTAGTGGGTGTTTTTACCCAACCCGATCGTCCTGCTGGCCGAGGCAACAAACTGACGCCCAGCCCGGTCAAAGTGTTGGCTGAACAGCACGGCGTCCCGGTATTGCAACCTAAATCTCTGCGTCCGGCAGAAAACCAGCGCCTGGTTGCTGACTTACAGGCAGATATCATGGTGGTAGTGGCCTATGGATTGATCCTGCCGCAGGCAGTGTTGGACATGCCACGATTGGGCTGCATCAACGTGCATGGCTCACTGCTACCACGCTGGCGTGGTGCAGCGCCGATACAACGCTCGCTCTGGGCTGGGGATGCCGAAACCGGTGTTACCATCATGCAAATGGATGCAGGGCTGGATACCGGTGCTATGTTGTATAAGCTGTCATGCCCGATAACGCAGCAAGACACCAGTGCCTCGCTGTACGATCGTCTGGCAGAACTGGGTCCGAAAGGTTTACTGACGACACTTGCATCACTGGCGCAGGGAACGGCTATTGCTGAAAAGCAAGATGACAGTCTGGCAACCTATGCTGAAAAACTGAGTAAGGAAGAAGCTAAACTTGACTGGTCACTCAGTGCCGAGCAATTGGAACGCTGTATTCGTGCGTTCAATCCTTGGCCTGTCAGCTATATCACGATTGACGAACAGCCAGTGAAAGTGTGGAAAGCCAGCGTTTTGGACGTTACCCACAGTGCACAACCCGGTACTATCATTCGTGCAGATAAGCAGGGCATTCAGGTAGCGACATCTCACGGGGTGCTCAACCTGCTGGAACTGCAACCCGCAGGTAAAAAACCAATGTCAGTGCAGGATTTGCTCAATTCGCGTCGCGAGTGGTTCACTCCAGGCAACGTGCTGGCATAATACACTCACCTAATAAAAGGCCCGTGCCTGCTGTCATGGCAGGCATGTTACCGTTTCAGAAAATCGCTATCCATGAAAACAACATACAATCTGCGCGCCATCGCCGCGAACGTTATCGGCCAGGTGCTCGATAAAGGCCAGTCGCTAAGCTCACTACTGCCACAATACCAGCGTGATATCTCAGAAAAGGATCGTGCCCTGTTGCAGGAGCTGTGCTTTGGCGTGTTGCGCGTGCTGCCGCAGTTAGAGTGGATAATTCAGCAGTTGATGGCAAAAACGCTGACAGGGAAGCAGCGTACGCTGCACTATCTGATCATGGTCGGAATCTATCAACTTGCTCACACGCGTATCCCAGCCCATGCCGCGCTATCTGAAACGGTTAACGGTGCTATCGCGTTAAAACGCCCTCAGTTAAAGGGGTTGGTTAATGGCGTACTGCGTCAGTTCCAACGCCAGCAGGTTGAGCTGGATGAGCGCGCGGCAAACCATGTATCTCGGTTTGCCCACCCCGAATGGCTGCTATCACGTCTCAAAAAAGCCTATCCCCAACAGTGGCAGCAGGTTGTTGAAGCCAATAACCAGCGACCGCCCATGTGGCTGCGCGTCAACCGCTTGCACCACACTCGTGAACACTATTTAACACTGTTAGCTGAGGCCGGTATTGCGGCTCAGCCGCATCCTGAACAGCAAGAGGCCATCATATTGAGCGAGCCTTGTGCCGTGAATCAACTGCCTGGTTTCGCACAAGGGTGGGTAACAGTACAGGACGTTTCTGCGCAGGGTTGCGTACGCTGGTTGGCTCCGCAGGACAATGAGCACATACTCGATCTGTGTGCTGCACCAGGTGGGAAAACCACCCATATCCTGGAAGCAGCCCCTCACGCCAAGGTGCTGGCTGTCGATATTGATCCACAGCGTCTAGCCCGAGTTAAAGAGAATCTGCTGCGCCTTAGTATGCACGCCGACGTGAGACAAGGTGACGGGCGTGAACCCGCTGCCTGGTGCGGTGAGCAACTGTTTGACCGTATTCTGCTGGATGCCCCCTGTTCCGCAACCGGCGTGATTCGTCGTCATCCGGATATCAAATGGTTGAGACGTGACAGCGACATTGCCGAATTAGCACTGTTGCAACAGGAGATTCTGGAGGCCATATGGCCACGGTTAAAAGCAGGCGGTACATTGGTTTATGCCACATGTTCGGTCTTGCCGGAAGAGAATCAGCAGCAAATGCGGGCATTCCTGACACGCCATGCAGACGCCCAACTGGTGGAAACGGGGGATGCGCAACATCCAGGTCTACAAAAGTTACCTGCTGCAGCGGATGGTGATGGGTTCTTTTATGCTAAGTTGGTTAAAAGCATTGGCTGATGGCGGGCACAGGTTATGAAAATCATTATTCTTGGTGCAGGTCAGGTTGGCGGTACTCTGGCGGAAACGCTCTCCGGCGAAAATAACGATATTACTGTTGTCGATACAGACACCGCACGGCTCCGGCAGTTGCAGGATAAATTCGATTTGCGCGTTGTGGCGGGTTATGCCTCACATCCGCGCGTACTACGAGAAGCCGGCGCAGAAGATGCTGATATGCTGGTTGCTGTTACCAATTCAGATGAAACCAATATGGTGGCCTGCCAGGTCGCCTACTCTTTGTTTAACACCCCAAACCGTATCGCGCGTATCCGCTCCGCAGAATACGTTCGTGCCGGTGAGCAACTGTTTCAGGCAGAAGCCGTGCCTATCGATCATTTGATCTCTCCAGAGCAACTGGTTATCGACAACATTTACAAGTTGATCGAGTATCCCGGTGCACTACAGGTAGTGAACTTCGCCGAGGGTAAAGTGAGCATCGCCGCAGTGAACGCGTACTACGGCGGGCCACTCATCGGTAATGCGCTCTCCGCACTGCGTGAGCATATGCCTCATATTGAAACTCGAGTAGCCGCTATCTTTCGCCATGACAGGCCAATCCGCCCGCAGGGCTCAACCATTATCGAAGCAGGCGATGAAGTGTTCTTTGTGGCCGCTTCTCAACACATTCGCGCAGTCATGAGCGAACTCCAGCGGCTGGAAAAACCGTACAAACGGATCATGATCGTCGGCGGTGGTAACGTAGGTGCTGGACTGGCTCACAAGTTGGAAAAAGACTACAGCGTCAAACTGATCGAAAAAAATGAAGAGCGAGCAGTTGCACTGGCTGAACTGCTACAAGACACCATTGTGTTTCACGGTGATGCTTCCGATCAGGAATTGCTGGCACAGGAGCATGTCGAACAAATCGATGTATTTATAGCGATTACCAATGACGATGAAGCAAACATCATGTCTGCCATGCTGGCCAAACGCATGGGGGCGAAAAAAGCCATGGTATTGATTCAACGACGCGCTTATGTTGATTTGGTTCAGGGCAGCGTTATCGATGTTGCTATTTCACCGCAGCAAGCAACGATATCAGCGCTGCTCGGCCATGTGCGTAAAGCGGATATTGTCAGCGTTTCGTCATTACGACGTGGCGTGGCTGAAGCGATTGAGGCTATCGCCCACGGCGATGAAGGCACATCGAAAGTTGTTGGCCGTATGATTGAAGATATCAAATTGCCACCGGGCACCTTGATTGGTGCGATTGTGCGCGGTGATGATGTCATTATCGCCAACGATAACATGAAGATAGAACAAGGGGATCATGTAGTCATGTTCCTGACGGACAAAAAATTTGTGCCTGAAGTGGAACGGCTGTTCCAACCCAGTCCGTTCTTCCTGTAATGACACAGAGGTTGTTAACAACCCCATTTCAGCACGTCCGTGTTTCCCCACGAATCACGACGGGGCTATGATGGGGCACATCCGCGTCCCCTCCTACCGGCGCTGCGCTACGCCTAACGACAGACTTTGCCATCAGTCTGACGTTCCGGCAATGAGGAGTAGCGCTTTCTTTCCCAACTGACCGATTATCACCGCTGGCAATTGTTTAACTCTTTGTTAAAATTTAGATGTTCATTTTATCAAGGAGTTGGATCATGAGTATGCTAAAAGAGTTTCGCGAATTCGCGATGCGCGGCAACGTGGTAGATTTGGCGGTGGGTGTCATTATCGGCGCAGCATTTGGCAAGATCGTCTCCTCGCTTGTTGCTGATATTATTATGCCGCCGCTGGGGTTACTCCTGGGT
Source organism: Serratia marcescens (assembly GCA_015548865.1). Classification (GTDB taxonomy): domain Bacteria; phylum Pseudomonadota; class Gammaproteobacteria; order Enterobacterales; family Enterobacteriaceae; genus Symbiopectobacterium; species Symbiopectobacterium marcescens_A. The sequence goes on along the minus strand of JADMXW010000038.1, from coordinate 16,408 downwards.
GGCATTGATTTCAAACATTTCGAACTGGTGCTACGCGATGCGCAAGGTGACATCCCTGCCGTTGTACTGCGTTACGGGCTTTTCCTGCAAAATATTTTTGATTTTGTCATCGTCGCTTTCGCCATTTTTATGGCAATCAAGGTAATGAATAACCTGCGTCGCAAAGAAGAGAAGGCGCCGGCCCCCGCAAAACCAAGCGCAGAGGCAACGCTGTTAACAGAAATTCGTGATTTATTGAAAGATCAACAACCTAAAGCGTAGTCCTGTTCAACAGAACCTAACGCCGCTATACCCTAAATAACTCGAGTTGCAGAACAAAACGTTTACGTTCTGAACAGTGGTTGAACTGGCCCTTTAGGGCAAGGCTCATAATGAGTCTCGTAACGTAGCAAATGAATGACTAATCTGTCTGGAACAGATTTGAACAGCGCCAACGCTAACCGTAGGGTGAATCTCAGGGATGAGATTCGTTAACCTCTATGAGCTTACTCTAATAGGCAATTAGGGTGATAGATCTGCCGGGAGCGAATTTGAACGTCACTTGCGTCGGCCTCGTTAGAGGTAAGGACCAGGGATAGGCCGAATAACAAACACAGCCAACGCACCTGCAGCTTGGCGTATGACGGGTATATAATGCGAGAGGCCAGTGGTAAAGCATCCCTCGATGATTTACCACTGGCCTCCCAGTTTTGGCCCTTGCCCTGTTTGCCTTTTCGGCAGTAACTGCCTTTACCTTTCTTATTCTTCTCAATTCGCTGGCGGAACAACGGATCATGCAGTAGTGCCTCCAGCGCGTTATCCTTAATCTTTCCTTTCTTGTGTTGATAAGTGCTCATCACATCTCTCCTGATTTTTCTGTTAACCCCATATCTAGCCAAGAGGCAACAATCCCAACACCCTTATTGGCCTATTTTTCGGGCGGTATTCTTTCACCAGAAAAAGTGCTACGCAAGCGATCTGCATAATCGCCGTGCAAAAAATCGGTACTCAAGCCTTTTTGTTGCAGGTTCAGTTCCAGCATACGTAGCCGACGGCGTAAGGTTTCATGCTCTGTGGACTCAGGCAACGTATTCGCCAGTAAATCACGCAGCGTCAATGCGTCTTGGCGCAACGCTAATTCTGGCGGCAGGTAACCTGCATTTTTCAACAGACGGTATCCCGTGCGCAGTTCATCGGGCACGGCGCTGTCGTCATCAAGTTGCAGAGGCTTTCCTGCCCCAGGAAGATTGTCGAACTCACCCGCTTGCTGTGCCGTCTGAATATGGCGTTCGCACATTGCATCAATCCACCACATGCTCCCTCCTTAAAAAACGTCTCAAGCAAACCGTGCTTTTGGTAAACGCAATACGTTAACAAAGAAGTCATTTGCTAAACAATAGACGTAAAAAAACCGGGTTACCCCGGTTTTTTTATACCACAGCTGATGATTACTCAGCAGCAGCGGTTTCTTCTGCTTGTGCAACTGAACGATCAACGAGCTCGATGTAAGCCATCGGCGCATTGTCGCCTGCACGGAAGCCACACTTCAGAATGCGAGTGTAACCACCGGCACGGCTCGCAAAACGCGGGCCCAGTTCATTAAACAGTTTTGCCACGATCTCGTTATCACGAGTGCGGGCGAATGCCAGACGACGATTAGCAACGCTGTCGGTCTTGGCAAGAGTAATCAGCGGTTCAACAACACGGCGCAGCTCTTTCGCTTTTGGCAGGGTCGTCTTGATGATCTCATGACGAACCAAAGAACCAGCCATGTTACGGAACATAGCCTGACGATGGCTGCTGTTACGGTTCAGTTGACGACCACTCTTACGATGGCGCATGACCTTATCCTTCTCAGTAAAACCTTAACCTGTGACCGGGTTATTCATCAGCAATGCTTGCCGGCGGCCAGTTTTCCAGGCGCATGCCCAGAGACAGACCACGTGAGGCGAGCACATCTTTAATCTCAGTAAGAGATTTTTTACCCAGGTTAGGCGTTTTCAGCAATTCAACCTCGGTACGCTGTACCAGATCACCGATGTAGTGGATAGCTTCTGCCTTGAGGCAGTTAGCAGAGCGGACAGTCAATTCCAGATCGTCAACAGGGCGCAGCAGGATCGGATCGAATTCTGGTTTCTCTTCTTTCACTTCAGGCTGACGTACATCGCGTAAATCAACAAAAGCTTCCAGTTGTTCAGCCAGGATGGTTGCCGCACGGCGGATCGCCTCTTCAGGATCGATCGTACCATTGGTTTCCATTTCGATGACCAGCTTGTCCAGGTCGGTACGTTGTTCAACACGAGCTGCTTCAACATTGTAGGCAATACGCTCTACCGGGCTGTAGCAAGCATCGACCAACAAACGGCCAATCGGGCGCTCATCTTCTTCCGTATGAATACGGGCAGAAGCCGGCACATAACCACGACCACGTTGAACTTTGATACGCATGCTAATAGATGCGTTTTCATCGGTCAGATGGCAGATCACGTGCTGCGGCTTGACGATTTCGACATCACCATCATGGGTGATGTCTGCTGCAGTCACAGGGCCAATGCCAGATTTATTCAGGGAAAGGATAACTTCATCTTTACCTTGAACTTTCACCGCCAGCCCTTTCAGGTTGAGCAGGATTTCCAGGATATCTTCCTGTACGCCTTCTTTGGTGCTGTACTCGTGCAGTACACCATCAATCTCAACCTCGGTCACCGCGCAACCTGGCATGGATGAAAGCAGAATACGGCGCAGTGCGTTGCCAAGCGTATGGCCGAAACCACGCTCTAACGGCTCAAGGGTCACCTTGGCGTGCGTCGAACTTACTTGCTCGATATCGACCAGGCGCGGTTTTAGAAACTCTGTCACAGAACCCTGCATTGTGTCCTCTCTTTGGTACTAAGCTTTACTTGGAGTAAAGCTCGACGATCAGGTGTTCATTAATGTCCGCAGACAGATCGGTACGTTCAGGAATACGTTTGAACACACCTTCCATCTTGGCAGCATCAACTTCCAGCCAAGTCGGCTTTTCACGCTGTTCAGCCAGCTCCAATGCTGCTTTCACGCGAGATTGCTTTTTGGCTTTCTCACGGATGCTGACGACATCATTCGGTGATACCTGATAAGAAGCGATGCTGACAACGCGACCGTTTACCATAACAGCTTTATGGCTTACCAACTGACGTGCTTCCGCACGAGTGGCGCCGAAGCCCATACGATAAACCACGTTATCCAGGCGCCCTTCCAGCAGTTGCAACAGGTTTGCACCTGTGTTGCCTTTCAGACGAGCTGCTTCTTTATAGTAGTTACGGAATTGACGCTCCAGAACACCGTAGATACGGCGAACTTTTTGTTTCTCACGCAACTGCACGCCGTAATCAGACAGACGCGGTTTACGCGCACCGTGCTGACCAGGGCCTTGTTCGATCTTACACTTGGAATCGATCGCGCGAACACCGGACTTGAGGAACAGGTCGGTGCCTTCACGACGGCTCAGCTTGAGCTTAGGACCCAAATATCTAGCCATTTTCTTTCTCCAACTATCCTAAAAGCGGCGTTATACGCGACGCTTTTTCGGCGGACGACAACCGTTATGGGGGATCGGAGTCACATCAGTAATATTAGTGATGCGGAAACCAGCCGCGTTCAGAGCGCGGATAGTAGACTCACGGCCCGGACCAGGTCCTTTAACCATAACTTCCAAGTTCTTGATACCGTATTCTTTAACGGCTTCTGCGCAACGTTCAGCAGCTACCTGAGCAGCGAACGGCGTAGATTTACGAGAACCACGGAAACCGGAACCACCGGCTGTTGCCCAACCCAGCGCGTTACCCTGACGATCGGTAATGGTCACGATGGTGTTGTTAAAAGAAGCATGGATATGAGCCACACCGTCAGAAACTTGTTTTCTTACACGCTTACGTGCACGAATAGGTGCTTTTGCCATTATTCAATCACCCCGATTATTTCTTGATCGGTTTGCGCGGACCCTTACGGGTACGGGCGTTGGTCTTAGTACGCTGACCGCGCACTGGCAGACCACGACGATGACGCAAACCGCGATAGCAACCAAGGTCCATCAGACGCTTGATGCTCATGCTGATTTCACGGCGCAGATCACCTTCGACGACGAATTTGGCAACTTCTTCACGCAGCGTTTCGATTTGCTCTTCAGACAGCTCACTGATCTTAACATCTTCAGCGATACCCGCCGCAGCACAAATGGCCTTGGAACGGGTCTTGCCGACGCCGTAGATCGAAGTTAATGCGATCACAGCATGTTTCTGATCAGGAATGTTAATGCCTGCTATACGGGCCACTATGCACTCCTATTATTCAATATGTACGCTCCATGCTGAAAAGCCCGTTTTCAGGATACTCAAATGGAAACGCACAGACATACAAAAGATTGGCTGGCTAATCTAGCCAGCTCAATCCAACTTTGCAAGAAAAATATGCGAGATAATCAGCCTTGGCGCTGTTTATGCTTCGGTTCGGCGCTGCAAATCACACGAACGATACCGTTACGCTTAACGATTTTGCAGTTACGACATAATTTCTTGACGGAAGCACGAACTTTCATTTTTACTCTCCGTAACTTCTCAAGCAATCCAATTAGCGGTTATAGCCTTTCAGATTTGCTTTCTTCAATGCAGACTCATACTGACTCGACATCATCAGAGTTTGCACTTGAGCCATAAAGTCCATGATGACCACGACGACGATCAACAGGGATGTACCCCCAAAGTAGAAGGGGACCTTCATCGCATCACGCATGAACTCCGGGATCAGGCAGATAAAGGTAATGTACATTGCGCCGACCAGAGTCAGGCGGGTCATCACCTTATCGATGTATTTCGCCGTTTGCTCTCCCGGACGAATTCCTGGCACGAATGCACCGGACTTCTTCAGGTTATCTGCTGTTTCACGCGGGTTGAAAACCAACGCCGTGTAGAAGAAACAGAAGAAGATGATTGCAGTCGCATAGAGTAGCACATAAAGCGGTTGTCCGGGCTGCAAATACATCGAAATAGTTGTCAGCCAGTTCCAACCGGTACCGCCCCCAAACCACGATGCTATCGTCGCAGGGAACAGGATAATGCTGGAGGCGAAGATTGCCGGGATAACCCCTGCCATATTCACTTTCAGCGGTAAATGCGTACTCTGTGCTGCATAAACCCGACGACCTTGTTGACGCTTGGCATAGTTAACGACGATACGACGCTGACCACGTTCAATGAAAACAACGAAGAAGGTTACTGCAAACACTAAAACTGCAACCAACAGCAGCACGAGGAAGTGCAGGTCGCCTTGCCGAGCTTGCTCGATAGTGTGGGCAATCGCAGGCGGCAAACCCGCAACGATACCCGCAAAGATCAAGATAGAGATACCGTTACCGATACCACGTTCAGTAATCTGTTCGCCCAGCCACATCAGGAACATTGTCCCAGTAACCAGACTCACAACAGCCGTAAAGTAAAACGCAAAGCCTGGATTAATCACCAGACCTTGCATTCCTGGCATATTCGGCAAACCGGTAGCAATACCGATAGACTGGAATATGGCCAGTACCAACGTACCGTAACGGGTGTACTGGCTAATCTTGCGACGGCCAGCCTCCCCTTCTTTCTTGATTTCCGCCAACGCTGGGTGAACCACCGTCAGCAACTGGATAATAATAGAGGCCGAAATGTACGGCATAATACCCAGCGCAAAGATAGAAGCACGGCTGAGAGCACCACCAGAGAACATGTTGAACATTTCAATGATGGTGCCACGCTGTTGTTCGAGCAATTTGGCAAGCACAGTGGCATCAATACCAGGGATCGGAATAAAAGAGCCGATACGGAAGACGATGAGCGCGCCGATAACAAACAGCAGTCTGCGTTTCAGCTCACCAACGCCACCCTTAGCACTTTGAAAATCTAATCCTGGTTGCTTAGCCATCTGCTACTTATTCCTCAATTTTACCGCCAGCAGCTTCGATAGCAGCACGCGCGCCTTTCGTCACACGCAGACCACGAATCGTTACCGGACGAGAAACCTCACCAGACAGGATCACTTTCGCGAACTCGATCTGAACGCCAATAACGTTAGCAGCCTTCAGCGTGTTCAGGTCAACGACGTCGCCATCTACGCGAGCCAGATCAGACAGACGGATTTCCGCTGTGATCATCGCTTTGCGAGAGGTAAAGCCGAATTTCGGCAGACGACGATACAATGGCATCTGACCGCCTTCGAACCCACGACGTACGCCACCGCCAGAACGAGATTTCTGACCTTTGTGACCACGACCGCCGGTTTTACCCAGGCCAGAACCGATACCACGACCTAAACGCTTCGGCGCGTGCTTAGCGCCTTCGGCCGGAGACAGAGTATTCAAACGCATCTGTTACTCCTCCACTTTAACCATGTAGTAAACCGCGTTAACCATACCGCGCACAGCAGGCGTATCTTCACGCTCAACGGTATGACCAATACGACGCAGACCCAGGCCAAGCAGTGTCGCTTTATGTTTCGGCAGACGACCGATTGCACTACGGGTTTGAGTAATTTTAATAGTCTTTGCCATGGTCAATTATCCCTGAATGTCATCAACGGATTTACCACGCTTGGCAGCAACCATTTCCGGGGACTTCATGTTGGCCAGGCCATCGATAGTTGCACGAACCACGTTGATCGGGTTAGTGGAACCATAGGCTTTAGCCAATACGTTATGAACCCCAGCGACTTCCAGAACGGCGCGCATTGCACCACCGGCGATAATACCGGTACCTTCGGAAGCCGGTTGCATGAATACGCGAGACCCAGTGTGAGCACCTTTAACCGGATGCTGCAGGGTGCCGCCATTCAGCGCGACATTCAACATGTTGCGACGGGCTTTTTCCATCGCTTTCTGGATTGCTGCTGGAACTTCACGCGCTTTCCCGTAACCAAAACCAACGCGACCGTTGCCATCACCCACTACAGTCAGTGCGGTGAAGCTGAAAATACGACCACCTTTAACGGTTTTAGATACGCGATTTACCGCGATCAGCTTTTCCTGCAGTTCGCCAGCTTGTTTTTCGATGTGTGCCATCTTACACCTCTACCTTAGAACTGAAGGCCAGCTTCACGAGCAGCATCTGCCAGTGCCTGGACGCGACCATGATATTGGAACCCGGAACGGTCAAAGGACACATCTTTAATGCCTTTTTCCAATGCGCGCTCTGCGACTGCTTTACCCACAGCAGCAGCGGCATCTTTGTTGCCGGTGTACTTCAGTTGTTCTGCGATAGCTTTTTCTACAGTAGAAGCGGCTACCAGGATTTCAGAACCGTTCGGTGCGATAACCTGCGCATAAATATGGCGCGGGGTACGATGTACCACCAGGCGAGTCGCTCCCAATTCCTGGAGTTTGCGACGTGCGCGGGTTGCACGACGGATACGAGCTGATTTCTTATCCATAGTGTTACCTTACTTCTTCTTAGCCTCTTTGATACGCACGACTTCGTCGGCGTAACGGACACCCTTGCCTTTGTAAGGCTCAGGACGACGGTAAGCGCGCAGATCAGCTGCAACCTGACCGATAACCTGCTTATCAGCACCTTTCAGTACGATTTCAGTTTGAGTCGGGCATTCAGCTGTAATACCGGCCGGCAGCGCGTGGTCAATCGGGTGAGAATACCCAAGAGACAAATTCACGACATTGCCTTTAATTGCGGCACGGTAACCTACGCCAACCAGTTGAAGCTTCTTGGTGAAGCCTTCGGTAACACCGATAACTACTGAGTTCAGCAGTGCACGCGCGGTGCCTGCTTGTGCCCAACCGTCAGCAAAACCTTCGCGCGGGGCGAAAGTTAAAGCGTTGTCAGCCACAGTAACTTCAACAGCATCGTTGATGGTACGAGTCAGCTCGCCGTTTTTACCCTTAATCGAAATAACCTGACCGTTGAGTTTTACCTCTACGCCGGCAGGAATGACGACGGGTGCTTTTGCAACACGAGACATTCTTTCCTCCGATTAAGCTACGTAGCAGATAATCTCGCCACCAAGACCAGCTTGGCGCGCTGCACGATCAGTCATGACACCTTTAGAGGTAGAAACAACCGCGATTCCTAAACCCGCCATAACTTTCGGCAGCTCATCTTTTTTCTTATAGATGCGCAGACTTGGGCGGCTTACACGCTGAATGCTCTCTACCACTGGCTTGCCCTGGAAGTATTTCAGAGAAATTTCCAGTTCAGGCTTGGTATCGCCTTCGATTTTGTAATCTTGAATATAACCTTCTTCCTTAAGCACTTTGGCAATTGCCACTTTCAGCTTGGAGGAAGGCATGGTGATCGCAACTTTGTTCGCGGCCTGACCGTTGCGTATACGGGTCAGCATGTCCGCGATCGGATCTTGCATGCTCATCTGTCTTTACTCCCGTGATTCAATTGGTGACAATTACCAGCTAGCCTTTTTCAGACCCGGAATTTCACCGCGCATGGCGGCTTCACGGACCTTGATACGGCTCAACCCGAACTTCCGCAGGAAAGCGTGCGGACGACCTGTCTGGCGGCAGCGGTTACGCTGACGGGACGGGCTGGAATCACGCGGCAGAGTCTGCAGCTTGAGAACGGCATCCCAACGATCTTCGTCGGATGAGTTCACACTTGAGATAATAGCTTTCAATTCAGCGCGTTTAGCGAAGAATTTATCGGCCAATTTCACGCGTTTGACTTCGCGTGCTTTCATGGATTGCTTAGCCATTAGTAACCCTACCTTACTTGCGGAACGGGAAGTTAAAGGCGGCCAGCAGCGCGCGGCCTTCATCATCGGATTTCGCAGTGGTGGTAATGGTAATGTCCAAACCACGAACGCGATCGACTTTGTCATAGTCGATTTCCGGGAAGATGATCTGCTCACGCACGCCCATGCTGTAGTTGCCACGGCCATCGAAGGACTTGGCAGACAGACCGCGGAAGTCACGAATACGCGGTACAGCAATGGAAATCAAGCGCTCAAGGAACTCCCACATGCGTTCGCCACGCAGAGTTACTTTACAGCCGATCGGATAGCCCTGGCGGATTTTGAAGCCTGCAACAGATTTGCGTGCTTTGGTGATCAACGGTTTTTGACCGGAGATAGCTGCCAGGTCGGCTGCGGCGTTATCCAGCAGCTTCTTGTCAGCGATCGCTTCACCAACACCCATATTCAGGGTGATCTTCTCGACCCGAGGGACTTGCATGACAGAATTGTAGCTAAACTGAGTCATCAGTTTGCTAATCACTTCGTCTTTGTAGTAATCATGCAGTTTCGCCATCGTACTACTCCAAATTACTTGATAGTTTCGCTAGTAGATTTAAAGAAACGGACTTTTTTGCCGTCTTCGAATCTAAAGCCTACACGGTCAGCCTTACCAGTTGCCGCATTGAACAGTGCAACGTTGGAAACTTGGATTGCAGCTTCTTTTTCAACGATGCCACCTGGTTGGTTCAGGGCCGGAACCGGCTTCTGATGTTTCTTAACCAGGTTGATACCTTCAACAACGATTTTGCTGGAAGACAGAACATTCTTAACTTTACCGCGCTTACCTTTATCTTTGCCGGTCAGCACGATAACTTCGTCATCACGACGGATTTTCGCTGCCATGGTTCGCTCCTTAGAGTACTTCTGGTGCCAGAGAGATAATTTTCATGAACTTTTCAGAACGCAGTTCACGAGTTACCGGCCCAAAAATACGCGTACCGATAGGCTGCTCGCTGTTATTGTTCAGAATAACGCATGCATTGCCATCGAAGCGAATGACAGAACCGTCCGGGCGACGAACACCCTTCTTGGTGCGCACCACTACCGCCTTCAGAACATCGCCTTTTTTCACCTTACCGCGAGGAATTGCTTCCTTGATGGTAATTTTGATGATATCGCCGACGCCTGCGTAGCGACGGTGCGAGCCACCTAGAACCTTGATACACATTACGCGACGTGCACCGGAGTTATCGGCGACGCTCAGCATAGTCTGTTCTTGGATCATTTTAGTGCTCCGCTAATGTCAACTACTACTTTTTAAACCCTTACGGGTCGTTTTTCGAACCCTTACGGGTCATTAATACCCCAGAATCGAGGGCGCAGTATTATAACACCGCTTTTCGACCAAGGGTAGAAAAAATAAACGGCCCTTTGCAGAGCCGTTTATCGTTTTCAAGAAGAGCAATACTGTATTACAGAATCGCTTTCTCTACAACGCGAACCAACGTCCAAGACTTAGTTTTGGACAGCGGACGGCATTCGCGAATTTCAACCACGTCACCGATACCGCATTCGTTGTTCTCATCATGTACGTGCAGTTTGGTCGTACGCTTGATGAATTTCCCATACAGCGGGTGTTTCACAAAACGTTCGATTGCAACAACCATGGATTTCTCCATTTTGTCGCTCACAACACGACCTTGCAGAGTACGGATATTATCGCTCATTACGCACCCGCCTTCTGAGTCAGTAAAGTCTTAACACGTGCAATATTGCGACGCACTTGTTTTACCAGGTGAGTCTGTTGCAACTGACCACTGGCCGCTTGCATACGCAAGTTAAATTGCTCGCGCAGCAGCTCGAGCAGCTCGGTGTTCAGCTCTTCAACGCTCTTTTCACGCAGCTCATTTGCTTTCATTACATCACCGTCTTAGTTACAAAGGTGGTTTTGATCGGCAGTTTCGCTGCTGCCAGTTGGAATGCCTCACGGGCTAACTCTTCCGGCACACCGTCCATTTCGTACAGGACTTTACCTGGCTGAATCAAGGCAACCCAATATTCTACGTTACCTTTACCTTTACCCATACGTACTTCAAGCGGTTTCTCGGTGATTGGTTTGTCCGGGAATACTCGGATCCAAATCTTACCTTGACGCTTAACAGCACGGGTCATGGCACGACGTGCAGCTTCGATTTGGCGAGCGGTCAGGCGACCACGACCAACAGCTTTCAGACCGAAAGTACCGAAGCTGACATCCGTACCGGCAGCCAGACCGCGGTTACGGCCTTTGTGCATCTTACGGAATTTTGTACGCTTTGGTTGTAACATCAGCGACTCTCCTTACTTGCGGCCTTTACGCTGCTGCTTTTTAGGTTGAGCAGCCGGTTTTTCCGGTTGTTCAACGGCAGCCATACCACCCAGGATCTCACCTTTGAAGATCCACACTTTCACACCGATAACACCGTAAGTGGTGTGTGCTTCGGACGTGTTGTAGTCGATATCCGCACGCAGCGTGTGCAACGGAACGCGACCTTCGCGGTACCATTCGGTACGTGCGATTTCAGCACCGCCCAGGCGGCCACTGACTTCAACTTTAATGCCCTTGGCACCCAGACGCATGGCGTTCTGAACAGCACGCTTCATCGCACGGCGGAACATCACACGACGCTCCAGCTGAGAAGTGATGCTATCAGCAACCAGTTTCGCGTCCAGTTCCGGCTTGCGAACTTCTGCGATGTTGATCTGTGCAGGTACGCCAGCGATATCCGCTACGACTTTGCGCAGTTTTTCAACATCTTCACCTTTTTTACCGATAACGATACCCGGACGCGCAGTGTGAATGGTCACACGGATGCTCTTGGCCGGACGTTCGATAACGATACGAGAGACGGAGGCTTTCTCCAGTTCTTTCGTCAGGTATTTACGAACTTTAAAATCGCTGTCCAGGTTGTCAGCGAATTCTTTGGTATTCGCGTACCAGGTAGAGTTCCAAGGTTTGACAATACCCAGGCGAATACCATTAGGATGTACTTTCTGACCCATTGCTAGTCTCCAGAGTCTCAGCGATCGGACACAACCACAGTAATGTGGCTGGTACGCTTCAGGATGCGATCCGCACGACCTTTAGCACGCGGCATAATGCGCTTCATGCTCGGGCCTTCGTCTACGAAGATTTTCGCAACTTTCAGATCATCAATGTCAGCGCCATCGTTGTGCTCTGCGTTGGCAATGGCAGACTCCAGTACCTTTTTGACCAGACCAGCAGCTTTCTTGTTGGTATAAGTCAGAATTTCCAGAGCTTGCGACACTTTCTTACCGCGAACCAGGTCTGCCACCAGGCGAACCTTTTGAGCAGAAGAACGAGCATGAAGATGTTTAGCTAAAGTTTCCATCTCTTCCTCCTACCTTATTTTTTCTTGGCTTTTTTATCAGCCGCGTGGCCGCGATAAGTACGAGTCGGCGCGAATTCACCCAGTTTGTGACCGACCATTTCATCGGAAACAAACACCGGAACGTGCTGACGACCATTATGGACAGCGATGGTCAAACCGATCATAGTTGGAAAGATCGTTGAACGACGGGACCAAGTGCGCAGAGGCTTCTTGTCACCGCTTTCCACCGCTTTCTCTACCTTCTTCAGCAAGTGCAGGTCAATAAAAGGACCTTTCTTGAGAGAACGTGGCATGGTTTATCCTCTAATATTATTTAGTACGGCGACGTACGATGAATTTATCAGTACGCTTGTTGCTGCGGGTCTTCTTACCTTTGGTCTGAATGCCCCACGGCGTTACCGGGTGCTTACCAAAGTTACGACCTTCACCACCACCGTGCGGGTGGTCGACTGGGTTCATTGCCGTACCGCGAACGGTAGGACGAACACCACGCCAGCGTGCAGCACCAGCTTTACCCAGAACGCGCAGCATATGCTCAGCGTTACCTACTTCGCCCAGCGTAGCGCGGCAGTCAGATTCGACTTTACGCATTTCGCCAGAACGCAGACGCAGGGTCACGTACGCGCCGTCACGTGCAACGATCTGCACGTAAGCACCAGCAGAACGCGCCAGCTGACCGCCTTTACCCGGTTTCATTTCCACGTTGTGAACGGTAGAACCAACCGGAATATTGCGCATCGGCAACGTGTTGCCAGCCTTGATAGCAGCATCAACGCCAGACTGGATCTGATCACCGGCTTTTAAGCCTTTCGGCGCCAGGATATAACGGCGTTCACCGTCTTTGTACAGAACCAGAGCGATATTGGCTGAACGGTTCGGATCATATTCCAAACGTTCTACAACAGCAGGAATACCATCTTTGTTACGTTTGAAGTCAACAATACGGTATTGCTGTTTGTGGCCACCACCGATATGACGGGTAGTGATGCGGCCATTGTTGTTACGGCCACCGGATTTGCTGTTTTTTTCCAGCAACGGGGCATAAGGTTTGCCCTTGTGCAGCTCAGGGTTAACCACTTTAACAACGTGGCGACGACCCGGAGATGTCGGTTTACATTTAACAATTGCCATTGTTCTTTACTCCTCCGACTTACTCTGCGCCGCCGATGAAGTCCAGATTCTGGCCTTCTTTCAGGGTGACGTAAGCTTTTTTCCAGTCGCTACGACGACCGATACGCTGTCCATGACGTTTCGTTTTACCTTTAACCAACAGGGTACGAACTTCATTGACTTCGACTTCAAACAGTTTCTGCACAGCAGCTTTGATTTCTGCTTTGGTCGCGTCTTTAGCAACTTTGAGAACGATGGTGTTGTGTTTTTCCATCGCAGTAGACGCTTTTTCAGAAACGTGCGGTGCAGTCAGCACCTTCAGCAAACGTTCTTCACGGATCATGCCAGCATCTCCTCAACTTGCTTAACAGCGTCAGCCGTCATTACGACTTTGTCGAAGGCGATCAGGCTAACCGGATCGATGCCCGCTACATCACGTACGTCAACCTTGTACAGGTTGCGTGCAGCCAGGAACAGATTCTCATCCAGTTCACCAGTGATGATCAGCACGTCTTCCAGCGCCAGGTCTTTCAGTTTCTGTGCCAGCAGCTTGGTTTTCGGCGCTTCAACAGAGAACTTCTCGACAACGATCAAACGATCCTGACGTACCAGCTCGGACAGAATGCTTTTCAGCGCGCCGCGGTACATCTTTTTGTTTACTTTTTGACTGTGGTCCTGAGGCTTGGCAGCAAAAGTCACACCACCGGAACGCCAAATCGGGCTCTTGATAGAACCTGAACGCGCACGGCCAGTACCTTTCTGACGCCACGGTTTTTTACCGGAACCTGTTACTTCAGCACGGGTCTTCTGAGCACGTGTCCCTTGACGGGCACCAGCTGCATAAGCAACAACAACCTGGTGTACCAGCGCTTCGTTGAAATCACGACCGAAGGTAGTTTCGGAAACAGTCAGCGCGCTTTGCGCGTCTTTCAATACTAATTCCATTGCTATCCCCTTACGCCTTAACAGCCGGTTTAACGATCAGGTCGCTACCGGTTGCTCCCGGAACTGCACCTTTAACCAGCAGCAGGTTGCGCTCAGCGTCAACGCGTACTACGTCCAGGCTCTGAACGGTGACACGCTCGTTGCCCAGCTGACCAGCCATCTTCTTGCCTTTGAACACTTTGCCCGGAGTCTGGTTCTGACCGATAGAACCCGGAACGCGGTGAGACAAGGAGTTACCGTGGGTAGCATCCTGAGTGCGGAAATTCCAGCGCTTAACTGTGCCAGCAAAACCTTTACCCTTGGAGGTACCAGTAACGTCAACTTTTTTCACGTCAGCGAAAATTTCAACGCTGATGCTTTGGCCAACAGTGAACTCTTCGCCTTCTGACAGACGGAATTCACGCAGAACGCGGCCAGCTTCAACGCCCGCTTTTGCAAAATGACCTGCTTCCGGCTTGGTAACACGGTTTGCTTTTTTAGCACCGGTAGTTACCTGTACAGCCTGGTAGCCATCATTCGCCAGGTCTTTAACCTGAGTCACGCGGTTTGCTTCAATTTCGATAACGGTTACAGGGATAGAAACGCCGTCTTCAGTGAAGATGCGGGTCATGCCCACTTTTTTACCGACTAAACCAATCATTGTATCAACCTCTCAATCGCTCGATGACCTGATTAACCCAGGCTGATCTGCACGTCTACACCGGCAGCCAGGTCCAGACGCATCAGAGCATCAACGGTTTTCTCGGTTGGCTCAACGATGTCAACCAGACGCTTGTGAGTGCGAATTTCGTACTGATCACGCGCGTCTTTGTTGACGTGCGGGGAGATCAAAACGGTAAAGCGCTCTTTGCGGGTCGGCAGCGGGATCGGACCACGTACTTGCGCACCAGTGCGCTTGGCCGTCTCAACGATTTCCGCGGTTGCTTGATCGATCAGGCGATGATCAAACGCTTTCAGGCGGATACGGATTCTTTGGTTCTGCATGAGACCAGAGCTCCAATTATTTATAAACGTAAATGATTACTCCTCACACCCATTTCGATTGATGGGGGAGTGTAATCGTTCGACCATAACTCCCTGATTGGGAGTATTGTTGACCCATGCCTATCGCATGGCGTCTCTGTTAATTAAGGTACTGCATAGTAAATGCACTACATTTAACGTAACAGGCCCGACTTAATTCAGACGGGCCCGCGCATTATACGCAAATCTGTTCAGGAAGCAACCGCGTATTGCAGTATCATGCCTCTTTTAGCTGCGCTTGCAGATAATTAGGCAACCCGAGGCGCGCGATGAGGTCGAGTTCCGTTTCAATCCAGTCGATATGCCCCTCTTCATCAGCTAGGATTTCAATCAGCAAATCTCGACTGACGTAATCACGCACTGAATCCATGTAGGCTATCCCCTCGCGCAAATCTTTGGCGCCATCCAGCTCCAGCTTCAGATCTGAACGTAGTATTTCTTCAACATCTTCACCGATATTGAGCTTGCCGAGGTCTTGCAGGTTGGGCACGCCTTCAAGAAATAGAATACGCTCGATATAGCGATCGGCATGTTTCATTTCATCAATAGATTCATGGTATTCGTGCTGGTCAAGACGTGTCAGTCCCCAGTTTTTGAACATGCGGGCATGTAAAAAATATTGGTTAATCGCAACCAGCTCATTACCCAGTAACTTATTTAGATGTGATATGACTTTTTTATCGCCTTTCATGACATTGCTCCTCCGCTCCAGGTCTTAAAAGTGTAGATCTGGGGGAGTGAGAGTCAACGAAATCGCCTACATTTTGTGCGGTTTCAAGTGCGGTTGTAATCAGGCTACATCTGAGATTTGCGGCAACAAGGCCTGTTCTTCTTCCATAATCAGGCGAGCCTGACGGATACATTTACCGCAGTCACTGCCGATGGGCATCAATTGGCGCAGTTGATTTAGCGACTGGGGCTGATGCTGACGAACGACGTGCCGAATAACTTTATCGGAAATGGCATTACACAGGCAGACATACATACAGAATAACTCATTCTCTCAATCGCGGACCAACATCCCCTTTTGTTGCCACCGTCCGCACGGTAGTCGCAAAGGTGACTATTTAATAGTCAGCAAAAGTGTAAATAAGAATGGTTTTTATTTCAATTACAGTTTTGTCAACGCCCATAAAAAAAGGACACCGAGGTGTCCTTTTTTATTACGCTAACGTATTAGCGATTAAGCGATAACTTTGGCAACAACGCCCGCGCCAACGGTACGACCGCCTTCACGGATTGCGAAACGCAGACCA
>JADMXW010000037.1 GCA_015548865.1 Serratia marcescens | reverse complement strand
TGGTGGGTGATGACGGGATCGAACCGCCGACCCCCTCCTTGTAAGGGAGGTGCTCTCCCAGCTGAGCTAATCACCCAATTTCAATTTTTCTTACATTGTACTTCCGTGATAACACAGTTGTACTTTAAACCGCATACTTCACACAACGAACACTCTAATTGAGTGGTGGGTGATGACGGGATCGAACCGCCGACCCCCTCCTTGTAAGGGAGGTGCTCTCCCAGCTGAGCTAATCACCCTCGCTGTGTGGAGTCGCATTATAGGGATAGTTGAAAGTGAGTCAACGGTTTTTAAATGCAAAATGCGTGTTCGTTGTAAAATTAGACAAGACGTCGTTTTTCTGGACATTCCTGGTTGATAATTCGGCGGATTGTTGGCCCTATTCCACGCTCAATGTGGTTACAGCGTTGAGGAATCAGGGCAGAGTGATAGAATATCGCCCACTTTTGACTGGAATCGTCGCTGGTGCCTGCCAGTCGCCCTTAAGTAACAAGGCTTATTATCCCAATGAAAATCAAAACTCGTTTCGCGCCAAGCCCCACGGGCTATCTGCATGTCGGCGGCGCCCGTACCGCGCTCTACTCCTGGCTTTTTGCCCGTCACCATAAGGGTGAGTTTGTTTTACGTATCGAAGACACTGACCTGGAACGTTCAACCCAGGATGCTATCGATGCCATTATGGACGGCATGAACTGGTTGAGCCTGGATTGGGATGAGGGCCCGTACTACCAAACTAAGCGTTTCGATCGCTATAACGCGGTGATTGACGAAATGCTGGTGCAGGGTACCGCCTATAAATGCTATTGCAGCCGTGAGCGCTTGGAAGCACTGCGTGAAGATCAAATGGCAAAGGGAGAAAAACCTCGCTATGACGGCTGCTGCCGTGATTCTCATGAGCATCATGCGGCGGATGAACCCCACGTGGTCCGTTTTCGCAATCCGCAAGACGGTTCAGTGATTTTTAACGACCGTATTCGTGGTCCGATCGAATTCAGTAACCAGGAACTGGACGATCTGATCATTCGCCGTACTGACGGTTCGCCGACCTACAACTTCTGCGTGGTGATTGACGACTGGGATATGGAAATCACGCATGTTATCCGCGGTGAAGATCATATCAATAACACCCCGCGTCAAATTAACATCCTGAAGGCGTTGGGGGCCCCAGTGCCGGAATACGCCCATGTGTCGATGATTCTGGGCGATGATGGAAAAAAATTGTCCAAACGTCATGGTGCAGTGGGTGTCATGCAATACCGTGATGATGGCTATCTGCCGGAGGCGCTGCTCAACTATCTGGTTCGTCTGGGCTGGGCGAACGGCGATCAGGAAATTTTCTCCATTGATGAGATGACGCAGTTGTTTACGCTGGATGCTGTAAGTAAATCAGCCAGCGCTTTTAATACCGAAAAGTTACAGTGGCTCAATCACCACTATATTAACCATTTGCCGGCTGAATATGTGGCAACGCACCTGTCATGGCATATTGAGCAGGCAGGGATCGATACCCGCACCGGGCCGCAGCTCAGTGAGCTGGTGACTCTGTTGGGTGAGCGCTGCAAAACGCTGAAAGAGATGGCGGCATCCTGTCGTTATTTCTATGAGGATTTTGCCGAATTTGATGCCGATGCTGCGAAGAAACATCTGCGCCCGGTTGCTCGCCAGCCGCTGGAGCGGGTGCGTGAGAAACTTGCCGCCATCAGCGATTGGACGCCGGAAAATATTCATCATGCCATTCAGGGCACGGCGGATGAACTGCAACAAGGTATGGGGAAAGTAGGCATGCCGCTGCGTGTGGCTGTCACGGGTGCAGGTCAATCACCGGGAGTGGATGTCACGGTGCATGCAATTGGTCAGCAACGTGCGTTGGCACGCATCGATAAAGCGCTGGCTTTTATCGCTGAGCGTGAAGCGCAGCAATAATCGCGTAACTCACCGATCGGTTTACGCCCCGTGTCGCTTTCCCTTATGGGGAACTCGCTGCCGGGGCGTTTTTTATGATCCACTCATTTTATAAACGGCATGCCTTTATGTACTGCACATAGCCCGTCGCAAAATCACTGTGGTGCAAGTGCTACCTCTACCGCCTTTGACATTGCATCGGGGATCACACTGCCATGGTGCTTACCTTCGAACAGGATAAAGGTGGCTGAGGCGTTTTCGGTGTGCAATTGCGCCGCCAGATCGCGTGCTTTGGTCACCATTGTGCGCTGAGCCTGACGCTTGGCGCGTTTGGGGTCAATCGGCTGGTTAGGATCGGCTTTGGGGGGCTTCTCTTCATATTCGCCTACGCTTATCGTGATTGACGTAGGGTGTGCCGTAAGCAGCGGTGAACGTTTGGGGATGACCACACCGTCTCCCCACCATATAGAGGGACTGGCAGCAAGATAGCGTTGGAAGGATTCCCCATGGTTAAACAGGGTATAGAGTACGAATAATCCGCCAAAGGAGTGACCGGCTAATGTCTGCTGCTGTGGATTAACGGGGACTCGAGCTGCTACCCAAGGTTTTACTTTGTTTTGAATAAACTGATAGAACTGCTCTGCTTCTCCTCCCGCACCAAAATCCGGGTCGGGTGTGGGGGCTAATGGTGTGTAATCTCGGGTGCGCGCAGGAATATCATATCCTTGATCGATGCGGTAACCAATCCCGACAATTACGGGCGCTGGTCCTTGGGCTGGTATATAGCTGTTTACCGCCAGCGGGAACTGGGCGTTGGCATCCAGCACATAGAGCACTGGGCGTTTTTCCTGAGCGGCAATATCGCGTGGTATTGCGATGAAGATTCGGTACGGAAGCTGACGCGTGCTTTCCATATCGTGTTGCTCAATACTGAAGTAGCGCTTTGCGTTGTCAGAAAGCGTTGCGACAGGGGGCTGTGCCCGCACGGGCAAAAGGCTAGAAGCGATCAGGGTAATAAGCACAACGGGCAAATAGCGCATAACGGCCTGTTAAGGTTCTGATGAGTGAGTAAGAAAAGATGATAATAAAACCCGTTATCATTACCAGCATTTTTTCAGTGTTTACGCTGAGTACCGCATCGCCAACGCTAATAAAAGCGGCGCGCTGGCGGCTTTTTCAGCGGTTGACAGGAGAAATAGATTTAGCCGTTGACACACCTGAGCGGGTTGCATATTATGCGGGCCGTTCACACAGACAATAAGTGCCACTGTCTGATGTAATGGGGCTATAGCTCAGCTGGGAGAGCGCTTGCATGGCATGCAAGAGGTCAGCGGTTCGATCCCGCTTAGCTCCACCACTCCAATAACGTTGGCGTGGTCATTAGTAGAACATCCAGCATTGTGGGGCTATAGCTCAGCTGGGAGAGCGCTTGCATGGCATGCAAGAGGTCAGCGGTTCGATCCCGCTTAGCTCCACCACTCCAATAACGTTGGCGTGGTCATTAGTAGAACATCCAGCATTGTGGGGCTATAGCTCAGCTGGGAGAGCGCTTGCATGGCATGCAAGAGGTCAGCGGTTCGATCCCGCTTAGCTCCACCACTCCTTTCTTATCTGTATTTCCTGTTTACTTTTCTCTAATAAATTTCTTACGCGCCGAATATTAGGTTTCTCAGTCCTTTGTCCAAGACCGCAGGCGGTTTGCGTTGTGTCCTCCCGCCTGCATAAGCGAATTCATTACCGATCCGAATCTGGCAGGCGTGGCATCCAGTCAATGGGAGAGAGCCCTTGCTGTATTAGCAATTGATTCGTCTTGGAAAAATGGTGGCAACCCAGAAAGCCACGGTGTGCTGACAGCGGCGATGGATGTGGGGATTTCAGCACATGATGGCGCTGCGTATCGATAATGCTGCCTTTTTTCTGCGCATGAGAGCCCCACAATAGAAATACGATGCCTTCACGTTTTTCATTCAACACGCTGATCACGCGATCGGTAAAGGTTTCCCAGCCGAGGTTGGCGTGTGAATGTGCCTGGCCCGCCTCTACCGTTAACACGGTATTTAACAGTAGCACGCCTTGCTCTGCCCAGCTTTGCAAGCAGCCATGTTGGGGAACGGTAAAGCCAGGAATATCGTTCACCAGCTCTTTATACATATTCATCAATGACGGCGGCGCGGGAATACCTGGACGGACAGAAAATGACAGTCCGTGCGCCTGATTAGGTCCGTGGTAGGGATCTTGCCCCAGTATGACGACCTTGACCTGATTAAACTCCGTATAGCGAAATGCGTTAAACACATCTTTCTGCGGGGGATAAATCACCTTTCCTTCGGCGCGGGCCTTACCAACAAACTCCAACGTTTGCACAAAATAAGGCTGCTGCTTTTCCTGTGCCAAAACGTCATGCCACGTTAGTGCGGTTGTCATCCTGTCCTCGATGATGATGTTGTGAAAGAGGGTTGTAGCTTACCGATCTCTGGCCTGGAGGTAAAACATTGTGGTGGAAAAGTTGAATGTAGAGAAAGGTAAATTATAAAAAAGTTGAAAATTTACAAAAAAAATTGCATTGCATCTTTTGGTTAAAATTGATGTAAAACAATTAATTGCTTGCTGTGTGCCTTTTACCACCTCGATTTAATTGATTTAAATCAAAGTTTGAGGCCTAAGGTACTGGTATATAACTACACAAGGTAAGTGAATTTCATTTTGTGGTTAAAACCTCGTGTTGGTGAGTACTGCAACCCTTCTCAGGTTCAGACACGATTACGCTGTTTTACGGAGGCAATTATGGTTACTGGCATTCAAATTACTAAAGCTAACAACAACGCTCTGGTTAACTCTTTCTGGCTGCTTGATGAAGAAAAATCAGAAGCACGCTGTGTATGCGCTAAGGCAGACTATAGTGAAGATCAGATCGTTCCTGTGAGCGATTTGGGGCAGTTTGAATATCGTGAAGTTCCGTTGGAAATCAAACCGGAAGTCCGTGTTGAAGGTGGCCAACATCTGAATGTAAACGTTTTACGTCGTGAAACGCTGGAAGATGCGGTGAAACACCCTGAAAAATACCCGCAGCTGACGATCCGTGTTTCTGGTTATGCCGTGCGTTTCAATTCACTGACGCCAGAACAGCAACGTGATGTGATCACCCGTACTTTTACAGAAAGCCTGTAATCGCATACTGCTGGTGATAAAAAAGGGAGCTTACGCTCCCTTTTTTGTTCCCGAAACAATGTCCGAAGGACAGTACAGAAACAAAATCATTCTGTACCAGAAGGCGTATCGTCCGTTTTCTGCGTTGGCTGGCGGCGCTTGCCTATATTCTTGCTGTCGCGGTGACGTACTTTTACTTTGGTTTTTTCTTTCTCTTTCTTCTTTTTCTTATCTTCTATACGTCTTGCCAGCACTTTTTTCGAAGGTTTACCGTTGGTTTTTTCGCTTGGCGCTTTGGTTTTCGGGCGCAACTCATCAATGACGCGCGCTTTCAGCGGCTCATTTAAATAACGACTAATTTTCCCAAGCAGAAGATGATCGTGTGCTTCTACCAGTGAAATGGCACACCCTTTCTTCCCTGCGCGTCCTGTACGCCCAATACGGTGCAGGTAGGTGTCGGCTGTCAGCGGCAGATCAAAGTTGAAGACATGGCTGACATCGTTGATGTCTAATCCGCGTGCGGCAACATCCGTTGCAATCAACACATTAACCAGTCCATCGCTCAGACGCTTGATGGCTTGATTGCGTTTAGCCTGCACCATTTCGCCTTCCAGGTGGCAAGTGTTGATACCTGCTTCGCGCAGCCAGGTAGCGAGTTCGTGCACGCGCTCGCGCTTACGTACAAAAACAATGGAACGAGTAGCTTCTGGCTGTTTTAGAAGATGAGCCAGAAGTGCTGTTTTGTGCTCAATATCATCAGCACGGTAAAACCATTGTAGAATTTTTTTACGCTCGCGTCGTGAAGGGTCAGCCTCTATTTCTACCGGTTCTTTCAACAGTCGCTCTGCAAAATCTTTTACAGCATTGCCTTCTAACGTGGCAGAAAACAGCAAGGTTTGTGTGCGCCAACGCGTTTCACCGGCAATATGCTCAATATCTTGGGCAAATCCCATGTCGAGCATACGATCCGCTTCGTCCAGAATCAGTGTTTCCACCGCGCGGCAGTCAAAGTTTTCTTCTTTGATGTATTGCAGCAGACGCCCTGTTGTCGCTACAACAATATCCTGATTCTCGCTGAATACCTCAGCGTGGTTCATGTACGCCACACCGCCAGTGATCGTTGCCACGTCTAGATGAGTGTGAGCCGCCAAAGCTTTGGCCTGTTCGGCTACCTGCATCGCCAGTTCACGCGTGGGGGTTAAAATCAGGATTCGCGGTGGCCCTGATTTTTTACGTGGAAAGTCAATCAGATGCTGCAACACCGGCAGCAAATAAGCTGCTGTTTTTCCTGTTCCTGTTGGCGCAGAGCCGAGAACATCCCTCCCTTCCATTGCTGGCGGGATCGCCGCGAGTTGAATGGCGGTGGGACGCTCATAGCCCAGATCGCGCAGGGCATCTAGCAGGCTTTCGTCGAGATCAAGATCGGAAAATTGGGTTGCAGTCATGGTCTACCTCTGTTTGGGGCGCTGATTATAGACGCATTATGCGTGCACTTCATCATCTGTTTACTCCCCATATATTTCATGCTGTACCGATTTACACGGTCCGCTCCGCGGGGTGCTTCCCCTGTTGTCGGGATTCCCTTATGCTACGGCGATTTTCAGGAGGATCAGCACATCATGCAACAGCACGCTGCGCGAGCACAAACATTGCGACGCAATGGATTCACGTTTAAACAATTTTTTGTTGCTCACGATCGTTGCGCGATGAAAGTCGGTACGGATGCAATTCTCCTCGGTGCCTGGGCCCCAGTGCCGCAAACAGGTCGTATTCTTGATATTGGCTGTGGTTCAGGCGTTATTGCCCTGATGTTGGCTCAACGCAGCCCAGAGGCGGTAATGATCGATGCAGTGGAGCTAGAGTTCGAGGCCAGTACGCAAGCACAAGAGAATCGGCAGGCCTCTCCCTGGGCATCGCGTATCACTGTGATGAACGATGATATTGTGAGTTTTGCAAAGCAAACGGCTTTACGGTACGCCTTGATTGTCAGTAATCCTCCTTATTTCCCGTCAGGGTGTGCGTGTCGAACGCCGGAACGCAGTAAAGCCCGTTATACTGAGAGCTTACCCCATGAATCGTTGCTTCAATGTGCAGCCCTGTTGCTGGAGCCGGAGGGCTGCTTCTGTGTGGTGCTGCCAACGCCGATTGCAAATGACTTTTGTGCCACCGCAGGCCGCCACGGGTGGGCGGTACGTCAACGTCTGGTGGTCCGAGAGCAAACGGATAGAAAGCCCCATCGGGAGCTGTTGACCCTCTCGAAGCAGGAGGGGTTATCTGATACGAAAACGCTGATCGTGCGTACAGATGATGGCGACTATTCTTGTGAATTTCGCGCATTGACCAAAGATTTCTATTTATTTATGTAGGATGTCCCCGTGATACTTCACGTTGCAGGTGTGCTGGCAACGCTCACGTCCCCGAATCACTTATCTGAGTGAGCGCATTGGGATAATGAACCTCACCCCAGTGGTTCACCTTTTGGTCAGCACAGGCACAGTTCAAGACGTTAAGGTTTTGAACTGCGATTTGAATTATCCAGGGTATAGACATTGTTGCTAAGCAAGGGGGGCGCCAAAAGACTCGAACGGTGCTATTAAGTGCTTTTTCGCGTATGATCCCGTGACTGCCCTGATGAAAGAACAGCAATCTGCGCGGCGTGTAAGGATGTAGACGTCGACGCGCGAAGAGACATGGGGCAGGCTGAGCAATATAAAGAAGAAGGAAAAACGCCGTCGGGAACTTTTTTTGACAGGCGTTGTCCGACTAACAGCTTGCTCAGATTATTCAATAACGACATGGCTGGCAGTACTATTTTACGTGTGGAGAACGGTTTGAGGAGACATTACCTCGGATGAGCGAGCAGCTAGCGGATCGCATTCTGGTTGAACGAGTCCAGAAGGGCGACCAGAAATCGTTTAATTTGCTGGTGGTGCGATACCAGCACAAAGTGGCGAACCTGGTTTCACGGTACGTTCCTCCTGGGGATGTGCCTGACGTAGTGCAGGAGTCATTTATCAAAGCCTATCGTGCGTTGGAATCCTTTCGTGGTGATAGTGCATTTTACACCTGGCTGTATCGTATTGCCGTCAATACGGCTAAAAATTATCTGGTTGCCCAGGGGCGGCGGCCACCATCGAGCGATGTTGATGCCAATGACGCCGAAAATTATGAAACTGCCAGCGCATTAAAAGAAATATCGAACCCTGAGAACTTAATGTTGTCAGAAGAGTTGAGAAGTATTGTTTTTCGAACCATTGAAGCGTTGCCAGAAGATTTACGGATGGCGATTACGCTACGCGAACTTGATGGCCTGAGTTATGAAGAGATAGCCGCCATTATGGATTGCCCGGTCGGCACTGTTCGTTCTCGTATTTTTCGTGCGCGAGAAGCGATCGATAATAAAGTACAACCGCTAATTCAACGTTAACCCGGTTTTCGCGTTAACCATGATGGATTTGACAAGGTAAGGGTGTGAGTATGCAGAAAGAGAAACTTTCCGCTTTAATGGACGGCGAAGCAGCAGATACTGAATTGCTTAACGCATTGGGGCGGGATGCTGAACTGCAGAAAAGTTGGCAAAGCTACCATTTGATTCGCGATACTCTGCGTGGTGACGTAGCTCAGAGCATGATTCAGGTTGATATTGCTGCGCGTGTCGCTCAGGCGATTGCTGAAGAACCGGTACGAATTGCGCCTCAGGCGATTCCTGAAGCACAGCCTCACCCTGATACGTGGTCTCGTTTGTCCTTCTGGGAAAAAGTGCGCCCTTGGGCAAGTCAACTGACCCAGGTTGGCGTGGCGGCTTGTGTTTCATTGGCTGTGATCGTTGGTGTACAGATGCAACGGACGCCAGATCAAGCACCGGAAGCGCAGAGTGACATGCCCGCATTCAGTACGCTTCCTGCTATGGGAACCGCTTCTCCGGTAAGTCTGGGCGTGCCATCTGAAAATGTGGTATCTCACGGTGGTCAACGTCAGGTTGAAGCGCAACGTAACCGCATTAATGTCATGTTGCAGGACTATGAATTACAGCGCCGTCTCCATTCTGAGCCGTTGCAAGGCCAGCAGGATGAAGAACAGCAGGCAGCGATTCAAGTGCCAGGAACTCAATCTCTAGGAACGCAATCTCGTTAATGAAGCGCGTTGGGTTTGCTTTTTGCATTCTGCTCGGTTGCTTACCCTATTCAACTACTGCTCTGGCGCAGCCTGCGCCAGGTGTGGTGTTGCAGCCTCAACCTTCATCAGCGCTGCAGCAAATGGGCAATGCTATTCGAGCATTGAATTATGAAATTCATTTCATCAATATTTCCCGTCAGGGCATTGAATCTCTGCGCTATCGGCATGCCCGAATAGACAATCGTCCATTGGCTCAGTTGCTGTTTATGGATGGGCCACGTAGAGAGATTGTGCAGAGAGACAGGGATATCAGCTATTTTGATGCCGACCTGGAACCCTTTTCGCTCTCTGGCGATCATATCATTGACTCTTTCCCCAGCCTTGTTTATGCGGATTATCAATCGCTTTCTGCGTTCTATGACTTCATTCCAGCGGCAGGACGGGTGCGTATAGCCGATCGTTTGTGCGAAGGTATGCGTATTATTTCTCGGGATGGCACGCGTTATAGCTACAGCGTTTGGTTTGATGTTGCGACCAAACTACCGTTGCGTATCGATCTGCAAGATCGCAACGGTGAACGACTGGAGCAATTTCTTGTGACATCGCTGGTAGTCAGTGATGATATTCGTGAAACATTGCGCCCATTATTATCAGAAAGCTTACCGCCACTGCTTACTACGCCAACGGTTGAAACAGTCAACCTGACCTGGATTCCTGAGTGGTTGCCCCAGGGAATGAAAGAGATCTCCCGTAGTAGCAGAACGTTGCCTGGAATTAGCATTCCGGTTGAATCGCGCCTATTCAGTGATGGTTTATTCAGCTTTTCTGTTAATATTACGCCATCGTCGGAATCTCGTGCCGAACAGTACGTCACAACCGGAAGACGAAGCGTGCATACAGAAATTCGCAATGGTTATGAAGTAACGGTGGTGGGAGAACTGCCCCCAGCAACGGCTAAGCGCATTGCTGATAATGTTCTTTTTCAATCGCAGTAACTGAGTAAAGCGTAGGGCATTGGTATGATGAAAGAGTGGGCGACCGTGGTTTCCTGGCACGATGGCATTGCGGTGTTGCATTGTGAGCAACGTTCGGGGTGTAGCGGTTGTCAGTCGCGTAAAACCTGTGGTACAGGGCTTCTGAGTGAATTGGGGCTGTCTGCAGAACAAGCATTGCAGGTTCCCTGCGAGCAGCCCTTGATTCCAGGTCAACGTGTTGAGTTGGGCATTTCGGAAAGTAGCCTGCTTCGTTCCGCTATGTTGGTTTATCTGGTACCCTTACTGGGGTTGTTCGTGGGGGCGGGGCTGTTGCAATCGTTGTTCGGAAACGATTTGGCTGCGGTGCTCGGTGCCGTGTTGGGTGCGGCGTTAGCATTCATACTGGTGCGCGGTTGGTCGCTCAAGTTAGGCGAAAAGCGCCACTATCGTCCGGTTATTTTGCAGATAGCCTTGCCTGGACAACCGTTGCAAATCGAATCCTGAGCTTCATTTACCCAGGGTTGACCACTCGTACTCTCCCGGCACTGTTTTCTCAGTATTCTTCCTGTCTTGTGCTGTCCGGCTCGCACATAAACTCCTTCTTTTTTCGCATAGTCTGTAATGATGGAATAAAAGCGCCATAATCAAAGGGAATACGGGTTGATGACTAGGTTTTCCGGCGTCTGACATGTAGAATGCATCGGTTCTGGTGAAAGGAGGAGGCATTGCCGCCATTTTCATCGTATGCGCATGCCAGACGGCAAGAATTTCAGAAATACCAAGGTAGAAAAACTTTTATAATGAAGCATATACGAAATTTCTCCATTATTGCCCATATCGACCACGGTAAGTCGACGCTCTCTGACCGCATCATTCAACTTTGCGGTGGTTTATCTGACCGTGAAATGGCGGCGCAGGTGTTGGATTCGATGGATCTGGAACGTGAACGCGGCATCACCATCAAAGCGCAGAGCGTAACACTGGATTACCATGCCAAAGATGGTCAAACTTACCAGTTAAATTTTATCGATACGCCGGGACATGTTGACTTCTCCTATGAAGTTTCACGTTCGTTGGCCGCGTGCGAAGGTGCGCTGTTGGTGGTCGATGCAGGACAAGGCGTAGAGGCACAAACGCTTGCTAACTGCTATACCGCCATGGAAATGGATCTGGAAGTGGTCCCGGTGCTGAACAAGATTGATCTGCCTGCCGCCGATCCAGAACGTGTTGCAGAAGAGATTGAAGATATTGTCGGTATCGATGCTACTGATGCGGTACGCTGCTCTGCGAAAACCGGCGTCGGCGTCCCGGATGTGCTGGAGCGTCTGGTAAAAGAAATTCCACCGCCAGAAGGTGATCCCAACGCACCGCTTCAGGCGCTGATCATTGATTCCTGGTTCGATAACTACCTTGGTGTCGTCTCCCTCATCCGCATCAAAAACGGGGTATTGCGCAAGGGTGACAAGGTTAAGGTTATCAGTACTGGTCAGGTTTACAACGCCGATCGTCTGGGAATTTTCACGCCTAAGCAGGTCGATCGTGATGTGCTTAACTGCGGTGAAGTGGGTTGGTTGGTGTGTGCTATCAAAGATATCCTCGGGGCTCCAGTGGGGGATACCCTGACACTGGCTCGCCAACCGGCTGACAAAGCGTTGCCCGGTTTCAAAAAGGTCAAACCTCAGGTTTATGCCGGCCTGTTCCCAGTCAGCTCTGATGATTATGAAAACTTCCGCGATGCGTTGGGCAAGCTAAGCCTCAATGACGCCTCACTGTTCTACGAACCTGAAACGTCGACAGCGCTCGGCTTCGGCTTCCGTTGTGGCTTCCTGGGTCTCTTGCACATGGAGATCATTCAGGAACGTCTGGAACGTGAATATGATCTGGATCTGATCACCACGGCACCAACTGTTATTTACGAGGTGATGACCACGCGTCAGGAAATTGTTTACGTAGATAGCCCCTCCAAGCTGCCGCCGTTAAATAATATCGAAGAGCTGCGTGAGCCGATTGCAGAATGTCACATGCTCTTGCCGCAGGAATATCTGGGCAACGTCATCACCCTGTGTATTGAGAAACGCGGTGTACAGACCAACATGGTCTACCACGGCAATCAGGTGTCGTTGACGTATGAAATCCCAATGGCGGAAGTGGTGCTCGATTTCTTTGACCGATTGAAATCGACGTCACGCGGTTATGCGTCGCTGGATTACAGTTTCAAACGTTTCCAGGTCTCTGACATGGTGCGGGTTGACGTGATGATTAACGGTGAGCGTGTTGATGCTCTGGCATTGATTACCCACCGCGACAATTCACAGTATCGTGGTCGTGAGTTGGTGGAAAAAATGAAAGAGCTGATCCCTCGTCAGCAATTTGATATTGCTATTCAGGCGGCCATCGGTAACCACATTATCGCGCGTTCAACCGTGAAACAGTTGCGCAAAAACGTATTGGCAAAATGTTACGGCGGCGACGTGAGTCGTAAGAAAAAGCTGTTGCAGAAACAGAAAGATGGTAAGAAGCGCATGAAGCAGGTCGGCAACGTTGAATTGCCGCAAGAAGCCTTCCTGGCCATTTTGCACGTTGGCAAAGAGAGCAAATAAATCCTGAGGAGTTGGCATGGCCAATATGTTTGCCTTGGTTTTGGCGCTGGCGACGCTGGTCACTGGCATTGTCTGGTGTTTTGAACGTTTTAAATGGGCACCAGCACGCAAGGCGAGAGCTGAGGCTGCGCTCAGCGCGCAGCAGAATGGCGGCACTGAAGTTGTCACGATTAAACAGCCCGGCTGGATTGAAACCTGTGCTTCGGTGTTTCCCGTGTTGGCACTGGTGTTTATTGTTCGCTCCTTTATCTATGAGCCCTTCCAGATTCCGTCGGGTTCGATGATGCCGACCTTGCTGATTGGTGATTTTATTCTGGTAGAGAAATTTGCTTATGGAATAAAAGACCCTATCACGCAGACGACGCTTATCCCCACAGGGCATCCACGGCGCGGTGATATTGCAGTGTTCAAGTATCCTGAAAATCCACGTTTGGACTATATCAAGCGTGTAATTGGTTTGCCGGGTGACCGGGTTTCTTACGATCCGCTGAGTAAACAGGTTACGGTTCGCCCTGCGTGCGAAGGAACAGCCTGTGACAGCGCCCTCGCGGTGACCTACAGTAACCTTGAAGCCAGTGATTTTGTCCAAACCTTTGGTCGCCCTGGTACGGAAGCGAGCAGTGGTTTCTACTCCCTTCCTCTTGGCCAAGAAAAACC
This sequence comes from Serratia marcescens, assembly GCA_015548865.1. Taxonomy (GTDB): domain Bacteria; phylum Pseudomonadota; class Gammaproteobacteria; order Enterobacterales; family Enterobacteriaceae; genus Symbiopectobacterium; species Symbiopectobacterium marcescens_A. Next base: position 14,562 of record JADMXW010000037.1, on the reverse strand, counting down.
GGGTGGGGTGCGCATGGGAGTCCGTCAGGAGACGCTGGGTGATGTATCGCATCGCATTTTGGTGGTGCCTGGCAGTCAGGATCAGCTGGGGATGTATTACCAACAGTCTCGCCAGCCTCTGGCCACTTGGGTGGTGCCGAACGGACACTATTTCATGATGGGCGATAACCGTGATAACAGCGCTGATAGTCGCTACTGGGGTTTCGTACCTGAAAAGAACCTGGTGGGTCGGGCAACGGCAATTTGGATGAGCTTTGAAAAACAAGAAGGTGAGTGGCCGACCGGCGTGCGCTTAAGTCGTATTGGTCGAATTCATTAATCACCGTGATAAACCCGCAGCATTATTTTCGGGTACGTTGTAGAATTGTTGTATACCCTTTTTATTGTCATTGCAGACGTTAGTCTGCAATGACAATTTAGCGGGAATAAACCCAAAACGCAGGCTCCGTTCGGAGCCAATGCAAACGAAACAGCTTTGACGCTATATCACCATAACAAGGGCGATGAAGGCAGGGTTGTTCCGTATGCTGCGGTAAATATGTATCGTTGATCTATTGGTAACACATGAACCCCATCTTAATAAATCGGTTACAAAGAAAGCTGGGCTATACTTTCCAGCAGTATGACCTGCTATTGCAGGCGTTAACGCACCGCAGTGCTAACAGTAAGCACAACGAACGCCTGGAGTTTCTCGGTGACTCCATCCTGAGTTTTGTGATTGCAAATGCGCTTTATCATCGCTTTCCCCGCGTGGATGAAGGCGATATGAGTCGCATGCGTGCCACGTTGGTGCGCGGCAATACGTTAGCGGAAATTGCGCGTGAATTTGAATTAGGCGAGTGCCTGCGTCTTGGTCCCGGCGAATTGAAAAGTGGTGGTTTTCGTCGAGAGTCTATTCTGGCAGACACCGTCGAAGCGCTGATTGGCGGTATTTTTCTCGACAGCGATATTCAAAATGTCGAAAGGCTGATTCTAAATTGGTATCAGACCCGTCTGGATGAAATCAGTCCAGGGGATAAACAAAAAGATCCCAAAACTCGGTTGCAAGAATTTCTGCAAGGGCGTCATCTGCCTCTGCCTACCTATTTGGTGGTGCAGGTGCGCGGTGAGGCACACGATCAGGAATTCACTATCCATTGCCAGATCAGCGGTTTTGACGAGCCGGTGATTGGTACAGGTTCAAGCCGTCGTAAGGCAGAGCAGGCAGCGGCAGAACAAGCGTTGAAAAAACTGGAGATTGAATGAGCGAAGAACAAACCTACTGCGGTTTTGTCGCGATTGTTGGGCGACCCAACGTGGGTAAATCCACGTTGCTGAACGAACTGCTGGGGCAAAAAGTCTCCATTACTTCGCGTAAGCCGCAAACCACGCGTCACCGCATTATGGGGATCCATACCGAAGGTCCCTACCAAGCTATTTATGTGGATACGCCGGGACTGCATATTGAAGAGAAACGTGCGATAAACCGCCTGATGAACCGTGCCGCCAGTAGTTCGATAGGTGACGTTGAGCTGATTATCTTTGTGGTGGAAGGGACACACTGGACTGATGATGATGAAATGGTCGTTGGCAAGCTGCGCGATCAAAAACGTCCGGTACTGTTGGCGATCAATAAAATTGATAATGTGACAGATAAAACCAAGCTGTTGCCACATATTCAGTTTTTAAGCGAAAAAATGAATTTCCTCGACGTGGTCCCCCTTTCTGCAGAAAAGGGCATCAACGTTGACACTATTGCCAGCATTGTGCGTAAACACCTGCCAGCTGCTGAGCATCACTTCCCGGAAGATTATATTACGGATCGTTCACAACGCTTTATGGCGGCAGAAATTATCCGTGAAAAGCTGATGCGCTTCCTGGGTGAGGAGTTGCCTTATTCGGTCACAGTCGAGATCGAACGTTTTGTTACCAACGAACGTGGTGGCTATGATATCAACGGATTGATTTTGGTTGAGCGTGACGGCCAGAAGAAAATGGTGATTGGTAACAAAGGTGCCAAAATCAAAACAATTGGTATTGAAGCGCGTCAGGATATGGAAGCCATGTTTGAAGCCAAGGTACACCTTGAATTGTGGGTGAAGGTTAAATCCGGCTGGGCTGATGACGAACGGGCACTGCGTAGCCTGGGCTATATTGACGATTTATAAGGTCAACGCCGATGGAAGGCTGGCAGCGCGCGTTTGTCTTGCATGGGCGACCTTACAGTGAAACCAGCCTGTTGCTGGATCTATTTTCCGAAAATGAAGGGCGTGTGCGTGTCTTGGCTAAGGGCGCGCGTGCTCGTCGCTCTCCGCTAAAAGGGTGTTTGCAACCATTCACTCCGTTGCTGGTGCGCTGGGGCGGGCGCGGCGAAATGAAAACGCTACGTAACGCTGAGCCAGTATCGCTGGCTTTGCCACTCACCGGCATCATGCTCTATAGCGGCCTCTACATAAATGAACTGCTCGTCCGCGTGCTGGAGCACGAAACCAACTATTCCGCCCTTTTCTTTGATTACCTTCACTGCTTGCAACAGCTGGCTGCGCTGAATACTTCGCCTGAACCCGCATTGCGCCGTTTTGAATTGGCCTTGTTAGGTTACCTCGGTTACGGTGTCGATTTTCTGCACTGTGCCGGCAGCGGGGAGCCTGTTGCTGATTCCATGACCTATCGCTACCGAGAAGAAAAAGGATTTATCGCCAGTATGATTGTGGATCAGCGTAGCTTTACGGGTTATGAGTTACGAGCACTGGCAACAAGAGAGTTCCCTGATATACAAACGCTGCGTGCTGCGAAGCGCTTCACCCGTATGGCGCTCAGGCCCTATCTGGGAGGCAAACCGTTAAAAAGTCGTGAGCTGTTTCAGAAATCGGCTGTTTTACGGTCTATCCCTCCGACGACTAAAGAGTAGTGACCAAAGCGATAATCCGAACTGCGCTTCTGTGCCAGAAGATTACGGCTGTGGTAACTAACCGAAAGTGCGGTGTACACTGCTCACCTAACGGTGATTTTATTGAGGACTGATTTAATGGCTGAGCTTTTGCTGGGTGTAAATATCGATCACGTGGCGACTCTACGCAATGCGCGTGGCACGACATACCCCGATCCGGTGCAGGCTGCATTTGTTGCCGAACAAGCCGGTGCGGATGGCATTACGGTTCACCTACGCGAAGATCGCCGTCATATCACCGATCGCGACGTGCGTTTGTTACGCCAAACGCTGCAGACACGCATGAATCTTGAAATGGCTGTAACAGAAGAGATGCTGGCGATTGCCTGCGAACTTCGCCCACACTTCTGCTGCCTGGTGCCTGAAAAGCGCCAGGAAGTGACGACAGAAGGCGGGCTTGACGTTGCAGGTCAATTGCCGCGTATGACGTCTGCTGTAGCGCGCTTGCGTGAAGTTGGGATTCAGGTTTCTCTGTTTATCGATCCAGAACGGGGGCAAATTGATGCCGCGGTAGCCGTTGGTGCGCCTTACATTGAAATCCATACGGGCGCTTATGCTGATGCGCAGGACGATACGCTGCGCCAACAAGAATGGGCTCGTATTCGCGATGCCGCGGTTTATGCTGTCAGTAAAGGGCTTAAGGTAAATGCAGGGCATGGTTTGACGTACCATAACGTGCAAGCTATTGCTGCCCTGCCTGAAATTCATGAGCTTAATATCGGGCACGCCATTATTGGTCGCGCAGTCATGAGTGGTTTAGCTGATGCTGTAGCGGAAATGAAAGCGTTGATGCTGGAAGCCCGTCGTTAATGGCTATTCTGGGGCTGGGTTCGGATATTGTCGAAATCGCGCGTATTGAGGCGATTATCGCCCGCTCAGGCGATCGTCTGGCGCGCAGAGTATTGTCCGCACAAGAGTGGTTGCACTATCAACGACACCAGCAACCAGTCCGCTACCTTGCCAAACGCTTTGCCGTCAAAGAAGCAGCTGCAAAAGCGTTAGGTACTGGCATTAGCCAAGGATTGGCTTTCGAACAGTTTGAAGTCTTTAACGACGCGCTGGGTAAACCTTGTTTGCGGCTATGGGAGCACGCTCAATCGCTGGCGGAAAACTTAGGGGTAAAGGAGATTCACGTAACTATCGCTGACGAACGGCACTATGCATGTGCCACTGTGATCCTTGAGGGGGAAAGAAAACGCCCTATCACAGACGATCTGCGTGGTGCATAACGACAAATTTTTCCCATAACTGATCTCGCGTTTCCACCTGTTGTGGGTCACGAACGATGGTGTTATCAATCGGGCACACCTTTTGACAGGTAGGTGAATCGTAATGGCCCACGCACTCTGTGCAGCGCAGTGGGTCAATCTCATAGGTCTCTAATCCCATGGAGATTGCCTGATTAGGACATTCAGGCTCGCACATATCGCAGTTAATGCATTTGGGGGTGATCAGTAACGCCATCTCAATATACCTTGCCAATCTATTTACCTTGCAAATCAATGTATCCATGCAAGATGAAATGCGGATTATACCTGCAACAGTGCAGAGGAGCATCCTCTTTCCTGGGCTCTTGTCGAATAAAATAGCGTAGTAAGTAAGATAACCAATAAAGTTTTCTTGTTGATGTGCCGATATGCATATTCCTCAGTATAAGTAGGCTAACAGCGTATCGCATCAGGTCTTATGACAAAATGTATCGGGCAGCAGGGGAATTTAGAGGTTGTACAGGCGCTGCCTTCTGAACTCGGGGATGCGGCAGCTTTCGAACGTCATTATTGGCATCACTACAAGAGACGGTATAATTTTCAGCCCATCTATCGCACCAGCGGTAAACTGATGGCCATTGAGTTGCTTACTGCGGTGTTTTCTCCTGCGTTTCCGCAGCGATTTGTTTCGCCTGAAACCTATTTTGCCAGCATCAACGTCGCCGAGCGTTTACAGGTGGTGATCGAGCAAATGCAGCTGCTGTCTCGTTGGCATCCTCGTTTTATTCAAGATGGGCTCCTGGCATCAGTCAATGTTGATGGTCCAACGCTGCATGCGTTGCAACAAAGTCATGAGGCAAAGCAGCTAGTTTCCTCAATGCCTTGGCTGCGATTTGAGATTGTGGAAAATCAGGGCGTGCTTTCTAAAGAGGTTTTGACGATGTTTCCTGAAATGCAACACTTGTGGCTGGATGATTTCGGTGCTGGCGTAGCTAATTTCTCATCGTTGATACAAGCACAATACGACTGTATTAAAGTGGCGCGGGAGCTTTTTATTTTGCTGCAAAAAAGCGAGGAAGGCCGTCAGCTATTTCCCTCGTTAGTGGCGCTCCTGTCCCGTTTTTGTAATCACGTTGTTGTTGAAGGAATTGAAACCCAAGAAGAGTGGGGCATGGTCATGCAGACTCAGGCTGATGCGGTGCAGGGGTATTTTCTTTCCCGCCCCCAACCGTTTGAAAATTTCAGCGATCTGAAACCTACGTTATAACGATTAGACGGATCAGTTAAATCTGGCTGACCTATCCCGCTCTGGGAACGTTGATCGCTAGACATGATTATTTACATTTTATTTTCCTATCTATCCTCGCACTGTTTTCCGGTGTTTGTTGTCTTATTCGAAGCAAAAAGTTAAAAATAGTGATTAAATTTGTTATTTTTATTGTTTTCATTGTTTAATTCTTGTAATTTTTTCGATAATGGTGTTTTATATTGTTAATGATCGGTGGAGTGAATCTTGCCGCTCCCAATTCGGGTCTGAAGTCGTGAGGTGTTCATCGTAAGTGAAACGATTTTGCATTGATACTAACGTTATGAATATAATGATAAAATAGGTTTTTTATTTAATGAGAACGATCAATAATCGTGTCATGATAGATTTTATTGATTAAAACAATGATACCTATTGGTATAATTGATTTGCTTACAGAATTTTGATGTTCAAAATACGTTACATTGAGATTCGTAAGTTTTTTATTTCATTAGATAAACTTATAACATAAGTCATTATTCATTACCCTAACCCTAATTAAAGATACTCTGTTTGGACTTGCTATTTTTATTTGCACACAGTGATAGATGGGGGCTTTATGCTGATGTTCCTATGTTTTTGAATTCATCTGAACACAGGAGCGCTTTTTCATCCCTCCCTCCCGCTCTCCGAAAAACCGCCGATCCCGAATCTTCATGGGAGAGCGGCGCTTTGTCTGTGTGTTTCACTATCCGTGATGTGGTTTGTATGACCAGTCCTTTCGGGGACTGAGGGGCGTGTTATTGTGTATGAGATAATAATAACCATACTTATAATACTGTTGTTAGTTTCTGTTGTTAGAAACAGGGGAAGCAAGCAAAAATTTAAGCAGGATCGTGAAAAGCAAGACTTTCTTGATACGATCTTTTATGCCACAGAATATAGCCCAGCCTCGATCATTATTGCGAATGAGAATTGTGAAATTCTTTATGTAAATCGTCAGTTTGTGACCATGTCTGGTTATATGCCAGATGAAGTGATTGGTAAAAAAACCAATATCATGAACTCGGGAATGACGAATCCCAGCGTATATGAAGATCTCTGGTCAACGCTCGATCGTGGTGAGACATGGAGCGGTGAATTTATTAATCGCCGTAAAGACGGCCAGCTCTACTGGGAAAAGGCCAACATTGCAAAAATATATAATAAAGTAACAGATTCAACGAATTATATTGGTGTGAAGCTGGATATCACTGAGCGTAAAGCAAAGGAACATCACGATAACTCATACAACCGTGCGTTGGAGCTTCTCTCCAGCGGCGCGCCGCTGAAAGATATTTTGGATGCCATTGTTTTTAGCGTAGAAGAAAAAAACCCTGGTCGGATCGTCTGTTCTGTATTGTTAGTGGATAAAGAGAAGAAGTGTTTGACGCTGGCTTCTGCCCCCAGCTTGCCGGGCTTTTATAAAAATGCGATTCATAATGTTAAAATCGCAGACGGTGCCGCATCCTTCGGTACAGCAGCATTTACCGGTAAACGCGTAATTGCGGAAGATATTTCCGTTCATCCTGATTGGTCATTGTATAAAGGACTTGCGCTCTATGCTGGGTTGCGCTCTTGCTGGTCAGAGCCGGTTATCGGCCAGAATAAGGAGATTCTTGGGGTTCTCAGTGTCTATCATCGTAAGCCCTATGTGCCAAATGAAGAAGAAACGTTCTCCATCGAAAAATCTGCGCAATTGGTTGCCATTGCCATTGAACGTTATAGTGCCATTGATATGCTTCGGCGCAGTGAAGAGCATTACCGTCAGTTGGCGCACTATGATTCATTGACATCTCTGGCGAATGGCTTAACTTTTGCGGAACAGATGGAGCAAGCCATTTTGTTGTCAAAACAAACGGGGCGTCGTATTGCCCTGATGTTTCTTGATTTGGATAAATTCAAACAAATCAATGACACGTTTGGCCATGCGATTGGCGATTTATTGTTGAAAGAAGCCGCTGCTCGGATGAGAAGTTCAGTGCGTGACACCGATACGGTATATCGTCGTAGTGGTGATGAATTTATTATTTTGTTGCAAGGCATCAAAGAAGAAGCAAACACGATCTATGTGGCGGATAAAATTCATAGTGCCATGAATAAACCCTTTGATATTGAAGGTAAAAAACTTGAAGTGTCGTGCAGTATCGGTATTGCGCTTTACCCTGAGCATGGTACTGATTCATTGACATTAGCCATCAATGCGGATTCCGCCATGTACCAGGCTAAAGCAATGGGCCGCAGCCAAACACAAATCTATGTAGTGCAAAATAACCATCAGTAATGGTTTAGGTATTGTTATCGGACGGAAAGCACAAACAGCCTGTTATGGCTGTTTGTGCTCGAAATGAAAGAATCCATGAAGAGTGAGTTAAGTTCACACTGGGATGGCTATCGTTCCCGCAGGGCTTCTGCATTTGCGCGGATGATAGGTTTGAGTAAATAACTCAGAATGGTTTTCTTCCCAGTAATAATATCCACTGAAGCTATCATGCCTGGAATAATAACTAAGGGTTTATCCTCGCTGCCCAAATAGTTTTTATCAGTGCGTAACCGTACGATATAAAAGCTATTACCTTCTTTATCGGTCACGGTATCGGGACTGATTTGCTCTACTTTCCCTTTTAATCCACCGTAAATGGTGTAATCATAGGCTGTAAATTTGATTACCGCATTTTGACCTGGGTGCAGGAATGCGATATCTCGCGGCGATATTTTTGCTTCAACCAGTAAATTTTCATCCAATGGAACGATCTCTACGATGTCGTTACCTGGCTGAATAACGCCACCAATGGTGTTGACCATCATCTGCTGAACAATGCCTTTTACTGGAGAAACCACCAGTGTGCGGTTCACCCGATCTTCCAGGGCCTTACCTGTAGCGGCTATTTTGTTCAGATTGGTTTGTGCTTCGGTTAACTGTGATAGCGCCTCGCTTTTATAGCGTCCGCGCGTTTCTTGAGTCTTGTTTTCAATTTCCTTGATGGCAGAGTCCGCACGAGGAATAGCAAGTGTGGTTGATTCTAACTGTCCTTGTGTTTCTACTTCCGCCCGTTTTAAGCGTAATACTTCCACTTTAGATATTGCGCCTTCCGCAATCAGTGGTTCTGACATTCTTATTTCTTGTTGGAGCAAATTGAGACTATTACGAAATTGAGACTGCTTGGCAACGAAATCGCGCTGCTCTTGTTTTTTCTGCACTAACTGCTCTTCCAGACCAGAAATCTCATTGCGGAACTGTTGGCGTCGGCTGTTATACAAATCCATTTCACCTTTTGCGATGTTGGGCGCTTTTTCTTTGATTTCTGGCGAAAACACTAATTCACTATCGTTGATTTCAGCATTTAGTCGTTCGATGCGTGAAAGCAATCCAAGCCGGTCAGCTTCCGTTTCGCCTACGTTTGAGGCAAACCGTGTGTCATCAAGCCGCAGCAAAGGATCGCCCTGATTAACGATTTGCCCTTCGTGAACGTAAACCTCAGTGACTATACCACCTTCAAGGTTCTGGATTTTTTGCAGACGGGATGAGGGGATAGCTTTACCGTCGCCGCGTGTCACTTCGTCAATACTGGAAAACGCGGCCCATAGAATGAAAAACAAGAAAAAAAAGAAAATTGCCCACAACGTGATACGGATGGTTTTGGGAGAATCTTCAAGCATCGCGCGGCTAACCTCAGGAATAGCCTGAAGAGTTTCGTGATCCCTGCGAGAGAAATAGCGAAGGAAATCAGCAGTGCGTTTAGCGAGATGCATTGATTTGTCCTTTCTTTAACGCATCCATCACGATAGCTTTCGGACCATCGGCAATAATGCGGCCTTTATCGATAATGATTAAACGATCCACCAGAGACAGCATGGAAACGCGATGTGTCACCAGCAGTAGCGTTTTATTTTGCAACACAGGCTGCAATGCCTGTTTCAATCGATCTTCGCTGGTATTGTCCATCGAACTGGTTGGTTCATCTAACACCATAATCGGTGGATCGAGTAATAAGGCACGCGCTATGGCAACCGCCTGACGTTGACCACCCGAAAGTTGCGAGCCACGTTCACCCACCTGCAAGTTGTAACCATCCGCATGTAACCGCGCAAACTCATTGACGCCGGCTACCTCTGCTGCACGCAGCATAGATTCATCATCGATGTACCGAGCACCACTGATCAGGTTATCACGTAGAGTGCCGCTGATAAGTTGAATGTCCTGCGGTACATAGCCGATATTGTGGCGTAAATCGCTGACATCCAACTGACGTGTATCTACACCATCGATCAGAATATTTCCTTCGCTTGGGGGATAAAGATTGACGACCAATTTTTCCAGCGAGCTTTTGCCTGAACCGCTGCGACCAATGATGCCAACTTTTTCACCCGCAGCGATAGAGAGATTGATATTATGCAGTGAACGGTGTTTCTGTTCGGGATAACTAAATGTGACGTCACGAAATTCCAGGCTGCCTTGAATGCGTTCCCGTTTGAGTGGTCGTTCATTTTCTTGTCGCTCCTGCGGCAGCTGCATCATTTCTTCCGTGGTCGCCATGGTCATCTTGGCTTGCTGGTAGCGCGCTACTAAACCAGATAACTGACCGAGAGGTGTTAGTGCACGGCCACTGAGCATGTAGCTGGCTATTAATCCCCCCATACTGAGCTTTCCATCAATCAACAGGTAGACACCTGCGATAATCATCACAACACCCGCGATTTGCTGAAATCCTAAGGTTAGATTTACCGCCAGAGAGGACAGTGCCTTGGCGCGCATTTCCAATCGGCTAAGGCTTCCTAGCGTCTGTTCCCAGCTGTGTTGACGTTCACTTTGGGCATTATTGACTTTCAATGCGTCCAAGCTACTGAGCGTTTCGATCAGGGTAGCCTGGCGTTCACTGGCGAGCTCCATGGTTTTTTTGATGGTTTCAACCAGTGGTTTTTGCAATGCCCAGCTTACTGTTAACGCAATAGGATAAGTGAGTATCGGTACCCACACCAATGGACCACCAATCAAGCCAATTACTAACAACAACAACAAGGTGAACGGGAAATCGATCAGCGTGGTCAGCGTTAATGATGAGAGGAAATCTCTCAATGATTGAAATTCATGAATATTTTGTGCGAAGCTGCCGACACGTGCCGGACGCGCAACCATCGACATCCCGATGATGCGTTCGAATAAAGACGCAGAGATGATTAAATCGGTCTTTTTTCCCGCCATGTCGAGACATATGCCGCGCAGTGTTTTCAGAATAAGATCAAAAATAAACGCGCCAATAACCCCGATAGCTAATACCCAGAGTGTCGCAGTTGCTTGGTTGGGTACCACTCTGTCATACACATTCATCACGAACAATGGCGTAGCCAATGCGATGATATTGATAATAAAACTGGCCAATACGGCATCGGCATAAAGGAAACGTGATAGCCGAAGCGTGTCCTTGAACCAGGATTTAGTGCGAGGAATGAAGGATTCACTTTGAATATCGAAGGCATGCCTGGGCTGTGCAAACAAAACCAGCCCCAGATAGTTCTGTTGTAGCGTATTGCGGTCGACGTTTATTTCTCCGCCTTCGGTCTCACTCGGCATGATGCGCGCAGTACCGTCTTCGTTCCAGCCGAGCAGCACCGCCGAGCGGCCTTCTCTCAGCAACAGCATGGCAGGCAGCGACATGTCGGGAATGCCATCCAGCGGGCGTTTTAAGACTCGTCCTTGCAACCCTGCGCGACTGGCAGCGCGGGGCAGCAATTGCACCGTCAGGCGTTGTTTTGCTAAAGGAAGGCCAGCAGTAAGTGTTGCACGACTTGCAGGTTTGCCCTGAAGTGCGCACAAAATCAGCAGACCATCCAATAATGGATCGTCATGCCGGGTACGAGGATCGTTGTGCTCATGCGCAACGTGCACTTCTGGAGTATCGATATCCTCGACGGAATGTAACTTCATCTCACTGATCTTCCCTTACATAACACAGTCTGCCGTGTTTACTGCACACCGGATGGGCGGAGTAAAACACGGCGGACAAACGAGTCACTGACTGGTGTAACCGATTATCGCTTTGGCACAAGCGTCAGTTTAACGAGGGCAAATCCACATCTGCCGTGACATTATCCAAACTTTGTCCCGCTGTCGGGCTCTGAATAGAGAGATTGCGTAGCAGGTCTCCCATTCTGGCCTTGATACGATATTCGGTAAACCTTTCAATGAATTGAATCTCCACCAGACGGCGTTGTGCAGTAAGGAGTTCATTCTCACTGTCTAGCAAATCAAGCAAAGTGCGTTCACCAATGCTGAATTGCTTTTGATAGGCCGTGCGTACTTTCATACTGCGATCCGCATATTCGGCAGCGATGGGGATTTGTTGACGAGCATTATTCAGCGCCGTCCATGCCAGACGTAGCTCCTCATTCAACTGACGCAAAGTATTGTTGCGAATATCCTGTGCTTCTTTGATTTGATAAGCCTTTGCATCCGCATTAGCCTTGTTACTTCCTCCTTGATAGAGGTTGTAGCGCATTCTGACCATGGCCTGCCATTCGTTGCTCTGTCCGCGTACACCATCCACGTTGTTATTCATATTGCGGTCGAGCTCGACATTCACACGAGGATAATAAGAAGACTTTGCAGCCTCATATTGTTTTTGTGTTGCTGTGATGTCAGATTCCGCAGATTTGAGGATTGGGCTGTTGGCCAGCATGATACGCCGGGCTTCCGCCAACGAAGCGGGAAGCGTCAACAAAGAGGTATCTGGTACTGAGAGGTTGTCTGGTTCGATACCCGTAACGCTAAAGTAGTTGGTCTTTGCGTCGTCGAGGTTGGTTTGTTCGGTCAGCAGGTTGTTTCTGGCTTGTGCCAGACGTGCTTCTGCCTGCTCGAGATCTGCAAGACGAGCAACGCCCTGCTGGCTACGCAGCCTGATTTGATCGTAGATACGTTCATGGTTAGCAAGATTATTTTGTGCCAGTTTGACAAATTCTGCTCGTTGCAACACATCGAGGTACACCTGAACCGTATTCAAGGCCACGTTCTCAGACGTATTGAGTACCTTATAGGCTCGTGAATTGACAGTTGCTCGCTGCCGACCTACTTCACTCGACGTGGCGAACCCGTCAAAGAGTGTTTGTTGTAAGGTGATGCTGGATTCACTACGTTGCAGTTCGGCTTTACCGCCGCTGGCGCGTGTAGAAACAGTATCCGTTTGCTCGCGCCCGGTTCCTGCGTTCAGGTTGATGGAAGGCAGGTATCCTCCTTTGGCAGAGCGCAGGTCATGATCGGCAGATAACCGACTATTCACTGACGCACTCACTTCAGGGTGCGAGGTTAACGTTTGTTTGATTACATCCTGTAAAGTCGCGGAACTGGAAGGCTGTGCGACCATAATCCCTAAAGGTAAAAAAGCGTATCGAAATACAGGTGGCATAGTGCTGTTTTCCTTTATGGCATGTAAACGCTGTGATTAATTTGATGCTCTGTTTTTTTGTGATTATTCTTAATTTCTCATAAGGCGTTTTTTTATCAATAGTACGCCGTGAGAGTTTTTTAACTCCTTTAAAATCAATGAATTGCCTTGTTTTTTCATGCTGACTCAATGTTTGGAAAATATTTGATGCTCTTTTGCATTAAAGTTTGTAGCAAGAATATTCCGAATTTTTTATGATTATGGGGAGCGAGTCAAGTGATTGACGCTTATACCGTCATTTTTTGCTCTGACAAATCGGTTTTCTCCATCATGGTTAACTCATTAGCAAACTAATTAGTTAACATTTCTGGAGTGCCTTTTTGAACTTAAGCAATTGCACGGTTAAAGCGCATCAATATAGGGCTGCACTGCCGTAAAGCCAGGAGAGCAAATCGCAATTTACCCATCAGGATGATGTTGATACCCCCTTACAATAACTCAATATCTGTATAAAAATAATTATAGATATCAAGGAGAAGCCGTAGTGAATAGCGTAATCGGTATCATTAAATTCGTTATCGGGCAAGTCTTCGTCATTTCTCTTGATGGCACACAGCGGTTATTAACAGCAGGTGACAAAATTTATCGTGGCGAAGAAATCGTCACGGGCGGTGACGGTTCTGTATCTATAACTTTGCCGGATGGGAAAACCCTGGATGTTGGGAGAAATAGCCAGTGGAGTGATAATACGAGTGTAGTACCGCAGGCGACCGCGCAAGATGCCCAGGATGTTGCTTCATTACAGGACGCTATCGCACAAGGCGCGGACCCGACTCAAGTGCTGGAAGCACCTGCCGCGGGTAACACAGACATTGGTGAAGCCGGAGATGGTGGTGGTAGTCACGTCAATCCTGCCGATATGGTTTTTGCCTTGACGGGGCAAATTGTTGAAGCTACTGCGGGTTATGATACCCAAGGGCTGGCATTCGCAACTGTGACTACCGATGACCTGACTGGCGCTGATGCGATAACGCCTATAGCTGCTGCCAATAACGAAACTACGCCGGATTCTACGCCTCCAGCGTTGACCATTGTTATCAATCCTGATGATTCAGTCACTTTTACCTTTACCAAACCCCCGGTCGGATTTGAATCGGGTGATATAAATGTGACCAACGGTACGCTAACCAATCTGGTTCAGGATCCCACTGACCCCACTCGCTGGACGGGAACGCTTACTCCAAATCCAAATTTCGAAGGAACGGTTACTGTCACCGTTCCCGATGGTTCCTATACCGATGAAAACGGTATTCCCGGTACCGGCGGTCAGGACTCCGTTATTGTTGATACGTTGCCTCCTGACGCAAGCATTACTATAGACCTGATTGCCAATGACGATGTTGTCAATGCAGAAGAAGCCGGACAGGCTCAAACCATCAGTGGCACAGTTGCGGGCGACGTGAAAGCGGGTGATATCGTTACGATTGCTATCGGTAATGAGCGCTATACCACCACTGTTAACGCTGACGGTAAAACGTGGAATGTGGGTGGTGTACCGGGTAGCGTGCTGGCAAGTAACAGCTCTGTCAATGCATCTGTTACGACCTCGGATGAGGCCGGTAACCAGGCGACTGCCACGACCACGCGTCCTTACGGTGTCGATACTACTGCACCTGATGTTGCTATCACCCACTTTGCCGGTGATGACGGCTTTATCAATAGCCAGGAATCGACGGCGACCGCCATCAGCGGGACCAGCAG
>JADMXW010000036.1 GCA_015548865.1 Serratia marcescens | reverse complement strand
TTCCGTTTTACTTCTTACCGTTACCACAACTGCGTGTCGCTGTTGCCGTGTCAGTGGAGGCGCAGTATAGGGATTTCCACGCAGCCTGCAATAGGTATTTTGAATAAAATTGACTGTTTGATGAATTCCACAGCAAAACCCCGCTTTATACCCACTTTTGCACAGTGTTATCCACAAATGAGATTCTCCCTAAAATTAGACGAGCATCACGCAAACGTTTTCGCTACAATTCTCCCGCGCAAAATTACCGCACAAGAACAGAATAGGAATGCGGTTTTATCCAGGCAAAGGATAAAAACAGCAAAACTTCATTCATATACTGTTCTTTTATGACTATCCAAAGCCAAGGGATACATCACCATGTCACAACCTCGTCCTATCCGCCGCGCTTTACTCAGCGTTTCTGACAAAGCCGGTATTGTCGAATTTGCTCAGGCGCTTTCTCAACGTGGCGTGGAGCTGCTTTCCACTGGCGGTACTGCCCGCCTGTTGGCTGATGCGGGCTTACCCGTCACTGAAGTGTCCGATTATACGGGCTTCCCAGAGATGATGGACGGGCGTGTAAAAACGCTGCATCCGAAAGTACACGGCGGGATACTGGGTCGTCGTGGCACAGATGACGCTATCATGGCAGAACACGACATCAGCCCCATCGATATGGTGGTGGTAAACTTATATCCCTTCGCGCAAACGGTAGCTCGCCCCGATTGCTCTCTGGCTGATGCCGTCGAAAATATCGATATTGGCGGCCCAACCATGGTGCGTTCCGCCGCCAAGAACCATAAAGATGTCGCCATTGTGGTAAAAAGCAGTGACTACACGAATATCATTAACGAGATGGACGCGAATGAGCGTTCTCTGACGTTGGAAACCCGCTTCAATCTGGCGATTAAGGCTTTTGAACATACTGCGGCCTACGACAGCATGATCGCCAACTACTTTGGCACGATGGTTCCGCCTTACCACGGTGAGACAGATAAGCCCGCTGGCCACTTCCCGCGTACGTTGAACCTGAACTTCATCAAGAAACAGGACATGCGTTACGGCGAGAACAGCCATCAGCAGGCGGCCTTTTATATAGAAGAGACGTTGAAAGAGGCATCTGTTGCTACAGCAGAACAGTTGCAAGGCAAAGCACTGTCTTACAACAACATTGCTGATACCGATGCGGCACTGGAGTGCGTAAAAGAGTTCGCCGAACCGGCATGCGTCATCGTGAAGCATGCAAACCCGTGTGGCGTGGCTATTGGCGATTCGATTCTGGCGGCCTACGAACGCGCATACAAAACCGACCCAACGTCTGCTTTTGGTGGCATCATCGCCTTTAACCGCGAATTGGACGAAGCCACCGCGCAAGCGATCATCAGTCGTCAATTTGTGGAAGTGATCATCGCCCCCTCAGCCAGTGCAGCCGCATTGAAAGTAACAGCAGCAAAACAGAACGTGCGCGTCCTCACTTGCGGCCAATGGCAGCAACGCGTTTCTGGGCTGGATTTCAAACGCGTCAATGGCGGCCTGCTGGTGCAGGATCGTGATCTGGGCATGGTTGATGCCGGTCAACTGCGCGTTGTCACCGAGCGCCAACCGACAGAAACCGAGCTGCGCGATGCTCTGTTCTGCTGGAAAGTCGCGAAATTCGTCAAATCCAATGCCATCGTCTATGCCCGTGATAATATGACAATCGGCATTGGCGCAGGACAAATGAGCCGCGTCTATTCCGCAAAAATCGCGGGCATTAAAGCCGGCGACGAAGGATTGCAGGTTGAAGGCTCCGTAATGGCTTCTGATGCATTCTTCCCGTTCCGTGATGGTATTGATGCAGCAGCAGCAGTAGGTATTACCTGTGTGATTCAGCCAGGGGGGTCCATTCGCGATGACGAGGTTATCACCGCTGCCAACGAACACGGCATTGCCATGATCTTCACCGACATGCGCCATTTCCGCCACTAATTCAGGATATGACACAGATGAACATTTTAATCATTGGTAATGGCGGACGCGAACACGCCCTGGCGTGGAAGGCAGCCCAGTCGCCGCTGGCAGATAATGTGTATGTCGCACCCGGTAACGCGGGTACAGCACGCGAGCCTGCGCTGCAAAACGTGGCGATCTCCGCAACAGATATTCCGGCGTTAGTGGCCTTTGCCCAAGAAAAACAGATTGGTTTGACGATCGTTGGACCGGAAGCGCCGCTGGTGATTGGCGTGGTTGATGCTTTCCGTGCCGCTGGTCTGACAATTTTTGGCCCTACTCAGGCTGCTGCTCAGTTGGAAGGTTCCAAGGCCTTTACCAAAGATTTTCTGGCACGT
The DNA here is from genome assembly GCA_015548865.1 of Serratia marcescens. Taxonomy (GTDB): domain Bacteria; phylum Pseudomonadota; class Gammaproteobacteria; order Enterobacterales; family Enterobacteriaceae; genus Symbiopectobacterium; species Symbiopectobacterium marcescens_A. The sequence goes on along the minus strand of JADMXW010000036.1, from coordinate 31,273 downwards.
CAGAAAATCCCAACCGCGTTCTACCAGAATTTTACCGACGTTGAACCTGCGTTGGCGTATGTGCGCAAGCACGGTGCGCCCATAGTGATCAAGGCTGATGGCCTTGCTGCGGGCAAAGGCGTTATTGTTGCCATGACCCTGGAGGAAGCAGAAAACGCAGTTCAGGATATGTTGGCAGGCAATGCGTTTGGCGATGCCGGACACCGCATCGTGATCGAGGAATTTCTGGAAGGAGAAGAGGCCAGCTTTATCGTCATGGTCGACGGCGATAACGTATTGCCCATGGCTACCAGCCAGGATCACAAACGTGTAGGTGACAAAGACACCGGCCCGAACACGGGCGGTATGGGTGCGTACTCTCCCGCACCAGTGGTGACCGATGAGATCCACCAGCGCGTGATGGATCAGGTCATTTGGCCGACAGTGCGTGGCATGAAAGCCGAAGGGAATACCTATACCGGTTTCCTCTATGCCGGGTTGATGATCGATGACGCAGGCCAGCCTAAAGTGATCGAATTCAACTGTCGTTTTGGCGATCCAGAAACGCAACCGATCATGATGCGCCTACGCTCCGATTTGGTGGAGATGTGTCTGGCAGGTTGTGAGGGTAAACTGGATCAGACGACGTCCGTCTGGGATGAACGCCCAGCATTAGGTGTGGTGATCGCGGCAGGCGGTTACCCTGGTGACTACGCTTCCGGCGATGTCATCAAGGGCTTACCGCAGGAAGAAGCGGAAGACAGCAAGGTGTTCCAGGCAGGAACGGCACTGCGTGGCGATGACGTGGTCACCAGCGGTGGGCGCGTACTCTGCGTGACCGCACTGGGCAGCACTGTCGCGCTGGCGCAGCAGAAGGCGTATGAAGTTGCCAAAGAGATTCGCTGGAATGGCAGTTTCTACCGCAATGATATCGGCTACCGCGCCATTGCTCGTGAGCAGAAGCAATAATGCGGGAATAACCAGAGTATGCCCTCTCGTCGTCCTCGGCCTAAGTCGGGGACCTCTCTGGCAGAAGAAACGTGTTTAGTCTGTGGGAGATTCCCGCCTGCACGCTGAGAAATCCCCAGAAAAAATAGCGTAAAGCGGCATGGTTTTAATACGTTGAATTATTTGACGTTATATCGCGTAAAAAATAACGCTGAGGGGAACGAGACCGCAGGGTGAGCGGCAGGACGCCGCGAAAGTCAGCGCCGCGTCGGGAACGCGTCGCTGGCGGCCCGTCAGTGGGCTCGAGCCCCGAAGGCACCGTGTAGCGGCGTGATTTATCGCGAAAAGCCTGGAGTCACGAGGCGGCGGCGATTGAGCGCCTCGTGTCGGGCGCGCGCTGCAACGGTTTCAGAAATCCGTGTTGGTTAATGCGCACGAAACATCCAATGCACCAACAAAAAGATTTGGCCTAAATTTGTGGGGATTCCTCAGCGCCTGCGCGGGAATGACAAGGGGATTTCACTCTACTCCTACTCGCTAGCAAACGGCTTCCACTGACACAAATCTTCCTCAGCAACCAGCAGCAGTTGCGTTCCCGCTGGAGCATCTAACCACGCTACACGCTGCGTAACATCAGGACGGTGCTGTCGCTGTTCCGCTATCCACCTCTGCGAGAGCAGATCAAAATCAGGGCTGACATTTTGCCCCTCACAGGTCAGCACGCGATTACCCTGTAGCTGTCCCTGACGCAGTCTCACACTGCCAGTACGTAGCACATCACTGAGTTCCAGCATCCGCTTGGCATCAAACTGAAACAGCGCAATCTCGTCTTCAGAAATGCTTTCGCGTCGGTCATCAAGTTGCCGTTGCATAAAGCTCACTGTCCCGTCGTCAGCGAACCGAAGATGAAGGCTTTCTGGATGAGCGCCGCGGTAAGTACGCTTTATTTCTCGCAGCTGGTCCTGAACAAACAGGTAGCGCGTTTCTACCCCGTGACGATCGGGCCACAGGTTATCATCCTGTAAAGCATTGGAGAGCGTAACCAACTGCGTGCTGTGCTGTTGGCTGTCATCCTTGCGCCACACGCGCACCACCGCACGATCGCCTACGTAGCCCGTGGCGAACGTCGTCGGCGGTGGCGAATGGCTGGAGCAGGCCGTTATCAGCCCAGCGATCATTACCGCTCCCAGCCTACGCCACAAAAGCAAAAGGGGCGCTAACGCCCCTTTGCTTGAATCCTTCACTGGCATTCGCTTATTTAACAGCGTCTTTCAGTGCTTTGCCCGCGACAAACGCCGGGACATTCGCCGCAGCGATTTTGATTTCTTTACCCGTCTGCGGGTTGCGGCCAGTGCGCTCGTTACGATGGTTCACTTTAAACGTACCAAAACCCACTAATTGTACTGCATCGCCTGCTTTCAGAGACTCAGTTACCGCGGCCAGAGTGGCTTCCAACGCTGTTTTAGCCTGAGCCTTGGACAGGTCAGCTTTGTCTGCAATCACATCAATCAGTTGAGTCTTATTCATAAGTTATCCTTACAGTGTGTTTATCGCTTGCTTAGCATCGAGTGCGACGGATATGCTCAAAAGCACTCTCCTGCATACACGCACCGACAGCCACTTTTTTTACGCCCCCCAAATGTAGACCAGACAGGGGGCGGATGTGAAGCCCTTCAACTTGTCATTTAGGGCCTTAAATCACGTTTTATCGCCTTATTGGCCTAAATTTATGCCAATATTGCTGCTCCCCGCTTCCCGCAGGTCGGCACGCAGCCCTTTAATCAATTCCAAATCACGCTCTTCACACGCCGCCAGCAACCGAAAAATCTCCCACTGAATATCCCATTCTTCTTCGATCGCGGGCAGCGTGTAGAGTTCTTCGTCCGTCATTTCACGACCGGCTTGTGTCATTTCCAGCATCGCCACTGTGCGAATGGAGGTTTCGCTAATAGCAATCGCATGCTCAAGCGTTGCACCACTCAACTGCGAATGAATCAGTTCACCCAATGCAATGCACGCGTCAATGGCTGGATAGACACCGTATAAATCGTAATCATCGGCGGAGGGAATAGCGTCTTCCCATTTTTCCAACTGGCTGTCAAAATTGACCTTGGCTTCTTTCACCACCAGCACTTCCCACACCAGATCAAGGATGCGGCGATACAACTGCGCGTCACCAAACGCCGTCTGGCGACAAAATTCATAATAGTTCGGATACATCCGCTCGCAAAGGCAAGCCATAAAAGTCACATGCTGCCAGCTTTCCAGCTTCTCCAGCCGCAGGTGAATCGGGTTACGTAACATCGTCGACGCTCATTATTTTTAATGGCAGGCAGTGTACCTGAAAATTTTGCCTTGCCCTATGCCTGAATTCTTAAACTTACCGCATCCCACCGGCTTTACTGAGGATTTTCACGCAGCCAGCGTTGAAATGCCGGCCGTTGTGAAGCAACGGCGTCCGCCCAGCGCGTAGGCTCGGGTAAACGATAGCCCAGTTGGCAGCGTTTTACCCACATCAGTGCACTGTTCAAGCTTACCCGGTGGCCGGTCGAGATAAACAGCGGATTACAACGCGCCTTGCTGCGCCACACCCAGCCTATTTGTTCATCACGGTCCATCAGAGCGCTTTGGCTGCCGGGTGCTTCAGGCAGCGGAGCAAACTGACCGCACAGCCGTTTTTTAGCCACGCCAATGGTCGGGACATCTACCAATAGCCCAAAATGGCTGGCAACGCCCAACCGCCTGGGGTGAGAAATACCGTGCCCATCAACAAACAGCAAATCAGGCTTCTGCACCAACTGTTCCCACGCGGTCAACAGGCCAGGACACTCACGAAAAGAAAGCAACCCTGGCACATAGGGCATTACCGTTGGAATACGGGCAATCTGATACTCAACCAACTGAAGTGAAGGGTAGTGTAATATCGCGATCGCCGCACGCGTCACCGTCCCCTCTTGTTCAAACCCGACATCTGCCCCACCAATAAACGTGGGCTCGGCAAACGGCAGAGCGTCAACACGCACAATGTCCTGCGCTCGCCGTTTCTGTTCTGCCTTCAATGCTTGCGTATCCATCAGCCTACTCCTTAAGGCGCGTTCAATCCTGGTGGTGGAGATTATGGGTGAAATGAACGTGACCACCGGTGCACTGCATCAACAAAGGCACCGGCATGCTCCGGTGGCACATCCTGATGAATTCCATGACCCAAATTGAAGACATGACCACTACCCTGGCCAAATGAGGTCAAAATCGTATCGACTTCTTGTTCGATACGTTCGGGTGAAGCATAGAGCAGTGAAGGATCCATATTGCCTTGCAGCGCCACTTTATCCCCTACCCGCGCGCGCGCCTCACCGATATCCGTGGTCCAATCCAGACCCAGCGCATCACACCCTGTTGCGGCCATCGCTTCCAGCCATTGTCCACCGCCTTTGGTAAACAGCGTTACCGGCACGCGCCGCCCATCATGTTCACGTAGCAGTCCATCCACGATTTTGTGCATGTAGTGCAACGAAAACTCACGATAATCGCGACCGCTCAACACGCCGCCCCAAGTATCAAAAATCATCACCGATTGAGCACCTGCCTTGATCTGCGCATTCAAATACAGAATCACGCTGTCAGCCAGTTTATCCAACAGCAAATGGAGCGTTAGAGGCTCGGCAAACAGCATTTTCTTGATTACCGTAAACGCTTTACTGCTGCCGCCTTCCACCATATAGGTTGCCAGTGTCCAGGGACTGCCGGAAAAACCAATCAATGGCACCGCACCAGCCAGTTCGCGGCGAATGGTGCGAACCGCATCCATCACGTAGCCCAGTTCCTGCTCAGGATCGGGAACAGGCAAACGCGCCACATCAGCAGTCGTTCGAACCGGATGCGCAAAGCGCGGCCCCTCCCCGGTTTCAAAATAGAGCCCTAATCCCATGGCGTCAGGTATGGTGAGAATATCGGAAAACAAGATAGCTGCATCCAGGGCGTAGCGCCTAAGCGGTTGCAGTGTGACTTCGCAAGCCAGCTCTGGATTTTTACATAGCGACATAAAATCACCCGCCTGCGCGCGCGTCGCCTTGTATTCAGGCAGATAACGGCCTGCCTGGCGCATCATCCACACCGGCGTGACGTCAACGGGCTGGCGCAGCAACGCGCGCAGATAGCGATCATTTTTCAGGTCTGGCATGCGGTGTCCTTTTGTCATCCTGAGAGAGGGTCAAAACGCGAGAACGAAACGATTGGCGCGAAGTGTAGCACGCCTGCTGCGCTATTCCTGCCCATCGCGACACAGTACCACAGTGTCTTCAATCAAACGCCGTGCAACCGTACCCGGCGGAGGAAGAATCGGCAGTTGATCGTAGCGGAACCAGCCCGCATCTCTGAGTTCTTTTGGGTCATGGCGCAGCTCGCCGTCAGCATACTCAGCCATGAACGCCATCATCAGTGAATGCGGGAACGGCCAGGGCTGTGAGCTGATGTAGCGCAAATTTTTAATATGAATGTTGCTCTCTTCCATCACTTCACGGGCAACCGCCTGCTCGAGGGTCTCACCCACTTCCACAAACCCCGCCAGCACGGTATACATATTGCCGCGATGACGCTGATGTTGTGCCAGCAAGATCTCCTCACCACGTCGGATCGCCACGATCACGCACGGGGCGATTTGCGGGTAGTAACGCTCTTTACACTGCGGGCACAGACAGGCCAATTCTGTTTTGCTATGGACCATTTTCCGCCCGCAATAGCCGCAAAAGTGATGTGAGCGATAAAACTCAGCCAGTTGTACACCGCGCCCTGCCAGTTGAAACAGCGCCACGTCTTCATCCAGCAGTTGTCGTACAGAATCCATCTGCGACGTTTTCTGGTGACTGACCAACCACACGCACTCCCCCTGCCACTCTCCTATTTGGCGTCCAACAATTCCTTCCAATCCGCACTGCGCCGCCGTGCCATGAGGGAGTCTCCCGTCGGGTAGCCAAACTTGATTATCATGGCTGACCACCCACCACCCACGTTCATCACCTTTTAATGTTTGTTCCATATCTTTTCTATTGCTCCACAGACACTTCACTGGCATTTTAACTGTCAGGGATATGGCAGAATTTCATCGCGACCGATTGTTCTCTCTTATCAATGCACGGAGTCAACAATGTTAAACCAATTACAAAGTCTGACTGAGTACGTTGGTGGCAATAATGCGTTAATCGACCAATGGCTACAAGCGCGTAAGCAACTTCTGGTTGCCTATTATCATCTGGTCGGCATTAAGCCAAACAAAGATAAACACACCCCGCTCGATGAGCAGGCTTTGGATGATTTTTGCCACAATCTTGTGGATTATCTTTCTGCCTGCCATTTCCATGTTTATGAGCGCATCTTGCAAGAGGCTGTCGCGTTGAGCGATCAAAAGCTGGCGCAAACTCATCGTCTGGCACTGGCGTTGCAGGCCAACACGCAATTCATTATGGACTTCTACGACAGTAGTCTGGCGACCGCCATCGATCACGATAACTGCATTGAATTTCAGCAAGCGTTATCAAGCGTAGGGGAGGCGATGGCAGAACGTTTTGCATTGGAAGATCGCCTGATTCGTCTGGTCGTAGGGAAAGAATAACGCCATCATCCTCCTTACATTTTGACAGTGTCTCTCAGACGTCCTAAAGTGTCAGGGTTTTATTAACCTCATAGTAATGGGGTTATTGCCCGGTAAACAGCCGCTGTGCTGACTATACCCTAAATAATTCGAGTTTCAGGAAGGCGGCAAGTGAATGAATCCCGATGAGCTTACTCAGGTAAGTGATTCGGGTGAGTGAACGCAGCCAACGCACCTGCAACTTGAAGTATGACGGGTATATCGGGCGTATCTTGTCGGAGTGCCTAGCGTGTTTATGTCCTACATAAACCGCAGGCTGAGACCGTTTATTCGGGATCCGCGGAACCTGATCAGGTTAAAACCTGCGAAGGGAACAAGAGTAATCCATTCTGTTTTGTCGCCGTTGTTACCGCCCTGCAGTTATCGGCATAGCGCGTAAAATCGGAGCCAAAGCATCCATAATTACTCCCTGCGAGCTCCAGACAAGCATTTTTCCTTAACCGTAATCAGGAACATGCTATGTCTCAATCACCCGCTACAACGCCTAAAACCCCGTCTGGCCGTCGCGAAAAGCGCGAAGCAGCCCAGGAATTTATTCATAATCTTCGCGGAACAGCCTTCCCTAACTCCACGCGTATCTACCTTACCGGATCACGCAGCGATATCCGCGTGCCAATGCGAGAAATCGCCCTTAGCCCAACACTGGTGGGTGGTGGCAAAGATAACCCGCAATATGAACCTAACGAAGCCGTGCCGGTTTATGACACTGCGGGGCCGTATGGCGATCCCGATGCTTTGCCGGATGTGCGCACCGGGCTGGCTAAACTCCGTGCAGATTGGATTGCTGAGCGTAACGACACCGAGCCGCTTTCCGGTGCCAGTTCCCGTTTTACCCAGCAACGATTAGCAGATGCCGGGTTAGATCACCTGCGCTTTGAGCAGTTGCCGCAGCCTAAACGCGCTCAACCAGGAAAGTGCGTCACACAGTTGCACTATGCGCGCCAAGGGATCATCACGCCGGAAATGGAGTTCATTGCCATCCGCGAAAACATGGGACGCGAGCGCATTCACAGCGAAGTTCTACGCCACCAGCACCCAGGACAGAGCTTTGGCGCGATTCTGCCGGATAATATCACTCCGGAATTTGTGCGCCAGGAGGTTGCGGCAGGTCGCGCCATCATCCCGTCCAACATTAATCACCCTGAATCTGAACCGATGATTATCGGGCGTAATTTCCTGGTGAAAGTAAACGCAAACATCGGTAACTCGGCGGTTACCTCTTCTATCGAGGAGGAGGTTGAAAAACTGGTCTGGTCCACGCTGTGGGGGGCAGATACGGTGATGGATCTCTCCACCGGGCGCTATATTCACGAAACCCGTGAATGGATCCTGCGCAACAGCCCGGTTCCGATCGGCACCGTTCCTATTTATCAGGCGTTGGAGAAGGTTAACGGCGTGGCGGAAAACCTCACTTGGGAAATGTTCCGCGATACATTACTCGAACAGGCAGAGCAAGGCGTTGATTATTTTACCATTCATGCTGGGGTGCTGCTGCGCTATGTACCGATGACCGCACAGCGTCTGACCGGCATTGTCTCGCGCGGCGGCTCCATCATGGCGAAGTGGTGTCTGTCGCACCATCAGGAGAACTTCCTCTACGTCCACTTCCGTGAAATCTGTGAGATTTGTGCCGCCTACGACGTTGCCCTGTCGCTGGGCGATGGCTTACGTCCTGGATCCATTCAAGATGCCAACGATCAGGCACAGTTTGCCGAGCTGCATACCCTGGGTGAGTTGACCAAAATCGCCTGGGAGTATGACGTGCAAGTGATGATTGAAGGGCCAGGGCATGTGCCGATGCAGATGATTCGCCGCAACATGACCGAAGAACTGGAGCACTGCCACGAAGCCCCGTTCTATACATTGGGGCCACTGACTACCGATATCGCACCCGGCTATGACCACTTCACCTCCGGCATCGGGGCTGCGATGATTGGCTGGTTCGGTTGTGCCATGCTCTGCTACGTCACGCCTAAAGAGCACCTTGGACTGCCAAATAAAGAGGATGTGAAGCAGGGGCTTATCACCTACAAAATCGCTGCCCATGCAGCCGATCTGGCGAAAGGGCATCCCGGTGCACAGATCCGCGATAACGCCATGTCCAAAGCACGTTTTGAATTTCGTTGGGAAGACCAGTTCAATTTGGCGCTTGACCCGACAACGGCTCGCGCTTATCACGATGAAACCCTGCCGCAAGAATCCGGCAAAGTCGCACACTTCTGCTCAATGTGCGGCCCCAAATTCTGTTCGATGAAAATTTCGCAGGAAGTACGCGAGTACGCGGCGAAAAATCCCGCCCCCGCCGTGGAAGCGCAGCCCATTGAAGTCGGCATGGCAGAGATGTCGGCCCAGTTCCGTGCACGCGGCAGTGAGCTCTACCACAGTGCCACGACGCTGCTTGGGGAGGAAACCAAATGAATCCGGCATTTCCCGCAACTGCACCACAGCTTGGGCTTTACCCAGTAGTGGACAGCGTGACCTGGATCGAGCGCCTGCTCGGCGCTGGCGTAAAAACCATCCAGTTACGCATTAAGGATAAAACCGCAGAACACGCTGAGTCGGCCATCATGCAGGCCATCGCGCTCGGGCAAGATTATCAGGCTCGCTTGTTTATTAACGATTTTTGGCAGCTGGCCGTCAAACATCGGGCATACGGTGTGCATCTGGGCCAGGAAGATCTGGATACCGCCGATCTGGAGGCGATCCGCCATGCAGGGCTGCGCTTGGGTATTTCAACCCACGATGATATGGAATTGGCACGCGCCGTAGCACTCAAGCCTTCTTATATCGCCCTCGGACATATCTTCCCGACACAAACTAAAGAGATGCCTTCCGCCCCGCAGGGCGTGAGCGAACTGAAGCGCCACATTGATGCGCTGCAAGGGCGTTTCCCTACCGTCGCCATCGGCGGCATCAGCATTGAACGCGTGCCGAGCGTGATGGCAACGGGCGTCGGCAGTATTGCGGTGGTCAGCGCGATAACGCAGGCTGCCGACTGGCGTCAAGCAACTGCCACCCTGCTCAGTCTGATTGAAAATCAGGAGGTTCATGATGCTTAACGATCCGGCCCTGAGCGATCAAGAGTTCTTACGCTACAGCCGTCAATTACTGCTGGAAGATATCGGCCCAGAAGGGCAAGAAAGACTGAAAAAATCCCACGTACTGCTGGTCGGCATGGGGGGGTTGGGTGCCCCCGCAGCACTCTACCTCGCCGCCGCAGGGGTCGGCACCTTGACGATCGCTGATGACGACCAACTGCATATTTCCAATCTACAACGGCAAATCCTCTATCGCACGCAGGATATTTCTCGCCCCAAAGCCACGCTCGCCAAGCAGCAGCTCTTGGCACTCAACCCGTTAACCGAGGTGGTGACGCTCACAGAACGTCTCTCGGGACCGGCATTACACCACGCGGTTCAGCAGGCCGATCTGGTGCTGGATTGCAGTGACAATATGGCCACACGCCACGCCGTTAACGCAGCTTGCGTTCAGCAGCAAACGCCGCTGATCAGTGGGAGTGCCGTTGGCTTTAGCGGACAGTTGCTGGTGCTAACGCCCCCCTACCCTCACGGCTGTTACGCCTGCCTCTATCCAGAGGCAACAGAACCACAGCGCAACTGCCGTACCGCAGGTGTACTCGGTCCGGTGGTCGGGGTAATCGGTACGCTTCAGGCGCTGGAAGCCATCAAGCTACTGGCGGGGCTACCTTCTGCACTCAGCGGCAAGCTACGCCTGTTCGATGGCAAGCAACAGAGCTGGCAAACCTTCCAGTTAAGCCGCTCTGCACGCTGCCCGGTCTGTAAGGATATCGCGGCATGAACATCACGCTGAACGACACCCCTATGGCGTGCGATGAGGCCATCACGGTGGAAACCCTGCTGGCTGGGTTAGATCGTTTGCAACCCGGCACAGCGCTGGCGATAAACCAGACCATAGTGCCGCGTGACGAATGGGCGACACGGTCCATTTGCTCAGGCGACGAGATTCTTCTTTTTCAGGCTATCGCAGGAGGTTGATATGTTGCAGATTGCCGATACACGCTTTTCTTCCCGGTTATTAACAGGAACAGGTAAATTCGCCACTGCCGAGCTGATGCACGCCGCGTTGCAGGCATCGGGTTCTCAATTAGTCACGCTTGCAATGAAACGCGTTGACCTGAAAACCGGCAATGACGCCATTTTTGCGCCACTCAAGCAACTTGGTGTGAAACTGCTGCCCAATACCTCAGGGGCAAAAACCGCAGACGAAGCGGTGTTCGCCGCACGGCTGGCGCGCGAAGCGCTGGGTACACACTGGCTTAAACTGGAAATTCACCCCGATGCCAAATACCTGTTGCCCGACCCAATTGAAACCCTGCGTGCCGCTGAGCACCTGGTAAAAGAGGGTTTTGTGGTGCTGCCTTACTGCGGTGCAGACCCTGTATTGTGCAAACGTTTGGAAGAAGCGGGTTGTGCCGCTGTGATGCCATTGGGCGCACCAATCGGCTCTAATCAGGGTCTGCAAACGCGCGATTTCCTACGCATCATTATTGAGCAGGCAACCGTACCCGTCGTGGTTGACGCGGGGATTGGCGCCCCCAGCCAGGCCACAGAGGCGCTGGAGATGGGAGCCGATGCGGTGCTGGTAAACACGGCCATTGCCGTGGCACAGGATCCGGTGCAAATGGCCCAGGCCTTCCGTTTAGCGGTAGAAGCAGGGGAACTGGCACGCCGAGCGGGATTAGGCCAACGCCAGCACGTCGCAAGCGCCACCAGCCCTCTGACCGGTTTTCTTCATCAGAAAGTGCCGGAGGCGCAATCATGAAACGCGCTTTTCGTACCCGCTGGGAGCAACTCGATTGGGATGCAATAACGCTCGACATCAACAGCAAAACCGGGCGCGATGTGGAGCGGGCCCTGACTGCAACCACGCTCTCTCGCGACGATATGATGGCGCTGCTTTCCCCGGCTGCGCTGAACTATCTGGAGCCATTGGCCGAACGGGCTCAGCAGCTTACCCGACAACGTTTTGGCAATACCGTAGGCTTTTATGTACCGCTCTACCTGTCGAACCTTTGTGCCAATGATTGCACCTACTGCGGTTTCTCTATGAGCAACCATATCAAGCGCAAAACCTTGAACCAAGAGGAAATTTTTCGCGAAATTTCCGCCATCAAAGCGCTGGGATTTGACAATCTGTTGCTGGTAACGGGGGAACATCAACGTAAAGTCGGTATGGATTATTTTCGCGAAATGTTTCCACTGATTCGGCCACACTTCAGCGCACTGATGATGGAAGTGCAGCCAATGGCACAAGAGGATTACGCGGAGCTGAAAACACTGGGGCTGGACGGTGTAATGGTCTATCAGGAAACCTACCATCCCGTAACGTATCAACAACATCACCTACGCGGTAACAAACAGGATTTCCATTGGCGATTGGACACACCGGATCGTTTGGGCAATGCCGGGATCGATAAGATCGGACTTGGCGCGTTAATTGGTTTATCGCACAGTTGGCGTACTGACTGCTACATGGTAGCGGAGCATCTTCTGTATTTGCAGCAAACCTACTGGCAGAGCCGTTACTCCATCTCCTTTCCTCGGCTGCGACCCTGTGCGGGGGGGATAACACCCGCTTCGATAATGGACGAAGCCCAGTTACTGCAAGTGATTTGTGCATTCCGCCTGCTGGTGCCCGAGGTGGAGCTATCGTTATCGACCCGCGAATCGCCCTATTTTCGCGATAACGTGGTCCCTATTGCCATCAATAGCGTCAGCGCATTCTCCAAAACGCAACCGGGAGGCTACGCAGACGATCATCCCGAATTGGAGCAGTTTTCACCGCACGATAATCGTCGCCCTGAAGTCGTCGCACAGGCTATCACTCAAGCTGGGCTGCAACCGGTATGGAAAGACTGGGATGGGTATTTGGGAAGGCAGTCGCATCATCGACATAACGTGGGATAAATGGATGAATAGCGCCATCATCTGGAGATAAAACGACCGGACCATGCACCCTCCGTTTATCTTTCTCTACGTAAAGTGCTCCTGTTGATGACGTAGAGTCGCCAGCCAAAACCGAATTGTTCCATTCGGTTTTGCCCCCTCTACCGATACAGAGTAGCTCTATCGCTCTGTATCGGCCCTTCTCCGATATGCACCTAGTGACCACTCACCGTATCTTCCTGGAGCAGTTGTTCTGCCTGTTCCCCAATGACGCGTAACATCCTTTGCATCTCATCGGTTAACGGCAGACCATAATGCACGCGCATGCAGTTGCGGTATTTACCGGAAGCAGAGAACAACGAGCCGGAAGCTATCTGAATACCAGACTGGCGCAGCAGGCTGTTCAACCGTAACGTATCAAAGGTTTCAGGAAACTCAATCCACATCAGAAACGCGCCTTGCGGTCGGCTAACGCAAATCCCGCAGGGAAAATAGCGCCGCACCCAGCAGGTGAACACATCAAGATTGCTTTTGTAATAGGCGCGCATACGGCGCACATGCGGCTGATAATGGCCCTGGCGAATAAATTCAGCCACGGCTAACTGAGTATGGGTAACCGCATAGCCAGTGCTGGTGTATTTGGTATGCAGCACACGCTCCAGATAGCGTCCGGGGGCGATCCACCCCACACGCAGTCCAGGCGCCAAGCTTTTGGAAAAGGAACTGCACAGCAGCACCCTGCCATCGTTATCAAAGGATTTGATGGTACGTGGCCGTGGATACTCGTAAGCCAGCTCACCGTATGCATCATCTTCAATAATGGCAATATCAAACTGTTGTGCCAGCATGATAAGCGCCTTTTTGCGCGCATCCGGCATATAAAAACCGAGCGGATTATTACAGCTTGGCACCAGCATAACGGCTTTTATCGGCCATTGATCCAGCGCCAACTGCAAGGCCTCCAGGCTGATGCCTGTCACTGCGTCGGTAGGAATTTCTACCACCTTAATCCCCAAACCGCGCAGCGTTTGCAGCGTACCGGGAAAGGTAGGTGACTCTACAGCCACAATATCCCCTTCTCGACACAGGGAACGCAATGCGGTGAACAGCGCCTCCTGGCAACCCGTGGTAATCACGATATCTTCCGCCGCCAGTTGGCAGCCGCTATCCAGCGCCAATCGCGCAATTTGCTCGCGCAGTTCCGGGGCGCCATACATATTGCCGTAATTCAATACCCGCAGATCCTGACGCTGACAAAAGCGCGTCAGGGATTTCCATAGCGGTTTAATCGAAGACTGGCTAACGTCCGGTCCGCCACCGCCCAGATTGTAAAGGTTACGTTCCGGATTAGGGTTGAAGAGCTCACGTACAGATTCCCATTGGCTGATTTCTACCGGGCGCTGAACAGGACGGGTTAACCCCGGCACCGGCGGGTGCGCTTTACGTGGCGCAACGTAATAGCCAGAACGGGGCTGCGGTGCAATAAGCTGCTGGGATTCCAGCACATGGTAGGCCTGTTGTACGGTGCTGATACTCACACCGTGTTCCTGGCTAAGCGTACGCACAGAAGGCAGACGCTCACCGTTTTGGTACAACCCCTGCTCAATACGTTGCGCTAAAAGCGCTGCGAGATGCTGGTAACGCGTCATAAGTATCCTTGTTGCACCGAACGTCAGCGAAAAAACCAGTACAGATTGAGGGAGAAACGGCCATTCAGTTGCAATATGGCACAATCTGTATGCTTGAAAAAGTGATTTTCTGAGGCTGTATCCTCATTGCATTCACCTTCATCATAAACAGTATCTTGAGGAGGAGGAGAGCGCAATGAGCCAGTGGAGAAGCGGTTGTAAAGCAGCAATAACACACAGTATTGATATCATTATCCGCCCCCCGATTACGTGGTGGCGTGGCTGGCGTAAACGCCGTACTACACTGCGCGAACTGCGCCGACTCAACGACGCTCAGCTCAAAGACATTGGCCTCACCTCTCACGATATCGATCGTTTTCGCTAAACAAAAGTTCCGGCTGGACAGGTTTGGTTCGGTCGGGTTTACAACATCAGGCCAGTATGGTTCTATGTCCCAGCGTTACTCTCTCAGCCATGCGCATGGCGTTAACTCAACCCGAATGAAATCATCATGCGTAAGTTCGCCATTTGGTTACTCTTAACGGCCCTATCCGCTCTCGGGCTTAGCGTTCATACGCTTCAAAAGCAGTATGAAGAACACAGCGCCGAGTTCCGCATCCTTTATCGCGATGTGGCCCTCAAACTGTCCCAACATGATGTCATCTTGACACTGCTTTCCACCACCAGCGATCCCGAGGTTGTCAAAAAAGAGTTTCCCCAAATTCTGATATTAAAAACGCGTTCGCCTGAACATGCCGCCACGGAACCAGAACCGGCGGGGAATGGAACCTATTGGCTAAACGGCCAGCATTTCTCCTTGCTGATCGATCTCAAACAAGTGCTCAGCACATTGCCACAAAGCAATGCATTTCGTACGCTGGGTTTGTACTTGCATAATACTCCTCTGGTGGTTCTCGGTGATGCCTCTACAGAACCTTACTGGCAGTGGCATAAAGCACTGGTGGGCGATTCCCAGCCGTTCGAACTTTCGGCTGGAAATAATCCTGACTGGTATCATCTGCCCTGGGTCAGCATGCTTCTGGTTGCTGTGTTCTGGGCGATCGTCGTGGAATTTGTCAGCCGTTATCTGATGTATAAACATCAACGCACGTTGGCAGACTTACGCGCCCAGTTTTCCGAACTCACCCGGCTCAACACCATGGGGGAGATTACAGCTGGCATGGTGCACGAATTGAATCAACCACTGACCGCCATCCTGAGCTATAACCAAACCGCCCTGAGTTTGCTGAAACAAGAAAAGACCACCGAGATCGCCCCCCTGCTCGATGCCGCTGTCGTGCAAACCAAGCGCATAAGTGCCCTGCTTACCGATTTGCGTCAAAAAATGCACAGCGACCACGTATCCTTACAACCGGTCAATTTGAAGCTGATCTGGTCACGGGTGCTCATGCTGTTAGAAAACGAGTTGCACGCGGGAAAAGTAAAAATCATCAACAAAATACCCGATGATCTGCCGCCATTTCTTGCTGCGCCACAGTGGGTTGAGCAAATTGTTCATAACTTGCTACTCAATGCCATCCAGGCACAGCAAGATAACGCGCCAAAATCGGCCTGGGTTGAGATAGCCGCGCACACGACGGAGAAGGGGATTACACTGACCATGACAGACGGAGGTCCAGGGTTATCAGAACAGGCGCTACAGAATGTTTTTCTGCCATTTTTCACCACCCGGAAAGGTGGATTAGGACTTGGGATGGCGCTTACCCAGACGTTGGTTCAAGGTCTCAACGGCGATATCAGCGCAGAAAATGTCTCCGGGAGCGGGGCCCGATTCACACTCTGGTTCCCCTTTAACGCAGAGGAGCAACGTGGATGACATTGTGTATCTATCTGATCGATGATGATGACGCTATCCGAGATTCGCTCAAAGCGCTACTTGCCACCGTCGGGTGGCAAACTCAACCCTATGCCAGCATTGCTGATTTTGAACAGCAGCACAGCGACTGGAGCGTACTGCACGGCTGTTTACTGCTCGACATTCGTATGCCAGGCAAAACAGGATTAACCCTGTTGGAGGAGTGGCAACAGCGTGGAATGGATATTCCCGTCATCATCATGACAGGCCATGGCAATATCAATTTGTGCCGACGCGCATTTAAAAGTGGTGCCTTCGAGTTTTTGACCAAACCCATTGATGCTGATCTGCTCCTCGAAACGGTTTCTGGCGCTATGGCACAGTTTCAAAGGCAGGCCAGCCAGCGCCAACAAGCTACACAGCTACGGGATAAGCTCAATATGCTTTCTGCTCGCGAGCACGAAGTGATGGCGCTGATGATGGAGGGGAAATCAAACAAAGAGATCGCCAAAGACCTGCAACTCTCTGCCCGCACAGTGGAAGCACACCGCGCCAATCTGTTTGCTAAACTGGAGATAAACTCACTGGCAAAATTGATAAAACTGTATGGAGGGCAATCACTTATCGATAAAACTCCGTAAAATTACGCAGTGATTTGAGTAATCAACCGAATGGTTCCTTCCAAGGGCTCTCGTTAGGCTGTCCTTATCGAGTACCTTCCATGGACAACAGGAGCCAGAACATAATGAAACGTTTTCTTATCACCACCCTGCTTTTCAGCGGTATTACTGCGTTTCCCAGCTTTGCCAATGGCATTTTAAACGAGAAAAATCTTTCTTTGGCGCTGGCCGAACAGCTGGCACAACATGCCATCCAGTCGTGCAGCGCCAAGAATGTGAACGTGGCCGTGACCATCGTCGATCGCGCTGGCATAGTGAAGCTAGCCAAACGCATGGATAACGCGGGACCGCATACACTCGAAGCCAGCCGGATGAAGGCATTTACCGCGCTCACCACGAAAGCGCCTACGGAAAACGTGATGAAGAACGCCCAGTCCAATGCTGAAGCGCAAAATTTGCGTGATATTCCAGGCTTTTTATTGCTGGCAGGTGGCGTACCTGTGAAAGTGGGGGATCAAACCATTGGAGCAATTGGCATTGGTGGCGCCCCCTCGGGCAGTATCGATCAACAATGTGCTCTGGATGCGCTGGATGCAGCGAAAGAGCAACTCAGCGCAAAATAACGGGAGAGACCGTAACGTACAACACCTATAGCGTTACGGTCTTTATTGGCTCTTAATCCGTTGATTGCGGCTTCATACTCATACCGACCACGGCAGAGATCAGACACCCTGCCGCCAGATAACCCGCAACGCCATACCAGGCACCGGAGAACACGGTCACCAGCAACACAGCGATAAACGGCGTAAAGCCACCGCCCACCACGCTGGCTACCTGATAACCCACACCTGCACCGCTATAGCGGTAAGCAGTACCAAACAGTTCGGTAAACATCGGCTGCTGTACGCTGACGATCATATCATGCGCTACATTCGCCAGCAGAATGGCGAACAGCAGGATCAGCACCGTATTGTGATTCTCCAACGCGATAAAGAACGGCACCGCACTGGCCGCACCGATCAGCGCTCCGGTCACATAGATACGACGACGACCAAAGCTGTCCGCCAGCCAGGCAAAAGCAGGGATAGAGAAACAGCTGATTGCCCCCACCAACAGGCCGATATTAAGGAACATATCGCGCGATAGGCCAAGATGTGCGGTTGAGTAGTTCAGCGCAAAGGCCGTAACGATATACATCGTCAACAACTCGCCAAGGCGCAGGGCTATGATCAGTAGAAATGCTTTTGGATGTTTGCGCAATGCTTCAAAAATAGGGAAAGACCGAAGCTTGCTGGCGCGCTCTTGCAACGTTTTATTGGCTTCAAACTCCTGGGATTCATCCATACCGTTACGCACCCACCAGGCAATGGCAACCAGTATCAGGCTGAATAGGAACGGCAGACGCCAACCCCAAGTAACAAACTCCTCGTTGGTCGTCCAATGACTGACAACAGAAATGGACCCTGTCGCCAGCAACAAGCCGACACCATAACCTACTTGCACACCACTACTGTAAAAGGCTTTTTTCTTCTTAGGCGCGCTTTCCACTGCAAGCAACGCCGCACCGCCCCACTCGCCCCCGACAGCAAACCCTTGAATGGCGCGAAGAGTGACCAGCAGCACCGGCGCCCACCAGCCGATAGAAGCAAATGAAGGCAACAGGCCGATAAGTGCGGTGGCGATCCCCATCATCCACACGGTGATCATTAGCATGCGTTTACGACCCAGGCGATCGCCAAAGTGGCCGAATACCATGCCGCCCAGTGGACGGAACAAGAAGCCAACGCCAAAAGTACCAAATGCCGCCAGCGTCCCCATTGTCGGGCTTATCTGGGGGAAAAACTCAGTATTGAAAACTAAAGCGGCAACTATTCCGTACAGTAAAAAATCATACCAGTCGACAACTGCACCGACAAAACTTCCCCATGCTGCACGGCGCGCCCGGTTGTGAGTATGGCTTTCAGGCAGGGATTGTGAGCCGCTTTGGTTTGCTACGCTATCGCTCTGCGGCGACATTGATGTGCTTGTGCTGTTCATGTTTGTCTCGTTATTTTAGATTTACACAACTGTACACTAAATATTACTCAGAAGAAATTCATATCACGGTTACAAAAGTATGATTAAGAAGTATGCGTGACGGAGGGGAGCAAGTCTGCTTTTTTTCTGTATCGCTCACGATCTGATAGATAAAAAAAACCCCGGCCAACAAGCCGGGGTTTAGACGTTTAAGCGTTATCTGAGGATAGCTTATTCGTCGTCACTGCTACCAAAGCCCGCATTCAACAGTTCAGCCAAGTTAGCAGAAGCTTCATCTGCACTCACCTGAGCCACTGCTGGCACTTCGCCTGCATGACGGCGACGCATGCGATCCTGGTGGTACGCATAACCCGTACCGGCAGGGATCAGACGACCCACAATAACGTTCTCTTTCAGACCGCGCAGTTCGTCGCGTTTACCCGCAACGGCCGCTTCCGTCAGCACGCGAGTCGTTTCCTGGAACGATGCCGCAGAGATGAAGGATTCGGTTGCCAGAGATGCCTTGGTGATACCCAGCAGGTCACGGTGGTACGTAGCCGGGATCTTGCCATCCGCTTCCAACTGACGGTTAGCGATCTTGATGCGCGACACTTCTGCCTGCTCGCCTTCCAGGAACTCGGAGCTACCCGCGCTGGCAATAGTCCCTTTACGCAACATCTGACGAACGATAACTTCAATGTGTTTATCGTTAATCTTAACGCCTTGCAGACGGTAAACTTCTTGCACTTCGTTGGTGATATAACGGGTTACCGCATGAACACCACGTAAGCGCAGAATGTCGTGCGGAGATTCCGGACCATCAGAAACCACATCACCACGTTCTACACGTTCACCTTCAAACACGTTGAGCTGACGCCATTTCGGGATCATCTCTTCGTAAGCATCACTGCCATCCAACGGAGAGATCACCAGACGACGTTTGCCTTTGGTCTCTTTACCGAAGGAAATGATACCGGTGATTTCAGCCAGGATAGCCGGTTCTTTCGGACGACGTGCTTCAAACAGGTCGGCAACGCGCGGCAGACCACCGGTGATATCCTTGGTACCGCCGGATTCCTGCGGAATACGCGCCAGGGTGTCACCCGCACCGATCTGAGAGCCATCTTCCAACTGAACGATCGCTTTGCCCGGCAGGAAGTACTGTGCCGGCATGTCGGTGCCAGGAATCAGTACATCATTACCTTTGGCATCAACGATTTTCAGTGCCGGACGCAGATCTTTACCGCCACCGGTACGTTCTGCACTGTCCAGAACAACGATGGAGGACAAGCCGGTCAGTTCGTCAGTCTGACGTGTAATCGTCTGACCGTCGATCATGTCGGTGAAACGAATGCTACCGCCCACTTCAGTGATAACTGGCATGGTATGCGGATCCCAGTTCGCGACGGTTTCACCGCCGGAGACTTCGTCACCGTTACCTTTACCCATTACTGCACCGTAAGGGACTTTATAGCTTTCTTTGGTACGACCGAATTCGTCGATCAGTTTCAGCTCTGTGTTACGAGAGGTGATAACCAGCTTGCCCGCCGCATTCTTAACGAACTTGGCATTAGACAATTTCAGGCTACCTTTGTTTTTCACCTGAATGCTGGATTCAGCTGCCGCACGCGATGCCGCACCACCAATGTGGAACGTACGCATCGTCAGCTGAGTACCCGGTTCACCGATGGACTGTGCTGCGATAACCCCGATGGCCTCACCTTTGTTGATGATGTGACCACGTGCCAAGTCGCGACCGTAGCACTTGGCGCACACGCCAAAGTCGGTTTCACAACTTACCACTGAGCGAACCTTCACGGCATCGACGGAGTTTTCTTCCAACAAGTCACACCATTGCTCGTTCAGCAACGTGTTACGCGCAACCAGAATGTCGGCCGTGCCCGGTTTCAGAACGTCTTCTGCCGTTACACGACCCAGTACACGCTCACGCAGTGGCTCTTTAACATCACCACCTTCGATGACCGGCGTCATCATGATGCCTTCGTGCGTACCGCAATCGTCCTCGGTCACCACCAGATCCTGCGCCACGTCAACCAGACGACGGGTCAGATAACCGGAGTTTGCTGTCTTCAACGCGGTATCCGCCAGACCTTTACGCGCACCGTGCGTGGAGATGAAGTACTGGAGTACGTTCAGACCTTCACGGAAGTTCGCGGTGATCGGCGTTTCGATGATGGAGCCATCCGGCTTCGCCATCAGACCACGCATCCCAGCCAACTGACGAATCTGTGCCGCAGAACCACGCGCACCGGAGTCGGCCATCATAAAGATGCTGTTAAAGGAAACCTGACGCTCTTCTTCACCATCGCGGTTGATAACCACCTCGGTGGAGAGGTTTTCCATCATCGCCTTGGCCACACGCTCGTTCGCCGCAGCCCAGATATCGATAACTTTGTTATAACGTTCGCCCGCGGTTACCAGACCTGACTGGAACTGCTCCTGAATTTCAGCAACTTCAGCTTCCGCTTCGTTGATGATTTCCACTTTCTTCGCCGGAATGACCATATCGTCAATACCAACGGAAGAACCGGAACGCGCAGCATAGGCAAAACCGGTGTACATGATCTGGTCAGCGAAGATAACGGTCGGCTTCAGGCCCAACACGCGGTAGCAGGTATTGAGCATCTTGGAGATAGCTTTCTTACCCAGCGCCTGGTTAACGATAGAGAACGGCAGACCTTTCGGCACGATCATCCACAGGATAGAACGGCCCACAGTGGTATCGATCAGGCTGGTTTTGGCAACCCACTCACCCTGTGCATTTTTCTCGTGCTCGGTGATACGCACTTTAACGCGCGCATGCAGCGACGCCAGACCCGCACGGTAGATGCGTTCTGCTTCTTTCGGACCCGTCAGCACCATGCCTTCGCCTTTGGCGTTAACACAGTCACGGGTCATGTAGTACAGACCCAACACCACGTCCTGAGACGGAACGATGATAGGTTCGCCGTTCGCCGGAGACAGAATGTTGTTGGTGGACATCATCAGCGCACGCGCTTCTAACTGGGCTTCCAGCGTCAGCGGTACGTGAACAGCCATCTGGTCACCATCGAAGTCGGCGTTATACGCCGCACACACCAGCGGGTGCAACTGAATGGCTTTACCTTCGATCAGAACCGGTTCGAACGCCTGAATACCCAGACGGTGCAGCGTCGGCGCACGGTTCAGCAGTACCGGGTGTTCGCGGATAACTTCATCCAGAATATCCCATACTACGGCTTCTTCACGTTCGACCATTTTCTTGGCAGCTTTAATCGTAGTAGCGAGACCACGCAGTTCCAGCTTGCCGTAGATGAACGGTTTGAACAATTCCAGTGCCATTTTCTTCGGCAGACCGCACTGATGCAGACGCAGGTACGGACCTACGGTAATCACGGAACGACCGGAGTAGTCCACGCGCTTACCGAGCAGGTTCTGACGGAAACGACCCTGCTTACCTTTGATCATGTCAGCCAAAGATTTCAGCGGACGTTTGTTAGAACCGGTGATCGCACGACCGCGACGACCGTTATCCAGCAAGGCGTCTACCGCTTCTTGCAGCATACGTTTTTCGTTACGCACGATGATATCCGGCGCAGCCAGATCCAGCAGGCGTTTCAGACGGTTGTTACGGTTGATCACGCGACGGTACAGATCGTTCAGATCTGAAGTTGCGAAACGACCACCATCCAGCGGAACCAGCGGACGCAGATCCGGCGGCAGCACAGGCAGAACGGTCAGGATCATCCACTCTGGTTTGTTACCAGACTGTACGAACGCTTCCAGCAGCTTGATGCGCTTAGTCAGCTTCTTACGTTTGGTTTCAGAGTTGGTTTCGTTCAACTCTTCGCGCAATTGCTCGCATTCCTGCTCCAGATCCATGTTTTTCAACAGAGCCTGGATTGCTTCGGCACCCATCTTGGCGTCGAATTCGTCACCGAATTCTTCCAACGCGTCCAGATACTGCTCTTCAGTCAGGATCTGACGTTTTTCCAAGTTGGTCATGCCGCCTTCAACAACCACATAGGATTCGAAGTAAAGCACACGTTCGATATCACGCAGTGGCATATCCAGCAGCAGGCCGATACGAGAAGGCAGCGACTTCAGGAACCAAATGTGCGCGGTCGGAGACGCCAGTTCGATGTGGCCCATGCGTTCACGGCGCACTTTGGTCTGAGTCACTTCAACGCCGCATTTCTCACAGATAACGCCACGGTGTTTCAAGCGCTTGTACTTACCGCACAGGCACTCATAGTCTTTC
The DNA here is from genome assembly GCA_015548865.1 of Serratia marcescens. Lineage (GTDB taxonomy): Bacteria > Pseudomonadota > Gammaproteobacteria > Enterobacterales > Enterobacteriaceae > Symbiopectobacterium > Symbiopectobacterium marcescens_A. The sequence goes on along the minus strand of JADMXW010000036.1, from coordinate 8,431 downwards.
ACTGGCCCAAAGATACGGGCGCAGAACAGACCGTCACGTTCAGGTTTGAACGTACGGTAGTTAATGGTTTCCGGTTTTTTAACTTCACCGAAAGACCAGGAACGAATCATGTCTGGCGATGCCAGAGCAATTTTGATCGCATCAAACTCTTCGGTCTTGGTTTGCGCTTTCAGAAACTTTAATAAGTCTTTCACGGATTGGCTCCCGTCGGAGTTAGACCTGTTAGATACCTAAGCCTGGCCATTAACAAACCAGGCTCAGGCATCCCTTTAGCGTGCACACAGCACAATCGAGCGGGTATTAACCTTCTTCCAGCTCGATGTTGATACCCAGCGAGCGGATTTCTTTCAACAGTACGTTGAAGGACTCCGGCATGCCCGGTTCCATACGATGGTCACCGTCCACGATGTTTTTATACATCTTGGTACGGCCGTTGACGTCATCGGATTTCACCGTCAGCATTTCCTGCAGGGTATAGGCTGCGCCATAAGCTTCCAACGCCCACACTTCCATCTCACCGAAGCGCTGACCACCGAACTGGGCTTTACCACCCAACGGTTGCTGGGTTACCAGGCTGTAAGAACCGGTAGAACGCGCGTGCATCTTATCGTCAACCAAGTGGTTCAGTTTCAGCATGTACATGTAACCTACGGTTACCGAACGCTCAAACTGTTCACCGGTACGACCATCAAACAGCGTGATCTGACCAGAGGTAGGCAGACCACCCAGCGTCAGCAGCTCTTTGATCTCGGACTCTTTAGCACCATCGAACACTGGTGTTGCCAGCGGCATCCCCTTCTTCAGGTTGTCCGCTAAACGCAGCACTTCATCATCTGTGAAGGTGTTCAGGTCAACTTTCTGACGCACGTCGTTGCCCAGATCGTAGGCCTTCTGGATGAACTCGCGCAGCTTGGCCACTTCTTCCTGGCGTTTCAGCATGGCGTTGATCTTCTCGCCAATGCCTTTAGCCGCCATACCCAAGTGGGTTTCCAGAATCTGACCGATGTTCATACGCGATGGAACGCCCAGCGGGTTCAGTACGATATCGACCGGCGTACCGTTCTCATCGTAAGGCATATCTTCGATCGGGTTGATCTTGGAGATAACACCCTTGTTACCGTGGCGGCCTGCCATCTTGTCACCCGGCTGAATCTGACGTTTAACAGCCAGATACACCTTGACGATCTTCAGTACGCCCGGCGCCAGATCGTCGCCTTGCGTGATCTTGCGGCGTTTCGCTTCGAGTTTTTTCTCGAATTCGTGTTTCAGCTCGTCATACTGCTCGGCCAGCTGTTCCAACTGATTCTGTTTCTCTTCATCAGTCAGGCCCAGTTCCAACCAGCGTTCACGCGGCAGCTTGTCCAGTTTGTCCGCTTCAACGCCGCCAGAAACCAGCACCGCGTGAATACGAGCAAACAGACCGGCTTCGAGAATTTGCAGTTCTTCAGTCAGGTCTTTTTTGGCCTGTTTCAGTTGCATCTCTTCGATTTCGAGCGCGCGTTTGTCTTTTTCCACGCCATCACGGGTGAAGACCTGAACGTCGATAACCGTACCGGATACACCGTTCGGTACACGCAGGGAAGAGTCTTTAACATCAGACGCTTTCTCACCGAAGATCGCACGCAGCAGTTTTTCTTCCGGCGTCAGTTGGGTTTCGCCTTTCGGCGTTACTTTACCGACCAGAATGTCGCCACCTGTCACTTCCGCACCGATATAGACGATACCGGACTCATCCAGTTTAGAGAGCGCAGCTTCACCCACGTTCGGGATATCGGCGGTGATCTCTTCTGGCCCCAGCTTGGTGTCACGAGACACACACGCCAGTTCCTGAATGTGGATAGAGGTGAAACGATCTTCCTGCACTACACGCTCGGACACGAGGATGGAGTCTTCGAAGTTGTAACCGTTCCAAGGCATGAACGCGACGCGCATGTTCTGACCCAGAGCCAGTTCCCCCAAATCGGTGGACGGACCATCAGCCAGTACATCACCACGTTCAACGGGTTCACCCAAAGACACACACGGCATCTGGTTAATACAGGTGTTCTGGTTAGAACGGGTGTATTTAGTCAGGTTGTAGATGTCAATGCCCGCTTCGCCCGGATACATCTCGTCTTCGTTAACTTTGATAACGATACGGGATGCGTCGACGTACTGTACGGTACCGCCACGCTTGGCAACAGCAGTAACACCGGAGTCAACAGCAACAGCGCGTTCCATACCCGTACCTACCAGCGGCTTATCAGCACGCAGGGTCGGTACAGCCTGACGTTGCATGTTCGCACCCATCAAGGCACGGTTGGCGTCATCGTGTTCCAAGAACGGGATCAGAGATGCACCGACGGAAACCACCTGCTGGGTGGAAACGTCCATGTAGTCAACCTGATCGCGGCTGAACAAGCTGGATTCACCTTTGCTACGGCAGGTAACCAGATCGTCAACGAAATGACCTTCTTCGTCGAGATTGGTGTTCGCCTGCGCAATAACGTAGTTGCCTTCTTCAATCGCAGAGAGGTAATGGATTTCATCCGTTACCACACCGTCACGCACCAGACGATACGGGGTTTCAAGGAAACCGTATTCGTTGGTCTGCGCATACACGGACAGCGAGTTGATAAGACCGATGTTCGGACCTTCCGGCGTTTCGATAGGACATACACGACCGTAGTGAGTCGGGTGTACGTCACGCACTTCAAAGCCAGCACGTTCACGAGTCAGACCACCTGGGCCCAACGCGGAGATACGGCGTTTGTGCGTAATTTCGGACAACGGGTTGTTCTGGTCCATAAACTGGGACAGCTGGCTGGAACCGAAGAACTCTTTCACCGCCGCAGAAATCGGCTTGGCGTTGATCATGTCCTGCGGCATCAGGGTATCCAGATCGCCCAGAGACAGACGCTCTTTCACCGCACGTTCTACACGCACCAGACCAACGCGGAATTGGTTTTCCGCCATTTCGCCCACGGAACGGATACGACGGTTACCCAAGTGATCAATATCATCGACTTCGCCAGAACCGTTACGGATATCGATGAGCTTCTTCATCACTTCGATGATGTCGTCTTTGCTCAGGATACCGGAACCTTCAATCTCGTCGCGCAGCAGGGAGCGGTTAAACTTCATGCGGCCTACGGCAGACAGATCGTAGCGATCTTCAGAGAAGAATAGGTTCTCGAATAGGCTTTCTGCCGCTTCGCGTGTCGGCGGCTCACCCGGACGCATCATGCGATAGATTTCAACCAGCGCGCTCAAGCGATCGTTGGTCGGGTCAACGCGCAGCGTTTCGGAGATATACGGGCCGTGGTCCAGATCGTTAGTGAACAGGGTTTCAATACGCTTATGACCTGCCTGGCTCAGTTTAGCCAGCAGATCCAGCGACAACTCCATGTTAGCAACGCCGATCAGTTCGCCAGTACCTGCGTCTACGTAGTCTTTCGCCAGCACTTTCCCGGCGATGTATTCGACCGGTACTTCAATGCGCTCTACGCTGTCTTTTTCCAGCTGACGAATATGGCGCGCGGTGATACGGCGGCCTTTTTCAACGTACACTTTGCCGTTAGCTTCGATGTCAAACGAGGCGGTTTCACCGCGCAGGCGTTCAGGCACCAGGTCCATTTGCAGCTTATTGCCGTTGATTTCGTAGACAATCTTATCGAAGAACAGGTCCAGGATTTGTTCGGCAGAGAAGCCCAACGCGCGCAAAATGATGGTCGCCGGCAGTTTACGACGACGGTCGATACGCACAAACAGGTTATCTTTCGGGTCGAACTCGAAATCCAGCCAGGAACCACGGTAAGGGATGATACGTGCGTTATACAGCACTTTACCGGAGGAGTGAGTTTTACCCTTATCGCTGTCAAAGAACACGCCCGGGCTACGGTGCAACTGAGAAACGATAACACGCTCAGTCCCGTTGATAACAAAGGTCCCGTTTTCGGTCATGAGCGGAATTTCGCCCATGTAAACTTCTTGTTCTTTGATGTCTTTTACGGTGCCTTCCGGCGCTTCGCGCTCGTAGATCACCAGACGCAGTTTGACGCGCAGCGGTGCAGAGAAGGTCACCCCGCGAATCTGACACTCTTTGACGTCAAATACGGGCTCACCCAAACGGTAGCTTACGTATTGCAGCTCAGAGCTACCGCTGTAGCTTGAAATGGGGAATACGGAACGGAATGCGGCTTCCAGACCGTACTGGCCTTCCGGGTCTTGCTCGATGAACTTCTGAAACGAGTCAAGCTGGATAGAAAGGAGATAAGGTATGTCCAACACTTGCGGACGTTTACCAAAATCCTTACGAATACGTTTTTTCTCGGTATAGGAGTAAACCATGGGGTTCCTCAGCTCGCTGAAAAGTAAGAACCACTTGCTCGTCCTGACAGGACGGTTCATTGCAACACGATTTTGTTTGTTCGAAAGGCAAGCCGCCCTTCGCAATACGTCTTTCTATTACTCTTAAATCATTTCATTGCTTTTGCCGAGGCAGGGAACCCAAGCAGGAAAGCAGTATATTAAGGCGTCAATAGAAAAAAATATTTTGGGTTATACCCTGAGGTATGAATCCGTGGCCAAACAGTGCGAAACACCACAGACACCCTACAGCGCAAAAAGGCTGGTGACCAAAAAGTCACCAGCCATCAGCCTGAAAACTCAGGCTGCAACCGGAAGGGTTGGCTTATTTAACTTCAACTTCAGCGCCAGCTTCTTCCAGAGCTTTCTTCAGAGCTTCAGCGTCATCTTTGCTTACAGCTTCTTTCAGAGCAGCAGGTGCAGACTCAACCAGGTCTTTTGCTTCTTTCAGACCCAGGCCAGTTGCGCCACGAACAGCTTTGATTACGGCAACTTTGTTAGCGCCGATAGCTTTCAGGATAACGTCGAATTCAGTTTTCTCTTCAGCGGCTTCAGCCGGGCCAGCAGCAGCAACAGCTACAGCAGCAGCAGCAGAAACACCGAATTTTTCTTCCATTGCAGAGATCAGCTCAACAACGTCCATTACAGACATAGCGGCTACTGCTTCAATGATTTGATCTTTAGTGATAGACATGACAATTGTTCCTAACAATCAGAAATAGTTTATACGTAAGCAAATGCGATAACAGGCAAAGGGCGATTAGGCCGCTTCTTTCTGATCGCGAACAGCTGCCAGAGTACGGACCAATTTGCCTGCAGAGGCTTCTTTCATGGTCGCCATCAGGCGTGCAATTGCTTCTTCGTAAGTCGGCAGCGTTGCCAGACGGTCAATTTGAGCCGCCGGAATCAACTCACCTTCAAAGGCTGCAGCTTTAACCTCGAATTTTGCATTCGCTTTCGCGAACTCTTTGAACAGACGAGCAGCAGCGCCCGGGTGTTCCATAGAGTAAGCAATCAAGGTTGGACCAACAAACGTGTCTTTCAGGCATTCGAACGGAGTGCCTTCAACGACGCGGCGCAGCAGGGTGTTACGAACAACACGCATGTATACGCCAGCTTCACGACCTGCTTTACGCAGTTCAGTCATTTTATCTACGGTTACGCCACGAGAATCCGCAACTACCGCAGACAGCGCGCCTTTGGCCACTTCGCTGACTTCAGCAACAATCGCTTGTTTGTCTTGAAGATTTAATGCCATTAGCTTGTGCTCCTGGATATAGCCGGAATAAATTTCCGGAACTCACTTCACCTGTAACCACATGGAAAAACAGGCGTCAAAACACGGTGAGCAGAATCCAGTAAAAGAAAATTTTCTTTAGGCTCTGTCACCGTCTACGCAGGAAAATTAAGCTTCCGAAGAAACACCTGCGGTCTTGGACGGAGGCCTGGATTAGGCCAGGCTCCAACCGAAAAAATCTGTTTCGTCCATTTAAGGACAATGGGCGTAAGATTATACGTACATCTTTCGCCCAGGTAAAGCTATCAGTTAGCGACCGCGTTCAGGCCACTCTGATCAACGGCAACGCCAGCACCCATGGTGGTGGAGAGGCTAACTTTCTTGATGTACACGCCTTTCGCTTGAGCAGGCTTGGCTTTTTTCAGCGCAACCAGCAGAGCTTCCAGGTTTTCTTTCAGTTTGTCAGCGTCGAAATCAACCTTACCGATGGTGGTGTGGATGATGCCGTTTTTGTCGTTACGGTAACGAACCTGACCTGCTTTAGCGTTTTTAACCGCTTCAGCAACGTTCGGCGTTACAGTACCTACTTTCGGGTTCGGCATCAGGCCACGCGGCCCAAGAACCTGACCCAACTGGCCAACAACACGCATTGCATCCGGAGAAGCAATAACTACGTCAAAGTTCATTTCGCCTTTCTTGATCTGGTCAGCCAGATCTTCCATACCTACCAGCTCTGCGCCAGCCGCTTTAGCAGCTTCAGCGTTTGCGCCTTGGGTAAACACGGCAACGCGAACGGAACGGCCAGTACCGTGCGGCAGCACAGTCGCGCCACGGACGTTTTGGTCAGATTTGCGTGCATCGATGCCCAGGTTTACGGCAACGTCAACGCTTTCAACAAACTTAGCAGTGGCCAGCTCTTTCAGCAGGGCTACAGCTTCGTTGATGTCATATTGTTTAGTAACATCAACTTTCTCACGGATCACGCGCATGCGCTTGGTCAGCTTAGCCATTTCTTAGTCCTCCACTACCAGGCCCATGGAACGAGCAGTACCCGCAATGGAGCGCGCCATGGCTTCCACGTCGGCACCCGTCATATCCGCCGCTTTGGTCTGGGCAATTTCCAGTACCTGAGCGTGGGTCACTTTACCTACTTTGTCTTTGTTCGGCTTGCCAGAACCAGACTTGATACCAGCCGCTTTCTTCAGCAGAACAGCTGCCGGAGGCGTTTTGGTAACGAAAGTGAAGGAACGGTCGGAGTAAACGGTAATAACAACCGGAATCGGCAGACCTTTTTCCAGGCTTTCTGTTTTAGCATTGAATGCCTTACAGAATTCCATAATGTTCACACCTTGCTGACCCAGAGCAGGACCAACCGGCGGGCTCGGGTTAGCCATACCAGCTGCAACTTGCAGCTTGACGTAGGCTTGTACTTTCTTGGCCATTTATATTTCCTCTAATGGGTGATAGCGCCTTAAAAAAGGCTCCCCGTGACGTTAACTTTTCCAGATGCCGTAGCATCTAAAAACAAAAGGCGCGAAATAGTAGATTAATTTCGCGCCAGATACAAGAATTTCTTTACGCCCGACAGGCTGTATCAGCCTTTTTCTACCTGGCTGAAATCCAGCTCAACAGGAGTAGCACGTCCGAAGATAGAAACCGACACTTTCAAGCGGCTCTTTTCGTAATCCACTTCTTCAACCACCCCGTTGAAGTCAGCAAATGGACCGTCGTTAACGCGTACCATCTCGCCCGGTTCAAACAGCGTTTTCGGACGTGGCTTATCACCCACTTGTTGCAAGCGGTTCATAATGGCGTCAACTTCTTTATCGCTGATCGGCGCTGGGCGATCGGACGTACCACCGATAAAACCCATCACTCGTGGTACGCTACGCACCAGGTGCCAGCTCGCATCTTCCATTACCATCTGCACCAGCACGTAACCGGGGAAGAATTTACGTTCGCTTTTACGACGCTGGCCGCCACGAATCTCAACGACTTCTTCCGTCGGCACCATGACGTCGCCAAACAGTTCTTCCATGTTGTGCAATTTGATGTGTTCACGCAGCGATTGTGCAACGCGGCTTTCAAAGCCGGAAAACGCCTGAACGACGTACCAACGTTTTTTTGGAGCTTCAGACATCTTAGAACCTCAGGCCTGTGATAAACGATATCAAACGGACCAGAATACCATCCAGCCCCCACAGAATCAGTGACATCACGGCAGTCACCGCGGCAACGATCAACGTGGTGTGCAGCGTTTCCTGGCGGGTTGGCCAAATCACTTTGCGAACTTCAGTGCGCGCTTCGCGGGCAAACGTGACCGTTGCCTTGCCCTTCGCAGTTAACAGTGCAACACCGCCTGCCGCAGCAATCAGGATAACAACAGCCAAGGCGCGCAGTGGCAGACTATATGCGCGATAGTAATAGTTGCCTACGATGGCAACAACGAGTAAAACCGCCACAACCAGCCATTTGATCGCTTCCAGGCCACGCCCACTACCCTGGGTCTCGGTATTTGCACTCATAAACCAACCTGTCACTCATGAATCAGACAAATAACTTTGCCCCGCTATGCAGGGCAAACCAAACCGACATTGTGTTTCGCTCGCAGCGAAACTCGGCATTTACGCTGTAATCTACAGAGCCTATCTCACCACAGATTAGCAGGATTATACTCCACAATCCGTGATGAGATAGGTTCTACTTAGGGCAGCGTAGAAAAAGGGCATCAAATGATGCCCTTTTACTGCATGTTGAGTCAAATTTATCGGCGATTAAGCGATAACTTTGGCAACAACGCCCGCGCCAACGGTACGACCGCCTTCACGGATTGCGAAACGCAGACCA
>JADMXW010000035.1 GCA_015548865.1 Serratia marcescens | reverse complement strand
TTTTGAACGCTGTTAACAGCGGCCCCGTAGGGGCGAGTCTCATGGATGAGACGAGTTTTCCGCGTCGCTGGCGGCCCGTCAGTGGGCTCGGGCTCCGAAGGCACCGCGTAGCGGCGTTATTTCCCGCGCAAGGCCAGGGGGCTCGGGGCGAAGGCGATTGAACGCCCCGAGTCGGGCGCGTGCGATGTACCGTGCAAATAACCGCGCGGGTTAAGGCGCACGAAACGTTCACTGCACCAACAAAAAGATTTGACCTAAATTTGTGGGGATTCCTCAGCGCGAAGGGGGAATCTCTTGCAGAAGAGATACGTTTATTCTCGCAGAGATCCCCGGCTTTCGCTAAGGATGACGAGAGGGCAAGTGGCTTTGTCATCAGTCAGAGACCGTAGGTTAACGGCCTTTTTTGTGTACAACGCCAGCGCAACCATCAGTAATCCAGTACCGCCCACCAGAATACGCGCCCAATAATATCGACTTCGCTGAGGGATTTTTCTTCAACGGGATGCTCGGCGTTATTGTAGCTACGGATGCTTACCGTGTTCGGCCCAACCTGATATAGCAACTTGATGCGGTTCCAACCGTTTTGGCTGATAGCGTAGATCTTGCCATCAATAATGCGCTTATCATTCGTGTTGACGGCAACGGTTGTGCCATCGGGAATAAAGGGTTCCATGCTGTCACCCTTGGCCGGGAAACAGAGCACGCCAGAGCCATCGGAATTTGCGCCGACACGGCGCAAGGTCGATTTGGAAAAGCGCAGTTTAAACCCGTTATGATCTTCATTCATGATGCGCCCAGTCCCACAGGCGAATTCAATGTCTTTCAGAAACGGGACTTCCACTTCATCATCCCGCAAAGGGGTATGGCTATCCCACACGTCAACCGTTCCCCACTGGGATTCCGGCGGAATGTTGGAGCGTGAATCATAAGGTGCTACCGCTTGTGCTCGCATAGGCTCATCGCCATTTGCCAGCCATTCTGGGCGTACGCCTAGAGCATCAGCGATATCAATGATACGCGAGGTTCCTTTCGCCTGACCGGAGGTCAAGCGCCAGATTGTCGGCTGGGCCATGTTAACGGCACGCGCCAATTGCCCCTGCGTCATTCCCGTCAGCGACATAGCATGGTTAAGCCGTTCTGCCAAAGTGTTCATTGTTTTCATGTCGATGACTTTATAGCATTTGCTATTGCATTTCAAGTGAGAATCCAATACCTTTTGCTATCACCAATAGCGAAAGGTATTATTGTATTTACAAGACGAACTGGGCGTGAGTAACAGACGCTAGTCATCAACTAAATCAATAGCTTTCCAGCGGCAGTGTGTTACTGCCTCTCTTTTGTTACTCCAGGGGACGGTGTGACAAGAACCCAATGGTCTTGTCAGATAACGGTATAGAAACAACAAAGGTGGCGAGATGATTCGTGATATCCAAAAGGTGCTTGAACGTTATGGCGCATGGGCGTCTCATAGTGAACAAGGGTTGTATTACTCATCGGTTGCGGCGGGTTTTCGCGGTCTGCTGCCTTCAAGTCAGCGTTCGCGTCCGTCGTGTTGTGATGACGATGGGTTGGCGATTAACGGCGCGATGGCATGCTTGAAAAAGCGCGATCCCTATCTGCATGTGCTATTGGAGTGGCACTACGTGCTTGGCTTACCGGTGAGGGCGATTGGCACTAAATTGGGCATTTCACATACGCTGGTATTAAAACAGCTGCAAATGGCTGAGGGATTTATTGATGGCTGTCTGAGCATGATGGATATCAAGCTGGATATCGATCTTGAATGCCAAAAAGAGCTGATTTATACGCCGAAAATAAAAAAAGTGGTGGAATTCCAAAAGGCAATGTAGTCTGATAAAAATGATTATTTCATCCTTTTCCTAATGCGAAATTAATTTCTTATGACCAGTTTCGTTTCCGCAACAGGACAATTGTCCTAATTAATGGATATGTTGAATAATGTGCATTCATGTTTTGATTTTTCTCAAAGAAAGGTGTATTTGTCCGTGTAGTATCGTTCACTAGAGAACATGCCTTTAGGAGATAACTCACTTCACAAGAACCTACCCATACATCAAATCAGGAATATTCCAGATTAGTCTTATCGCAAAAAATGAAAGTAATGTTGCCAATTCGTCCCTTAATGAGGCATATGATGAAGACGCTGCTGTTATTCATGTTGGTTCCAGTGTTGCTTTCTGGGTGTTCTACGCGGTGGGTGAAAATTCGTGATAACCCGACTGACCATATTACGTCGAGATCCCTGTGTCGTGTTAACGCTGAACAGAGATTCCCGGTTCACAATGAAGTGGCATATCGTACCAACTACCGTACAGTCACTGAGCCTTGCCATTATAAAAGGTGGTGTGGTGGCAAAAAGTATAGAACCTATGAAGTTGAGGAATTACAAAGCTATGTCACGGATGTCAACGGCGGCAGCCGGAGCAGTTCGTTTCATGATTGCATGTGGGATAATGGCTGGCAGCAACAAACGAAATCAAATTGGGAATGGGATAGAACGCCCATTACGCAGCAATATACTGGCCCAGCGAAATAATTACCTGGTGTTGAAAAATAACCGGGCGTAAACAGAATGCTGATACAACTTTATTTTTATCACATCATCTTAAAAAAGGTTGTGGAATTCCAAAAAGCTATTTACTCTGCAAAAATGGTTGTTTGGCTCGGTGTCATGAAGTGCTGTTTTATGTTTTAAATAAAAATTAAATATGTTGTGGAATTCCAAATGGTAATGTAGTCTGTTAAAAATCGTTAATTTACCGAAACTATAAAAAAGGCTTCGCTTACGCGAGGCCTTTTTGTTTTTACGAATATACAATGTTAATAATGCTTTGGGTTTTTTTAAGTCTTTTTTTGAAACTTATTCCACATATACCCTAAATTCCGCTTTTTGTTCTTATCACTGTAGGCACCCCGCACGACGGCGGTGAGGTTATGCGTATGTATAAATTGACGACGGGCATCTCCTATGGCGCTTCGGGGGCCAGCGGCAGCTACTGGATGCTTCAGTTACTTGATGCTGTTTCTCCAAACCAATGGACAGCCATTGGCGTGATGGGAAGCTTGCTGTTTGGTCTGCTGACTTTCCTGGTGAACTTGTTTTTCAAAATCAAGCAAGACCGGCGCAGAGAAGAGGGAATAAATGATGAGTAGGCGCAAGATAGCCATTGCTGCGTTTTGCTCAGTCAATGTGATTGTTGCCATGGTGCTGAGTAATAGCGATAGCTATCGTTCACAACAAGGTAATGCCTTGCGTTTCAGCCAAGAGGCGATGGAGGTGATGGGGAATGCGGAGGGATGTCGTCGTGATGCTTATCTATGCCCGGCGCGTATTAGGACTCAGGGTATTGGTCATACGCGGCGTATCTCAGGGACCGTGACTCAGGCGGATGATCGGCAGATTGCGCGTTGGTTTGCTGAGGATCAGTTAGATGCACAAAACTGCCTTGAACAGAACGTTGAACGCAAATTGGGCATGCGCTTACCACAAAGTGTCTTTGATGGGGTAGGCAGCTTTGTGTTCAATGTTGGCTGTTCGACGTTTTTGATGTCCACGCTGTACCGTTACCTGATTGCAGGATCGTACATCGCTGCGTGTAACCAGCTCCCCCGTTGGGTATACGCTGGACAGGAGGTGCTTCCCGGTTTGGTTGCCCGCCGAACCAAAGAGATGGCGCTGTGTCTGGCCGTGCAGGAGTAGCCCCTATGATGCAAATAAACCTATTACTTACTGGCTGTGCACTCACTGCCGCTTTTAGCGCAGGTTGGTATATACAAGGGGTTCGTTGGGACGCTGACGTTGCTGCTCGCGACAAGCAGTCAAGTGAGGTGCGCCAGGTACAGCAACAAGCCATTATTGCGCAACAGGTTTTTACCTTTCAGCGCCTAAACCTGATAGCCGCCGATACCTATCAGCGAGGCCTCTCTATCAAGGCAGACTCTGATGAAAAACAGATTATTTACCGCACGATCGTTAAAGGCGATCCCGTGGGGCGTCAATGCGTGCCTGATACTGTTTCTGGCCGGTTGCTCGACGACGCGCACCGTCTACGTGCCCGCACCGTGCATAGCGTTGCCCCAGATGCTAACGCAACCCGTCGAGGTGCCGTTACCGCCGGCTGCCGATTGACCTACGCCCAGGCCGTTTACTGGATTGAGCCACTGTTGGCGGCACTGGAACAGGCCAACAGCCAGCTTGATGCGATACGTGCGGCACAAGCCGACAGAAAGTAACCCGCTGTCCGCCAAGTGCCAGCGCGTTAACCCTACCGACAATCAACAACGGATGACATGCCAATCATGATGAAGCATATGCAGCTACGTGCTGCCGTTTTGGCTGCGCTGCGCGCCGCCATCACCGAAAACACCACTTTTCTTGACGGCCGCCCCGTCGTCTTAACGCCAGACAGCCTGCCTGCCATCGCGGTATACATCAGTGATGCGCAACCCGTGGAAAACGCTCTGGATGAAGCGCTGTGGCAAGCCAGTCTGCACATTGAGCTTTTCGAAAAGGAGGACAGCCCAGATACGACGCTGGATGAAAAGATGGCGCAAGAGATTTCTCCCGTGCTGATGTCAGTTTCAGTGCTGAAGGAGAGTACGGAAACCTTCTCAACGCAGCGGTATGACTACCGACACGATGAAGAAGGGAGCATTTGGAGGTCAGCGGACCTCGAATTTTCAATAACTTATTATCAGTGAGGCCATTATGTCTACAACAGAAGCCATTAAAGGTGCAGGAACAACGCTTTGGGTTTTTACCGGCACCGGTGACCCTTATGCGAGCCCAACGAGCGACAGCGGTTGGACCCGTCTGGCGCAGATCAAAGAACTGACGCCGGGCGAGATGACGGCGGAATCCTATGATAACACCTATCTGGATGGTGAAAATGCAGGGTGGAGTGATACGGCGCAGGGTATTAAATCAGCAGGAGACACCAGTTTCACTCTGGCGTGGAAAGCGGGTGACCCAGGGCAACAGGAATTGGTTGATTGGTTTACGTCCGGTGCCGTGCGTGGCTACAAAATCAAGTATGCCAATGGCGTTGTCGATGTGTTTAAGGGCTGGGTCAGTGCGTTAGGTAAATCGATTCCTGTTAAGGAGGTGATCACCCGCACCGCGAAGGTGACGAATACCGGCAAGCCGGTGCTGGCGGAAGAAACTCCCGCTGCCGTAACCCCCTAAAAGCAGCGTGTAACGCTGCTTTTTTTATGCCCCGCGTAAGCTGACTCAGGCTGATAACAACGTCACTTTACCTCGTCATCCTCGGCGAAAGCTAGGGATCTCTGCCAGAAGAAATGCGTTTCACCTGCAAAAGATTCCCACCTTTGCGGGAATGACGGTGGGAGTAAGGCCGTTTGCCAGCAACGTGTGCCTGCATACGCGGGCTTATTCGGTAAAAATGAAATCAAGGAGAATATATGTACCTGAAAACCGAGCCTTTCGGTCCTAATCAGGTGGTGCTGTCTGAGCTGTCAGGGTTGCAGCGCATCGAATATCTCGAAGCCATTGTTGAACACATGAGCGCTTTGGAGAACATTCCTGACGCTATCCCTGAGGCCAAGAAAATGGCCATTTTTGGCAGCCTGACCATCAAGTTACACGCCTGGCTGGTATCCCGCTCGCTGTGGCAACGAGATCGGGAGCGCGCTCTGGATGATATTTTCAATCAGGTGCTTAACGACTGGCCACCGCGCCTGATTAATGACGCTGCCTTGCTTGTTCAGCAACTCAGCGGCATTGCCCCTGAGAATACCAATGAGGAATCCAGTGGTGACAACACGCCCAACACGCCGGGAAAGTCTTAGCCGTACAGGTGCGTTTTGCGATGCGTCTGGCTCGGGAGTTCCGGCGTCATGACTGGCGCACGATGTTGTCTGAACTCTCTTCCAGTGAATTCTCGGAATGGTTTGATTTCTATCAGGAGAACTACTTTTCCGATGTCCTGCTGGATGCAGAGTGTTGCGCCCTGCGTGCCACGATGCTGGCGTTGACGGGTCATCAAGACATCCCGTTACAGCAACTCAGCTTGTTACAGCAAGCTGTTGAGTCTGAAACGATGAGCGACGATGAACTGATGGCAATAGGCGAAGGATTATTTGGAGGGGTTCGTTATGGCCCAGACAACCAATGAACAGGCTTTAAGTTTTGACGCTGTGTTGCTAAACAGCAGCGTGCTGCGCGTGCAGCAGGATTTATTGTCACTGGGAAATGTCGTTACCCAGGCGACGCAGAGTTTTTCTCAATTAGTCTCCCAGCAGAGTGCTGCGTTGAAAGCGAGTGAAGTGCTAGCACAGCCGGGCACCTGGTCGGCACAACGCGTGATGGCGCAAGGGAGCGCTGATTTTAACGATACCCGTGGTTTTATGCTGGCAGGGTTGAATGGCATTGGCACCGATCAATCGAAAGATAAAACAGATGTAAAAACCTGGCGGGACGGCCTGATTGAGTCATGGAGCGAATACGCGAAAGTGGCTTCAGATACCTATACCCAGGTGAAAACCGGCAGTGAGGCGGTGTTTAAAACACTGGACGCGGGATTAACGCGTTTTGTGAAAACCGGCAAACTGAACCTCTCGAACTTTGCTGAATCCATGCTGAGTATGTTAGCGAACGTCGCGCTCAGGGCATCAATGGTCCAAGGGGTTAATGCCATTCTTGGTTTTTTCGATATTTCGACAACAACCAAGGATAAAGATAAGGATAAAAATAAGGAGAGCACATCTTTAAATCAGGCAACCACTGCGGCATCACGCAATGATACCCAGAAAAATAATAACAATCAGGATGCCGATGAGCCGAATAAAAATATCGGTAAAACCTGGGTAAATGGCTTGAGTGAATCCTGGGGGAAATATTCAGAGAGCGCGCTGGATTCCTATTCCATCATCCAGGCTGGGGGAGAGGCAGCATTCCAACAGTTAGATAATAGCGTGACGAATTTTGTGCGGACCGGGAAACTCAATTTCTCCTCTTTCGCCGAATCGGTGTTGGGTATGTTGGCAGAAATCGCAGTGAAGTCGGCACTGGTGCAAGGAGTGAATGCGTTAATGGGCGCGTTTGGGGTTACCGCCAATGCCAAAGGCGGTGTTTATACCTCACCTAGCCTATCGGCCTATTCAGGGCAGGTGGTCGATCGCCCCACGCTGTTTGCCTTTGCCAAAGGCGCCGGACTAATGGGCGAGGCTGGGCCGGAAGCCATTATGCCGCTGACCCGTAATGCCAACGGTGTACTGGGAGTGCGGGCCGTGGGCAGCGTGAGTGGCAATGCGGCTCCCCAGGTCAGTATCAATATCGCCAGCGATGGTCGCATCTCTCAGACCTCATCGGCTGGGTTGGAGCAATTTGGCAGTGAAATCGGCAGCTTTGTCGATCAGCGGTTTAAATTGCTGCTAACCCGAGAAATGGGGCAGGGGCGTATGTTAAGCACGGCAATGAAAGGACGGAGAAGCTAATGGCAATAGAAACATTTCACTGGCCGTTGCAAATCGGTAACCAGCCTGAGGTGCAATACAGCGAAACGGTACGTAAAGTGCAGTTCGGTGATGGTTACACTCAACTGTCTGGCGCAGGGATAAACGGGGAAACCATCACCTTTTCCTACGCTTTTCGCGGCAAGCTTGACATGGCTGTAGAAATTCGGGATTTCTTGCGGCGTCATCGCAAAAAATCATTCCAATGGACACCACCACATGAAAAGCCGGGGCTCTATCGCGTAGTAGAGGACTCGATAAAGTTTGCTCCGGCTGGCAACGTTCAGGGCGTTATTACTGCAACCTTCGTTCAGTGGTATAGCGTGTAACGTCCCCATATCGTCGTAAACACTCTCCAGCCATCGTGCTGGTTTTTTTATCTCTGGAGAACCGATGTCTATCAATCTTGACGCCCAACTGCTGGCGCCGGGCGATCGCGTGCGCTTGTTTGAAGTGGATTGCACCGCATTCGATGGTCCGGAGCTCTATTTCCACAATCATCCGATCCCCCACACCGCAGACGAGATTGCTGCGGTCGCAGGGGATGACAGTAAACTTCCGGCAAAATCCCTTTGGTGGCAGGGAAAAGAATACAAAGCATGGCCAACGCATATTGAGGGGCTGGAAATGACCAGCGATGGCAGTGCGCCCACGCCCACGCTGGCGGTGGGTAATATCGACGGCACCATCACCGCGCTGTGTCTGGTTTATCAAAATCTGGCGCAGGCCACCGTGCGTATTCACACCACCTTTGCTCACTATCTGGATGCGCGCAATTTCCCTGATGGCAATAACAGTGCTGACCCCACTCAAGAGCGGCTGGAGGTCTGGTACATCGACAGCAAGGCGAACGAGGACAGTGAGTCGGTCATGTTCAATCTCTCCTCGCCCGCTGATTTGCAGGGGATCATGATCCCCACCCGCCAGATTCACAGCCTGTGTACGTGGTGTGCACGCGGGCAATATCGCGGTGCGTCCTGTGGTTACACTGGGTCGCGCTATTTCGATATTGACGGTAATCCGGTCGATGATCCTGCAAAGGATGAATGCTCTGGGTTGCTTTCCACCGGTTGCAAGCCGCGTTTTGGCGAAGACGCTGAATTACCGTTCGGCGGCTTCCCAGGATCGGCACTGATTAAGAGGTAATAACGTGGAACTGGGAAATTTAATTGTCAGCGCGATCCTCGCTCATGCTGAGCAAGAATATCCGCGTGAAGCATGTGGGGTAGTCGTGCACAATCAACAGCGGCAACGCTACGTGCCTTGCCGCAATCTGGCACAGGCACCGCAGGATCATTTTATCATGAGCCCTGAGGACTATGCGCAAGCGGAAGACAGCGGTGCGCTGGTGGCTATTGTGCACAGCCATCCCGATGCCACCACCACGCCCAGCGCCGTCGATCTTGCTCAGTGCGATCAATCGCAACTGCCTTGGGTGATCGTCAGTTGGCCGGAAGGCGATGTTCGCACCCTGATGCCGCTGCTGGGGATTAAGCCACTGCTGGCGCGTCCTTTTGTGCACGGCATTTGGGATTGCTACGCCATTGTGCGCGACTGGTATCGGTTGGAGTGCAATATTCAACTGCCGAATTTTGCACGCACGGACGACTGGTGGAACCGAGGGGAAAATTTGTATATGACGCACTACCGCGAGGCGGGTTTTACACCGGTAACGGATGACATTGCCCTGGGAGATGTGATCATTATGCAAGTGCGCGCCAGCGAGCCAAACCATGCTGGCATCTACGTTGGCAATGGCGAAATGCTACATCACATGTACGGTCAGCTCAGCCAGAAAGTGCCTTATGGCGGCTACTGGCTGGACAGAACCATTATTCGACTGCGTTATACCGGAGGGAATCATGACGCTAGCCATTGAATATCAGCCGTTAAAAACCATTCGGCTTTACGGTGTGTTGGGCGCAACCTTTGGTCGTGTGCATCGCCTGGCGGTTGATACCCGGCAGGAGGCCATTAAAGCGCTGGGCGTGATTATTCCCGGTTTTGAGAAGTTTTTGCTGACGAGTAAATCCCGCGGTTTAGCGTATGCCATATTTGATGGGAAACGTAATCTTGCACACGATGAATTGGACTTCATCGTTGCGGATGATATTCGCATTGCGCCAGTTATTATTGGCAGTAAACAAGCTGGACTGTTCCAAACTATTCTGGGGGCAGTTTTGATTGCTGTGGGCTATTTTACTTTTGGTACTACATCTACTATTGGTGTCGGTATGATGATGGGTGGCGCTTCTATGGCCCTTGGCGGCGTAATGCAAATGCTCACTCCGGTTCAAGGCGGTATCTCCATGCGCCAGTCTCCCGATAACAAACCCTCTTATGCGTTTGGCGGACCGGTTAACTCCATTGCGCAGGGAAACCCGGTGCCGATTCTTTATGGTCGCCGTCGTGTTGGCGGCGCGATTATTTCTGCGGGAATTTACGCCGAAGACCAGCAATAATTATTGCCTTCATCAACGTTTTACTGATGCTGTCGTGCTTTATTTACCTTTATCTGCATACAGCTAAGGTAAAAAAATGAAAGCATCCTTATTATTGCTACAGCAATTATTGTTTCTGCCAATTCTGCTTTTCTCCGTATCGTTATTGTCGGATGTTGCTATCGCTAAATCTCAACCCGCCAATAACGATCAAATAAAACAAGCCATCATCAATGAGTCTATTTCTGCTTATCCGGGGAATTGCCCGTGCCCCTACAATTCGGCACGTAACGGTAGCAGTTGTGGAAAGCGCAGCGCGTGGAGCCGGGCCGGGGGCTATTCCCCGATTTGTTATAAGAATGAAGTGACACAAGAGATGATTGATACCTGGAAGAAACGACATAAATCCTGATGCCGATAAACCCGCCTTGAGCGGGTTTTCTTTTTAATGGGGTACCCATGACAGCGATCAAAGGCAGCAAAGGCGGCAGCGCGAACGCGCGCGTTCCTGTTGAGTCGCCGGATTCCATTCAATCCACCTCCTACGCCAAAATACTGTTGGCATTGGGGGAAGGTGAATTTGCTGGGAATTTGGATGGCTCGCGTATTTTTCTTGACGGTACGCCGCTCAATGACAGTAACGGCAATGCCAATTTCTCCGGTGTGTCGTGGGCGTTTCGTCCCGGTACGCCAGACCAAAGCTATATCCCAGGCTTTCCTGGTGTAGAAAACGATATTACGGTAAGTAGCGAGCTCACCAGTAAAACGCCGTGGATACGTTCGCTGACCAACATTCATCTCTCAGCGGTGCGGATACGCTTCTCATGGGCAGCGCTGCAACAGCAGTATGATAATGGTGATGCGGGCGGCTACCGTATTGAATATGCCATTGATATTGCAACGGATGGCGGCAGCTATCGTGAAGTGCTGAAAACGGCGATTGACGGTAAAACCACCACACAATATGAGCGCAGCCACCGTATCGATTTGCCCAGCGCATCAACCGGCTGGCAGATTCGCGTACGCCGCATTACGCCCAATTCCACCAGTAATCGTATTGCCGACAAGATGGCGATAGAAGCCATTACCGAAGTGATCGATGCCAAGCTGCGCTATCCGGAAACGGCGCTGTTGCTGATGCAGTTTGACGCGCAGCAGTTCCAGAATATTCCGGTCATCTCTTGCGAGCCGGATGGGCGTATTATCCGTGTGCCCACCAACTATGATGCACAGACTCGTCGCTACTCGGGCAGTTGGGATGGCACTTTCAAGTGGGCGTTCTCCAACAACCCAGCTTGGGTTTACTACGATATTCAGCTTTCGGAACGTTTTGGCCTTGGGGAGCGGATCAAAGCCACCAATCTGGTGTTGTCGAAATGGACGCTGTACCAGATTGCCCAGTACTGCGATCAGCTTGTGCCGGATGGTCATGGCGGCAGCGGAACGGAACCCCGTTTTTTGTGCGATGTGTACATTCAATCGCAAGAGGATGCATGGACGGTACTGAACGATCTGGCGGCGATCTTTCGCGGTTCTTCGTTTTGGGCAAACAGTCAGATGAACGTGTTGTCCGATATGCCGCGTGATATGGATTACGTGGTAACCCGTGCCAATGTGCGCGACGGGCGCTTTACCTACAGTAACGCCAGTAGCAAGACACACTACAGCACGGCGATGGTGGCGTGGTCCGATCCTGATAACGCTTATCAAGATGCAGTGGAAGCCGTTTCGGATAACAAGCTGGTGCGACGCTACGGCATTAAACAGGCGGATGTGACCGCGATTGGCTGTACGCGCCAGACGGAAGCTATCCGGCGCGGTAAATGGATTTTGCATACCAACGATGCCGATCGCACCGTTTCTTACACCATGGGGCTGGACGGTGATATTCCGATTCCCGGCACTATTGTTGGTATCGCTGATACATTGCTGGCCGGGCGTCCATTAGGTGGGCGTATCAGTGTGGTTGACGGACGTAACATCACGCTTGACCGTGTTTCTTCTGCGGCAATCGGTGAACGCCTGATTCTCAACCTGCCGAGTGGGAAAGCAGAAGGACGCACCATTGAGGCGGTGAACGACAAGGTTGTTACCGTTACTACGGCGTATAGCGAAACGCCCGTGCCGGAGTCGGTGTGGGCGGTAGATGCTAATGATTTGGCGCTGCAATTGTATCGCGTCATTGGTGTGAAAGAGGGGGAGGATAGCGCCTCATTTGACATCACGGCCATCGAATTTGATCCTGATAAATTCGCCAAAATCGATACCGGCGCACGCATTGAATCTCGCCCAATAAGCCAGGTTCCGCCTTCGGTACAGCCTGCACCCACCAATGTGGTTATCAGTGGTGATAACCGCATTGAGCAAGGTATCAATATCACTACTCTGCGCATTACCTGGGATAAAGCGGACAGCGCCATTGCCTATGAAATTCAATGGCGGCGTGATAACGGCAATTGGATCAGTGCGGCACGCACCTCGGCACAAAGCGTTGAGGTGCCGGGTATTTATGCCGGACGTTACCAAGCGCGCGTGCGCGCCATCAATGCCACGGAGATTTCCAGCCTGTGGGCCAACGCGCAGGAAACCACGCTTACAGGCAAAGCGGATAACCCGCCTGCGCTGGCCAGCTTCATCACAACGCCGCTCGTTTTTGGCATCCAGCTTGACTGGAGTTTCCCCGCTGACACAGGCGATACCCTAAAAACTGAGATTCAATATTCCCCGACGAGCGACGGCCAGAATGCGTTGCTACTGGCTGATGTGGCTTACCCCACGCGCACCTATCAGCAAATGGGGCTCAGTGTAGGCCAGGAGTTCTTCTACCGTGCCCGTATTGTTGACCGGTCCGGCAATCAGGGACCGTGGACGAACTGGATACGCGGGGAATCCAGCACGGACGTGAGTGATATTACAGACGTTATTGTTGGGGAAATCGTTGAAACCGATGCCTGGAAATCTCTGGTTGGTGGGATCGAGGTAAACACTCAGCAACTTTCTGATCAGGCGGGCAAGATTGCTGACGGCATGCTGAACAGTATTGAGCAGGCAAAAGCCATTATACAAAACAGCCTGGCTAATGATGCTGAAACACGGCGCTGGCGTGCGCAGAACGGCGACAGGGCGGCAGAAATAACAGAAACGCGTGTTGTTATTGCAAATGAGGTCGAAGCTAGAACGATTGCGATGCTGGAAATGCAGTCAAGTATAGGCACAACTAACAGCAATCTGACGCAGTTACAGCAGACGGTGGCAACGCTGGATTCAACCACATCTCAGCAAATATCCATGCTAAATAGTCAGATGACAGATGCGCAGGGTGAGATTGAGGGGATTTCTACAGCGGTTGGCGGGCTGGAAACCAAAGTATCACAGCAAGGTGATCAGCTTGAATCCCAAAGTAGTGCTATTACTCAGCTTAGTTCATCGGTCGGTACAGCCCAGCAAACTGCCGACAATGCTCAGTCAGCGGCAAATGCTGCGCAGTCTACAGCCACCGGTGCTGCAAATGCCGTTTCTGCACTGGATACAAAGGTTACGCAGCAGGGCAACACCATCACATCGCAGGGGACGCAGATAACACAGATCACCGCGTCTGTCGGTACAACCCAGCAAACTGCGGATAATGCTCAGTCAGCGGCGACTGCAGCCCAAAGCGCGGCAAATGCAGCGGCAACAGCGGCAGGAAACAAAGGGGAGATTATCTGGTCTGCAACCACACCTGGTGCAGATAAACGGCTGGCACAGAACTTGTGGATGAACACAGCGAACAACGCCAACACGCCGATGCGCTGGAACGGTACGGCATGGCAGGTTGCTACGGATAAAGCCGCAACTGATGCGCAGGTGGCGGCGAATGCAGCAGCGAGTGCAGCTGCGGCTGCACAATCTACGGCGAACAGTGCAGTACAAAGCGTTAATGCTGTTTCCACAACGGTCACACAGCAGGGTAATGCCATTACTGCTCAGGGAACGCAAATCAGCCAGTTAACCGCAACGGTTAATGGCGTCACAACGGAAATCAGCGATATCAGCAGCATTGTGAATGGCACAGATGCAAAGTTGTCGGCCTATCGCACACTGCGCATCAAAGTTGATGCAAATGGGCGGCAATATGTGGCGGGTATGACGCAGAGCATTGAGGACACGGATCAGGGAATGCAGTCGAATACCATATTCCTGCAAGACCGATTCTCGATCATGAATGCGGCTGGGGGAAATCCGCAATTAATATTCACCACGCAGGGCAATCAGGTGATTATCAACTCTGCTGTTATTGGTGATGCAACGATAACACGAGCAAAGCTAACTGATAGTTTACAGTCCGATAACTATATTGCCGGTCAACGAGGGCTTTATTTCAATTTCACCACAGGGCAGATTGAAAATAACGGTGCGACTTCTGGTGGAGGGCGCATGTCACAATCTAACAAAAAAATAGAGGTTTACGATGCGAACAATATTCGTCGTGTGCTTATTGGTGAGTATTAGCTTGTCTGGATGTTCTTTAGATGGTGGCGTGGTTACGAATAAAGAGTGTGAGGTAGCTTACTCGCTCCACACGTTCCCAATTAATGGGATCTACAAATTAAGGGTGGATAAAATACGAATTAACCGTTTTGGGCAGATGGATGTTCACCCACAAAAGGGGCAGCACATAAATTTCGTCGGATCTGGCTGGCTTAAGCCTAATGAATACAAGGATATCAACTGTGGCCTACGGTATTAGAATTTTCAGTGCCAGTGGCGTTGATATTACAGGTTTATTATCTCCCTCATTCTTCATCGAGGCTGCAACAGGGGAGAGCGGAAGCCGCAACTTTGGCACCCCGCCACAGGGAAAGACTCTGAGATACATGGAGTCATCTGTGTCCATTCTTTCGGGATCAACGGGGGGGGCTCAGTTCTACGTGTCAGGGGGGGCAGTAAGTTGGAGTCGGAACCGGGGCGGGCCGATTTATTTCTATTGGGGGCAGTGATGACTTACGGGATGCAGATATTGAAAGAGGATGGGAGTTTATGGCTAAGTCCTGATTTCACTCCCCTGAATCTGATAAACAAAGGTGTCATTTCCACATCGCCGGGTACAGTTTTCTCAACCGACATACCAGGTGAGAAAGAAGTTATATTCTTCGTTTCGCATAACACAGACGGCCTAGTTAGATACATACCGGAGGTGAGAAACGGGTCTCACTGCTTGACGGTGGAGCGCAGCATAGGAGTTTCTCAAGCTACGGTATATGCATTTGGAAATATGGCCGTCAGAAGGGGAGGGTATGGAATATACATGTTCAACGCGGTGGGCGATCTCATTTATTCTGCTGATATGCTTCCGCTGGAAATGCACCAAGTAAATATTGATATATCAACAAACTCAATCATTGATATGGGTCGCCCCGTGGCTATAACGCCCAGGTTCTCAGGTCAAACAACCGGTCCCAACACTCAAATTGGTGGTTTCGATATATTCAATTACTACTTTTGTGCATCAGGCAACAAACTTATTAACTATCGATTGCAGATCGCCGGGGGCGCGTCAGGTCCGGGTGGATTCTCTTACCTGAATCAAACGCACTTTATCTACACGGATGTATACAATTGATAGTGTGTCCGTTCAAACATGACTGCCGCGTATATTTATTAAAGTACATTATCATCGTATCGATTTAGCGGCGTTCACAATCTAAACACTATAAGCCGGGTATTGCGGTTTTTTTACGTGGAAAAAAATATGTCTTGGTACAAAATCGGAACTATCGCTGCCACTAACGGCAGCAAAATCATTACGGGCACAGGAACACAATTCACTAATTCATTAAACGGTGTATCAGCAGGACGGATGTTATTATTGCCCGCTGCTGGCACTGTTCAGGTTTATGAAATTGAGTCTGTGCAATCCGATACACAATTAACGCTGGTATCTGCATATACTGGCGCAACGGGCACGGGCAAAGCCTATGCTATTCCAACTTCACCGGCTGTTTCTATTGAGCAGTTTGCGCATGAATTTGCTTCAACGCTTGCTTATTACCAGCAACAGCTATCAGGTTGGCAGCAGATATTAACCGGAACGGGAAATGTTACGCTGACCACGCCGGACGGTCAGAGCGTTACCGTTCGCTCGCAGAAGGCCTGGGATACTGCTCTGGATGGGAAGGTGACCGGTACCAAACAGGCAGATGCATATGACCCAACCCCTGGCGTTCTAATGTTGAACGGCGGCTGGGGATGGGGAGGCGTGGGGCAAACACTTCAGATGAATGATGCCGATTTTCTTACCTGGGTAAGAACACTAGGAAATCGCAGCAGGATTTTTAGAAACGACACTGCCACTGCTTACTCCAAACAATACAGTCCTGGTGTATTGCTCCGGGCCGGTGATACATATGCCGCGCTGACCATAGGATTTGGTGGTGTAACTGGTTCGGGAGTGAGGGCTGTTGCCGGTAATAACGGCGGTACGACAACCAGAACCTATGAATTTTGGACGGACCAAAACCTTGTAAAACAGTCGAGCAAAGTAGATACAGCAGCTGGAGCGATGCTCATCAACGAGGCCTTTGGCTTGGGGGCTCAGGAGACGGCCTACGGCATCGGTAATCTGAATGATGCAACGCGAAATGGTTTCTTTAGCTATGCCGCAAATACGACGGGCGCGCCAACCACGATAGCGGGTTACGGCATTTTCTTCGGCTCCAATGCCAATTGGGGCGCTGAACTAGCTCTTGACGCAGGCCAGGATTTTCTGAGGTTACGGCGGAAGGCGTCGGGAGTCTGGCAGGGCTGGACGCAGCTAATCAACGATGTGTCCGCTCAAACCATCACAGGCAAAAAGACCTTTAACGGAGGCCTTGAGGACTCGGTAACTCAGATTGGCAAGAGAACCATGACTGATCGAATAATTCTGACCAGCGCCACAGTCGGGCAAATTCTTGCGGCTGTACATGGTCAGGTGGTTTTGGTTGCGTCACAACTGAGTGGCTCCGACCCCGCTTATTTGCCAACCAGTAATTTTGCTGCCGATGATAGTTACAGTTACACCGTGATAAGTAGGCATAACGCTGACCAAAACATAGGGATCTTCCTGGTCACAAACATTACGTCATCAAAAGCGTGGTTTTTAAGAACCATGAATGCAACAACATTCTATTGGAATGAGATAGCGCTTAGCGGTCCAGGGCAATACATTGATGGCAGTAAGATATTTCAGTCGGTATCAATTAGAGCTGGTTCTGGTAATACTGGCTTAGAGATTGGTCGAGTAGATGGCTCATCATCATCATTTATTGATTTTCATTCATCAGGGAATGATAACGACTATGATGCCAGAATTATTGCAACGGGTGGTTCATCCACAGTAGGTGCCGGTGCGCTTGATATAATGGCATCCGTCTTTAGGTGGAATAACTATAATTTGGCGACTTTGCAGCGTGCAGAGACGTTTTCTGGTGCAAAAACGTTTAGCCAAGACGTGACTATATCTAAACCAAATCCACGTTTAGTATTTGAAAACACTTCAAATACCGCTGGTGAGGTAGGTAGGGTTGTAGACGTCCAATACGGAGCTAATACTTTTGATTTCATCAGGAGATCTGCTAGCGGTCAATCAACGAATCAACAAGCAATTAGATTTTCATATCCATCATCAGGTACTGGTATTTATAACGCCGTTATCAGTGGGATTAACGCCGTAGCCGACTCAAACGGCTTCTGGAAAACCGCATCCCCTGTCGTAAAACTCTTTGCTGACGGCACCAGCGAGCTCACCAGCGAGGCCGAAGGCATCACCACCGAACGCGTGAGCGAAGGCGTGTATCGTATTTCCGGCTGTTTGGGCCTGAATGCGGATCGCGCCTGGGGCGGTGATGAGGGCGGTATCGATGTGCCGATGTGCCGCAATAAGCTGCCTCGTCTGTGGGTGGATTATGGCGGCGATGAGGGAAGCGAGAAGATAAACCCGGATGGCTCTATCGTTATTCGGACTTATCACCGACCCCATCCAGAGGCTCCCGGTTTTGCGCGTAATGAGATAGAGGGCTATGCAAACGGTGACCCGATAGACATCCCGCATGATACGTTCATCTCGGTACGCGTACAGATGCCAGAGACTGAGGTGCAGGCGACGGTGGTTGAAACGGTGCCAGATGAGGTGACAAACGAGGTTGTTTTGGACACTTCAGCCCAAGCATGAGTGGCACCTTAGGTCGGTCAGCGATGACCGACCTGACTGGGATGAGCGCATAATCCCTCAACCTGAAATTTTTTCTCACAGCGAAGGTATTTACTCACAGTGTGCCTGATGCTGTTTTAATAATGTTAAATAAATCAATCGATAAGCACTACACTGCGTTTTCCTCCCCGCTGTTATTCCATTACGGAACTTATCATTCCAATTCGGCATTTCATAACCCTTCCTAGAGCACCGTATAGTCCACTTATCAAATTTTTAACTTTGTTAAGGCGATTGTGAACTATCTCCCTTTGTTCGCTGACGTGAAGCAGCGTGTAGTGTTGGTTGTCGGCGGCGGTGAGGTAGCAACGCGCAAGATTGAATTGTTATTGCGTGCGGGCGCCGACGTGCATGTGGTAGCCAAATCCTTGACAGAGCCGCTATTGGCAAAGCAGAACGCAGGTCAGTTGCGCTGGCTGGCACAGGAATTCTCTCCAGAACAGGTGGATAAGGTTTTTCTGGTGATCGCCGCTACCGATGATGTTGCATTGAACGCTGCTGTGTCTGAAGCCGCGCAGCAGCGTTATCGCTTGGTTAACGTGGTGGATGACCAGCCCAAATGCTCGTTTATTTTTCCGTCTATTGTCGATCGCTCGCCGTTAGTGGTGGCGATTTCGTCTGGTGGACAGGCGCCGGTTTTGGCGCGTTTGCTGCGCGAAAAACTGGAAGCGTTGCTGCCAGCCAGCTTGGGTGATATGGCCCGAGTGGCGGGCGAATGGCGCGATCGTGTCAAAGATCGGCTGCACTCCATGCGCGCGCGTCGTCAATTTTGGGAGCGGCTGTTTAATAGCCCTTTTGCCGACCAGATTGCCGCAGGGCAACAGACTGTGGCCGAGGAAACGCTGCGCCAGCAGCTTGATCAACCGCAACGGGTGTTGGGTGATGTGGCACTGGTGGGGGCTGGGCCGGGGGATGCCGGTTTGCTGACCTTGCGTGGCTTACAACTGATTCAACTGGCAGATGTGGTGCTTTATGACCATCTGGTGAGCCCGGAAGTGTTGGAACTGGTGCGTCGTGATGCGGAGAAAATTTGCGTCGGTAAGCGTGCTTCCGCGCATTCATTGCCGCAGGGAGAGATTAACCGCCTGCTGTTTACGCTGGCATCAAGCGGTAAACGTGTGGTGCGCCTGAAAGGGGGCGACCCGTTCATCTTCGGGCGCGGCGGTGAGGAAGTACAATACCTGGCAAAAGCAGGGGTTCCTTTCCAAATCGTACCGGGGATCACGGCGGCAGCGGGTGTCACCGCGTATGCCGGTATTCCGCTAACGCACCGCGATTACGCGCAAAGCGTGCTGTTTATTACTGGGCACTGTCGGCCAGACGGTGAAGCGCTCGATTGGTCCACGCTGGCGCGTGGACGCCAGACGTTAGCAATCTATATGGGAACGGTGAAAGCGGCGGAAATTAGCCAGCAACTGATTGCCCATGGTCGTGCGCCGGATACGCCGGTGGCGGTGATCAGCCGAGGCACGCGGCCGGATCAATCCGTGAATATTGGTACGCTGGCGCAGTTGGAGAACTTGGCGCATCAGGCTCCGACGCCAGCATTATTGGTGATTGGCGAGGTGGTTGCATTGCACCATCAGCTCGCCTGGTTTGGTCTACAGACGCAGGAGACCGGGCAAACCGGACGTTCTGCGCTCGTGAATTTGGCTTGAGGAAGGGTTATGGACGAGAAACGACTGACGCATCTGCGACAGCTTGAAGCGGAAAGCATACATATTATTCGCGAAGTGGCGGCAGAATTCAGTAATCCGGTGATGATGTACTCCATCGGCAAAGATTCTTCCGTCATGCTGCATCTGGCGCGCAAAGCGTTCTATCCCGGCACCTTGCCGTTTCCGCTGCTGCATGTGGATACCGGGTGGAAGTTTCGCGAGATGTACACCTTCCGCGATCGCACAGCCAAAGCCTATGGTTGCGAACTGCTGGTGCACCGTAACCCCCAGGGTGAAGCGTTGGGGATTAACCCGTTTGTACACGGCAGCGCAAAGCATACCGACATCATGAAAACCGAAGGGTTGAAGCAGGCATTGGATAAGTACGGTTTTGATGCGGCCTTCGGCGGTGCGCGGCGTGATGAAGAGAAATCGCGTGCCAAAGAGCGTATTTACTCCTTTCGCGACCGTTTTCATCGCTGGGATCCAAAAAATCAGCGCCCGGAGCTGTGGCATAACTATAACGGCCAGATTAACAAGGGTGAAAGCATTCGCGTGTTTCCACTCTCCAACTGGACGGAGCTGGATATCTGGCAATACATCTATCTGGAAAATATCGATATCGTGCCACTTTACCTGGCTGCCCCGCGTCCGGTACTGGAACGTGACGGCATGCTGTTGATGGTGGATGACGATCGTATCGATCTGCAACCGGGCGAAGTTGTCGAACAGCGCATGGTTCGCTTCCGTACCCTCGGCTGTTGGCCGTTGACCGGCGCAGTGGAATCGCACGCGCAGACGCTGCCGGAAATCATTGAAGAGATGCTGATATCGACTACCAGCGAACGGCAAGGGCGCGTCATTGACCGGGATCAGGCCGGTTCGATGGAACTGAAAAAGCGTCAAGGGTATTTTTAAGGAATCGTCAAATGAATCAAAGCATTGCACAACAGATTGCCGATCAGGGTGGGGTTGAAGCCTATTTGCACGCGCAGCAGCACAAAAGTTTACTGCGTTTTCTGACCTGCGGCAGCGTGGATGACGGTAAAAGTACCTTGATAGGCCGTTTGCTGCACGACACTCGTCAGATTTACGAAGATCAGCTTTCCACATTACACAACGATAGCAAGCGGTTAGGGACGCAAGGGGAGAAGCTGGATCTGGCGTTGCTGGTGGATGGTTTGCAGGCTGAGCGTGAGCAGGGCATTACCATCGATGTGGCCTACCGTTATTTCTCCACGGAGAGACGTAAGTTCATTATTGCCGATACCCCCGGTCATGAGCAGTACACCCGTAACATGGCGACCGGCGCCTCGACGTGCGATCTGGCGATTCTGCTGATTGATGCGCGCAAAGGCGTGCTGGATCAAACCCGTCGTCATAGCTTTATTGCCACGCTGCTGGGCATTCGCCATCTGGTGGTGGCGGTGAATAAAATGGATCTGGTGGGTTATCAGCAAACAGTATTTGAGCAGTTTAAGCAGGATTACCTCGATTTCGCTCAGCAACTGCCGTCATCATTGCAGGTGACTTTCGTGCCTATCTCCGCACTGGATGGGGATAACGTGGCAACGCCGAGCACAACTATGCCTTGGTACAGCGGCCCGACGCTGCTGGACGTGTTGGAAACAGTCGACGTTACGCGGCAGAGTGATACGCAGCCTATGCGTTTCCCGGTGCAGTATGTTAACCGCCCCAACCTGGATTTTCGTGGTTATGCTGGAACGCTGGCTTCCGGCGTAGTGCAGGTTGGGCAACGTGTGAAGGTGTTGCCGTCCGGCGTGACGTCTACCGTGGCGCGCATCGTTACCTTTGATGGCGATCTGCAACAGGCACATGCTGGAGAAGCGATCACGCTGGTACTGGCAGATGAAGTGGATATCAGCCGTGGCGATCTGTTGGTGCCGGAGGCGGATGATTTGCGTGCGGTACAGCATGCGCAGGTTGATGTGGTGTGGATGGCGGAGCAACCACTGGTGCCGGGACATAGCTATGACATCAAAGTCGCGGGTAAGAAAACCCGTGCTCGGGTAGACAACATTCAGTATCAAGTCGAGATCAATTCGCTGACGCAGCGCGTCACAGAAAACTTGCCGTTGAACGGTATCGGCCTGGTGGATTTGACCTTTGATGAACCGCTGCTGCTGGAGCCCTATCAGCAAAATGTCACCACGGGCGCCATGATTTTTATCGACAGACTGAGTAATGTGACTGTCGGCGCCGGATTGGTGCGTGAGCCGATTGTGCAGGTGACGCAGGAGCCTTCCGCTTACAGTGCATTTGAGTTGGAGCTGAATGCATTGGTGCGCCGCCATTTCCCGCATTGGGGTGCACGCGATCTGCTGGGAGGGAAGTAGTATGGCGTTGTCTCCAGAAGAGAAACATCACGCCATTGAGGGTAACCTTGATGACAATATTGTTTGGCACGATCACCCGGTGGCACGTAGCGATCGGGAGCAATTGCACCGTCATCAAGGGGCCATCATCTGGTTCACCGGCCTGTCAGGATCGGGGAAATCCACCCTGGCCGGGCAACTTGAGCAACGCTTACACCAACTCGGCGTCAGTACCTACCTGCTGGATGGGGATAATGTGCGCCACGGATTATGCCGTGACTTGGGATTTTCCGATGTTGACAGGCGCGAAAATATTCGCCGTGTAGGGGAAGTCGCCAGCCTGATGGTGGATGCGGGGCTGGTGGTGCTGACGGCATTTATCTCCCCCCACCGAGCAGAACGCCAGATGGTGCGTGAATTGGTGCCGGAAGGAAAGTTTATCGAAGTGTTTGTCGATACACCGTTGGCAGTGTGCGAAGCGCGCGATCCTAAAGGATTGTATAAGAAAGCGCGCGCTGGAACGCTGACCAACTTTACGGGTATCGATGCCGTGTATGAGCCGCCACAAGCGCCCGATCTGCGATTGGAAGGCGAACAATTGGTAACAAATTTGACCGCTCAGTTATTAGATCTGCTGCACAGTCGAGCTATTATCAAAGTCTGATTTGCTCTGTCAGGTGTCATCGCATTTTGCGTTGAGGCGGAGTGTTGCAGGGTAGACTATGCAGAACGTAACGCAGTTATCTGTAAGTAAACGGCCTCGGGTGCGTGAAGATGA
The DNA here is from genome assembly GCA_015548865.1 of Serratia marcescens. Classification (GTDB taxonomy): domain Bacteria; phylum Pseudomonadota; class Gammaproteobacteria; order Enterobacterales; family Enterobacteriaceae; genus Symbiopectobacterium; species Symbiopectobacterium marcescens_A. The sequence continues at coordinate 13,709 of JADMXW010000035.1, read as the reverse complement.
ACGCACTTACCCGTTTATGGGGGCCATCGCCGGTTTTTCTTTCTACTGGTTGGCGTTTGTGGTGCCAATTTGGGTCTATGGCTCGAGTACCACGCTGTTCTTTATGCTCTACACCTGGCCATTTTTCCTTGCACTGATGCCCGCATCGGTGCTGATAGGGGTTTTTTTCAGTGTTACCTTTAAAGGTAACATGACGCTGATGGTGTTGTGCAGCGGCGCAGTGATTGTCTGTCTGTTTTGGTTGGTATTTTCACTGATCACCGGTTGGTGATGCGCGGTGTAAAAGCACCGCTATATCCCTTCATACTTCAAGTGGCATGTGTATTGGCGACATGCGTTTTTTAGGGTGTATCTGTTACTGACCTTTAAAAAATGTGACTAATGTCTCGCATGATAATACCGGTCTTCTTGCTTATTCCCTCGCTTTATAATCATAACGCACGCATTGGATTATCCTTCTGGAACAAGGTAATCAGTGTTCAGGTGTGTTAATCCACCTTGATAATATGGAGTCGAAGGCAAAGTTATGGGATGATTAGGCGGTTTTTCAGGGGGCGGGATGGGAAAACTAACGCTGTTATTATTGATTTTGCTCGGTTGGCTGCAATATTCGCTGTGGCTGGGTAAAAATGGTATTCATGACTATGTTCGGGTTAAAGACGACGTGGCTGTCCAACAGGGCAACAACGGCAAGCTCAAGGCCCGAAACGAACAGTTGTTTGCGGAAATTGACGATCTCAATGGCGGACAGGAGGCCATTGAAGAGCGCGCACGCAATGAACTGGGCATGATCAAACCGGGTGAGAGCTTCTACCGTCTGGTGCCGGATCAATCTGGTCGCCGTGCGGCGACAGCGCCTTCATATGCAAATTCTGGCGCGTCTAGCTCCCTGCCGTCTTCCACCCCTATGACGTCACGTTAACTTATGTCTGAACCGCTGGTGTCCTTGCCTGAGGTTGTCGCCGTCCTGCCTGCCGCCGGAAGCGGCAGCAGAATGGAGTGCGACTGCCCAAAACAATATCTCACCCTTCATGGTAAAACGCTGCTGGAACACACGCTGGCTGCGTTGTTTCAGCACCCGCACATACAGCGTGCCGTGGTGGTGATTAGCCCCGACGACTGGCGCTTTGATTCCTTGCCGCTGGCACTGGACCCACGCGTGAGTGTGGTGTTCGGAGGCAAACAGCGAGCTGATTCGGTGCTGGCCGGCTTGCGCGCGGTAAGTGATGCGCCCTGGGTGCTGGTGCATGACGCTGCGCGTCCGTGTTTGCATATTCAGGATCTCGATCGCTTGTTACAGCTTATCCGGCATTACGACGTGGGCGGCATTCTTGCTGCACCCGTGCGGGATACCATGAAGCGCAGCCAAGGGGAGGCGATTGAGCACACGGTTGATCGTCGCGATCTTTGGCACGCCTTGACGCCACAACTGTTTCCTCGGGTATTATTGCAAGATTGTCTGGAACGCGCGTTACAACAAGGCGCTGTCGTGACCGATGAGGCATCGGCGCTGGAATATTGCGGTTATCATCCGCAGATCGTGTCAGGACGCGCTGATAATATTAAGGTGACACGTCCTGAGGATTTGGCGCTGGCTGAGTTCTACCTGGCTCGATTGGCACATCCAAACGTGTGATGTGCTTATTACATACCCTAAATAATTCGAGTTGCAGCCAACGTACCTGCAAGTTGGAGTATGACGGGTATAGACCTCATGTTTCACAACCATTCGATAATCAAGGAGAATAACCCCATGCGTATTGGTCACGGTTTTGATGTCCATAAACTGGGCGGCGAAGGCCCATTGGTGATCGGCGGGGTTCGTATTCCTTACCCTCAGGGACTGTTGGCGCATTCTGATGGCGATGTATTGCTGCATGCGGTAACTGATGCGCTACTGGGGGCTGCGGCATTAGGCGATATTGGTAAACTGTTTCCCGACACTGATCCCGCCTACAAAGGCGCAGATAGTCGTGAACTGCTACGTCAAGCGTGGCAACGCATTCAAAACAAAGGCTATCGGCTGGGGAATCTGGATGTCACCATCATCGCTCAAGCGCCGAAAATGGCGCCGCATATTCCACAGATGCGGGTTAATCTGGCGGAAGACCTTCTCTGCCATATGGATGATGTCAACGTAAAAGCGACCACGACTGAGCAACTTGGGTTTACGGGGCGCGGAGAAGGTATCGCTTGTGAAGCGGTTGCCTTGCTGGTTAAGGATGAGCGGAGTGAAGTTGTCGCATGGTAATACAGCAAGAGCCCGCTACGCTCAGCATGGATAACCTGACATGGTTCCATGGCAAACCGCTGGCAACAGGGACCCTCAAAGCGACAGCTGATGATTTTCTTGTGGTGGAAGATCTGGGGTTTGCACCGGATGGTGACGGTGAACATGTACTGGTACAGGTACGTAAACGTGGCTGCAACACCCCGTTTGTTGCGGAAGCTTTGGCAAAGTTCGCCCGTATTCCCGCCCGTGCGGTGAGTTATGCTGGCCTCAAAGACAGGCATGCGGTGACGGAGCAGTGGTTTTGCCTGCATCTTCCGGGAAAAACAACGCCAGATTTCTCTGCCTTTGCGCTCGAAGGATGTGAAATCCTTAGCAGTGCTCGCCATCGACGCAAATTGCGCATTGGCACGCTGCGTGGCAATCAGTTTACGCTGACGCTGCGTGATATTAGCGATCGTGATGTTGTAGAGGCGCGTTTATCTGTTATCGCCGCACAGGGCGTGCCAAACTATTTTGGCAGCCAGCGTTTTGGCCGTGGTGGTAACAACTTGATTCAGGCTGCGCGCTGGGCCAGAGATGAGATTCGCGTTAAAGAACGCAACAAACGCAGCTTCTATTTGTCTGCCAGCCGTAGTGCGCTGTTTAATCTCATCGTAAGCCAACGTTTGAGCCAGGGTTTGGCAACCCAGGTGCTGACGGGGGATGCGCTGCAACTCGCCGGGCGCGGTAGCTGGTTTGTGGCAAATGAAGATGAACGGGCGGATCTTCAAACTCGCGTTGATAAGCGTGAGCTCTGTGTGACGGCACCGTTGCCGGGTGATGGAGAATCAGGCACTCAGGGTGAGGCTTTGGCGTTCGAACAACGCTGTCTGGTAGGGCAAGAGACGCTGCTTGGGCTGCTGCGCCGTGAACGCGTTGAGATAGCGCGGCGTGCTGTACTGCTTTACCCACAGCAGATGCGTTGGTCTTGGCTGGATGATGCCACGGTTACGCTGGATTTCTGGCTACCAGCGGGCAGTTTTGCTACTAGCGTAGTGCGTGAAGTCATTACGCTTTCAGAGCACATGGATATCGCTGATTGAGATGTCGTACCTATATCAGGATACGAATTCACGGCGGTGAATTATCGTTATTGAGTAAAGGCATGAAGACGTTAATCACGACTGAGGCAGACGGGACATGGTGAACAAGCGCATGCAAACGATGCTGGCTCTGTTGCGTCAGCAGGGCATTCAGGACGAGCGATTGCTTAAGGCTATCGAGGATGTGCCGCGTGAGCGTTTTGTCGATGAGGCTTTTGAACATAAAGCTTATGAAAATACTGCACTGCCAATAGGTTCCGGTCAAACCATCTCTCAACCTTATATGGTTGCCCGCATGACGGAACTCCTGCAGTTGACCCCTGCTTCTCGTGTGCTGGAAATTGGTACCGGTTCTGGTTACCAAACGGCAGTTTTGGCGCATTTAGTAAAGCATGTTTTTTCCGTTGAACGTATTAAAGGGCTGCAATGGCAGGCTAAACGGCGGCTGAAACAGTTGGATCTGCACAATGTGGCCACCCGGCACGGCGATGGCTGGCAGGGCTGGCCATCGCGAGGCCCCTTTGATGCCATTATCGTGACGGCGGCAGCACCTGAAATTCCGAATGCGCTGATGGCACAATTAGATGAAGGCGGCATTATGGTGCTCCCAGTGGGAGAACAGTCGCAGACACTGCAACGAATACAGCGCCAGGGCGGTGAATTTGTGGTTCACACTATCGAAACGGTTAAATTTGTTCCACTGGTCAAAGGCGAACTGGCCTGATACCTTTGCAAACACGTTGCACGGGTGTCAGTAATTTATGATTTATTTCAATAGAACTTATTTCAATACAACCCTGTCATAGTGAGAACGCGTTGATATTGCTAGCATTGGATAAGTTTCAGTACCGTGATGACAGGACTATCTTTGAGCGGTTTCATTAATGTATACCCTAAACAATTCGCGTTTCAGGAAGTTGGCTAGTGAGTGAGTCCTGATAAGCCCACCCAGTTAAGTTATTCGGGTAGCAAGTCTGTCTGGAACAGGTTTGAACGCCGTGTGCGGCGGCCTCGTGAGAGGTTGCCCTGGGGTGGGGCGAGTAGTGAGTTCAGGCAATGCTCCTACAACGTGAAGCATTATGGGTATATTGATTGAGTATTACGGTTATAGGGGAGCAAGGCGCATGGGAAGCCAAACGAGAACACTGCGTCAGATCGCGGCGTGCACGGCAATTATTTTGGGGTTGGCGGGGTGTTCCAATAATGACAGCAAACCTGCTCCGATCAGCAGCGTCGGTGGTCAGGGGAATAATAATAGCCGCGGTGGGATGATATCGTCTCCGACCTCTAACATATCTTCTTCCGGCGATGCGCCTATTACCACTCGTGATGGGCGTATCGTCTACAACCGTAGCTATACCGCCATTCCTAAAGGTAGCTACGGTGGTAGCACCTATACGGTGAAACGTGGTGATACCCTGTTCTACATCGCTTGGATAACGGGCAGTGATTATCGCGAGTTGGCTCAGCGCAACAATGTGCCTGAGCCGTATAGCCTGAATGTCGGGCAGGTGCTTCAAGTGAGTGATGGTTCTTCGGCACCAGCGAGCACGGGCTCTACCGGAGGCGGACGTATGCTGGCAGGCGGCACAAGCAGCAGTGGCGGTATGCTGGCCCCCTCCGATGCCACGCGTGGTGGCGTGCCCCAGCCGCCGTCAATGACGCAAATTCAAACAACGCAGGTTGATTCTCAGTCAACTAATGCGTATTCTGGAAATTCGGGTAAACAGAATGTAGGTAAGATGTTGCCTGCCACCGGGGCTGCCGTGACGGCTCCAGTGACTGCCCCCGCGGCTGTTGAAAGCAGTGCTCCTGCTGTCGGCAGTTGGCGTTGGCCTACTGAGGGGAAAGTCATAGATAGTTTCTCTGCATCGGAGGGGGGAAACAAAGGGATTGATATCGCTGGCTCTCGTGGGCAACCGATAATTGCGACCGCCTCTGGGCGTGTCGTGTATGCCGGCAACGCATTACGCGGGTACGGTAATCTTATCATCATCAAACACGACGATGATTACCTGAGCGCCTATGCCCATAACGACACAATGCTGGTCCGGGAACAACAAGAGGTCAAGGCGGGTCAACAGATAGCTACCATGGGTAGCACCGGAACCAGTTCAGTACGCTTGCATTTTGAAATTCGTTACAAGGGGAAATCCGTAAACCCGCTGCGTTACCTTCCGCAGCGATAAATCGGGCAGAGTATTTCGGTATTCTGCCATGGGATCACGGGTAGGAGCCACTTATGAGCCAAAGCACGCTGAAAGTTAACGAGTTACATGATGATGCCGAGTTCGAGGAAAATGGACTTGATGTTTTTGACGAAAAGGCGTTAGCGGAGGAAGAGGCGGGGGATAATGAGGCATCCGACGATGAGTTGTTGTCACAAAGTGCAGCCCAGCGCGTGCTGGATGCAACCCAACTCTATTTGGGAGAGATCGGTTACTCTCCGCTTCTGACCGCAGAAGAAGAGGTGTTTTTTGCCCGAAGAGCGCTGCGCGGTGATGTTCCATCGCGTCGCCGTATGATTGAAAGTAACCTGCGGCTGGTGGTGAAAATCGCTCGTCGTTACAACAATCGCGGCTTGGCGCTATTGGATCTCATCGAAGAGGGTAATCTTGGGTTGATCCGAGCGGTTGAAAAATTCGATCCTGAAAGGGGTTTCCGTTTTTCAACTTACGCCACATGGTGGATTCGCCAAACGATTGAACGGGCTATCATGAATCAAACCCGTACCATTCGTTTACCTATCCATATAGTCAAAGAACTGAACGTTTATTTGCGTACTGCGCGTGAACTCTCGCACAAGCTGGATCATGAGCCCAGTGCAGAAGAGATTGCCGAGCAGCTCGACAAACCTGTCGACGACGTCAACCGCATGCTACGCTTGAACGAGCGTATAACGTCGGTAGATACACCGTTAGGTGGGGATTCCGATAAAGCACTGCTGGATATTCTGGCGGATGAAAAAAGCAACGGGCCGGAAGACACCACGCAAGACAACGATATGAAACAAAATATCGTTAAATGGTTGTTTGAATTGAACGCTAAACAGCGTGAAGTGCTGGCTCGTCGTTTTGGCCTGCTGGGCTATGAAGCGGCAACGCTGGAAGACGTTGGTCGGGAAATTGGTTTAACCCGCGAACGTGTACGCCAAATCCAGGTGGAGGGGCTGCGCCGTCTGCGTGAAATTTTGCAGGTACAGGGGCTGGATATTGAAGAACTGTTCCGTGAATAACGGGACGTTAAATTTCATCACAGCATTTGCTTTTTGAGCCCTGTTATCCATCAAATAAAAAGTATCAGTCAAATAAAAAGGTGGGGCTTACCCCACCTTTTTTCATGCCGTATTTCCGCGTATTAGCGCACAGTATTTGCCAGCAAGAAATCAACGATTTCGCCGACTTTAATCATTTTTTTCTCACCGTCACGACGATATTTATATTCGATCTCGTCGTTATCCAGGTTGCGATCGCCAATGACAATAGTATGCGGCACGCCAATCAATTCCATATCAGCGAACATGACACCCGGACGTTCTTTACGATCGTCGAGCAGAACATCGATACCTTTGGCGCGCAACTGCTGATAAATATCTTCTGCCAGTTCTTTTACGCGGAAAGATTTGTGCATATTCATCGGCAGAATCGCCACCTGGAAGGGGGCAATAGCGTCATGCCAGATAATTCCACGCTCATCATGGTTTTGCTCAATGGCCGCAGCGACCACACGAGTGACCCCGATACCGTAACAACCCATGGTCAGGATCTGATTACGGCCATCTTCACCTTGTACGCTGGCTTGCAACGCCTGAGAGTATTTGTTACCTAACTGGAAGATGTGGCCTACTTCAATACCACGTTTGATTAACAGTGTGCCTTTTCCGTCTGGGCTGGCATCGCCTTCAACCACGTTGCGAATATCCGCCACCTGTGGCAATGCAACATCACGCTCCCAGTTGATCCCGAAGAAATGTTTGCCGTCCTGATTTGCTCCTGCGCCGAAATCACTCATCGCAGCAACGGTTCGGTCGATGACTACCGGTATAGGCATATTGACTGGACCTAATGAGCCAGGGCCTGCACCAACAATCTCGCGAATCTCGGCCTCGGTTGCGAACGTCAGTGGGCTTGCGACCCCTTCCAGTTTTTCCGCTTTCACTTCATTCAGCTCATGATCGCCGCGCACCAGCAGGGCAATCAGTTTATGGCCGCTCTCTTCTGTTGCCTTAACTAGCAGTGTTTTTACGGTTTTCTCGATGGGCAGATTAAATTGCTCAACCAGTTCGGCGATGGTTTTTGCATTGGGTGTATCAACCAAACGCATCTCTTCTTTTGCTTCGGCACGACCCTGCGTTGGCGCAACGGCTTCGGCAAATTCGATATTGGCGGCGTATTCGGAGTCGGTAGAGAAAACGATATCGTCTTCACCGCTCTGCGCCAGCACCTGAAATTCGTGTGATGCGCTGCCACCGATGGAGCCCGTGTCTGCCTGAACAGCGCGGAAGTTCAACCCCATGCGGCTAAATGCACGGCTGTAGGCGTCGTACATTGCATCGTAGGTGACCTGCAATGATTCCTGCGAGGTGTGGAACGAGTAGGCATCTTTCATGATGAACTCGCGAGAACGCATCACACCGAAACGGGGGCGAACTTCATCACGGAATTTGGTTTGGATCTGGAACAGATTCAACGGCAGCTGCTTATAGGAGCTGAGTTCGTTGCGAATCAGGTCTGTAATCACTTCTTCATGCGTCGGACCCAGCACAAACGGACGTTCGCCGCGATCGACAAAGCGTAACAGCTCCGGACCATACTGCTCCCAGCGGCCACTTTCCTGCCACAGATCGGCGGGTTGTACCACGGGCATGGAAATTTCGATAGCACCGGCACTGTTCATCTCTTCACGCACGATGTTTTCGACTTTCTTCAGAACTCGGTAGCCGGTCGGCAACCAGGTGTATAACCCGGAGGCCAGCTTGCGAATCATCCCAGCGCGCAGCATCAATTGATGGCTGATGACTTCCGCGTCGGCAGGCGTCTCCTTTAGAGTGGAGAGCAGATATTGGCTAGTACGCATGGTGTTTTAGTTCCGTCAGAACGCAAAGTAATGGGCACCGATGTGCCCCAAAACGAGATGTAAAGGGCAACACATGCCCTAAAACACGATAAAATGGCCTAGTGTAACAGCGACTTTACTCCGTCAAAAGAGAGCAGCATGAATTTTACGGTGCGCTGGTTGCCTTACCGTATTTAATTTCAGCTTGGCGCTTATCCCATTAGGGGGGTTTTACGTGCCGTCTTTGCTCTCGGCTACGCTTGAAAGGGTGTACGCACCGGTTTTTACATGGGGTTCATGGCCAAACTGGCTGCGCCAATAATGTCGACTGGGGTAGGCTCTTAGCGTGGTGCTGGCTCAAGGCTGAGTACCTCGGTATGCAAGGCTGTCACTCGCCAACGTACGTTGAATTCCAACAGCAGCGCGGCATAGTCACGCGAGGCTTCCCCCTTTCGATATGCAGGGCGCGGGTCCTGATTCAACACCTGAGTGATAAAACGGCGCAGATGTGGGTAAGCAGATTGGTGCTGCGCTAGCTGTTGTTCTGCCAGGGGGGAAAAATGCACTGGCATGGCAGTATCGGGTGCCTGTTGGGCAAAGCCACCGATGGCGTCAGGAATGCTTTCTGCAAAGGGCAAGTAGGGTTTAATATCGACTACCGGCGTGCCATCGACCAGATCGAGGCTACCTAATTGCAAGATTACACCGTCCCCTGTGGCCTTTATCCCTTTTAATTTGACCAAAGACATGCCAATGGGATTGGGGCGAAATGGAGAGCGCGTGGCAAAGACGCCCATACGCGTGTTCCCGCCTAAACGGGGAGGGCGTACCGTAGGGCGCCAACCCTGTTCCATGGTGTGATGAAAAACAAACAGCACCCAGATATGGCTAAAATCCTCTAGCCCGCGTACAGCTTCTGGCTGATGGTAGGGCGGCAGAAGGTGGAGTTCTCCGTCGCCGTCTTCAATCAGGCCGGGTTGCCGCGGTACGGCGAATTTTTCTTTATAAGGCGAACGGATAACGCCAATCTGATCGACGTGATAGGTGATCATTGTACCGGCTTTATTGAGAAGAAATTTTCAGTGCAGTGCCTTCACAAATGGCCTGCCGGTAACAACCCGCAACGCCGCTGACAACCTGACAGTTATGCACCAGAACGGCATTGGCCCGCATTGCCGTTGCACGAGTCTGCATACGGCGGCGTGCATTCGCAACCGTAGCTGGCGTATCTTGAACGCTGGCTTGGCACACAGAGCCTGAAACTTCGCCCATATCGCGGAATGGTTTGCCGACCAACTCTTCCGCATTGTTATACAATACGGCAGTCGCTGGGCGCTGTACTGGTTTCGGTTTAGCCGGGGCTTCCACCGCAGGTTCGATGGTAGGTTGCGGCGCAGGTACCGTTTTGGGTTGCAGTAAAGAACATCCTGTTAATGACAGCGCTAAAAACACGAGCGGTATAGCACGCATAGCATTTCCTCTCTTCTTTTGGAGTGCGTTATTGAAGCAAGCTACGACACAAATAACAAGACGGGCACCGAGGCCCGTCTTGAAAAAATTGTCACTCGCGTATCCGCTGATATTACCAGCCTTTCACTGCACCGCCGTTGAAAATCTTATTGGCGGCTTCATAAACTTCGTCTGACTGGTACGCCTGAACGAATTTCTTCACGTTTGCAGCATCCTTGTTATCTTCACGCGCAACGATCAGGTTAACATACGGAGAGTCTTTCTCTTCGACGAACAGGCCATCTCTGGTTGGCGTCAGGTTAATCTGGCTGGCATAGGTGGTGTTGATGATAGCCAGTGCGATTTGATCGTCATCCAGAGAGCGGGGTAGCTGCGGCGCTTCCAGTTCTACCAGTTTCAGGTTTTTCGGGTTTTCAACCACGTCCAGCACGGTTGGCAGTAAGCCAACATTATCTTTCAGTTTGATCAGACCCTGTTTTTGCAACAGCAGCAAGGAACGACCCAGGTTCGTTGGATCGTTAGGCAGTGCGATTTGCGCACCGTTTTGCAGCTCGTCTAATGATTTGATTTTTTTGGAATAACCAGCGATCGGGTAGACAAAACTATTGCCGACAGCAACCAGTTTATAACCACGATCTTTAATCTGCTGGTCCAGATAGGGTTTGTGCTGGAAGGCGTTCAGATCGATATCCCCTTTACTCAGCGCTTCGTTCGGCAGCACGTAATCGTTGAAGCTCACCAGTTCAACGGTCAGACCGTATTTGTCTTTAGCCACTTTCTGTGCAACTTCAGCCACTTGCTGTTCAGCACCCACAATAACACCGACCTTGATGTGGTTCGGATCTTTTTCTTCTTGTCCGCAGCCCGCCAGCGCCAGTGCACCTAATAACGTACCCAGTGCGGCGACGGTTTTAAATTTGATTGTCATTTCCTTAACCTCTGCATATTTAACGTTTTGCGGCTTGCCGTAAGGGGCATAGTCCGACATGTAGTAAAACTTATTTATGAGTCACTGCCCGTACCGTGCGATCGCCTACGAATTGGATCAGATAGACCAGAACAACCAGTAATATTAATACCGTATTCATGACTGTCGCGTTATAACCAATGTATCCATACTGATAACCAATTTGACCTAACCCTCCGGCACCAACAGCCCCCCCCATTGCAGAATAGCCTACCAGGGTGATAAGTGTGATGGTGGCGGCATTGATAAGACCGGGAAGTGCTTCTGGCAGCAGAATCTTACGAATGATCTGTAACGGCGTGGCGCCCATGGCGCGAGCGGCTTCGATCAATCCACTGGAGATTTCCAGTAGGGCATTTTCAACCATGCGGGCGATAAACGGTGCTGCACCTACGGTCAACGGCACAATGGCAGCCTTCAGCCCGATCGATGTGCCGACAATGGCGCGAGTGAACGGAATCATCCACACCAGCAAAATAATGAACGGAATAGAACGGAAGATATTCACCAACGCTGATAGTGTGCGATACAGCGGCGGATTGGCAACAATCTGTCCTGGACGTGTAATATAAAGCATCACGCCAACGGGCAATCCCAGAACAAAGCCAAAAAAGCCAGAGACAAATGTCATCACGACGGTTTCCCAGACGCCTTTTGCCATCAACCACATCATTGCCTCAGACATAGCCCAGCACCTCAACTTTCACATGATGTTCCTGTAAAAACGCGATGGCGGCCACCGTGTCCTGTTCTTCACCGTGCATTTCGGCCAGCATAATGCCGAATTTAACGCCACCCGCGTAATCCATCTGCGCACTGATAATATTGTTATTAACGTTAAAGCGGCGCGCGATAGTAGAAAGTAACGGTGCATCAACGGATTGACCGGTAAACTCCAACCGTAACAGAGGTGTATTCTGGTCGTTGTGCGGTGCGGAGATCAGCCGGGTTTGGTAATCCTCTGGAATATCCAGATGAAGCGTAGACTGAATGAATGTTTGTGCCAGGGGAGTCTTGGGGTGAGAGAACACTTCGCTCACGGTATCCTGTTCAATCAATTGGCCTCCGCTGATAACGGCTACCTGATCGCAAATGCGTTTTACCACATCCATTTCATGGGTGATCAAAAGAATGGTTATCCCCAAACGGCGATTGATATCTTTAAGTAATTCAAGAATGGAACGCGTTGTGGCTGGATCGAGCGCGCTGGTCGCCTCGTCACACAAAAGCACCTTTGGGTTACTTGCAAGCGCACGAGCGATGGCGACACGTTGCTTTTGCCCTCCAGACAGGTTTGCCGGATACGCATCATGCTTGTCAGACAGCCCAACCAGTTCAAGTAATTCATTGACGCGGCGGGTAATTTCGTTTTTCGACGTATTATCCAGCTCAAGGGGGAGAGCCACGTTGCCAAAAACGGTTCGTGAAGCCAATAAATTGAAGTGTTGGAAGATCATGCCAATCTGGCGGCGAGCTTTGGTCAACTGAGATTCAGAGAGCGCCATCAAATTCTGACCACCTACCAATACCTCTCCGTGTGTCGGGCGCTCCAGCAGATTCACGCAGCGGATCAGCGTACTTTTACCTGCGCCCGACGCGCCAATGACGCCATAGATTTGCCCAGCAGGGACATACAGACTGACATTGTCCAGTGCTGTGATAGTCCGGCCTTTCTGCTGGAAAATTTTTGTAATGTTAGAAAGTTTAATCATCTTTATTTATCGTAAGTGCCTATCGTTGGATAGATCAACGTCTGCCGTGTGCAGAATATTGTACGGATGTTAGGGTGTCTAGACGTCTAAGTCAATTTGCTTTGTCGTTATGACGCATTCTCGCAAAGTGCAAAAACATGCGATACTAGCGCGCAAATAACGCCATTAGGAGCACATAGCAGTGGCACAGCCAATTCCAGCCGTTTTTCTCGATCGCGACGGTACGATTAATGTCGATCATGGTTATGTTCACGAGATCGATCAGTTTGAGTTTATTGATGGCGTTATCGACGCTATGGGTGAATTAAAGAAGAAAGGATTTGCTCTGGTTCTGGTGACTAACCAGTCCGGTATTGCGCGCGGCATGTTCAGTGAAGATGATTTCATGCGCCTGACCGAGTGGATGGATTGGTCGCTGGCCGATCGCGGGGTCGATTTGGACGGCATTTATTTCTGTCCTCACCACGCAGAACTGGGGCAGGGGGAGTATCGCCAAGAGTGTGACTGCCGTAAACCAAAGCCAGGTATGCTCATCTCAGCTCAAAGTTTTCTTAACATTGATATGGCTGCTTCTTATATGGTGGGCGATAAAACCGAAGATATGCAGGCTGCCATTGCCGCGGGTGTCGGAACAAAAGTGTTGGTGCGTACCGGCAAGCCGATTACGGAGCAAGGCGAAGCACTGGCTGATTTTGTGATCGATAGTCTGGCTGATTTACCTCGCATTATCGAACAGCGTAGTAAGTGAGTAAAATCGGGCCTTCCGGATGGATTTTGAACAAACAGAAAAAAAGATGAAAAAAGGGGTTGTGTAAATTATTGGGATCCCTATAATGCGCCTCCGTTGACACGATGTGAGGCAGCTCACAGCACGGTTAACAAGAGAGTAAAACGATGAACTTCTGATGAAAATAATCGTTGACTCTTAAAGAGGAAAGCGTAGTATACGCCACCTCGCGACAGCAGGCAGAAAGCCTTGTCGCACTGCTCTTTAACAATTAATCAGACAATCTGTGTGGGCACTCACAGGACTTTATCGCAAAGCCTACGGGCTTAAAAAATAAAAGTCTTGAAGAGTGAACAACAGTTAATTCATTACGAACTAACAGTATAAATTCTTTGAGCATCGCTTCTCGAGCAGAAGCAAATCAAACTTTAAATTGAAGAGTTTGATCATGGCTCAGATTGAA
>JADMXW010000034.1 GCA_015548865.1 Serratia marcescens | reverse complement strand
ATATATGACATTCGACGATGCGCATCATCACCTCACTTAATAATATGCGTTGCGTCTTTACGGTTATTACGATGCCCAGCCTGATACACCCACACATTAGGCAGGCACACATTGTCTGCGCTGTCGTCACCAGTAATTCTCGGTACGTCGATCAACGCTTTCGTTACGCGCTCTGAACAGCCGCACAGAGCGTCAATTTTGCGGCTAATGCGTTTGTCTGCTTGGAACTCTGCTGCTTTCTTTGCGTTGTACGCTGCCATCCGGCGCTGATTTCTGTTCATAACGTTCTCCTGTTAAGTGCTTTGGTGGTGAAGGCCGGACGTTACCCCCGGCGATGTGTTCCAGTCCGCTCATCCGCGCTACTGTGGGTCACCTGCCTACCCAGTCACGAATTGCTTGTGTTCGTGCGCCACGTTGCGTGTCACCGATTTCCCACGCCGCTTCACCCCAAAACACTTATGCTTCGGCCTGTGTGTTCACAGGGATCTGATTGTTAAAGAGCAAGAGCACTTGGCGGTGTACTGCGTCGTGCTGTGATAAGAAAGATAACTTAAGTTATGGGTGAGGTCAATAACTTGATTTATATTATTCATAATAAAAGTTATTGGTGATTGATAACTAAAGAAATTTATTTTTCACGCAGCGTGCGCGTGGGTGCAGGAGTAACGAAAAGGTGCAGGAGCTACGGAAAAGTGCAGGTGGTGGTGGGGCTGGGGGGGTGAACAATGGGAGAGGATAGGGCATAAAAAACCCGGCGTGGGGCCGGGTTTACTTGAAGGGGAATTCAATTTGCCGTTGTGGGTTTATGATCTTCTTAACATTCACAATTTCATAGGTAGTCTTGATGCCTTTCTCTGCCAAGTACTGCGTTACTTTCAAATCAACTAGCAAAAGATCACCCTTAGCAAAGGCTATTGATTGGTCATCAATAGCCTTTAGGAATCGCTCATCACTAACTTCAGCTTGAAATGGGCTCGCTCCATCTGAAAACTGCCACTTGTGTCCTTCACGAAAAGAGATATCTAATGGTTGAAGCGCTTTCTCAGTAATGGACTCAGATATTATTGATTCTTCTATGTTATCAACTTTGAAAAATATCGCTTCGTCTTTACTGACTTCAACAAAAGTTTTCCCGTTGTCGATGGTGACGGCGAAGCTGTCGATACCATCTCTATCTAAAGGTTTAGTGATTACATTTTCAAGAGATCGCCTTAATTTTTTGTTTTTATATAATTCAATAACCTGAGATTCAAAAACCTCACTTTCACCATCAGTGAAAATCTCTGTGCAGCCATCAAATGTTGGTTCTATTCTTTTTATCTTTCTTGGCCCCAGCCATTTGATTAACTGGAGCAGACCTTTATAAGACTGTTTTGATGCTAAATATCCAAACCCAACCAGGCTTATTATGTTGCAGGCAGCAGAGGCACTATTGCCAGAAAAAGCTCCGATTATTTGGCTGGTAAGTGATGATGATTGAGCTATGAGATCGACGCCGAAAGACCCAGCTTTAAATGAAGCGTTTACCTTTACTGATACGCGCCTTTCTTTTCCATAGATTGTCTTTCCCGCCTCCTCTAAAGCATCAGATAGCGACAGAAGGGCAGGTGCCAAATCGCGGACATCCATCTCATGGTTGTCTAGGGCTGGGCCGTCATAAACAATTCTGAACTTCATGTCGTCTTTTTCCGCAATTCCACTTGCTTCCATTATGGCATTCACCTGATCTCATATACAGTAAATTTACTTTTATTACTCATGCAATCCCACTCCCACCTGCTGCCGTGGCTAGATGGCAGCTATAGCCTTCCGTACATGATGGACTCGTGAATCAGAGCTTTCCCCATCACATAGAACTGATCTTCTGTTTCTTCTTCGATGTACCACTTCTCAAGATTAGGATTATCTGAAAGCACAGCCAGCCTAACCCCTTGCATCTGTAGCCGCTTCACATGAAATGTCTTTCCATAGACGAACGCGTAAACACCATCGGTTTTAAACTCCCTAACTGACACATCGAAAAACAACCTGTCTCCCGATTTTATGGTGGGGTGCATGCTATCGCCATCAACAGTCATAACTTTGATGTCATTGGCTGAACGGGTGCCAAACAGCGACCTAGCGTGCTCGCACGTAAACTCAATCGCATGCAGCACTTCCACGAACTCGGAAAGCATAAAACGACCCGGCCCCGCACTCACCGTTAGATCAAGAACCTCTACACGAAAAGACTTAGATTGCTCTTCCGTGCTAATAGGCTCTGGTTGGTCATCACTACGCATCGGGCCATCACCGGATCCTAGCCACTCAGGACGAACGCCAAGAACCTTGGCAATAGCTATGGTTTTTTTGCTTCCCTTCGTCTTTCCCGATGTCATTTTTTGGATGGCTGGCTGCGTAAGTTCCACGGCTTCACCCAACCGTTCCTGAGAATAGCCAGCGGCTTCCATCGCAGCATTTAAACGTTCTGAGAATGTTTTCATCCCCTAAATATATAACCTCAGTTATCTCAACACAAATAACATAGGTTATGGACAGGCTGCATAACTTGAGTTATGATTCTTCCTAATCCATAACCACGAAAGGACGTTTTATGAATTTAGTTATTCAACGCGCCCTTAGCATCGTCGGAAGCCAGAAGAAACTGGCAGAAGCATGTGACGTTAGCCAGCCAGCAGTACATAAATGGCTAAACGGCGGCAAGGTTTCTCCTGAAAAGGTTCAAGCCATTGTCAATGCAACAGACGGAATTGTTAAGGCTCATGAAATACGGCCTGATTTGCCGGGGATTTTCCCTAATCCGAATCGCGCCGCCTAGCTTCACCGCTCTTTATCAATTTATCTCGCTGGAACACCAGCGAACACCAAAAGTGGCACCCCACGGGGTGCCTACGTATTCAACATGGAGAAGTATCACAAATGGACAGTGCAAAGACACGCAAAGACGCTCTGAAAATAGAGAGTGCTTTGCTTAACAAAATTGCTGTGAAAGGGGTAAGCGCTATTGCTGATTTAGTGGGCGTAAATCCTTCACAGATCACCCGGTGGAAAGAATCTCTGATACCGCGCATGAGCTTACTTCTGGCGGTGTTGGAATGGGGAGTTAACGACGACGAGCTGGCGCATCTGGCTAAGCAAGTTGCGTTGATTCTGACAAAGAAAAAATCCCCACTGGCAGGTGAGGATTCAGGGCAAATCAGTATCAATTCCTGAGGTAAATAATGGCACGAAAACGCAGATTTTTCAAGCAGGAAGAGGAGCGAACACATCCAGATTCACCTGACGGATTAGTCGTTGCTGCCGTAAATAACAAGCCGTTCGCTGAGCGGCTTATCGGTGTTTTCAGACTGGCTAAAGCAGGGGTGAAAAAGGATGAGCGTCGCTAGGATATCAGACTACCAGAAACCTCGTCTTGAGGTAGTGGAGCATCGCGTGGCTGACACTGATGACGGTTTCATGCGCGTTGCCAACGAGCTTACAGACAGCATCCTGATGGCTGACTTAACAGCCAGGCAGTTGAAAGTAATGCTCGCCATCATGCGCAAGACCTACGGATTCAACAAAGCGATGGATCGCCTTACCAATACGCAGATAGCAGCCATGACAGGCATACACCACACGCATGTTTGTGTCGCTAAGCGCCAACTTTTGGACAGGGGTTTCCTGATTGGCAGCGGTCAGCGGGTTGGGATTAACAAGCATGTCTCCATGTGGGATATGAAGAGCATTAGCCAAGTTAGCGAAACATTAGCTACATCGGCTAATAAAACATTAGCCAAGTCAGCTAATACCCATTTACCAACTCAGCTAAACACAAAAGACAATATTCAAAAGACAATAAATACAAATACCCCCTTACCCCCTAAAGGGGGCGATCCGGTTACTGAACCTAAACCAAAAAAACAGCGGAAGCCTAAAACGCTGCAGTTCGACCGAGAGCGATTCAAGCAAACTTGGAACACCAAGGCATCCAAGTGCGGACTACCAACAATCCTGAGCATTACCAAATCTACCGAGCAGGGGTTGAACAGGCTGTGGAGTTCCTACCTTCGCCAATGCAAAGAACTTGGTAAAGATCCGCGCGACGTCGATTCCATCCTGAACGGGTATATCGAGCATGGTTATCAACCTACTGCTTACGCCATGGGGGACAACCCTGATGGAAAGAAATACGGAATTGATACGGCGCTAACGCAGAAGAAGATTGACCAGATTTTGGGGGCCGGAACCTGATGGAAAGTTACGAGTTTGAAGAGCAGTTGGTCGGCGCGATGATGGTCAAAGGGGATCACATCGACTGCAGAGATATCGCCGGGAAGCTTCCTGCAGAAGCCTTTGAGAATTTCCACCTGCGCAAAATGTACGAGGTGATCACCGCGCTTTTAGCCAAGGCCGAGCCGATTGATATTTTTGCGGTTCAGTCCGGCGTTCCTGATGAAACTAAGAATCTGGTTCTGGACGTTGCCAAGCGGTGTTGGTCTGCAGCGAACATCATCGCATGGGCCAAGCGTGTTCGTCAGTGCTGGATGCTGCGCAAGGGTAAGTTGGAATTGCTCCACGCTGTATCGCTGCTTGACGGTGCCGGTACGCACGATATCAACGAGCGGATCGCCGAGGTATCAGGAATTCTTGGCAAGCTGCAGTTCGAAACAAACGACCGACTACCGCGGCGCATTGGCGATTTGCTGGATGACTACCTGCAGGTGTTGGAAAAGCGCATGGGCGGCGCTGAGTCTGGAATGTATCTGAAAACCGGTATCGAGCCGCTAGATGAGGCATACGGCGGGTTTGACCGAACTGACCTGATTGTCATTGCCGGGCGTCCGGGCATGGGGAAAACAGAGTTGGCAATAAACATCGCTAACTCGATTGGCCTGCAGCGTGGAAAGGGGCTGATGATCTCAATGGAAATGTCAGAAATGCAGGTGGTAGAGCGCCACATTGCTGACCGTGCCGGGTTATCTATCGGGGCACTGCGTAACCCACTGAACATGATTGACGAGCAATACACCAGACTGACTGCAGCCACATCGCAACTTGAAGGTGAGGACAACTATGTCCTCGGTGAAACGCTGAGTGTTGAAGAGGTGATCGCCCACGCTGAACGCCTGAACATGGACGGCGGACTGAGCTTCTTAGCGGTTGACTACCTTGGCCTGATGAAAAAGCCAAAGGCAGATCGGCAGGATATCGCCATCGGGGAGATCACCCGACGTTTCAAACAATTTTGCCTACGCAACAAGGTGCCGGTCATTCTCCTGTCGCAGCTTAATCGCGGCGTGGAGTCTCGCAGTGATAAGCGCCCAACGCTGTCTGACCTGAAGGATTCAGGCGCTATCGAGCAGGATGCAGACGTGATTATTTTCCCATATCGGGATGAGGTTTATCACGACAACAGCGACATGAAAGGCATTGCGGAAATCATAGTCAGTAAATATCGCTCAGGCCAACCGAAAACGTTTTACATGGGCTGGCGCAACGGGCATTTCATCAACATCGATCAGTCTGCAGCAGCAAAACAATACGCAGACAACCAGCGGTCGCAGGATAACTCATCTGCAGATTGGCGCTAGTCAAATCAGGGGGAGTAGAACAGTGAAAGTAAAAATAGGCGACATTGTTGAAAATGGCTGGGCTGGTGATGCAAACCCGCACAAGAGAATGATTTATATCGGAAATGGTAAATATCTATGCTGCGACGGTCACATTGCTCAGCTAGCGAAACCATGTTCTGAGTATCCAGATCGCCGCAAGGTGTTGGGTAACGCATTCGTTGATAACTGGCGCGATATTTTGGCGGCGCGAGAACTACCGGAGGGATTAGCTAATGGGCTGGATTAAGTGTTCAGAGCGGTTACCTGACAATGACGACGTTGTGCTTGTCTGGCCTCGTCCTAATTTTGGCGTCGATCTGGATGTTGGGCAGTACGAGAAATATCACAAGAAAGGGCCGGGGTGGTTTGCGCGGGTTTACGAACACAATTACGGCGTTGAGTGGTATCCCATCACCGTAACCCACTGGCAACCTCTGCCGACGCCACCGCAGGACTAACCATGCTAACCATCTACATCACAGAGCTAATAAGCCCGCTGGTAATCGCTGTGGGCTTTTTTATGGTATAATTCAAAGCAATGAAACGACAAAAATCTTTTAAATTTCAATTAATGCCAAATGGTCAGCAAGATCGCGATATGCGGCGATTTTCTGGTGCATGTCGATTCGTATTCAATAAAGCGCTAGCGTTGCAGAATGAAAACTATCAGGGCGGAGGGAAGTACATCCAGTATACAAAAATGGCGTCTTGGTTGGTTAATTGGAAAAGCTGCCTTGAAACTAAGTGGCTGAAAGATTCTCCATCGCAAACCCTGCAACAATCCCTGAAAGATTTAGAATGCGCATATAAGAACTTTTTCCAGAAACGCGCGGGGCTTCCTCGCTTCAAAAAACGCGGGCAGCACGATGCCTTTCGCTATCCGCAAGGTGTAAAGCTCGATCAGGAAAACGGGCGCATCTCTTTCCCTAAACTTGGATGGATTCGTTATCGAAATAGCAGGGCTGTAACTGGAGAGGTGAAAAACGTTACCATTAGCTATTCATGCGGGAAGTGGTTCGTGAGTATACAGACCGATCATGAAGTTGATGATCAAGTTCATCCTTCATCATCAATGGTTGGCATGGATGCGGGAGTAGCTAAGCTGGCTACCCTCTCTGATGGGACGATCTATTATCCGGTTAACAGTTTCAAGTCTAGCCAAAAAAAGATGGCTAAACTCCAGCGTAATCTAAGCAAGAAAATCAAGTTCAGCAATAATTGGAAAAAGCAAAAATGTAAGATCCAGCGTTTACATTCCCATATCGCTAATATACGCAAAGACTACCTGAATAAAGTCACAACGACTATAAGCAAAAACCACGCAATAATAGTTATTGAGGATTTACAGGTAAAAAACATGTCAAAGTCAGCAGCGGGAACCTCTAGCAATCCCGGATGTAATGTGAGAGCTAAATCAGGGTTGAATCGTTCCATATTAGATCAGGGATGGCGAGAAATGCGTCGTCAGTTAGAGTACAAGCAACTATGGAGAGGTGGACTGGTATTGGCGATTAATCCAGCATACACCAGCCAGAAGTGCGCCTGTTGCGGCCATACAGAAAAAAATAATCGTTTATCTCAAAGTAAATTCGTATGTCTGAGTTGTGGATATACAGAAAATGCTGATGTGAATGGTGCTCGTAATATTTTAGCGGCAGGGCATGCCGTTCTTGCCTGTGGAGGAATGGTGCAATCAGGCCATCCAGTGAAGCAGGAACCCACCGAAATGATTCAGGCTAAAACTTGAACGTAGTAGGGATCCTCGCGCTTTATGCAGGGGAGGATGTCAAGGGAGTTAGGAAATGATTCTCCATGTATCTACTGATACCGAATGAACAAATGTTATTTAAATAAATAACAAGGAGTGAAACTTGGAGCTATCGAAAGATGGCGTCCGTATTCACAAATCTAACTTTCAGGCCATAGGCCAACAGTTACAACCCCTTCTCGAATCCGGCGAATGTTACCGCCTCATAATCAAGCCGTGGCGTGACAAACGCAGCCTTTCCCAGAACAGCCTTTCTCATATGTGGTACGCAGAAATCAGCGCCTATCTCATTAAGCGCGGTAAGCCTTTTGCGTCTCCAGAATGGGTAAAGGACGCAATGAAACACACGTATCTGGGCTACGCGGATAGAGAGATGGTTGATGTGGTGACGGGCGCAAGAACAACGGTAAGCAGTTTGCGGCATACGGCAGACCTTGATACGGGCGACATGCATTTCTATCTCACTCAGGTAGAAGGGTGGGCGCGTGAAATCGGGTGCAATCTGACGATCCCTAACGACTGCGAATATCAAAAACTCAAACAGGTGCAGAACGAATGACGATCAAATCAAACACCGTGCCAGAGGACAAGGATTGTTGGCGCACCCCACCGGAAATATACGCAGCACTGGACAGGGAATTTCACTTTGTCGGCGACGTTGCGGCCAGCGATGTGAATCACCTAAACCGCGTATACCTGACGCAAGAAACCGACGCGCTATCTGTCTTGTGGGGCATGGCATTTCACGATGGCTATGTGTGGTGCAATCCCCCGTATAGCGATATTGGTCCATGGGTGGAGAAGGCACAGGAAACGACATGCAGCCCACCGGGAGTGGTGATGCTGGTTCCGGCAGACACATCGGTAGGCTGGTTCAGGCGGGCGCTGATCGACGTCAGCGAAGTGAGATTTATCACCGGCGGACGTTTGTCTTTCATCAACGCATCAACGGGTAAACCGGTCAGCGGCAATAACAAGGGGTCAATGCTGCTTATCTGGAACCGGCAGCGGCCCGGAACGCGGATATTCACCACCGTAGAGCGGGACGACCTTATGAGCTACGGGGCACACATCCTATCGATACGGAGTGCCGCATGATACTGAAACCCGATGACATAACCGACTATCAAAAGGGCTGTCTGCATCGCTCATGGGGCGTGAGCTACGAGGGCTATCCGCTTTGCTGTGCATGTACGCGCCAATGGTTAACGGTGAGACCTACGCACATGCAGAATGCGCTGAAAGGCTGCTTGAGGGTGAAGTAACTGACAGAGTGAAGAGCGAAAATGAACAAAGTGCTGAATCATCCAGCAGAGAGGATGAAAGAACTAAGTGAAGAGAATTATCGGTTGCGGCGTGAGCTACTTATAACACGCCAGCGAATGGCAACGATAAATCACCGGCTTGATATGGCACAAAAAGAATTGTCCCTTCAACGCTTCGACATTTCAGCAATCCCACCAATCCCAATGAACAAACAGGTTTTCGAATGGATCGGAGAATTCGGCGTTCCATGGGAAGCGCTCTATTGTCCTGACTGCAAAAGCTGGTTTATCGAACTGGATAACTCATTTCCATATCACCTTGAAAGTTGCGTATGCAGATGTGATGAAGAAGGAGAAGGCAATGGCTGAACGGCAAAAGCCGAAGCCTAAGACCTGTAAAATTTGCCGTAAGAAATTCACTCCAGATAGACCACTTCAATTTGTTTGTTCCCCATCCTGCGCATACGAATACCAGAAACGACAGAGAGAAAAGCAGCTAAAAGAGGCTGAGGCTAAATCTCGTCGTGAATGGAGAGAGCGCAAGGCCAAGTTAAAACCGCTATCGCATTGGGAAAGCTACACGCAGGATGTAATCAATATTTATATCCGCGAACGTGACGCGCACCTTCCGTGCATTAGCTGTGGCACATGGGAAACGGTTCAGTGGGAAGCAGGGCATTACAGGTCAAGAGGCGCGGCATCACACCTCAGATACAACGAAGACAACATTCACAAGCAATGCCACCGGTGCAATGACGAGCTATCCAGCAACGCCATCCCATACCGGCAGGCGCTAGTCACCAAAATCGGCCTTGAGCGCGTCCTAGCGCTTGAAAACAGCAACACCCCACATCGTTACACCCGTGAAGAACTGGACGAGCTACGCGCTCGATATAGGGCTTTAACGCGGGCGCTAATCAAACAACGGGAGGAAGCAGCCTGATGTTTACCAATATCAACGCAGCGATAGAAGAGACTCGCTTTATGAAAAGGAAATATCACCGGGATTACGGCGTATTTCAATGCTCAAACGGGCTGAAAGTTAAGCCAGTGTACAGCGGAATAATGCCGATGTTCACCACACGGCATGATGGCAAAGGAACGGTAAATACAGGCGGTGAAGCATGATTATCATCGCAGTGGTTATTTACTCATTCATGGCAGGAATGATGTCGGAATGGATACACACAAAGCTTAAAGAGGCTGGGAAAACGGAATACCTGACGCTATGCGCTCTCTTCTGGGGCTGTCTGTGGCCGGTGACGCTGTGGAGGATGATTGTATGAAACTCCTCACCTACATTTTCTCACTCTTCACCCCAATCACCCCTCAAGTTCAGCCAACCAGCTATCAGAGTTGGGATGTGGAACCAAGGAGGAAGAAATGCCAGAACTGAATCTTCCTCAGGATAACCACGACTGGCTGAATGGATGGCTGGAATTGTGGGGCGCATGGATTTATGAGGGCCGGTTAGAAAAACGCATGACGAGCGTTATAGCGAAGTATATGGAAAGCGTAGAACCAAGCCGGATAATGACCAGGCCAATGTGCAATGATGATGATGGAATGTTGATTTCTCAGGTCGTCGATTCCGTCATGCATATTGATCCAGAAGCCTACAAAATCCTGCTCAGTTACTACGCTCACGGCTCATCTCAATACTCAATTGCAGTCTACATGCACAAGGTCGCAACGCCACGCAAAATGGGAACAAGGGGAGGGAATAGGATTATCAACCCGTCGCTGTCATTCTTCCGCCGCATCGTTAAAGAAAAACTGGAGGCGAGCTTATATCTTCTCTACGAACCGCTGCGAATTGCGATGAATAACCGCAAACGTGTTCCTAAATTACGTAAAGTTGCATGAGGTTGTTGACAGCAAAAAACAAATGAGCAATACTTTCAATATATGTTGTCATTCGTGGCTTCATAGATTGGTGAGATAAACGAGGCGGCGCTCACCATTGAACCGTCTAGTTCGTCACTTCGTCGAAAGGCTGGGACTCGAACCACGCAGGCTGAGAGGTCTGTTCATATCGATGTACTGTTAAGCGAGCAGCGAATCGTTAGCGGGGATGGTCCCGCCAAACCGCCTGAAAGGGGCGGTGCCAATTCAAGCCACTGCTAACACGGTGGCTTTTCTATTTCAGGCTGAGCTAATTGCTCGGCCTTTTTATTTCCCCTTTCAATCACACACAGCACAGCCCCTCCCGGGGAGGTGGAGTTTATGCGAATGGACAAATATTCGAGCGGCACTGCCATTGGCTGGGGTTCGTTTACTGCGATGCTGGGCGCTATGTCGCTCAATGACTGGGCGTTAATCGTGGGCATCATCTGCACGCTGGGGACATTTGGCGTTAACTGGTACTACAAGCGCAAAGAGTTTCAGCGCAACACGGCGGCACCAAAATGAATCCGTCGCTGCGCAACAAAATTGCTGGCGCTGCTGCTGGTGGTGCTATCGCCATTGCTACTGTGCTTATTCAATGGCATGAGGGTGTTCGCTATACGCCATACAAAGATGTGGTTGGTGTGCTCACCGTTTGTTACGGACACACTGGCCCCGACATCATCCCCGCCAAGAAATACACTCAGGCTGAATGTGACGACCTGCTTGCGAAAGACATTGCACCTGCTGCCGCTGCTGTAGAGAAAGCCGTAAAGGTTCCGATGACCGATATGCGCAAAGCGGCGTTGATATCGTTCACCTACAACGTGGGCGTTGGTTCACTGAACCGCTCAACGATGCTGAAAAAGCTTAACGCCGGTGACACATCGGAAGCCTGTGATGAACTGCGCAAGTGGGACAAAGCAGGCGGTAAAGCCTGGCGCGGATTAACTGACCGCCGAGCGGTGGAGCGTGAGCTATGTCTATCAGGGCTACAGTAATCATCATCCTCGCATTAATACTTCTCGGTATTGGTTACGGAGAAATCCGATATCACGCCGGGTGGAACGCTCACGCGGATAAGGTCGTTTCTGACGCCGCCAAGCAGAAAGAAATAGCAGAGAAAGAAATCCATCCCATCGAGCAGAAAGCCGCACAGGAAACCGCTGAGGCTAAGGTCATCTACCGAACCATTACCCGCGACGTGGTGAAATATGTTCAGTCTCCGAATCGCACTGTGTGCAAGCTTGATGATGATTCTGTCAGGCTGCGGCAACAAGCTATTGATGCTGCCAACTCCATCCCAGGATTTGATGCAGCCCCCGTGCAAGGCAAGTGACGCAGGCGCTGATACTGACGCAGACCTGCAATCAGACATTGAAACGGCGGAGTGCTTGCGCTCGTTGCGGCTGGATAAATACCGCTGGCAAGCCTACTACCGCGCAATATCGAACAACCCCGACAAGGTTAGATAGCTCTCTCGTGACGGAGGTGATCGCCTGTATTACAGGGCCTATCTTGGCAGCCGGAAAGACGGAAGTGGCGGCGCAACGTCGAGAGACGCGGCAATGCTGCGAAGAAGTGGCAATGCTGTAAAATAGGTTTCACGCGGTCCGCAAAATCAGCGTTACGATACCAAAAATGAAGAGCTATGCCTGAAAGGGCGTGGCTCTTTTTTATATCTGTAAATCACCTGCGCACCCCACGCGCAAACATCGACGAGAGCCTTTCAGTAAGTGAGCCTGAGAATAGCCGTTATAGGTGGCGACCTTCTCTCGGGCGACTTTTCTGTGGGACAGGCTCACTTTCTAAAAGGTAAACGCTATGCAACAGATGATCGCAGTAAACAGCGAAGTGTCCATGACTAGCTTGGACTTTCTGAAAAACATCATTAATCCAGCACGCATTGAATACGGAGAGCCAGAAGTTGAGAACAGACACTTCCTCTCTCGCGTAGAAGATGAAATAGATGATCTAGGGGTCGCGGAAAACTTTTACGTGACCACTGAACAGGGTGCTAGCCGTTCCGTTAAGGGTTACATGCTCAATATGGAGCAGATGACCTTAATCGGAATGCGGGAATCAAAAGCTGTGCGCCGTTCTGTGCTGGCTAAATTGAAAGTGATGCATGGGCCTCAAATCCCGCAGACACTCCCCGAAGCGCTACGCCTTGCCGCTGACCTAGCAGAACAGAAAGCACAACTTGAGACCAAACTGGCTATTGCCGCGCCAAAAGCAGAGTTTGTTGATAGCTACGTTGAAGCATCCGGCAGCATGGGATTCCGTGAAACTGCCAAATTGCTCAAGGTGAAAGAGACTGACTTTCGCCTGTTCCTGATTGACCACAACATCATGTACAGACTTGCGGGTAAGCTGACTCCATACGCGCCGCATATTTCAGCGGGGCGATTCACCGTTAAAACTGGTGAGGCTGACAATGGTCATGCATTCACTCAGGTGAAATTCACGCCGAAAGGTATCCAGTGGATCGCCGGACTCCTTGCTGTAGCGAATATCGATAATGCCGCATGACGAAATCCAGAGCATTATCCCGAGAGTGCTCGATATTTAAGATGAAAATAAAATCAGGTGTGAAATATCACGGCTGAGTATCAGGTGGAAAAGAGGATTGTTCTGTTATGGCTAAAGATAATCCTTTCCGCATTGTCACCGACACTGATCCGCGTCTCGAAAGCAGCAAGGCAATCATCAAACAGATTCTCACAGACATGCTGGCAAAGGTGGATGAGGAAGATGTCGAGACCATTTGCTTTGTCGCCGTGACGAATGAGGGGGCGGTTATTCATGGTCGCCACCTTATAGACAATCACTACAAGATAATCGGCGCACTCGAAAAGCAGAAACACGACGCGATGAATCTGCTTGACCAGATTGATGACATTTCATCCGAAACCAAATATTGACGGGAGCAAACAGAATGACCGCAATCACCGAATTAACAGAGTGAGGTTCACATGTATCCAGCTTCAATGCGCACATTGGGTGATTTAAGCAAAGATGGTCGGTCAGTTGAGATGCTCGCTGATACCAATGGTCTGAATTATCGGCTGGTTGGTGATCCATCTTGGATACAATTACTAACAAGGGCTGAGATAAAAGGCGATGCTGGGCCGTCTAACGTAATCACTATTGGTTCGGTATCGACGTTAACTCCAGGTTCGCCTGCAACTGCATCGCTGACTGGTACATCACCAAACCAGGTGCTCAACCTTGGAATACCTACCGGGCAGCCAGGCACTGGCACTGCTGGCCCAGCTAACTCGCTTTCTATAGGTACCGTTAGCACCCTGACACCGGGAAGCGCCGCAACTGCATCAATAACTGGTAGCGCTCCAAATCAAACATTGAGCATGGGAATTCCTGCTGGGGATAAAGGCGATTTAGGCATCGGTCTATCACCATCTGCGCCAGCGGCAATGACCATTGCACTTGATACTGCTTATCAATCGCCAACCCCTGCAAAATCCCACTTCTTATCAGTGATGATTGATGTGTCGTATTCAATAACGGTGGCCGCATCATTAACGGACACTGTGGAACTATGGGTCGGGACAACATCAGCGGTTGCAACCGGAACCGGAACGAAGATAGCCAGTTTCCGCTCTGCGCTAACCGGTATTGCTATTTCAATCGGGATGGCGTCTGGTGACCGCGGGCAACTCTGCGGGATGATTCCACCGAATTATTATTTTGCTGTTCGTCGTGTTTCTGGATCGAGAGCCACTATCGCAGAGGCTTTTACTCAGGCACTAACGTGAGGGGCTTATGGCTGACACGCACACGGTAACGGTAGGCAGCACATGGCAACTCGTTATCAACACCAATGAAGAGGTTACCATAAGCGTATATCGAGGGCATTACGGCGAAATTTGCAAATACACTGGTGTCCCTCCTTCATCGCTAGATGGTCACGAGATTGATTACTTTGTTCCTGAAGCATCCTCTTATCGAGGCTCAGGCGAGATTTACGCCCGGGGCAGAACATCAAACGGGCAAATGAAACTCATCATCACGTAGGGCAGCACATGGCAAGAAAAGAGGCTGACTGGGAATCAATAGAGCGTGATTACCGGGCAGGGCTCTTCTCTGTCCGTGAAATCGCAGCAACACACGGCATAAGCCATGTGGCAATCATGAAGCGGGCAAAGCGTGACGATTGGTCTCGTGATTTGTCTGCAAAGATTAAAGCCAAAGCTGAGGCGCTGGTTACCACTCGGGAAGTTACCACCGAAGTTACCGTGGAAACCAAAAAGACCGAAAGGGAGATTGTCGAGGCTAACGCCGAGGTGATCGCCAACATTCGTCTGTCGCATCGCAAGGATATCTCCCGCTCTCGCAACGTGGTGATGAAGCTACTCGGTGAGTTGGAATCATCGACTGACAATATCGAGCTGTTTGAGCAACTCGGCGAAATGCTTCGTGACGAAGACGACAAGGGTCAGGATAGACTCAACGACCTGTACCAAAAGGTCATCAGCATGGCTGGTCGCACAAAGACCATGAAAGACCTCGCTGACTCACTCAAGACGCTCGTGACGCTCGAAAGACAGGCTTATGGGCTTGATACCGAAGTCGCACCAACTAATCCCGATGACGGCAAGACTGCCAATATCAATGATCTGGCTCGCCGGGTCGCTTTCGTGTTCACCAAATCAATGAAGGAAAATCAGAATGGCTGACGTTCTCGTATCGATCCACGGCAAGCGCCTGGGTATTTCTGCGCCAGATGCTACTGGTAAATCTCAATTACTGCTCGACGGTGTTGCGATTGCTGGCGTAACCGTCCAAGCGGCAATTACCGCGCTCACTGACTCATCTGGCGGCGCGTCTGGCGGAAACACTGTTCCTGCCGTGGCTGCTGCAACTGCGGCATCTACCGACACTACCGCCGCGTCGCTGACTTCAACCAATGCGGCGATCACCGCTCTGAAGAACGATGTAGCTACGCTGGCCGCTAAAATCAACGCCATTAACGCTGCAATCAAGGCTGCTGGCGTCACCCTCTAATTGGTATCCCCATGACAATCTCCTTTGATGACGTACTGAATCGCCTTTCAGGGCTTACCCCTGCGCAACTAGCAGAGGTAGAGAAAGAAGTGATGACGGCGACAAAGGAAATGTTGTGGGTGCCGAATCCGGGGCCGCAGACAGAAGCGTATTACTGCGAAGCCGATGAACTGTTCTACGGTGGGCAGGCAGGCGGCGGTAAGTCTGCGCTGATTAATGGCCTGGCTGTGACTTCCCATGAGCGTTCGTTGATACTGCGCCGCATTCGTGAGGATGCAAAGAAACTCGCGGAGGCTGAGCTAATTGGGCGATTGTTTGATGGTTCTCGCGATGGGTGGAATGGTTCAGACCTGGTATGGCGTGATGGTAAAAAACTGATTCAGTACGGCGGCTGTGAGATGGAAGTCGATAAGCAGCGCTATAAGGGCGATCCGCATGACCTGATTTGCTTTGACGAAGTTACGGACTTTAGCGAAACACAGTTCGAATTCATCACCATCTGGAACCGTTCAGCCACAAAAGGCCAGCGTTGCCGCGTTGTGGCTACCGGGAACCCCCCTACCAGTGCAACTGGCCTATGGGTGATACGCCGGTGGGGCGCATGGCTTGATCCCAATCACCCCAACCCAGCTAATCCGGGTGAATTGCGATGGTACATTCGTAACGAGCAGGGAGAAGAGGTTGAGGTGGATGGGAGAGGCCCGCACGGTTATGCGCCTGACGGTTCGCCCATTGAGGCTAAGTCACGCACCTTCATTCCAGCCAGGCTAAGTGACAACCCGGATCTGTCTGCCGATGGTGAGTACTCCAGAACGCTTAATCTTCTACCAAAAGAGTTACGCGATGCATACCGCGATGGACGATTCCAAGCTTCTCTGGAAGATGACCCATATCAATGCATACCTACAGCATGGGTTCAGGCAGCGATGTCTAGGTGGACATCACAACCCCCGATAGGAGTCCCCATGTCCGCTATCGGCGTTGATGTGGCGCAAGGGGGAGCGGACAACACAGTCCTGGCAATTAGGTATGATTCGTGGTTTGCCCCATTAGTCAAGGTTCCAGGCAAGGAAACGCCTGGGGGAACGGATGTCGCAGGCCTTGTTATATCTAAGCGACGCGATGGTTCAAAGGTAATTATCGATATTGGTGGCGGGTGGGGCGGTGATGCATATGCTCATCTGCGCGAGAATGGCGTGGATGCCGTCTCATACATGGGTATCAAGCCATCAGTTAGGCGCACGCAAGATAAAAAGCTCAAGTTTTATAATATTCGAACAGAGGCTTACTGGTCTCTACGAGATGCTCTCAATCCTGATCAGCCTGGCGGCTCTCAAGTTGCGCTCCCAAACGATCAAACGCTTCTTTCAGACCTTACGGCAGCAACGTATGAAGTTAAGCGCTCTCACGATGGTGGGGTAATCCAGCTTGAGTCGAAAGAAAAACTAAAGGCTCGCCTGGGTAGATCAACCGATGATGGCGACGCAGTGGTTATGTCGTGGTTCGATGGTGAGAAGCAATCAAACGTAAGGGGTGGGTACAAAGTACGCTCCAGAAATAGCACGCCCGTAGTCAATCTAGGGCATTCGAAAATGAAGAGGAAATAATTATGGGTGGTGTAGCTAAGGCTGTAGGCAATGTTGTTGGTTCGATTCTTGGCACCAATAGCGGTTCCACTAATGTCACGGTGGCATCTGAGCCTGAAACTGAGATGCCTACCGCAGATACTGAAGCGGTAAGAGCCGCCAGGCGAAAGAGCATTATCGCCCAGCAACAGCGTGGCGGACGTGAAAGCACGATTTTAACCGGTGGAAGTAATCGATTAGGTGGCTGATGATGGATAGCAGAGCGAGTGAGTTGATAAAGCAGGGCGATTTCCTGTTCGGAAAGAAAACGACTTTGCTGTCGCTCTGGCAAGAAATCGCAGAAAACTTCTACCCTGAACGCGCTGATTTTACGCTGTGCCGTTCGTTGGGCTCTGAGTTCGCCGATCACCTGATGACGTCATATCCGACATTGGCCCGCCGTGAACTTGGCGACGCTTTCTCTACAATGTTGCGCCGTGGGAAATGGTTCAATCTATCCGTTGGTGAAAACTCTCCAAACCAGTCTGCAAAAGTCTGGCTGGAGTGGGCTAGGGATATTCAATACCGCGCCATGTACGACAAGCGCACACAGTTTGTGAAGGCAACAAAGCAGGGCGATCACGATTATGCTGCATTTGGGCAGTGCGCTATCAGCGTTGAACTAAACAGAAATGCTGATGGCCTTCTGTATCGTTGCTGGCACCTTCGTGATTTGGCCTGGTGTGAAAATGCAGATGGCGCGATTGATACTATTCATCGCAAATGGGAACCAACCGCGCGTGATTTAAAGCATCTGTTTGGCACCAACGTGGCTCAGAAAGTAAATGGTGCGCTGGAGAAAGACCCGTACCAGAAGATTAAGTGTCG
The DNA here is from genome assembly GCA_015548865.1 of Serratia marcescens. GTDB lineage: Bacteria > Pseudomonadota > Gammaproteobacteria > Enterobacterales > Enterobacteriaceae > Symbiopectobacterium > Symbiopectobacterium marcescens_A. The sequence continues at coordinate 19,255 of JADMXW010000034.1, read as the reverse complement.
TCACATTGTTGTTCCGTCTGAGCACTATCAGACAGGAAAGAAATTTAACGCACCTTTCGTCTCCGTCTACATCGACGTTGATAATCAGCACGTGATGGAAGAGACGCCATCATTTGACCGAGTTTACTGCCTTCCACGCTGGCAAACGGTGTCCGGGTCTCAATATGCATACTCACCGGCGACTATCGTCGCGTTGCCTGATGCACGGCTGATTCAGTCTATTACCCGCGTGTTATTAGAAGCTGGCGAGAAAGCAGTGGATCCGCCAATGGTGGCAAACCGTGAAGTTTTCCGTGATGACTTCAACCTAATGGCAGGTGGTATTACGTGGGCTGATATCGAGTTAGATACTGACATCCGCAACGTGATCGCCGAGTTTGGTAAGAGCACATCACTGCCGACAGGAATTAACATCCGCGACGATGTTCGCTCGATGATTCACCAGGCGTTTTACCTGAATAGCCTCACACTGCCAGATACCAGCGGCATGACCGCGTATGAAGTAAGCCAGCGAGTCCAAGAATACATTCGACAGGCAACACCACTATTCTCTCCAATGGAGCCTGAATACAACGGTGACCTGTGCGACATGACATTCAACAAGCTGATGCGTGCCGGTGCGTTCGGCTCCGTCTATGACATCCCCGAGTCACTTCAAGGTGAAGATGTTCAATTCACGTTTGAAAGCCCATTGCAGGCGGCGCTAGGTCAAGAGAAGCAAGGGCAGGCGCAAGCTGTTGCGCAGATTCTTCTTGGAGCAGCGCAGATGGAGCAAGCACCAGGTGCCGTCAATATTGACGTTAACGGGATGCTTCGTGACGCAATCAGCGGATCCAGCGCTCCGGCTAAGTGGCTCCGAAGTGAAGATGAAGTGGCGCAGATTCAGCAGCAACAGCAGGCAGCACAACAGCAGGCGGCAGAGGTTGCTCAATTGCAGCAAGGCGCACAAACAGTCAATGACATGGCAAATGCTGCGCAATCCGTTCAATCACTCGCGGGGGCAGCATGACGAAAGCACCAGCACCATATGAACCTTATCTATGGTCTGACAACCTGAATGTTGTGTATGCGCTCAAGGCGTTAAATGCAGGTACTGCAAGTGAAGAGCAGCAAAAGCTAATCATGAAGTCTCTGATGGATATTACCGGCTACTACGACCTAAGCTATCGACCTGATAGTGAACGAGACACAGCATTTGCCGAGGGAAAGCGCTTCATTGGTGCTCAGTTGGTGAAGATGGTCAACCTGCCGGGCGCCGTGATTGAGCAATCCAAGCAGCGAAAGAAACAATCAACGACTAAATGACCCGCTTAATGCGGGTTTTTTATTGAGGAAATCCCATGCTTTTTCGAAACCTGTTCCTGAAATACTACGCCGAAGCCGGTGATCAAGGTGGCGCTGGTGGCGCGCCTGCCACTGGAGCAGAACCTGTTCAGGAGCCAGCGCAGCAGCCAGCCTCTGCCCCATCAAGTAATGTGCTGAATGCGCCGGAGAAAGAACCTGTTCAAGCACCGCAAAAGTTCCCTGACAACTGGCGCGATCAACTTGCAGGAGATGATGCGAAATACCGTAAGCAGTTGGAGCGATTTGCAACCCCTGAGGCACTGGCGAAATCTTTCAAAGAACTTCACGCAAAGATTAGTTCCGGTGAGCTAAAGGCCGCCAAGTTGCCAGATAAACCGACTGATGAAGAGTTGGCAAACTGGCGCAAAGAGAACGGCGTGCCGGATAAATCGGATGATTATCTGGAAGGGTTGCCGTCTGGCATCGTATTTGATGATGCGGACAAGGCTCGCGTTGGCTCGTTCCTGGCTGAAATGCACGGCAAGAACGTTTCGAAAGATCATGTGCAGGCGGCTATTGAATGGAACCAACGCCAGATTGAACAGGAAATGGTTGAGCGCCACGAACGCAACCAGGCAGCCCAGCAGAGCACTGAAGATGAGTTACGTCAGGAATGGGGTCCGGAGTACCGGCGCAACATCAATCTGATTAACGGTATGTTGGAGGGTTTGCCGCAGGATGCCAAAGAGCTATTCCTAGGGGCGCAAACCGCTGATGGCGTATCCATATTCAACAACCCTGGCGTCGCTAAATTCTTTGTCGATCTTGCTCGCCAAGTAAACCCAGTAGGCACGGTTGTTCCAGGCGCAAGCAACGTATCGGCAATTGATACCGAGATTGAGCAGATAGAAAAAGTAATGAAAGAAAACCGCACTGCCTACAACAAAGATTCGAAAATGCAAGATCGCTATATGCAACTTCTCGAAGCAAAAGAACGCTTCAACTCCTAACAAGCAGTAAACCCCGCACACACGGCCCCATTCCAACAGGCATTGGCCCCTCTTAACTGAGGATAACCCTTCTATTGCCTGAAGAAAGGACAACCCCCTCGGTGCGAAATTCAACCGATGAGGAAATAAACAAATGGCTAGTACCGCGTTTCAAACACTATACCGCAATGAGTTCATTGCCGGGTTCGAGCAGAGCCAGTCTCTGGTTCGCCAAACCACCGTCACTGATGGCATCCCCAAGGGCAACCAGTTTGTATTTCTGGTAGCCGACTCTGGTGGTGCCACTGCGGTGACTCGTGGCGTTAACGGCATGATCCCCGCACGTGCAGATAACCTTAACCAATACACAGCAACGCTGGTTGAGTGGCACGACCTTGTGCGCAAGACGAATTACAACGTCTTTGCCAGCCAGGGCGATCAACGCGCCATCATGCAGGGCACTACGATGGCGGTGCTCAATCGCAAGATTGACCAAGACATTATCGGCGAGTTGACTGCTGCAACCCAAACCACCGGCGCAACCGCAACTATGTCTCTGGCGCTGGCGATGAAAGCAAAGGTAATCCTGGGGAACAACGAAGTCCCGGCAGATAACCAACTGTTTGCTCTGATCACTCCGGCAGCAGAAGCGTTCTTGATGCAGACGAAGGAATTCGGCTCTGTCGATTACGTAAATAACAAGCCGTTTACCACCACTGACAGCTCACTTAAGTCGTTCACGTGGGCCGGTGTGAATTGGATCGTGCACCCCAACCTGCCTGGCAAAGGCACCAACGCCGAAACATGCTTCATGTATCACCGCAACTCCATCGGCCACGCCATGGACATCAAGGGGCTGCAAACGCCGGTTGGTTATGACGAAGAGCAAGATTACTCCTGGGCGCGCGCCTCGGCATTCATGGGTGGCAAGCTCCTGCAAAACAAGGGCGTTGTCAAAATCATTCACGATGGCTCTTCATTCGCATAAGGGGGAATAAATGGCCTATTCAACAACTAACCCGCCCGCACTGCTGCAAGACCGCATCATGGGTGGTGGCGCAGTATGGTCTTACATCTCCGCTGATAACCGCGCGTCCGTGGTGGCCTCTGGGTATTTCTCTAACGGTAAATCGCTCGGCATGAAACTTGGCGACGTGGTGAATGCTGTTGTCGATACCACTGGGGTACTGACTGTAGCGTCTGTTACCACAGTCAACGCATCGACTGGTGCAGTGACTGTAACCGCTCTGGCGTAATGCTCTGGTGTAATTCAATGGGGCCGCAAGGCCCCTTTATAGGATGGATATGAAAATTTTACCCTCGTCTATCAAGCCCTCCGAGTATGTCCGAACCACTTTCAGCATTGCTGTTAAACACGGGCAGGATTTTGAGGAATTCAAAAATCCAGAAGCATGGGCGCACATTTCAAGTGAGCTAAAAATCCACGACAAGGTGGAGCTACTTCCGGAGGATGGGTCGTTTTATGCGGAAGGTATCGTTACCGGACTAACAAAAACGTCAGTAAAGGTGCATTTCTATATGCATGTCACCCTCTCCGAGAGCGAAGTGAAAGGCAAAGAATCTCCCTACGAAATTGAGTTTGCCGGGCGACACAAGTGGCGGATCGTTCGCAAGTCTGACGAAGAAATTATTGAGCATAGCTTTGATTCACGCGAAGCAGCGCAAGAGGCAGCAGACAAGCTATTAGCCAAAGGGGAATAACATGCCTAGCCAGCTCAATGTGTACAATGACGCCTTGCGGCTGGTTGGAGAGCGCCAGCTTGTATCACTTTCCGAAAACAGAGAGCCCCGCAGACTGCTAGATGCCGCGTGGGTCAGTGCGCAAAAATACTGTCTGGAGCAAGGACAGTGGAATTTTGCCATCCGGTCTCAGCGCCTTTCATATTCCCCATCAGTAGAGCCTCCATTCGGCTATCGGTATGCATTCAATAAGCCAGATGACTACGTTCGCACAGTGTCTTTTTGTTCTGATGAGTATTTTACCAGTGCGATTCTTAATTATACGGATGAGGCTGGCTTTTGGTTCTGCGATGACCAGGATATTTACCTGCGTTATGTATCTAACGATGAGGCTTTCGGTCTTGATACGTCACTTTGGCCTGAGACATTCGGGAAGTTCATTGCTGCTTATCTCGCAGTGCAGATCGCCCCAAGAATAAAAAATGCCAATGATCTCGATGTGCTTAAGAGCGAGTACAAAATGTGCAAGGCAGACGCGCTAACCAAGGATGCAATTCAGGAGCCGTCAAAGCGCATTCCTCCTGGTGAGTGGGTCAGTTCACGCGGTAGGTTTTTGTCCAGTCGCCGATTCCGATAGTAGGAGTTTTTATGCCACGCGCTAATGTTCCATTACAGGCGTTTAACCGAGGCATTGTGTCACCGCTGGCACTAGCCCGTACTGATATCGAGAGAATCGCGCTATCTGCTGAGATACAGCGCAACTGGATGCCGCGCACCCTTGGGTCAATGATGCTGCGCCCTGGAACCGAGTTTATTGGCCGAACCAAGGGAGACAAGTTGGCGCGCTTTATCAAGTTTGTATTCGCCACAGATGATACTGCTCTCATTGAATTAACTGATGGGGTTATGCGTGTGTGGGTGGGGGAGGAATTGGTCACTCGCGCCGCCGTCTCAACAGCCATCACCAATGGATCATTTCTAACCGACTTAACCGGATGGACTAACGCAGATCAGCCAGACACAGAATCTGTATGGTCTGACGATGGAATGAAACTAACAGGAAACAGGGCAACATCAGCAATAAGATATCAGCAAATCACTGTGGCCGCTGGTGACATAAGCAAGCAACACTCACTCTTGATAAACATCAGTCGCGGTCCGGTTACGCTCAAAGTGGGATCGACTCAAGGTGATGATGATTACATTAGCGCCACCCTTATGGAGGGGGCCAACTCACTGACACTAACCCCATCGGGTAATTTCTACATTCAGTTTTCAAGCGCGACTACGTACCCAGTGCTCGTCGGTTCTGTGAGTATAGAGGCGGCTGGTGTAATGGAAGTTGCGACACCATGGATTGAGGCAGATTTATTTAACATCCAATACACGCAGAGTGGTGACGTTCTGTTTATGGGGTGTGACGGTTACCAGCAACGCAGGATAGAACGGCGTGATGGTAACTCGTGGTCTGTGGTTAAATACCAGGCAAATGACGGCCCGTACAACGTACTTAATGTCACTGGCACCACGCTGAAGCCAAGCGCCACAAGCGGGCAAATAACTTTAACCGCATCATCACCATTGTTCCGTGATGATCATGTTGGCGCGCTATTCCGTCTGGAGTCGTCAGGTCAAACCGTTTCCATCATTGGCAACGGGGAAGGCCAATGGAGTGATTACATCAAGGTAACTGGCATTGATGACTCTAGGAAATTCACGATTCAAATAACAAACGTTTCACCGGGCACTCCATGGACGCCAGGCAAGATCACCTTGCAGCGCTCCGTTAGTGATCCGGGTGCGTGGACAGATGTTAAGTCATTTACCACAACCACTTCTGAAACCTATGATGATGGCCTTGATAACAACACCATTTATTATCGAATTGGCATCGCTTCAGGTGATTGGGTGGATGGTTCTGGTTCAATAAGCCTAACGCTAGAATACTCTGGTGGTTCTCATACCGGTACGGCAAGGGTTATATCAGTAACATCTGCAACGGTCTCAAATGCGATCGTGCTGACTGATATGGGTAATACTGATGCTACCGCTGATTGGTATGAGGGCGCATGGTCTCCTTACAGGGGATACCCTAGCGCCGTTGCAATCTATGAGGGTCGTCTTTGGTGGGCCGGGGCGGATAGAATTTATGGCAGCTATTCTGATGCCTATGATTCGTTCGATGATGGCAACAACACTGAGGACTTGGTCGCAGGGGATGCGAGCGGGATTAACCGCAGCATCGGCTCAGGACCGGTGGCAACAATCAACTGGATGCTACCTTTGCTTAGGTTGATGATTGGTACAGATGGATGTGAAGCTTCTGTTCAATCATCCTCATACGGCGAAGTGGTGACCCCTGATAACTTTCACATCAAATACCCATCAACCAGGGGCAGCAATATCGCCGGGGCGGTGGTTGTCGATTCACGCGGCATATTCATCCACAGGAGCGGAACTAGGCTGTATGAGTTGGCATATACCAGTGATTACTATGACTATACGAGTTCGGATTTAACCTCTCTCGCGCCTGAAATTCTGCAACCTGGCGTCAGGAAAGTCGATATTCAGCGACTACCTGATGACCGAATCCACTGCGTACGCTCTGATGGAACTGTGGCTATCTACATTTCAGACCCGGTTGAAGATATGCGCTGTTGGGTTGAGGTGGAAACTGACGGTGTTATCGAGGATGTCGTGACGCTGCCTGGTGAAGAGGGGCAGGTTGAGGACATGGTTTATTACCTGGTCAATCGCAATGGAAAACGTTGCCTTGAGCGGTGGGCTAAAGAGGCTGAATGCTTCGGCGGTCAACTATGTAAACTGGCTGACTCGCATGTTTTTCACTCTGGATCGCCAATTACATCACTAACCGGCCTGGGGCATCTTGAGGGTAAGGATGTTGTTGTTTGGGCTGACGGCAAGGATATTGGACCACGCACTGTTGCATCTGGAGCTATCCCGCTAAATGCCTCATACAGCAATGTTGTCGCTGGCATTGGGTATCAGTCAAAGTACAAGAGCACCAAACTAGCTTATGCCGCTGGGATGGGGACGGCACTCACTCAACGCAAGCGAGTAGATAAGCTCGGCTTCATCCTCAGGAACACGCACGCTCAGGGCTTGATGTACGGTCCTGACTTCGAGCGACTGGATGATATGCCAGGAGAGGAAGAGGGCGCGCCGGTTCAGCCTGGTTACATATGGGAATCATACGACATGGATGCAATGGAGTTTGGCGGAGAATGGAATACCGACTCTCGCATTTGTCTGGTTGCCAATGCCCCACGGCCGGCCACAGTGCTAGCAGCAATTATTGGCATAGCCACTCATGATAAATAGCCCCGGTTCGCCGGGGTTTTCTTTGGCGTAACAACAATGAAAATCAGCATCAATTCAGCGACGACTGATGACATTAAGCAGTGGTACGGGCTAATCCCTTGCACAATGCGGGCGCTAATATTTGAAGTTGATGGAGTGCCAAAGGCTATCGGCGGCATTTTGCATCAGAGCGGAAGGGCGATCGCGTTCATGGATATCAAAGACGATGCTAGTGAGTTTCCTGTCGCTCTAATGAAAGCCACGAAGAAGGCGATGCGAGAGATTTTTTCTCAATATAGACAGCCAATTTACGCAGCAGTAAATGAAGATTTGGAATCAGCGCCGAGATTCTTGCGGCATTTGGGTTTTATCCCTGTTGATGAAAATGAAAAGGTAATGATATGGCAACAGCGATGACCTCTCTTTCTGGTATCGGTTCAAGTATAGGTTCCATTTTAACCAGTGGTGGAACATGGAAGAACGTTGCAGGCGGAGCTACTGCCCTTAGCGGTCTGCTTGGGGCGTCAAATGCATCAGAAAACGCAAAGCAACAAGCAGCCTTATACGGGCAGCAGGCGGCAACACTAAGAAGCCAGGCGAACAACGTCAATGCATCTGCTCAGGTTCAGGCTGGTCAGGAGGTTGATAAGGCCAGACAGGCCGAGTCTACCGCATTGGCAAATGCCGCTGCTTCTGGTGGTGGTGCAAGTGATGTTGGGGTGGTTAATAACATCGCTGATATTGCCGCCCAAGGGCAACTGAATAATATGACCACGCTGTGGAACGGTGAGCTGCAGGCAATCCAGTTAAAAAATCAGGCTAACGTCCTAGATACTCAGGCGAAGATCGCCAGAAAATCAGCTCGCTCTAGCGGCTTGGCTTCAATTCTTGGCACCGGCGCATCTCTCTTCTCGATTTATAAGTGATGGATAAATTATGGCTAGAATCCCAACCGCTAATGACCTTGGGCGTGTAGTTGCTCGCCCTGCAACTGGCGTTTCCAGCGTAGACATTTCCCCCATTGCTCGCAGTAATCAGCAGGTAGCAGATGCAATTGGTCGTGTAGGCGGTGCGTTTGCACAGGCTGCACAAGAAGAAGATCGCCTGGCGCTAGGTCGTGCGCAATCAGAACTAATCAAAGGGCAGCTGCAGCTGCAGTCTGACTTCGAGCGCGATAACGACTATGGCACCATGCAAAAGCGTTACGATGACCAGACGGCAAAACTATCTGGCGAGTTGGGTAACCAGATCACCAGTCCCCGCTTGCGTGAAGAATTCAACAATTGGGCTGGGATTCAGAACGCCAGAGGGCAGCAGCAAGTTCGGAGTATGGCGTGGGGTAAAGAAAAAGACAGCAACATTGCCAGCCTTACGCAGACATTGCAGGACAACTCCAATTCCTACATGAACACCACTGATGAACATGCGAGAGAACAGATCGCGCTTTCAACAAACAACCTAATCAGCGGTGCTACAGCAAAGAACTACATCACCGCAACGCAAGGGCAATCCCTTAGCCGCTCATGGGTAACTGATACAGCCAAAGGTTCACTATCAATGCTGACCCCGCAGCAGCGTATTAGCGCCATTCAGAACGGTGGCGGCCTGACTTCATTTATCCCTGCTGACGATAAGAAAAAGATTCTTGATGCCGCAGCGCAGGAGTCTATCAACGAGAAGATAGGCGGCGTGAAGTTAAGCATGCTTGATCCGTCCGTTTTCTCTGGTTATGACGTCGGCAATGGGATTGATTCAGGAATACTCCATGCCGCCATGATCCAGCAGGAAAGCGGCGGTCGTCATTTCGATGACAGCGGAAAGCTCATCACCTCATCTGCTGGCGCTCGCGGCATAGGTCAGATCATGCCTGGGACCGGGCAAAGCCCCGGATTCGGCATCACTCCATTGCAAAATGATAGCGTTGACGAGCACATGCGCGTCAGCCGTGAATACACTGATGCCATGATTAAGCGCTACAACGGCAACCCCGTCCTTGCGCTGGCGGCCTATAACGCCGGACCAGGTAAGGTCGATGAGTGGATTAAGCAATATGGTGACCCGCGCAAAGGAGATATCAGCGACGAGGGTTTTGCGAATTCTATTCCATTTGCAGAAACACAAAATTATGTTGCCACTGTTATGGCTAATGCCACCAAAGCGAGCGCAGCGAAAGCGGTTATAGGGTCACCCGAGTTTAGCTTACTTGACGGCGCGCAGAAGGCGAGGGCTGTCGAGCAGGCTTACAACGCAATTGACACAGCCGCGTCCGCCCAAAGATTCAATATTAACCAACAGATGCAGAATGACATCGCGCGAGTTAATGCCGGACAGCAGGTGGAAAATCCGATCAGTGTCGGCGCGTTCTCTGCAACCATGCCACTGAATAGCTCCCCGGCTGAACGTGCGCAGATGTGGCAGCAGTTTGGACAGTATCAGCAGACCGTTGCAATGCAACCGGCATTTCAGGGGATCATGTCTAGCCCTGCTGATGTTGGCCTTGGCATTGTCAATTCTATGCAACCAAAAACCAGCGACTCTGATTTTGCTTTCAAAATGCAGCGTTATACGCAGATACAGCAAAAGTATGCGCAGACCATTGCAGCGCGTGAAGCAGATCCGGGTCAGTGGTTGGTCCAATACAATCCTGACGTCCAAGAGGCTTACCGGCAGTTCGGCCAAGGAAATTTTTCTGGTGCGGATTTTATTCGCGCTGTCGAGGTGCAAAAGCAGCGTCTTGGAATTAAGAGCAAGGATGTTATTCCTGAGACAATGGCTAACTCTCTGTTGCAGCAAATAGAATCCAGCAAAGAGAGCAGCGTTACCGCCATTCAGCAAACTGCGCAACAGTTTGGCCCATATGCCGACCAGGTAATGCGCCAGGTTCAGAAGAAGGCCGAGCCTGTGTTACAGGTTGTCATGGCAACAGGTAACCCACGCGCTGCCAATGCGTTGTGGCAAAACCGCGATGTGAAAACGTCAGAGTTGAAGGATTCTATTAACACCGCAAGCAAAGGCTCTGCTGATACCGCTGATTCATCCTGGAACGATGCGTCAAAGGATTTTGCCGCGACGATGATCGTGCAGCGCGGCGGCGTGGGTATCTGGAACAACTTCAACGAACAGGGCAGGCGCTTAACCTACATCAACATGCAGCGAGGCATGAGTGCGTCAGAGGCAGCTAAGCAAGCTTATTCTGACATCCTTGGATCACAGTATCAGACCAAGGGAACTTGGCGTTTACCTAATTCACTGAGCCTTGATGTTAGCGACGTGTCGGATGGCGCTGGTGCTTATCTCGAAGCGCTGACAGCAGACAAGATTCTGCCGCTTATTGCCGATCCAAGGATTGGAGATGACGTTAACAGGCAGCAAAGCCTATCACGCATTAAAGACAATGCAGAGTGGGTAACAAATGCCAATGAAACAGGGTTAATGCTTACGCTGAATGGGATGATCGTCAATGGAAGTGATGGTAACCCGGTAAACGTGGCTTTCTCTGATTTGAGCAAGCTTGGGGCTGAAAATCGCGGACTGTTTAATCGTGTTGGAAAAGCGATTAGCAAGCCAGCAACGTTCACGCCAGGGCAGCCAGCCCAATACTCCATTCAATCGCAGCGCGAAAACCTGATTGATATCTACCAGCAAGGGCAACGATCTGGAAGGTGAGCATGCCAATTTACACCGATGAACCCGGACAGGGTATTAACCAGCCTATCAGCAATGCATCTTCTGGCCTGGGCGAGTCACTTTCATCTTCATTTTTTCAAGGGCTACGGGAAGGCCCATTTATGTCTGGATTGAGGTTCGCCGAAGCCAACATGAACGCCAACGATCCAAACTCTGAGATTGTCAGCAAGCAGGATGCGGATGCACGCCTAAAGGAATACGGTGTAAAAAGCATCAACGTACCAGATGCCGGAGTAACGAAATCATTTCTCGATCACGTCATCGACAGCCGTAGAGAGTCGCTTGCACGTCAACAGATTGCCACCGCTGCACCTACTGGCTTGGTGGCAACACCACTCAATTTTATGGCTAATCTTGCAGGTGCTATGGCAGACCCGGCAAACCTGGCTATTTCATTAGTGCCATTCGCTGGAGAGGCTAGGGCTGCAACGATGCTTGGCCGGGCTGGTGAACGTTTTGTTCAGGGGGCAAGGATTGGTGCAGTACAGACAGGCGTCACGCTCCCATTTACGGCAGCGGCAGCGGCAGCAGAGGGCGAGGACTACACAGCAGGTAATGCGCTGGAAAACATGTTCTTCGGCACTATCGCTGGTGGCGCATTACATGCTGGTGGCGGGGTGATTGCTGATCTGGTTCGCTCCCGCCGTACAACGCCAGCAGTAACCGATGGCGTGATTTCTCCTGGTGAAGCGCAACCAACCCCAGCGGTAAATACACCAGATAATTTACCTGCCGGAATAGACATACCACAGCGTGGCACGCAGTCAGAATTAGCCAGTGCCATTGCCCGCGATGCTGACAGTTACGCCTACAGTCGCGCATACAACGATGTCATGCCTGATTACATTGCACGGCAACAAGAGTTGCAAGGCGGCTTTGTCGACAACATCCCGCAATTACATGCTGAACTAGCTGATAACCAATATCAGACATCTCTCCTGGGAGATACGCTGAATGACCGCATAACGCAATATCAGCAAGAACGCATGACGTTTAAACAAGCACGTTCCCGCGCGCAGAAGGATATTCAAAACGAGATTAGTCAGTATTCTGCGCGAAACGAAGAGATCAACTCGGCAATAGAACGCAATGCAGCAGCTGAGCAAGCGAGAGGTCGTGAGTCTGCTATATCCAGAGGGGAGATCCCTGATGATGTTGCCGCGAGAATTGATAGCCGCGCAACTGAAATCAGGCAGGCAATGAGCATGTCACCTGTGGCTGGAGCGGTTAGAACCGCAGCCCAGCAAATAGATAATGCTCACTGGTCTGTCAATCAGCAAGCCTACCGCGCCGCATTATCAAATATGTTGAGCGGCAAAGCGCCTGATGTTGAGCCTTTCTATAACCTGGATAAACCAGCCTTGCGAGAAGAGGCAATCAATGTCCTGCGCAATCCTAGTCAGAATATCGACACCAGCGCTAAAAGCGTCAGCGTAGCGGCGGAAGAAAGGTACCAAGCAACAAAACAGGCAGATCATGAACTCACGTCAGCCACCGCTGATTTTGAACATGAGGTGGGGCTTAGCGATGCGATATTGAGAGATATGGATGTGTCAGACCCTGCAGCAGCTAAAAGCATCCGAGAATCACTTGATGCCATACGCCGAGAAGCCAATGACGATTCGCTAACCAACGCTTACCAGGCGTTTGCAGCTTGTATGATTAACCGAGGTGTTTAATGGCCCGTAATGATTTTCTGACTCAATGTGAGGTCGCTGTAAACACGGCGGCCGGTAGAGAATTGAGCGAGCAAGAGATGGAATCTCTCGTCAAGAATATGCGCACCACGGTAGATCGCATCATGGCTGGAAATGAGGCCCTTTCTCTCGAAGAGGCGGCATTGCGTGCTGCCAGTGAATTGGGAAATCAGGAGAAGTTAGCAAAAGTCATTGAGGCAAGAAACAAAGCACTGAATACTCGCATCGCCGCGCAACGATTGTCGGAACTGCGCAATACTTGGGCAGATCGCCCCGATATTGGCCTTGAGGCTATGCTGGTTGGGCGCAACGATGCTCGCACTGGCGCTCGGCGATCAGTATCGTCAGAAGTGGCTCAGCTTCGCGGCAAGTACCATTCAGGAATAAATTACGACTTCGATAATGCCGGGCTGGTTAAGTTCATTGCCAGTGGTAGCAACGACCGTGAAATTGCAGACGCATTATGGCGTGTTGGGCGCGGAGAATCCACTGATGGGATGACAAGGCAGTCTGTTGATGCTGCGCAGATCATTGCTAAGTGGCAGGAAAACTCACGCCTTGACGCTAACCGCGCCGGGGCATGGATACGCCAACTACCCGGATATATCACGCGGCAATCGCATGACATTCTAAAAATCCGCGCGGCAGGGTTTGAAGCATGGAGGAATTCCATTCTTCCCAAGCTGGATGAAGCGACATTTGACGGCGTAACTAACGCTAATGACTTTCTGCAAAACGTCTATAACGGGCTGGCGTCTGGCGTTCACCTGTCGGCAGACAAGCCTGATTGGATGAGTGGCTTTAAAGGAAGTCAGAATGCTGCCCGGCGGGCCAGCCAAGAGAGAACACTCCACTTTAAGGACGGAGTTTCATGGTTTGAATATAACCAACAATTCGGTACTGGCAGCTTGCGTGAGGCTGTTTTCGGCGGTCTTGGTGGTTCCGCTCGCAGCACTGGAATGATGCGTGTTCTAGGAACCAACCCTGAGAACATGTTTAAGTACCTTTCAGACACGATCGCCGATGATATTCAGCGCACTAACAACCCGTCAGCACTGGCTGCATTCAACACTGAAGTTAAGCGCATAAATAAAAACACGATCCCACAAATCAATGGGGCGACCAATATTCCCGGCAATGTCGGCCTGGCTAACTCTTCCGCCTTTATTCGTGGCTGGCTACGCATGACGCAATTGGGCGGCGCGGTGATATCGTCATTTAACGATGTCCCTATAGCCGCAACAGAGATGCGATACCAGGGGCGTAACTTCATGGGAGCGCTTACAGAAGCCATGCAGGGAAGGCTCAAGCGCTACAAGTCTTCCGAGCAGAAAGAAATCCTGAACTCAATCGGGATTTATTCGGACTCAATGACGCAGGAGATCATCCGTAGGGTGTCTGGTGATGACACGCTCAATGGCAAGATGGGCCGAGCGCAACAAATTTTCTTCAAATACAATCTGATGAATTTCTGGACTGAGTCGGGGCGAAACTCGAACGCGCTGATGTTCACAAACTGGTTAGCAAAGAATGCTGAACATGAGCATGCCAAGCTCCCCAATGAGCTACGCCGGGCATTAGACCTACATGGCATTGGTGACCGGGAATGGAATATTTTCCGCAAGATGGACATGGACGAAAATGACGGGCGCAAGTTCATGACAGCTAATGGCGTGCGCGGTGTATCGGATGACGTTATCGCAGAATACGTGAAAGCTAAGGGTCTGAATCCAACGGAGAGAGCCATCGCCGAAGCGAGAGATCAACTGGAGGGCCAACTGCGCGGGTATGTATTAGACCGCGTAAATATCGCGATGTCAGAGCCAACGGACAGGGTGCAGGCATTCATGAAGCAAGGCACGCAGCCGGGAACGCCAGAAGGGGAGGCATTGCGCTTTGCTGGTCAGTACAAGGCGTTTACTGCATCTTTCATGCAAAACATTCTTGGCCGCGAGGTCTTTGGACGTGGACATACGCCTGCGCCACTCGGTGGGTCAAAGATGCAGACGTTAACCAATGCTCTACTGCGCAATGGTTCTGGTGCGTTTGTCGGGGCGGCTAATCTTTTCGTATGGTCTACTTTGTTCGGCCTGGTATCGCTCCAAACAAAGCTCATGCTAAAAGGACAATCACCACGCCCGGCGGACTACAAGACATTTCTCGCGGCCGCCGCTCAAGGTGGAGGATTGGGTATTATGGGTGACTTCATGTTTGGCGAGGTAAGCCGGTTCGGAGCTGGGCCGATCACATCACTGATGGGGCCAGCGGCATCTAACGCTGATTCGATTGTTACGCTATTCCAAAACACATCACGCGGCGACGCCAAGCTTGGTGATTGGTATCGCACTGCGCTGGATAATACTCCGTTTCTGAACGTGTTTTGGCTGCGTACTGCGATGAATGGACTGATACTGAACCGAATACAGGACGCGCTTGATCCTGGATCGTTAGAACGCTATCAGCGGAGAATCGAAAAAGAACAGGGCAACACATTCCTTTTGCCGCCTTCACAGTTTATGCTGGGTAGGTAACATTTACTTACACGGAAAAGGGATGACATGAAAATAAAAACAGCCTTCCTGGTGGCGATCCTCTCCATTTTTTCATTATCAAGCTGTTCTGTTTACATGGCTACCCAGCAGCCAGAAAAGAAAGACGTCAGTTTGTTTAAAAAGGGCACTCCGCGAAGCATTCTGCTTGGTGAGTTCGGCTATCCAATTGCACAGACAGAACACGATGGCAAAAAGTGGGACATCTGGAAATTCACGCAAGGGTATGGCGGTGGGGCTAAAGCTGGCAGGGCTGTTGGGCACGCAGCAGCAGATGTATTAACTCTTGGCCTATGGGAGGTTGTTGGTACTCCCATAGAATCATCCGCTAATGGAAATAATGTAGCGTATGAGGTCGCTTACGACATGCACGGCAATGTTTCAGATGTGATCCTTCTTACAGAGAAAAGTGGTAAGTAGGCAATGAAAAATAATTACTTTATACCGCTATAGGTGACTCTTGCCATATCCTGATGACCATTGCTTAACATCAAATTTAGTGAGATGCGCATGAAAAAATACTGGATATACGCATGCATACTGTTTTTATCCCTGCGCGTTGTCTTGGTTCCATTATTTTTTCCATTCGGCACGAGTGGTTTTGCAATGCATGCTTTCTCTGCACTAATTTTAATCATCCTCGCCATATCATGGATAACCGGCAGAGGTAGTGCAAAAGGGATAACAATCGTTCTAGTTTGTGTGTTGGTGCTGGATTTTATTTTTTATGCGCTCGCTAGATATTCAATCTATGGCGACTTCCCATACTATCCAAGGTATGCATTACTTACTGTACCAGTGTTGTTTACGATATGGGTGGTGAATTCAAATGTGCGTAACCAGTAGCCCACCATTCGGCGGGCTACTTCTTATCCCCATACATAGTTTTAAGCGTCTCAACCAGCGCAGCCTTGAACTTGTCTGCCTCTTGCTGGGCGATGTCGTCGATTGACTTTGGATTCTCATCCTCATCAATCGCGGCCTGCAATATCATGTTGATCTCTGAATTTACAGACCTGCCATTCTTCGCTGCTCTGACCGTCAAGGCATCCCTTAAAGGATCTGGAATTCTTATGGTGGTCGGAGATATAGATGCACCCTTTGCCATAGCATGCCTTTGGTATTCATTTTGATATCAAAGTGTATGCAAAAAAATTTTGCCTTGATATACTCACTTTGCTATCATTTGTATTCATATAGAATACATTGGAGGTTAGCATGAATGCTGATGTGAGTAAGACATTGATAAGAATGCCGCAATCTTTGAAGGATGCATTGCGCGGAAAGGCAAAAGAGGAATGTCGTTCTTTCAACTCTGAAGTTATCAAGAGGCTCATGGAGAGTTTGAAAGAATGAGAGGCCAAGTGTTCATAAATGGTGAAGCCCCAGCAGCAGCAACTGTCAGGGCTTCGGTATCGAATAAATCCGCGAAGGAATATCGACATGTCAAGTATAGCAATTTCAGCCGCAAATAACAGCACACCAGTAACGTTCAACTTTCAGGAATCGCATGAAGTTCGCATTCAGATAATCGGCGGTGAGCCGTGGTTTTGCCTGAAAGACGTGTGTGAGGTTTTAACTATTGCAAACTCACGCCGTGTGGCCTCTGAGGTGCTTGATGATGATGGGGTACGCAAAGCGTACATCACTGATTCACTTGGGCGCGAACAGGAAGCTGCATTCGTCAACGAGCCCAACCTTTACCGCGTTATCTTCCGCAGTAACAAACCGGAAGCTCGTCAGTTTCAGGATTGGGTGTTTAACGATGTCCTTCCCTCTATCCGAAAGAAAGGCAACTACCAGCACCAGAAGGGTGAGCCAATCAGCAACAAGGACATGGAGAACATCAAGAACCTTGTCTGGATGATGACGCATAACATGAAGTTCAGCGAATCGTGGAATTACGGCGTTTGGCGCTCACTTCGTGCGGTGACTGGAACGCCGTCTCCACAACGGTTCTCGGTGGAGGATTTACCCGTATTAAAGGAAGAATGCACACGCATTATAAAAATAACCTCGGCAGTGAACAAAATCATGTACGAGTTTGAGAAAAGCGTTATCAGCAAGGTATTGAAACGTAACGCTGACATTGAGCCGCTGGTGGACAAGATGAACAGTGAACTGTTGCAAATCGAAAGCAAGGAAAGGGAAGGTATGTTGCTGCTGGAGAAAGTTGACCAGTTCCATGTAGATAGACTCATCACCAAGCACTAACCAAAGCCAACCCATCTAACCCGCTTAATGCGGGTTTTTTATTACCAAAATACCGCATGCCTCGCATGTGGGGACTACTCACGCCTGGAGAATTATAAATGCCTTCAACTCCTGAAGATCGCCTGTTTGGGATCACCACTTCAGTTGCAGTAAAACCGGCAGCGGCAATTTCTGCTGACACCAACATTACGCTTTTTGGTGAGCAGACGATCACCACTACCACCACAACCGGAACGCATACGGTAACCACGGCTAACGGAATGCGTATTCTCGTTATGGGCCAGAACAATGCGGTCGATAATGGGATCTGGATTGCCGGACCTGCAACTTGGCGCAGGGCAGCAGATTTTGACGGGGCGCGAGATGCTATCAATGGCACCATTGTCTATACCGTCTATGGTGATCAGTGGCTAGTTAAAGGCGGTAATGAAGTTGGTGAAATTCGTATTGGTTACGACGAATTATCGTTTGACCCTGTTAGCATCCCTGACCTGACGCTGCGTAGTGCGCTTGCTAAACCATCTGGTGCCGAACTATCCGGTTTTATGGAAACCCTCGTATCAGAAGTGCTGAAGCGGATAGCGGGTCGCGCGGATATTGGCCTGGAGAGCTCTCCCCCGGCTGGATGGGATGGCGCTGGTGATACAACGCTATACACTTTTAAAGGAAAAGATGTTGAAACTCTGCACCGTGGTCATTTGGGGCTCACCAAAAAGCTTTATGGTTTGCGCCGTAATGCCACCGTTCTGTCTTTCCGTGCGGGTGATGAAAAGGCTAATGGCTGGAATACACAAGTAACAGGGGTATCAAATAACCTTCAACTTGCGGCGTATGGCTCACCCGATAAAGTGGGTGCGTATGGCGATATTGTTTCGTCTCTTGAAGAGCCATACCAAGTCCCTTCATCTGTTCTGAGTTTTACCGAAAATGGTTTTTATACTGACAATGTAGAGATACTCAATAATGCCGTAGAAGGGATGATCGTTTATACCGACGCTACTCCTAAAAAATGGAACGTAATACAGAGTGTTGATAAAGATACCGGGTTAATCACAGGTTGGGATAATTGGGCGTCAACCGCAGGATATGAAATCCCGGCATCAACAGAAATGGTCACCGTTGACCCGGAAGGGAAGTTATGGACGCTTAACTACAACCTTATCTTGCGTAACGGCGGAAGGTCAAAAAACGGCACCATAGCAGAGATGGGTGTTCTTAATCAGAGCGGATACACCTCCGGGGTGGTTGGTATTGATATCGTTCAGTTGCCGGGCTCGACAAGTAATAGCGACACAGGATTAGTCATTCGGGGTGCGAATAAAACCGGTGAACATTGGTTGCAGGGTGCATCTTTCCGGCACTATTCAAATTATGGCATTGGTTTTTATAAAAGCGGTACAGGACTGGCGCTTGCTGACGCCATGTTTAATGGTGATGCGGTCAGTGCTATTGAGTTTGAAGGTAATAACAGCGTCTTTTCTCAGCGCTGGCGCATAGGTGGCACGGGACTGTACGCGCAAACAACATGCACATCATATAACCCGCAAGGCACAGTCATGAGGCAGGGGGTGCTGAATACTGTAGTGACGACTGATGCTTCAATGTCGGCGTCAATCAAATCATATCGCCTGAATACCGGTACCGGAACAACCTCAACGCCAAAGGTTATTACCTTGCCGGATACAGCAGGCGTTTTAGCGGGACATGAGCAATATCTTAAATTCTACGGCAATGCCCCTCTTACATTTCAGTCATATGGTCTGGCTGCATTAATTAACGTACCAACGTCCAATACGAGCAACCCGCCGACAGG
>JADMXW010000033.1 GCA_015548865.1 Serratia marcescens | reverse complement strand
GCCGAACTCAGAAGTGAAACGCCGTAGCGCCGATGGTAGTGTGGGGCTTCCCCATGTGAGAGTAGGGAACTGCCAGGCTTTAAACAAAGCGAAGGGGCTGTCCGAGAGGACAGCCCTTTTTGCTGTGCGTCATTTTTATCATCAGAAATAGCAGGGTAACATCACAGGAGTTTTAACCTCGTATCCAGCCCTCAATAAAGTCAGCTACCTGTTTAGGATCGTTAATGTTAAGCCAGGGCAAAGAAAGTTGTCGATCAGCATCGTCATCACTGGCAATAGCAACGGCATAGCTATCCAACAAATCGTGTGCGCTCTTGTTCAGGCCTCTGCGCGACAGGACGATCTTAGGCACCTTTTCATGTCGAAACCCTTCGACCAGCACCAAATCCAGCGTATCAACATCCATCTTACTCACCATTTGATAGAGATCGACGTCTTCACCCTGTGGTGTTTCTGTCATCAATGCCCAGCGTTGGTTACTGGCAACAAGCGTCTGCTCGGCCCCTGCTTTACGCAGCTCATAGCTATCTTTGCCGGGTTTATCGATATCCATATCGTGGTGAGTATGCTTGATAACACCAATGCGTAAACCTTTCCCCTTAAGTAGGGGAATCACATTGGTGAGCAACGTGGTTTTCCCCGTACCGCTGTAAGCGCTAACTGCCAGAAGGCGTGGGTGATGTAGCTCATTCATGCTTGTTCTCTTGCCAGTTGGACAGATCGTCTGGAGTGTTCAGGTTTTGGAATGCCAAAGGGCAATCAGTGAACAACACGGGAGTCGCCCCAATTTCTGCCAGAAAAAGCATCAGTTTACGATCGCCACGCTCAAGATAGGTTTCAAGCTTTGGCGTCAGGGAACGGTGTATAAGCAACAAGGTTGGATGCTCTCGCTGACCATCGTTTACGTAGGCTGCATACCCTTGTTGTTTACCGTGCCACAGTCTGGCCACCATATCGGTGGGTAAATTAGGGACATCACAGGGCGCGAAAACCGCCCACTCCGTCTCAAGCACTTTCAAGCTGGATAAAATACCCGCCAATGGGCCAGAGAAGCCATTTGGCAAGTCGCTGAATACCCTGCAGCCGCTTTTCTGATATGCAGACTGGTTACGATTGGCATTGATGTATACGCGATCAACCTGGGGAGCCAACCGTGTTAATACGTGTTGATACAGCGGTATGCCGCGCAACATTAATAGTCCTTTATCTTGTCCCCCCATTCGACTGGCTTGTCCACCAGCCAGAATAATGCCTGTGATCATGAGCTCCCTCTTTGTCGCGCCGCAATGGCTCTATTCTGGGCAAAATAATTCCTGACGCCAAGCGCTTTCCTCCCGTGATTAAGGCTGCTAAGGTGATATTAATATCTGTATAAGAGGATTAAACCATGAAATGTCATCGCGTTAATGAGTTGGTCGAATTACTACACCCTGCTTGGCAAAAAGATCCGGACCTGAACCTGGTCCAATTTTTACAAAAACTTGCACAGGAGGCGGGGTTCCAGGGGCAGCTAAGTGAGCTGACAGATGATATCCTGATCTACCATTTGAAAATGCGTGATGCGGATAAAGAGCAAGTCATCCCTGGCTTGAAAAAGGATTATGAGGAAGATTTCAAAACAGCACTGCTGCGTGCCCGGGGTGTTATCAAGGACTGATACGCTTATCGATATGTGCCGCTTTTTCACGCTTATTTTAATTACTTCTGCGAGTGATGATGACGGCTATGCAAAATTCAGTGTTTAATTTTCAAACGCTGTTTCCCTCGCTGATTATCGATGCGCTTTTTGCGGTAGGTATTCGTGTTGATTCTGGTTTGACGGCGCTTAACAGCTATGAAAACCGGGTTTATCAGTTTATGGATGAAGACCGGCACCGTTTTGTTGTTAAATTCTATCGTCCAGAACGTTGGACGCAGGAGCAAATTCAGGAAGAGCACGATTTTGCCCTTGCATTGGTCGAAGATGAGGTGCCCGTCGTGGCACCCTTGAAGCTCAATGGTCAAACCCTGCATTGTTATGATGGATTTTATTTTGCGGTTTTCCCAAGCGTTGGGGGGAGGCAATATGAAATGGATAATGATGAGCAATTGGAAGGTGTTGGCCGTTTTCTAGGGCGTTGGCACCAGACGGGACAAAAAGCGATTTTTATGGCTCGCCCCACCATGGGGGTTGAGGAATATCTCGACAAGCCTTATCAGTTATTGACGCAAACGCGACTTATTCCTGCTGCGCGTCGAGATCTCTTTTTACAGTCCACCCAGCAACTTATAGACATGGTAAAACGCTATTGGACGTTGGATGCCTCTTTTCTCCGATTGCACGGTGATTGTCATCCAGGGAATATTCTTTGGCGCGACGGCCCGTTATTTGTCGATTTAGATGATGCCCGCAACGGACCTGCAGTGCAGGATTTATGGATGTTGCTTCATGGCGAACGTCAGGAACAGCGAATTCAACTCGATATTCTGCTTGAAGCCTACAGTGAGTTTATGACGTTTCAGGAGAAAGAGCTGGCGTTAATTGAGCCGCTTCGGGCAATGCGAATGGTACATTATTTAGCATGGGTTATTCGCCGTTGGGAAGATCCGGCATTTCCCCCGAGCTTTCCTTGGATACAAGAAGATGATTTCTGGTTCAGGCAAACAGCAATATTTACTGAACAGGTTAAGCTGTTACAGGAGCCTCCTTTACAGCTATTGTCCATGTACTGATGTTTAACGGAGAGATGTGTTATATGAAGAGTGTATTTGCGGCATTATTGGGCATCATGTTGGCCTTCGGTGCATCAGCGACAGATTTTTCTGATGGAAAACAGTATGTTGAAGTGAATAAACCGGTACCTCAATTACCACAGGTGCTTGAGTTTTTCTCATTTTACTGCCCGCATTGTTATCAGTTTGCTGAGGTTTATCATATTCCTGAGGCGGTAAGTAAGGTGCTGCCGGCGGATACCAAGATTACCCGTTATCACGTCGATTTTCTTGGACCTTTAGGTAAAGAACTGACGCAAGCTTGGGCTGTGGCCATCGCCTTGGGTGTAGAAGATAAGGTTACCCCATTAATGTTTGACGCAGTGCAAAAAAGCCAAACGCTGAAAACCACCGATGATATTCGCAAGGTATTTGTGGCGGCGGGTGTTAAAGCTGAAGATTATGACGGTGCATTGAATAGCTTTGTGGTTAAATCTTTGGTTGCTCAGCAAGAAAAAGCCGCTGCTGATTTGCAACTGCGTGGTGTACCGGCCATGTTTGTTAATGGCAAATATATGGTGAAAAGCGATGGTTTGGATACAAGTTCAATGGATGCATATGTGAAGCAATATGCTGATGTTGTGAAATTCCTCATCGAGAAAAAATAACACTTTTCGACTAGCTGCGCTTGATAACAGGCGCAGCTATTTTTGTTATTCTTCTCATTATGTGTGTGTTGAGTGAGCTCGTTTACTCAAACACTTTACCTAAATATGTTCATCATGACTAATTAACTTTCTAACTTTTGGTCACTCGAATTATTCGAACCAAACTCTAGAATATATCATATCTCACGTATGTTCTTTTGGCTTAAGCGATGTTTAATTCATGTTTAAGTTATATCTATCCACAAAAGAAATGTTTTTTATAGTATGCAGACTTATCGAAAATATTTCTCTATCTTGCTGAAAAAAGGCCATAATATGTGAATTGTTTTTTGATGTAGCAATGTCGACATTAAACCTCTTTCTTTCTATGCACAAAGTTATCCACAGGTTTTTTGCTTCACGCATGGCAGTTTTGCGGTTTTCTGTGCGTTAACGTTCGTCTCTTGCGGTGAGCTATGGCATGCTTAGCGCCATGATGGACGATATAGGTCATGACAGAACATGGTTCAGATTCCACAAAACCCGTTAATTTTGGTTGATGGCTCGTCGTATTTATACCGTGCCTACCACGCCTTTCCCCCTTTGACGAACAACGCAGGCGAGCCGACAGGCGCCATGTACGGTGTGCTGAATATGCTGCGCAGCCTATTGCTTCAGTTCTCTCCCAGCCATGTCGCTGTGGTGTTTGATGCCAAAGGAAAAACGTTCCGCGACGAACTGTTCGAGAACTACAAGGCGCATCGCCCACCAATGCCGGACGATCTGCGTGCGCAGATTGAGCCTCTGCACGCGATGGTGCGTGCCATGGGGCTACCTTTGTTGGCTGTAAGCGGTGTGGAAGCGGATGACGTGATTGGTACGCTGGCTCGTCAGGCGGAATGTGCGGGTACGCCAGTACTGATAAGCACTGGTGATAAAGACATGGCGCAACTGGTGTCACCGACGATCACGCTTATCAACACTATGAACAATACGGTGCTTGGGCCGCAAGAAGTCTGCGACAAATACGGTATCCCGCCGGAGCTGATTATCGATTTTCTGGCCCTGATGGGAGATGCATCGGATAACATTCCTGGTGTGCCGGGCGTAGGTGAAAAAACGGCACAGGCGTTACTTCAGGGATTGGGGGGGTTAGATACCCTGTACGATAATCTGGACAAAATTGCCACGCTGTCGTTTCGCGGCGCAAAGACAATGGCGCAAAAACTGGAACAGCATAAAGAAGCGGCATACCTTTCTTATCAACTGGCGACAATCAAAACTGACGTCGCGTTGGATCTGACCTGCGGTGAGCTGACGGTGAATGAACCCGATGTAGATGCACTGCACGGGTTGTTTAAGCGCTATGATTTCAAACGCTGGATGGCCGATATTGAAGGTGGAACCTGGATGCAGGCACGTAAAGGGCAATCCCAGGTTTCGCAGCCAACACCCAAGGTGCAAGAGCAGCCGCAAACGGAAGCGACTATTTCCTTGAGCCGCGAAGGCTATGTCACTATTCAGGATGAAGAAACTTTACTGTCGTGGATAGCCCGTATCCAAAAGGCGGGAGAGTTTGCGTTTGATACGGAAACGGACGGTTTGGATACGCTGAGTGCGAATCTGGTGGGTATGTCATTCGCTGTGACGGCGGGTGAAGCGGCTTATTTGCCATTGGCGCACGATTATCTTGATGCACCGGATCAAATCGACAGAGCTAGGGCACTGGAATTGCTCAAGCCGCTGCTAGAAGATAGCGCGCTGCGCAAAATCGGGCAGAATCTGAAATTCGATCAGGGCGTGATGAAGCGCTATGACATTGAGCTACGCGGTATCGCGTATGACACCATGGTGGAGTCTTACGTGCTAAACAGCGTGGCGGGCCGTCATGACATGGACAGTCTCGCTGAGCGCTATCTGCAACACAAAACCATTTCGTTCGAAGAGATTGCTGGCAAAGGCAAGAACCAGCTTACCTTCAACCAGATCCCTGTTGAGCAGGCCAGTACCTACGCTGCAGAAGATGCGGATGTTACTCTGCATTTGCACCAAACCCTGTGGGAACAACTGCAACAACAGGGGGAATTGGTGAAAGTGTTCCGCGATATCGATATGCCGTTGGTACCGGTGCTGTCTCGCATTGAACGCCAGGGCGTGTTGATTGATTCTGGAATTCTAGCGCAGCATTCTCAGGAATTGACGGCACGCCTGGCTGAGTTGGAAACTGAAGTACATGAACTGGCAGGAGAAACGTTTAATCTTGCCTCTACCAAGCAGTTGCAGGGGATCTTGTACGACAAGCTAAAGCTGCCAGTGTTAAAGAAAACGCCGAAAGGTGCGCCCTCCACCAATGAAGAAGTGCTGGAAGAGTTGGCGCATGACTATCCGCTGCCCAAACGTATTCTGGAATATCGTGGGCTAGCGAAATTAAAATCGACTTATACCGACAAGCTTCCGCTGATGATTAACCCGCTGACCCAGCGGGTACACACGTCATACCATCAAGCGGTCACGGCGACGGGGCGTCTTTCCTCCAGCGATCCTAACCTGCAAAACATCCCGGTGCGTAATGATGAAGGGCGACGTATCCGTCAGGCGTTTATTGCTCCTGAAGGGTATTGCATCGTGGCGGCAGACTACTCTCAGATTGAGTTACGCATTATGGCGCACCTCTCTGGTGATAAAGGGTTACTCAAGGCGTTTGCCGACGGGCTGGATATTCACCGAGCCACCGCCGCAGAGGTTTTTGGCTTGCCGCTGGAGAACGTCACGGGAGAGCAGCGTCGTAGTGCCAAGGCGATCAACTTTGGTTTGATTTATGGCATGAGCGCCTTCGGCTTGTCACGTCAATTGGGTATCCCCCGCGCCGAGTCGCAACGCTATATGAACCTTTACTTCGAGCGCTATCCTGGCGTGCAAGACTACATGGAAAGAACTCGTCAGGAGGCCGCTGAGAAAGGCTATGTGCAGACGCTGGATGGGCGCCGTCTCTATTTACCGGATATTCATTCACGCAATGCGATGAGCCGCAAAGCTGCGGAACGTGCTGCCATTAACGCCCCGATGCAGGGTACTGCTGCCGACATCATCAAGAAGGCGATGATTGCGATCGATAATTGGCTACAGCAGGAGCAGCCGCAGGTACATATGATCATGCAGGTACACGATGAATTGGTGTTTGAAGTACATGAATCGGTGCTGGATGCGGCAAAACAAAAGATCGTTACCCTGATGGAAGGTTGTATGTCGCTAAATGTTCCGCTGCGTGTGGATGTAGGCGAAGGTAAAAATTGGGATGAGGCGCATTAATGTACAGAAAAACAGGATGTTGCAACTGAACGTTTAATGCGCATTATGTTATTCATTTCTGTAATTAAACTACAGGATTGGGTGGCTTGTTTGACTTTGTGTGACCCATAGCCATTTTTTATGAAACTAAACAACAAAAAAACCTTTGTTCTGGCGAAAAAATAGGGTAGAGTTAACGACGTAGGGTACAGAGGTAAGATGTTCTATCTTTCAGACCTTTTACTTCACGTAATCGGATTTGGCTGAATATTAGCCGCCCCGGTCACTTCGGTGACTGGGGCGTTTTTTATTGGGCGAAAGTTAGAAAAATGCCGCAAGATCGCTAACGATCGCGGCAGTTAGTCTCAGTTATCCGCGTTTTCTTGTATTGAAGGGCGAGTGCTGAACCACAGATCGAGTTTTTGGCGCAGTTTGTCCACGCCCTGCTTTTTCAGAGAAGAGAAGGCTTCAACCTGAATATCTCCACCAAAAGCGAGAACCGCTTCACGCACCGTGTTTAGCTGAGCCTTGCGCGCGCCAGAAGCCAATTTATCGGCTTTGGTGAGCAGAATGAGCACCGGCAGTTCCACCGCCACTGCCCATTCAATCATTTGTTGATCGAGATCTTTCAGCGGGTGACGAATGTCCATCAACACGACCAATCCTTGCAGACAGGCACGTTTTTGCAGATATTCCCCCAGCGCTTTCTGCCATTTCCGCTTCATCTCTTCAGGAACTTCGGCATAGCCATAGCCGGGAAGGTCGACAAGACGCACGCCGTCTGTGACTTCAAACAGGTTGATAAGCTGAGTTCGCCCCGGTGTTTTACTGGTACGCGCCAGGCTTTTCTGGTTGGTGAGTGTATTCAGGGCACTGGATTTGCCCGCGTTGGAGCGCCCGGCGAAAGCCACTTCGATACCGCTATCGGCAGGCAGGTGACGAATATCGGGCGCGCTGGTGACAAAATGCGTCACATTGTAATTATGCGTCACGTTCGGGTTCTCTTGTTCGGTCACAATGGTTATCTCTGTCTGGATAGGTGGTTTTGGGTCTATTATACCTATAACTGACCCGAAACGCGGGGTTATCGGTGCCAGTCTTTGTTGCACAAGGCGAATTCGCCTAATGGTTGCACCGACCCTTTTTTATTGCTGGCCTTTCTGCTAGATTCCGCCGCAATTATCTTCTGTTTACCTGAGAGTGTTGTTATGAAACAGCCGGTGAAAAATTCGGGCACCAAAGCCCCTGGCGCGAAGGCGTCGACATCTAAAGCCAAGAGAAAAACTCGCGACGAGCTTAATAGTGAAGGTCGGGAACGTAAACGTCAGAAAAAACACAGTGGTCGTGCGGCGGGCAGCCGTGCAAACCCAGCAGTGGAAGTTGCAAAGCAATCCAGTCAGGGGAAAAAAAGCGACCCGCGCATCGGTAGCAAAAAACCTGTCGCGCTGACGGTAAGTGACGAACAGTCACAGACCACTAAACCGCAGCGTGATCACACACAAGATACTAAGCCTAAAGCAGAAACAGTAGTCGAAACGCGCTTGACCCCAGAGCAGGAGCTGGCTCTGCTGGAGAATGATGATCGCCTCGATGCACTGCTGGAACGTCTGGATAACGGTGAGACGTTGAGCAAAAATGAGCAGAAATGGGTAGATAGTACACTCGATCGTATCAATGCCTTGATGGATGAGCTGGGAATCGAAATGGACGATGACGAAGAGGAAACGCAGCAGGAAGACATGATGCAGCTCCTCAAACGTAATAACCCGAAAGACGTATTCTGATAGATGAAAGGGCTACTGAGTCTCATCTTGGTGTTGGTTTTCTGTTATCTGCTGTGTCTGTTGGTTAAACTGTGGCTGCTTTCCCGGCGTAAAACGCGACTACAGCGATCGGTGTTCGGGACAGGGCAGCGTAAGCTGTTGTTGAAAAGCGCTGTTGGGAAATACAAGCGGAAGGAGTAACAGCATGCAAGAACAACACGTCGATTGGGATTTAGCCCTAATTCAAAAATACAACTACTCCGGGCCGCGTTACACCTCTTATCCCACGGCGCTGGAGTTTAACGAACAATATGACGATGTGGCATTCCGTCAGGCGATAGCGCGTTATCCGCAGCGGCCGCTGTCGCTTTACGTCCATATCCCATTTTGTCATCGTCTGTGCTATTTCTGCGGTTGCAACAAGCTGGTGACACGCCAGCAGCACAAAGCAGAAGAATACCTTGATGTGCTGGCCGTGGAGATTCGCCAGCGCGCGCCGCTGTTTGCCGGACGCATTGTCACGCAACTGCACTGGGGAGGCGGCACGCCTACCTATCTTAACAAAGATCAAATCAGCCGGTTAATGGCGTTGTTGCGCGAGAATTTCCAGTTCGCGGATGAGGTGGAAACCTCGCTGGAGGTCGATCCGCGTGAAATCGAGCTGGATATCCTCGATCACCTGCGTGCGGAAGGGTTTAATCGCCTGAGCATGGGCGTGCAGGATTTCAACAAGGAAGTGCAACGCCTGGTGAACCGTGAGCAGGATGAGGCATTTATCTTTGCGCTGATTGAACGCGCCAAGTCGCTTGGCTTCACTTCTACCAATATCGACCTTATCTATGGTTTGCCGAAACAGACGCCGGAGAGCTTTGCTTTTACCCTGCAACGCGTTGCTGAGTTGAGCCCTCATCGTCTCAGCGTGTTCAACTACGCCCATTTGCCGACGCTGTTTGCTGCCCAGCGTAAAATTAAAGATGCGGATTTGCCGAGCCCAGCGCAAAAGCTAGAGATTCTGCGCCAAACCATTGCCACGCTCACCCAATCGGGCTATCAGTTTATCGGTATGGATCATTTTGCTCGCCCAGATGATGAGCTGGCGCTGGCGCAGCGTGCCGGTAAATTGCACCGTAACTTTCAGGGCTACACCACGCAGGGTGAGACCGACCTGCTGGGCATGGGCGTGTCGGCGATCAGCATGATTGGCGACAGCTACGCGCAAAATGAAAAGGTGCTGAAAACCTACTACGAGAAGGTGAGTGAGCAGGGCAATGCACTGTGGCGCGGCCTGCGCTTGACGCACGATGACTGTATTCGCCGCGATGTGATCAAGAGTCTCATCTGTAATTTCCGTCTGGACTACGCGGCGATTGAAGCGGATTACGGCATCGATTGCCGTCTCTATTTCGCGGAAGATTTGCGCCTGCTGGCACCGCTGGTGCAGGATGGTCTGGCTGAATTGCACCCTACGGGGATCGTGGTAACACCGAAAGGCCGCTTGTTGATTCGCAATATCTGCATGTGCTTTGACAGCTATTTGCGTGCAAAAGCAAGGACGCAACAGTTCTCGCGAGTGATTTGATGGCGTGTGCTGATAGCTGCCTACGTTGGCGGCTATGACGGGTTCTGCCATATACAGAGTTGTGAAATATCAAAAAAAGCAGTGCGCTTTTAATTCTGCGTACAACTCACCATCGTACATCTTGCGGTTCTTACGCTTGTTTCACCTTATTTAACGGATTTAGCAGTGTAAGGATCAACGATTTGATCTGATGTTGTAGGAGGGGAGGCTAACGATTTACTCTTATAGGCAGAGTAATAGCAATGTTATGATGCGTTAGTCACGACACTGAAGTCCGAACACCCTCAATTTACTATTTATACTGAGGGTGTGTATTCCCTGGTGTTTAGCTATCGGTCTTTCTAACCCTTTGTGTTCTGGGTTTTTAGTCACGTACAGTAATAAGTGCCTCATTACTTTTCATAGAATAATACAAATGTCTGGAAAAATAATCTGACCATAAGTACAGTTCACTTGCTGTACCTTACACCGGTCCCCAAACTGATACGAAGGCGGTCATTCATTCCCATAGGCGATATATTATTGAAGACATGATATTCGTACTCACAAGGATGTTGTAATGTTAATGAAAAATGAATGCAATGTTGAAGAAATTATAAGAAATCAGCTTGAAGCGACGTTAAACACCCTCGAGGCATTCACATGGGCATACGTGGTCTTATCCAAAAAAGATATGTCATGCATCTTTGGTGTAACAAACTATCCAGAAGAATGGGTCAGACATTACCGAGAGAATGGGCTTCAGTATACTGATCCTGTGGTAATCACTGCATTGAAAAGGTTAACCCCTTTTCCCTGGAATGAAAAACTGATGACCCATTCAGGGTATGACTTTGCTGAACTTTTCAATCAAGCCAGTGAATATGAAGTGGTTAATGGCTATACGTTTGTATTGCATGACTATAACAATAATCTTGTGACTCTATCTTTTATTGTCCCAGCTGAACGTAAGGTAGAGATAATGCAAACGCTTTTACAGAATAAAGGGGACATCTCAATATTATTAGCATCAGTACACGAAACATACTTGACGTTGACATCATTTTCTGAAAAAAAACCAGAAGACGTGAGAAAAACTAACCTACTCACCAAAAGAGAAAATGAAATTCTCTATTGGACGAGTGTCGGTAAAACATATCAAGAAACAGGGATGATTCTTGGTATAAAAGTGCGTACTGTTAAGTTCCATATGCTGAATATTGTTAAAAAGATGGGAGTCGCCAATGCCCGGCATGCTGTGCGTCTTGGCGTGGAGCTTCGCCTGATTCAACCGATTACGTAATGATTACTCAGCGATAAACGACAGTGGCCAGTCGTTCAGTACATTTTCAGACTGAATGTTGTCCCTACGTAATATCCTATCTTTTAATTCTTTCTGACTCTTGAGATCAATATGACCCAGTAGCAGATAGACAGGTTCATCTTTCTCGGAAACCCCGGTTTCCAGTACTGTAACATTCCAGCCTGATTTTCGGATGATGCTCATCATCGGGTGACTTGCAACAGCCAATATACCGTCATAATGGTGACGCTGGGCATAGTTAATCAATGAAAGAAATAAGGCCAGAGTAACGGGATATTTGTTACCAAGGAGTGAGCTAACCCTATCTTTATCCACAAAAAAACGGGTTGACTCAATGAATTTTCCTTCAGGTAAATTTATTTTTTTAAAGAAAGATGAAAACGTATCATTCAGCATGTTATGGTATTTAGTATCTATAATTCTTGTACCACAAATAATAACTCCATTTTTAACTCCAAATATATAATCTGTTTTTTCATTATCAAATTCATCAAATTCTTTTCCATTAGAGCAATTAACATTCCATTGTAGACGATCTTTAAATATATTTTTTCGTAAAATGAAAAAATCTTCTGATTTTTCATTGCTTAGAGATAAGTAATTAACACTGTAAATATTAAACATAATGTCACCTGTATTAATGTGTAGAATGATTAAATTCGGTAACATCAGTGAAGCTTTCCAGTAGCATGCCGGGACTGAGCAATAATAGTTTTTTTAGTGTTTTATTCCCACTCAAATAATCACGAAGAATAAATAAAATCTAAATAATAGAATTTCATATCCTCAGATTCATTTGTCCCCTTTTGCTTCGAGTTTTTATCTAAGAAAGTAATTTTATTTGGTTTTTTATAATCTTTACATTTGGACTGTCAGAGAGTTTGGCCTGAATAAGGAATGGTTAAATTGCGTAATGTCTATATTCATAATATATACAAGAGGTAAGATAGTATTAAGGTAATAAAAAATACGCTTATGTATGAAGGGGCATGTTGATATGTTCGACAGGTGCGTAATGATGTGTTAATTCACAATATCTGCATGTGTTTTGACAGCTATCTGCGTGCCAAGGTATAGACACAAGTTCTCGCGGGTGATTTGATGGTGTTTGTGATGGTAATTGCCGATATTGGCGGCAATTACCGATTATGTCGTTAACGCAGTAAATGTCAGAACGTCAACGTATCGCTACTAGCTTTTTATTTCCAATGCCTTTCTCGACCATTCACGCTTCCTCTGTTTGCAGTGCCTCATTCAACTGATTCAACCGTTCCCACAGAATAAAGTTCAGCAGTTCTTTGGCTTGAGGATCATCCAACTCGATGATGGCATAGGAAAGTGCACGGCAATGATCGACGTATTCTTCTACGGTAAGGGGCGTAGCGTTATACATGATGCACCCCCGCAGGTAGCGTGGTGAAAGCATATGGGTGTAACAAGGGAAGGATAATTGCCATAAGATAATCTCCGTGGTAGGTAGGGCATCACTACCACCTGAGACGCCAATCCTGTGGTGGTAGCCCAGACGGGGTTGGCGTAACCGGTTACCACGTAGCCCGGCGCTCCTTGAGGAGCCCCCGCCTGAGCCACCATTGACAGGTGCACACAGGCATCGCCTAATAAAAGACACTAAGTAAATCAGTGTCTTTTAGGCAACGTGGTAAATTTCGGAACGCCAATTCCGGCTACGGATTTTGCCGCAGCATCGAGAGTATATCGTAAATAAGCCACCGGAAAAATAAACGTTCCCCCCTTTCCTGATTAGCGATATTGTCGATATAGCCGTTATCCTTCATGTTGCAGGTACGTTGGTTTTCCTCGCTCATCCCAGTCACTTACCTGAGTAGGCTCCCCTGAGGGTATATACATTGAGTCAATGTAAAACATGAAAACGCCCCGATGTTAACGGGGCGTTTGAGGTTGCTGACAACTGTCCTACTACCACCGTCTTTCCCGCGAGGGCGGGAATCTCTTGCAGATTACACGCGTTTTTTCTGGCAGAGATCCTCGGCTTTTGCCGAGAATGACGAGGTAAAGTAACGTTGTCATCAGTCTGAATTAACGGGCATTTTCATGTTAAAACAGCGTCATCATCGATGATGATGGGGGATGTTATTGTGATATAGACATCAGCCCGGTGGCGTGTCGGTTAAATCTAAATAAAGAAATTGATTAATGCAGCGCACAGAATCGCGGCAATGGCGGTTTGCGGTGAGTGACTCGCCGCTGCGCCAAGCTCAACGCCGTGCGTTGCCGCAGAAATAAGTGAATCTAGCATGGTACTTTCTCCTGAATCAGCGACACGATCATACTGCCGGCTTGTTTTATGTAAAGAGCAAAATATCGACAATTTTGTGCGCTGGCTTGTAATTCCCGGCGATACCTGTGGAGGCACGGCAAACGGAGCGTGAGCGTCACGCTTGCCATCCTTCTTGGTGATGGTTGGGGGATACCCTTATGGTGAAAATGCGTGCTGTCAGTGGGAAACTCTCTCCTTAGGGCGGAGGAATCCTTAAAAAAATAACGTAAAGCGGCATTGTTTTAATTCTTTGATTTTGTAACGCGTAAAAGTAACGCTGAGGGGAACGAGGCCACCGGGTGAGCGGCAGGATGCCGCGAAAGTCAGCGCCGTGTCGGGAATGCGTTGCTGGCGGCCCGTCCGTGGGCTTGGGCCCCGAAGGCACCGCGTAAGCGGCGTTATTTCCCGCGAAGAGCAGGGGACTCGGGGCGAGGGCGCGTGCGATGTACGGGGCAAATAACCGCGCGGGTTAACGCGCACGAAATGTTCACTGCACCAACAAAAAGACTTAGCCTAAATTTGTGGAGATTCTTCAACATCTGTGCGGGAATAACAGAATGGGGGATTGAGTAGTGAACGGTAGCACGTACACGGCCATCATGTTGCTGATGGCCGTGTACGGGGCTTTTTCTCGATTATTCCATTCCCAGCTCTTTGAGCTTGCGCGTCAGGGTGTTACGTCCCCATCCCAACAGGCGAGCTGCCTCTTGCTTATGGCCTTGCGTATGACGTAACGCGGTAGTGAGCAGCGTTCTTTCCATTTCTGGCTGTGCTTCTGAAAGCAGGTTTTGATGACCGGAACGCAGTGCGCGATCGGCCCATTGTGCTAACAGAGTCGCCCAACTGTCTGGCAGCATGTGTACCGTAGCGTCTGGTGCAGTAGTTTCAAACAGCTCCGGAGGAAGATCCTGAATCAGGACCTCTTGCCCTGCGGCCATAACGGTCAGCCAGCGACAGGTGTTCTCCAACTGACGCACGTTACCCGGCCAGGGCAAGCGTGTGAGCGCAGTTTCTGTTTCGGGATGCAGATTTTTCGGTTCTACCCCAAGCTCTTTGGCTGTTGCCTGCAAGAAGTAGCGCGCCAGCCGCGGAATATCTTCGCGCCGTTCACGCAAAGGAGGCAGATGGACGCGAATCACATTGAGGCGGTGAAACAGGTCTTCACGGAATTTGCCTTCCTGAACCCGCATTTCCAGGTTCTGGTGGGTAGCGGCAATAATACGCACATCCACCTTCACCGCGGCATAGCCACCGACGCGATAGAACTGCCCGTCAGCCAATACGCGGAGCAGCCGCGTTTGTACATCCAGCGGCATATCGCCGATTTCGTCCAGAAACAGGGTACCGCCATCGGCTTGTTCAAAGCGGCCTTGGCGAATCTGGTTAGCGCCGGTAAATGCCCCTTTTTCATGACCAAACAGTTCTGATTCAATCAGATCCTTAGGGATGGCCGCCATATTTAATGCGATAAATGGCGCTTTGGCTCGTGGGCTGTGGCGGTGTAATGCATGCGCCACCAATTCTTTACCGGTTCCTGACTCTCCGTTAATCAGCACGCTGATGGATGAACGGGAGAGTCGGCCTATAATGCGGAACACATCCTGCATGGCCGGAGCCTCACCAATAATGTCCGTGGTGGGGCCATTGAGCGGCTGCGCTCTGACCGGCTGTTGCTGTTCCAGATAGTGACTGATCGCACGTTCAACCAATGCAACGGCTTCATCAATATCAAACGGTTTTGGCAGATAATCAAAAGCGCCCTGTTGGTAAGCGCTTACCGCTGCATCCAGATCGGAATGTGCAGTCATGATGATTACCGGCAGCATCGGGTGACGCTGTTTTATTTGTTGCAGCAGTGCCAGGCCATCCATGCCCGGCATGCGAATATCGGAAAGCAAGACATCCGGTGTTTGTGTGGCAAGCGCGTGCAGCGCCTGATTTCCGTTATCAAAGGTGGCACAGGTTAACCCCGCCCCAGTGAGCGCGCGCTCTAGCACCCAACGGATGGAGCTATCGTCATCGACAATCCAGACTATCCCTCGTTGCATCGTGAACCTCACTGGCGAATAGGCAGGTAAACCGAGAATTCGGTATGGCCTGGCCAACTGTTAAATTCAATTTTTCCCGAATGCTGATCTATCAGGCTACGCGCGATAGATAATCCCAAGCCTGTGCCCCCTTCGCGACCGCTTACCATGGGGTAAAACAGCGTGTCTTGCAGTTGAGCAGGCACACCTGGGCCATCGTCTTCAATATCAATACGCGCCGCCAAACGATAGCGCACGCCGTGCAGCGTGAGTTGAAAGGCGGTACGTGTGCGCAGCGTAATGGTGCCACCTTCTTTACCCAGCGCCTGCAGCGCATTGCGGGTGATATTCAGCAGCACTTGTTCAATCTGGTCTGGGTCATGAGTCAGTTCTGGCAGGCTGGGATCGTAATCTTTCACCAGAGTCACGTTGTCTGGTTTTTCCAGCGATACCAACTGACATACGCGTTCAGCGACTTGATGGATGCTTTGCGTTACGTGTAAACCGGGCTGCTGCGGCCCTAGTAGCCTGTCCACCAGATTACGCAAACGATCGGCCTGCTCAATGATAACCTTGGTATATTCGGTCAGCGCCGGATCGGGCAACGCTTTGGCCAGCAGTTGTGCCGCGCCGCGTAATCCACCGAGCGGATTCTTGATTTCATGCGCCAAACCGCGCACCAAATCACGGGCTGCCTGCTGCTGGGAATGCTGTAATTGCTCCTGGCTGAGGCGGCGCTGGTTGTCCATGGGCGCCATCTCCAACAGGATAAAACTGTTTTGAATGCGTTGTGCGGTGAGCGACATAATGTGCGCTCTGCCATCGACAACGATAGTCACTTCATTATCCGTAAATCCTTGACCCGCGTTGAGACTTTCGCGCATCAGCTCAATATTCAGCGAAAAATAGCTGAGCAGATCCGGCAACGGTGTTCCCGCCAATTTGCGTGAACTTTGCGCCAGCAACTGCTGGGCAGCCGGATTGGAATAGTGGATTGCCAGGTCGTTATCCAGCAATAAAATACTATTGATCAAAGAATTGAGGATCTGCCCAGCATCGGGCAGCGTGCCTGTTGCCATAACGCAGACTCCTGCACCCTAGCGGTGCATTGTAGTGTAGATGATGGATGTTACGTCGCAACGGCCAATTTTGATGATAAAGAAATAGGGCCGATGGTGAAAAAAGCCCATCCGAAGATGGGCTGAAAAGTTTCCACGGCAACAAAAACAAACTTCTTATAATTCTGTTGATACTCGGTCATGGCAGGGTTCAGCACGCCCACCACGCCGAGGTAAATCATAGGTACACAGTCGCTTATTAAACGCTGTAGTACAGTTCGAACTCAACCGGGTGCGGCGTCATGCGAACGCGATCGTTCTCTTCACGGCGCAGACCGATGTAAGCGTCGATAGCGTCGTCAGTGAACACGCCGCCTGCCGTCAGGAATGCACGGTCAGCGTCCAGCGCGTTCAGTGCTTCTTCCAGAGAGCCTGCAACCTGTGGGATTTCATTCGCTTCTTCCGGCGGCAGATCGTACAGGTTTTTGTCCATAGCATCGCCTGGGTGGATCTTGTTCTTGATACCATCCAGACCTGCCATCAGCAGTGCTGCGAAGCACAGGTACGGGTTAGCAGCCGGGTCCGGGAAGCGCACTTCGATACGTGCTGCTTTCGGGCTGGATACGAACGGAATACGAATAGATGCAGAACGGTTACGTGCGGAGTAAGCCAACATTACCGGAGCTTCATAACCCGGAACCAGACGCTTGTAAGAGTTGGTGGTCGGGTTGGACAGGGCGTTAATCGCTTTAGCATGTTTGATTACGCCACCGATGTAGAACAGTGCTTCTTCAGACAGGCCAGCGTATTTGTCGCCGGAGAATTTGTTCGTGCCGCCTTTGGACAAGGACATGTGGCAGTGCATACCAGAGCCGTTGTCACCGAACATCGGTTTCGGCATAAAGGTTGCGGTTTTTCCGTAAGCGTGCGCTACGTTGTGAACAACGTATTTGTAGATCTGAATTTCGTCCGCTTTTTTGGTCATGGTATTGAAGCGGGTTGCCACTTCGTTCTGGCCAGCAGTTGCCACTTCGTGGTGGTGAGCTTCAACAACCAGACCCATTTGTTCCATCACTTGACACATCTGAGAACGAATGTCCTGTGAAGAATCAACCGGCGGAACGGGGAAGTAACCCCCTTTCACTGCCGGACGGTGGCCTTTGTTGCCGCCTTCATATTTGGTGCTGGAGTTCCATGCGCCTTCGATATCATCGATAGCAACGTGAGAACCGGAGATATTGCTACCGAAACGAACGTCGTCAAACAGGAAGAATTCAGGTTCTGGCCCGAACAGAACGGTATCCGCGATACCGGTGGAGCGCAGGTACTCTTCAGCGCGTTTCGCAATGGAGCGCGGGTCGCGATCGTAGCCTTGCATGGTGTTCGGTTCCAGAATGTCACAACGAATGATAAGCGTTGTGTCTTCATAGAACGGGTCCAGTACCGCGGTGCTCGCGTCAGGCATCAGCACCATGTCGGATTCGTTGATACCTTTCCAGCCACCAATAGAGGAGCCGTCGAACATTTTGCCTTCTTCGAAGAAGTCAGCGCTAACCTGGTGAGCCGGAATGGTGACGTGCTGCTCTTTACCCTTGGTATCGGTAAAGCGTAAGTCGACGAATTTAACTTCGTGCTCGTTCAGCATCGTCAAAACATGTTCTGCGGACATACTTGGATCTCCCGATTTGTCATTTATCGTCGTGGAACGAATATCGTTATGGAATGATGTTTGTTACCGTAATAAGGTTTAAGCTAAAATCGTGCCAACTCTACGCACGTCGTTGCGAGGCGTTGTTTTCGGGCTTTCGTTGAAGGCAGTGCCTGCACCATTACCGTTCGTTGCACCATTATGGTTCATAATCACCAAAATAGTGCACTGTTTGTGTGCGTTTGTTTACTTTCTCTGCGTCGTTGCACCGTGAAAGGGATCACAAAGCAAGCACCCTTGGGTTGTTTATCGCTTAGGAGTGTGATCTTGTTTGGTCCCTCGCTTAATCCGTGTACAATAGCGCGCTATTTCTAAATGCCTGAGGCAAAGCTGTGATCGAGAATTTGCGTAACATTGCTATTATTGCGCACGTTGACCATGGGAAAACAACCCTGGTTGACAAGCTGCTACAACAATCTGGAACATTGGGTGAACGAAATGATGCCACTGAGCGCGTCATGGATTCCAACGATCTGGAAAAAGAACGCGGTATCACCATTCTGGCGAAAAACACCGCCATTAACTGGAGAGATTACCGTATCAATATCGTTGACACCCCAGGACACGCCGACTTCGGTGGTGAAGTGGAGCGTGTAATGTCCATGGTCGACTCTGTGCTGCTGCTGGTAGACGCAATGGACGGCCCGATGCCCCAGACCCGTTTCGTTACCCAAAAAGCTTTTGCCTATGGCCTGAAACCGATTGTGGTCATCAATAAAGTTGACCGTCCGGGCGCACGTCCTGACTGGGTCGTCGATCAGGTGTTCGATCTGTTCGTCAACCTGGGTGCGACAGATGAGCAACTGGACTTCCCTATCGTTTACGCGTCTGCGTTGATGGGTATCGCCGGTTTGGATCACGAAGAGATGGCGGAAGATATGACGCCGCTGTTCGAAGCGATCGTCAAACACGTTGAAGCGCCAAACGTCGATCTGGACGGCCCGCTGCAAATGCAAATCTCCCAGTTGGACTACAACAGCTACGTGGGGGTTATCGGTATTGGCCGTATTAAACGCGGTCGCGTTAAACCGAACCAGCAAGTGACGATTATCGATGCGGAAGGTAAACGCCGTAACGGTAAAGTTGGCCAGGTGTTGGGCCATTTGGGCTTGCAACGTATCGAATCTGAAGTGGCAGAAGCAGGCGATATCATTGCTATCACCGGTTTGGGTGAACTGAACATTTCCGATACCATCTGTGATACAGCTAACGTGGAAGCACTACCGCCGTTGTCTGTGGATGAGCCGACCGTAACCATGTCTTTCGGGGTTAACACCTCGCCGTTCTGCGGAAAAGAAGGCAAGTTCGTGACTTCGCGTCAGATTCTGGATCGTCTGAAGAAAGAACTGGTGCACAACGTGGCACTGCGCGTAGAAGAAACTGAAGACCCGGATACTTTCCGTGTGTCAGGCCGTGGTGAACTGCACCTCTCCGTGCTGATCGAAAACATGCGCCGTGAAGGTTTTGAACTGGCGGTATCTCGTCCGAAAGTTATTTTCCGTGAAATCGACGGTCGCCGTCAGGAACCGTTCGAACAAGTTACCGTTGATATCGAAGATCAGCATCAAGGTTCCGTCATGGAAGCGCTGGGCCTGCGTAAAGGCGAAATGCGTGACATGAACCCGGATGGCAAAGGTCGTGTGCGTCTGGACTACATCATTCCTAGTCGTGGTTTAATCGGTTTCCGTACCGACTTTATGACCATGACGTCGGGTACCGGTCTGCTGTACTCCACTTTTAGTCATTACGACGACGTGCGTCCAGGTGATATTGGCCAGCGTCAGAACGGCGTGCTGATCTCCAACGGTCAGGGTAAAGCGGTAGCCTATGCGCTGTTCAGCCTGCAGGAACGCGGTAAGTTGTTCCTGGGCCATGGTGCAGAAGTGTATGAAGGCCAGATTATTGGCATTCACACGCGCTCCAATGACCTGACGGTCAACTGCCTGACGGGTAAGAAACTGACCAACATGCGTGCTTCTGGTACTGATGAAGCGACCGTACTGGTTCCGGCCGTGAAAATGTCGCTGGAGCAAGCGTTGGAATTTATCGATGACGATGAATTGGTTGAAGTGACTCCGCAGTCTATTCGTTTGCGTAAACGTCACCTGACTGAAAACGATCGCCGTCGCGCCAACCGCGGGCCAAAAGAGGGCTAATCTGCCGCTCTTTACAAAACCGTTCCAGGGCGCTTTCAGGCGCCCTGCCTTTTTTCACTTCGTGCTAGCCGCTGCAAAATGACAATTAATGCCGTTGCAATAAGCGTGAGCAGTGCGTTCCCGTAAAGTGTGATGGCCAGTGCCTGCATATAATGTTCAGTCTGTGAGGTGCTGCCTGGGGCTGCCAGAGCTGCCGTGAAGAGCATGCCACCTGAAGCGACGCCAATTGCCATGCCGAGTTGTTGTGCTGTAGAGATGATGCCACTGGCCATTCCGGCGTGTGTCTTGGCGACGGTGCCTATAGCGAGGTTGAGTAAAGGCGGCCCAGAAAGCCCCTGACCAAAGCCGAAAGCAACCATGCCCGCCAGATAACTTAAGTGTGGTAATGCCACACTACTCAGGTTCGGTGTTTCCCAGGCCAACCAAAGGAAACCTGCGGTATACAGCATCAAGCCACAGATCATCGTGCCCGTGCCAAAATGCGTGGGCAGTCGTGGCATCGCAAAAGACGCCAGGATAAAGCCGACGCTCATTGGGGTGAGTAACGTACCCACCATTAGCGGTGTTACACCCAGTCCGTTTTGTAATGTCATCGAGAAACACAGGAACAGAGAGGCTGGCGTCGAGTAGACCAATAGTACCGCGATCAATGCTAATGAGAAGTGGCGTTCGGTGAACAGAGCCAGATTAATCAAGGGGATGTTGCCACGGCGTTTGAGATGATGTTCCCAAATGATAAACAGCATACCAATGCAGGGGGAGCTTATGAGGCTAACGATACTCCAGGTGGGCCATCCCTGAGTTGGTCCTTCTAATAACGAAACCAATAACATGCTCAGACTGCTGGTGATGAGAAATGCACCTAATAGATCCAGCCTGGTTGCTGGGCCGTGTGATTCTGGCACGGTTCGTGCCAATAGGGCGATAACAAGACCAAACGGCAGGTTTACCAGAAAAACGAGGCGCCAACCAAGACCGAACAGGTTAATCCACACCATCATCCCACCAAGTAACTGGCCTGTAATAGCTGCAAAACCCAAAGTCATACCCAGTATGCTAAAAGCGCGGGCGCGGCCAGATTCGTCGTACAGCACATGTAACAATGCGTAGATTTGGGGGAATAACAGCGCCGCACACATCCCCTGTAATAACCGAGTGATAACCAGAAAAGGCAGCGTAGGAGCGAGACCGCATCCGAGAGAAGTGAATGCAAAACCTACCATACCAAGGATAAATGTACGCTGGCGTCCATAGCGATCGCCTAGACGCCCTCCGATGATCAGGCAACTCCCAAAGGTAAGTGCATATACTGCAACCACCAGACTACTTTCGGCCAGGTTGGCGCCCAGGTCAATTTGCAGAGACGGAATGGCCAGGTTGACGACAAATACGTCGAACACCACCGCGAAAGCGCCACTGAATAAAACGGTAAGCTCTTTGGTGGAAAGCCCTGGAGTCGAGCAAGGGGGGCGATGAATTTCAGCATAACAAGACATGGTATGACGACCTGAGTTGATGACAATTTCTTCACTCTGCTCCGTTTTTTATTCTGTTACTATATAGCCAGTTACACTATTACTTAGGGCAATGGCCAATCGCGAGGTCATTTGGGGAGCACTCAATGGATTCACGCCTCGAACGCACCAATAAAGAACTTGCTGATTTCTTACGACGTCGGCGCGAAAGCCTCATCCCACAGGCGCTGGGATTGCCTGGAGGAAATCGTCGACGGACTCCTGGGCTGAGGCGTGAAGAAGTTGCGGTACTCGCCGGTGTTGGTCTCACATGGTACACCTGGCTTGAACAGGGGCGCGATATCCAGGTATCGTCCGCTGTCCTCGAACGGATTGCAGATGTGCTACAATTCGATGCGACTCAACGTCAATATCTGTTCTTACTGACGGGCCAGCATCCGTTGCCTATACCTTCACCTCGCCCCCGTACGTTGCCCGGATTTCTTCATCGCCTTCTGGATGGTATTGATCCGCGCCCAGCACACGTACTTAATCTGTACTGGGATGTGCTTGGATGGAACGACGCTTCCGATAAACTGTTTGGTTTTAGTGCCCAATCACCACAGACACGCAATATGCTGTGGATGTTGTTTACTGATACAGAGCTTGCTGCTCGCTTCATTGATTGGCCGCACCAGGCACCTGCTATTGTCGCTAGTTTTCGGCGTGATTTTGCACTCGTACCCGAGCATGATGAGGTGAAAGCGCTCGTTGAAGCATTAATACAGGCATCGCCGCAGTTTGCCGCGCTCTGGCGTTGCCATGATGTTCATCATTGTGGTCATGGTCAGCGGTGTTTTTCCATTGAGGGACGACCTCCCCTTGTCTTTGAGCATGCGACTTTCTTGCTTGATGAAGACCGCAGTTTGCGGTTGGTTATTTATCAACCACTTGAAGGGGATGCAGAAGCTTTATCGGTCTGATTTTCCTGCCCGAGAGGCGGAGCGCCGCTTCCTTTGCTGCCAACCTTGAGTATTTCGTATACGTTTTAGTTATGTTCCTCCCTATTCAGCCGTCATGTTTCCCGCTACAGTGGAAAAACAACCATGACGTCTGGAGGGCGAAATGCTTTATATCTTTGATTTAGGTAACGTTGTCATTGATATCGATTTCAACCGCGTGTTGGGCGTGTGGAGCAATCTCAGCGGTGTGCCACTCGCCACGCTGAAAGAGCGCTTCAAGATGGATGAAGCCTTTGAATTGCATGAGCGGGGTGAGATCAGCGATGAAGAATTTGGTGCTCGGCTGAGTCAAGAAATGGGCATGTTGTTGAGCTATGAACAGTTTACTGCAGGCTGGCAGGCGATTTTTGTTGCGTTACGCCCTGAGATACTGGATATGATGAAGCAATTGCGCCAGCAGGGGCACCGTGCCGTTATTTTGTCCAATACCAATCGCCTGCACTGTGCTCACTGGCCAGCCCTGTTCCCTGAGGTGGCTGTTGCAGCCGATCGTCTCTATCTGTCGCAGGATATCGGGATGCGTAAGCCAGAAGCGAGAATCTATCAGTATGTACTGGCGCAAGAGCAGGTGACACCTGAGCAAACGATATTCTTCGATGATAATGAGCAAAATATTGCAGCGGCGCAGGCGTTGGGGATCCAAAGTATTTTGGTGACTGACCGTGATACGGTGCCTCAGTTTTTTGCCGAACATCCTCTTTCCCCTTAGCACAATACCTTCGCTAACCCACATAAGCTGTGATAAAAACGGTGGGTATTTCTTGTTGTATTTTGATTATAAAAACAGCGGTTCAGGAGTGATTGTCGTTTATGATTGCGTTAATTCAGCGTGTTACCAGCGCCAGTGTGACGGTGGAAAATACCCTTGTTGGGGAGATCGCGGGCGGTTTGTTGGTGCTGTTAGGCGTCGAGCAAGGCGATGATGAACGAAAAGCGGCACGGTTGTGCGAGCGCGTGCTCGGTTATCGTATCTTCAGCGATGATCATGGCAAGATGAATCTTAACGTGCAGCAAACCGGGGGCAGTCTGTTGGTTGTATCGCAGTTCACGTTGGCGGCAGATACGCAAAAAGGCATGCGTCCCAGTTTTTCCCGTGGTGCAGACCCCGCCGAGGCCGACAGGCTTTATCAGTATTTCGTTGCTCAGTCTCGCGAACGAGGCACACACACAGAAACCGGTCGCTTTGCGGCAGATATGCAGGTTGCGTTGGTTAACGACGGGCCAGTCACTTTCTGGCTTCAGGTGTGATGATGCCTTGCGCGTCTGCGCGCCCATTGTCACCTGTGCTCAGTACAGCCAATCGGAAGGAGGGGGTGGGAATGTATCACCTGAGAGTGCCTGAAACCGCTGAAGAAATGGATGCTTACTACCAGTTTCGCTGGGAGATGCTGCGTAAGCCATTGCATCAGCCCTTAGGTTCAGAACGGGATGCCTATGATGCGTTGGCGCATCACCAGACCGTGGTGGATGAGCAAGGGCGGTTGGTGGCCATTGGACGCCTCTCCATCAATGCTGACAATGAAGCGGCTATTCGCTTTATGGCTGTGCATCCCAGCGTGCGATACAAAGGACTGGGTACGCTAGTGGCGATGACGCTGGAATCCGTCGCGCGTCAGGAAGGCGTTAAGCGCGTGGTATGCAGCGCGCGTGAAGATGCCGTAGATTTCTTTACCAAGCTGGGTTTTTCTTTGCAAGGGGAGATCAGTGCGCCGCAAACCACGCCCGTGCGCCATTTTCTGATGATCAAACCTATTGCCACTTTGGATGACATTCTGCATCGACCTGACTGGTGCGCTCAATTGCAGCAGGCTTGGTATAACCATATTCCTCTCAGTGAGAAAATGGGAGTACGGATCACCCAATATACCGGGCAAAAATTTATTACCACCATGCCGGAAACGGGTAATCAGAATCCGCACCATACGCTGTTTGCTGGTAGCTTGTTTTCGTTAGCAACATTAACCGGATGGGGGCTGATTTGGCTATTACTGCGTGAACGGCATCTCGGGGGAACGATTATTCTTGCCGATGCGCATATTCGCTACAGTTCACCCATTACCGGCCGCCCCAGCGCAGTGGCCT
This sequence comes from Serratia marcescens, assembly GCA_015548865.1. Lineage (GTDB taxonomy): Bacteria > Pseudomonadota > Gammaproteobacteria > Enterobacterales > Enterobacteriaceae > Symbiopectobacterium > Symbiopectobacterium marcescens_A. The sequence continues at coordinate 13,671 of JADMXW010000033.1, read as the reverse complement.
GCCTTGGCTCTCTGAGCGGCAACCTTACGCGTCTGGCTCGCGGGCTAAAAGCGCGGGTCCAACTGGACGTAGAGTTGTTTGGCGATGACAAAGCTGGCGCGGTGTTTGAAGGGGTCTACATCGTGCTACCCGCGCAACCTGCCGATCCCCTGGAAAAGGGCGGCTCGGAAGCGGGGTAGCCGTTACGACCATTAGTGCGCGGTGCTCACCTCTCCGTGCTGAATCTGCTGTCTTACGCTGGTGCCGTCGCTGGTGGTCCCTTGTAACAGGCCATTCAGCGTCGGTTTCAACGGCGTGTTAGCGGCCAGATTTCCCGTTAAGCGCAGTTGCAGATTGCTGTCGGCACTGGGCAGTGCCTCTGAGGGTTGCCAGCCCCAGTGTGTCAGCGTATCCATCGGTACCGAACGTCCGTTTAATGAGAGCGTGAACGCACGGCCTGGCTGCTGCTCGACAGTGGCTTGAGCCTCGAGCAAACCGCGTTGCGTAAACGCGCTCAGTTCGGTAATGGCTATTTGCCCATCGCCTGCGTTTAGCGCAAGCGATGGGCGGCGCACGTCAAGCTTGTTAAAGGTGGCATCGCTGGCGTTAAGGTTCAGCGTGCCCTGCCAGATGCCCCATTGGTGCTGACGCGCCAGCACCAGGTTATTACCGTAGCCGTCCAGCGCGGTGAGCTGGAAGGGGAAATCTGGGTTGATATCGATGAGCAGATTACGGTTAGCGCGGAACTTTTTCACCTCAACGTCGCTCAGCCAGTTCGGTAATGTCTTCTGCCAGCGGTCACGCCAGTCAGTGGGAAGGGTGTATTCCATACCGGCGACCACGACTTCATTCAAGGTTAGACGATGGTTATTGCGCGTCCACATGCCATCAGTGCGCATCAAGCCGCCTTCCCAGCGGGTTGTAAACTGTTTAATTGCCACCCCTTGCGGTGAAACAGCAAGGTTAACAATAGGATCAATCAGGTGCATGCCACCGTTGACGATATCGCTGGCATTAAACGATAGCGTTCCGTCGTCGCTTTCCCAACTGTGCTGGCGGAAAGTGATATTTTGTAGCGTGACGTCAAGATCGCTAAACGCCCAGCCGGGGCCTTCAATGCGGGCATCGACCATATCAAAGCGGGACACCGCCACCGAAGGCAGTTCAGCCACCGGCTGCCAAAAATCTTCCAATGATTTAGTGGTTTGCAAACGGACATTGCTTAAGCGCAGGTTGTCCACCTGCCAGCTTCCATCTTCTGCGCGTCTGGCATTACCGGTTAACTGGCCGCCCGCAACGTCTGCGCCAAAATTGGTTAGCCTGAGCTGGTTATTGTTGATTTCGCCCTGAATCAGCACCTGACTGGCAGGAACATCATTGAGACGCAGTGAGCGGGCGCTGAGTTGAAAACTACCTTGTGTGCCGAGCAGATGCCCCGGTTCCGGTTGCCAGGGGGTGATGCCGCCGTTAATTTGCTGCCCGTTCAACGACCAGTCACCATCCTGAGATTGCAGCGCCATGGTGCGTAATTGCAGCACATCAGCCATGAATGGGACGGCAATGCTGCTTTCAGGCAGCAGATTCAACGTACCGCCTTCCAGTTCCAGGCTGGCAAAGTGGCGTGGCTCCGTCAGTTGACGTGCGCTCAAACCAAAGGAAATTTGGCGTGCAGCCACAGTCAAAGGCTGTCCTTTTATGCCAAAAGTGACATCACTAAACACGATATGGTCTGCTTCTGACCAGTTGTGCTCGATTTTCCCCAGCGTGAGCTGGTAGTCGGTATTGTCATTTACCCACGCGGTGACGCGGTTTGCGGCCCAGTGGGTTTGCAATACAACGTAAACGATGACCAAAACCAACAGGGCTAGCAACAGCAAGGTAAGCAGTAGTTTCCCGAGAAATTTCATCGTATCAGTCCATGCCTTGTCATCGTGAGTACCTGTGTTATGCCGCAATTCTTCCCGCGTCTCAATACCTAACCGCTGTTACAGACAATAAAAAAACGGCCAGTGTTACACACTCGCCGTTTTATCATACTCAAGTTAGAAGCTATTGCCTCTGCTTGGTTTTATTTTTCTTCGTGCGGAAAGACAAGATTCAGAACAATTGCAGTGATGCCCCCAGCGGCAATGCCGGAGGAAAGCAGTGTCTTCAGCCAGTCAGGTGCGAATTGGAGAATCAGCGGCTGTTGCGATACGCCCAGGCCAACGGCAAGCGACAACGCAATGATCATGATGGCTCGGCGGTTTAACTGTTCGCGCGAAACAATACGCACACCAGAGGCGGCAATGGTACCGAACATCACGATGGTCGCGCCACCCAGAACAGGCTCAGGAATGTGTTGTACAAAGCCGCTGACTGCCGGGAACAAACCCAGCACAATCAGCATCAGCGCGACCACAAAGCCGACGTAGCGGCTGGCAACGCCGGTAAGTTGGATAACGCCGTTGTTCTGGCCGAAGCAGGAGTTAGGGAAGGTGTTGAAGATGGCGGACAGGCAAGAATTCATGCCGTTAGCCAACACGCCGCCTTTCAGGCGTTTCATGTAAAGCGGGCCGCTAACGGGCTGCTCGGAAACGTCAGAGGTGGCGGTGATATCACCAATGGTTTCCAGCGAGGTCACCATAAACACCAGCATCAGCGGAATCAGCAGGTTCCAGTCAAAACCAAGGCCGTAATAAAGCGGCGTGGGGATCATGATAGCCGAGGTGTGGGTGGCTGAGGTATCTTGCGGCAGCATGCCCATTGCCCAGGCAGCGAAATACCCGACGGCCATGGCAATCACCAGAGAGGCAACACGCAAATAGGGGTTACGCTGACGGTTCAGCAAGATGATGACCAGCAGAACAATAGCGGCCAGCGCCAGATTCTTAGGAGCGCCAAAAGTGTGATCGTTCATTGCAGCAAAGCCGCCGCCGATCGATGTTAATCCGACTTGAATCAGCGACAAGCCGATGATCATCACGACCACTCCGGATACCAGCGGCGTAATGATACGGCGCGCCAGATGCAGGAAGCGGGAGAGAATGATTTCGGTGAAAGAGGCTACCATCAGGGTACCAAACAGGGCTGCCATCATGGTGGGCACGTCGGCGCCACCGTTTTTCAGCGCCAGACCGCCCATGATTAACGGTGTGACAAAGTTAAAGCTGGTTCCTTGAATGGAGAGCAAACCTGACCCCACCGGCCCCCAGGTTTTGATTTGCAGAATGGATGCCAGGCCGGACGCAAACAGCGACATGCTGATGATGTGTTGCGTATCTTGTGCGGGCAAACCGAGCGCCTGGCAGATCAGCAGGGCTGGTGTAATCACCGCCACAAACATGGCTAAAAGATGCTGGCTGGCGGCAAACAACGTTTGCGCTAACGGCGGCCTATCTTCCAAACGATAAATCAATTCACTGTTACGGGACGCGGTCGTTGGCGTTTCCGTTTGGGGGAGTTCCGTGGTGGTGGTAGTCATAATCAATGGCGTCCTAAAACGGCAAAGAGGGCATTTTAATGATCTGCTTTGTAAAAGCAATCGTTTGCGAAACGATTATAAAACAATCTTGTGGCGTTCCTGAGAACCATGGAGGTTTGTTGAATATCGCGTTATCAATGTGTGAAAAAACGTCGATGTTTTGGCGTAGTGATGTGCAATTCACGCTTCATTGTTGGTGCGACTTTACTGACACTTGCTGCCCTTTAGGGGGCTATTCTCTACGTGCGGCGCGCGCGTGGGCTCTAGGCATTGGTATAGCGCACCCGCTCCGGTAACCAGCGTTCAATCAGCGCTTTTGCGTGTTCGGGATAGTGGGCATGAAGGTGGCGTGCTACGCGCTGTACTTCGGGAATGAGTGCCTGGTCACGCAGCAAATCCGCCACTTTAAATTCGGCGCTGCCGGTTTGCCGTGTACCCAGAAGTTCGCCAGGGCCGCGAATTTCTAAATCCCGTTGCGCAATGACGAAACCGTCGTTGCTGTCGCGCATGACCTGCAAGCGCTGTTGGGCGGTTTTACTTAGCGGCGTTTTATAGAGCAACACGCAATGAGAGGCAATAGCTCCACGCCCGACGCGTCCGCGTAACTGGTGTAATTGTGCTAACCCTAGCCGCTCCGGGTTCTCGACGATCATCAGGCTGGCGTTTGGCACATCCACGCCCACTTCAATAACCGTGGTTGCCACCAGCAGTTGCAGTTCACCCTGTTTGAAAGCCTGCATCACCGCCTGTTTCTCTTGCGGTTTCATCCGCCCATGTACCAATCCAATTCTCAGGTCTGGCAGCGCGGCCTTCAGCCCTTCGCAGGTGGCTTCAGCGGCTTGTGCTTCCAGCAAGTCGGACTCCTCAATCAGCGTACAGACCCAATAGGCCTGACGCCCTTCTTCCCTGCAGGCACGATCGACGCGGGTGATGATATCTTCACGGCGAGAATCGGGGATGGCGACCGTTGTGACAGGTGTTCTGCCGGGCGGTAACTCATCGATGACTGACGTATCCAGATCCGCATAGGCGGTCATCGCCAGTGTGCGAGGAATGGGCGTTGCCGTCATGATTAATTGATGGGGATGAAAGCCCTGTTCCACTCCTTTTTCCCACAGCGCCAATCGTTGATGCACACCGAAGCGGTGTTGCTCATCAATGATCACCAGTGCTAACCCACTAAATTGCACCTGCTGCTGAAAAATGGCATGAGTGCCCACGATCATACTGACCTGGCCACTGGCGATGGCCTCTTGCTGCGCTACGCGGGCTTTGCCCTTTTGCTTGCCAGCTAACCAGCCGACCTCAATGCCCAGAGGTTCGAACCAATGACGAAAGTTGATGGCATGTTGCTCTGCCAGCAGCTCCGTGGGTGCCATTAGTGCCACCTGTTTACCGTTAGCGATGGCGCGCAGTGCCGCCAGTGCAGCAACCAGCGTTTTTCCTGACCCGACATCGCCTTGTACCAGGCGCATCATGGGGAAAGGTTTTTCCATGTCGGCTTCAATTTCTTGAACTACGCGGGTTTGCGCCTGAGTCAGTGCGAACGGGAGGGCTGCCAATAGCCGCGTTTTTAACGCGTTCTGTGCTGACAAAGAGAGGGCACGATGACGCTGTGCACCGGCGCGTACTGCCAGCATGCTCAGGTGATGAGCCAGAAGCTCTTCCATGATTAAACGCTTTTGCGCTGGGTGTTTACCGTGTTCAAGCTCACTCAGTTGGGTGCCAGCCGGAGGACGGTGCAATATATGTAACGCTTCAGGCAGCCCGATCATGCCCCGGCTTAACTCCTGTGGCAGCAGCTCTTCTATAGGTTGCGCATCCAGACGCTCTAGTGCCTGATCGGTTAATTTGCGCAGTGTGGCTTGACGAACGCCTTCCGTGGTTGGGTAAACAGGTGTCAGGGATTCTTGTAATTCGACAGATTGCTGCGCATCGCCCTGAACGCGGTATTCAGGGTGGATAATCTCTGCGCCGTTTTTGCCGCGTTTGATTTCACCATAAGCGATAACGTGCTGTCCTGGCGCCAGACTATTTTTCATTGCGGCATTGAAGTTGAAGAAGCGCATCGTTAGTACGCCGCTGCCATCGCTGATCTGGCAAGTCAGCATGCGTTTACGGCCAAAAACGATATCGTTGCGCAACACCTCTCCTTCCACAGTGGCATAGATGCCGGGCAGCAGATCGCCAATAGCATAAAGGTGGGTGCGATCTTCATAACGTAGCGGCAGGTGCAGCAGCACATCCTGTACGGTTTCCAACCCGAGGCGTGCGAGTTTAGCCGCCTGACTGGCACCGACGCCCGTGAGGGTGTTCAACGGTTGGTTATTCAGCAGGTGGCTTTTCATCGGTTATCTCGCTATTCGGCGGCGGATTGCATTGCCGCCCACCACGCCGTGTCGGCAACAACCTGGCCCTGATTGTCGATTAGCGGGCGGGGCAGTTTTTTCCGCTTCGCCACGCGCGCCAGCACGGGATAGCCCCCTTCAAACAACAAGCGCTGTTGCTCATCGTCATCAAGCATACCCACTTCCCGTTGGTACATACCCGCATTCTGACGCTGGCGCTGAGCTTCGTAAAGAATCAGCGCAGAGGCGACGGAGACGTTCAGAGATTGCACCATGCCGATCATGGGAATAATGATATCCTGATCGGCCAGCGAGAGCGCTTCTTGGGTGATGCCGGTTTTTTCCTGACCGAGCAGAATGCAGGTCGGTCGAGTGTAATCGACCTCGCGAAAATCTACCGCCTTGGCGGAAAGGTTGGTCGCCAGAATTTGCATGCCTTGGGTTTTTAAATGCGTAACGGCATCAGCAATCGTGCGATGCGTTTTAACCTGTACCCAACTGTTGCTGCCTGCCGCCGATGACACCAGTGTGCGCATGCGGCTGGTGGGCCAAACCGCATGAACTTCGTGTACGCCGACGGCATCGGCGGTGCGAATAACAGCGGAAATGTTGTGGGGTTTGTGCACCTGCTCCATACACACTGTCAAATCAGGTTGACGGCTGGTCAGCATCTCTTTGATGCGGGCGTAGCGTTCTGGTGTCATACGATGTCTCTTGCGTTATCCCGATGCTATTTTCGCAACCGGGATCGTCAGGGCTATCACAGATACGGAGGTAATCAGTTGCGATTACGGGTCACTTTAATGACATCAGGCATCACGCGAATTTTACGCATGACGTTAGCCAGATGTACCCGATCGCGCGTGGTCAAACGGATAAAAGCGCTATAGACGCGACCATCTCGCTCTTCCGTATTGATGCTCTGGATATTGGAGTTGGCGGCATTAATCGCTGCGGTCAGGTTGGCCAATGCCCCCTGATGGTTGAACATGTCGACTTTAATCTCAGCGATAAACTCTTGTTCAGTAACCTTATCCCATTCGACGGCCATGAATTTTTCTGGCTCTTTCTGGTAGCCGCGAATATTACGACAAGATTCATGGTGGATAACCAAGCCCTTGCCGGGACTAACGTGTGCCACGATGGGATCTCCGGGGATCGGACGGCAGCATTTGGCAAAGGTAATCAGCACACCATCTGCGCCTTTGATTGGCAGTTTGCGCAAACCGGTGTGTTCTTGTTGTAATGGCTGTTCATCCAGCAGATTTTTCGCCACCACTACGCTCATGGCGTTACCGAGTCCAATTTCGGCCAGCAGGTCATCCAGCGTCGCGAGCTTCATGCGGTCAAGTTCAAGCTGGATGCTCTTTTGCGGAATATCGCTGAGTTTTCTGCCATTACCCAACGCGTGGTTCAGCAAACGACGCCCAAGGCTCACCGAATCGTCGCGCTTGAGATTCTTCAGCATTTGGCGAATCTTGGCGCGTGCGCGCGAACTGACGACAAAGTTCAACCAGGCTGCATTGGGACGAGCGCCCGGTGCTGTAATAATCTCTACCGTCTGCCCGCTATTGAGGGACTGGGAAAGCGGATAAGGCTGTCTGTCTACGCGCGCGCCGACGCAGGCATGACCAATATCAGTATGTACTGCGTAGGCAAAATCGACCGGTGTCGCTCCAGCAGGAAGTTCTATGATGCGTCCTTCTGGGGTAAATACGTACATTTCATCCGGGAAGAGATCGGATTTGACACTCTCGATAAACTCGAACGAGCTACCTGCACTTTGTTGTAGCTCCAACAAGCTTTGCATCCAGCGCTGAGCGCGTACTTGTGCTGTGGTGCTGCTTTCGCCTTCTTTGTAAGCCCAATGTGCCGCTACACCCATCTCGGCCATCTGATCCATATCTTCCGTACGAATCTGCACTTCTACCGGCACGCCGTGTGGCCCAATCAACGAGGTATGCAGCGATTGATAGCCGTTAGCCTTCGGAATGGCGATGTAATCTTTGACGCGACCGGGACGCGGTTTGTACAAGCTGTGCACCTGTCCCAGAACGCGATAGCAGGTATCCAGCTCTTTAACGATTACCCGAAACGCGTAAATATCCATGATGGAGTGAAAACGCTGTTCTTTCAGGTGCATTTTGCAATAGATGGAATAGAGGTGCTTTTCGCGTCCGCTGACGCGGCAAGGAATACCTGCTTCGTTCAGCCGCCCTTCAATTTCGGAAAGGATTTTTTGAATCATTTCCTTGCGGTTGCCGCGTGCAGCTTTGACGACTTCTTTGATCACCCGGTAGCGGTTTGGATACAGCGCCTCAAAACCCAGTTCTTCCAACTCAGTTTTCAGATGATGGATACCTAAACGGTGTGCCAGCGGGCTGTAGATTTCCAACGTTTCGCGCGCAATGCGACGGCGTTTATCGGGGCGTAGCGATCCCAACGTGCGCATGTTATGTGTGCGGTCAGCCAGTTTGATGAGAATGACGCGGATATCCTGCACCATCGCCATAATCATCTTACGGAAGTTCTCTGCCTGCGCTTCTTTCTTGTCGCGAAATTTCAGCTTATCCAGCTTCGAGACACCATCTACCAGTTCGGCGACGCTTTTGCCGAATTGTTGTTCAATATCCTGATAGGTGGTGGGTGTATCTTCGATGGTGTCATGCAACAGCGCCGCCATCAGCGTCTCATAATCAAGACGCATCTCCGCCAAAATGCACGCTACGGCGACGGGATGAGTGATGTAGGGTTCACCGCTGGAGCGTGTCTGCCCCTCGTGAGCATCACGTGCAACGATATAAGCCTGCTGAAGGCGCTTGATCTGGTCTTCCGGCAGATAGCGCTGAATCAGCAGATTGAGGCTTTCGAAGATATACAAAGGCGATCCGCTGTGAGATTAACGACGACCTTCAGCAATCGCGGTGACCGCTTGGATTTCTGCGGCTTCTTGCTCTTGCTGTTCCTGACGCTCACGTACATCCAGAATCTGGTTGTTGATCAGACCTTCTTCGATCTCGCGCAGCGCGATAACGGTGTATTTGTCGTTCTCTTCAGGAACCAGCGGATCTTTTCCGCCTGCTTGCATCTGGCGGGCGCGGCGAGCAGCGACCAACACCAGGTCAAAACGGTTACCAATTTTCTCTACAGCGTCTTGAACAGTTACGCGTGCCATAATGTGCTACTCCACAGGAAATAAAATGACTGCGCATCATACTGAAAGTGACGTCAGTCTGCCAATAGTTTGGTGATTAAAGCATCATGCCGCAATGCCTGGCGGCTCAGCAATAAGCGTTCAGCGCGGATGATGGTTTTCAAATCGGACAGTGCCAGATTGAAATCATCGTTAACGATCAGATAATCGTATTCCGCATAGTGTGTCATTTCTGCGACCGCCTGTGCCATACGGCGTGCAATAACCTCATCGCTATCCTGACCGCGTCCACGCAGACGGCGGCCCAGTTCTTCCTTGGAAGGCGGCAGAATAAAAATACTGCGCGCTTGCGGCATCCGGCGACGGATTTGCTGCGCGCCCTGCCAGTCGATATCCAGGAAAATATCTACGCCGGTTGCCAGCACCTGTTCTATGGCGGCTTTGGACGTGCCGTAGTAGTTCCCAAAGACTTCTGCGTACTCAAGGAAAGCATCTTCCTGAATCATACGCTTAAATTCATCCACAGAAACGAAGAAATAGTGTTCTCCGTGGTTTTCACCTGGGCGTTTGGCGCGGGTTGTATGGGAAATCGACACCTGAGTGTCATACAACGGCTGCGTTTTAAGTAACGCGTTTATTAAGCTGGATTTTCCCGCGCCGCTTGGGGCGGAAACAATGTATAACGTGCCTTGAGCCATAGTGATGAACGTATATGTCGTGAATGTGATGGATCGGTTGACCGTCGCGATTACGCGAATTCCCGCATTATACACGCTGTAATCTTTACCGTCGCGTTGCCTGACATCACATCATGTGATGACCTGATTCGTGATCGCTTTCGATAGTTTGCTTAAATTTTCATGTGATAAGTATTTTTCGCGCGTTTTTTGGTTTCTGAGGCGTTTTGGTGTGTGCAAGCATAACGACAGAAACGTAAAGGATGCGCTTATGAGACAATCGGTTCTGCATTACGGCACGATGCTGTTCTTCCTGGTACTGCTGCAATCATTGATAATACTGGTACGAACGTCGATATCCGATCCCGCTGTGCGGGCGGTAACGCATGTGGTTCAGGAAACGCGTTTTTCTGTATGCTGGGATCGTTATTCCTGGCGGCAACGGCTGGATAAAACACTTTATTTAGCGCCGGAGTCGACAAAAAAGCCATTACCTCACCCACACTCTTTTCAAATGGTAAAAATAATAACGCGCTGGATTAAGCAGGGGACGAAAACGATCCGCTGTATTCATAAAATCTCACTACGACGGTAAAAGACTATCGAGCGCTTGTGTTATCGTTTACGGAGGACGTGATGTGCTGTCAAGCTCTCGATTGAAATCATTAGATACGTTTAAGTATAACAAAATGGTGTTTGCAGCAATGAAGGAGATAGTTAAAAAAGTATATCATTCATGAACTCATCAATTATTCCTGTGTCCTAATTTTTTTAAAGATGCAACAGTTTGTGCTGGAGCCACAGCAATATGTCGGTGATTACTTCTTTCTCGCAGTCTGCTTTGTCGTTTTTTCTCGCAGTATATATTGGATTGTTTCTTAACATCTCGGTCTATTATCGCCGTTTTGATGATGTTGCCTCTCTTTCTGGCTCTGCTATTACTAAACTTATGCCCGCACTGATCGAACTATCGCTCAGTGTACTATTCACCTTCTTCTTAATGCGGATACTCTCACTGGGAGGACGCTATTTTTATCGATTAATCGCCTCTCTGTTAGTATTGGTTTCTGTTGCAGCCAGTTACTACATGACGTTTTTTAATGTGGTTATTGGTTACGGCATTATTGCTGCAGTGATGACGACCGATATCGATTTGTCAAAGGAGGTGATTGGTTGGCAATTTATGGTCTGGACGCTGTGTGTCAGCGCTATACCTCTGGCGATAATCTGGAAAGCTGATTTGCGTAACACCCTGATTGAACAATTAAAAATGCCGGGAAAACGGATAGCGCCAGTGGTGATATTACTCGCTGTCATCGCATTGGTATGGGGCACCATGGAATATATGGGAATCCAACAAAAGCGCATGGAAAAACGGACCAACATAGATTTACCTAGCTATGGCGGTGTTATTGCACATTCGTATTTGCCATCTAACTGGATATCGGCACTGGGGTTATTTGCTTATACGCAATATGACGAAAGCAAGGATGCTGCTGACTTGTTCGATCCTGCCAAAAATTTTACCTATGTGGCTCCTGCCGGAATTGAAGATACCTACGTGATTTTTATTCTGGGGGAAACTGCTCGCTGGGATCATATGGGGTTACTTGGTTATCCGCGAGACACCACGCCGGAACTGTCAAAAGAGCGCAATCTGGTGGCCTTTCGCGGCCAGTCTTGTGATACCTCAACCAAGCTTTCCATGCGTTGTATGTTCGTACGTGAAGGCGGGGCTGAAAACAATCCGCAACGCACTTTAAAAGAACAAAATATTTTCAATGTGCTGCGATCATTGGGATTCACTTCAGAGCTATTCGCCATGCAAAGTGAGGTTTGGTTCTATAACAGCATCAACGCCAACAATTATTCATTTCGCGAGATGATCGCTTCCGAAGAACATAACGAAGGCAAATCTGTCGACGACATGTTATTGGTCGACGAGGTAAAGCGTTCGTTAGCGCGCTATCCTCAAGGCAAGCACTTGATCGTCCTACACACTAAAGGCTCCCATTATCTCTATTCGATGCGCTACCCACGCAGTTATGCTCGCTATCAGCCCGAATGTATGGGCGTTGATGCTTCCTGTTCGCGTGAGCAACTGATCAACGCGTTTGATAACAGTGTGTTGTATACCGACACATTTATTAAAAACGTGTTGGATCAGGTTCGTGACAAGAAGGCGCTGGTGTTTTATGCCTCGGATCATGGGGAATCGATAGACGAAAACTATCACTTGCACGGCACCCCACGCGAGGTGGCACCGCCGGAACAGTTCCGCTCCCCTATGCTGGTCTGGGCGTCAGATAAGTTCTTGGCGCAACCACAAAATACGCAAATGTTTGAACAGTTGAAAGCACAGCAGCGCGTGGGAACCACCCATCGCCATGAGGAATTGTTTGATTCCATATTGGGCTGCCTCGGCTATCGTTCATCTGACGGCGGCATTAATGCCAGCAATAACTGGTGTGCGTTACTGCCGCGTTGATGAGGGTGTTGGCTGTGCGTTTTCGCGCCAACAGCGCGCCGAGCGTGCTCTTTTATCAAAAAGGGATTGACGCTTTTTCGAGGGCGCAGTAAGATGCGCCCCGCATTCGGCGAGTAGCGCAGCCTGGTAGCGCAACACGTTCGGGACGTGTGGGTCGGAGGTTCAAATCCTCTCTCGCCGACCAAATTCCCTCAGTTTTGTTCGGTGCGTATTAGACGAAGCTGAAATAAACGGTAGATGACTTCATCTGCCGTTTTTTTTACTTTCTTTCAGAATTTTCTATTGTAGAATTAACTTATTATAATCAATAAGATTATTGTCTTGAAATATAATATAAATAAATTTTATAACTTATTGATAATAGCTATTTTTGCTCTGTAGTAAGGTGTTTGGCTTATTTACATGCAAAGTATCAACTGACATTTTACGCTCTGTTTTTGGGATGATACAGACCATAAAAGGAGCGTGTAAAAGTGAATATCAATAAAAATTTATTAACGTTGTCTCTGTTGCTGGCCGCAATAGGCAGTTGTTCTATGGCTGAAGCGGATACACAGACAGTCAGTCTGGGTTATTCTAATGCTAAGATGGATGGTTTTAAAAACATCCACGGTGTCACCGCGAAATATCACTATCAGCCGGAGAATTCATTGGGTTTTATCAGTTCGCTGACCTATATGGATGGAACTGAGAAATTTAATGATTATGGAGATAAAGGCAAAGTGCAGTTAAAATATTATTCGCTATTAGTGGGCCCATCTTATCGCGTCAATGAGTTTATTAGCCTTTATGGTTTAGTCGGTGCCGCGCATGGTAAAGAGAAAGGATCATTAATAAATGCTAAAGGCGTTTATGTATCCGGTAAGATCCACGAGTCTGGTTTTGCCTATGGCGCCGGTGTTCAGATAGCGCCAGCAGCAAACTGGAGTATCGATGTGGGTTATGAAGGATCAACATTCAGAGAAGTAAAAATCAACGGATTCAATATTGGCCTTGGCTATCACTTTTAATCCTGATTACGCCGAAGTTGACTTCGGCGTTTGATTTCCCCTTAGGGGACCGTCGAGACATGTTCTTCGCCAGGCGATAACTTATGCTTGGCGTGGTAATGCTGCCAAACGGTAAAATTTTCATTATCCATGGGTTTGGCATACAAAAATCCCTGAATGTAGCCAACCCCATGCTGTGTCAGGTAGCGAAGCTGACGCGAGGTTTCCACCCCCTCTGCCACGATCTTCAAATTCAGCCGATGAGCAAGACTGATAATGGTATCCAAAATCGGCGTTTCTTCTTCCTGCGATGATATGGTGCGGACAAACCCCTGATCGACTTTCAAATAGTCGAGTGGAAAGCTTTGCAAGTAAGAAAGGGAACAATGGCCGGTGCCAAAATCATCAATAGCGACATGTATGCCCTCTTGGCGTAACTGCTGTAACCGTTGCGCCACTTCTGGTCCTTCGCTGATAAGGCTGCGTTCTGTTAGTTCTAAATAGATGCGCGGAATAGTAGATCACTGAAAGGGAACTCAGCCCGGATTGTGCGATCTGATCAATCGCCAAACC
>JADMXW010000032.1 GCA_015548865.1 Serratia marcescens | reverse complement strand
CCCAAGGGAATACCGGCGGCAGCGGGCATCGTTAACTTAAGATACAAAAGCTGTCCGGAGATGGCGGGTCAAGATCAAGAAAAACAATATTGTTTATGAAATTGCATATAACGGGAATACTAAAATCATTATCTCAGAAACACCCTATGGTACGGTGGCATTCTATCCCCTGACCAGAAAGATTCAGCGAAACAGTTACATGACGGAGGGTGATACACAGATTTATGTATCCTACCTGAACTGGCTCAGGCTTCAGTGGGAAATCAGGAATCCCTTCATTAACTGCATTGCTGTAAAATGATGATAATGCTATAAATAGCTGCACTATATACTTAACAAATAAACATCAGGGCAATCTGTAAAATCTGAGTTTCAGTGATGTTGCTGCATCAGAGACGATATTAACTGTCTGAAAGTTCATCGCTGAAGGCTAAATGTCTGCACTTCATGCAGCCATTTAACATGTTCAATACATTAAGCGCACCAAGGTAAGGTGTTGATTGTTAAGGGTTTATCAGGGGGTTCTCTTGACTTGTTGGTATCCTCGGACTCAGGCTGTTACGTATCCTGTGACTAACTGAGCCCCGTCCGTGGTGACCAGTTAACAGATTCTCCAAGGAACCTTGTTAACGCTGCTTTAGCATACTGAGGCTTTGAGTAGTATCTGGGAAACCAGCCATCATAAGTTTGTGTGCCATTGCGCCGGTATTCTGGCCTGACTGACAGCTTACATCCATTACCATCAGTAGAAATACAAAAAGTGTACCCATCAACAGAATCAGAAGTAAGCAGAATGGATGTCATTGGGGATACCTCATTATTGAACTAACCAGAAACTACAATGGTGATCCGACATGGTTTCCTCGATTTTACCGACTGAGCTGTCATATAGCGATACCTTTTATTCTTAGGTTCTCTTGCAGTATTGGCTATCGATTGTCACAATTTAGTCTGGTGGCACTGGTTCATTTTTCGGGTGGTTTGTTACTTTTTCCGTTGGTGTTCCAGGGCTACCGACCTCTGCATGTACGTATACATCCCTCTTTCTCGTTTACCCCGCCAGATTTCAATCCGATAGAATCGTTCCTGTTTTACTCACTCGTAATTCACTTTTCATAGTCATTTTGTGGACATTAAACGTGCGCTACAGGTGCGCATTCCTTGCTTCAGGATGGCTTACTATCTAAAATGGCAGAGATTTTTGATACTTTTGAACATTTTAATGAGGTATGTACCATGATGAACATCGCTTGTGATGACGGCTCAACGAACGTAAAACTTGCCTGGATTGAGAATGGTGAAATCAAAACTCATGTTTCGCAGAACGCCTTCCGCGAAGGCTGGGCTACTCCACTCGCATTTGGTGGTAAAACTATCTACAACTATCTCATTGATGGGCGGAAATTTACTCACGACATTGGTTCAACATCTGCAATTACAACAACGCATACCTCTTTCCAGTTCGACGCTGTAAGTCGCGTAGCAATTCATCATGCCCTTTTGACTTCCGGTCTTGAGCCACAGGATGTTGAACTTACAGTGACACTGCCGGTGGCCATGTTCTTCACGAGCGATGCGCAGTTGAACGAAGCTAATATTGAAAAGAAAAAGGCCAACGTTATGGGCCCAATAACCCTGAATAATGGCGAAACTTTTCATGTTGTAAAAGTTAACGTAATGCCTGAATCAGTACCTGCGGCTGAATATCTGATTGATCCTAAAACAACCACGCAGCTTACACGAACCCTGGTTGTCGATCTGGGGGGAACAACCCTAGACCTGGCCATCATTCAGGGGGCAATGGAGGGCATATCTGATATCTTTGGCAACAGCGATGTTGGCGTTTCACGAGTGACAAAAGCTGTTATGGCTGCGCTCCAGGATGCCCAGTCTCCAAGTAGTTATGCCATTGCGGATATCATCATTAAAAACCGTCATGATAGAGCGTTGATTGCTTCTGCGGTCAATGATCACTCTAAAATTGATGCCATCATTGACGTTATCGATTCTGAGTCGAAAAATCTGGCCGAAGCTGTTGCAGCTGATATACGTCGTCAGAACAGCGTCCACAAAATCATACTGGCCGGGGGCGGTGCTGAGCTCATCCATTCTCATATTGTCGAACTATTCCCTAAGCTGGATGTCATCAAAGCGCCTGACGCGCAGCTCGCGCTCGTCAAAGCAATGGCAAGCGTCTAAACGAGGTTATGTGATGGAAGAAGATAAACGTTTACTCGTCTGGCTCCGCCCCGGCAATAATCCAGAAGACGGTAAAGCTCTTGATATTATGGAGCGCTTACCCCGCCGATCCCGGGGGGAATTTTACCGTAAGGCACTGGTAATTGCGTCTGCCTTGCATGAGCTCGACCCTCGGTTAATAAATTTGCTGGCCGCACAAACCACGACATCGTTTAATGCCGAAACGCTGAGCAACATTCTGTCGCAAACGCTGGGCATTGCCGTTGAACGGAATTCTTCACCAGTGGAAACCCAGGCCACAGGTATCCGAGCAACAACCATCATTGATTCGGATAAGCCTGCTGAGCAGAAAGAACCAATTCCTAAACCCTCCCTGATGATGCAAACCCTCAAACGTTGAATCCGAACCGGCTACTAGTAGCCGGTTTACTCACCTTGCTCGGTTAACAAGCTGAGATAGATCCGCAACCCCTTATCCAGTGACTCTCTAATGGCATCTGCTGCTGCCCCTGCATCCCTGTTTGAAAGAGCGAGTTCAAGCGACGAGAAAAATATTGGCCATTTATCCTCCGAGTCAGATTCGAACGTGTAACTCAGAGTTGGCCACAGGTTAATCCACAGTTGGGTTACAATTTTGAAAAACTCAGGCAGACCGGCGTATATGTAAAGCTTCAGCCGCAGAGTGAGGTTTAGCTGGTGCGCCAGATAAACATCCCTACGTTCATATGCGGAACGCAGCTTTTGGCACAAAGACAGGCATTCTTCAAAGCCATTGGCATCCATTTTCAGTACGGCCTTTTCTGCCAGTTCTGGCTCAATCAATCGCCTCATTCTCATGTACTCGTTGAACTGCTCACTGGTGATGATGGGAACAAAAAAGGCATGTGATGGAGTCAAAGCAAGAGCACTACTGGCAGACAGACGTATCAGGCTTTCACGGACGGGCGTGACGCTCATTTTCATAGCATCGGCGATGTTTTTTGTTACCAACTTATCACCGGGCTTGAGGTAGCCGAGGATAAGGGCGCATTTAAGGCGATCTTCAACTCGTCTCGTTAAGCTAGGTCTGCCTGACGGAGAGTAACTAATTAGTTCCGGTAAATTCCCGGGGTTTTTGAGGAAGCTTTTGTAATCATCAATCATATATCACTCATACTGAACTTTTTGACCACATAGAAAACAGAATATTTTTAATCACACTACATAGTAAGTAGATCCCTCTACCTACATATTTCAAATAGTTCCAGTATGCACATCCATAAACTGGCATCCGCCAGAACAGAGAAGGTAAACGGTTATCATTCGTTTTACTCTACCAGCATGTCTTACATTTTCAATAACGGATCTATTACTACCCATATTTTATGCTTAACAGAATCCATTATAGATGCATGGTTAATTCTTTCTAATGTGTTTGTTTGCTATTTGTGCAAGGTCGAAATATATTCAGCTTGTGCGTCAATGACATTAATCTTTGTGGATGTATAGGTCAGGTTGTCCGGTGTGTGTATACGAAATGTCTGAAATCAACCTTCCCTCAAAATCGTGCCAATCCCATTCCTTTTGAATTTTTTCTCCCATTAAAACACGATCCATCCTTTGAAGTTGCCAATCCATATAAATCAGTAAAAGAGCCATTTCTTCTTTTTCATTATTAGTCATGCCCTGCCCTAATTTATAAGCTTCTTTTGTGAGCTGATAGATCTGAACAGAGTTTTCAACAATGTATTTAAATATTTTTTCTACGCAGCCGGAAATGGCAATTGAATTTTGGCAATTAATGTCATTAACGAGTTCGCGTGTATCTATTTCCCAGTTCCTATATAAATCAATCTCTGCGGTATAATGTTGATTTGTGTTTAAAGGAATACCACCAAAGATTCGACAATAGAGTTCTACTGCATCGGCCTGTTCCAGGCAATTAGCCATGTAGGGAAAATCAGGCAACGTGGAATGAATCAATTGGAGATAAGCTAACCTCTGAACAACCTTTTCATATGGCTGGTTAGTTTCTACGCCATAGAACATGTCTTTATTGATGTCATAACGATGAGTGATCCTGATCTTCGCCATTGCTAGCCTCTTAATTCAGATAATTGATATCAGCATCGTCCGCACGTGCGGCATTACCAGCTACTAGCTGAGCGCATTTTGCAACGCGGACTGAGTGGTCAAGGTTGACCTTGTCGAATTCAGCCTTCAGTTGCTCATCTGGCTTAGCTTCGTTAACAGTTACCAGAATCCGACTAGCATACTCGCTACCCTTGGCTTGATTGCCTACCATCTTACCCAGTACACGGCCAGCTTTTGATTTCGCTTCAGTCAAACGTTCCTCGCCATTTTCGAGGTAGTCTTTACATGCGATAACAGCAGCAATCTCGGAAGCATGAACTTTCATCACGTCATTCAGTTCGTCACGAGATGGAGAGCTTTCCGCTGATATTGCGAAACTTGATGCATTAATTGCAAATAAACAAACAACCGCATTTAATATTATTTTTCTCATCACAGGTTTCCTTTTTATTGGTTACGAGGCAATGCTGCTTCAGACAGCTGGTAATTCAATATTGATAAGTAGGCCAGAGGTATAGTTGCTGCCGGGATTAACCATTCATACCTGAGCGAAAAGTATGACCACGAAAGTAAAACAACACCAGAGATAGCTGAAAATGCGAACAACGGCCCAATATTCATAAAAGTACTTTTACAAATGACTGGTATACTTTTCAGCAGAGAACCTTTACACCGCGTAACTGTTGGTATGAATAAAACGAGCATTGGCGTAGCGATAAATACGCTCAAAGTGGCAAGGGCGTACATATTGAAATACACTATTAGGTTGGAGTAAGCCAGACTAATGCTTGTTAATGTTGGTTGTTTATATTCAACATGGTTGGTTTCACCCGCAACCGCTGAAGCAATCATAAATTTGACTAACCACAATATTACGATCATTAGTACGGTCAGGAATAATGCATAAACTAACACAACGATAAAGTTGCGTAGTTCTTCCCAGATATTCAATCTTAGCTCTGAGCTTTGATATCGGCATAAGATAGCCGTAAGGTAGAGGGTGAGTACAACTGGCTGTAAGATAAAAAATGCAAGCCCCTCCATTGTCACATTTTTCATGATGAGTGTCAGGAGTCCACCACCAGCAATTATCGGCAAGAATATTGCCAAAATACCATGAAGAGATGCCATTGTTTTCATGGAGGACAACATTATTTGTTTGGTATCTTCGAAAGATAATTTATTGATGAGAAATGCTGACATTGTGTTTCCTCTTCATGTAGTTGGCTCAATTGTCGCATGTTGAAAAATTTGAATAGCATTTAACATCGACAAACTGACGGCTTTTTCTCTATCTCATTTTTTCTGTTCAGTTACGGGTGACGAAATTAACTCGACCAGCTCTTCCTTTCCCCACTATTCATGGGCATCAACGGAGAAAAGTTTTATGGATTCTGCGGTTCCTTCAAAGGCGTTGTCATAGCAACCCAGAATATTGATGTCGTAACCGGGCCCAGCTTCTCGGGTTAAAAGATGCTCCTTTGCGCTCCCTGGCAGTATTGCTATCAAGCGTCCTCCCGGTTTCAGGAATCTCATCGCATGTTGAAAATGTGCAATCCAGCGTGAGTCACTAAATGGAGGATTCATCAGAATTCTTTCAAACAAGCCGGTATTTTCAGGCTTGACCAATAGAAAATCATTAAGGGTGACGTTCCAGCGCAGGCCAGTAATTGCAACAGCTGCGGGGTGTATATCAAAACCAGTAACATCCACCCCCTCTGGTAACCCTTTCAGTAGCGCACCAAGACCGATATTCGGTTCCAGCAAACGCATACCTGAAGCCACCATACATTCATCAATTGCTCGTTTCTGGAGTTCTCCGACCGTTGCATAGAACTGGTGCGTATAGCGGTCAGGTATAGAACCATGTAATGCCAGAAGTTTGAATGCTTCAACGGTAAGCGTCGTCTGAGTACCGTCTGGTCCCGAATCCAGGATCCTGTAACTTAAGCACCCACTTATTTTGCAGGTGGACACCTCATGCGCGCTAAAGAAAGACTTCCCCGGAAACACTATTCCCCTGAATTCAAAATGGAACTGGTCAGGCTGGCTCTTGAAGAAGAAGGCAGTATTGCCGCACTGGCCCGGAAACATGACGTCAATGATAACCTGCTCTTTAAATGGATAAGGCTCTGGCAGCGTGAAGGGCGGGTCTGTCGGCCCCGAAAAAACTCATCGTCGCTTCCTGCCCTGATACCCGTGCAGCTTCAGGCGGGCTCTTCTCTCCCAACCTTCGAACTACCATCCTGCTCTCCTCCCGCTACCTGCCACATAAAATGTCGGGGAGGAGAAATAACACTGACTCATCCCTCTGCTGAACTCATGAGCACTGTCCTGCGCGAACTGATGCGGGGGCCGGTATGATAAATCTTCCCGCAGGCACAAAAATCTGGCTGGTTGCCGGTATCACCGATATGCGCAACGGCTTCAATGGCCTCGCCGCAAAGGTGCAGACCGCGCTGAAAGATGACCCGATGTCCGGCCACGTCTTCATCTTCCGGGGACGCAGCGGCAGTCAGGTAAAACTGCTCTGGTCCACCGGCGATGGTCTGTGCCTGCTGACAAAGCGACTGGAACGTGGTCGCTTCGCCTGGCCCTCAGCCCGCGATGGCAAAGTGTTCCTGACGCCGGCGCAACTGGCGATGCTGATGGAAGGTATCGACTGGCGACAGCCAAAGCGGTTACTGACATCCCTGACCATGTTGTAGCGCTCTTTATCCTGGTTGTCGCAGAATAAGCCTGGTAAAATACAGGATTATGAACGATACCTCTTCTGACGACATCCTTCTGCTGAAACAGCGCCTGGCCGAACAGGAAGCGTTGATCCACGCCCTGCAGGAAAAGCTGAGCAACCGGGAACGCGAAATAGACCATCTGCAGGCGCAACTGGATAAGCTGCGCCGGATGAACTTCGGCAGTCGTTCCGAAAAGGTATCCCGCCGTATCGCGCAAATGGAAGCTGACCTGAACCTGCTGCAGCAGGAAAGCGATACGCTGACCGGCCGGGTGGATGACCCGGCAGTGCAGCGCCCGCTGCGTCAGACCCGCACCCGCAAACCGTTCCCTGAGTCACTCCCACGGGATGAGAAGCGGCTGCTGCCGACTGAGCCGTGTTGCCCGGAGTGCGGTGGTTCGCTGAGTTACCTGGGTGAGGATGCCGCCGAACAGCTGGAGCTGATGCGCAGCGCCTTCCGGGTTATCCGGACAGTCCGTGAAAAGCATGCCTGCCGTCGGTGCGATCGCATCGTTCAGGCCCCGGCTCCTTCGCGCCCCATCGAACGGGGGATCGCCGGACCGGGGCTGCTGGCCCGAGTGCTGACCTCAAAGTATGCAGAGCACACACCGCTGTATCGCCAGTCGGAGATCTATGCCCGCCAGGGTGTAGTGTTGAGTCGTTCTGTACTGTCGGGCTGGGTGGATGCGTGTTGTCGTCTGCTGGCACCGCTGGATGAAGCCCTTCAGCACTATGTCCTGACCGACGGCAAACTCCATGCTGACGATACGCCTGTCCCGGTGCTGTTGCCGGGCAATAAGAAGACGAAGACCGGGCGCTTATGGACGTACGTTCGAGACGACCGCAACGCCGGATCAGCGCTGGCCCCCGCAGTGTGGTTCGCTTACAGCCCGGACAGAAAAGGTATCCACCCTCAGACCCATCTTGCAGGCTTCAGTGGCGTACTGCAGGCTGATGCCTACGCCGGGTTCAACGAGCTCTACCGCGACGGCCATATAAAGGAAGCCGCGTGCTGGGCCCATGCCCGCCGAAAAATCCACGATGTTCACGTCCGTACCCCGTCAGCCCTGACGGAGGAGGCGCTGAAACGGATCGGCGAGCTGTATGCCATCGAGTCGGAGCTCAGAGGTAAAAGAGCAGAGGAACGGCAGGCAGTCCGGCACCAAAAAGTGCTGCCGCTGCTGGCGTCACTGGAGGGGTGGCTGCGGGAGAAACAGAAAACCCTCTCAAGGCACTCAGAACTGGCGAAGGCGTTCGGGTATGCGCTGAACCAGTGGCCGGCGCTGACCCGCTATGCAGAAGATGGCTGGGTGGAGGTGGATAATAACATTGCCGAAAACGCCCTACGACTGGTCAGTCTGGGGAGAAAAAACTGGCTGTTCTTCGGCTCGGATCATGGTGGTGAGCGCGGTGCGTCACTGTACAGTCTTATCGGGACGTGCAAATTAAACGGCGTGGATCCGGAACGCTATCTGCATCATGTACTTGATGTCATCGCCGACTGGCCTGTGAACCGGGTGGGTGCTCTGCTCCCGTGGCGGGTTACTCTGCCTGCCTGACCAGCTTCACTTCGTCAATACGGTTCTCACTGCACGCTTACCTTCAACGGGGCTAAAGTCAAAGTCATATACTTCTCTATATCTTCTGACAGCACCCAATGACTCCCATATGTTCACCAGTTCTTTTTTCTCACTAACAGACTGGTTGTCCCGCAGGATAAAAGTGTGCGGCCCCGGTGACAGGTGTTTGCCCGCGTTCAAATGGTCAGTGGCATATGATATTAAGGAGTTAACAGCAGAGAATGATATCAACTGCGACCGATATTCATTGGTTTTTACAGTTCTTGCGGAGTTATGGCCGGTGGTGTATCGGCGATCGAGAGGAATGCAGCCTGGCATTAAATGGGATAGTACCAGATTGAGATTGTCACAAGTTTCCTCCTCAATCAGGATATGCACATTGCCGTTAATAAACCCCTTCACTTTAAGACTATCGTTATCAATACTTACCCATTCGCCAGGGTTACTCATCATGTACTCTTTGACCGCAGCCGAATTCACATCCTCAGCACCGCTTCGTCCATACATCAGTCCAATAACCTTACGAAGGTCATTAAAATAGTTGAGATAGTCATAGGATCTGCGGTTATCTCTACTTGGTAAGCAGCTGGCTATGATGAGTTTGTTGCTGAAGCCCTGGGCACGGTTAGTCTTATGCAGAGCGGAGAGCTTTTCAAACACACCATGAACCATCTGGGCGAAGTAGTCTTTTTTCTCTTCATTCAATGCGAATGCGGTAGAAAAGATACTTTCTTCGTTGAAGGGTACAGGCTTAAGCTTCTCAAAATTTGATTCTGATGATTTTCGCCATGCCCTTAATCCTTCGTTCCAGTCATCGTATCTTTCGGTGGGCATAAATGGTTTTACGCCGGTCAGATCGAGCAGCTTTTGCCAGTACTTTTCATCGAGAGCACAGCGGGCCCGTTCTATACAGAACAAATTTTCTACAGCCAGCGTATATTTGATGGAATTGTCACAAGAATCACAGAACATGCGCCATGCTTCATCATGCCGGTTCCGCATCACTGCATCATACATGGCCTGCATGTGCTTCAGTGTTGTGTTGTATTCCACCAGCAGATCGCGCATGGCATTTAGTTTTTGAAAGCCGTCATGTTCAATGAGGCCACTTTGACTGTCTACGGGATTAGCATAAAGGCTGAGGACGTCTGATTCATTTTCATCGTTATTCGCTAATACAGCTGTCGGTAGGTTCATCAGATTTCTCCAAATAGAGAAATTATGAGACAGGTATGGCAGGTGACGAAGCAAATCGACGAACTACATAAGCCGGGATATTTGGGGATACCGTGAAGTACATAGCACGGCGGAAGTCCAAAAAAAGAGACCCCAGTAAGGGGTCTTAAATGAGGTATATATAACTATCAGATCACAGAGCCCGAAGCAGACTACTCAACGTCCTGAATTTCAGGAAGCTTCAACCCTTTCGGATAGAAGATTGTATGAACAGTCAGGTCAGCCAGGAACGTAGATTTGATAATTAATTTTATTATAGGGTTAATACTATCCCAAGAATCGGGCGAATTCCAGATAGTGGCATCACAGCTTTCAGGATACTGGTTAACTCCAGGAGCATGGCCAGCCGTGCAGCGCATTGGGTCGGTTGATTCATGCTCGCATTTAGGGCAAATATAGCGCCGCAGCTGGTGTTCACCTAGGTCTTGGTCAAAATCGTGAGGAGTTTCCCAGCAATGAACATCTTCAAGCTCAGGTAGCCTGGACGGAGTGTAAAAAGCCCACGGCACTTCCGTACCTCGCAGTACCTCAAGTGCGTGTATCACCCGCTCAGGCTCGATTTTAAGCACGTCACTGTATGCTTCTATTCGATCACGTAACAGGCTGGCCATTACAGAGATTGTATGGATATCGATACCGGCTGCTTGAGCGTCCCTTTCCAGCTGCTCAATAACGACATCAATACTTGCTGGTGGTGCAGACATAAATAACTGCGTTGCGGCTTCTTGTCGTGACATATACGAAGGTTCCTTCGGTTACCGGTGACAGTAACCGATATTTTCCCCTCGCTACAGCTGGTCACGA
The DNA here is from genome assembly GCA_015548865.1 of Serratia marcescens. Taxonomy (GTDB): domain Bacteria; phylum Pseudomonadota; class Gammaproteobacteria; order Enterobacterales; family Enterobacteriaceae; genus Symbiopectobacterium; species Symbiopectobacterium marcescens_A. The sequence goes on along the minus strand of JADMXW010000032.1, from coordinate 28,411 downwards.
ATTTTTTCAGCTTGTACATCGGATACCAGAACACAATCACCTGTTGCAGAATTACAAACGTAATATTTTCCGTCCTGATGCTGCTGTAATTTCAGTTTTGTACCCGTAAGTGACACTGTAACGCCACTTGCTTCAAACTGCCCTTTGTTGGTGATGAAAAAGTTGTTTTTTGCGAGGGTTCCGGCTTTCAAATCAACGCCTCTGATCACTTCACCCAGGTCCCATTCGTTCATTACTGAGCGTTGTTTATGGATCAAGGAGCCAAGACAGACAAACACCACGACACTGATTGCAGCAAGACCCATAAGGTTTTTAAACGAATGGTGGGCTTTCAGGTCAAGCGTCTTCGCTTCTACCAGCTGCTCGGACGTTAACTGGACAGCTCGATTGTTACGCGAAGGACGTTTACGTTGGTTAGCAGTCATGGTTCACCTCTGTTTGAAGGAGAGATAATTTTAAACCTGCCAGTATATAAGCGATCTGAATTGGGTGAAGCGAATCATCAATGCTCATGGCCAGTCTACCCTTCTGATTGGTATCTACGGCTTTGCTGCCTCGGTACTGGTATCCATATCTCTTCCTGGCAAGTTCCAGGCCAGCCAGCATGTACTGGACTTGCTGTAACGATAATGAATCAATTTGCAGAGACTTGAGCCTGTTTTTTTGCTGGCACAGACCAAATAACTCCCTCGACTCGAAATCGTCGGGGTAAGAGTGTAGTAACCCATCAACTGAGCAGGCATTCAACTTATCGAATTCACGTTCAATACCCTCGACCGAGAAATGTCGGTCTCGAACGGACTCGACTCTACATTTGCTGAGCTGGCCATCTGGTGTGGCTACAAATATAGTTGCGCCTTCGGTCAGGTCTCCAGTCCAGTTTGTATGATTAGTCATATACGCTCCGTAATGGGCCTACTAAACAATATTATCACGGCTGAATATTTGACGAAGCAGTGCGCGATACGCGCCATGATAATGTTAAATTAGTCGTTTATTTGATAGCACCATTTTTCTCTGAATACTGTTCAAACCAGAAAACAATGGGTTTCTCTACAATGCTTATCTGGCCGAATCTTTCTGCCGTTCTGAAATTCATACTACTCTTCCGTGCCCTTTCAACCTGTAAACTTATTTGTTTGCGGAACATTTCCAGTGAATATGTTGTTTTGAGCAGATTGCAGGGCGCACAGGCTGGGAAAAGATTTTCTAAGCAGTTGGCACTTTCATTAAACACTTCACCGGTAGCCTTAAGCTTAAATTTCCCTCTGGCCGCAGCTTGCATATCCTGGACGGATTTCCTTAGCACAGGTTCTACGTGATCAGCGTGCCAACCTTTTTCTTTCAGTACCTCGCCACAATATGCACATCGACCACCAAATTTAGCCCTCAGTACTATTCTTTGTTTTTTTGACAGAGACATAATAAATTCCTTGTGGAACTAAGAGAATCGGCCATCGTCTATTGATTCAGCGATGTTGACTGCCAGGGCGTTATCGTCCAAGCCTGACAACGTTTCATAGCGAAAGACAGGAATGTGAGTTCTTTTAAAAAGGGCAATAATGAACTCTCCTTCAGGCTGAGCGCTGATAGCATCTTCATTGATCATTGCTAGCACTAGTTCCCCGGTATGCGCATCGGAGAGAACAAAATCGAACACGAATTCATCTGCGTACTGTTGCGCCTGAAGTACGTCAACCGGGGCAACCGGTTCATCTTCGAGCTCCAGCTCTACTAAGTCCCGGGCAAGCACCTGGGGTGCGATAATGTACTGACCATTGAACACCGCACTCAAGCGCACATAAAGATCCATCAGGACTTTTGGCAATATCGAATTTTTTTTGATGAAGTACTCGCTCAACCCATCAAGTGCGGCGTTCTCGTCGGCATCGGCATTAATATCTGCCTGCTGATCATGCTCGTCCAAAGGTTGCTGAGTTTGTTGTTGTTCTCGTTTTGTTCGACTCGCGTAGATAAGTATGAAAGCTGCAAAGCACACAAATGTCAGAAATATTGCGAGAGCGATTATATATTTTAGAGTCATGGGTTCATTCCTATAGTCTGGAGATACTCAGGCTCCTTGAACTTCATATTTTCGGGTATATGCCGCATCACCTTTTTGATGTATGGTTGTTCAATTCTCTTAAGCGTATCTAATTGAGATTGATAATCCTTAGTTCTCAAATCATGCTCAGCACCCAGTTGTCCTAATAACGTCTGAAGTTTCTTTAAGGCTTTGCTGCACTGCACTTCGGCATTATCCAGCTTTTCAATATTTAACCAGGAGAGAATATCGATAACAGGATTTATAGTCAGATCGACAAACAGATCAAGCGTGTCATCTGGTAAATTTGAATCAATAGGTGATTGCCGGGCAGGCATTTCATCTGCTAATCGCTTAAGCGCACCCATAGCTCTCTTTAACGAACTACTCGCAGAGGATGTGTCTATTGCTGAAAGTATGGATATTGCTTTACTGGTAGTAACCATATCCAGAAATTCAGTTGTGGAAGCACTATTACATTCATCCTTTGCTGTTTTTAATAGTTCACGGGCATTTTCTGCAAGTTTGAGTCGTCTGCCTGACTCGTTATATTTTATCTGAGCTTCTTTCCAGCAGTTGACTAGATGCTGATAAATCTCACAATCTGGTGATTTCGAAATTTCTTCCAACGAGGACATAACTACGTATTGAAGAAAGATGCTCCTGCATTTTGGCAGCAGCAGGTTAAGATGCAATTCACATTCGTTCAGCTTTTTTCGCGCCGGTGTCTCTCTGAAGAGACCAATAAATAGCGCCCACAATGAAAACTGACGATCTCTTGTCTCTTTAACCAACTCTTTAACTGCCAGGGCTCGGGCAATGTTAGCATTTTCAACCTGGCGTGATAACTCTTGGAGTTCTGTAGCTGTAATCATCTCTCAGCCCTTTAATGGAAGGTTTTTTCTGGTTGTTTGGCTTCTGCCGCGACACCTTGTTGTTCGTCTGACGGCGTTGTGATGAGTCCTGGGCTTTCACCCCCGAGGGCTTTTATCATTGTGTCCAGAACCTCCATAACAACAGAGGTAAACAAAACGAAATCGGCATCAAATCTTTGGGCGTGATCTTCTGGCGAAATGTCATCGTTCTGTTCAATAAGTTCTTCCGTAAAGGTCAGTCGTGAAAAGATGAAATTGTCATTCAGGATGAAAAACATCTGGTTCATCCAGCCCAGTGCAACCTTTGTCACAAGCTTTCCGGCCTCGATGTGATGAGCGATCTCATCACATATCAAATCCTGGCGTTTTGTTGTAACGACCCCCCCGTTTTCGAGCACATCTTTGAGCGTGGCTTCGTCGCATAAAGCTAGGCCAGGCGGCAGACTTCCTGTTTTGACCCACTCTGTTAACGTCAGTTCTACCGGCGTTTCCAGCGTGAATGGGATAATTGGAAGTGAGCCAATAGTTTTACGTAGCAAAGCTGTTACATCATCTGCTTTTTTATGGCTGGTGGTCTCAACAAGCAGTAGACGTGATTTAGTATCCACCCAAATGTTTGTAGTGCTGTATTTGCTGAAAGCCTTTGGTATGAGCTCAGCGAGCACGGCATCGTTGACGGCCTGGATCTCCATTTTCTTTAGCCTGCGGTTTTGCTCTTTCTCCAGTTTCTGAACCCGGGTTCGCACAATTTCTTTGATGGTCGCGGGAGGAAGTATTTTCGATTCGTGCTTAACAGTCAGAAGAATGAGATTATTCGACTCATGCTTTAACAGCTCGACATCTTCACCCAATGGCGGGATCCATCCTGACCGTGCCATATCATTAGGCCCGCAGGGAGTGTATTTCAACTCACTTAACTGTTCATCCAGCTTGTCTAATTCCAGAGCTTTTTGGATGCGGTAGACTACAAGGCTTTTGGGTTTAAATTGGCTCATCGTGGCCCTCAGCTGTTGCTTGATTAATTTTAATAAGGTCAGAGACACGCTCGCGGATCACGACACACTCCCAGTAAGTTAGAGGCTTAGAGCTCAGCACTTGTTTAAACTGCGCCACGGCAATATCAGGTGCTGTCCGATATTGTTCGGCGATATCCTGACAAAATTTCTCAGTCTCTGGGTTATGCAGCTTTTCAGAACAATGGAAGCGTTTCATGCCGCAGCTCCCTTTTTCGAGTTATCCGCTAATTTGACCGCGAAGATTTCTGAAGCTTTTTTCCCATCCCCGCTGCCTTTAAATATGCTTCTCCGGGCAGTCACACCATGAATAGCGAAGGCTTGATAAAGCTCACGAATATCAGGCGCATCGTGGCATGATGCGATGACATGAACCCCGCGTTCAGGCAGCAACTGGAGCAGTTTGGTAAGCTCAATCTGCATAGCGGGTGTAAAACCGCTGGCATGGTAAGCCGTGAATCTGCCGGGATTAACATATGGTGGGTCGCAATACACCACATCACCCGGGCGGGCCATTGATAGCGTGGTCTGGAAGCTGGCGCAAAGTAAAGTTGCTGAGGACATTTTCTCAGCCATTGCGTATAACTCTGTCTCTGGGAGATAGGGGTTGGCGTAATAACCCCAGGGGACGTTAAAGATGCCTTTCCGGTTGTATCGGCATAGTCCGCGATGGCCAAACCTATTCAGATAGATAAACAGAGCAGCTTGAGTGTCACTTGCACTATCATGATTATTGAACTGGCTTCGCAGCTCATAATAGGCGTCCTCAGAACGCCCGAGACAGTAAAGGCGTTTAAGCTCAGAAAGTACCTTTTCAGGCGACTTAAAAATACTCTGGTATGTATCGATCAGGTCGCTATTAATATCGGCCAAAATGTATTCTGGGTAATTCGTATTCATCATTACAGCGCCTGAACCGCCAAAGGGCTCAATAAGCCGACCACCTTTCGGTAGTACATGCTTAAGACTTGCCATAATGTTGTGTTTGGCTCCTACCCACTTCAGAACGCTTTTCATTTCATTCTGGCTCCAGAATATTAGGACGCAGTGATCGCGACCAATGGGAGCGAGATGGCATATAGCCATCCCGTCAGGAAGCTTGTTTTAACGTTATCACGCCCATGAAATTGGCTATTTCGAAAAGGCCGACAAAACGAGAGCGTTTTGTCAGACACGGACAGGCATGATGATGTCGTAATTGTTTTTGTTTACTGAAATCAATATGCCGGTCGTTGTATCACGCAAAGCAATCTGTGCGGCTTCTCCTTCTTCCGAACACGCCCCCAGGCTTGCCAGTGATTCCAGGAGGTAATCGGCATTCATACCGATATCAACAATTGTTTCGGGCTCGCCTGCCTCTTTCGCAATGTCCATCACCTCTTTGCAACTGATTGCATTTGAGCCGGGCGACTTAAGCTGTAGGGCGTTGTCTTTGAATGACATCACACAAACACTGGTGTTGTTTGGCGAGCCCTCTTTAAGCAATGGGGTTGCGCGTTTTAGTGCGGTGGTGAGTTCAGAAGGATCAACCTTAAACAGTTCAGTATTTTTGGCTACCGTGCTGGCCACGCGCTTCCAGTCCGGGTAACGGCCATCGACAAGATTTGAAATGACTGTATGGCTTCCGAGCGTAAATGTCAGGTTACGGTTGCTGTAGTCAATTTTGAATTGACCCTGGCTACCGCTCAGGATTTTATGGAGCACGGGGAAAACCCCGTTGGGTAAAATCACACCTGCATTCGTGTTACTGATAGAGGTAGGAGCTGTCGGAGATTGAATCTCATCGCCCACGTCATCGCTGAAGTCGATATCATGAGAACTGACGGCCATACGATGTCCATCAGTGGCTACAGCAATAAATTGGCCATTATCGATACCGAGGTAGACCCCATTCATATAAAAGCGGACATCGTTCTGAGCCGCAGCGTGGCTGACACGCTTGATAATCTGACTCAGCATCTGCGTTGGAAAGTAAACGCTGTAATTATGTTCCAGCGTCTCAGCCTGAATTTCGGGTATATGGTCTAAGCAAACCGGGATGTTATAGGAGTTTTTGTCGGTGCGAATGACAAGATGGTTTTTTGCCGCATGGAAGCGGACGTTAATTTCATCTTCGCCGCGCATGTTGCGGATTAAAGAAAAGAGTTGTGTTGCAGGTACTGATACGTCCATATCACCATTGCCCCCCGATACCGTCCCTTTACTGGTAATTTGGGCAGAGTTTAAGTCAATGCCAAGGGCAGAAAGACAATCCCCACGTAACCGCAGCGTGATCATCTCCAGTACTTTCATTGCAGGAGACCGGCGAATAACCATACACGGCATTTCGATAATTTTGAGAAGTGCTTCAGCAGAAATATCAAACCCTGGAAGCTCTTTAAATGATAAGCGTCTTGCCTTTGGTTGAACTGCGTCTATTGTAGATGCGTCTGTCATTTTACTGTCTCCCATAATTATCCGTGTTAAATTAATCGTACCCCCGGTCAATCAAGTGACGAATAGCAAATTATGAAAAAATGAAGTTTATTTGTGGTGACGGCGATAACCTAATTCAAACGCGAACTGCCATTGGTATTCATTTAAAGCACATCCAAGAGATGTGATGGCCTCAACAATTTCCTTTATAATGAGGTTGCCTGAATTCAATCTGTACTCGTAGTACCAACCTATATCAAATGCGATAAGCTGGAGGCGGAAAAGATGGATCTGAGGAACGTAACCAGTAACGCCGCTAAGCGCTTTTATATAAATGAGTTCCCCTTCCATTTCTGATAGAAAAACCATGTCAAGAATATTGGACGCGAAATTCGTCATGGTGAACATAAATTGAGCCTCTTTATTGAGCCTCGCGTAACACATCGGATGCCTTAAAGTAGCCGAGTCGGTGCATCATTTTATTGATCTGACCTACTTTGCCATCAGACCCTTCATACTTACTCAACCGGTGAAGTAAGATACGCATGGACATCAACACACTGTCTGATGCGTTATCACCACGGGTAAGTAGTTTATCAGTACTATCTGAGTATGACCCCGTAAGTGCCGCGCTCACCAAATCACCGGCAATAGCATCCGGGTGGCACAATGCCATCAAACCGATAATCAATGCCTGCCGATTAAGTTCCGTTTCTGTCAGGCCTGTTTTTGAAGTGAGTTCTGCTAGTAAATTATCAGTGCTCATTATCATGCTCCTTTTGCTTATGTTCTCCCGGTTGAATGGCGGAAGAGTCTTTACTACTGCGTGAAAATACATCCGCGACCAGAAATTTAGCTTTCTCTGAAGGACTCATAAATTTCCAGAGTTCATCAGGATATTCATCGTCATGCTTTTCAGATTTTTTCAATCGGGAGATTCCTTTTAATTTTGCAGCCATGCGGCTCCGTCCATACGGACGGATTGGCATTGTAAAATTTTGCTGCGAACTATCAATCAGACCAGTAAAGTGACGACCCATATAAATACCTCTAAGTGCAGTAGTTATTTTTTCCCGATTCAAAGCTCCGCCTTTAACGTCATACTACGGGATAGCATTACTGCAACGAAATATTCAGGGATTGTTTACGGCGTTTTGAAGGTGTTATCCATTACCGTTTTACTTCTCGCTACCCAGTCGTTTGCATCACTGCAATTGATGTTTGACGCTACGACCTGACGGGCGGATGTATAGATTGGACTTGCATAACCACCATTCCCGGCAACTACCAGACGGATACTGTTGAGATATGCGTAAACAGGATCCTGTAGGATTGTAGAATCGATGGATGCCTGCTGTTTACAGCTATCGCTACGCATCTTTACTACATCAGTTGCGACCATGACGCATTCAGGACATTCATTTTTAAGCTGAATGAACTGAGTTGGTGTCTGCCCCGCTGCTGGACTTCCATCTGCTCTAAGAGGAATATTGGCTTCAGCAATATTGATGCAGAAAGTCGATCCCGCAATTAGCGCCAGCAATAATTTCGTTTTCATATAACCTCGCCTTATTTAATTCAGATTTATCGAACTGAGCTTACTGCTTTAAGTGGTGAGTAAGAAAAAAAAAGGGTGACAAAACGGGGGGTGTTTTTTAACCTTAATCATATCCCATATGATTAGGTTGATTATGAACAATGCCAATATGCAGGGAGATGGTACTGAACATCGCCTGGAGCGCTTTTCCCGTATTCAGAAGGATGCGTTGGTACTTCTTCTTTTGTGCAAAGAAAAAGGCACTGCGATAGTGCCATTCACCAGGTTGCTGGGGTTTATTAACTCTGTTCCAGACAGCCAGGATGTAGCTGAGCCCAACCTACGTAAGTCACTCAAAACATTGCAGCAAAATGGCTATGTATGGAAGTACCGGAACAAAAACGATCTTACAGTTTCATTTGAGTTAACTTCATCAGGAGAACTCCAGGCAACTTCATTTCGGGTGCGAAGATTAGAGGCATGGGGCCAGGCAGACGAGTAAAACTCGTCTGCTGGTGGTTACACAGAAAGATACTTTTTACTGATAGTTAAAGCGCTGCGTCGTTTTAATGCAAATGGACGATTATCAGAAAGTCTGGAAGCATTACCGGCGCGAATGAATATGCGTTTCATCCTGCGGTCAAAATGTTCTTCTGACCAGCCGAAGGGATACGTACCCTTAATACCATCTATTGGCCCGGCAAGAATGCGAGCGGTTTCGCTACGAAGAGTACTTCCCCTTAAACCAAATGAGCTAAGTTTATTTCTTATCAGACTTACAGAAAATTTCCTGGGTTTTAAAACACCCTTAATACAGTACAGATGTTTACTCATAGCATTACCCTTTTATTATGGGAACGATTAGCTGCGCTGCATAAAGTCGATGGATTGGCGTTTGTTTTCTTCGATTATCTTCATTGCCTCTTCAAGCCATCCAGCATCTTCACCCCGGCTGGTTAGCTCTTTGTGCTTTAGTTTGAGTGCAAATACTGCGTCATCAGCACCGGCAGTAAACAATTCTTGTCTGACTTGTTGTGTGCTGGTTGTACCATTTATAACACCAACCATATAATTCACGATATCAATAACTTGGGGGAGTAAATCTGGATCCTCATGATTAATCTCCTCGATACTGACAAACGGCAGTAACCGGTCAATCAGCATATGGGCTAGGTTGGTGATATTCAGCAGGAATAGGTTATCGTTCTCGGTGTCGCTTTTGCTTTTTACTTCTGATGCGGTAAACGACTGAACCCGGCGATTGTATTCGCACTGCCACTCCTTACAGGCACTGATCATCCAGTTCTGTATCTCTTCATCAGAAGCGTTGGATGATGGAATGTCCATCGCAGCAGGGAGAACTTGATCCCACGGGTAAACATGAGAATCAATCATCACGCCTTCCGCGTTACGCATTAACTCAGATAAAGCCACTATGATGCGGCGCATCAGATGGTTTTCAGTGAGGAGAGTAAACTCTTGTTTCGATGCACCAACGAGCTCGACGTTGAGTCCTGTCAGCGAGTCGTTAGTGTTTGGCATAGTAACAGGCCTCCTGCCCTAAAAGATGATTATGAACCAGTCCGTGGTCGCAGGGTTTAGTAGTGCCAGTCAGCGTATCCGATTTTACGCTTTCGTCTTGATCACCAGTGTTCACTGAGGGTAGTAAAGTTTTGACGACGTTTTTCATAAAGACCTTATACTGTCATGACAGTCGTATGTAATTTTAGATAAGTTCTATAAGACATCTCAAAAAATAATGGTAATCCGCGAGCAGATTACCATTCAGGCATTCATCAATCATAATATGCTACGGTTATTATTTTATAATACCGCACTGCTTTGCTATCTCGATAACATCGCCATTTTTTATGATGATACCCAGAGTTTGCGCATCCTCAATGTGTCTAGTGGCGCATCCACCGACAGCTTTAACCTGCTCGATGAGACGGTCTGAGGCAGCAGCAGTATACGCCAGTGTACTGTCTGGAGTGTTGAGACTGAACAGATAAAAGCCTGAGACAATTCCCAAAATTACCAGTAGTCCACTTCTGAGTATCGCCGAAAAAAGGGCCGCAACGCAAATTGCACCACCGGCATAAATAGCAGCCTGGCCATATGACATAGACCCATTTTCCAGTATCGTCTGGAGTGCGTTATTGAATTCATTCACGGCAATAATTCCCCATTAGTTATGATACAAATTAAAACAGATATGCTGCTAATCATTAAAAGGCTATCTCAGTTCCATAAGCACCAGTGCTTCCTGGAACTTCATCCTGATTTCCCAAATAATAATTTTCCATTGTTGGGGGCGAGTTGCGTGGTGTTGCTGGCCTCGCGTTCGTGTTTTGTGGCCTGCGGCTATAACTGGTATTCTGCCGGTGATCCTGCCCACGGTTCTGCTGGAGGTGACGACTCACCAGTTTATTACCGCCTACATTGACTTTGCGAAGAACATGCCCCTTCACGGGGTTGACAAGTACGTCCATAAAGAAGCGTTCTTTACCATCCTCCTTGATTAGGCGGGTACGCAATTGGGCCTCCAGGTACACTCCTGTCCCGACATGAAGATGATTGCGGGCCACATCAGCAAATTGACCAAGCAAAATGATCTGATAGTGTTCTTCCGTAATTTTCTCCAGACCAGATTTATCCTCCATTGAGGACTCAGATGTTGTTACATAAATCTTTGCGTAGATGCCGTGGGTAGGGTGTTGTCGGATTTCAGGCTCACGGCCTACAGTACCTTCGATAATTACTTTGCTATAGCCACGATTAGTCATACACCCTCCCCAGCTCTGTATCGGATGACATTATTATCAGCCTGTCCGGTCTGGTGACGAATGGTAATTCGTTAAATAATTGCACTGCACATCCATAAAAATAGTCAGGATATTAAGTTTGTGGTGAGAAGGACGGCACATCAGACAAAAAAAATCCCGGCCAGGCCGGGAAAGGTGATCTTTATGCCAGCGTACTCGCCAGCGTTCTCTTTGTTATGTCCCCATACTAAACATGTATGGCCCAGAGTGAAACAATTTTTGAAACCTGCAATGAAAATACATTGTGTTTCCATTTTGTTTACCTGAAAAGAGACGAAATGTATTATTGCTTGAGATGCCTTTTTGCCATACGTTTTAGGGTTTGGAGTATTGTTTGGTAAGCAGCGAGTTCATTTTTGTACTCAGCAATCTCCGTCTCATTCTTAACATAGTCGTTTTCAAGCTTAGCTATAGTATCAGTGTATTCTTGCATACTCTGTTCAACTTTTTTTGTTGCTGTACGAAACGCAGCGCTTTTAGTCGTTCTGATACCAACGGGGAATGTTTTCCCGATTTCCACGTCATGTTTATAGAAACTGCTGATGCTTGTATTCCAGACGCTTGGCTTTTTGTCGCTAGGCCGAATTTTGATAAATGTGATTCCAGGGATTTTATCCACAAGAAAAACAGTTTTTTCACTGCCTTCTGCCGCATTCTTTTTCATTCGAATTGTTTTTACGCCAACTTCTATTAATTCGACGCTGGTTTTTATTTTCGACGGGTTGTCTACGTCCATATCAATAAATACCCGCCAGCATGACTGGCCCTCTTTTATCGATGAAGGACACGCTTGTGGAAAATGGTCTTTGTACATGGTAAACCCCAACAACCTGAAATATGTAGGATAAAGATTAAGGGCATTTATGCTGCTTACGAAATTCGGGGCGACTCACTAATCACAGGGTGCGCTGGATTGACTCTGCGGCCTGTTGCCTTAGTGCGTTGCTGATACCAATTGCTTCAGCGAGATAAGCAAGATTATCCACCAGCACACATCGTGTCCCGGAACTGAGATCTCCAGTTACTCCCCAGCGGAGCATTTCACCAGGAGCCGGTTCATAATTATCCAGTTCACACTCAGGAAGGTCTACTGGCTCTCCCAGATAATCAATTAAGACCGGCCTGATATCGCTATATTCGGCATCAATACCAAGTGGCAGATCTTTCCTGACATATTGCCTCAGAACAAATAAATCCCTTTCGCTACATTGAGGGAAAATTCCAACCGGCAAGTTTGTGATAAGAATAGCTGCACCTTTTGAATCGCCAATTTCCTGAACGAGTTTTGCGGCGCACCAGACCGCCCCCTTCAGGAACTCCAGATTTTCATGCGATTGCTGTAATGACATATAACCTCTTTCTTATTGTCTGGCCCGCTTAAATCCATCGTTGCCATATGATTTAAAATACTCAGTAAACCCCTTATCGCTTTCACGAGTGTCGGCTGCGGCTTTCGAATTTGCCTCTTGCATGTCTCTTTCGCCTTTTTCCTGGCTGAGTTTCATGAAAGTCTTAATGTTATCGTCATTAGGGTCAGCCAGTACTTTCTGATAAGCCTTCTGGTAGCGCTCATCCAGGCTTAACCCTATTCCGAGACTCTGGCATCCGCTAATGCCGGTTATGAAAGCAATGATCAGAAACTTTCGTAGGTACGCACATTTCATCATTACTCCTACCGGGATGACCCGAGCATTTTGTTCCAGGCCGTAATCAGTGACTGAATCCCAGAAGTGGGCACAGGAGCAACCCATTTACAGCAGCTGAACCACAGGCGGTTAAACCGGTGAGGCATTTTCGTGATGTAGTTTTCCTTATACTCAAAGTTGTATTTATCACCAACGATGCGCGGAACTTCTTTGCAGAACGGACAGCGTTGAGCACCCGCGCTCATTTCAGGAACGATGATGAACTCGGTTTCCCCCAGCGTATCTGGATCCCACGGTTCGCGTTCACGCCAGCATGTGCCTTCTGGGAGCACGATATTCTCGTCGCATACGATGTATTCAAAGGTGGGAAATAACAGTTGATGAACACCGTGTTTACGCCAGCGCACTAACGCCAGAAACTCAATATGTTCTGAGCTATCGGCTTCCCGGGGAACAATAAAACGGTATACACCTGCTTTAGTCGGTAACCCTTCGCCCCGGATGCCAACTGGAGTCCAGCTTGGTTCTGTTGAGATACGGCGTAGTGCAGTCATAGTTACTCCCATTAAATTTTCTTCGTTCAATTTCCAGAATGAATCGATCTTTAAATCACTCTAACGGTAACTATTCCGATTACGAAATTCCGTTACCTTTAGGAATGATCGTGTTAACAGCCAGCATTGCATTTTTGAAGAAGTGTGCATTGCTACTTCTTAACTTAACAGAAGCATTAGAACTGACCGGGCTCAATGCCAGTAATGCGGTGCTGCGTCCCAGCCAGCGATAATATGAGAATAAACCCCACGAATTCAGGAATTCTCGTTTCATAATTGACATCAATTCAGATCTATCAGTCTGGTTAACTTTTGGGAACGTAATGAAAACTGCGCTATCCGGGTTCCGGGACAACCAACTGAAAACCTCTTCATTGGTGTAATAATACTTACCTTGCGTAAACACTCGCCCATTAAATCCTAATCGCACGACTGAGGACGGTATAATGTTATGGCAATAATCGAGCATGGGATATCCCATTTTCATCTGAGCGATATCAATGCGATTATCGCTCGGAATGCTTGCAGGTGCATTTGCATTTTTGAAACCGCGAGTACTGATCGAGTAATGACCGTCATCTGCATTCTGATAAACCCAGAATGGCTTGCAATACTCTTCTGAGTCTATAGCGGCTGTAAGATACGCTTCATCATAACTTTCAAATAACTTTTTTACTTTAGTCTGGTGGTCTGCAATATTTCTGGATTGAAGGTCTGGCCTGATTTTTAAAGGAATAGAATACACCGGTTCAAATGCCTTGACCGTATGGCCAGAACTCGTATGGTTTAGCAAATACCCAACCCACTCACGTTGAATTCCTTTTCCTATATACTCGCCGCTGTTCGCCCCTGCGTTGGTATCAAAACGCACGATAGATGTTCCACGCGCAGAAAGCATATTTTCAAATTCAGCACGGATAATGTTGGTATTTTTGCTAGTTAACGAATTCTGGAGATCATGCATATGTAGCCACCATTCATGTTTCAGCTTCGACTCTCACTATAATCACATGTTGAAATTTATTGTTACAGTGAGAATGAGGACGTTTTGCACCCAAAAATAAATAGCTTTTTCAACCGCAATTTGTGGGCATAAATGGTTTTTCTTAGCGTAAAAAAATAGCCGACTATGTCGGCTATTGTGACGATTCAACAGCTGGTGGTCAGAAAATGCACATCGAGGCGTATGCCGTCTTCTGGGAAACTTCAGTAGGGTTACGACCAATGAAAATACTACGGTTATTTTCTTTCTCGCTACGCATGAAGCGGTAGAGGTGGATGGCTACTCCATGAGCTTTCTGCACATCACGTCGGTGCAGCACAAGGTGCATTCTTTTTGGTGGTATGTGTGGGAAACGTTTCGCCAGAATTTGTCCAAGCACGTTAAGTGATTCACTGTTCTCGCGTAGCTGGTAAAGGTCTTCCACGATGAAAAAGATGTTATTCCCCCTGTCGAGTTCGTCAGGTACGGGGCACACTTTTAATCGGCACTCGATGACTTCACAACTCCAGTCACGATGAGGCAGAGACATGATGATGTTTTCTTTCTGCAAGACATTCGACATAAATCCCACCTCACGGTAAAAGCTGTATCAGTTTAACTCCCAAAACCCTTCGGCTGTGGGTTCTGCATTACGCACCGGCTCTCAGATTCCTTAAGGCTTTGATCCAGTATTATTCTTGAGAAATTTGAGTTCAGAACTACCCGGCTTCCCTTTTTGGGCCGTCTTGATAAATTCCCGCTCTTTGAAATACCACCGTTCAACAATTTGTGAAGATAGCGTATTGGATTCCAAGGCATAAGCCTGCAACTCCCTCCATGCAGCTATGTTATGCGGTTTGTATTTTGCCAGCTTAATATCCAGTTCTTCTTGCCAAGATCTGGCGCGTTTTGTAAAAACCTTTCGACCCAGCATTGGGAAAACCAAGAGCCCTGCTATATTGCCGACGAACTGTACAGACCAGTCAGAGGTTATGTAAAACCATATCCCGGCATTAACCGAAACCAGAACCAATAACCATGTTCCATACGCTCGCTGAAATGGAGGGAAGCAGTTATCTCGCCACATTCGAATACTTTTTCCAATGCTGTTCAGCAGGTTTTCGTTTGTTTTCATCAGTTATCTCTGTTCCTCTTCAGCATAGGCCGTTTGTATCAATTCAAACCTGTTCACCCTGACTACTTGAAGAACTATCTGATCGGTAATGCACCTAACCGGCGTAGTGCATCAGTAACCTCGTCTATGCCGAATAAAGACATTGGCGGGACTTTATCTCCAGAGATTGAGCAGGCTGTACACAATGCATTGTATGAGCTTACTCGTTCACGATGTAGAGACTGAAGGCTTACGATCAACAGATCTCGCTCTGGGCCCGTGGTAGCTCCTATAAGGTCAAATAAACTTTGTTTAACCACTTACGTAATCCTCCGTCAAAATCAGTCAAGAGTGCGCTCATTCTCCTCAGTTTCATTTTTTAATGAACGGAAAAGGTCGACAAATCAGGCGGTATTAAAGACACCATCGTCTTTTAGTCCCATCCGTGTGTATACATCATTAATATGCTTGTGAATATATTGAAGATCACTTGCCTGCTCATGCTGTCTGATACGGTCTTCATGGCGAGAATTGGATAACCGAATGCAACGTTCCCGTTGTTCAACAATGTACTCAGTACACTGGGTATGTTCAAACATGACCTCTCCCCATTGCCTGGCAGCGCGGAGATACAACCCTCTTTCTTCCAGGTCCCGGGCAAGTATCACCGATTTGGTCGCTGGTATCTGGTACATTTCTTCAGCGAGCAGGAACGCTGCTGCACATTTTCTTTGTCCCATATCTACCTCTACCCTTTGTATAGAGTCGACATCTGGGCAGAAGTGAATGAGATTAACTCTTCAACCTGCCATTCGCTGATACTCTCCTGGTGGATAACCGAGTCCAGAAGTGAGCAGAAGACCCGACCTTCACAGAAGGCATCGAATAAGGTTTGCCAGGCACCGGCGAATCGCCCGGCCAGTTTACTTCGCTGACGTTTACTGCGGCAGCGATGCAATTCTTGCTGAAACAAGGATTCGTTTTCCGCACTGCTTTTTTCATGCAGAGCATCCCATAACTGGTTGAACCGTGTTTCAGTACAATTTCTGGCCGTTACCATCGTCATAATATTTCCTTCAGAGGCGGTTAAGCCTGTATCAATGTTGCTATTTGATATCTATTTTCCACGTAATATTCAGGTGACGAAATCTCAGCTATAAATCGCTGATGGCTAATTAGTCTGACCCGCATTTCTCCCGGTTGTACGCCCCACCAGGTAGCACCCATTCTTTTGACATGTTAATGACGGGCAATGTATAGACCGGATTTACCGCTTGCAGCAGCGCTTCCTCATCCGTGATATTAATAGGAGAAATATTCTGGCTTAGATCCAGAACATTTATTCGTTTACGACTGATAGTGACCCCAAAGCGGTTTTCATAGTTGGCCATTGCGTGAATACGCTCGGGGAAATAATGTTTGATGGTTGCCCATATGCGAGCACTGTTGTATATACACGTTAAGCATGAACTGCGACCCCATCCAAGACGATACGGTACTGGGGCTGTAACACGATGTTTTGCTAAAATCTCCCAGACTTGTTCTTCAGACCATTCAAGTACTGGCCTCCAGGCATCAACTTGTCTTTTTTTGCAACTGCTGGTATGTGGCTCCAGTTGTAAGTAATTGAATCTATTAGAGCTTTCCGCTCTCCTTTCCCCCGTAATAAAAAGCACCTTTTTTCCGTCAAAGCGTCTCTGATTTGTGAGTGCTCGCCGACCAACATCAATTTTTAGTGCTGATGAGCACCAACGTGTTTTAAGGCTTGGTGATTGCTGAGGGAACCGAAGTCGCGTGGCGGGAGTGCTTCGCTGGATATCACGTTCCGCGATTATTAATCCATCTGGGGTTTCGATACATTGCGGGCGACTGTAGCCATTCTCTTTCAGCATCTCACCTTCCATTCCTCCCTGAAGCCAGGAGAACATCAACGGTATCTGAAATGTTGAAGCTATTTTGCGGTTGTAGTCGGCCATAAATGGCCAGTCCATTAAAGTACTTCCCTCGCGGCCATCAACATCGTGATGCCAGAGTTCCACCCTGGACAGATCGACCCCGATGTCAATTAAGTGGAGAAGGCAGGCTATGGAGTCTTTTCCGCCGCTAAGGCAAATGATTATCACGTCATAGCAAGATATGTCGATATCTGGAGCGTTCCTGTACGTTTGTCCTGATAGTGGCGTGGTGATGCCTGCTATGCTACTCAGTGCAGGAATAATAAAGTTATCGTCGATTAAATCACTCACTTGCCGCGCTCCTGCTCTGAAGTGAATTTGTCAGAATCGCAGCAAGTCTAGTCTCGCCTAATGATGAGGCCAGATCTGATAGCGCTAGTTTACCTGCTGCTTCCATACCAAGTGCCTTTACTCGACTGGTATCAAGAACTGCAATTCTTTGGCCTGTTGCCTTACAGACAAGCGCATATCGACATACGCTTAATGTGCGATGGATGATGAATGAGAACATTTGATTGTCGATTTGTGCGCTGAATTTGCAGATCACATTTACTTTATGCGTCAACCCATTCTGGATTATGATTGTTGCAACATCGTCTTTAGGCATATCTACCTCCGGCTTTTTACTAAGCCTAATACGACGCTAACAGCTGACGAAATTTGCTTACAGATATAACTTTCACTGCAAATATCGTGTTATGAGTGACTGATTACTGCTTTGGAGACAGAATGGATTTTTCTAAAACTACTGTAGTGAAACCCGGTTTAATTGGTGATAACAACGCGTATTGGGCGATGCACTTTTGCTCAATTATTGAAACCCTTTATGATAATAACCGGATGAAGGTACGTTTTAATTCCCCTCTCATGGGGAAACATACACCAACAATGAGAAACCTAGTTTCATTAGCTGGTGAAGGATATTTTTCTTTAATTAAAGATCAGTTCAGAAACTTCGGTCTACAAAATTTGCTCTGCCACTATCTGATGAGTTATGAAGGTAGAGAAGTCTTAAATACTATACTTATTAATTTGTCTGATTATCGCAATGTCGATATCCTCGCTAATATGAGCCAGTTTGGTGTATTCATTAGCTGCCGTGACTTTAGAAGTGGCACTAATTTTGCGGTAGAGCATAATCCTTATCTACTTGGCCATGAGAATGTCTTTTATAATTCAGTTTATAATAGCTTAAAGTTTGCAGATCTATGCATTCTTTTCCGTATGAGAACGAATCCTAACCAAGAATCAGCTACTTTGTTTGGCATTCTTGGAGAGGTCGAAGGAAACAATGGTCAGGACTTGAAGAGACCGGCCTTCTGGGGAAGGAAAGGTTTGTATTTGTCTTTTGGTATTGGAGTCAATCCTAAACCCAAGGGGGAAAAACGTTCTAATCAATTTCAGCTTAATGACTGTACTTGCCAGTGGGTAAACGCTGCTGATGGTTATAAATTTGTCGCTATTTTTGAGTCAGAACACCATCTTGTTACAGATTATCTCGATGCAATAGGTACTATTGAACACCTTAATAAATTTGGCCCCAACCATCCTTTTCTAACACATTATCCAGCTCGGCACATTCTAAACATTGTGAGAGATGGCTGGGATAAATCAGTTGATATATTGATTACTGAACTGCGACGTTATCTTGCGCCTAACGAATTAGCTTCGCTAGGAACAAATCCAGTAATACCCTTTATACCCTCATTCAAACATTAAAATAAATGGGGCTACGGCCCCATTTTTTACTCACGATATAAGATGTAATAACATTTTCTGACCTGCATACTGTTGTTCAGGTAACCACAAAGTGCTTCACGACCATCCTGACTACGACCTATCCATAGGCCAGCCAAGCGTTTATCTGGTTGCTCAGACAGTATGAAAATTTTGCTGTTAATAAGACCAATGAATGGGCGTTCTACTCCCTGGGGGACTACAAAATTCCCCAGCGGTTTGTAACTTTCCAGGTTCAATACGATCGCAGCTGTCTGGTCACTGGAATTGTCAGCATCGTCCTGTTGCTCGCTGGCAGCAGGTTGTTGGTAGTTTTGAGAAGGCTGCTGAGCATAGAAATCGTTCGGATCGATCGATTCTGCGCTGGTTATGAAGGGCAATAGTGCTAAAAGGCCAAAAACAGCTTTTTTCATATGTCCACCATAGGGTTATGCGTTTAAATATGATTAGGCTATCAGTACCAATGCTGTCAGGCTAAAAACAATGGGGACAAATTGAGGGCTTTTATGTTGTGTTTATTGCTATTTTTGTCCTGCAATAGCATCTATTTCACACAATACACAGTGACATTTAGCTGGTGGCTCAAGTCGTTCGAATTGCGTCAGATTATGCAGACGTAATCGAGGTATACGTCTGACAGCATGATGGCCACACGAAAGTTCAAGAAACCAGATTCGTCCGTTACGGCTCCCGTCCTGAACCTTTACGTTTACAACTTCTCTCCATATGCGAATCATGGCTAACCTTCTGCCGGGCTCGGTGGTTCATCGTTGTCCTGGGTAATTTTAACGTAATCACCCTGATTGATAACGATTACTTCATTAAGATGAGGGCTGTAACGTACCCTCTCTACTTCGTCGAGATAGTCCACATGTCTACGCGCCTTGTTATTCGAGAAGCCGAGCGCTTTCCCTATTGCGTGAACTGATGGCCCACGGCCACCATTTCTGTTCATGTATTTTTTGACATACGTGATGATTGCTTTCCTGTCACTGGTCATGTCCGGGAGTTCGGCAATGTCATCATGACCTTGTCCTTTCGCTACGCGCAGCGTCATAGACTTTCTTTCACCATCGATAATGATTCGTCCCTGGTCATGCAACTGCCGGATACGCCGGGAAACGAGCCCTTTTGAATACCCCAGAGAAGAACAGATCTGCTCGTAAGACGGTGCTGCACCCTGCTCTTTGATTTCTGTCACAATGAAATCAAAGAGCCTGTCCAGGTGGGCATTTGCTTTTGGGGCGTTCTGTGCTTTTCCAGAAACACTACCGGCGTTGTCTTCAGTCATATCCCTTCCGTCCAGTTGGTGGTTGTTAATTAATGCGGGCTATCGACGTTCTTCGTCGAACTGAGACTAAAAGGCACGACGTCCGCTTTTACATCAGTTAAGGAGTGATTACCGCAGAGTTGCCCTTTAACTTTAGTCAGGCCCACCAGCGCATCCTCAAGCAGTTCTGATTCCTGAGATGTCACATTACTACCCAGTTCCATACCGATTTTTTCGCCCGCGTCCTTGAGGATACTGATAGCACGATCGATAGATTCACTGTACATAATCGCCACCTTGTTCGTTTTGTTAACATAGCCAATTAGTGCGTGTTCAGCTATAGCTGAGTTGTTTTATCACCTGTTTATGCGGCCCTTTTTCTTGCCAGGCAGCGAGCTAAAACCCGTTCCCTGGCTTCATGCTGCTCATCGATACAAAGCTGAATTCCCAACCCCAGGATGTAACGCTCCTGAAGTTCTGCCGGATGGAGGAAATTGAGCGCGGTGAAACCAGCTGGCACGGAACCATATTTGGCCAGGCTGTCTTCGTAACGTCGCTGGGCTATTTCACAAATTAAGTTATATTGAGCAATAGCTGCCTCACGTCCAACTTGATTGAATATTTCAACCGCCAGGACTTCCGAACATGTCTGCATTTTTGCATCCGTTTTGTTTACCTGACATCAGTATCACCCCGATGTGCTGGCTAACGAAATTTACGGATAGATGAATGTAATGAGGGGAATAGAACGTAATGGAATGTTTATACTGAACCCAAATTATGGGGAGCTTGATAATCAAATGTGGAAGTTTGTTGAGAAGCAGACTTCCAGACTTGGTATTAACTGGTTTTCTGACTATTAAGCCAGCTGATTAGCTCATCTTGCGTGTCAAAAGACGCGACAAAGGTCTGCTCCTGATCAGGACGTTGTGCATCCCTTATCGCTCTGAATGGAGCTTCACCGCTATAGTAGAATATTGGCTCCGCACGGCGTTTGACCCATGCTGATTGCTCGCGCTCTGCGAGCTCGCAGGCTTCTTCGTAATTGTCCGCTACTCCCAGCACTGTCGAACGATCCCAAGCTCCTCCATTCAGGCATCGAACAGTGATTTTCCCGTCCGGGCAAGTAATGCCATATGGATGATCCCACCAGGCATCAAGCTGAGACTTTGAGCGCTTTTCATTAGGTGTATCGTCGAAGTTTTTAGGTAATACCGGATTAAGGGGTATGCAGTTTGGCACTTGGATTCTCCCTGTAGCCTGAATCTACAAATAGGCAGTAAGCAATGTTCGTCAGGTTAACATGTACCTCCTGTTAGGTAATTAAGTACTTCGTTCCATTTTCGATATTCGCGTTATCTGACTCATTTTCTCCGACTTCAGGAGATCTCCATGCTGCTACGTAAGCCATGTGAATCAGGCTTGTTTTTCGCCCCGCTTTGACCCCATTTCCATGATGTTCTCAAACCTCGCGCTGTTACAGTAGGACAACTGCTACTGACGAGGTGAATATGACCAGATACCTTGGATACTGCGCCCTTGCGCTCCTTACCGTCCTGCCGACCGCTTCGGTATATTCTGCTGTACAGAATGATACAATGGGCCTATACGCTCCCGATCCCAGCTACACACCTGACATCCAAAATTCAGCACCTGTAACGCCTTCTCCGGGGGATGACAGTCTGTACAGTGATGACGTACCCGATTCATCTACCGCTCCAGAAAGCACCATTACCCCCCTGAATAGCTTTGATGTTATGTCTTTTTCTATAGGGCCGGTAAGCCTGCGGATGACAGCTTCTGAAGCGATCACTGCTATCACTGACAAACTTGGCCAGTCTGCTGGTGAAGAAATTCAAAAGCGCTACAGTAACAACTCATTGAATAGTATTTTCTGGGGAGATGCTCACCAGGAGACGGTGGTCTATTTTATCCCCGATACGGCAGTTGACCCCATTGAGCCGGTGGCTTACAAAATCCGCTTTTCATTCAGCAACCCTGATCTCTTACTGAAGTCGGCGATCGAGAAATATGGAGAGCCTTCAGTCTCTGATGCCCAGAGAGGTCGTTATATCTGGTGCAAGGCACTGGCGGAGAAAACGAATAAGTGTGATGACAGTAAATCTGAGCTTACGCTGACAACGCGAGAAGTTGAAGACACTGGCATCCTGACTCTCAGCGACCCAACGGTCTCATTTGATGCCTCGCGGACTGCAACGGCCACCCCGGATAAAGACCAGGCTGCGACTGAAGATAACCAGGGGCCATTGCCACAGCTCTGAAGTCGTCCGTCGCTGTCCAGCATCCTTTTGCAGGATTACTAAACCGACTGAATTCGTCAGCCGGTTTTTTTATCTGAATTTTACATTAGCGTCTGAAAGTACGCTTTCCAAACGGGCTTATCTCTTTGACGTGAAAACCCGCATTAGTCAGCATCCTGGCCATGACAACTGATGCAGGAAGACAGGATGCCTCCACTTTATGGCCGGGAGTAGCATCCAGAATACTTTGCAACATGGAGCGCCCAAATCCTTTTTGTCTTTGACTCCTGGTAACACCAAACATCCTGATTTCCAGATGTGAAGCAAGTCCATTTGCACCATTTTTGCCCGTCAGTAGGGCAAAACCTATCGCTGCGCCATTATGTTGAGCATCAAAGACAAACAAGAAATCGGCGCAATTCTCTCCCCGTTCCCGCCTGGCAATGGCTTCTGAGATCTGACTTTCGAACTGAGACAGTCCGTCATCATCATCAAAGTTAAAATACCCATCCCGCATACCGTCGCGAATCACCGCTATGATAAAGGGAACATCCTGTTTGGTTCCAAAGCGCATTTCAGGGGCAGATAACACCGTCATCAGTTTGTCTCTCGTAACCGTTATTATTCCATCAATTTGATTACATGGAGGTAAAGAGGTCAATAGAAATGAACGGGGTATTTCGCTGATGACCATTTGATCGGTGTTAGTGGTTTCAGTAGCAGAGCCAGGAGGTATATAAGGCCAGCAAAAATGCCAGCCTTTTTCATTTAAACCGGTTTTCTTATGATTCTCTTGATCGGCATTCCTGCCTTATCAAAATATCGGGTTGGCCATATTTCTTGAGGTTCTTCACCAATTGCATTAGCGATGATGATCTCGCCTCTAGGCCAGTCACGTGTCAGTGCATTTGCCAGAGTGCTGCTTGAAAGACCGTTAGCCCTACTCAGTGAGGCAAGTGACAAACCTTTCTTATGTAGCGCAGCTATGATGTCTGCCTTATGCCAGTCCTGTTTTTCCATCTCCATTTCCTTTGGTGGTGAATCGGAACATGGTTTGCAGTACCAGCTAATGACGACTGGCGAGCCGTAAGGCTCCCACGCCCCGACCCACCATTGACAAAAAACAGGCGAGCGAGTGCGAACCGTTCAAGTACATGAACGGCGTGTCATTAGTCGGGGCTGCAAATCCCCACTCTTACGATTTAGTAAGGGCTACAACAGTTTACAGCATTTAAAGGGTGTATCAGAAGTGTTAATGCCGTAAGTTTGCGAGTCGGTTTGAAATTCAGATAATAACTATGCTTAATGGCCTGTTCAGGAAAGCACTTCGATGCTGTTCATATAGCCAAAGCCGAATATCCGCTTTCTGCCGATCCCGAAAGCGTATGCCTGTTCAAGTGCGCCGACATCTTCAATCACGCATTCAGCATCGTACTGGCTCATCGGTACAATGATCTTGTGGGATGTACGGCCAACGCTCCCGGGCTTAATAATATGGAACTTGGTGCTTCGAACGATACGTAACCGTCCACAGATCACTCCGGCCCGTTCCAGGTGATAGTGGATATAATCCGGGAGTTCATGGGCAGGTGGACAAATCTCTCTTTTCCGGCCTCCAGCTTCCTCGCGTCGAATAGTGGCCAGCGAGCCGCAGATTCGAATTTTCTGGCCAGACACAAACATGATTTCCTTCATGACTTCGCCAGGGAGCCCGAGTGCAACAGCCGTTCTCAGAACAACCTGGGTGTCGGAGGCACTTTGTTTGCGAGAGTAGAAGGTGTATGGGAGTCGCGACCCAGAACGTTCCTGGACTACCTTATCCAGTTGCTGGTGGATCCCATACACGTCACCTGGGGCGATTCTGAACCTGAGCGCACATTCAAAGTATTTCACGCCACATTCCTTGCTGAACATAATGAATTTTCAATATTAGTTTCAGGGTATGGCATGGACGGCGAGTGACGAAATTATGAGGGGGGAATACGGCCAGTCCTTTGGCCGGTGTGGTCAGAGAATCATTTCGATACTTTCGCCGTGGAATATACCGATCACATCTGTCTTGAGGCGGTTACTCCTCGGCTTTACTTCATTGGCCACGAACTCTGGCAATGGCCGAATTTTCACGTGCTCATCCTGAATGATAATGAACGGCATAGATGAAGCGGCAGAAAGACGCAGTATCTGGTCGGGGTGTTCAGGATCAGCCATCGCGATGTTTGCAGCTGGATGCACTTTAACCGGACGGCGTAAGCGAAGCTTTTCTTCCGGTACACGCGCAATAGCCTTAATCAACGAGTTGAGTCTGACTGATTTATCTTCATCTTCCTCGATGTCCTTGCCCATCTTCTGGAGCAACTCGATTTTGTTAACCCTGCTAAAAAGCGTCTTTTGCCTCCAGCCGAAACTGACCAGATTGACGTTAGCATTATCAAACATACGCAGCTGCCGATAGAGATGCAGGGTCATGACACCAGGGCAGGCGCTATGCAGCGCGTTGAAGCGCATGTATTCCGGTCGGCGATCACCACCGTAGTTTTCGATGATGTGGCGTTGAATGCTCTCTTTATGCTGGTTGATGGATGTCACCAAACGGGTAACCAGCTGAGAGAATTCCGCATCTGTATTGTCGTACCATAATACGCCGGTAGTGCGCCGAGCGGACTTCTGCGAATAGCCATCCCTGATATGCAGGTCAGCGTATGCCGCGCAGGCAGCATGGACAGCATCGTGTCCCTGTTTCAGCTCAGGCATGATGTGTTCGATGGCCATATCTTCTTCGCCATCAGCAACGGCTGGCAGGACGCAGACACTCGCCTTGAGCGGAAGCCGGGAACCCAGCACTCCACGAAGTTGTGTGATCTCGCTCTCCAGCGTCTGGAAAGTTGTTGAGATATTCATTTCTATCCCCGAAAAAGGGCTCTAAACTCCCTCCGCTGCACGGAGGACTGTATGTACATACATACTCATAACAAGCGAAACCGAGTATATCAAGTTCGTTTTGTTTACAGACGAATTTTATCGATGACGAATGAAGTTTTCACTGCTGATTAGCCAATCCTGACGCGAGGGATTTCATTAATGTTAGTGAGATAGGATGGTGACAATAACTCCCGCCGCATCGTCCAGTCTTTGTCGATGCCCTGGCCCGCAAACCATAATTTCCCCCGACCTGACCGGTTAATTCTATCCATCACGCCCATCAACGCTTCACCATTGGCAAAGAGTCGGTTCTCACCAAACAAATCGAGCTGGCTGGTGGCGCTATCATAAAAGTCAGATAGCATCACTCCGGCTTTATGGTATCGGTATCCCTCCTGCCAGATATGCCGGAGCCCTGCGACCGCAGCCGCAATGATTTCCCGGGTATCGGCGGTGGGGTTTTCCAGCTTGACTGTCTGCTGGCCACTGTAAGGGGCCGTTTTCGAATAGTAACTTGTGCCAATAAAAACCGTTATGCAGCGACAGTATTGCTTCTCTTCGCGCAGCTTCTCGCCTGCACGTTCGGCATACTCACACACCGCCTGGTGCATTGCTTCGTAGTGCTCTATTTTCTGGCCGAATGAACGCGAGCTGATGATCTGCTGCTTAACCTTCCTCACCTCTTCCAGGGCTATGCAGGACTCGCCATTCAATTCGCGCTGCGTTCGCTCCAGTACGACTCCAAATGTGTTACGGATAAGCGATGTTGGCGCATTGGCCAGATCGAGAGCAGTCCTGATGCCCATGCTGTTCAGTCTGGTGGCATATCTCCGGCCCACCCCCCAGACATCGCTTACGTCAATATATGGCAATAATTTACGTTGTCTTTCTGGACTGCTGAGATCAACCACTCCGCCTGTTTTAGTCCATGTTTTTGCAGCTTTATTTGCTAGTTTTGCCAAAGTTTTAGTTGTCGATATGCCCACCCCCACGGGTATATGGGTGCTCTTTAATACGGTTTTCTTTATTTCTCTTCCATAGTCATCAAAATTATAATTTTTCTGCATTCCTTCAAACGAAAGGAAAACTTCATCAATACTGTAGACCTCAGTATTACTGGAGAATTTAAATAATGTCTCACACACCCTACGGGAGATCTCCGCGTACAAGGCATAGTTAGAACTGAAAACATGTACACCGTTAGCTTCAAAGAATGCTTTCTTCTGGAAGTACACGTCACCATTCTGGATACCTAATTTTTTAGCTTCCGCTGAACGTGCCACGACCATGCCATCATTGTTCGAAAGGCATACAATTGGCTTGTTCACCAGATCGGGCCGAAAGACTCTCTCGCAGGAGGCGTAAAATGAGTTGCAATCCACCAGGCAGAACATCACAAGGCCTTGTACACGATGAAGGTCACCACGCCAAAAATGGCCAGTTCTTCGCCTTCTTTCAGATAGATCGGTGACATCCGGCTATTCATTGGCAGTAGCGCGGGAGCCGGGCTTAGCTGCAACCGCTTAATGGTGAAATCACCATCAACGGTCGCAATCACAATATCCCCCTCTTTCGCCTCAAGTGAGCTATCCACGATGACCAGATCGCCTTCGTGAATACGTGCCTCTACCATCGATGAACCTGTTACTCGTAAGAAGTAGGTTGCAGATGGATGTTTGATGAGGTGAGTATTTAGATCAATAAATTCATCAACATAATCGGAAGCGACTGAAGGGAAACCTGCGCTGACAGGCTCAACGAACAACGGGAATTGGCCTGGTGATTGTTGTGTCACTGGGATAAGTTTCATAATGCTCTGCTCTTCGTGGTGCTGTATATCCATACAGTATTATAGACAGGAGCCAGGAATTTTCGCACCTCCTTTTCCGAAAGTTATTTTCCGCTATCACTCTTCAGGTTTTTCTTATCACTTGTCCAGAAGTGGGTAACTGCACATAACAAATTGCAACCATATGATTCCTCAGTTCATTTTCAGAATTTACTCGTGCTTACTTCGTATACAATTCGGAATTTATCCGTACATTTTATAAGGAGTAATAACGATGAAGCAGTTTACAAATGAAGCAACTCAACAAATGCTGGCCGACTTTGACAAATCCCCTTTCTCTGACGCTGATCTGGCCGCAATGGATGTGGATGCTCGACAAATTATTGAGCAGAACGCTGAAAGGGATCGCCAACACCCGGTAACAGCAATCTGGCGTGTTGCGGTCGAGGGAAGCCTGACTGCGCGAGGTGGTGTCGTAACCGCTGTTGATAGCGCCAGGGTTATGGATCTAGGCAACGGTCAAATGGTCAAAATCGCAGTGGAGGGTGATGCAGTCACTTATACCGATGGTTCATCTGCACGGATTGTTTCAAGCGCTGGCCAGAAAGCTACACACTTCGAGAAAGGGCTCGCGCTGGTGGGCAGCGTACTGGATAACGGGGATGAAATTGTCTCGACCCCGCAGGACAGATTAGTGCTGTTATCGCGCAAAGGTATGGCTGAAGCCCCCGACTTTCTGGCAATACCCGGAGGCGTGACTCATGGGGTATCGAACTAACAATTATGGCCGGGGCCAGGCGCTCCACGGAGATAAAACCACCACAGGCGCGACCGTCCTTACTTGGGGTCAGTTTGGATATCGAAAATTATTGTACTATAAGGACTTCCCCGGCATGTCAAAGCCGGTATTTATGGTTTCTGTCTGCTCTTCAGTAAAAATAAAGGGGAGAGACTGCGGTACTATAAACGGCCATGATGAATCGTCATCGATTCGGGCCCTGATGAAAGACGCGCGTGAGGTTCTTGTTCGTTAAGCGGATACGTATATCCTGTACAATAGCCAGATAGGCCTCACGGGGTCTAACCCTTTATCATCAACGAATTGCAGGTCAGATGGTTATACAGCTTCGAGCTTTAGTTGACTGAGTACAGCCGGAAATCATCACCGTAATGTAGTGATGCCCAACACAGCCGCGCATTTTTGGCGGCGATGGCCACAACAGCCCGCCAGTACCCTCTGCGCTCAACCAACATACAAACCCAACGGCTGAATGAGTCAGTCCTTTTCCCGGCGCCAATAAGCACTGAACGAGCCCCCTGAACCAGAAGCGTTCGCAGATACGAATCACCGGCTTTTGTGATCCTGCCGAGTTTCGACTTTCCCCCGCTGCTGTATTGGGCACTGTTGCAAATAGTCGGTGGTGATAAACTTATCATCCCCTTTTGCTGATGGAGCTGCACATGAACCCATTCAA
>JADMXW010000031.1 GCA_015548865.1 Serratia marcescens | reverse complement strand
TTGGTGAGGCCAAAGTGACCACGATAAAGGGTTTCAACATCCTTTCCCTTAAAAGCGTATAGCGTTGTATCACCGGCGCCATCCCATCCTGCCGGGGTTGAACTCTCCAGGCCGATATCCGCGCGACCTGCTATCCGTTTCAGAACTTCTGATACAATGGTATTCATGAACCCAACTAACGAAGCGCCCTGCAACACATCATCACTAGCCAGCGCAGTGCGCAGGGTTATGTCAGTGACATTGACCCATGCGCCTTGCGCTACACCGCCAGTGTTATCAGGCGTGGAGTCAGCGGGAACGTTTTTAGGAAAATCACCATCCCAGCGGTAATAGTTACCGTCAGCTTCATATTTCAGCGTCTGCGTTGCATCAGTCAGGGTTGCGCCAGCTTCAAATGTGCTGAACGGAACCCAGCCGAGCGTACCGATAATCTGCTTAACGAGGTTTGTTAGCCCGGCGAGCGTGTATTTTTCAACTCCCAATCGGTCTAAAACAGTAAGTGCAATGCTGTTAGCAAACTCATCAACAATCTGAGCATTGTCTGATAAGTCCTTCATTGCGGTAGATGGGACGGGATTGTTTGTATTGTATCGGGCCATAGTTGCTTCCATAAAAAAAGCCAGCGGTTAGGCTGGCTTGATTGGGGTTTCGCTTTCGCGGATGGTGTGTTGTCACCACGGAGCTAGATCGTGGTAATTGATTACATACCTAAACGGTACTATTGTTGGTTTATACAGGTGGATTTACGATGCTTATCCCCCTACAGAACAGGCATCGTGAATATGGTTTACAGCAAATACGATGAGGCTCAATTTCACTTGCGACTATCACATGAACTACACGCTAAGATAAAACAGCGTGCGAAGATGAATAACAGGTCAATTAACGCAGAGATTGTTGCAACTATGGCTGAATCACTAGCCCAGCCATCACCCATCCTCGGGTATAGAGATGAGGCAGAAAGGCTTGCCAGTATTCACGCCGAAGAGGTTAAGCAGTTGGTGATGGAGAGGCTTGTTACTCACTACAGAAAAGATAGCCCGGATTAACCGGGCTACATTTAGCGATTAATTAAAACAACTTTCTGAGGTCTACCCCATAGACAGCCATCCATGCTTCACGGGGCCATGATTTAACGGTGCCGTACCGCTTATCTTCAACTTCGTGAGGGGTTATTCCATTCTCACGGCACCACTTGCGGAGAGGTTGCCATTTGAACTCGGCCCCCATCTTTTTCTCTACAGGGATGATCGCTGCGAACCTCTTACTTTCTCCGATACGCTCTGCCAACTTGTTTTTCTGGCGAACGGCTACGGAAGCGGTAGCCATTGCAGTTGCTTCTCTCTTTTCACCAATCCACGCCTTGGTCTGAATGGCTCGGTCTCGCTGATCTGTTAGTTGCCGATTTTCCTTCACCTTAACGAGAAGATCCTCAAGCGCCTGCTCATAGGTAAGAGGGAGCGACCCTGACTGATGTGGTCGGAAGTAGGAATCTTCCAACTTCTCAAAGAATCCCCATGCTTCATCCGTATCTACGATTTTTGACATACGGGCAGCACCCTTTTCTGTCCATAGAGCCAGTGTTCTTGTTTTACTTGAAATTTGTGAGCCACCATCAGTGGCCCGCAAATTTTTAAGCTCAGCGCCAGTTAACAGAAAGTAATGCTTACCTTCTTCAAAACGGTCAAGATTGCGAGAAAGGTTCATCCTGATACTTTTCTCTTCGCAGCCATACCCCTTAGCCAGCGTTTCAGTGGTGACAACACGAACACCTTTCCATTCAATCACTGGGCATACATCAGGATCGACAACTGTGTTCAAGGGTGCTACATTTAAAACAGTTGATGAAGATTGTTGCATGTAAGACTCCAATCGGTAGTTGATGTAAACCGCTAGCTCGAACTAGCGGTTTTTCTTTTGCGCCATCCCATACGCCTATCAGTTCAATCTCCTTTTCGGATACCCGCCCCAAGCGAGACCCTTATCCGCTCCTGTAAAGCTGGTATTCATCCCCCTCTCCACTCTGGTTTCTTTGATTATGTCGTTGAGTGACGATGAAATGCGGGCTGCCTGAGCCATCTTTTGCTGAATATCAATAAACTGCTTTGTTATCCCGTACATCGCATAGATGCGGACTTTTGCACCAGTAACGTCATAGCCGTCCTTTTCTAACGCTTCGATAAGCTCCAACTCTGGCGCACGGTTTTTCTCATCCAGAATTACGCGCGGCGTCATCCATGCATTGCCAAACTTTCGATCATATGGGTCTGCTGTCTCAACCGGGAAATGGTAGTTACCGGTTGCGATAGGTGATGCATGTACCTCTTTATCCAGCACATCAAGTGCCCAGCGACGAAACTGTTTAGCAATCGGAGTCTCCGCAAACATCGCCACCAGATGAGCACCTCGAATTGAGAACACGCGAACCTTTTTAGCGCGTAAACTGTTGTTAATTCCATTGGTCATCACATCGATGACCATTGTCATCGCTGGTGAAAATTCGTCCTGATTTCGGTTGAATAGATTAGCAATAGACTTGGTGCTTGAGTACCCCAGCGCTTTAGCTAATTCTGTTGATGTCAGCCAGATATTTCCGCCATCAACCACCGGGTGAAACGTGGTGCTCTGGAACTTCAATTCGTAATTTGCTACAGTGTTCATGTCGATAATTCCTTCGTGGGTATTTTCGATAGAGGCCCGGTTAGTGTTCGCGCACTGCTGGGCTTCGCTGTTTCTATCTATCATTAACTCTCTTCCCTTTCGCCCTATTCATCCGTTCTGTTAGCAACTTCAGTAACTCTCCACTAAGAGAACGAGAGTTTCTTTTTGCTTCACCCTCATACCATTCCCTTAGATCTGGCGGCATCCTTAGAGGGTAAGGGGTTACTCTATTTAATTTTTGACTCACATGGACTCCTTATTTTATTCATCGCTTCATATCAACAACGAGATAATGGATCATTTGGACTCACTTGTCAATGTTAAGAGTCGTAAATACAATGTATGTACGAGAGTCAAAAGGAGTCATATCGATGTCAAGAATTGCGCCATATCCATTGCGGATGGCTCCAGAGGTTAGAGAGGCTTTGGAGGCTGAGGCAAATAAGTCCATGCGTAGCCTCCAGCAAGAGATTCTCTACAGACTGGATAAGTTCCAGCAAATAGAAAGACTCCTATCGTCATCGTCTCCAGACAATGACGATGTTTATATGAAAGTTGCCAATGCCCTTCGCCTAGCAAAATCAGCAGAAGAAAAAGCGAAGGAAGTGGAGGTTTTGAAGGCAAAAATCAATGACATCATGTCCACAATGAAGGTAACTGATACCGATAGGTTCATAACTATAAGCACAAACGCCGAGATTATAGAGAAGGCTATCAGCAAAATAATTGGCGCACTGCCACCTACACCGGAGCCAATAAAAAAGCCTTAATCAACGTTACCGATGCCGACGAAAGTTCAAGGCTGCGCTGGTTGAGACGCTTAAGGCTATGTATGGGGATAAGAAGTAATTAGCACACTAATATTAATAACTTATTGGTGGTTTACGCTTTAGACACAGATTTAATCTCGTTTACAAAATATATGATAGGAACACTAAGTTTTTCGCTAAATTTTTTTGTGTTCCTGCCGATTAGTGATATACATAAATTGTGTGGTTAGTGTATAAAAAATTAAAAGTCAACCCCAGTGTGGTCTTGACATCTTAGTTCCAGGGGATCGTTAACTTTGTTAACAAAAAATCAAAAAGCCAAATAACAATACTTCTGCTTATTTATGAACTACTTACACACAGCTTTAGCGGTAACTGTACTTCAGGAGTCAGTTTCAGTTCCTTATACAATTAGTGCTGCCTGTACAAACAATAGGCAGAAGCCATTGTAAATCGGATTGATCGATCCTATATAAGGAGTATAGTGAGTGACCCAAAATGTATCGCCAATCAACAAGCGCTTGCACGATCAGGCTGTTGATGAATTTAATCGCCTGCATGGAACAATGATTGGCGAGATCAGCGCAATGCTAAAAACGGCTAAAGTAGCCCCGCTTGTAGACCTTCGGAAGAAGGACCCTACATTTTCTAGCGTTGTCGAAGAATTGAGAGCGTTCAGGGATGTTTGTTGCGCTCTGGCGCCACACTTCCGCGTGGACAAAACCAGCGAAATCGCTGAAATAGACAAGTTACTAAACATGGCTAATAACCTGGCTCAAGCCATCGAAGCCGATGACCCTGACGCATTATGCGCGGCCATAGCGGCGCTCGACGTGGAGCCTTATATCTAAAAGGGGACAAAAATGACGAAAGAGTTTGACTATGCTACCGTAAGTAAGCTTTTGGCTGAAATGCGCGGATGTGTAGAGCGCGTTCAGAATCTACGCCGCGACTTTGAAGCTCAAATCAGTCATTCGCAAAAAGCTGCTTGAGATCAAATACATGAAAAACCCGGCATCGCCGGGTTTTCTTTGCCTCAAGCCACGTCACCCGGATACACAGCATCATCGTAATCATAAAACGATGCGCGATACTCCATCGCTGTCACCTGACATGTTCCGTCTGAGTTTGGCGTTATGTCGCTGACAATGGCGTCATACCCTACCCTTGAGCTATCGCAGAAAACTAAGCGCGGAGGCTCAATGCTGGGATTGTCCATTTCCCAATCTTCCGAGTGCAAGCCGATGCTGTACGGCACGGATAGTGTGTATTCATCTATCTGCGTTGGGGTTAGCAGTGTTGATGCGGATCCGTCCTGAAACCGGATCAGGCAGCGCGGATTATCAAGCGTCCAATCCAAAGGCTCAGACACATGAAGCGTTATCGCGCTGGCATCGTATTCCATGTTTTCAATCAGGCAGCTAATGGTGGTTGTGCCGGGAATGTCATCCGTGAGTACAATCCGATCCCCCATGTTGTAGCAGAGAGCATCCATTTCGGTAGTGGTCGTGTGCGTCAGGCGCTGCTTGAGGTACTTCATCAGGCGACGCATGCCGATTTGATATGCCCGGTCAGCGGTGAGCACACCATCCAGCGTGTAATCCTCAACTTTGGACGGCGTTGGGTTATCGCTGGTGCGACACTGAACAGTTTCCTCCGCCCATGTGGTGCCGTTGATATACGTGACATCCACGCCGTCATAGTCATCATCGGAGGGAGCAGAGAACGCCGTTTGCATTGGCTCTGTCATTTCTTGCGGTGTGATAATGCCAGTCCACGGCTTGATACCCTCACGCCCAACCGAAGCCAACCCATCTGACAGCAAGAAATATCCCATCCCGGCATTGGTGATAGTCTGCAACATCTCTAAGGCTGTAGTGCTGTCACTGGTAGCAAAGTCGAAAGTCTCTCCTCTGGCTGTCCAATAGTTGGTTTCAAGTTCGTTTATGGCATCAGTGTCTATCTGATCATCAGTGAAGCCAAGCGAGGTAAGCACATGGAACAAAGCGCCGCTGATTGACCGATTCGTGTAGCCGTCATAGTCTCGCGTGGCGATAACGTTAATGCGTCGGTCTGACTGTGCCGCAATGCGATTACCCGTGCGAACCGTGAGCGCAATAGTGGTCACATCGGCATAGCTGGTCGGGCGCTTGCTGAGTTTTGAGCGTAGAGCCTGCCAGTAAACAAGGTCGCGAGTAGATCCGCCAGCCGTGGCAGTAGTGCGCCTAACTCTAACCTCAATTTGTCCCGCCGTGGCTACGTCAAATTCCTCAGTAAAGCCTATAGCATCCTCTGACGAATCAGCATAACGGATCGTCCTTTCCGTCCATTCTTCATCACCAACAACGCGGTATTGGATAGCTACCGTTACGGCCGCGCTGCCTTTATTCCCTTTGTTGTCGTATGAGCATAACCCGCTGGTAAAAGCGAAATTAACCTCAAAACGGTTTGTCGCCTCACTATCCGGGCAAGCCATGTAAGGGCCAAGCCAGTTGTAATCATCATTAATGCCAGTGACCGAAGCGTCCAGCATCGTACGCTCGATAAAGCCAGTCCATGACGGATCAACTTCGGTTGTCGTGCTCGATGTCGGGTTACCCTCTTCATCTTCCCCGGTGGTTGTCACATCGATAACCCGCACCACGGAAATGGTCAGCCCGTCAATTTCAGTGATTTTGTACCTGAAATCAGATGTGCCGAGCGTCAAGCGCTGCGTACCATCGGGTAAACCGTTAAAGGGCGTTCCGCCCGTGCTGCCGTAGGCCAGTGTGATTTTTGCGGGCGCCGCCTCGCTTAAATCATCTTCCGGATCGGCTTCAACGGCTGGGGTGTAACTGGCGATGACCAACGAAAAATCTTTATCGAGGTAATCCAGAATAACGGGCATGCCAACATAGGGAGCCAGTTCCTCAAGGGGGCCGGCTATAACGCTGTAGCCCCCTGCCGTGCTTACAGTGTAATCGTTAGGCGCACGAACATAAATGATTGTGCCTTCCGTCCATGAGTCGGGAATAACAGAATCGTCCGCTTCGTCATCGTCCGACGATGTGCCACCTACGATCGATATCGATGTGCCTGAAACCGTAATAGCGTCAGCATTTACAGATGTAGTTTCAGGCCCACTAGAGCCTAAATCTAGACCTGCGGTGCCAGCGTTAGTGCCTCCCACTTCCGGCGCGTTATACCAGTTTTCGGACCGCTCATCAGCCGAGACATCAGCCCCGGGCGGGTAAATGGTGTACTGAACATCATCACCAAATGATGATATTGGCGTAGCACCAACTTTTATCCCGGCGCGGGTTATCGTATGCTCGCCAACGCCGACACACAGAAACATCTTTGTGACGTACTTCTTCTTCTCAACAAACCTGCTGACGGGCTGGACAACGTAATCAGGCCAGACTTTGTAGCGCCCGAATATCTCACGAATCGGATCGCCCAACTTTGCTGTGTTGGCCTTTGCCGGGTTTAACTCAAGAGAATCACCATTACCTGTATTGGCATAACCACCGCTATCTACGTTATTCATCATGAAGATGGAGAACGCAACAGAAGCCACGGCAACGGCTACCGCAACCCACGCTAAAATCTCAATCCCGGTTCCGTATGGCACAGGGTATATTTTAACGTCCGCATCTGGCTTGATGTGACAAAAAGGCCACTCAGTATGAGGAACGCTTACCCCATTTACCTCAATCGCTACTGGGTGATCTCTGTTGTGCGTGTATCCATTTACATTTTGAGTAAACCACTCATGAAGCGTTACTGCGCCGTGCTCATGTGTTTCCAGCGGCTCGCCCGGTAAGCGTGATGGATAAATGCGGATCGTCACTGGTAATACTCCACTTTCACGAAACGACGCTCAAAGCGGCGTAGAGGAAGAATTGAAACATTGGTTTTTGGGTTGCATTCGATGACGTGTAGCGAGCCATTCAGCGACACCACAACGGCAACATGCGTTACCATCCCAGCCGAATAACAAGCTATCCCTGCCCCTTCAATAGCCTCACACCGAACCAGTTCGCGCATTAGCCCTTTGGCTTCACGGTCAAGTCCGCCATCATCTTTCGTTACCCCGTCGAACTCGGGCCAGTCGGCAAGCCCAAGGTCGCGGCGCACTTCATTCACAATGCCGAAGCAGTCAAGATGCGGATAAATGCGCCCGCCCTTCTGCCAGATGACAGAACGGTACTTATCGATGTTCAGCATGAGAAATCCTTAAGATAGGTAACGCAAACCGGGGAACA
Source organism: Serratia marcescens (assembly GCA_015548865.1). Lineage (GTDB taxonomy): Bacteria > Pseudomonadota > Gammaproteobacteria > Enterobacterales > Enterobacteriaceae > Symbiopectobacterium > Symbiopectobacterium marcescens_A. The sequence goes on along the minus strand of JADMXW010000031.1, from coordinate 31,734 downwards.
GTGGCAGTGTGTAGCGAAAACGAGGCCACGCAGTATCGAGAATGTTCATGTATCCGGCTGTGATTTGTGCCTCGGTCGAAGTCCAGTAACCGCTTTTGATAGCAAGCTGAATTGGCACTGCTGCCGGGGCTGATAAATCGGTGGAGATATAGCGCCTGAATGTCAGCGTGGCACTACTCAGGTTGTCCAGTGCGTTACGGATAATCGTTGATGCCTCACCGTTGATATTCCCAATAGCGAATTTCAAATCCTGCGTACCGTCCTTATTTCTGGCTGGCAGCGCGATATCAATAGCCGATGCGATAAATGTCGCATCGGTTGTGCCATCTTCCAGCGTGGCGGTGATGTCATCCCACCCTTTCGTTAGCCATAGCGTCGAATCACCCACAACTATCTGTAGCGTGTCGTGAATGACCTCATCGCCACTTGAGGCATATAGCCGATCCAGCACTGTCATGTTTCGGGCCACTCCCTGTTAACAGCAATATCGAGAATGCCGCTTTGCATGATGTAATCCGGGAACTCCGCCCAGCCATCAGGCAGCACAGGCCGCTTCCACAATTCAAGCGTAGCGGTGAATTGCCAGTAAATCGGAGCCACCAGCGTCGGGCCTTGGTAGATATCCGTGAACCGGCATTTGTAGAACTCAACACCAAGAGGTGTTTGCAGCTTCATGTAAAACCATGCCGCCCCATCGCTTAACGTTTCGCTATACCACGCCTCAAATAACTGCGCCTGACTGTCATTCTCGAAAAACCACGTAATGCTTGCCTGCGTTGGTGTCGATTTGTAATTCCTGCGCTGCCGCGCTCGCCCGGATGTCATCTGAGTGCGTAGCAGTGGGGATATGGGCTGAAACCCATATCCTTCCTGTTGCGGCATTGGCAGCCATTCATGCGGGTAAAAGATGCCTGTCATTTTTATCCTCTAGAAAACATGTAGAATTAGATTTCACCCTTACCCCTCTGGAGGATTTATGAATTTCAGAACTAAGCATGACGCAAACAGCTCAGAGAATGGATATTGGCTCCAAATTACAGATGATCTTGGCGAAGATAAGGGTATGAACATGGCAGATTTGGAAATATGGGTGGATAGATTTATTGATTCACGTTCCGAGCTGAATCTTGAGATAAAACGCAGAGCACTAGACTTCCTTAAACGAGCTGTTGTTCAGCTTGAAAATGATTTAAAAGAAGAATAGCCAAAAGGCTAGCTTAGCTGGCCTCATCACTTTGGCCCCTGCCTTCTGTAACTACCTTTTAGGGCGTTACCAAAGCGCCCCTGTGGCGTGATTATTTCTGCCGTCAGTTCGTCCTTGATCTGCTTAGCCAGCCGCTTATTGCTCTGATTAATAGCGATAAGCGTGGCGTCATCAGGCTTTCCACTGAACGAATTACTTACATTAACGTTTGGGCTGAATACGGTAGTGTTTGCATTGCTATTCGACACGCTTGTAGCACCAGTCCCATACCCCGGACGTGACAGCGTGGCATCCAGTGATCCGCCGTTACGCAATGCCTCAAGGTTGGATACGCCAATCCGTTTTGTTGCAGCGGCATCGAACACGTATTCCTTACCGTGAACAGATCCGACAACCGTATTAACCCCAGCATTACCTGTATATCCACCGGTTTTGAACCCAACCCCAGCCACAGCAGAGATATTCGATACAATGCTTGCCGTTGCTGCCGCGACGGATGCCATTGCAGCCAAATTGTAAGGGAATGGGTTTGCCGCGGCCTGCGCGATACCCTGCTGAATGGAGATGATTGATTGAGCGATCGCAAATGCTTTGTTGGCGGCAAATGCAACCTTGTAGATAGCTGACTGCTCACCGAAACCATCCCTTGTGATTGACACTACGCTATCCATGATTGATTGCGTTGATGTCTGGATCAGTTGGCTGCGCTGTTGGTCAAGCATCACCCTCTGCTGTCCGTAGGTGTTCTGCAGTTGGGTGATCTGCGCCTCATACTCAGCAGTGAGATTCTTCCGACTTTCGTAATACTGCTGATAAAACGTTAATTGTTGCTGGTACCACGCTTCCAATTCAGAACTGGCTTGCTGGTTTTGGTTAAACTGCTGCCCAACTCCGCTCCATGTGCTTGCCGTCCCTCCATTTTTACCCGAAGAAATGCCGCCTGTTGCAGTGGTAACGCTCTTGGGCAAAGTGGCCTGTGTATTTTTTAGAATCCCAGCCCTAGTCTGGTCGTATTCACCAGGCTGTAGGGCACCAGTCGCTTTTGCTTTTTCCAAAAGCTCAAGCCGATCGCGTAGAAGGTCATTTGTTTTCTGGTCTTTGCTCCTGATGTCATCTTGCATTTTACGATAATCATCAAGCGTCTTAACTTGGTCGGATAGCGCCTCTTGCGCCTTGTATGCCTGCAAAATTTCATCAGAACGCGCCAGGATTGATTTCTGGTCAGCTGTGAGTTGAGATTTTGATTTCAGGTCTGCTATCTGTTGCTCGAACTTGATGCGCTGCTGTGTCGCACTGGTGATCTTATCGGTGGTTTCTAACTGTAAGGATAAAGATGCGTTCTGTTTAGAAATTTGATCCAGCAAGCGCGTTGCAGCGTCTTCTGAATACTTTGGCGTTTTTGCGTCCTTATACATTTCGTTAATGCGTTCAACGTTTTTTGCATACTGTTCAGCGCTAATTGCACCAGCATCCAAAAACTTCTGTTGTTGTGCAATGGCTTTATTTCTCCGCTCGGCATTCGAAATGTACTGCTGATTAACCTTGTCCGCTTCCTGCTGGGTCTTTAGCAGCGCCTGCTCTTTTTTGTTTCGCTCGTCAATGATGCCATTCAGCGTGCTATTGGTAGTAATCTGTGATTGAAGTTCATCACGTGCCTTAATCATTGCATCTAGGTTGATGAATTTTGAATTAAAGCTGTTCCAAATCCCACCTTCTGATTGCGCTTTTTGCGCCTCAGCGATTCTATCACTTAGCTCTTTCAGGCTCTGTTCTGGCGTTTTTTGGCGACCAACATCAAGCATTGCGTCCCATGCGCCTTTTGCTGCTCCAGTGATCGCGTTCCATGCAGTTTCAAGAGTACCAAGGCTAGTGTGTATCTGCGCCGCCCTTGTATTTAGAGTGTTTGCATATATCTCGGTAGCAATACGAGCCGCCTCCTGTGTGTTACCTTCCTCTTGGAGAGCTTTAATCTGGCTATATGTTGCTACCGTTAGAAAGTTGTATTTCTCGTTAAGTTCTGCAATAGCGGCAACGGGGTCCTTTGCCAATTTGCCAAAGTCAGTAACAAGCTGATCAGTGGCAATTCCGGTTTCTTTGTTGATATTAACAATTGCCGATGCCGCTATTTGCAGCGAGTCTCCGGCAACCTTACTAGTCGAAACCAACTGATTCAGCACTGAGGACGCGTTGCCAGTGGTAGTTTTTGTTGCCGACGCTACATTACTTGCCATCAGCGCCAGTTGCCCGGATGTTTTTCCTACCAGATTCCCCGTAAGGATAAGTGATTCGTTAAAAGCGCTCTGCTCTTGGCTTCCCTTATAATATGCAAGGCCAAGAACTCCAGCGGCGGCAGCCGCTAATGTGAATGGATTGATTAAACCAGCTACGTAACCACCAAGCGCTTTTGCTGCCGGGACAATACCGCCGAACATATCTTTAAGCTGCCCACCTTGCTGCAACAAGACAGTAAGCGGTGCTTGCCCCCCTTGGAGGCTGACAATGATGTCCGTCATTTGCGCGGGAACCATGCGCATAGCGGCGGCGGTTTGTTTCGCTGACATGCCTGTTTTGGATAGTTGATCAGAAAACCCTGATAATCTTCCTCGGGAATCCTCTATTTTCTTCGAATAGGCATCAAAGGTGTCAGTGTCGATAAACCCCTTGGATTTGAATTTTGCCAGTTCTTTTTGCTGGGCATCTAGTTTGTTTAGTGCAGCGTTAACCGGATCAATTCGGTCAAGGAGGCTAGATAACGCTTCAGACTCTTCTTCAGTGGCTTTTTTTACTTTCTTCGCCCCAGATGCGGCGTTTTGCCCCGCCTGCGTCATTTTCCCCAGCGCAGTTGCCAGATTATCGGCGTTCTTTTCCGCCCCGGTGCTATCGATGATGATCGCAAGGCGTGATGTTTGTTCTGCCATTTACCTTTCTCCGGGCGTAAAAAAACCCCGCGTTTGCGAGGCTTCGATAAATCTGATGTGTTTATTTTCTCGGTATGGCAGCCAGGAACCTTTGAAGTGCGTAATAGGCCTTACTGTCCGTTGCGCCATCCTTGATCTTCGCTACAACTGCGCCGTCATTCAGGGTTGTTAGCCTCACCACTGTTTTTTGCGATGCAGTAATAGATTTCACTACGTCAAGTGATGTGGAAAATCCCATGGTTGACTCTCGAACAATCGGGACTCCAGGCGCCACGACCATGCCGCCATTGTTGGAAAAGTTAGTAAACCGCTGAGCGGCATCCAACCTGATAAATTTCCCGTCAATGTTCAATTCGACGCTTTCGATATTGGTATAAGCGCCGAATATTTTAAATTCCAAGACTGCCACATCAGGTGCTTTGTCTGTCCAGAATGCGCCAACAGCAATACAGCATTCAGCACCGTGAGGCATGATAGTTACTGTTTTAGCCCCGTCGAAATCGCTTGTTGCCGTTACTGGATTTACGCCCACATCGTTAGCGCAACCACCAAGCAATAAAGCCGCACCAAGCAGGCCAATAAGTGATAATTTCGTCATCATTAATCCTTACAGCGACGAGTTGAATTTAACGCTCGGGTTAAGCGGCGCTTTGGTGAACGCATAATTAATCACCACACCATCTTTTATGAGAATGTCAAGCGTGGTTATCTCTGCGCTCGATGTGGTTTTCATCGTGAAAGCCTGCGCGGACGCTGTTGATGATGTATGCGAGTAAATCCACTTCGACTCAGTGGCGCTCACTACTGCTTTTGATAATGGCTGCCCGAACAAGCTTATAAGTTCAGCCTCGGTTGTTTTTCCTTTAACTATTTTATTAACGTTTTCTACAGCAACCGGCGCTCCGGTTTCAAAATGGTTTGAGTAGACACACCCAGCCAGCATAAACGCAACCATGCCAGCAATTATCACTTTCTTCATGCTTCGCCCCCTGAGTAACATTTCGTCACATCCTATCACTGAGTGAGCGCAAAGCAATGCAAGTCATTTCTTGTTGCGCTTATCCTGCTCTTTTGCCCACTCATCGCGCCATGCGTCATCAAGGGCGAATACAGCAGCGTCCAGTTCTGTGCGATCAATGAGGATAGAGCGAGAGGAAAGATAGCGATCCACGTCAGCAAGCGATATCGGCAGCGGAGCACCAGCCATGCCGACATACTGCCGGGAGCGGGATATAACGGCGTAGGCGCTGAGGATTTCTCCTGTCACCTCGTCTATCTCCGGCTCAGGAATTGGCGGCAAGCCTAGCTTTTCACGCCGCCATTTGGCCTTCTCGCCCGTCTCGCCGCCGAACTCGTTTAGCCACTTTTGCGCTTCGAGGACTTTCCCACCGTCGCTTTTACCTGCTCCGCTTTGCCGTTGGCGATATCAGCAGCAGCAGACAGCACATGCCAGTACAATTCAGGGTGTTGTTTCAGCAGCACAGCACCACGCTCTGTGGTGTATTCAATAGCCTGCTCCTTACCATCTACCATCTCGCCTACCCCTTCCCAATCACGAAGAAGAAAGCGAGCGGCGGTATCAATCAGCAGGTCGTCAATGGAGTCAATATCACCAACGTCTGCGGGGTTAAACTCGGTTGTGCCTACCTTGAAATGAGCATCCAGCTTTTCAATATGGCGGCGTACAACGGCATTGCGTGAGCGGAACTGGTGATTCTCACTGCTGGTGACTTTCAGACGCAGTCCTTCAAGAGGCTCAATCCAGCGCTCGCCGTCAACGTCAATTCGTGGGGTGATGATAATCATATATTCCTCTGCATGAAAAAGGCCCGGACAGCCATGCAGACCTGACCGGGCAAAGGGAAAGTGTTAAGCCGTTACAGTGATTGCCGATGTCGCCGTGTAAGTGCGAACCTTGGCGGTAATAGTTGCTGTGCCTTCGGCTACTCGTGTTACCTGCGCTGTTTTCTGACCAGTAGAGGCTACGGTTGCGACTGCTGGGTTAGATGACGTCCATTCAACCACATCTGTTGCACCTGAAGGCGTCAGCGTAGCGGTAAGGCCGACCGTTGAGGCTACAGCGCCGGAAGAAGTCGCGGGCAGCACGCTGATAGCGGTAGCCGGGACGGTTGTTTGACGAGTGATGGTGGGCGACTCATCGGAAGCGGTAATATCCAATTGCACCTGGATGATGTCGGTATTGCCACCATCGGGCCAATCGCCGGATACCTGCACTTTCGGGAAGTTGAAAGCATAAGAGCCTTCATCGTTCGCCAGCGTGAAACTAAACGGCACCGTTGCGCCGGTGAGTGTCTTGCTCCACACCTCCCATGCAGCCTTTGACCATGACAGTGTGATAGAACCTGACGGGGTGAAGGTTGTCGGAATGTTCGCCCCGGCATAAGGCGATCCGGTCCCGATACAGCGTTGTGTCTGCACGTTGTTATCAAACTGGATATTGAACGTGTCGATACAGAATCCGCTACCACCATCAATGCCATTCAGGCTGATCGCAGTCACTTCTTTGAAGGAGTAGCGCAAATCACCTGCGTTATCTGCTGGCGTACCGTTGATGTAGCTTGTGTCGTCAGCCTTAGAATCCCAATCAAGACCAGCGAATGTCACGGTTGCGGTTACATCTCCGTCATTGGGCACTTCAAGCTGAAACACACTTACCTGAGCGCCGCGAACAATGGACGCCACGCCGATATCAGAGGCATAGGTTGCCAGCGAGAAAGCGATACGGTCGTTGCCCATCGTCAGAACGTTTGACGCCCATTCTGATCCGAAACAGGATGCAAGGAATTCATCATGCTGCCCATAGCGGAACTTGGTAGCCACGTCGCCGCCAACATCGACTGTCCCACGAGACGAGCCCTGACTCATCCTTGTTCCACCTATTTCATCATTTTCCGATGTGTTTTGTGTCGGCCCCACCCCCCAACTAGTTCGCTTTAGCAAATTCCAAGTTGCACCTATTGGCGTAACTCCAGCTGTTATTTCACGCACGAATGCGCTTGTTACTTTGGCTCCGCTACTCAACGGGTACCTCCGAGTGATTTAGCGCCAATAAGACGCATGTGGTATAATAAATAAGCGGCTAGGTTGATCCCCGAAAAGCCGGATTCATCACCCGGCCTGCCGCATCAATTCAGTGATGATGACTCTGTGATGGAGAGTTGCTATGAAAGAAATTTGGAAACCTGTTGCCGGTTTTGAAGGATCTTATGAGATATCAAACACAGGAATTTTCCGCTCTATTGATAGATACGTCAGCTATCCGCAGGGATGGGATAGGTTTTTCCCCGGAAAAATAATTTCCCCTTACTCCAGTAAGGATGGATACCTAAGCGTCTCTTTCAGGACTGGGGGAAGGAAGTCTCACCACAGGCAAATTCATCGCATGGTTGCTGAGGCATTTTGTGAAAAACAAGATGGTTGTGACGTTGTTAACCATATCGATTGTGACCGCTCAAATAATCACTTTTTAAACCTAGAATGGACCACTACTGCTGGTAATTCCGCTCATATGATGTCTATGGGTAGAGCAAACCCTCGCAGGGGTAGCAAAGTCACAACATCGAAGCTAACCGAGTCGGATGTTATTGACATAATCCATCGCTTAACTTCCGGTGAAACCCATATCAGCATTAGCAAGATATACGGGATTAGCGATCGGGTAATATCAGGCATAAACGGAGGAAAACTATGGCTTCATGTAAAGGTTGGTGATTTAAAGCCACCGTACTGTGCTAAATATCCAACGAGATTTAAACGACTTGATTTAAGGTTACAGCGCCCGGTAAGGGATGTTTAAATTCATTTGCGCCCAACCGTCAGCTTCGCCAGAGTCATACGCAGAGACGGAGAAATAGCTCAATGCGCCATCGTCTTGAAACTCGAATAGCGCGCGGATTTGGTCGGCGGTTTGGGTGATCAGCTTCGAGCCTGAACCAGCAGGGACGAATAGCTGAATAATGACAATTCCAGTGCGGTGAACCACCGGGCCAGCGCCGATTTCATTTGCACCAGCCTGACCGGGTATGTTGGTTAATCTCGCCCAGATGGCTTTCCCGGTTGGGTCGAATGTGGCCCCGTTGGGATAACTTACTGCGCTTGCGGCAATAGCAGTCTGCGCCGTCATTCTGGTGATGACAGCATTACGAATTTCTGTAAGGGTCATTTGTATGCCTGCGTTACACTATTGAATGAGACAGCGTAAACGCCTGCCGGCGCTTGTTTTGAGTGTCCATTTTCGAGAGGAACGGAATAAGGTAAGTTCGATTGTATATAGATAACCGAATAGTTCGGTGCCGCGAGAATTGTTGATGTACCGTTGTTTATGGTTGTAGCACCATTCGGATCCGGCTCGCTTGGTACGTAATCGCTTGGGGAGCCAACGCTGACAAAATGAGATGCGCGAAAAGTTCCCGCTCGGTAATCCGCTGGTCGATATATCTCACCCTGTCCGCGACTTAGCTTGCGTATGCGTTGTGGGCCAAATCTCCCGGTATTACTGCTGTATACAGCGCTTGCCAAGGTGACCTTATTCCCGCGTTTGATTCTGCGATTCCCATTTTTATCGACATGACCAAATTGATCGCTATTCCGCATAGCCTCGTTAATGTCGTTAACCCTATCGCGCTGCCTAACCTGCGTGCTGTTTATGGCCCATAATTCAGGATTGCCAACTGGAGACTTAAGCACGACCTCATTAAGCAATTGAATTGCAATAGCACGCTGCTTTTTCCCTACATCATCCTCAATCATTCCTGCGAATAATTCTGGGTCTAAATCCCAACCCTTAGCCATGTCACGCCCTCCGCAACTGGATTGAATACGTAGCCTGCGCCGGGTCAGTTCCTGCGGTGATCACCTTGTATCGCTGCTGCGTCCCGGTAATCAGGTCTGGTGCCGTGATGATGTGGTCAACCTTTGGCTTATCCGTCACCTCATTAACGAGAGCGGTTAGCTTTATGTCACCATGCAGGATGTTTACGCCGTCAATGCGATTTAGCTTGTAGCGAGACAGCACACCGCGCCCGGTATACGTCACGGTCGTTTCGCCGCCAGTTTCTGTAACCGGATCCCATCCGGTTTGAACCACATAGGATCCGGTGAAGTCGTTTACGGCGTCGGCAAGGTCACTACTGAAAGCAGCGGCGATTTCGGTCTGTAGCTCGTCACGAATTCCCATTGCACCCACCAATACGCTGCTGAGGTTTAACGATCACAGCACCATGGAGTTTGCGGGTATAAATTTCGCCGTTGCGCTTAACCCGCAGCGGGAGCGGAACAAACTCTACAACACCCTTTGCAGGGTTTGCGTAAATGACCTGGTTGATCGGGTTTCCATTCACATACACATCGCGAGGGCCCAGCCCGTCACCAGCATAATGCACATCTTGATTTTGCATGCTCCCCCTTACCTCCGCTCAATGTTGGCGTTGATGAAATCACTTTTAAGAGATTCCACTGCACCGACCATGACATAGGGACGCCCGCCGTTATGCCAGCAGTCCAAAACGTTACCGTCATCATCCATTAGCACTAACGCCACGCTATGGCATTCACCGTTACGCGCATGTTCTAAGGCATCTTCCAGAAGTCGAATAACGGTTTCTTTGCTGGCTTCTTTGTGTGGTGACTTTCTGAATGGCACTACTTTTAGGTCACTCATATCACCCTCTCACGACGCGAATCTGTGACGGATTGGCACCATACGGACGCAGTAGCGCCAAGGCCAACTGCAAATCAGAGTTGAGTAATGCAGTGCTATTGGTCGCCAGTTCAGCGAACGTTTTCGAAACACTCACGCCATCTGCATCTACTGAATTGCTCGTTACCACACCGGAATCGGTTTGCTGCTGGTAAAGCCCACCATTAGCCGCCGCAAGCGCTGCATAAGCACCTGCCAGTTTCACATCTGCCGGGATTTCATCAGGGCATGCGCGCAGATTTAACCCGGTTAGCCATGCGTTAGCCATCAGCACGGCTTTGGCTTTCTTATCGTCAGCCGTCCAGTCAGCACCTAGCAGTTCGTCAACGTCAGCAACGGTGATAAAGGTCGTCATCGCTTACTCCTTAACTTTCCAGCCGTGCGCCTTCCAGTTTTCCACCTCGTCAGCGTGAACATTGGCCTCAGTGGGTGCACCGGGGAAAGCCGGGTATTCGTTCACCATGACGATCAACTCCTGCTGTTCAGCGGCTGCGGCTGCAAGCTTTTTCGCTTCGCGTTGTTCTTTGGTTAATCCAGCCATGACTCTCTCCAGTAAGAAAGGGGCCGAAGCCCCTTTATGGTTGGTCTGCTATTACCCCATCAACAGGGCGATATGGTCAGGTTTAATCGCACGGAATCCCCATGCCAAACGGACATGGAATACCGTTTGCAAGAACTGACGATACACAGCAATTTCGAAGGACAGCCCGGTAACAGGGTCAGTGATGGACATCACATCATCAGCAGCATCACCACCGTTTGGCATGGCAGGTGCACGGGTTGCCAGTACGATAGCTGAACGCGCAAACGCGACGTTTGGCGTGTAGCTATTGCCAACAGTAGCCTCCACACCATCAGCAAGCGCCAGTTGCAGGCCCGGTTTGCCGATAAGCAGGCTGCCAGCCGCGAGCGCGGAGTTTGCAACGTACTTATTGGTGTCCCCGGTAAAGGTCAGGACATCACCAGCAAGGATGGTGCCAGAGCCGGTATCAAGCGCGATGTTATTAGCGCCCACAGCAAAGGTGCCGTTAGTGACATAGCTTGCGCCGGTGCCCTTAGTGACCTGCGCAATGGGGTCAGAATGGCGGATAGCCATGCCCATAATGCGATCAGTCATACCATTACGCAGCATGTCAGAAGAACCAGCCTCGTTAACCTTGAACAAGCCGGATTGCTTGCCGCGCAGGTTGCCAATAGCCGCATGCCCAAGCACTAATTGCAGATCGGTACGCGGCGAGCCGTTTTCTTCCAGAATGCGGAGCACCCCAGCAAAGTCGGTCATATCAGCAGCAGTGCCGAAAGGAGTGGTGCCTGCGGTGCCATAAGCGCGAGATGCGTTCTTATAACCTTCCAGCCAAAGGTCGCTTTCAATTTCATTCACCAGCGTGCGCATAGCTTGGTAGAAGCGATCTGCCTGAATGGTTGAGAAGGTGCCAGCATTTTGCAAACCGCGAGTTTCTTCGCCGTTCCAGCGCACCGGGACGTGTTTTGATTTGGAGATAGTCACTTCAACGTTGTCTACCACAGCATCACCGGAATCAGGCGCTGTAACGCCGGGGGTGTTGTTTGCTGCGGTAGCTTGGTTGGTGACAGGTACACGCACTGATTGGCCCAGCGCCGCACGCTCAACATTGCTGTTACGGTTAACGGCAGGGATAAAGCCGGTCAGTTCGCGGGATACAACATCAAGAGCCTCATAGAGATCGGGGATGAGGTCAGTTAAGGTATTCATAAGATATTAATTCCTGTATCTGGTAAGGGATGGTTTTATTGATTGGGCTATCCAGCCTTGGCACCGATCCCTTTCCAGGCACCGGCAAGAATGCGGTTAATCTACGATGGTGATTTTGTCTTTCATTGCTTGTGCGGCGTCTGCTGGAGAAAGCTGTGCGAATGCCGCCCGCTTCATTGTTTTTTGTCCAGCCTGATGCTGTGTCTGGCGTGAGTCGCCACCTGAGTTACCGGATGATTTCAGGATGTAATCTTTCTGCGGGTATTGTTCGACAAGGAACTCAAGCGCCTCATCAAACCCTGCAATTTCACCCGGTTTCGAGCGGGAATAAACTTTGCTACCGCTGCCGTCATAGGCAACAACTTTCCCATCTTCAATCTTGAAGGACTGACCAAACCGGGCCTGCACAAAGTCAGCCGGGATAGCCAACTTGTCGGTGATGAATTTTGAGCCAGCGAAACGCCCGCCAATCATCTCGTTATAGAGCTGGTCTTGCAGGGTCTTATTCTGCTTTCCAGCCTCATCAAGTTGAGCCTGAAACGATTTGGTGATTTCGGCCTTCACTTGGTCAACCGCACCAGCGTCGATAAGCTTCTTCTGGTCAATCTTGGTCATCATTTCCAGCGCTTCGAGCGCCTTCGCTGGGTCGGTGATGTTGGCAAATTTCGACAGGCTTGCTTCTGCCGCCTCTTTTGCTTCGCGATGTGATTTAGCCTCACCGTTTAACGCGGAAATCTTGCCGACAGCCTGAGCCGCGTCAAAGCCGATTTCTTTACCGTCATCATGCACGTAAATCGGGTTGCCTTTGTCATCGATTGCCGCCAGTTTCTGGCCGTTCACTTCTACGATTTTGAGTTTCATAGTGATACCTGTGTGGGTTGGTCATCCGACCGTTCGCCGCTCATCATCCGAATTGCGGCCATAAAAAAGGCCGCCTAAGCGACCGTGTTGGTTTTGGTTTCGTTACAAGCCAGCGTCTTTAAATGCCTGCTCGTCTCGTTGTTTCAGTTGTTCAAGCGTCAGCCATTCGCCCCTGTCCGTGTAGAACTCATCCGGTGACATACCGCCGTCACGCATCAGGATTGCACGCTTCTCGCCGACGATTTGCGCTTGTCGATCGAATGATTGGCGTTGTAGCCATTCTGAATATGCCGTGTCGCCTGCTACTTGCCCGTCCATGCTGGCGCGTGTACCCACTGGTATCTCACGAACGTCGATACCCAATTCTTCGGCAGATTTCAGGATGTAAGTTTCTATGCTTCGGCAGCAAAAATGAATCTTGCCGGGGCCTTGCAGGTACGGCACTTTGTGACCTATCGGCTTATTGTCCAGCGTGTATTTCAGCCGATCACGAACCATGCATAGATGTGTTGTGCGATTATCAAGCGTTGATAGCCACTGTTTACCTTTGAGAATGTCGCTATTGGCGTCCGTAAAGCTGGTACGCGCCGTTGCTGCCATATGGCCTACAGCGGTCTTTGCGATACTCGCCGCATTACTGCGACTTAGTTGTAACGCTCCGTCCTCATATCCCCGGTTAGCATGACCGCGCACCTTCCGCGCTATCTGCTCGGTGGTATCGCCCAGCAAGAAACCTTGCCGCACAGTGTTAGTGATGCGGTTAAGCCGATCTGCTTCGAGATTGCTTGCCCACTCACTGAGTAAGCGACCTTGAAACGGCTGGGACATCGCTGCGGCATAAACTGCATCGGCGCTGATACCCACTAGCGGATGATGAGCAAGTACGACATCAGGTAGCAGATGCTGAAACAGACTTAGCTGATAACCAGCTTCGTGCTGCGCCAGTGAAAGCAGTTCACCCGCCAGATTGACGCGCATTGCTTCGACGGCCTGCTTATTTGTCGCCCTGACACTGGACAACAACGCCTCTAGCCGCGTCACCGTGAAGCTGTCAGGGCTAAGCTCATCCATCGCCACTATCAGACGCGCGGTAAGCTCTGCATCGCTCTCATTGAGGATTTTAACCATCCTCTTTGCTACGCCCGTGCTATATCGACTTACCCAGATAGCATGCGCAATGCTCTCGTCACGCAGCCGTTCATTGACCGTTGCCATTATTGCCACCTGCCAGCGTTACCGGTGGATTATTCAATTCGTCGATCACCACTTCCAGCTTAACATCCGGGTCAATGATTTTCAGCGTTTGCAGCGCTCTTACTGCGTCCACCTGACGAATATCACCACCTTGGCGCAACGATTGAATAGCAAGCGCGGCAGGCGCGTTAAACGTCTGTTCAGCAACATCAAGCTCAGTACGCACATCGACGTTGCCGCCATCTGGCAGCCCGATCCAATCAGCAATAATCTGCATGATGTTGTCGAGAGCATCCTCAAGAGACTGCGCCATTGTGTAGAGTGGCGAATTCTCCTGCATCTTCTCTTCGTTGGTCTGATCGACGGATTTGGTGGAAGTGTTTTCTGCACGTAACAGCTTCGCGCCCGCCTGACGCATTTGCTGCTCAAGGTCTTCGATGGAGGTTTTACCAGCGCCTATTGCAGACCCTGTATGCTCTGCATATTCGACGCCCTGAGTATCTTTGTTGCTGAAATTGGTAGCAGAGGATGCGCCAATGGTTAACGCTTGCCCTGTTTCCAGCCCGTAAGTAACCAGTATCGGCACGCGAGCAACATGAAGAATGTTGTCCTGTTCGCTCTGACTTTGCCAGTGCTTGATGTTCAGTAGTGCCAGATTCAGCAACGGTGGAGAGCCACGCATAAACCCGGTGCGCTTCGTGTAGAGCGTAACCAGCGTGATATCCTGCCGAGATGTCGTCCATTCTTCATGCATCGACCATGCGCTTTCGCCATCATTGCCTTTGCTCTTCCGGTAAATCGTCACTAGTCCCGGCTGAATGTGGCGGATCTGCTCTACTTTGGTCTGCCCGAAATCATCACCGTCAACGACAATGACCTCTTTGATACGCAATTCAGTGAGGATCACTTTCCCGCCGACAACGTTCGACCTCCAGCCGATCACCTGACGCGGGTTAAGCATGGTCACATACGGACGCGCACCACTCGTTTTCTCATCTGCTTTAGTCTTTACCGCGCTAGCGTCAACGCGTGGGTAATCGACCAGCGCATGAGCCAGGCCGTATTGAAACGCGATGCTAAAGAACTGCTGCGCCCAGACATCTAAGCGCGTTCCTTCGAGATCAATATTTTGGTTCAGCTCGATAATCTGCTCAGGCATCGTCTCACTAAACCGGATAGGCTCAGCAAGTACGCGCCCGATGTTCTGATTGATCGTCTCTTCATACGCAGGTAGTAGCGTCGCAACTTTCAGCCGCTGTTTATATGCTTCTTTATCTTCATTGGGCCAGCGCGGAAGATGAATCTCAGCAAGCTGACGCATGTATAACGTGCCGCCCATCAGCGCATCGTTAATATCCCACGCCTCGACCATATCGTTATAGTCAAGATTGGGTGTTGAAATATCAGGCATGGCGATTACATCCGAAGTTTGGTTACTGTTCCGGTTGGCTTTCTGCGGTTGTTTTTGGTGACGGCGAAATAACGGAATGCGTCAGATCCGTGAGATGTCCAATCGTGAAGCGGTTTATCCTTCCAGCATCCGCGCTTTTCATCCCACTCTTTTCGATAACCTTCGAGTGCGTTAATGCCATCCGCGCATTTGTTTTCGTCAAACACGCATTGCTTGAGGATTTCACGTACCGATTCAATCCCAGTGTCAACGGACTCTTTCGGAACCACCTCAAAGCGGAGAGAATATTTATTACCGTCTATTTCATAACCTTCACGAGCAATTTCCCGGCGTGACTTTGCGTCGCTGCCAAACTCGCGATTGTCGATATCGTGCGGCCCCCAGTGCTCACCGTAGGAGTACCCCTTGTCTTTCAGCACTTTCATGTAATGCCGCAATCCCTCGCCGCTGTTCTCGTAATAGTCGATGATGTGGAACTCTTCACCGACGATACGAACGAACCAGATTGCCGTAGAGTCACCCACGCCGATATCCCAAAAGGTATGAACCGGGAGGTGTGAGTTATCAGGCAGTGCGCCGATCCGCTTATTCTCATAGAGCCAGCGGAATTGTTTAGCGTAGTAAGCACCTTCAACAGATTGTTGAAATGCCTCAGCAGGGATTGACGGATATTCCCGCTTCATATCATCGCCAAGGGTTTTCTCTTTGGCGTGATACCAAGACTTTTGGCGATCATTTACCACTACGCCATGCTTTGCCTCAATCTCGGCAAAATAATCAATCAGGCGCTGTGGTAATGGCTCAACGGGGTCAATTGCATACAGGGGATTTTTCCACCAGGAGAAGAAAAAGAATTTCCAGTCAAGGTTGGATAACCGCTTACTCTGCATCTGTGCTTTTTCTGCCGACTGGCAGTAATCGAAAAAGTATCCCGCTCTACCTTCTGCTGTGCTCTCAATCGTGGTGAAGCAATCAGTGGATACCGCCTCAAAGGCACCAGTAACGATTTCACGGGCTTTATCCGGGAACTTAGCGCATATCTTGCCGAACTCTGAAACATGCAGATAACGCAGTGTGCCGCCACGAAATGACGTGCTTATGTAGAGCGATCCGCCTTTTTTAAACACCAACTCGCCAGCAGCATCATTATTTGCCGGGTTAGCCGCTTTTATTTCATCTGGCAGCCGGTCATAGGCGTACTTTATTTTCTCTCTGAACAGGCGCTTCGCGTCATTCAGTGTGTGAGCGATAAGTGCGCAGCGGGCAGCCTCAAACAAGGCCGCGTCAAGCTGGATAATGCACACCTCAGTAGTAAAACCAAGCTGACGCGCTTTCAAAATGATATTGCGGGTATGCATGTTCTCGAAATATTCAAGCTGTTCCGGCGTCATCTTGAACCGCACCGGTTTACCCTGCTTGTCGGTGATCCAGTAGAGATGATTTAACCGCCAGAGCTTGTCACGCAGTAGTGCGAGATGTTCCGGCTTCATGATCACCCCTTCGCTAAATCATCCATCAGGTCAGAAAGGCTGTCTGTGGTCGTGTTCTTCTCGCCGCTATCGATGTTGTAGGCTTCGCGTTCTGCCTTGATGACTTTGATTTGAGCATCAACACCAGCCGTAATTGAACGGGCCATTGCTGCGTGATTGTCTTCTGTGATTTCGGCGTCATCAAGAAAAGTGCGTAGCTTGTTGGTTATGCCGCGCCATGCCGCCAAACCTTCACGGTGAGCAAGAATGACCGCCGCTGCTTCATCAGATGCTTGGTCAACAATCTGGGCATCAGTTACCGCTGATTGCTGGTAACTCTCTTTGGTAACAGACTTGGAAACTTTAGCTTTAGTTGCCGTTCTTACAGCGTCAGTTAAATCTCTTTGCCAGCCCTCTTTTGCGGCTCGCTTCTGTATTCCAACATGGCTTACACCGTGCTTTTCCGCTATTGAGCGGATAGACAACGAACCAGCACGGTAAGCAGATTCGATGGCCTCCCAATCTGGTTTTGCCATAAACAGAATATTCCTCTTTTCCACCTGATACTCAGCCGTGATATTTCACACCTGATTTTATTTTCATCTGCAATATCGAGCCTTCTCAGTGGAAAGGCTCTGTATTGCACCCGGATTCGCCTACCACAGTTCCGGTTAGACTGCCATGAGCGAAAAACCCGCACTGCAATGCGGAGAAACGCGGTATATCACCGTTATTGATTCCCGGTGTGCGCTAACTGTAAGGAGAGGTCAGGTCTTGGCTAACACAGCAGGACTGCGACGGGAGTGGCGCTACTGAATGAAATATCGAGCACTCTCGGGAGAATGCTCTGGATTTCGTCATTTACTCTGATCCGGAGAGACCCACTTTAGATAAGCATTTCGATTGTTAATTTCTGGTCCATCATCGCTATAGATGAGCGCGATTAATGCCGTTAGGGCCTTTTCTGTGCGTTCAATTCCGGACATCACCCTACCGTCAGACAGGTATCCGTACCCGTCCTCAAGATAGCGATGAATGATTTGCAGCGTTTCTCTTTCACTCTTTGTCATGCTATGCCGCCAATCTGTGCTGTTCTTCAATCAACGGTTGCCGGTGGTTGCGCTCAAACATCCCCTTCAGCACCTCTTTGCGATGCTCGAAGTCCCAGCCCATACTGATAAATACCGTGTTTGCACGCTGCAACTCGGTGATGCAGTGGATCTGCTCAGGTGTCAGGTAGTCTCGGATGCTCTCTTTCTTATCAATCTCGTGATAGACGCGGAATTTCGCCGCCGTCATATCAAGCGCGATACGATTAATCAGGTCGGCCTCGTTGCTGAAGTGGTGCGGTGAAATCTGCTTACCCTGAGCCTGTCGCTCATGCTTGATAGCGTCGGTCATGGGCTTGTATTCAAGACGAGCTGTATCTCGATAAGAAACGCGAATCTTCTCTTTAGCGGCCAAAGCATCAAATGTGCGAATAACCCGGAGGTTGAACTCGGGGCTTATCCACATGGCGTAGGAATAAACCAATTCCTTGCACACGAATGTACCTTGATTCTTCCCACCCTTTACGGTCGTTACGGGAATTCCCGTATCGCTCAATAAATTAATGAGGTCTTTTGTCTGTTTGAGGCGCATCCAATCATGCGGATCGTTACGACGTTCACCACCAGCCGCCTTGTGTAAATCATTCAGACAATAGCGACCATCTTTATCTTGCTTTACGGCAACATCAGAAATTACTAATTGCATCGTATTTACCTTCTGTGGTGCGAGCCTGTTCGCGTAGACATGGGCAGCCGAGAGCGGAACGATGTAATCCACCGCCCTATCTCAGACTCACACTACGGAAAGCTCTCTAGTGAAGTGCACGCGAATGCACTGTTTGGTTTCCTACGGGCACAAAAAGGCCCGGATTAACCGAGCCTCATTGTTTGTTTCGCAGCATTGCCGCGTCTCTCGACGTTGCGCCGCCACTTCCGTCTTTCCGGCTGCCAAGAATTTAGCATTGAGCTCTGCGAGATGCTGTTTTGTTAATCCGGTATTCTTCCATGCAATAAATGCAAGCACCGTTGTTTGTCTTTCTTATCGTCATTTGATGCTTCTCGCAGACTGAACCGCTGTAGGTTTTCTCACCTAATGCGATAGCAAGTTTTCTTGATGAGAAAAAGGCGATTAAACCAGACCCATTCATTTTTTCATTATGGTTATTATCGATAACTTTCTTTCTCTTCCTGCCAAGATGTGCCTTGTATATTTGGCTTGTGTGTCTTCCTTTATTTATGCAGTCATCGATATTTTCTTTGTGGGTGGCGGGGATAAGGTGATCAGGATTTATGCATGCTGGATTGTCACAGGTATGCATTAATTCAAGTCTTGATTGGTCGTAATCTCCGACCAGCATTAAATACGCGACCTTGTGAGCGCCCAAGCTGTGAGGCCCAACCTTCATTCTTCCGTAACCACAACGGTCTTTACTGCCCATGAACACCCAGCATCCTGAATCTTCATCCACCTCAACTCGTTTCATCAACCTTACGGTAAGGGGCTTTCTGATTTCGAGTGATTTAAGATATGCAACATTGAACATAGTCGCCTCACTATCGCCAATTAGTGAACGCAACCAGGACGTTGGCGCGACGTCTTTTCGGGGATCAGCCTAGATTGCGTGCATAAAAAAGGCCTCGCCTGAGCGAAGCCTTATTGGTCGTTTTGAATCTCCGTTACGAGAGAGCTATCTAACCTTGTCGGGGTTGTTCTGTCGGGTTGTTTCGATTTCCCTGATGCTTGCCAGTTGGCTATTCGCTTGGTCAATCGCCGTCAACAGCGGGTCAATCCAGTAAACCGCCTGCGCGTATGTCAGTCGGCAGGCGGCGGTAATGGTGCTAACACTGGCTGCGTCAGGCTTTCCGGTATCTCCGTGCATTGCGCTGGCACGTAGACTGTTCGTGTAGTCGAGCAACCGGCTAGCAACATCATCAGGCACGCACCGGCCGCTAGCCGGGTCTTTCTTGACCACCGTCCGAATAATGATTTGTCGCTCATCTGATTTGGCCTTGATGTTGGTTGCGTACTGGCTGGCTTGCTGGGATATCTGGTTGAAGCGGTTAAACTCGAAAGCCTGCTTTGCAATTACCGATGCTTGACCAGCGGTTTCTTGCGTCAGCCTTTCTGTTTTACCTTGTTCATCGCTGTATGCGTCGTGATAGTAGTAGACGCCGAATGACAGCGCAGCAATGAGAGCAAGAAGAACGGCGATTACTGTAGCCCTGATAGACATAGCTCACGCTCCACCGCCCTGCGGTAAGTTAATCCGCGCCAGACTTTACCGCCTGCCTTGTCCCAGCGCTTTAGTTCGTCACAGGCTTCGGAAGTATCGCCAGCGTTAAGCTTGCGCAGCATCGTTGAGCGATTCAGAGAGCCAGCACCAACGTTGTACGTGAAGGAGATAAGCGCAGCTTTGCGCATGTCGGTCATCGGAACCTTTACGGCTTTCTCTACAGCAGTAGCAGCAGGTGCAATGTCTTTCGCTAGCAGGTAATCGCATTCTTCCTGCGTGTATTTCTTGGCGGGGATGATGTCGGGGCCAGTATGCCCGTAACATACGGTGAGCACGCCAACCACATCTTTGTATGGAGTATAGCTAACGCCCTCATGCCACTGGATAAGCACAGTAGCAATAGCGATAGCACCGCCAGCAGCAGCGCCAGCAATTTTGTTGCGCAGAGACGGGTTCATTTTTGTGCCGCCGCGTTGCGCTGAAACTCTTTCCGCTTGTAGTACCAATTGACGCCAAATGTGCCAAGCGTGCAGATGATACCAACTATTAACGCCCAATCATTGAGTGACAGAGCGCCCAACATCGCAGTAAACGAACCCCAGCCTATGGCGGTGCCGCTTGAATATTTGTCCATTCTCATAGCCTCACCTCCCCAGTGGGGTTGGCGCTGTGTGTGATTTGAAAAAGGGAAGCGATCCGGCAAAGAGCTACAGGAGGAGTGAGGGAGTGATTGCCGGTCGCTAAATAAAAAAGGCCACGCAACAGCGCAGCCTGAAATGTGGCGGGACAGGAAGGATTCGAACCTTCGACCATTCGGTTAACAGCCGAACGCACAACCGCTGTGCTTCTGACCCTGAAATGAAAAATCCACCGCGTTAGCAGTGGCTTGAATTGGCACCGCCCCTTTCAGGCGGTTTGGCGGGACCATCCCCGCTAACGATTCGCTGCTCGCTTAACAGTACATCGATATGACAGACCTCTCAGCCTGCATGGTTGGAGTTGACTCATACCATACTTCGGTACTTCCTACCAACTAGGCCCACTTAGGTTATGGTTCGCTGGGCCTACTTCTCAACCACGAACAACAGGCAATTAACCCATTGTTAGAGTCATTATGGGCAAATCCATTCAAATGTCAAGACTATGCTTTTAAAACGCCGCCATCCGTGGCGATTGTGCTCCTATCGTGTAATTTTATGTAGCGCGGCAGATGCCTTTGATTCCTCCTTGAAGCATTCCCCCACAATAGCCTCATAAAGAGGCTTGTAGTGGCGCGACCAACTAGGCTGTGATACTTCCATCACCTGCAAACACACGGCCCGCCTGACGTTCTCAGATGGCATTTTGCGGTATCCATTCCCTTTGCATTTCGGGCATTCTTTGTGGATCGGCAAGCCTCCATTCGCTTTCGTCGCTTCTTCGTCCAGAACTTTACCTCTCCCTTTGCAGCGACATGAATTGCTGACGACCGCCTTTCCGCCGCATGTCGGGCATTGCACCCTGACAACCTCTCTAACCCGCCGCTCAATCTCAAACTCTTTTGGGATTATCTCCACGTCCATCCGTTTAGACATGGTGATTATTTCCTGTGCGTGAAATGGCATGTGTGATTTTGTGGTGAATACCTCCGCATCAATAAACCCGTCCGTGCAATCCGGGCACGGCTTGACGCTGGCAGCACTCCGCGCGTAGTCCTGATACGCAAACGTTGCGAGCACTTGCAGTAGTTCCGATTTACTATCTTCATCGAGTTCAGAGATAGGCTTGCATCGTCCTGCCAGACTTCGTGCAATGCCTATCAATCCCTCTATCGCTTTATCTGGGCTGCTGACGCCAATCTTAGCCAGAAATAAATCTAACCCGATACCGCCAGACTGGTGTGTCATACCAATGGCGGCCATCACATCACTAATGCCTAAGCTGTCACTTGCTGTTGCTGGGGATTCGTCGGAAAGTTTCGGTGATTTCGGTGAGAAGTATTTCGGTATCGACTCTAAATTCACTTAGCTTTCCTCCGTTTTGGATCTGCATCCCAGTTCTGATAGCTGGTTGGCTGTACTTGAGGGGTTATTGGGGTGAAGAGTGAGAAAATATAGGTAAGGAGTTTCATACAATCATCCTCCACAGCGTCACCGGCCACAGACAGCCCCAGAAGAGAGCGCATAGCGTCAGGTGTTCCGTTTTACCAGCCTCTTTAAGCTTTGTATGAATCCATTCAGACATCATCCCTGCCATGAATGAGTAAATAACCACCGCGATGATAATCATACGCCCTCCAATTCAGTGATGACGATATCCAGACCGCCGCCCTTCACCCTCTCGCCGAGCCTTACCCTGAAATCGTCTATCTGCTCGTCGTCCAGCATGAATCCAGCGTGCGTTAGCGAATCGAAAACCGCCTTTTGCAGGTTATCGAGGTCACGGCGTCGTTTATCCGGAGCGTTGGCGATGATGGAAATTTTCAGTCTTGCGGGAGTGTTGATATCGAGGTTTTGCTGCTGGATTATCTGGATGATGCTTTGTCGGTATTCTGTGCCTTTCTCGCTGATGTAGTGCCTTCCCCTTGCGTGTCGCCAGTATGTGTTAACGCTGGGCGGCCAAGGCAGCTTGAGGTGATATTCAATCATCGCCGGATTTTCCCCTCTGCCAGTAAAACAGCTTGCGTCCTGATCACCCCCTCAAGATGAGCAAGGTGTGCGCTATCGGCGTCTGTGAGGCGCGTACGGCGGTCTATCTCGTCATGGCACGCAGAACACGCCCATGCGCCGAAAAGGTCGTCAGGCTTCATTCCTGTGCCACAAATGCCAGACATCCGGTAATGCGCCAGCACTACGGTTTCTGCATTGCCGTTACAGATGCCCGGTAAGCGCACCTGGCACTCTCTGCCCCTGGCCTCTTTTCTAAGATTCGCCATCGTTTTCGCTCCTAACTCTCTCAGTTACTTCACCCTCAAGCAGCCTTTCAGCGCATTCTGCATGTGCGTATACCTCACCGTTTTTCATCTCAGCACCGCATGCACAACAAAGCGGATAGCCTTCGTAGCTCACGCCCCATGAGCGATGCAGGCAGCCTTTTTGATAGGCTTCTATCTCATCATCGGTTAGTAACATTTGGCCTCCTGATTTTTCTCCGTGCCCACATAGAGTCGGTAAGCCGCGCCGTGTAATTCAGCGTGGTAACTTCATCAGCGGGTGGGATTGGTTTTGGCTTGTTTCTGCTTCGGCGGGTAGGTCTGAATATCATGCTGTCCATAACTTTTTGCGTGGGGCTTCGCATCATGCAGCGCTCCTTACTGCGAGAATCTGCGCGCCATATTCCATTAGCTCGTCACGCTCTACGGTGGTGAATATCCGCGTTCCGGGCCGCTGCCGGTTCCAGATAAGCAGCATTGAGCCCATTCGCCCGCCACCTGATGGCTTTCCTGTTTCCGGGTTGATGAATGCCAGTCTGCCGCCAGTGATGAATCTAACCTCGCTTACGTCGATCAATGCCTGCTTGAACCAGCCAACGGACACATCGGCGGGGACCAGCATTACCACACCTGGGGGGCTGCATGTTGTTTCCTGCGCTTTCTCCACCCATGGACCAATATCGCTATACGGGGGGTTGCACCACACGCATCCATCATTAAATGCCATGCCCCACAAGACAGATAGCGCGTCGGTTTCTTGCGTCAGGTATACGCGATGTAGGTGATTCGTGTCGCTGGCTGCCACATCACCGACAAAGTGAAACTCACGGTTTAATGCGTGGTAAATTTCAGGTGGCGTGCACCATGTATCGCGGCTTTCTTTCGGTGTTGTAGAATCGTGGTAGCTCATCCCCGCACCTCGCGCAGTAGCCGATCGAACATAGCCGGGAGACTGGCATGATTAATTTTATGCACTTTCGTCTCTCTTGATTGCCGGGGGATTTCTTCTTTGAGTAGCTCAGTGGGGAGGTAAACGTATTTTCCGGGCTTGCCAGTGCGGTAAACCTCTCCGCGATTTAGCATGTCACCAACGCAAAAAGATATGCCGCCACTAGAGCAACTTACTCCGGCCTTTTCGCAGTGTTCACGTAGCTGTTTGAATGTCCCGTTTCCGTGAGATTTGAGGTACTCACAGATTGCTCGTCTTGTTGTCATTTTTATCCCCTGCTCGTTGAGATAATTCATATTCACGTCGAGAGTCATCGCTCCACCTGACATTTCGCTCTGAGCCAAACCAGAATATGATTTCAATCAACTCTGTCATGTTGGCCTTGCGCATCTTGCTTGTGCGAACGCCGAACAGCACAACGCCGCCGTCAATGCCCGGCGCACTGCGTTGTTCCTGCCGTTTCGTCTTCAGCCATAGCGCGGTGAAAATGTCTTTCCAGTCGCTTTCGTCGTACCGCTGACCATGCCAAAGCACCTGCCGCGAAACGTCCTGCAACATCGGCCACATGCGGTCGTTTTGTGCTTTGCTTCGCTTGGGTTCTTTAACGTGGATTTCGTGCGGTGACTTGTCGTCGATTGGTAGTGTGAGGATGGTGTCTATTGCGTTATTTCTGATTGCTTCGTTGCGAAGCAGATAGGTTTGCTTCACTGGTCACCTCATAATTCTGGAGGGTTGAGTTCACGTAGCGTTTTTTTGTCTGCTTCCGCCTTTAATTTTCTTGCCGCAGCCCACCACACCCAATGCCGCCATATCAGACCGAACGCCATCAAA
Organism: Serratia marcescens; assembly: GCA_015548865.1. Taxonomy (GTDB): domain Bacteria; phylum Pseudomonadota; class Gammaproteobacteria; order Enterobacterales; family Enterobacteriaceae; genus Symbiopectobacterium; species Symbiopectobacterium marcescens_A. The sequence goes on along the minus strand of JADMXW010000031.1, from coordinate 7,252 downwards.
TCATCGTAGCTGTCACGGTCTTTTAAGTCGCAGAAAAACGCACCGTTTGCCATCCACAAAATGTGCCCATCTCGATGTGCCGTGTAGTGAGACCTGTCAATGCCATTCATTCTTGGTATCCATTCTCCGTTCTTAATCTGACGAATTACGGTTTTCGCATTTTTGAATCGAAGTGCAAATCTTGATAAGAAAATCATGCCCCCTCCTTCACTGTTATTCCGGCTGCGCGGACTCTATCGGCGGCTTCCGAAATTATTTGCTGCGTCGTGTCGTAGCTGTCCCATGACGGCAACTCAATGAGTAACTCAGACCTGCTCGCCTGCCATATCCTGAACCCCCAGCCTTTTGCGCAACTAATCCGCAATTCATGCTGTTCTGGCGCGTGCCACCATTTATCAAATTCTGCATAAATTTGTTCTGTGCTCATCATAGGCTCCAGTTAATTTCTCGGTAGAAACTGCGGATTTCGTTCAGATATTTCTCTTCCTGTTGCAACCTCCATAGGCGGAGTAAATCTGGTGCATTGCGCTTACGCTGCTCTTCTATGCAACGCTCAAGGAATTGTTGCTGCTGTTCTGTGCTCATGGCTAATCCTCAATCAAAGTATCTTCATCGATGTCGTAAATGTCGTGGTAACAATCGGCGCACAATTCCTCATTGCCATCGCCACTGTAAATAGCCAGAGTGGAAATCTCTTTTCCGCAAACGTCGCATTCAGTTTTGTCGCTCATCACATCCTCCGGGTAAAAATAAGGCCCGCGATTATTAGCGAGCCTATTAGTTCAGATAAATACAGGTAAATCATGGTTAGTCCTGTGTGGGTTCTGGTAGCGGTTGCCAGTGGGTCACGATAAATCCAGCCTCAGCACATTCAAAATGCACAGAATCTTTACCTTGCGTCTTTCTTGAATAATATTTGTTATTTTTCCGAGCTAATTCACGGTCTTTTGTGAAAAAAGTATGAATAACATGAGGTTGACTTCCCTCTGCATGGTATTTCCTTACCGCAATAACATAACAAGAATTTTCAGGCATTCTCTCGCTTACCTTAATCCAGCCCATTAGCTAATCCCTCCAGGAGTTCGATGCTCAGCCCTTCTGCCGTGATATGCCAGCCGACGAAAAACGCATACTTCACCAGCCCTTTTGCCGATAGTGATTTCATCGTGCGGTCATTCGGTTTCTTCGTTGGCGTTCCACCGCGCTGCATTTTCGATAAATATTCACGCTGCTTTGCGGTCAACTCGCTAGTTTTTACTTTCACTGTTCTACTCCCCCCCATCAAAGTGGACGCCATTCGATGTCATCTATCGGTCGCACGTTGTTGAAAACGTCACACGGCATATGCGACGTTATATATTCCGGCGTCTCTTTAACTTCAATTCTGCGACCGCTGGCGAGTTCTATTACCGTTCGACCAGCAGAGAAAAAAGACTCTATATGGCTAACCTGAATATAAATCGGCTCCCACTCTATGCGCTCTTCGCCATTGTTTCCTGCTGCGTGAATTCGGCATACCTGATGTAATTTAATTATTTCCATCTACTCCCCCTGATTTGACCGGACATTTTTCCGATAGCTGGGCCAGTCGAAATTTACCCACATGCCGCCGTCCATTCGCATTCTGTCCATGATTCGCTCGGTAAGTAGCTCGGTTAATTGCTCAACGTTGAGGTTTGTTAGCATCCCCACAGGCTTCTTTGCAGACAGGCGGCGATCAACGATTTGGAACAGCACTACCTCCTCGTTTTTGTTGCCGCGCTGCACACCGATATCGTCCAGAATCAGCAGATCAACGTTGCACAGGTCGCTCATCAGGTCATGCTCTGACAGCTTCGCACCGTCCTGATAGGTTTCACGAAATCGCATCATCAGGTCGGGCACGGTGACAACCAGCACGGATTTGTTTTTCGCCAGCAGGTGATTACCGATAGCCGCCGCCAGATGGTTTTTCCCAGTGCCACAACCGCCGCTGAAAATGAACCCACCAAACCCTCCGCCGAACTGGTTCGCATACTGCTTGGCTTTATCCAGCGCATTACGTTGCCCCGGTAATTCAGCGTTGTAATTCTGGAATGTGCAAGTGCGGTGAAGCTCCTGAATTCCAGATCGCCCGAGGACTTTTTGCAGCCGGGTAATGCGGTTCTGCTCTGCAATGCGCTCCGAATCCTTCCGGCCCTGCTCCTTCTGCCACTCCACCCATTCTTCCGGCGTCGTGAACTTTGGCTTGATGCCCGGAGGCATGGCAGCCTGTAGGCGTCGAATTAAATCGCTCATCCTGTGAAGCCCTCCGGTATGTGGTTCATTGGTTGGCTAGGTCGGGAAACACCTCTCACAGTTGGTTTGCTGTACCTGACTGCGTTGCGCAGCCACATGTTCAAAGCAGCATCCCAATTCTTGAAAGTGGTTCCCTTTGAGTCGTGGTAATCGACAAACTTCAAAAACTCGTTTTGCAGGTTAACTCCTAACTCATAGGCCAGAGATTCATGCTTTGCGGATGGGGAGAAATTAGGTGATCGCTGCGTCGCCTTTTTCTCCTTTTTGGGGGATTTTTTCGGGTCGTCACTCCCTATATTTTTAATGTCTTTATTGTCTTTTGTAATATTGTCTTTTGTGTTTGACCGTTTCGGTAAATCACTTTTTACCGATTCAGGAAAGTTTTTCTTTACCGAATCAGTAAAGGTTTTACCGAATCCGTTAAACTTAGTTTTCCACTCAGAAACGGCCTTATTCATTCCTACCTGTCGCCCTTGCTGTACAAGGACTCCCATCCTGATTAACTCGTTTTTCGCTGTAGAGCATTTTGTTGCAGCCATCCCTGTAAGTGCTTCGAACTGCTCATTGCCGATCCAGTCCATTTTCTTGTTGTAGCCGTATGTCTTTCTCCATACGGCAATAACAATCAGCAATTGGTGTTGCGTCAAGCCGGATAACATCACGGCCTCAAGCAATTCGTTAGCAGTTCGCGTGTAACCATCTTCGAGATCAACCACGCGAGGCTCCACGACCTGCAAATCAGGTCTGATAGGTGATATTTTTCTATGCGCTAGGCTCATCTTCACCCTCCCCGTTTTTGTAGCGATCAAAAACAATCTCTACGCAAATAAGGACACACTCATTGCAAATGCAAACGCCGGTGCCAGCAATGATTAGCCTTAATTCGTCATTGGTTTTATCGCAGAATGAACACTTGTGAGTCGGGTGAGTATTTACCTTTTCGATGTTTGCTGACATACTTATTCCTGTGAATTGATCCAGTTAAAAATCCATCGAAACTTGAGAGTCATCGGTTGCCGCCGATGGCTTTTTCTTTTTCCGTCCTGCAAATTTGGCGTACTCTTGAAATCCACAATTAAATGGAGTGGTTTCATGAGCGAAAATAAGAGAAATCCATCTGTAATACCGATAGAGATCATCAGTAAGGTTTCTTACGACCCAGATACAGGACGACTACAGCTTGTCTACCCTCATCCCGTTCCTGCTGAGTTAGGCATAACTCTGGAGATTTCGGTGGTTCTGGAAGCAAAGGCAACAGCAATGCTTCTGTCTTCCATCCGCGAGATCGAAACAAAGCTGGGCGGAAAAATCGTAGTGCCAGAAAACAAACATTTCTTGCAATGAATTCTTTCATTTGATACCTGCTAAAAAGTAATTGTTATTTGCCCTGAATCCTCACCTGCCAGTGGGGATTTTTATTTTCAGAAGAGAGCACCATTTCGTGGCTTACCTCTTGGCTTCTTCGGCGCATCCGCTACCGTCTTGTTTTTGTCTGCCCATAGCTTTCCTTCGCGTAAGCAGTCATCGAATATCCGACCCTTTTTGCTGGCCTGAGACGAACGGCGATAAAACTCAACCGCTTTCATCGCTCCGATATTCGCCAGAGATGGCGTGTATCCGTCACGCAATAACGTGTCTCTAACGTTTTTTTCTATGAACTCCATGTGATTCATGAAATCCCCCTAGGCTTCGAATTCTCCCGCCTGTGATTGTTTGGTCAGCAGTAACGCAACTTGCTTAGCCAGATGCGCCAGATCGTCGTCGTTAACTCCCCATTCCAACACCGCAAGAAGTAAGCTCATGCGCGGTATCAGCGACTCTTTCCACCGGGTTATCTGTGAAGGATTTACGCCCACTAAATCAGCAATAGCGCTTACCCCTTTCACAGCAATTTTGTTAAGCAAAGCACTCTCTATTTTCAGAGCGTCTTTGCGTGTCTTTGCGTTATCCATTCGGTACTATTTTCCTGTTGTTAAGACGTGACAAAGCCGTAGCTGGGCCACGTTGGTTCGTGTTTGTTTGTGGTAATGCTCTTCTTCAGAGCGAGATGTTTAAGAGCGGAATTTCTAAGCAGCTTTCTCTGGATGAGGGAAAAGCTGAGGCAGATCAGGACGGATTTCATGTGCTTTAATCACGCCCTTTGTGGCAGCAACAATCGCATTAACATTCTCTGGCGATACGCGCTTTTTATTGTGAAGCCAGCACCAGACGTTCGGCTGACTCACACCCACCTCAACAGCCAGCTTTTTCTGGCTCCCAACAGCCTCAATCGCAGCCTTGATAACATGGTTGATCTTGGGTTTGCTGGTCATAAGCGGTTCCTTGTTTTGTTCATAGAGAATAATAACCATAGGTTTAAATAAAATCAATACCCAAAGATATTTGACGCTAGATAACCACGGCTATATGTTCACGGCTATGAAAACGACACTTGCAGAACGACTGAAATTAGCGATGGATATGAGAGGCTTTAATCAAGCTCAGCTTGCAGAAGCCGCAGGCATCGCTCAGCCCAGCATTTTCAAAATCCTTTCTGGCAAGACTCAAAAGTCAGGACACATAGTTGAAATCGCAGTGGCCCTTGGGGTTAGGCCGGAATGGTTAGATATGAACATTGGCCCGATGAAAAGTGATTCTACCTCTGAGTTTGATGGCGAGGCCCAGTCACCGGTGGTTGATGGCGTGGTGTTCGTCTCCCTGTGGGATGGTGATAAGCAACTAAAAGACTTTGTTGCCGCTCCCAAAGGGATAAACCCAAGGCGATGCAAAGCATACAGGCTGAATAGAGACACTGGGTTTCCGGACGCCACCAGTGGATCAATCATTGTTGTCAACACGATTGAGCGGCCAGAAAACAATGATTATGTCTATGCAGAAGTGCACGGATCAGCCTCAATATACCGGTTTGTTCCTGGCGAAGGTTTAGGCTTTCTTGTCCCAGCAGCGCAAGGGATACCACCAATCCCAGTAAGCGAAAGTGCAAAAATCATTGGCGTTGTTGTGTACATATCGCGGCTAATTAAGCAATAAATCACAAATCCCTTGCCGTTGCTAACCGCTGCGGCAGGCATTTCATAATAGACTCCACCCTTCCTTCTAACGTATGCCATGCGCATCAATAAAACCTCGCAAGAGGCGAATTCCCTTCGCTTTTTTCCTTCAATACTGTAATTATTTACAGTATAAATATTGTTACCGCTTAACGCAAAGATCAACCCCGCACTCATAAAAAATAGACTCCCCACCAAATAAAAATATTTACCCACTGCTATCAACGGGTTATACCCATTGGCATAAATTTTATAACTTTGGGTATTTACACATCAAATAACTATGGGTATATTTACCTCACAGCAGGACGCTGAGGCAGTAACAGGGCAAGGAATGCAGCCCACTTAACATAGGGCGCTGAAGAAGCGCAAACATTCAAAGCAGTAGGCTTTGGGGTGTGGCGCAAAGCAACTGGAAGCGACCAGCGCACAGCCATAAGCGAGCGTAGCACCAGCGGGAAACGAGTGAAGTCGCTCCGAAACAATGGTCACCGCACCACACCACCAAAGCTAACTGACAGGAGGATGTATGAACGCACAAGAACGCCGCCGTGAATCTCGCGCAGCAAAACAGGCAGACTGGAAAGCAGCTAATCCCCTGCTGGTTGGCATTAACTCAGCGAAAGGTAAACAGGCATTACGCCCTACTCTTTCGCTCAGCAGAAAGGCTACAAACCGCGTAGATAAAGCTCTGATGGTACGAGACACCCCTGTATACGACAGTGCAGACAATGTGTGCCTACCTCAAGTTTTCATTTATCAGGCGGGGCATCGTAATAACCGTAAAGACGCAACGCATATTATTAAGTGAGGTGATGATGCGCATCGTCGAATGTCATATATCTGAAATTAAGCCGGGGGATACGGTAGATCACAACGGTAAGTTAAAGACCGTATCCAAAAGAAACTTGTCTACATCAGAATTTTTCGGAAAGGCCATTTTTGGAGATAACTATCGGCTTGGTACCGTCAAGGTAAGAAAGGTTATTTTCCCGAGATGGTATCAAGGTGCTGTTGTAGAAGATTAACAAGCCGCCTAGAGCGGCTTTTTTATTACATCATCGCATCAGAAGGTAGCCAATGAACGATAAAGGCAATTTCTATATTCCAGTTCAGGTACGCAATTTAAGAAATCCAACCATGCGCAATGAAATGCGTATTCGTCGCAAAGAAGCTAAAAAGTCGCATCAGAAGATGCGTAAGGGGTGAGGTATGGCAGTTAGTGGAACTTTTAACGCAAAGCAGTTAAATGGTGTGGCTCCTTATGGATCTGGGCCATACAGAAATTACATTGAAATTGATGTGGAAGATTTAGACATAGCCGATGCAGTAAAGGCTGATGAAATAGTACCTGAATACGACGCAGATGATTTGCTGGATGCAATCGGAACTGGCGATGTAATCAAATGGCTTGAAGGTCAAGGATTCACTATTTCAGAAGAATAACCCCGCCAACACCAGAGAATACCACGCCGCAATAGCGGCTTTTTTTTACGATTAAATTCTAAGGAAGCCGCTATGAGCGACGAGAAAATCATTACCTACAAAGGCTTTAACGCAAGCATGCAGTGCCGTGGGTATCAGTTCGAAATCGGTAAGACTTTCGAGCATAAAGGCGATGTTGAAGCCTGCTCATCTGGATTTCATGCGTGTGAGTATCCGCTTGACTGCTTCGGTTACTACGAGCCGGGAACGTCCGTTTACGCCACCTGTGAGCAAGAAGGTGATTTATCCCGGCATGAAGATGACAGCAAGGTAGCCAGCCGGAAAATTTCAATCAAAGCAGCGCTGACAATTGCAGGTATCGTGAAGGCTTCAATCGAATACACCACAAAGCGGTGCGACAAGAAGAAAGGCGATCATGTTAAGGGCAACCAGTCTGCATCGTCAGCCACGGGTGACCAGTCTGCATCGTCAGCCACGGG
>JADMXW010000030.1 GCA_015548865.1 Serratia marcescens | reverse complement strand
GCCGAACTCAGAAGTGAAACGCCGTAGCGCCGATGGTAGTGTGGGGCTTCCCCATGTGAGAGTAGGGAACTGCCAGGCTTTAAACAAAGCGAAGGGGCTGTCCGAGAGGACAGCCCTTTTTGCTGGGCGTCATTTTTATTTTCTTGGTTATTTGTGCACAAACAACGAACATCAAGACTCGCTTTACATCCCATTTCATTAATGTAATAACCTTTCTCTTACCCCAAGTCTGTGACACCATCGAGGATAACTCGCTGTCACTACGCATTTTTATACTCTGTTTTCATAACGTTTTACCAAATTATAACAATTTACTTTTGCCGTATGCATGGGCATACCGCGACACACATTGATGACTCTTATAGGGATTTTACTATGGCAGATGTAACTCCACCGCTTGCGGATCAACACTTGGAGCCCCATGATACGCGCAAGAGGATCTTCGCCATTGTGGGAGCCTCTTCAGGTAACCTTGTGGAATGGTTCGATTTTTATGTCTATTCATTCTGCGCACTCTATTTTGCTGCTGCATTTTTCCCTAGTGGTGATACCACCACACAACTCCTGCAAACCGCTGGTGTGTTTGCCGTCGGGTTTCTGATGCGCCCGATTGGCGGTTGGCTATTTGGCTATATTGCCGATAAGCATGGCCGCCGAACCTCGATGCTTATCTCCGTTTGTATGATGTGCTGTGGCTCGTTTGTTATCGCCTGTTTACCTACCTACAGCGTGATTGGTCACTGGGCTCCCGCATTGTTATTACTTGCCCGTTTGTTTCAGGGGCTTTCTGTTGGCGGAGAGTATGGCACCAGCGCAACCTACATGAGTGAAGTCGCCGTTGAGGGCAAGCGCGGGTTTTATGCCTCTTTTCAATATGTCACGTTGATTGGGGGGCAGTTGTTAGCGCTGTTGGTGCTGGTTATCCTGCAACAGTTGCTCAGCACCGAAGAGCTGAAAGCCTGGGGATGGCGTATCCCCTTTGCATTAGGGGGGCTGCTGGCAATTGTGGCTTTATACCTACGGCGTTCTCTGCATGAAACATCGAGCACCACCACTCGCCAGCGCAAAGATGCGGGAACACTTTCTGGTTTATGGCGCAATCGGCGTGCTTTTATGATTGTTCTGGGTTTTACCGCCGCAGGTTCGTTGAGCTTTTATACTTACACCACCTATATGCAGAAGTATCTGGTGAATACGGCAGGTATGGATGCAAAAACCGCAAGCGGGGTGATGACAGCTGCTCTGGTGGTATTTATGTTGTTACAACCGCTGTTTGGTGCGCTGTCAGATAAAATCGGTCGGCGTACGATGATGATCATTTTTGGATCAATGGCGGCATTATTTACCGTCCCGATTCTCAGCGCATTGCAGAATGTGGCAAGCCCTTACGTAGCCTTTGGCATTATTGTGGTGGCGTTAATGATCATCAGCTTTTACACCTCGATCAGCGGTGTGCTGAAAGCTGAGATGTTTCCTCCTGAGGTACGTGCGCTCGGAGTGGGACTTTCCTATGCGATAGGGAACGCGCTGTTTGGCGGTTCGGCTGAATACGTAGCGCTGTCGCTGAAATCAGCTGGGATAGAAACAACGTTTTTTTGGTATGTTTCTGCCATGTGCCTGATGGCGATGTTTGTGTCTCTGATGCTGCATAGAAAAGGGAAAGAGGTGCAGATGTAAACGGCGCTGCACGGCGCATAGGATGAAGATTATTCAACTTCGACCTATGCGCTGTACAAGTTGAGGAAAACTGGTTATCTTCATGCATCTGGATGTCTAAACGTATAAATGTATAAACGTATAAACGGTTGTTGTGAGGTGTAGTGTCATGCCAATTCGGATCCCTGATGAGTTACCTGCGGTAAGTTTTTTGCGCAATGAGAATGTGTTCGTCATGACCACTTCTCGTGCCAGTACTCAGGAGATTCGTCCGCTAAAGGTGTTGGTATTAAACCTTATGCCGAAGAAGATCGAGACAGAAAACCAGTTCCTGCGCCTACTTTCGAACTCACCGTTGCAGGTGGATATTCAACTGCTGCGTATTGATAGCCGTGAATCCAAGAATACGCCTACAGAACATCTCAATAACTTTTACTGTAACTTTGAGGACATTGAGAATGAGAACTTCGATGGTCTGATTGTCACTGGCGCGCCGCTGGGTCTGGTGGATTTCTGCGATGTGGTTTACTGGCCACAGATAGCAAAAGTGATCGATTGGGCAAAGGATCATGTGACATCTACGCTGTTTGTCTGTTGGGCGGTGCAGGCTGGGCTAAATCTGCTGTATGGCATCCCCAAGATGACGCGCAGCAAGAAGCTTTCTGGCGTATATACGCATCACACGGTGCAGCAGCATGCGCTGCTTACCCGTGGTTTTGATGAAACCTTCCTGGCCCCCCATTCGCGTTACGCTGATTTTCCCACGGATATTATTCGTGAGTATGCCGATCTGGATATTTTGGTTGAGTCTGATGAGGCCGGTGCTTATCTGTTTGCCAGCAAAGACAAGCGCCAGGTATTCGTCACTGGACACCCTGAATATGATGCACATACGCTTGCCAGCGAATTCTTCCGTGACCGAGATGCAGGTTTGAATCCGACCGTGCCGTTGAACTACTTCCCTGGCGATAATCCGGAGAACGCGCCAAAAGCGAGCTGGCGCAGCCACGGGCATTTGTTGTTTGCTAACTGGCTTAACTACTGTGTTTATCAGATCACGCCGTTCGACCTGCGTCGTATGAATCCAACGCTGGACTAAAACCTTCTACCGTTTTACTCAGGGTGCCTAATGGCACCCTTTTTTATGCTCATCAATTTATAGTGAAAATAATTTCCCTGATTTTTTTGTCTTTTTATCAATTTAAATCAATATGATAAATTAAATAATGAATAAAAATGGAAATCGTTTTTGATTTTTAGGTTAATTGGATTACGCTTAATTCTGTTGGTTGAAAATTTCGCCCCTTGATAACCCCTCTCTGTTAACAGGGAGCGTGGCCCTGAGAAAAGGAACCCGAGAGATGACACAGCAGACGATAAGCAGAGAGTTGGTATTCAGTGAACGTTTTGGCATGGCAGAGAAGAGCATTTTGACAGAAGAGGCCACCGATTTTTTGGCTGGGTTGGTAAACCATTTCTTGTTGCCAAGAAACGGTTTACTGCTGGAAAGACAGCTACAGCAGCAGAAGATCGATGCAGGTGAGTTGCCTGATTTTATTTCGGAAACGAGTTCCATTCGGAATTCTGACTGGACGATTCGTGGTATCCCTGCAGATTTACAGGATCGCCGCGTGGAGATTACCGGACCAGTCGAACGGAAGATGATCATCAATGCACTGAACGCTAACGTAAAAGTGTTTATGGCGGATTTTGAAGATTCGCTGTCTCCTTCATGGGAAAAGGTGATCGATGGCCAGCTCAATTTGCGCGATGCGGTGCGAGGCACCATCTCTTACGTCAATGATGAAGGTAAGATCTACCAGCTTAAACCGAATCCTGCCGTACTGATTTGTCGGGTACGTGGTCTGCATCTGCCAGAAAAACATGTCACTTGGCAGGGAGAGGCGATTCCCGGTGGATTGTTCGATTTTGCTCTCTACTTTTACCATAACTATCAAGCATTGCTGGCAAAGGGTAGCGGTCCTTATTTTTACCTGCCTAAGCTGCAATCCTGGCGCGAGGCCGCTTGGTGGAGCGAGGTGTTCAGCTATACCGAAGATCGCTTTGATTTACCGCGAGGCACCATCAAGGCCACGGTACTGATTGAAACACTGCCAGCGGTATTCCAGATGGATGAAATTCTACATGCGCTGCGTGACCATGTTGTCGGGCTGAATTGCGGTCGTTGGGATTACATCTTCAGCTATATCAAAACGTTGAAAAACCATGCCGATCGCGTGTTGCCTGACCGGCAATCCGTGACCATGGAGAAGCCGTTCCTCAATGCTTACTCACGCTTGCTCATCAAAACCTGTCACCGACGTGGCGCTTTCGCCATGGGTGGTATGGCGGCATTTATTCCCAGTAAAGAGCCAGCGCGCAATCAGTGGGTTTTGGAAAAAGTTCGACAAGATAAAACGTTAGAAGCGAAAAATGGCCATGACGGCACCTGGATCGCGCATCCCGGTCTGGCGGATACCGTGATGGAGATTTTCGATAACGCATTGGGCGAACGTATAAACCAGCTTGACGTCAGCCGAGAGAAAGATGCGCCGATTGGTGCAGCAGAATTGCTGGCACCTTGTCCCGGTGAACGCACCGAAGCGGGGATGCGCGCCAATATTCGCGTTGCAGTGCAGTACATCGAAGCCTGGATCTCCGGTAATGGTTGCGTGCCGATTTACGGGCTGATGGAGGATGCGGCGACGGCAGAGATTTCCCGTACCTCTATTTGGCAGTGGATCCACCATGGCAAAACGCTGAGTGATGGACAAGTTGTCACCAAAGCCTTGTTCCAGCGCATGCTGGCAGAAGAGATGCTGGTGATTCAGGAGGAGTTAGGCGAGGCGCGTTTTAGCGGCGGACGCTTTGAAGAAGCGGCGCGTCTGATGGATCAGATAACCACACAAGACAAACTGATCGATTTCCTGACGTTGCCAGGTTACTCCCTGCTCGACTAACCGTGCTTGATAAATAGGACACCTCATAATGACAACCTCTCGTACTCAACAAATTGAACAACTGCAACAAGAATGGAAAACCGAACGTTGGGCTGGTATTAAACGTCCCTACAGCGCAGAAGATGTGATTACATTGCGTGGTTCGCTGAATCCAGAAGCGACGATGGCCCAGCACGGTGCAGCCAAACTGTGGGCACTGTTGCACGGCAGTGCGCGTAAGGGCTATGTGAATTGCCTCGGCGCACTGACCGGTGGGCAGGCATTACAGCAGGCGAAAGCGGGTATTGAAGCTATCTATCTTTCCGGCTGGCAGGTGGCGGCGGATGCGAATTTAGCCTCCAGTATGTATCCGGATCAGTCTCTCTATCCGGCAAACTCTGTGCCTGCGGTCGTCGCGCGCATTAACAACACGTTCCGCCGTGCCGATCAGATTCAGTGGGCCAACCGTATTGAACCCAATGACGATCGTCATGTGGATTATTTCCTGCCGATTGTAGCGGATGCGGAAGCCGGTTTCGGCGGTGTGCTGAATGCCTTTGAACTGATGAAATCCATGATTGAAGCCGGGGCGGCGGCAGTCCATTTTGAGGACCAACTGGCCTCAGTGAAAAAGTGCGGCCATATGGGGGGGAAGGTTTTGGTACCTACCCAGGAAGCAATTCAGAAACTGGTGGCCGCTCGTCTTGCGGCTGACGTAATGGGGGTTCCGACGTTGCTGGTGGCACGCACTGATGCGGATGCTGCCGATCTGTTGACGTCAGATTGCGACCCTTACGATCGCGAATTCGTGACAGGCGAGCGCACCGTAGAGGGATTCTACCGCACCCACGCCGGTATTGAGCAGGCTATCAGCCGCGGTTTGGCTTACGCACCCTATGCCGATCTGGTGTGGTGTGAAACTTCTACGCCGGATTTGGCGTTGGCACAGCGCTTTGCCGATGCCATTCATCGCCAATATCCCGACAAGTTGCTGGCCTACAACTGCTCTCCCTCCTTCAACTGGAAGAAGAATCTGGATGATGCCACCATTGCGTGCTTTCAGGATGCGCTATCGGAAATGGGCTACAAATACCAGTTTATTACGCTGGCAGGCATCCACAGCATGTGGTTCAACATGTTCGATCTGGCCCATGCTTATGCGCAGGGCGAGGGGATGAAACACTACGTGGAAAAAGTGCAGCAGCCGGAATTTGCCGCTATCAATAAGGGTTACACCTTCTCTTCCCATCAGCAGGAGGTGGGTACCGGCTATTTCGATAAAGTGACCACCATCATTCAGGGCGGTGCCTCATCAGTGACCGCGTTGACCGGTTCGACGGAAGAACAGCAATTCTGATCCTCATCAGCCAGTCAGCAGGCTGGCCTTGAGACCTCGGACAAGTTTTTTTCTGTATGCCCGCGTTTCCCGGCGAATCGCGCTGAGGGGGACTCCGATGGCCAAGGTCGTTACGACCCCATCGCCACACTTCGGCTAACAACGGGCTTCGTCATCCGTCTGACGACGAGCCAGTAAGCTGGCCGTTATTGCGAGGCACATCATGAGACGTAATTTGGAGCAACTGGTGGCGCAGACCATTTTGCAGGGATTCGATGCGCAATATGGCCGTTTTTTAGAGGTGACCGCAGGCGCACAGCAGCGTTTCGAACAGGCTGATTGGCAGGCGGTACAGCAGGCAATGAGGCAACGTATCCATCTTTACGACCACCATGTTGGGTTGGTGGTGGAACAGTTGCGTTGTATCACTGGGCCACGTTGTTACGACGCAACGTTTCTCGCCAGCGTGAAAACCGTATATACCACCTTGTTACCTGATTATCCTCGTTTCGAGATTGCTGAAAGTTTCTTCAATTCCGTCTACTGCCGATTGTTCAATCATCGTGAACTCACGACGGATAAGCTGTTTGTGTTCAGTTCTCAGCCTGAGCGGCGTATGTGCGAGATATCACGCCCACTGTACCGGGATATCACCCTGCGTGAAGGCTGGCATGATACATTAGATAAACTGCTGTCGGAATTGCCGTTGCGCCTGCCGTGGGAAGATTTGGCGTGTGATATCGGCAATATCGTCACCAGCCTGACACAGGTATTTACCGTACAGCAGTTAGCTGAGGCGCGCTTACAGGTTGCTAACGAGCTGTTTTACCGTAACAAGGCGGCGTGGTTGGTGGGCAAGCTGGTGTTGCCGGACGATACGCTGCCGTTCCTGCTGCCCATTCACCAAACCGAACAGGGCGCGCTGTTTATCGATACCTGCCTGATTGGCAAAGCGGAAGCCAGCATCGTGTTTGGTTTCGCTCGTTCCTACTTTATGGTGTACGCCCCACTGCCGGGGGCGCTGGTAGCATGGTTGCGAGATATCTTGCCTGGGAAAACAACGGCGGAGCTTTATTGCGCTATTGGCTGCCAAAAACATGGCAAAACCGAGTATTACCGCGAATACCTCAATCATGTCGCTGCCTCTCACGAACAATTCATTATTGCCCCCGGCGTTAAGGGCATGGTGATGTTGGTCTTTACTCTGCCGTCCTTCGATCGGGTATTCAAAGTTATCAAAGACCGCTTTGCACCGCAGAAAGAGGTCAGCGCCGCCCGAGTAAGGTCCTGCTATCAGTTGGTGAAAGAACACGACCGGGTAGGGCGCATGGCAGATACCCAGGAGTATGAGAATTTCGTGATTGATAAACGTCGCATCAGCGCGGAACTGCTGGAGGAGCTCTACCGCGAAGTGCCTGAGAAGCTCGAAGATTTAGGCGATCAGATCCTGATCAACCACCTCTACATGGAGCGTCGTATGACGCCGCTTAACCTGTATCTGGATTGTGCATCGGTGCAGCAGCAGCGTGATGCGATTGAGGAGTATGGTAATGCCATCAAGCAGTTGGCGGCGGCCAATATTTTTCCCGGTGATATGCTGTTCAAGAATTTTGGCGTAACGCGCCATGGACGGGTGGTGTTTTATGATTACGATGAAATTTGCTATATGACCGAGGTGAATTTCCGCGATATTCCCGCTCCGCGTTACCCAGAGGATGAGTTGGCCTGTGAGCCTTGGTACAGCGTAGCGCCTAATGATGTTTTTCCCGAGGAATTTCGCCAATTCCTGTTTGCAGACAAGGCGCTGCTGGCCATGTTTGAGGAGATGCATAGCGAGCTGTTTTCAGCCGATTACTGGCGTCATTTGCAGGCACGTATTCGTGAAGGCTATGTGGAAGATGTGTACGCTTACCGCAGGCGGCAACGCTTCAGCGTGCGCTACGGTAAGCGCCAACAGGCTAGCTAACGCTGGATGTCGCTTAGCTATAGAAATAGCGAACTACGTGAAAGAACACCAGTGCGGCGATCCTGGATGTCCTTTTCCATAACAGTGTGCTCGTGAATTGAGATCAAGAGCGCACATTATAGCCAATTCTGCAGAAAAATTAACGGGTTCCACCGTAAGCTAGCGTCACTTCCTTGGCGGCGCTGATCACTAACGCCCCGAGTTCGGTAACGCGATCGTCCGTGATGCGGGAAATAGGGCCGGAGATAGAAATCGCGGCGAACGGTTCGCGGTGCTCGTCGAATAAGCAGGCGGCGATGCAGCGTAGCCCCAGCGCGTGTTCTTCATCATCAAAGGAATAGCCACGTCTACGGATTTGCGCCAGATCTTCTTTCAGGTGCACGGGAGAAACCAACGTGGCGTGGGTATAAGCATGTAATCCTTTACGATGCAGCAAACTGCTCACCTGATCGTCGTTCAGATTTGCCAGAAAGGCTTTCCCTGCACCTGAGGCGTGCATCGGAAGTTTGCCACCAATCGGCGCGGACATACGCATAAGCGCAGTACACTGTACCTGGTCAATAATAATGGCTTGGTAATCGCTGTGGTCCAACACAGCCAGATTAACGGTTTCGCCCGACGCTTCCATCAGTTTGCGCAGCATGGGGTGCACCATGGCAAGCAGATTGCGGCTTTGCAGAAAGCTGCTGCCGACGATAAAGGCATGTGAGCCAATGGTCCATAACCCCAAATCTCCCACCTGACGCACAAAACCCTGCTGCTGCATGGTGGTCAGTAAACGGTGGGTGGTGGAATTAGGCAGACCCGCCTGCTGTGCCAGTTCTGTCAGCGCGACGCTGCCGTTAGCCTGGGCAATCAGTTCCAGCAGTGTTAGCCCACGCGTCAAAGACTGTACCTGGCCCGTAGCCTGTACGTTGGTGCTGACTGCACCCCGTGGTTTTTTACCGCGTTTGGCGGGCTCCGGTGGCGTCATAGTTCGGCTCCTTTCTGTATGATGGAATTAGTTTTCATTTTTTCACTCAGGATTGCAACTATTCTTTAGGTTTCAGGTACGTTAGTAGCGAAAGGCGAAAAAAAGTGGTGAAAGACTGAAAAACTCTCATGTGACGTGGAACGGGCAGATTGTTACGATAAGCAATCATAATTTGAATAAGTCTAACAAGTTCGGTGGGGTTAGGGTGGCAGAGCAAAAACAGGTAACGGCGGTGAATCGGGCTGCGGCATTACGCGAACAGTTGGCGCAGCGCATTTTGGTGCTGGATGGCGGTATGGGCACGATGATCCAAGGCTACCGATTGCAGGAAGCTGATTATCGTGGTGAACGCTTTGCTGATTGGCACAGTGACCTGAAGGGGAATAATGATCTGCTGGTGATCACCCAACCTGCCATTATTGCTACAATCCACGATGCCTATTTTGAGGCCGGCGCGGATATCATCGAAACCAACACCTTTAACGCCACGCCAATTGCGATGGCCGATTACGACATGGCCTCGCTGTCGGCAGAGATAAACCTGGTCGCTGCACGCCTTGCTCGCGCTTGTGCGGACGAATGGACGGCGCAAAACCCGGCCAAGCCGCGCTATGTGGCCGGTGTATTAGGCCCAACTAACCGCACGGCATCCATATCGCCGGATGTAAACGACCCTGCTTACCGTAATATCAGTTTCGATCAGTTGGTCGATGCCTACCGAGAATCAACCCGCGCGTTGGTTGAGGGCGGTGTCGATATCATTATGATTGAAACCATCTTTGATACCCTGAACGCGAAAGCCGCCGTGTATGCGGTAGAAACCGAATTCGAGGCGTTAGGTATTGAACTGCCAGTGATGATCTCTGGCACCATTACCGATGCCTCTGGTCGCACCCTGTCAGGGCAGACAACGGAAGCGTTTTATAACTCGCTGCGCCATGCGCGCCCACTCTCTTTTGGTTTGAACTGTGCGCTGGGGCCGGATGAGCTGCGTCAATACGTGGCGGAACTGTCTCGCGTGGCCGAGTGCTATGTCTCCGCTCACCCTAATGCGGGTCTGCCGAATGCGTTCGGCGAATACGATCTCGATGCCGCCGATATGGCGGTGCATATTGGGGAATGGGCGCGTGCCGGATTCCTCAATATCGTTGGCGGCTGCTGCGGTACCACGCCGCAACACATTGCTGCCATTGCCAAGGTGGTTGACGGCGTTGCGCCGCGCCCGCTACCGGACATTCCGGTGGCGTGCCGCCTTGCTGGACTGGAGCCGCTGACCATTGATGCGGCGACGCTGTTTGTTAACGTAGGGGAGCGTACCAACGTAACCGGTTCGGCACGTTTCAAACGACTGATCAAAGAAGAAAAATACGGTGAAGCGCTGGATGTTGCCCGTCAGCAGGTGGAGAGTGGCGCACAGATTATCGACATCAACATGGATGAAGGCATGTTGGATGCCGAAGCGGCCATGGTGCGCTTTCTCAATCTGATTGCGGGTGAGCCGGATATCGCTCGTGTACCGATCATGATTGATTCCTCCAAGTGGGAGGTGATTGAGAAAGGGCTGAAGTGCATTCAGGGCAAGGGCATCGTGAACTCCATCTCGATGAAAGAAGGGCTCGACGTCTTTATCGATCACGCACGTCAGGTACGGCGTTACGGTGCTGCCATGGTGGTGATGGCATTCGATGAAGTGGGGCAGGCGGATACCCGCGCGCGCAAAATCGAGATTTGTCGCCGTGCCTACCAGATTCTGACGCAAGAAGTTGGCTTCCCGCCGGAAGACATTATCTTTGACCCGAATATTTTTGCCGTCGCAACCGGCATCGATGAACATAACAATTACGCAGTAGACTTCATCGAAGCCTGTGCTGATATCAAGGAACAGTTGCCACATGCGATGATTTCCGGTGGTGTCTCGAACGTGTCGTTCTCATTTCGCGGTAACGAACCGGTGCGTGAAGCAATTCACGCGGTGTTCCTCTATCACGCCATTCGTAACGGGATGGACATGGGGATCGTCAACGCCGGTCAGTTGGCAATCTATGATGACTTGCCCGCGGAGCTGCGTGATGCGGTGGAGGATGTGGTGCTCAACCGTCGTGAAGATGGTACCGAGCGACTGCTGGAAATGGCAGAGCGCTATCGCGGCAGCAAAACCGACGATGAGAGCAATAAAACGCAGGCGGAGTGGCGCGGTTGGCCCGTGAAAAAACGGTTGGAATACGCGCTGGTCAAAGGCATTACCGAGTTTATCGAGCTGGATACTGAGGAAGCGCGTCAGGAGGCTTCACGCCCTATCGAAGTGATTGAGGGGCCGCTGATGGACGGTATGAACGTGGTGGGCGACCTGTTTGGCGCAGGGAAAATGTTCCTGCCACAGGTGGTGAAGTCTGCTCGGGTGATGAAGCAGGCCGTCGCGTACCTGCAACCTTACATTGAAGCGAGTAAGGCGAAAGGGAGCAGTGCAGGTAAAGTTTTGCTGGCAACGGTCAAAGGTGATGTGCATGACATTGGCAAAAACATCGTCGGCGTGGTGTTGCAGTGCAACAATTACGAGATCATCGATCTTGGCGTGATGGTGCCGACCGAGAAAATCCTGAAAACTGCCCGCGAAGAGAACGTCGATATTATCGGCCTTTCCGGGCTGATTACCCCGTCGCTGGATGAAATGGTCAACGTGGCGAAAGAGATGGAGCGTCAAGGCTTCACGTTGCCGCTGCTTATTGGTGGCGCGACCACCTCCAAAGCGCACACGGCGGTGAAGATCGAACAAAATTACAGTGGGGCGACGGTCTATGTGCAGAATGCCTCACGCTCTGTCGGCGTTGTGTCGGCGCTGCTGTCAGATGGCCAGCGTGATGAGTTTGTGGCGCGTACCCGCAAAGAGTATGAGACTGTGCGCATTCAGCATGGGCGAAAAAAACCGCGTACCCCGCCAGTGACGCTGGCGGTGGCGCGAGCTAACCACAGCCAGCTTGATTGGGATGAATATACACCCCCCGTGGCACACCGGCTTGGCGTGCAGGCCGTCACCGCCAGCATTGAAACGTTGCGCAACTATATTGACTGGACACCGTTCTTTATGACGTGGTCCCTGGCGGGCAAGTATCCACGCATTCTGGAAGATGACGTGGTCGGCGAAGAGGCCAAGCGCCTGTTTTCCGATGCGAACGCCATGCTTGATACCCTCAGTGAGCAAGGGACGCTGAATCCACGCGGTGTGGTTGGCTTGTTCCCTGCAAATCGGGTGGGGGACGATGTTGAGGTGTATACCGATGAACGCCGTGATGAGGTGCTGTTGGTGACTCACCACCTGCGTCAACAAACGGAAAAAACGGATTTCCCTAACTACTGTCTGGCAGATTTTATCGCGCCTAAAACCAGTGGCAAGCCGGACTATCTCGGTGCGTTTGCGGTAACTGGCGGTCTGGAAGAAGACGCGTTGGCCGATGCCTGGGAAGCCCAGCACGATGATTACAACAAGATCATGGTCAAAGCGCTGTCAGATCGCTTGGCAGAGGCGTTTGCGGAATATCTGCATGAGCGGGTGCGTAAGGTATATTGGGGTTATGCTGCTAACGAAAACCTGAGCAATGACGAGTTGATTCGCGAGAATTATCAAGGTATTCGTCCGGCTCCGGGTTACCCTGCCTGCCCAGACCACACGGAAAAAGCACAAATCTGGCAACTGCTTGATGTGGAGACGCACACAGGAATGAAACTGACGGAATCCTATGCCATGTGGCCAGGCGCTTCGGTCTCGGGGTGGTATTTTAGTCACCCGGAAAGCAAATATTACGCGGTCGCACAGATTCAGCGCGATCAGGTCGAAGACTACGCTGCGCGTAAAGGCATGTCAGTGGCCGATGTCGAACGCTGGCTGGCGCCCAATCTGGGGTATGATGCGGATTAATACGATGGGATATGCTCTTCTCGGTCAGCAAACTTGCTGTTTGCTGACCGTGGGACGACTTCCTAAGCGATGACTTCAATAGTGGTAGCGGCAGGCGGCTATAAGAATAGAACCCTCTGCAATGGCATAAACCAGGCGATGCTCTTCGGTGATGCGTCGGGACCAAAAACCGGACAAATTGTGTTTCAAAGGCTCTGGTTTACCCTTACCTTCAAAAGGCGTTCTCAAAACATCTTTAATGAGTACGTTGATCTTCTTAACCATGCGTTTATCTGCATCCTGCCAGTACAGATAATCCTCCCATGTTACTTCAGACCACGTTAGCTTCATTCAATAATGCCCTTTTCTGTTCCTTCGCCTGCTTTCAAACTTTCTATTGCGTTCATAAGCCTTTTGGCATTTGCCGGTGAGCGTAACAGATAGGCGGTTTCTTCCAAAGAGTTGTACTCTTCTAGGGACATGAGAACACAAGCCTCACCGTTTTGCCGTGTAATCAATATGGGAGCGTGATCTTCCACTGTTTTCATCATCGTTGCTGATAAATTCTGGCGGGCTTCGCTGTAACTGATAGTTCTCATCATGTTCTCCTCTTCGCACCTCATCATTGTACAATGATGAGGTTTTTTCACTAGTACTAAATAGGGTATGCACTACGTTCCGGCTTTGTGTATCGAACACCTTGATGCCCACAGCGATCCACGTGTTATACCCGTCATACTTCAAGTTGCAGGTGCGTTGGCTTTCCTCGCTCACCCCAGTCACATACTTGAGTATGCTCCTGGGGGTTCACTGCGTCGCCGCCTTCCTGCAACTCGAATTATTTAGGGTATATATTATTTAATGAGAATTGTTATCATCTTTATTGAAGCGGTTTTCGTCGAGTGTTAAGGTAAGGCCTGTGGTATTCCCCCTCGACCATTTTCCCAGCCGCGCTGGCCTGACGGTGGACCCCTGACGATGATGAACGCCTATTCTCCCTCACTGCCTGAACGCCAGTTTTTCGTTGATGATTTCTTTGCTTTTGGTGAACGCTACGGTATTGACTACCGCTTCCCTGCGTTGGCATCCAGCCACGATCGGCGTAAAGAGCAGCGCGTAGTGGTACAAGGCCACGTTGAAGAGATGGTGCTCTCTTCCGGCATCAGCCTGACCAGTTCCGATGTGCGCGTGATGCAACCTTATGAGTCCACCTCACTGCAAGGTTCTCCGCTCTACACGTTGGTGGTGTTGGGAGGTTGCATCAACCTGCGGGTGAACCAGCGGGAGTTTGTGGTGCGTGCGGGAATGGCATTCAGTACTCGCCTGGGGGAGCAAGAAGTGATGCATGTGCGTCATGCGGTCGATCATCCACTACGTACCCTGGCATTGGGCGTTCATCCCGGCCAGCTTCAACTCCCTCCGTTGCTTGCTGCTTTATTGCATCAGTGGGAACGTCGCGAGAATGCTGCTTTTGTTTGGCCTGTGCCGGATTACCTTCTTGCGGGCTTGCAGCAGGCGTTATCTCCTTCGAGAGAAAGTCTGGCGCGTCAGTTGATTCTGGAAGGGGCGATGTTACAACTGCTGGGGCATGGTTTGGCGCTTGATCCTGCGGGCCAACCGCAGGGCATTACTGCCCCCCCCAGCGAGCGGCGGCGGCTGGATGCCCTGCGCGATCAGTTACAGTTGCACCCAGAAAAACCTTATACCCTGACAGCACTCGCGCAACAGGCTGCCATGAGCCCGACCAGCCTGCGCAATAAGTTCCGCGAAGCCTACGGTATCTCAGTGTTTGATTTCTTGCGCAACAGCAGGTTGGCACTGGCCTACCGTTTACTGGAGCAGGGGTATCCAGTACAGCAAGCGGCATGGATGTCGGGATATCAGCATGCTACCAATCTTGCCACCGCCTTTCGGCGACACTATGGCATTGCCCCCAGCGATGTACCTTTCTCCCAGAGACGCGCATAGCGGTTAAACAGTGTTTATGCCACTCCAGGTTTCCCGGCATGAGCACTTTTGTCACTGCGCATACGTAACCTGTCAGCGCGCATAGCTTGCTCTTGCATGAAAACGGTAATAATTCGCATTTACAAGATCGGGTTAGGTGGAGAGGAGCGTGATGAGAAAAACACGGTTAGCGCTGGTGGTCGGCTATCTGGCAAGCGGGTTTGCCGGCGGCGCGTTGGCGCTGGATAACGTTAATTTAGCAACGGACAATTCAACAACGAGCAAGCCAGATACGTTGGTAGTGACCTCTCAGGTACAAAGTGGGGCCACCAAGCTGGTAACGCCCGATATTGAAACGCCCCAGTCAGTCTCTATTGTCACGCGCGAGCAGATGCTACAACAAGGCGCAACCAATGTGCGTCAAGCGTTGGGTTATACACCGGGTGTGTACAACAACCAGGTTGGGGGCACCAACCGTTTTGACTACATCGTGATGCGTGGCTTTTCAGATGGCAGCTTAGACAACGTATTTCTCGATGGGCTGAAAATCATGGGTGATACTAACTCACACAGTTCGTTGGTGGTTGACCCTTGGTTCCTTGAAAGCATGGAAGTCGTGCGTGGTCCGGCTTCGGTGCTGTATGGACGCGCTTCTCCGGGAGGCATCGTGGCACTGAGTTCACGCCGCCCGTCCTTCGAGCAAAGCGGTCAGATCAAACTGTTTGCCGGTAATAATGCCCAGCGTGGTGCCGCATTTGATGTGACAGGTCCACTGGACGATGACGATCGCGTAGCATTCCGTCTCGGAGGGATCGTGCGCAAGGCAGAGACGCAATTCACCACTAAAGAAGAGCGTTATGCGTTGATGCCAAGTTTGACCTGGCGCATCAGCGATAAAACGCGTCTTGATCTGATGGCGTACCTGCATCGCGATCCGGAAGGGGGGAGCCACTCGGGTGTGCCATATGAAGGATCGGTTGTACCGCACAATGGCCGCTATATTTCGAACGGCTTTTACGATGGTGAGAAGAACGACGAAAAATACGATCGTCGTCAGAATATGGTCGGTTACAACATTGAGCACAACTTTGATAGCGGCTGGTCGGTGCGCCAGAAAGTGCGTTATCTGGAAAGCCGAGTGCACTTGGATCAGGTCTATGGTTATGGTTGGTCGGGGAATAGCGATGAGCTGATCCGTTACTATCAAGGTGCGCGCGAAAAGCTCAAAGCGTGGACGCTGGATAATCAATTGGATGGCAGCATTGATACGGGCATTCTGAACCACCGCGTGTTAGTGGGGATGGATTATCAGCAGCGTCAAAATGATGTCAACTGGCCTCAGGGGCTTTTCTCTAATCTGAATGCGTTTGATCCCGTTTATGGTGGTGGGCCGCTTGCTTGGTATCCGGCTACGCTTGAAAAACACAAGCTGCAACAAACTGGGTTCTATGCTCAGGATCAGATCTCCCTGGATCGCTGGCGTCTGACGCTGGGTGGCCGTTATGATGCGGTCAAAATATCGAGCACTAACCAAAATACCGCGGCGCGGAGCGAATTGGATGAAGGCCATTTCAGCAAACGTGCGGCACTGCTTTACCTGTTTGACAGTGGCGTGGCTCCCTACGTTAGCTACTCAACGGCATTTACGCCCACTAACTTTACCGATGCTAACGGCTCACTGCTTAAACCGATGGAAGGAAGACAGTGGGAAACTGGGCTGAAATATCAGCCCGTAGGTACGCAAGATCAGTACAGCGTTTCCCTGTATCGCATCAACCAGACCAACGTAGCGACGAAAACCCAACCTATTGATCCATACCGTGCCATTGGTGAGATTGAATCGGAAGGGCTCGAACTGGAAGCGTTAACTCATATTACTGATAATCTGAGCATTCAGGCGGCCTACAGCTATAACGATATTCGTTATAAAAAAAGCGAAACGGCCAGCGAGCAGGGCAAGCGGGCAATATATGCACCGCGTAATCAACTCAGTGCCTGGGTGAGCTATGACGTCACGAGTGGAATATTGGACGGTTTAACGCTGGGGAGCGGCGTTCGCTATGTGAACGGCGTGGTGAGCGATCGTGCCAACACCCATACGTTACCTTCTTACACGCTGGTGGATATGGCGGTGGGTTACGATCTCTCCAAGGTGGGTTTAAAGGGGCTGAGTGCACAGTTGAACGTCAATAACCTGACGGACAAACGCTACGTTGGTGCCTGTAACTCACTGGATTACTGCTACTTTGGCGCAGAGCGCAGCGTGGTGGGAAGCCTGTCTTATTCGTTTTGATCCTTTCTATTTCCCCGGTATTACCGTGTTTCCCGATGGCCAGTTTGACCTTGAAGAATGCGGTAGTAGAGGGGAAGGTCGCTAAGCAAGAGTGTATGGCGCTCTTGAAGGCGTGTCCGTGAGCATTAAGCTTGCTGCGCCGATCATCTGGCGCAGCGTGTCGGAATCAATACAGCCCGACGACTTTCCACCACAGCAATCCCGCGGTCATAAATACAGCCTGATTCACCAGACTGATAATGAATCCGGAGCGCCACCATACGGCGGTGGGAACATAGCCCGCGCCAAACAGAATCGGGCCACGTGCATGGGTATATTGTGTCAGTGAGCAGTACAGGCTGCTAGTGAATGCCAGCATCAGCGCCATCGGCATCGGCGGTATCCCTAGGTTAATCCCCACACTCAGGAACACAGCGTAGAGCGCGGCGATCTGCGCATTGCCGCTGGCAAAGAAATAGTGGGTATAAAAGTAGGCGGCGTTCAGCAGCAGTAGCACCAGAACCCAACTGGTCCCAGCCATCAAGTGACCGACGCTGCCGCCAATCAGATCGCCAAACCAGGTGGTGAAGCCCAGTTTTTTAAGCTGATTGGCCATCATCAGCAGTGCTGCAAACCAGATCAGGGTATCCCATGCCCCCTTTTCACTTTTGATGTCTTCCCAGCGCAGTACGCCGCTTAACAGCAGAAAGGAGAGGCCAACGAAGGAGGCGGTGGTGGCATCAACACCCAGCGTGTCGCCGAAAATCCACAGCACCAGCAGCAGTAGCACGGTAAAGGCCATCAACCATTCACCACGCGCCATCGGCCCCATTTTCTCCAGTTCGCTAATCGCCAGTTTAGGCGCATCAGGCGTGTGGCGGATTTCCGGTTTAGTCAACCACAGCACCAGCGGTGGAATAATCATCAGAGAGATCAGGCAAGGCACAACGGCAGCCAGAAACCAACTGCCCCAGGTAATGTGTACGCCCGCGTTGGCTGCCAGCTTCACTGCCAGCAAGTTGCCGGTGTAGGCGGTCATAAACAGCGCGGCGGTAATATCGTTGACGTTGCCGATGCAGACCACCAGAAATGTCCCGATCTTGCTGCGCGAGGCGTCTTCCGGTTTGGAGTCGAAACTGCGCGCCAATGAATCTGCAATCGGGTAGATAACGCCGCCGCAGCGTGCCGTATTGCTTGGCATGGCGGGGGATAGCACCAGATCGGCAAAAGCCAGGCCGTAGGCCAACCCAAGCGTTCTCTTCCCCAGCAGGCGAATCATCTGTAACGCAATGCGCCGGCCCAGTCCGGTCTTGATAAAACCGCGTGCGATCATAAACGCTACGACGATAAGCCAAATCAAGGCGCTATTCAGATCGCTCAACGCGGTTTGGATAGCACCGCTGGCACTGGTATCGCCTGCGGCAGCCGTCAGCGCAAACAGCGTCATACTGATGATACCAATGGCACCGATGGGTAGCACGTTAGCCACAATGGAGACGATAGTCGCGACAAAAAGAACCGCAGAGTGCCAGGCAGGTGCGCTTAGGCCAGTTGGTGGAGACAGGTGCCAAAAAAAGACGGCGACAAGCAGAATAATCGCCAAAGCAAGCCAGTTCAGGCCGTACGACGTTTTGGTCTTCATCCGTTTTCCTTACAACTTAATAGGTGTCTGAAGGGGAGATGTAATCAGTGTAATCCCTATGGGTTACAGGGTTATGAGCGATCATAGCCCTACTGATAAAAAACGCGGGATGAAAATGACATGCTTATTGATTTGAATCGGTTTTTCTAAATATTGTTAGTTAAATAATTATGTGAAGTAACTCACGTTTTAATTGTGACAAAATATGACAAACGCAGGTGCCGTGCGGGATGTACAAAAAAAGGGGAAAAGTGATGAAAATAGGAGGATTAATATAATAGGAACCTATTGGCATCATTTTGTTAACATTGATGCGTAGGCTATGTTGGCGTTCTTTCGTTTTGCTGCGCACCATGCCGATACGCTCCGGGTGTTGTTCCTTGCCACCCTTTGAATGCCCGAATAAAGGAGTTAACGTCCTGAAACCCTAGCAAGAAGCCGATCTCCGTTTGTCTGATGGCGGGTTTATTCAGATAGTGCAATGCCAGTTGCTGCCGGGTGGCATTGAGGATGGCTTTAAACGTCGATGACTCCTCGCTTAATTGCCGTTGCAGCGAACGTTTACTTACCGCCAATTGTTTTGCGACATCCTCAACAGTACATTGCCCCGCGGGGAGCCCTTCCAACAATACCGCCTTGACGCGATCGCTCATTGTTGCCGTTAAATCCAGGGTCGCTAGGCGCTGACGCAAGCCAGATTCAAAAAACGCCCACATAGGCTCGTTAGCCGTTAAAAAGGGGCGGAGGCTATCTTCTTTAGAAAAGGACACACGGATTGTTTTACCGTTTTTGGGTCTGATGCCGAAGTATTCTGTGTAGCGTTCAATTGGCTTGGGAAGTTCGGGTAAGATCACTTCGCGTGGGATGATGCGATGGCGTGTGGCGAGCCTGACCAGTGCCGTCAAGAACACCATTTCTGTCATTGCCAGGCTATGCGGGATAATGCCAACGTGTGCATAACATTGCAGTGTTACGGATGTTTGCCGCGCTGTGATATCAACGGTCAACGTCATCGGAGCAATCAGTCTTTTGAATGTCGCCAAGCGTTGATAGGCCACGTTGAGATTTGGGCTGCACAGGCTGGAAAAAATGGGGGGGGGGCGAATGCCTCAACGGAGATTGCCTGGCCTATTGTGAGCGGAAGCGTATGTGCATCTCCCGATACCTGTTCTATAGCGTGCCATAATTCGAAAAACTGAGCGGGTGCAACCGTGATGTCAGGCCGTAAGAACAGGTCTGCAGGAAGGTTGGCGAGGCGGAGCACCTGTGCCGAATCTACGCCCATGTCGGTGAGCAGCAACCGCCAGCCGGGCTGAAGGGTGAAGTGTGTAGCGTGTTTCATCAATGTCCCCTCTCTGTCTGGCGGTCGGTCATTAGCGCCGCGGAATCACATCATTGTCTATCATCTGTTGGAACATGTCTTGAATTGACGTTTCTAACGGGCGGTATTCCATGCCGAGTTCCTTAACACTCTTGCTGTTGTCTGCACGCCATGGGAAGTCAACGTTGCGCGATATAAATTTGCGTGTTGTCGATTTATCTACCAACGGAGCCATCAGCCAGACCAGCCATTTAGGCAGCGTACGGCGTGGCACTGGATAGGCATTGAAAGCGGGTAACAGTGCCCTGGCAATCTCGGGCAAGGACGTATTGTGGCCCGAAATGATGTGGCGTCCCTCTGCCTCGGGTAAATAGGCTGCTCGTAAGTGAGCTTCTGCCAAATCCCGTACATCGACTGCGCCGAGGCCGATATCAGGGATGCCAGCCTTCATTCGACCATTTCCCATCTGCTGAACGATATTGAAGCTCTCTGATGTGCCGTTAGGCTTGATGCCTGGGCCAATGACGAAACTCGGGTTGATAACAACCAACTGCCACCTGGACTGGTGCTTAGCGATATTCCATGCTTCCTGTTCCGCCACGGTTTTGGAATAGGCGTAAGGGATGTGCTGTAGGGACGAACGGGTGTTCCACGCTGCTTCAGTGAATACACCGTCAGGGGTGTTTTCCAGATCCGCATTATCAGAATATATCGCGGCACAACTGCTGGTCACCACAACGCGTGTGACAGATGCGGTTTGGTTAGCCGTTTCAAGAACATTACGGGTGCCTAACTGTGCAGGTTCAACCAACTCCTTTTGGGGATCTTTAATGGCGAGCATGAAGGGAGACGCTGTGTGAAAGACGATACTGCAATTCGCCATAGCCTCAGCATAGGAACCTTTATTTAGTAGATCTGCCTTGAAATAACGCAGGGTGCCTGGCAGTGTGGCCGCTAATGCATCGAGGTGACGTACTTTGTTTCGGTCTGAGGGATCTCGTACTGCGGCATGGACGGTAACACCTTCTTCCAATAACCGTTTCACTATCCAACTTGCAACATAGCCTGTTGCTCCGGTAACCATCACCGGACTGCGCTTATCAATGTCGAATTTTTTCATGGTGGAATCCTTGCTGAGCGCCCGAGCACCACCAGGATGGTTGGAACCGGATTGCAGCAGCGTCGAAAGGTTAAAAAGTCACCGGAAAAGCCTATCTTAACCTCGGCTGCTGCGTCACTCGCAAGCTGTGCCACGTTATATTCAAAATGTGCCAACCCCTATTCAGGTGAGGAGGGGTTGGCTTGGGGCGCTTGTTACTGTTTCTCTTTTTCCAGAGATTTACCTGACCAGTATCCTGCCAGCAGTGAGCCGGAAAGGTTGTGCCAGACGGAGAACAGCGCGCCGGGCAGTGCGGCCAGAGGAGAGAAGTACATCTTGCCCAGAGTGGCGGCAAGACCGGAGTTCTGCATGCCGACTTCGATAGCCAATGTACGGCAGGTAGATTCATCAAAACCAAACAATCTGCCACCCCAGTAGCCACCCAATAAGCCAATGCCGTTGTGCAGGATGACGGCAATAATCACCATAAAACCGACGGAAGCAATATGGCTCTGGCTTCCAGCGACAACCGCGCTGATAATCGCCAGAATAAACACCATTGAAAGCGTTGGCAGATAAGGCTCGATACGCTTCACCACGCCGCTGAACAGGTGATGAATAATCAGCCCTGCGCCGATCGGGATCACCACGATCTTCAGGATGCTGAGCAACATACCCATTACGTCGACACTGATGGCGGCATCAACGTAGAGCCGGGTCAGCAGCGGCGTGGCAAAGACGCCGACTAGCGTGGAGATGGAGGAAATAGTTACTGACAGGGCGACATCGCCTTTAGACAGGTAGATCATCACGTTTGAAGCGGTGCCGCTGGCAACGCTGCCCACCAGCACCATACCCGCCGAGAGGTCTGGCGGCATGTTAAACGCGCGCGCCAATACCCAGGCGGCGAGTGGCATCACCAGATAGTGCAGGAATATACCCGCAGCAACAGGCGCTGGGCGGGTGAGCACACGTTTAAAGTCCCCAATATGCAGTGTGACGCCCATGGCGAACATAATGAGCATCAGCAGCGTGCTGATATGAGGACTGATACCCGTAAAGGTGTCTGGTGACGCATAGGCGGCGACGGAGAGCAAAACGGCCCATAACGGAAACAGCCGAGTCAGTATGGCGAGCATAAAATATCAATCCTTATCATTATGATGGTCCAGATAAAAAAACCGAGATTACCGACAACCTCACTTTACTCCTCATCATCCTCGCAAAAGCGGGGGGATCTCAGGCAGAAACAACGCGTTTAGCCTGTGAGAAATTCCGGCCTTCGCGGAAATGACGGGACAGTCAGGAATGACGGTGGGAGGAGGACTGATGACAACGTCCGTGATTCGCCGGGAAACACGGACATGTCGAAAAGGGTTTGTCAGCAATCTCACCAGCCTAAAGGCAGATTTTTTTTCGCCTTGGCAGGGCGCTATTCAAACAGGCTGTGGTGTAGCGTCTGCACCACGCGTTCAGCGTCGTTGCCTGGCACCAGGAAACACAGGTTATGGCTGCTGGCGCCATAGCAAATCAGGCGAATGTTAAACGGCTCCAGTACGCCAAACACCTCTTTGCCAACACCACACGCCTGAGAAAGCTGATTACCGATAAGCGCAACCAGCGACAGGTTCTCTTCCACCTCGACGCGGCACAGGGAAGAGAGTTCTGTCAGCATGGCGCTGGAGAGCAGGCCATCACCCGCAGAGGTGGAGCCAGTGGTGTCCAGCGTCAGCGCTACGTTCACTTCCGACGTGGTAATAAGGTCTACCGAAATGTTGTGGCGCGCCAGAATACTGAATACTTCTGCCAGAAAGCCGCGTGCGTGCAGCATATTCAGGCTATGCAATGTGAGCAGTGTTTGTTTACGGCGCAGTGCCAGCGCGCGAAACAGCGGCGGGTTTTCTGTTTTATTGCACACCAGCGTGCCACCGGCAGAAGGATCCTTACTGGAACCAACAAATACCGGAATATCACTGCGTACGGCGGGCAACAGGGTGGCGGGGTGCAGCACTTTGGCACCAAAGGTCGCCATTTCAGCTGCTTCTTCAAAGGTTATTTGGTCGATACGGTGCGCTGTGGGCACCACACGAGGATCGGTGGTGTAGATACCGGGGACGTCAGTCCAGATATCAATGCGGTCAACGTTTAACGCTTCGCCCAGAAGCGCTGCGGTGTAATCGCTGCCACCGCGACCCAGAGTGGTGGTGCGGCCTTTGGCCTCACTGCCGATAAACCCTTGTGTAATGATCAGACTCTCTGCCAGACGCGGTTGCAACTGGCTGCGCGTTAATGCGCCCAGCGTGTCGCAATCCGGCTCTGCGCGGCCAAAGCGATCGTTGGTACGCATGATTTTACGCACATCGAACCACTCGGCGCTGATTTGGCGTTCGCGCAGGATTTCAACGAACAGCAGCGTTGACATCAATTCGCCGTGGCTGACCAATTCATCTGTTAACGCGTTAGACGTCGCGAGCGCTGCGGCTTCCGACAGGCGCGCCACATTTTCCAGCATGCGATCGATCTCTTCACGGATCACCTGCGGATTACTCAGACGATCGATAATGGCATATTGGATGTGACGAATTTTTTCCAAGTGGGCATCGCGGTGCTCTTGCGACACCCCTTCCGCTAATGCAACCAGCAGGTTGGTGATGCCAGCAGAAGCGGAGAGTACGACAACGCGCACTGCGGGATCGGAAAGTACAATATCAGCACTGCGATTCATGGCGTCAAAATCGGCCACGCTTGTGCCGCCAAATTTAGCGATTCTTAAAGAAGTTGTTGTAGACATAAATAAAAAACACCTCGTGTCAGGGGCGCTGTGGCGATGGATATCGCACATCAGCCGTCCATAAAATCAGCCTTGGCACAAGGAAAGAGCGGTAAGCAGGGAGCAGGCGTAGATAAGTAAGCGTCACTACGATACACCCAGAAGCGCTCCACCTTGCTGAACGTGCAGTTTTAGTGTGCATGCACGTTGCTGGTGACAACCCAGAGGATTCAGCCCCTGTAGTCGATGATGTCGTTCCCGTTTAACACATCATCTCGGCACCGCTCCCCCTGGTTTATCGTCACTGGATTTACGGATCCTCGGATAAACTACCTGGGCGGTGCTCCTCTTCTGGCTTATGCAACCGCCTTCGGCGTGGATGCACAAGTTCACGCTTACAAATAACGGGTTATCTTGCGGCTGTCAACCCGCAAACGCGGAGTTAATGCGTATTTCACACTAAATAATTCGCGTTGCAGGAAGCCGGCCAGTGAGAGACAAATTTGTCTGGAACAAATTTGAACAGTGCTTGCTCTGGCCCTAATAACGAGCGCAGCCAACGTATCTGCAACGTGAAGTATGATGGGTATAGCAAGAAAAGGGAGCGCAAGTGATGGTTTAAGGGATACAATCGATTCAGCCTTAGCGATTTTATTATCGGAGACAAGAGTGTTGTTATGAAAAATATCAATCCCAGCCAAACTGCCGCATGGCGCGCTCTGCAACAGCATTTTTCCGTGATGGAACAGGTGCAAATCAGTGAACTGTTTGCTCAGGACCCGGATCGTTTCTCACGCTTTTCTGCCACATTTGATGACCTGATGCTGGTGGACTACTCCAAAAACCGTATTACCCAAGAAACGCTGGATAAGTTGCTCGATCTTGCACGTGAAACGCAGTTGAGCGAGGCCGTTGCCTCTATGTTCTCCGGTGAAAAGATCA
Organism: Serratia marcescens; assembly: GCA_015548865.1. Taxonomy (GTDB): domain Bacteria; phylum Pseudomonadota; class Gammaproteobacteria; order Enterobacterales; family Enterobacteriaceae; genus Symbiopectobacterium; species Symbiopectobacterium marcescens_A. Next base: position 26,507 of record JADMXW010000030.1, on the reverse strand, counting down.
ACCGCACCGAAGATCGCGCTGTTTTGCACGTTGCGCTGCGTAACCGTAGCAATACGCCGATTCTGGTGGATGGCAAAGATGTGATGCCGGAAGTGAACGCGGTATTGCAGAAGATGAAAGGCTTTAGTGAACGCATCATCAGCGGTAGTTGGAAAGGTTATACTGGCAAGGCCATCACCGATGTGGTGAATATCGGCATTGGTGGTTCGGATCTAGGCCCCTTCATGGTGACGGAAGCGCTACGGCCGTTTAAGAATCACCTTAACATGCACTTCGTGTCCAACGTCGATGGTACACATATCGCCGAAACCCTTAAAACACTGAATCCGGAAACTACGCTGGTGCTGGTGGCCTCAAAAACCTTCACCACCCAGGAAACCATGACCAACGCTCATTCTGCGCGCGACTGGTTCCTGAACGCCGCGCAGGATGAGCAACATATTGCCAAGCATTTTGCCGCGCTCTCCACTAATGCCAGTGCGGTCAGCGCATTCGGTATTGATACTGCCAACATGTTTGAATTCTGGGATTGGGTCGGTGGTCGCTATTCGTTGTGGTCTGCTATCGGCTTGTCAATTATCCTCTCCATTGGTTTTGACAATTTTGAGCAATTGTTGAGCGGCGCGCACGCCATGGATCAGCACTTTGCCACCACGCCTATCGAGAAAAATCTGCCGGTTCTGCTGGCGCTGATCGGAATCTGGTACAACAATTTCTTTGGCGCGGAAACAGAGGCGATTCTGCCTTACGATCAGTACATGCACCGTTTTGCGGCCTACTTTCAGCAGGGCAACATGGAGTCCAACGGTAAGTATGTCGATCGCGATGGCAATCCGGTTACCTATCAAACCGGGCCGATTATCTGGGGCGAACCGGGCACTAACGGGCAGCATGCGTTTTACCAGTTGATTCACCAAGGGACCAAACTGGTGCCTTGTGATTTCATCGCCCCAGCCGTGAGTCACAATCCGCTGGGCGATCACCATGATAAGTTGCTCTCGAATTTCTTCGCTCAGACAGAAGCGCTGGCATTTGGCAAATCCCGTGATGTGGTGGAAGCTGAGTTTGCCGCGCAGGGAAAAACGGCGAAACAAGTTGAGCATGTAGCACCGTTCAAAGTGTTTGAAGGCAATCGCCCAACCAACTCCATTTTGTTGCGTGAGATAACGCCCTACAGCTTGGGTGCGCTTATCGCTCTGTATGAACACAAGATCTTCACACAGGGTGCGATTCTGAATATCTATACTTTCGATCAGTGGGGTGTCGAATTGGGCAAACAACTGGCCAACCGTATTTTGCCGGAATTGGAAAATGACCAGCCGGTGAGCAGCCACGACAGTTCGACTAACGGTTTGATTAACCGCTTTAAAAACTGGCGCGCCTGAGTAGTGGACGCCGATAGGGGGGAATATATCTCCCCTTTTGTCACCAACATGGAGGGACGTATGCAGAAACGTGCTTTACTGGGCATCGCCGTGGCTGTTTTACTGGCAGGGTGCAGTACCAGCAAAGAATTGAATTCAGCCGGGCAGTCGGTCAAGTTTACCGATAAGCAACCCGGCAGTGAATGTCGTCTGGTGGGTCAGGTGACAGGCTCGCAATCTACCTGGTTAACAGGACATGATGAGGGAAATGCTCAGCGCGGCGCGGCCAACGATCTGCGTAACAAGGCAGCGGCGCTAGGTGGCAACGTTATTTATGGGGCCACCAGCTCCAGCGAAAGTTTCTGGTCGAGCTTCGCCCCACTTGATAGCAAGCTGGTTGGGCAGGTTTATCACTGCCCATAAGTGACAGGCATCCACAGGCGGATAATAGCCAAGCCACCTGTGGATGCTTTGTTCTAGCCGTTCTTAATTAACTGTAAATCCAGCAGTGTTTTGCTGGCTTGCCCGCCAATCTCGCGCGTCAAACGTGGCACCAGATAGCCGGATACCTGAGATAGCAGTTTTTTCATGATATCTCGTGCTTCCTCATCGCTAACCAGAAAATGCGCAGCGCCTTGCACTTTATCCAGCACATGCAGGTAGTAGGGCAACACGCCCGCGTTAAACAATGCGTTGCTCAGGGAGGCAAGCGTCGAGGCGTTATCATTCACTCCACGCAGTAATACGCTTTGATTTAGCAGGGTAACGCCAGCCTGACGCAAACGTGCCATACTTTCTTTCAGTTCGTGGTCTATCTCGTTAGCATGGTTGATATGTGTTACCAGCAACACGCTAAGACGCGTTTGCGATAAGTGCTGACACAGCGTCTCAGTAATACGCGCTGGGATAACGACCGGCAACCGACTGTGAATGCGCAAGCGTTGCACATGGGAAATGCTCTCCAGTTCGCTGATAAGCCAGCCTAACTCATGGTCTTTCGCCATCAGTGGGTCGCCACCGGAGAAGATTATTTCATCCAGCTCAGGATGCTGGCGAATGTAGTCCAGCGCCTGACGCCAGTTACTCTTATTGCCTTGGTTATCCTGATAAGGAAAGTGGCGACGGAAGCAATAGCGACAGTTGACCGCACAGCCGCCTTTAACCAACAACAATGCACGGTTGTGGTATTTATGCAGCAATCCAGGCACCACGCTTTGCTGTTCATCGAGCGGATCGACGCTGAATCCCGGCGTTATCGCAAATTCATCCTGGGCGGTCAGCACTTGTAACAATAGCGGATCGAGAGGGTCCCCTTTGCGCATCCGTGCGGCAAATGACCAAGGCACGCGCAGCGGAAACAGCGTGCGCGCTTCCGCTCCTTTACGTAGCTGAGGGTGGTCTTCCAGCGCCAAAAAGTGCAAAAGTTGGAGAGGATCGGTAATGACATCCGCAAGTTGATGCAACCAATCTTCTCTGGGATGGGGTTTTAGGGTTACAATGTGTGCCATTTTTTGGCTGAGTACCAGTATCAAATAGTAGAGGGCCTTTATGGCGACTTATTTTAGCAACGATTTTCGTTCCGGTCTTAAAATCATGTTTGAAGGCGAGCCTTACGCTGTCGAATCCAGTGAATTCGTTAAGCCAGGTAAAGGGCAGGCTTTCGCGCGCGTTAAAATGCGCCGTTTGCTGACCGGCAAACTGATTGAAAAAACCTTCAAATCTACCGACAGCGCCGAAGGTGCCGATGTGGTCGATATGAACCTGACCTACCTGTATAACGACGGTGAGTTCTGGCATTTCATGAACAATGAAACGTTTGAACAACTGGCCGCTGATGCCAAAGCTGTTGGCGACAACGCCAAATGGCTGCTGGATCAAGCCGAATGTATCGTTACCTTGTGGAACGGCCAACCGATTTCGGTAACGCCGCCAAACTTCGTGGAACTGGAGATCGTGGATACCGATCCGGGTCTGAAGGGCGATACAGCAGGGACTGGCGGTAAGCCGGCAACCTTGACCACCGGTGCCGTGGTAAAAGTGCCGTTGTTTGTTCAGATTGGCGAAGTGATTAAAGTGGATACGCGTTCTGGCGAATATGTCTCTCGCGTGAAATAAACACTTCCCTGCCAAAAAACACCGTCGGCTTTGCTGGCGGTTTTTTTTGTCCAGAATGACGCCTATACCCAAAATAATTCGAGGTGCAGGAAGGCGGCAATCGAAGGAATCCCGATGAGCCTACTCAGGTAGGTGATTCGGGTGACTGAGAGCAGCCAACGCACCTGCAACTTGAAGTATGACGGGTATATACCCTCGTTCGCCGCCCGTTCTGTCTTTGGCCTGTGTTAAGGCGCCGCGTGCTTTCAGATATTGACGCTTGTGCTTACGAACCAGGAAATACCCGTTCGCAAAGGAAGTCCACCAGCACGCGTACTTTCGGTGACGGATGCTTGCTCGCTGGCCACAGTACGTGGAAAACGCCTGTGCGTTCCACATGGTCGACCAGAATGGGCTGTAACCGGCCTTCGGCCAACAGGTTGCGGATAGAGAAGTCCGGCAAATAGGCGATGCCCAATCCTTGCAGTGCGAAGCACACACGCGTCTCAATGTTGTTGCAAATCATCGCCGTTGGCAGTTGCAACTGCGGTTCACCAGGGGCAAGACGCAGCGCCCAAGGCTCGAGCTTTCCGCTGTGAGGAAAGCGATAGTGCAGGCATCGGTGTCGCAGAAGATCGGTGGGCACCTGTGGTGTGCCATGCCGTGCCAGATAGTCTGGAGAAGCGACCAGTAGCGAACTGAATGTACCAAGCCGACGAGCGGTGAGACGTGAGTCGTTGGGCTCGCCTGTGCGCACTACAGCATCAAAACCTTCTTCGATTACATTGACAATCTGGTCGGTGAAGTCGAGATCCAGCTCGATCTCAGGATAGGCATGCATAAATTCACTGAGTACCGGTAATACCAGCGTGCTGACCAGAGGCAGGCTTACCCGCAAGCGTCCGCGCGGTGTGCCGTTGGCCTGTAGATCCTGCTCTGCGGCTTCGATTTCAGACAGAATGCGCCGACAGCGTTCCAGAAACAGTGTGCCTTCGGCCGTCAGTGTGATGTTACGCGTGCTGCGGTGGAACAGGCGCACGCCCAGCTTTTCTTCCAGACGCGCCACGCTCTTGCCGACGGCCGATGCGGATACGCCCAGCAGCCGTCCTGCTGCCACGAAGCTGCGCGTTTCCGCCACCTGTACGAACACCACAAAACCGTTAAGGCTGTCCATATTGCTCTCCAATTGCGGACATTTTGTTCCGCATACCAAGGAACTGTATCCGTCTTTTTCTTGAGTCACAAGTTCTCTATCGTCAAAGCATGCCCGATTTAACAACTGATGAAACCAAGGACTTTACCGTGACAACTCCTCTCTTTTCCCTGCGCTCAGGCGTTCTCTCTGCGCATCTCTCCACCCGCATTCAGGATGTTACCCAGCAGGCGCTGGATACACATCGTCTGGTGGGGAGCGTTGTATTAGTGGCACACAACGGTGAGTTAATTTACCAGCAGGCCGCTGGCTGGGCCGATCGTGAACACTTACATCCGATGGAGCCAGGTATAATCTTTCGGTTGGCTTCGGTGAGTAAACCCATCGTGTCGACTGCGGCGTTGGTTCTGGTGGCTCAGGGACAACTTGGTCTGGATGACGACATCTCTCGCTGGCTGCCCGAATTCCAGCCTCGGTTGACCAATGGCTCAGCGGCGCAGATCACCGTACGGCAGTTGCTCAGTCATACTGCGGGTCTCAGCTACCGCTTCTTCGAGACTGATGCGCACGGTTCCTACGCACGGGCTGGGGTATCGGATGGTATGGACGCTTCCGGCATCACTCTGGATGAGAATCTGCGTCGCCTTGCCAGTGTGCCGCTGCTGTATGCGCCGGGCACAGCCTGGGGGTATTCGTTGGCGACGGATGTGCTGGGAGCCTTGATTGCGCGTGTTCATGGCACGTCACTGGACAAGGCGGTACGTGAACTTGTGACCGGTCCGCTGGGTATGGTGGATACCGGCTTCGTCGTTAACGATCCGCAACGTGTGGCAACGGCCTATGTGAATGACACACCGCAGCCCCATAAGTTGGGGGAAGGCGAAACTGTTTCTGCCTTTGAGGGGGCGGTCGGTATTGCTTATAGCCCGGCGCGTATTTTCAACGCTGAAGCCTTTCCTTCAGGTGGTGCAGGCATGGCGGGTACGGCCAGAGACATCCTTTGCCTGCTCGAAACCTTGCGTCGGGGTGGCGGTGCATTGTTGCCCAGTGAACTGATTGAGGAGATGGGGCGCGACCAAACTCATGGACTGGAGCTACCCAATGCGCCAGGGTTTGGCTTTGGCCTAGGCTTTTCTGTTCTACGCGATCCTGAACTGGCGGCCTCGCCAGAATCACTGGGAACCTGGCGCTGGGGGGGGGCTTATGGCCATGCCTGGTTCGTGGATCGTGCACAGGGGCTGAGTGTAGTGGCTTTTACCAATACACTGTACGAAGGTATGTCGGGCCGTTTCGTGGCCGACCTGCGTGACGCGGTGTACGGTGTGCTGGAGGAAGCAAGATGACATCCCGCCAACAGGAGCGTTTACCTCTGGCTTCGCTGCTAGCGTTGGCTACGGCGGCTTTTATCACTATCTTGACCGAAGCCCTGCCTGCGGGGCTGTTACCGCAGATGGCGCAAGGACTTGCGGTATCAGAAGCATGGGTTGGCCAAACTGTCACCTTCTATGCTATCGGCTCACTGGTTGCTGCGATCCCACTGACGGCTGCCACACAAGGTGTGCGCCGGCGCTCGTTACTGCTGTTGACCATTGCGGGGTTCGCGATCGCGAATACCGTCACGACATTCTCCGACAGCTATATGCTCACGATGGTGGCGCGTTTTCTGGCGGGGGTATCTGCCGGGTTGCTATGGGCCTTGCTGGCAGGTTACGCGGCGCGTATGGTACCCGACCATCAGAAGGGGCGCGCCATTGCTATCGCCATGGTCGGCACTCCCCTGGCGCTCTCGCTCGGCGTACCTGCAGGAACGTTTTTATGCAATCTGGTAGGCTGGCGGATGTGTTTCGGCCTCATGAGTCTATTGGCGGTACTGCTTATGCTATGGGTACGTTTTCAGGTTCCCGACTTTGCAGGGCAACCTGTGGGCAAGCGGTTGCCGTTAGGGTCTGTGTTTATCATCTCTGGGGTACGTCCGGTGCTGTTCGTAGTATTGTCCTTCGTGTTGGCGCATAACATCCTTTACACCTATATCGCACCGTTTCTGGCCGCGGCAGGCATGGTTGATCGGACGGATGTGGTGCTGCTGGTGTTTGGCATCGCTTCGTTTCTAGGTATCTGGATCATCGGTGTTATGATTGACCGTCATTTGCGTGCATTGACGCTTACCAGTACGGTGTTATTCGGTCTGTCTGCGCTGGCACTTGGTGTGGCAAGTGATATGTCTGTCGTGGTTTATACAGCAGTGGCGATTTGGGGACTGGCATTTGGCGGTGCGGCGACGTTGTTTCAAACCGCCATTGCCAAGACAGCCGGAGATGCGGCCGATGTGGCGCAAGCGATGCTGGTGACGGCTTGGAACATGGCGATCGCAGGCGGTGGTATCCTCGGTGGGTTGTTGCTGGACCGCCTGGGCGTTGCGGCATTCTCTCCAGCGCTTTTAGTGCTGCTGATGGCGACGCTGATCGTGGTGCTGACTGCCAAACAGCAGGGCTTTCCTGCGGTGCCGTCTTAACACGCGAGGATGTTCAGGCGCTCACACCCCATGTTAAACCCCTTCACTCTCTGTGCCGCACGCCGGCACTTTTTTGCTACGTCGCCACTGGGTGGGTTTCAATTCGCTGACAAGTACCCCAATAACAATCAATGCGGCGCCCACGATGGCCAAACCGGGTAAACGGTCGCCAGCAACACGACCGACAATACCTGCCCACACGGGCTCGCTGGCATAGATGACGGTGGCACGCGTAGGTGATACGGCACTTTTGTGCCCAGTTCATGGTCAGTTGGATCACAATGCTTGCAGCACCGAGGCCAAGGCCGCCTAGCAACCAAGTCCAAGAAAATGCAGGCAGAGACTCACCGGTTGCAGGCATGAGCAGCAGTGATAGCAATCCCGCCGTCAGCAACTGTACGGTAGTCACACGGCGCACATCGACTTTTCCGGCAAAATGACCAATAAGAATGATCTCGGCAGCAATCGCCAGTGCACTGATCAGCGTAGCCCATTCGCCTTGGCTCATGCTCAAATGGCCCGCGTCGGGTCCGGCGAGCAATATCAGGCCGACAAAAGCGAAAACAATCCCTACCAAACTCATGACGCCGGGACGGCGCCGTAGCACCAGCCATTGCAGCAGCGGTACCAAAGGGACATACAGCGCGGTAATAAACGCAGACTGACTGCTGGTGATGGTTTGCAGACCGTAAGTTTGTAGGCCGTAGCCCAGCAGAATACTGGTTCCTATGGCGAAACCCGCATAGCACTCTTGAATCGTCAGTCCCGACAGTACGCGTCTAAAGACCAGAAGACTTATAACGCCGGCCGTAGTGAAGCGTAATCCGACAAAAAACAGGGGGCCACTGTGTTGCATTGCTAAATGAACCACTAAAAAAGTGGTTCCCCACACCAGAGTGATCAGGATCAGCGCCCACTCCTGAGGTTTTATACCCAGTATTGGCTGGGGAGAAGCAGAAAAATAACGTCGCATTACATATCTAAATAAAAGAGATCAGTTTTCCATCATAGGGGGAATATGGCCTATAAGCCATCCCCCCTTGTCTGTTAGCGTAGTGTACAGGCGACCTCGTCCAATTGACTGATAGCTCTGTTCCATCCTTCAAAAAAACCTGATTTTTCATGTTGTTCACGCGTGATTTCGTCCTGATGGATAACCTGAGCGGTATAGCAGCTTCCCAAGGCATAGTCAGATAACGAAATGAGTGTGGTAAACGCCAATGTGGGCGTGGCCGGGCGCCAACCTGCTGTTAGCATAGAAGTGAACACAATACGAGAGTGGGGAATCACCTCCAAAAAACATCCGATGAGTTCGCTGCGAAATTCACCAGGCCCCTGAATCAAGGTATGAAATGCCCCTCCAGGTTGCAGGTTGAGTGCGATAACTTCAGTTGTTCCCGGTTTGGGGCCCCACCAGGTTTTGAACCACTCAGGATCTGACCAGGCACGCCATATTGCATGTCGGGGGGCATCCAATACACGGGTGATAACAAGATCTGCATTCTGTGGCGTTGACAGTGTCATGACGTTGCTCCTGATAAGCGTGAATGCCAGTGTGCCGCCTATTTTTAGTGAAACCGGAACAAAAAACGCTTATCTCAGCAGGATTGGCTACGCTTACTAAAGGCGATAGAGATCGTCTCGACATTTTTACTTTCCCTTTTATTCTCCCTTGAGAAGGAAAATAACCATGTTCAAGAAAAGCGTGCTTATTCTTGCCTCATTACTGATGCTCTCCGCGTTGACCGCTTGCAATACTACTCGTGGTATTGGTCAGGATGTTGAGGCGGGGGGGAAAGCCATTCAACGCAGTGCGCAATAGAGAGCTGTCTGCAAAGATTGTGCTATATCCAAAATAATTCGAGTTGCAGGAAAAATGCTCACGTTTTGAACCGCGTTTGCGACGACCTTGTGAGCGGTGAGGCTCAGGGATGGGCTGGATAGCGAGTGCAGCCAACGCTCTGTCAATGGTCATTTTGAAGGCGCCGTTCCGCACCGATTTTATCTGAGTTGGTCTCTGTTTATTGGGGGCGGTGTTCTTTATGTTTAAAAATAAAATACTGGGTTGATCAGCACGAAAAAAACGGCTCGCGTAGGCAAGCCGTTTGGAGGTCGTCTGGTTTTCCCTGACTTACGTGAGCTGGCTGGCAAACAGTCCCGCGGCGCTGACTGCGTCGATGGCAATGTTACCCAGCCGAGTTCGGATGGTATCTGCCAGCGCTATGGTGGAAAAGCCGGTGCAGGAGAATGCGATCACTTCCACGCCTTCCTGATACAAGCCTTCGGCGCAGGCCAGTGCACTGTCGCGTCCGTGAGGTGCCAGTAAATCCGTGGTGTTTGTTACCCCTTGCGGTCGCGCATAGCGTACGTTCTCGCCCAACAATACACGAAATGGTGTCGGAGCCGTTTCGCCAATCCCCATCACGGCTACGGGGCGTTTGAGCATGGCGGCAATGCTGGCGCAGGCACTGCCCGCGCTGATCACCGGCAGTGAAACGGCCTCTCGCAGTGATGTTAATCCCGGATCGGCGGCACAACTGAGAAACAACGCCCTACACCCCTGCGCTTCCAGCGTTTTCCCTAACGCCACAATTTTCGGCACGGCCAACGCTTCGCTGGTAAGATCAAAAATCCCCCTGGGTTGATCGGCAATACAACGACTGACAGAGGTGATACCGTACTCTTGTTGGATTAAACGCCCATGCTCTTCCACAAAGTGGGGATCATCATGGGTTAATACCCGAATAATGCCCAGCATAATCTCCCTCCGTCAGAAAAAACGGTGATTGGCAGTCAGCGGAATTGCCGCGCAGTTGGCTTTAAACAACAATGTGGGATTGTTACCTCCTAATTGTGCATGGCCATGTTGTACCGAGATCCAATTGCCTTCGGGTAAACCGATCACCTCCAACGCGGGATCAATCACCAGCAGTTCACGTAACCGTTGCTCTCGCGTTTCTCCCTGATGACCAGCGGGTAGCACATTAGTGAAGTGAGGGTTGATTTGTAATGGCACCAGGTTCAGGGCTTCTAATCCGCCGGGATCGACAATAGGCATGTCATTGGTGGTGCGGATGGTGGGGCAGGCCAGGTTGGCACCGGCACTCCAGCCAACGTAGAGCGCACCGCGTTTCACTGCCTGGCGGATAGGCGCAAGCAAACCACGCTCACGGCAATGTTTCAGCAGATTAAAGGTGTTGCCACCCCCGACCATGACAATGTCTGCTGCGGTAATCGCTGCGAGTGGATCGCTCAGGGTGTGAATGCCGGTGATCTCCAGCGCCAGTTCTGCTAATGCCAAACGGACTTTCTCGGTGTAGGCATCCCAGCTCTGTGTCACACCAGCAAAAGGGATAAACACCACGTTGCGTCCCTTACCGAGATGGGTTTTCAATACCGGCAGTGCATATTCTAAATATCCACTACCGGGGAGTACGGAGTTGCTCAATAACAGCACATTCATGATTTTCTCCTTTTACAACAAATTACGCAGCAGATCCGCCAGCAATTTGTTGGATAACACGACGGGCACGGTTACATGGCGTGTACAAACCGCCTGATGCCAATCGGTATAGCCCATACAATCGGTCAGAATCACCTCTGCGCCTTGTGCTTCCAGTGAGCGGGCGGCGGTGGCCACTTCGCTTTCGCTGGCGGTATAGGGGGACGCTACGGCAAACACCGGTGTTTGCACGGCACCTCGCCATTTCTCCAACTCACTGGCTACTTGCGCTGCGAGTGGTACCAGTATCCCAGCGCGACGTGATCCCACTAGGGCATTCAGCGTTGGCGGTAAAATCCGATCTGGCTCGACGAGCCAGGCTTTTTTACTGTGCAAACCGTGAAACTCACCCGTACACAGGATGGCGATGAGCTCGCATCCCTGTGCTTCTAACGCATCGATCTTTTGCTGTAACGCTGCCCCGACGGCAGGTTTGCCCATCACTACAGCACGTCCATCCAACAGACGTGAAGTCAACAATGCATCTCCGGAGTGTGGCGTAAAACGTACCGCAATCGCGTCATCGTCCAAGCCATCAAGCACGCCAGCATGCAGGCAAGTAACGTGCTTGGGAAGGGCCGCTTCCAGTATCGGCGTGATATCACGTCGAGGTGCCTGACCGATGGTCAACGTACCGATTTTCTGGATAGCCATGTCACACTCCTGGCTGGCGTTTTTGTAAATGCGCTAGCGAACCATAGAGATCCAGCAGGCGCTGATATTCTTTTTTATCAAAGAACTGGCAGGTTCCACGCGTAAACTCTTTGGCTGTTTCCACAGCAAATTTGCATGCCAGCGCGATATCCGTTTCATGGCTGGCGCCAGTACCGCATCCAGGCACTGCACTGACACTGGTAATCGCAACGCCCACCACCGGTGCGGTGGTGGCGATAGACGGTTGCAGAATACTGTTGAGGTGATAAACACCGTTACCATAAGGGGTGATATCCTGCGTGGTGATAGGAAAGGTTACCGGCAACAGTCCGGTAGTCATTTCCATTACGCGCAGTAAATCGTCCGAGACACGAAGGATATAACCTTCTTTTACTGTGGGAGAGATTGCGAAACCTTTGTGATTGATAATGCGGTTGCCCTTGGTGGTATCAATCGAGAGCACGGCATCCATCTCATCGGATACTTCTTGCTCATTCATGTCCTCGGTTTCCACGGGTGAATCCATAAAATCGACCGGTTCATGAGGGCGTGTTGGCGCGTCAGGGCAGATATGGGTGGTGACAATCACATCGCCCGGCAAGCTGTCGCCCTGACGTTGCATTTCTGCCAACTTTAGTGCGCTGGCGATAGCTGCAACGGCACCATCTGCATCTGATACCAGTCCGATACGGCCCGGACGTGCGCCAATGCCACCCAGACGGCCCACGATGCCCAGTGTGGGGGCGTTACCCCCGCCACGTTTACCGTGCGTACCTGGAATCACGATTTTGACAAAATCAGTGCTGCCTCTTGGGCCACTTACGGCTTTCACTCTCACGTCGATATGTGGGTATTCGGCCAACAGGGTTTTTACTTTTTCACCACTAGCATAAGCACTGTCGAGTAATTCAAAGACCTGTAATGTTTGTTGTAAGCTCATAAAAATTTTCCTGATATTGCGTGATTACTTTTTCCCGCCTGGCAGGACGGAATTGAAGAAACTGAACAAGGCATCGCCTGCGATAAGACCCGCAGCCAAGACTTCGAGTTTGTTACGGATGGGGTCGCCGCCTATGCGCAAAACAAGGGTACGAATGGTGATACCGATCATGACAGCCCAACCTGCCAACGGGTTATTGATCAGCAAACCGGTTGCCAACAACACACCCATTTGGCGACTTGGGCCACCAATCAATTGGATAATGGCCCCTGGGATGGCCCAGATAAGCAGTGATTTGGCGATATCCATCGATACCCCGGCGTTGATTGCGGCGACATACACTTTGGCGACGGGCGGCACCAAGCCCTGAGAGAAATAGTCGCGGAAGATAAACAGCACGACCGGCATGGCGACAACAAATGCTAACATGGCTGCGAAAAGTTGCTGGCGACGGCCTTCCAGTTCAAAGCGGGAATGCACGCCTTTACCCCGCAAAATCCAACCAGCTTTCAGGTCATATCCCATGTCAGCAAAGGCCGGGCCAGTTGCGGCGGAGAAACCGCACAACATGGCCAGTGCTTCAGGTGGGAATCCGATGAGGATACCGATAAGCAAGGTGATTAATGCCACTGCAAATGCCGGAAACCAACCGGAGTGCATGGCAGCGAGACCTACGATCATCTCATGCAGAAAAGCAGCGAATGCCGCGTAGACCATAAAGGCGATGAGCCACGGTAGCGACAAATGAGCATACAGTCCGCTACTCAATGCGATCATTACCGAAATCGCCATAAAACCTAACGCGCCGAAACGAATGGTTTTTCCGATTTGTTCACTCTGTGCTTCCGGCAGCAATTCGTCCTTGGCGTTATGGGCCACGGGCGCATTACTTTTGCTTTTACGGATCAATTTGATGATTTGGAATAGGGCAATTACACCCGCACCTGCCATGACGCCGTGTGGAATATAGAGCTTATTGATATCAATATTGAACAGCGGTTGTGAATAACCGCGCAACAGAAAGCCCACGCCCAGCATTCCCAGCGCCCATATGTTGCCGATAAAGGCAGTGCCCAGCGCAGCCATGGGAAATTTAAACCAGGAGCCGATCGCGCCGATGGCTATGCCAGTGCCGAGCAGTGCGGCTTGTTTCCCACCTTGATCGCCTGCCTTGATGGATTCCGCTGCTGCAATACCGGGAGGCCAGGCGCCCTCAGCTGGGAAAATACGGGTGTTGAACAGGCGATACAGCAGCCAGGCATCCAGCAACATGGCTAACGCCACGCCGATAAACATCGGCATCACCATTTCCTCATGACCAAACAACCAGGGTATAGAAATGGGGAGCAACAACGAGTTTGCTGCACCAAAGGTTGCGGAAGAGGTGGCGCTCTGGGCTAGGTTTTGGATATGGATAGAACGAAAACGGGCGAAGCATTGCAATGGAATTCGCGCGATGATCATCGCCGCCATTGCACCAATAATCGACGTATTTGGCGTCACGCCCAATGTCGTGAGCAATTGGACGCCGATCACGGCACCAAAGATGCTGAGTACCAGCAACAATAGCAGCGTGGTTGGGGCAAAAGCACGTGGATGTTGCTCGTGTTTATCCGGTTGTGTTTCTGAATCGAGGGTTTGACTCACGGTGACTCTCCTGGCATAGACAGTGACGACAAATTAAAACGAGCCCGACACCTGGGTATCGCCGGTTTTACGGGCAATGGTGATGGCGGCCTCTTTCAGTAATGTTGCGATCCGTTGCAACTCTTCGGCAGTGGCCAACTGCTGTGGAAATGACAGGCAGAACGCTATGGCTTCTTGGGTGGTTGGATCGCCTACTGCACAGCTTACCGAAGCTGTATCGGCCACGGATTCATTGACCGCCGTGGCATAACCTGCATCTCTGGTGCGCGCCACAGAGGCCGCTAGCATGCTGACATCCTGCGTGGTGCCGCTGAGTTGGGATACCACCTGTGGGCTGGCAAAAAAATCATGCAATTGCCGATCAGAGAAACGCGCCAGCAATGCGCGTCCAGTGGATGTACCCCAGGCTGGGGAGCGTGAGCCAGGCCAAGTGATGATAGGGAGCGCCTGACGGCCATGGATAACGCGTAGCACCAGAATTTCCTGGTTATCGAGTATAGAGATATAGCCGGTATACCCCGTACGTTCACACAGATTGCGCAATGCGGCATCCACATGATCGCTCAGAGAGATTTGACGGTTGACTAAATGGGAGGCTGACATAATCAGTGGACCCGGTAAAAAGGTGCCGTGCACATCATCTTTTTCAAGATAGCCATAAGATTCCAACTGGCTCATGACGCGTGATGCTGTGCTTTTTGGCATTCCAAGATGGGTGATGACATCACTGATACGAACTCCGCTTTGCCGCTCCACCATCAGGGTGAGGATCTTGGCTGTCGTTTCTAATATTGACATTGGGTGGTCTCATAAAATGGGACTTTAGTTTCATAAAATGAAACTGCAATAAGAGTGCCAATCTGTATTTAGTTGAATTTTCGTTGTTTAGCTAGATTAGCTATGCAAAATTGCACGATAAGTGATCACCAATTTGGTGCAAAACGTTTGTGGTGATACAAAAGAGGGCAACACAGAAACTGCGGGAAAGGCAGACAGAACGGAAGGTGAGGGAAGCCGTGGTCATGGTGAATGGCACATAAAAAACCCCTGACCAGATTGGATAGCTAACCCAGTCAGGGGCTCTACACAAGTAGTAGGCACTAATGGTTGATTACAATGTCACTACTCCGATAACTGTCACCACACTCAGGATGGCTGCCAGACCGTAGAATACCCATTTCCCTGCCGGAACGTGGATTTTCAGGTCATGCATCAGGTGATGCAATCTGTGCAAACCACACCAGATCGGCAGAATAATCATCAGCAGCAGAAACAGCCGCCCAATAAGGCTCTGGGAGAAAGCTATGATACGTTCGTAGCTTAGTGCGTCGGGGAACATCCCCAGCGGCAGCAGCACGCCCACCAGCAGGATAATCACCGGCGAAAAAATGGCGCTCCACATCCCACCGGCACCGAACAGCCCCCAGAAGGGAGGCTCATCGGAACGTTTTGGTGTTGGATTAATCACGTTGTTCCCCTCCAATCAGAATAGTAACGCGATGGCGAGAATAGCCAGCGTGACAATGACGGTTACAGCCCACAGCCCTTTGATAACAGGCTCTGGCCCCATTTTTTCATCTTTTACGATAATGATGCTGGCTTTTGGCGCCAGTTCAAACCAGGATTTGGTGTGAATGCACGCCGCCACTAGCGCAACGACGTTGAGTAGCAGCACCAGCGGATTTTGCAGGAAGCTGACAAATCCGGCCCAACCTTCTGCGCCGTGTTTCAACGAAAAAACACCATAGATCAGCACAATGCTGAACCATACCGCCGGGGCGGCGGTCATTTCGCGCAGCATGTAAAAGCGATAAAACCCGAGCCGTTGCCACCAGCTTGCAGGCATGCTGCGAACGTATGCTTTACGCTTGGTTGTCATTGTTGCCTCCCTCATTGCGGTTTCAGCATAGCGATCATGAAGTCCTTGGCACTTTCGACCTTACCTTGCTGAATGGCAGCGGCAGGATCAACATGCTTCGGACACACTTCTGAGCAGTAACCGACAAAGGTACAACTCCAGACGCCGTTTTTACCGTTCAGTTGCGGCATACGCTCTTTCTTGCCGTGGTCGCGGTTATCCAGATTGTAACGGTGCGCCAGCGTGATAGCTGCTGGGCCGATAAACTCAGGATTAAGACCAAACTGTGGGCATGCGGCATAGCACAGGCCGCAGTTGATGCAACCGGAGAACTGATGGTATTTCGCCATCTGTGCCGGAGTCTGCTTATTAGCTCCGTCAGCAGGCGTTTTGTTGTTGCCGATGATGTAAGGCTTAATAGCTTCGAGACTTTCGATAAAGTGGGTCATATCGACCACCAGATCGCGTTCGATTGGGAAGTTACCCAGCGCTTCCACCTTCATGCCGCTGGTGGCGTAGTCGCGCAAAAAGGTTTTGCACGCCAGCTTCGGCACGTTATTCACCATCATGCCGCAGGAGCCACAGATAGCCATACGGCAGGACCAACGGTAAGAGAGATCCGGTGCCAGGTTGTCTTTGATGTAACCCAACGCATCCAGCAGGGACGTTTCCCGGCTGTAAGGCACTTCGAACGTCTCGATGTGTGGTGCCTTGTCCGTTTCTGGGTTATAGCGCATGACTTCCATTTTCAGGGTAGCTAACTCAGCCATTCGCTTGCTCCTTCTTGTTCTTTTCCTGGGCTTCCGCTTCGGCACCGTACACGCGTTTTGCCGGTGGCAGCGTGGTGATCTTCACGTCACCATAAGCCAGACGCGGTGTGCCGTTCGGATTGTAATACGCCAGCGTATGCTTCAGGAAATTAACGTCATCACGCTCAGTGCAACCTTCGTCCAGACGCTGGTGTGCGCCGCGTGATTCTTTACGGTTGATAGCAGAGTGCGCCATACATTCAGCGACATCCAGGCTGTGGCCCAATTCGATGTTGTAGAGCAAATCGGTATTGAACACACTGGAATGGTCGTGAATTTTAACGCGCTTGAAGCGTTCTTTCAGTTCAGCGAGTTTATCCACGGTTTTCTGCATCAGGTCAGTGGTGCGATAGATACCGCAGCCTTCTTCCATTGACATGCCCATTTCATCGCGGATTTTCGCCCAGCTCTCGGTGCCTTCCTGGTTCATCAGATCATGCAGGCGCTGCTCAATATCGCGAGTCTGTGCATCCAGAGCACTGCCGTTGGCGGGCGCGGCTTCTTGCGCACGGCGCACCGCATTTTCCCCTGCCATACGACCAAACACCACCAACTCCGCCAGTGAGTTTGAACCAAGACGGTTAGCACCGTGCAGACCAACCGAGGAACATTCGCCAGCCGCGAACAGGCCTTTAATGGTGGTTTCGCAATCCTGATTGGTTTCGATACCCCCCATGGTGTAGTGCGCCGTAGGGCGAATCGGAATCGGTTCTTTCACCGGATCGACGCCAACATAAGCTTTTGCCAATTCGCAGATAAACGGCAGACGCTCTTTCAACTTTTTCTCACCCAGATGGCGCAGATCGAGGTAAACCACGTCGCCCAGCGGGGTGGAAACTGTACGGCCTGCACGCCATTCGTGCCAGAAGGCTTGCGACACTTTATCGCGTGGGCCCAACTCCATGTATTTGTTTTTAGGTTCACCGAGCGGCGTTTCTGGCCCCATGCCGTAATCTTGCAGATAGCGATAGCCGTCTTTGTTGACCATGATACCGCCTTCACCGCGGCAACCTTCGGTCATCAAGATGCCAGAGCCCGGCAAACCGGTCGGGTGGTATTGCACGAATTCCATATCGCGCAGCGCTACGCCGTGGCGGAACGCCATGCCCATTCCGTCACCGGTGACAATGCCGCCGTTGGTGTTGTAGCGGTAAACGCGGCCAGCACCGCCGGTCGCCAGCACCACTGCGTTAGCGCGGATTTGCACCAGTGAGCCTTCCATCATATTGATGGCGACAAGGCCACGCGCTTGACCATCATCAACCAGAATATCCAATACAAAGTGCTCATCAAAGCGTTGGATTTGTGGGTATTTCAGTGATGTCTGGAACAAGGTGTGCAGCATATGGAAGCCGGTTTTATCCGCGGCAAACCAGGTGCGCTCAATTTTCATACCGCCAAAACGACGGACGTTGACGGAACCGTCGGGTTTACGGCTCCAAGGGCAACCCCATTGTTCTAGCTGGATCATCTCCTGTGGACATTGATGAACAAAATGTTCAACGACATCTTGCTCGCAGAGCCAATCGCCACCTGCGACGGTGTCGTGGAAGTGAAAATCAAAACTATCGTGATCCTGAGTGACTGCGGCTGAACCACCCTCGGCGGCCACGGTGTGGCTACGCATTGGGTAGACTTTTGATATCAGCGCAATTTTCAGTTGGGGATTAGCTTCAGCGGCAGCTATTGCCGCACGTAAACCAGCGCCCCCGGCCCCGATAATGGCCAAATCGGCATTAAAGGTTTGCACTGCACTCCTCCAGTTACTAAAGTTAATTAAGTTAAATTAAAAATAATATATTCTATTTCTTAATCTCTATTTCCCATCGAACGCTTTCTGTAATTCATCGATATTTAAAGCAATTCGCGGACACATATTAAGAATAGCTAAACCTATATTTTTTGTGTGGAAAAGATTATACCGAATTATGAGTAGGTGAAATTTGATGTGATCCAGCATTTTGTTTTTTTTATTGTGTTTTGGTTTTGACAATAACAGCATGATCGTTAACGCTATTGCCGGATAAATAACACTTTTATTTCTTTAATAAGGAACTGGCTCACGGTAATTGCACATAATGTTCTGGATATCGGTATCAAATGGCTTTCACTGGGGGTAACCAGAGTATGAGAAGCGGCGGCAGGGACAGCGCGATTGTAGAGGAGTTGAATTGTTTGCAGGCGAATATGCGGGTAGACTGCATCCCCTGTTTGCATTCGGAGTAAAAGACATGTGCGAAGGCGCACTTTGGCAGCCCACAGCCACCATTGAAAACTTATTGAAGCGTGCAGCCATAGTTTCTGAAATTCGGCGTTTTTTTTCCGATCGTGGTGTGTTGGAAGTAGAAACACCGGCCATGAGTCAGGCAACGGTGACGGATGTGCATATGGTACCGTTCCAGACGCGTTTTGTCGGGCCAGGTGTATCTGAAGGGATGACGCTCTACCTGATGACCAGCCCCGAATACCATATGAAGCGGTTGCTCGCTGCAGGTAGTGGACCTGTCTTTCAACTGTGCCGTAGTTTCCGTAATGAAGAGTCCGGGCGATACCATAATCCGGAGTTCACCATGCTCGAGTGGTATCGCCCCCACTACGATATGTATCGCCTGATGGACGAAGTGGACGATTTATTACAGCAAGTACTGGAGTGTGAAAGCGCGGAGCGCCTCTCGTATCAGCAGGCCTTTCAGCGTCATCTTGACGTGGATCCACTTTCAGCGGAAAAGGCGCAGCTGCGTGAAGCCGCAGATAAGCTCGGCATGGGTGACCTTGCCAGCCGTGAAGAGGATCGCGACACGCTGTTGCAAATGCTGTTTACCTTCGGTGTGGAGCCACATATTGGGCATGATAAACCGGCCTTTGTTTATCACTTCCCTGCGTCACAGGCTTCACTGGCTGAAATCAGTTCTGAGGATCACCGAGTGGCGGAGCGCTTTGAGGCCTATTTCAAAGGCATTGAGCTGGCAAACGGTTTTCGCGAACTGACAGACAGCGATGAGCAGCGTCAGCGTTTTGAGCAGGATAACCGTAAACGTGCTGCTAACGGGCTTTCTCAGCAACCGATTGATGAGTATCTGCTGGCGGCGTTGAAACAGGGAATGCCCGCCTGCTCTGGCGTCGCGCTAGGGGTGGATCGTCTGATTATGCTGGCGCTAAAAGCGGAAACCATTGGTGAAGTGATGGCCTTCACCGTTGGGCGTTCGTAATCTTCGTAGCCTACCCTCTGCGTGAGCGGAGGGTAGCGTGCCCAGTTTCTTTATTTCCTGCAACGCACCATGCTGTAACTTGGCTTCGCTACAACCCACCTTCCGCCCGGTTAGCCGAATTCGGGCTGCGTCCATCAATACGCACTGAACTCATTTGCACTTGGAACGGTGGGAACGGCATCTCCATATTGTTCTGACGGTAGGCTTCTAGAATGAGTTGATGAATCTCATGGCGCAGCGGCATACGGTGCCCCATTTCTGCGGCAAAGATACGCAACTCAAAAATCTGGATACCCTGACGCAAATCCACCAAAAATGCTTCTGGGGGCGGATTTTCCAATACTAAGGGACAACGCTTCACGGCGTTGAGTAGCATCTCGGTAACTTTCTGACTGTCGGCATCAGCCGGAGCCGGAATAGTGAGCACTACGCGCGTTACCGAATCTGACAGTGACCAGTTGATAAACTGCTCGGTAATAAAGGCTTTGTTGGGCACAATAATCTCTTTTCTGTCCCAATCGGTGATGGTTGTCGCGCGAGTATTGATGCGCATGACGCTGCCAGTAAGATCGCGAATGGTTACGGTGTCGCCGATACGGATCGGTTTTTCAAACAGGATGATCAGGCCGGAAATGAAGTTGGCGAAAATTTCCTGTAACCCAAACCCTAGCCCTACAGAGAGCGCGGCAACCAGCCATTGGAGTTGCGACCATTCAATCCCGATAAAAGAGAACCCGACCAGACAGCCGACCAGCATCAGCATGTATTTACTGACAGTGATAATGGCATATCCGGAACCGGGGGATAAATCGAGATGCTGTAGTAAGGCCAACTCCAGCAGTGCGGGCAAATTACGAACGACTTGGGTTGTTATGCTAAATATCAATATGGAAATCAGCACTGCACCGAGCGTAATGGGCTGAATTTTTTCCACCCCTTTTACCGTGCTGGTCACTTCCCACAGGTTGATGTTTTCCAAAAAGCTGAATGCAGAGTGGATTTCTGACCATAAGGCAATCACGGATACCAATGCTATCAGCGTCAGTATAGAGCGTACCAACTGGAGTGATTTAGCGCTGATGGTATCCAGATCGACCACGGGTTCTTCAATGGTGTCTGCAGTCGTTTCCGTTACGGGGTTAGACTCTTCCTCACCACGCGCGCGCTGCGCCAATATTTCGGCGCGCCGCTGTTTTGCCCTGTCGAATGCGATGCGTCGGCGTTGAATCAGCATCCAGCGGCGTATCACATGGTATACCACCAGCAGGAAGAACCAGATGGCCACCGACGTTTCCAAACGTGCGAGCAAAGCTTTTGAAGTGGCTAAATAGCCTACACCCGACGCCAGCGCTGCGATCAGCGGCGCGCTGATCAACAAATTCCATAGCGCGAGGTTAATAGTGTTTTCCCCCGAGCCTTCCTTATTCAGGTAGAGCGGAATGCCTGCTCGTTTCAGGCTGTTGGTGACCAGGCTCAGGGCCAGGCACAGCAAAATAAAGCACAGGCGACCCAGCGTACCTGAAAACTCACGCTCATTGAGGTTTTCAAACGTGATGATCGCCATGATCAGCGGAACGATAAACGCGATTGACAGCCGATAGTAGCGCATGGCTCGCACCACGCGCTCTGGCGACCAACGTAAGTGAGCAATAAACAGTCCATTTGGATGTGCAAACGATGCGCTGACCATGACCAGCCACATTAGCGGCACGGTCGCGGTCACGCTGTCCCCCATGGCGACCGCAATGGGGTAGGGCCAGGCGTTTTGCAAACCGTATCCCAATGCTGCCCACAACACAGGAAGCGGGAGCGCTGTCAGTACCGAATAGAACAGGGTGCGTAATGTCAATGAAAAATGATCGAGTGTGACTTTACCAATACGGCTGCTGGCTCGCTCCAAAAAGGCATGATAATGACGGCGTGAACTGATGCCGAAGCCAACTAAGATCAGTGCACCTATTAAGGGGAACGCGGTTTCTCGGCTGGTCACCACCATAATGACGGCACTGCTGAGCTGGGTAAAAGTATCCAGAGAGAGCAGATGGTAAAGGGCTTGAATTACCTGTACTGGGAAGGAGAAGGAAATAGGATTAACATCTGCAACCCAGAACAGATAGCGGTGAACTGCCTCCCGGATTTCCAGCAGTGCTTCTTCGAGCTGGCTGGTAGCCACTTTGAGCTTGGTCAGTTCAAGGATCTGCGCATCAGTGCCTGAAATCAGCGACGTGAGTAAATCTCGCTGGGTACGTATTTGATCGCCGAGCACACACTGTTGATTGTTACTGGTTGGGGTGCAATTTTCTAGCCTAGGGCGTTCTGCGGTTCGGGAGGCACTGAGCAAGGTTTCGTAACGTAATCGCTGTACACGCAGCTGGGCCATGTCGGTATCCAGCCGTTGCGGTTGCGGCATATCCGGCAGCCGTGCTACCTGTGCGCGCAATGCTTCACCCAACACGGTTGATGCCCCAATCCATTGAGCCTGCTCACGCAGGGTGCTGAGTGCTTGCCGAACTTGCTGCGTTTGAGTGGTGGCTTGGCGTTGCTGTGAGGCAATCAGATCGAGATGTTGTGCCTGCTGATTCAGCTCCTGAGAGAGTTCACGGTTAAGCTGTAACTGCTCACTAATGACTGCGGGCAAATCATCGCCTTGTTCCGCCAACTGTTCCGTTCGTTCAAGCACTTTCTCTGCTTCGCGCTGGCGTAAGCTATTGATTCTAGAACGTAATATTTGTAATAGCTGGTCTAGGCGATCGTGGCGTAACTGGTAGAGTTCAACACGTAAGCGAGACAGCTCTTGCCTATTGCTGGCGGAAAGTTGTGCCAGCTCCAATTCATCAACTCGACTTTGGCGCAGTGCCTGTTGAGCTTGCAATAAAACGAGCTGCGCCTGGACCAACGGTGTTACCGGGTTGCCTAATGATTGGATCTGGCGATCAGTTTCGTTTAATACTCGGCTGGCTTCGGTTTGTTGTTGCGGTAGTTGGGCCAGAGAATCGATAATTTCACGTAGTCGTTCTCGTTCCTGCTGCAGTTGACGTGATTGATCAAGCAGTTGGCTGCTGGTTTGCACTACCTTTTGTTCTAATTCGATAACGGACAGTTTGTCACTCACGGCGGGCGTCTTGTTTTCTTCCACTGCTAACAAACGGCGCAGCTCTTGAGTGAGCTTGGGAAAGTCATCGATAATGTGCTGGTACTGTTCAGTGCGCGCCAGAGATTCTTTGCGTTCCTGCAATGTGTTTAACGCAAGGCGAAACTGTTCGACAATATCAGCCTGGTCAGGGGTATTTTTATTGGCTTCGGCCTGTTCTAATTGTTGGCGCACCTGTGCTTCGTTAGGCACTGGTGCGGCCAGCGCGGTGACAGAGAGCAGAACAGCAACAAAGAAAATCACTATTTGACGCACGATTGTTCTCCCTCTCTCACGCGAGTTCGCTGACATGCCATGGCTTACGGTGTGCGATGAGTCGCGCTATCGCCGTGTTGATCGCGTTGGTCCGCTGTATTCAGAACTGATTCCGCGACGTCTGGTGCTGCTTCGGAAGAGTCAGCCATTTTTGCCTCGGCAAAAGGCTCACCTACACGCGTAACACCCATAATATTCAGATGAGTAGCGAACTGAAGCCTGCCGGGAGCAAACAGGTTGATCACCGTAGAGCCCAGTTTAAAGCGCCCCATTTCTTCCCCTTTTTGCAGCGCGATCGCACCGGTTTCATCCGCTGCGGGGTAGGTCCAACGTTTTATGATACCTTCACGCGGTGGCGTAACGGTACCAGACCAAACCGTTTCAATGCTGCCGACAATGGTGGCACCCACCAAAATTTGCGCCATTGGGCCAAAATCTGTATCGAAGAGGCAGATCACGCGTTCGTTGCGTGCAAACAGATTGGGCACGTTGTCAGCGGTAAACAGGTTGACGGAAAACAGTTCTCCCGGTACGTAAATCATTTCACGCAGTACGCCGTTGCATGGCATATGCACGCGGTGATAATCGCGTGGTGAAAGATAGGTAGTGGCGAACAGGCCATCTCGGAAGTGTTCGGCCATCATGTAGTTGCCCGCCAACAGCGCTTCCAAAGAGTAGTCATGGCCTTTGGCCTGAATCAACTTGCCTTCTACAATCGCGCCCATTTGCGATAACACGCCGTCAGCGGGTTGCACCAGGCGATGTGCGTGTGGGTCAATCGGACGTACGTCTGGGCGCAGTGGGCGCACGAAAAAGTCATTGAATGTCCGATAGGCAGCGGTATCTGGGTGTTGTGCTTCCTGCATGTTCACTTTGTAGTAGCGAACAAAAAGATCGATAACCCCTTTGGTTAGCCTGCCGGCCTGTTTGTCTGCACCCCAGCCAGCTAACCGCGTCAGTGCGATTTTTGGTAGCCAGTATTGTAAGGCGATTTTCAGTTTATCCAGCACAGTGAGCCCCTTAGGTTTTTATGCGCCCATATAAAAAGGGGCGCATTGTAGCGATGGATGCGGTAAATGTCAGC
The DNA here is from genome assembly GCA_015548865.1 of Serratia marcescens. Classification (GTDB taxonomy): domain Bacteria; phylum Pseudomonadota; class Gammaproteobacteria; order Enterobacterales; family Enterobacteriaceae; genus Symbiopectobacterium; species Symbiopectobacterium marcescens_A. The sequence goes on along the minus strand of JADMXW010000030.1, from coordinate 2,275 downwards.
GGTCTGTATCAGAATCAGAGAAGGTTTTACGCGTTTTGACCTGCGCCATGCTCTCCAGAATACGGTGATAGTTGTCAAAGCGTTCTTCGGCAATCTCGCCGCGCTCAACTGCAGCACGTAGCGCACAGCCGGGATCGTTATCGTGGCGGCAATCGCGGAATTTACAGGTACCAAGATAAGGCCGGAAATCGATAAAGCCCTGTGTGACCTGTTCTGGCTCCAGATGCCACAGACCAAACTCGCGCACGCCGGGGGAGTCAATCACATGGCCGCCGTGTGGGAAGTGGTACAATCGTGCGGCAGTGGTCGTATGTTGACCCAGTCCAGATGCATCGGATACGTCATTCACCAGAATTTTGGCGGCATCAGGATAGAGTAATGCGTTCAGCAGGCTGGATTTCCCAACCCCGGATTGGCCAGCAAAAATACTGATCCTATCCGTTAAAGCGTGCTCCAGCGTTTCCATCCCTTGCTGCGTGTGGCTTGATACCATAATTACCGGATAGTGCAGCGCGCGGTAGATGTCCATCAGTCCATCCACAAACGCGCGACCTTCATCATCCAGTAGGTCGATTTTGTTCAGCACAATCAGGGGGGCAATCTCTAATGTTTCGCAGGCCACCAGATAGCGGTCAATAATATTCAATGACAGCTCAGGTAATATTGCGGAAACGATCACTACCTGATCGATATTGGCGGCGATAGGTTTAACGCCGTCATAAAAGTCTGGGCGTGTCAGCACTGACTCGCGCGGGTGCACAGCCTCAACGATACCGCTGATCCCAGCCTGTGTCTCTTTACCGGCGCGCCAAACGACGCGATCGCCTGTCACCAGTGATTTGATGGTCCGACGAATATTACACCGATGGATAATGCCATCTTGGGCTTCCACATCCACATGCATGCCAAAACGGCTGATAATGATGCCTTCTTGCGGCTCTTCCAGCTGGTTGTCATCCCATTCGATTTTACTGTCTGCATGCTTAAGACGACGTTGGTGGTTTGCTTTTACTCGACGTTGCTGTCCTTTGGACAGTTTATTTTTGCTCACTGAGCCTCACTTAACAGGGGTTATCGCCCGCGATGGCTGACACGGCGATACCCGTCATACTTCACGTTGCAGATGTGTTGGCTGCGCTCACTCACCCGAATCACTTACCTGAGTAAGCTCATCGGGATTCATTCCCTTGCCGCCTTCCTGCAACATGAATTATTTAGGGTATATACCCATCATACTTCACGTTGCAGGTGTGTTGGCTGCGCTCATTATTCGACCCCTCCATGGGCCTCACCTCTTGCGAGGCCGCCGCACGCGGCGTTCAAATCGGCGCTTGCTAAAGTTGTCATCCGAATCACTTGCCGCCTTCCTGCAACTCGGATTATTTAGGGTGTATAATACACACTATTTGATTTTAATTAACTGATGCCTGTTATTCCCGCTTCCATGGGGATTGCTGGAAAAGGTAGGTAAATGTATGTCTGTTGAAAATAGTCAGGTAAGCGAAAACAATCTTATTTGGATTGACTTAGAAATGACGGGATTGGATCCTGAGCAGGATCGCATTATTGAAATCGCGACGTTAGTGACCGATGCCAATCTCAACGTGTTGGCCGAAGGACCGACGATTGCAGTACATCAATCCGATACACAATTAGCGCTAATGGATGACTGGAACGTACGCACGCACGGTGCCAGCGGCCTGATTGAACGCGTTAAAGCCAGTACCTACGATGAACATGCCGCTGAATCAGAAACCATTGCTTTTTTGCAGCAGTGGGTACCAGCAGGGAAATCTCCGATTTGTGGTAACAGCATTGGGCAGGATCGCCGTTTCCTGTTTCGTTATATGCCAGCGTTGGAAGCGTATTTCCATTACCGCTACCTGGATGTCAGTACGCTGAAAGAGCTGGCTCGGCGCTGGAAACCGGAGATCATGGCCGGGCTGAAAAAACAGGGAACGCATCAGGCGATGGATGATATTCGTGAATCTGTGGCAGAGCTGGCTTACTATCGCGAGCATTTTATCCGTCTGTAGTTGTCATGGGCTGTTTTTTGTCCGGCTGGTGGTAAAATTGCTGTTTTTATCGGCAATCAGTCATTTTTTCGCGGTAAGGGGCTTGCGGCGGCAACGATTTCTCGTATAATTCGCACCCCGTACCGCAGTAGATTTGTGGTGCGTGTGAAGATGGTTATTCCTGCGGGAATAGCTCAGTTGGTAGAGCACGACCTTGCCAAGGTCGGGGTCGCGAGTTCGAGTCTCGTTTCCCGCTCCAA
>JADMXW010000002.1:209106-324794 GCA_015548865.1 Serratia marcescens | reverse complement strand
CTTCATGGGGATGTCCTCATGTTGCTGATGAAGACATTACTAACATCGCGGTGTGTTAATCAATGGGGAGCAGGTCAAAGCCGCTACTTTGATTCAGCGGGCAACCCTATTGATCGCCAGAAGCTGATCAGGCAAAAGCGTGAGTAACTGTTCTGTGGTGCTAATAATGTAAATTAGGTGTGGAGGGAATCCGATTTCTGAGGTCGGGTTCCCTATTTTAATACGGTGGCTGGCTAATGATGTAATTCAATAAGAGTGCACAAACAAGCCGAAGAAAATGACTTTGCGGTTCTACCATAGCCTTTCGACAATCTTGCTGCTGTTAACGCCTTCAGAAACCATCAATTTCATGCCGTCATCAATACCGATAATGCCAGTGTCAAACGCAGAATGATGCACCGAGTATAAGGCAAGCCCATTGGTCACGGTACAAGGGCCGCCGTATTGCTTCCATTTGATGTGCGCTGCCTCAAGGCCGACAGGCGTTGGTTAAATAGCTTCACCACGCTCACAAGACTACCAAGCTGTATGATACAGTTCGATAATATCGGCGAGACTTGCTTCCCGCGGGTTGCCGCCAGTACAGACATCATCAAATGCCGCCTGAGCCAGCGCTGGGATATCGCCTTTTTGTACCCCAACATCACGCAAATGTAGTGGGATACCAACATCGCGATTAAGTGCAAACACCGCATCTACCGCTACTTTACGCGCATCTGCCAGATTTAGCCCTTCCACGTTTTCACCCATCGCGCGGGCGATATCGCGGAATTTTTCGCCTGTATAGTCAGCGTTGTAGCGCATGATATGCGGTAACAAAATAGCGTTAGCCACACCGTGCGGCGTGTTATAAAACGCGCCTAGCGGATGCGCCATACCATGTACCAACCCAAGACCGACGTTGGAAAAACCCATTCCGGCCACATATTGCCCCAAGGCCATGGCTTCTCCGGCCTCTTTTTCTCCGGCAACAGATCCACGCAGCGCCCCCGCAATAATTTCAATGGCTTTGATGTGCAGCGCATCTGTCAGTGCCCACGCCGCTCGGGTAATATAACCTTCAATAGCATGGGTCAGCGCATCCACGCCTGTCGCGGCTTTCAACGCAGGCGGCATACCATCCATCATGTCGGCATCGATAAATGCAACCTGCGGAATATCGTGCGGATCAACACAGACAAACTTACGCCGTTTTTCTTCATCAGTGATCACGTAGTTGATGGTCACTTCCGCGGCTGTACCCGCCGTCGTTGGTATCGCCATCACCGGCACGCTGGGTTTTCGGGTTGGCGACAAGCCTTCCAGGCTACGCACATCAGCAAACTCTGGGTTATTGCTGATGATACCAATTGCTTTACATGTATCCTGCGGAGAACCACCACCAATGGCGATCAGGTAATCTGCACCGCTTTGCGCAAACACGCTTAATCCCTCTTTTACCACACCAATAGTGGGGTTCGGGATCACGCCGGAGAAAATCTCCCATGCCAAACCAGCCATATCCATTTTGTCGGTCACTTTTGCGACGACACCGCACTCTTTCAGTGTTTTGTCCGTAACAATCAACGCCCTACGATAACCACGCCGCTTAACTTCATCGATTAATGCCCCTACCGCTCCCCGGCCAAACCACGCCGTTTCGTTCAGGATCATTCTGTTTGCCATAGCCCATCTCCTGTTCGCTTTGCGAAATCACTCTTCAATACGTAATCCGTAGGTTTTGAACTTCTCCAGCACAATGGCGATGGCCTCATCGTCAAGTACGGGAACGGGGTCGGTAATCGCTAGCGTGCTCAGATAGAGCTGTGCCAGGACCTCCACTTCATGCGCTAGCCATAATGCTTTTTCCAGATTTTCTTCGCAGGCAATCAGGCCGTGGTGCTGTAACAGCGTCGCTTTGCGGTTTTTGAGCGCCGCCGCAGCATGCTCAGACAGTTCACGCGTGCCAAACGTCGCGTAAGGCGCGCAAGGAATCGAATTACCGCCTGCAACTGCAATCATGTAGTGAATGGCTGGAATAGGGCGATTCAGGATCGAAACGGCCGTGCAGTGAACGGCGTGGTTATGGACAACTGCATGAGCATCCGGGCGCGTCTGATAAGCTGCCATATGAAAACGCCATTCGCTTGAGGGCAACTTACCTTGTTCATGTTGGCCATCGGCATCAATGTAAACAATATGAGACTCTGTAAGCTTCTCGTACGGAATTCCCGTTGGGGTGATCAACATCCCGTCCTGATAACGTACGCTCACATTGCCTGCAGTTCCCTGATTCAGCCCCAGCCGGGTCATTTCCAGGCAGGTATCAATTATTTGCCGTGCCAGTATGTTGCGTTTCATTAGTTACCTCTCTCAGTGATTCAAAAGCGTCAACAGAACATGCCATTCGTTCTGCTGAATTAATTGAGTATTGGGTAACCATCATCATATTGAATAGCGATAAAGGAATTAAGATGATTTTGTTTTGTGATGCTCGTCAATTAATTACTCTCAACAAATAATACTGCAGGTAAATTTAACGATCTTAAAATGACCGCTATCAGTGATATTATTTAAATCGGGCATTTTTATATTTTCTGTGAAAATTGACCGTTTTATAAATAATGGTTTAAATCGGTCATCGATCTTGTGGGTTTTAAATTTTATTTACTCAAGCGGGCATTGTTTTTTAAAAATTAAAGTGATGATAATCACATTAAATTACCCTCCAGGTGCTAAATGTGACTGACATCATATTAAACGGCGTTTTTTATTTGAAAATGAATTCATGAGTTCGCCATCGAAGGTCTATCTTCTCTGGCACATAACGGGAACTCACCTAATTTGACGGTCTGGCAAGAAACGCCAGTCGTACTTCTAAGATGTTGAACACGCTTCTGAACCAATGAGGATGCTATGGGAAACACAACAATACAAACGCAGAGTTTTCGTGCAGTGGATACGGGACAAAGCAAGCGTTACATTATTCCTTTCGCTTTACTTTGCTCACTCTTTTTTCTTTGGGCTGTCGCCAACAACCTGAATGACATTTTACTTCCGCAATTTCAACAGGCTTTTACATTAACTAACTTCCAGGCTGGGCTGATCCAATCCGCCTTTTATTTCGGTTATTTTGTTATTCCAATTCCAGCCGGAATACTGATGAAAAAACTGACTTATAAGGCTGGGATAATTACTGGGTTGTTCTTATATGCTTTTGGCGCTGCCTTGTTTTGGCCTGCCGCAGAAGTCATGAACTACACATTATTCCTCATCGGGTTATTTATTATTGCTGCAGGATTAGGTTGCCTTGAAACCGCTGCGAACCCTTTTGTTACAGTATTAGGGCCAGAAAGCGGTGGGCATTTCCGCCTCAACTTGGCGCAAACATTTAATTCATTTGGCGCTATTATTGCCGTTGTGTTTGGACAAAGCCTTATTTTGTCTAACGTGCCACATCAATCTCAGGAAGTGCTCGATAAAATGACGCCTGAACAATTGAGTACGTATAAACACAGCCTGGTATTGGCAGTCCAGACACCTTATATGATCATCGTGGCTGTCGTATTACTCGTCACCCTGTTGATCGTGTTGACTAAATTCCCAGTGTTACAGAGTGACGATCACAGCAATACCCAGCAAAGTTCATTTGCGGCCTCCCTTTCCCGTTTGGTGCGTATTCGTCATTGGCGTTGGGCAGTGCTGGCGCAGTTCTGCTATGTCGGTGCGCAAACAGCCTGCTGGAGCTATCTGATTCGTTATGCTATCGAAGAGATCCCCGGCATGACGCCCGGCTTCGCCGCCAACTACCTGACGGGCACGATGGTGTGCTTCTTCATTGGCCGTTTCTCCGGCACCTGGCTTATCAGTCGCTTCGCACCTCATAAAGTGTTGGCCGCTTACGCATTGCTCGCCATGGTGTTGTGCCTGATCTCTGCTTTTACAGGCGGCCATATCGGTCTGTTGGCGCTGACATTGTGTAGCACATTTATGTCCATTCAGTACCCAACCATCTTCTCTCTGGGTATTAAAAATCTGGGGCAGGATACCAAATACGGATCGTCTTTCATCGTCATGACCATTATTGGCGGCGGTATTGTCACGCCAATCATGGGTTTTGTCAGCGACGCTGCCGGCAACATTCCGACTGCAGAACTGGTCCCGGCTCTCTGCTTTGCCGTCATCTTTATCTTTGCCCGTTTCCGTTCACAAACGGCAACTAACTGAACATTTTTCCGAATAACGTGAGGAACCTGTAATGAAAAAAATCAGCTTACCAAAAATTGGCATTCGCCCGGTTATTGATGGACGCCGCATGGGGGTGCGCGAGTCGCTGGAAGAACAAACCATGAATATGGCGAAAGCCACTGCGGCACTTATCACAGAGAAACTCCGTCATGCCTGTGGCACACAAATCGAATGCGTGATTGCAGATACCTGCATTGCGGGTATGGCGGAATCTGCCACCTGTGAAGAGAAATTCAGCAGTCAGAATGTGGGGGTCACCATTACCGTTACGCCTTGCTGGTGCTATGGCAGTGAAACCATTGATATGGATCCGATGCGTCCTAAAGCCATCTGGGGGTTTAACGGCACTGAACGTCCAGGTGCGGTTTATCTGGCCGCTGCGCTGGCTGCGCACAGTCAAAAAGGAATTCCGGCATTCTCTATTTATGGTCACAATGTACAAGATGCTGGTGACACTTCAATTCCTGCTGACGTCGAAGATAAACTGCTGCGTTTCGCGCGTGCAGGTTTGGCGGTTGCCAGCATGAAAGGCAGAAGCTATCTCTCAGTCGGTGGCGTTTCCATGGGGATTGCTGGCTCCATCGTCGATCACAACTTTTTTGAGTCTTGGCTCGGCATGAAGGTGCAGGCGGTAGATATGACCGAACTGCGTCGTCGTATAGACCAGAAAATCTATGACGAAGAAGAGCTGGAAATGGCGCTGGCATGGGCAGATAAAAACTTCCGTTACGGCGAAGATCAGAATGCGCAGCAGTATAAACGCAATGAAGAACAAAGCCGTGACGTGCTGAAAGAGAGCCTGCTGATGGCTATGTGCATTCGCGACATGATGCAGGGCAACAAAAAGCTGGCTGAAAAAGGATTAATAGAAGAGTCGCTGGGCTACAACGCGATTGCAGCGGGTTTCCAGGGCCAGCGTCACTGGACCGATCAATACCCGAACGGCGATACTGCTGAGGCGTTACTCAACAGTTCTTTTGACTGGAATGGCGTTCGCGAACCGTTCGTGGTCGCGACTGAAAACGACAGTCTGAACGGTGTTGCAATGCTTATGGGGCATCAGTTAACCGGCACTGCCCAGGTATTTGCTGATGTGCGTACTTACTGGTCACCGGAAGCGGTCGAACGTGTCACAGGGAAGTCGCTGACCGGATTAGCTGAACACGGAATCATCCACCTGATTAACTCTGGTTCCGCCGCACTGGACGGTTCCTGCAAACAGCGTGACAGCGAAGGCAAACCGACCATGAAACCGCACTGGGAGATCAGTCAGAAAGAAGCTAATGACTGCCTGGCTGCAACCGAGTGGTGCCCTGCGATCCACGAATATTTCCGTGGCGGCGGTTACTCTTCTCGCTTCCTGACCGAAGGCGGCGTGCCGTTTACTATGACTCGCGTGAATATTATTAAAGGTCTGGGGCCGGTTCTGCAAATCGCTGAAGGCTGGAGTATTGAGTTGCCAAAAGATATGCACGATCAGCTCGATGCCCGTACCAATTCCACCTGGCCAACCACTTGGTTTGCGCCGCGTCTTACCGGTAAAGGTCCATTTACCGATGTCTACTCAGTGATGGCAAACTGGGGGGCGAACCACGGCGTACTGACCATTGGTCACGTTGGGGCAGATTTCATCACTCTGGCTTCCATGCTGCGTATTCCGGTCTGCATGCACAATGTTGAAGAGACGAAAATCTATCGTCCTTCAGCCTGGGCAGCCCACGGTATGGATACTGAAGGTCAGGATTACCGAGCCTGCCAGAACTACGGTCCGCTGTACAAACATTAATGCGTATCGACCAGCCCGGTGGCGCAAGCTTACCGGGCCTACAATTCTGCATTTTGTAGGCCGGATAAGCTAAGCACCATCCGACAACGTTTCGGAGCCATTATGAAACAAGACGTCATCCTGGTCCTCGACTGCGGTGCCACTAACGTACGGGCGATTGCCGTTGACCGACAGGGGAAAATCGTTGCCCGCGCTTCGACGGCAAATGCCAGTGACATCGCTGTGGAAAACAGTGCCTGGAATCAGTGGTCACTGGAAGCTATCTTGCAACGCTTTGCGGATTGCTGCCAGAGATTGAGCACTGAACTCTCAGCCTGCCAGGTTCGCGGTATTACCGTTACCACATTTGGTGTTGATGGTGCACTGGTTGATGAGCAGGGTAAGTTGCTCTATCCGGTGATCAGTTGGAAATGTCCACGCACGATTGCTGTAATGGAAAACATTGGTTATTTAATGCATCCGCAGAAATTGCAGGAAATCTCTGGCGTCGGCGCATTTAGTTTTAACACGCTGTATAAGCTGGTGTGGCTGAAAGAGAACCATCCACAACTGCTGGAGCAGGCTCACGCTTGGTTGTTTATCTCATCGCTGATTAACCACCGTCTTACCGGTGAGTTTACAACCGATATCACTATGGCGGGCACCAGCCAGATGCTGGATATCAACCAGCGAGATTTCAGCCCTGAGATTTTACAGGCTATGGGGCTGCCCCGCCGTTTGTTTCCTCGTGTGGTCGAGGCAGGTGAACAGATTGGTACGCTACAGCATGATGCAGCAAACTTGCTCGGGCTTCCTGCCGGTATCCCAGTGATATCCGCAGGCCATGACACGCAGTTTGCTCTTTTTGGCGCAGGTGCTGAACAGGATGAGCCCGTCCTTTCGTCGGGAACATGGGAAATTCTGATGGTTCGTAGCGGCCAGGTGAATACCTCGATGCTCAGCCATTATGTTGGCTCTACTTGCGAACTGGATAGTCAACCAGGATTGTATAACCCCGGTATGCAATGGTTAGCCTCCGGTGTTCTTGAATGGGTACGTAAACTGCTATGGACGGAAGAAACGCCGTGGCAAACGTTAATTGAAGAAGCGCGGAGAATTCCTGCTGGTGCAGAAGGTGTCAGAATGCAGTGTGATCTGCTCGCTTGTCAGAATGCGGGTTGGCAGGGGGTCACGCTCAACACCACACGAGGCCATTTCTATCGCGCTGCATTGGAGGGCCTAACAGAGCAACTTCAACGGAATCTGCGAACGCTGGAAAAAATAGGTCACTTTCAGGCAAGTGAATTACTGCTGGTGGGGGGCGGTAGTCGCAATATGCTGTGGAATCAAATTAAGGCCAATATGCTCGACATCCCTATAAAAGTGCTGGATGACGCAGAAACCACCGTTGCAGGTGCAGCGATGTTCGGCTGGTACGGCGTGAGCGAGTTTTGCAGCCCGGAACAGGCGCGAGCGCAGGTGCACTACCAATATCGTTATTTTTATCCGCAAACCGAACCAATATTTACTGATGGGGTGTGAAATGCTCAAAACAATTTCGCCATTAATTTCCCCGCAATTGCTGAAAGTGCTGGCGGAAATGGGGCACGGGGACGAAATTATCTTTTCTGATGCACATTTTCCGGCACACAGCATGGGACCGCAGGTTATCCGGGCTGATGGTCTGAAAGTCAGCGATCTGCTGCAAGCCGTCATTCCGTTATTTGAACTCGATAGCTACGCACCGCCGCTGGTGATGATGGCGGCAGTCGAAGGCGATACCCTCGACCCCACCGTTGAAGCCCGTTATCGGGATGCGCTTTCCCTACAGGTTCCTTGCCCCGAAATTACCCGTATTGACCGCTACGCATTTTATGAACGAGCACAAAAGGCCTTTGCGATCGTTATCACAGGCGAATGTGCGAAGTACGGGAATATTCTTTTAAAAAAAGGGGTAACACCGTAATCTTTTGCCGGAACGCCCGCATGATGTGGGCGTTCATCGAATGATGGGGTGAGAAAACATGAAAGCGGCACGCCAACAAGCGATACTAAGCCTGCTGATCGACCATAAAAGCCTGACGACCGAAGCACTGTCGGTGCAGTTGGGCGTCAGCAAAGAGACCATTCGCCGCGATCTCAGTGAACTGCAAGCGCAGGGAAAAGTGCTGCGTAATCACGGACGCGTTAAGTATATCCACAGGGAAAATCAGGACAGCGGCGACTCTTTTCACATCCGGCTAAAAAGCCATTATGTGCACAAAGCGGATATGGCCAGAGCAGCGCTGACGTGGATTGAAGAAGGTATGACGATCGCCTTAGACGCCAGTTCTACCTGCTGGTATCTGGCTCGCCAGTTACCGGATATTAATATTCATGTATTCACCAACAGCCAACCGATTTGTCAGGAGTTGAGCAAACGCGAGTCTATTCAGCTCATTAGCTCCGGCGGTCTGTTAGAACGAAAATACGGCTGTTATGTGAATCCTTCCCTGATCTTGCAGCTCAAATCGCTTGATATCGATCTGTTTATTTTTTCCTGTGAAGGGGTCGACAGTAGCGGAACCTTGTGGGATTCGAATGCAATCAACGCCAATTTTAAATCTATCCTGCTTAAACGCTCTGAACAGTCTTTATTGTTGATTGATAAGAGTAAATTTAATCGTTCAGGTGAAGCCCGAATTGGGGAACTGGATGATGTGACACATATTATTTCTGATAAACAACTGAATGAGGTTGGGCAGGAATATTGAACTGTACCTCAAATGATTGACTCCATTTCTTTGAATGTCGGTAATGAGCCAATTTAACAGATGCCTGATGAGGGCCGTATCGGCCTCTGTAGTGAGGTCAGGCCAACCATCGTGCAGGCGTGTCTGTTGTGCTGGCGTCAATCAGGTACCGCGTTATACCGTTTTCATCAGACGATCAATCACTGTGTCTTCAAAGGTAAATGCTTACCGCATTGGCATTCGCGCAGGGAATAAAATAGCTGCAATGGATAAACCCCGGGCGATTTGCCGTCTGTTCTTGGTTGAGAAGTGAATAGCGTTCAATATCCGCCCCTTTGCGCCGCACGACTTTCAAACGTGGCAGGTGATATTGGTTAATTGCAATGATAAAGGGTTGTAGCCCTGCAGCAGTGCCGGTGTAGTCAAACTGAAGATAGTCGCCTTCTTGTAGCAAGATCGCAGCGCGCGTCCGTTCCGCTCCCAGATGAGCAGGCATATCCACCGCCGTCGCGTACGCGATTTCCAGCTCTTCTTTTTTTCGTTCGCTGGGGCCAATCTGGCTCAAACCATAGAGATAGCCCGATAAACTGGCCTGCTGACTAAAATGACGCCACCAGAAGTGTTCGCGCACATCCATGTCAAATTTGCTCATCTGAGCGGGTTGGCAGATATAGCTATGGAGCATGCCGTTCAGATATTGCCGTGGCAGGGTAATCACTTTCGGTGCCACAATCGGAATACTTCCTTTTAGCAGCGGTGGTGTTAGTCGGGCATGATCCCATTCGTCACTGTTGCGGTAAGCTGCTGGCGCTATGCCAAACTGTTTTGTGAACGCTCGCGTCAGGGTCTGCTGAGAGTCAAAACGGTATTTAAGCGCAATGCTGAGTATTGATGAGCGCGTCATCCGCAGTTCCAACGCAGCACATGATAAACGGCGTCCACGAATGTATTGCCCGAGCAACTGTCCGCTAACGTCTTTAAAACGGCGCTGTAAGTGCCATTTGGAATATCCTGAGCGGGCGGCAACGATATCCAGCGACAAAGGTGTTTCAAGATGCGCATCTATCCAGATTGCAAGATCAAAAATCACGTCGTCATTGTTCATTACCTGTCTCCTTATTAGCCATCGCCATCGCAAATACCTGATCTAACGCTGCACTGCTCTCTTGCACGATCCAACTGTTGGCGGGCAGTAAGATATGATTGCGCAGCACACCAGAAAACACGCAGAACAACAAAGAGGCCAGCGTTTCTGCACGCAGAGTGGTACCGATTTCTCCGTGTTTCAGTCCCGATTCGAAAATGTGTCGGAACAACCCGAGCAACGTTTCCATGCTCTCCTTTCCCCGAGCCAATTCCCCACTTAACCCGGCCGGGCCTTCACCACGAAACAGCACCACGTCGATCACATTACGTAAGTGACGGTCTGCCCGGAAATCATCCAACAGGCGTTGCAGACAGCAGTGCAATCCCATCACAGGCCGTGCAGTTCGTGATAACGTCTCCAATTCAACAAATAACGACAGCGGTACACGCTCGATCACCTGACGCAATAGGTCGTGCTTTTCATTAAAGTGCCAATAAATGGCGCCTCTTGTGCAGCCTGCGCGCGTTGCCACCATTTGCAACGTGGTCCGCGCCACGCCGATGTCACGAAAACAGAGTTCCGCCGCATCCAGAATTTGTTCCCGCGTCTCCTGAGCCGCCATTTTGGTCCGTCTTGCCACGCGTTTCCTCCTGGCTGTGCTTCTCAGGGAGGGCGGATAGCCGCCCTCCGGTCTCACAGGGTATGCTCGCAATGGGGGCGATTACCCTTCCTGTGGGTGTGTCGCATTTGCCGAGCTTGAGGCCGTTTTCTTGCGGCTGAACCACCCAGCAACCAGTACGTAGAACAACGGAATGTAGAAAATCGCCAACACCGTCGCAGTCAACATGCCGCCCACAACGCCAGTGCCGATAGCATGTTTGCTACCGGAGCTTGCGCCAGTGGCGATAGCGAGTGGTATAACCCCCATAATGAAAGCTAACGAGGTCATAATGATGGGTCGCAACCGCACTCGTGCTGCTTCCATCGCCGCTTCAGCCAGCGGTTTACCTGTTTTCTCATGCAGGTCGCGTGCGAATTCGACAATCAGAATAGCGTTCTTCGCAGAGAGGCCGATGGTCGTCAGCAACCCCACTTGGAAAAACACGTCGTTGCCTAATCCACGCAGCAAAGTTGCACCGACTGCGCCAATCACACCCAATGGCAGTACCATCATGACGGAGAACGGAATACTCCAGCTTTCATACAAGGCCGCCAAGCAGAGAAACACGATCAGCAAGGAGAGCGCATACAAGGCCGGCGCTTGGGATCCGGACAGACGCTCCTCATAGGAGATGCCTGTCCAGGAAACATGAATACCGCTGGGGAGTTTGGCAGCGATCTCTTCCACTGCGGCCATGGCGTCACCTGAGCTATAGCCAGGCGCGGGTTCACCCATGATTTCGACGGCCGATATGCCGTTATAACGTTCCAACTTCGGTGAGCCGTAAATCCACTTTCCTGTGGCGAAGGATGCGAATGACACCATATCGCCGTCGCTGTTGCGTACATACCATTTGTCAAAATCTTGCGGGGAGATACGCGATCCGGCGGCTCCCTGGATATAGACTTTCTTCACACGGCCACGATCGTTGAAATCATTGACGTAGGTCGATCCCCAGGCTGCCGACATGGTGTTGTTTACATCCGACAGACTCAATTTCAGCGCTTGTACCTTTTCGTCATCAATCAGGATTTGATACTGTGGTTCATCATTCATCCCGTTAGGACGCACCATGCGCAAGGCCGGATGTTGCGCCGCCATGCCCAAGAACTGATTACGCGCCTGCATCAGTTGCTCATGACTGCCACCGCTACGATCCTCAAGAAACAGGTCAAAGCCTGTGGCATTCCCCAGTTCTGATACGGGCGGCGGCGCAAACGCAATCACATTCGCCTCCTTGATCGTGCTGAAAAATTGCATCGCTCTCCCGGTCAGTTCAAAAACACTGCCGTGACGTTCATTCCAGGGTTTCAGTTGCACAAAAGCCATTGCGGACCCTTGTCCACGTCCAGCGAAGTTAAACCCATTGACGACCATAGAGGATGCCACCATGTCCTTCTCTTTATGCTGGAAATAGTCGGCGACCTTGGTCAACACCTGTTGCGTTTGCTCTGCGCTGCTATTGGGGGGCATTTGTACCTGAACAAATAGGTTGCCCTGATCCTCATCCGGCAAGAACGAAGTGGGTATCTGGGGGAACAGCACCACCAGTAACGCGATAATCGCCAGGAAGATCACCATGGCGCGTTTGCGGGCGCGTAAGGTACGCGCCACACCATTGCGATACAGTGCGGTGCCACGTTCAAAACGACGGTTGAACCAGCCAAAGAACCCTTTTTGCTGCTGTCCATGCGCCGCAGGTTTCAGTAAGGTTGCGCAAAGCGCTGGCGTGAAAATCAGGGCAACCAATACTGACAGCGCCATTGCTGACACAATAGTGATAGAAAACTGGCGGTAGATAACGCCGGTGGAGCCGCCAAAAAAGGCCATCGGCACGAATACTGCCGATAGCACCAAACCAATACCCACCAATGCACCCGAGATCTGATCCATCGATTTACGTGTTGCTTCCAACGGTGACAGCTGTTCCTCTGCCATCAATCGCTCCACGTTTTCCACTACCACAATGGCGTCGTCAACCAGCAGACCTATCGCCAGTACCAGACCAAACATGGTGAGAATATTGATGGTAAAACCGAACGCCGCCATCACGCCGAAGGTACCCAACAGCACCACTGGCACCGCCAACGTCGGGATCAGCGTCGCACGCCAGTTCTGTAAAAAGAGCAACATCACCAGAAACACCAACACGATTGCTTCCAGCAGCGTGTGCACGACGCCTTCAATTGAGGCGCTGATCACCGGCGCAGTGTCATAGGGGTAGACGATTTCCACACCCGACGGCAGCCCTGGTTTCAGTTCTTCCAGCTTGGCGCGTACTGCTTCAATAGTGCTTAGCGCGTTAGCGCCTGTCGCCAGACGCAGTGCGATGCCCGAACTGGGTTGATTGGCACCATACTTTGCCTGAATGGCAAAACTTTCTGCGCCCAGCCCGACGCGGGCGACATCTTTCAGCAGTACGCGCGATCCGTCCGGTTGTACTTTCAGCAGGATGTTTTCGAATTGTTCCGCTTTGGTGAAACGCGTTTTGCCAATGATGGTGGCGTTGAGCTGAATCCCCTCTTCGGTAGGTAAACCGCCGAGTTGACCCGAAGAGACCTGCACGTTCTGTGCCTGAATAGCTGAACTGACATCCAGCGGTGTCAAACCATAACCGGTGAGTCTGGTTGGATCCATCCAGATGCGCATGGCATATTGCGACCCCATGACCATAAAATCCCCCACGCCCTTCACGCGGGATAACGGATCCTGCAAGTTAGAAACAAGATAGTCCCCCAAATCAAACCCATTCAGACGACCATCGGTAGAGACCAGCCCGACCACCAGCATAAAGTTAATCTGGTACTTTGCGACGCGAATGCCTTGTGACTGTACCTCGTCAGGAATAAGCGGCGTCGCCAGCGACAGTTTGTTCTGTACTTGTACCTGCGCAATATCGGGGTCGGTGCCCTGATCGAAGGTCACGGTAATGGTAAAGGAACCATCAGAGTTGCTAACGGATTGCAGGTAACGCAGGTTATCCAGTCCGTTTAACTGTTGTTCGATCACCTGGACCACCGTATCCTGCACCGTGTCCGCAGAAGCTCCGGGATAGGTGCCACTCACGGCGATCGCGGGTGCTGCAATGTTCGGATACTGATTAATCGGCAGGCGAATAACCGACAAAGCGCCAGCTAACATAATGACCAGAGCGACGACCCAGGCAAACACCGGTCGATCGATAAAAAAACGAGACATGGCAGCTCCTTTTACTGCGGCTGAGATACGGCGGCGACCGGGTCGGCGTCAACAATTTTCACGACATTACCCGGTTGCACTTTCTGCACGCCGTCGACGATCACCTTGTCACCCGACGCTAACCCAGCGCTCACCAGCCACTGATTGCCCACCACCCGCTCTGTTGTCACGGCTTTCAGCGTAACTTTACTGTCGCTATCTACTACCAGCGCCGTTGCCTGTCCGGCGGTATTGCGCGTAATGCCGCGCTGTGGTACCAGCAGCGCGTGGGTACGCACCCCCTCTTGCAACTTCGCGCGCACGAACATACCGGGTAATAGCTGACCTTCCGGGTTGGGGAATTGTGCCCGAATGATCACCGAATCTGTCCCTTCGTCTACCGTCACTTCTGAGAGTTTAATGCGTCCGGCATGCACATATTCCGTGCCGTTATCCAGAAGTAGTCGTACTTCTGCCTGTTGATCGTCGGTACGCTTCAGGCGTCCAGATGACAGTTCATTCTGTAATCGCAGTAACGCCGTTGATGACTGAGGAATATCCACGTAAATGGGATCAAGCTGCTGGATTGTCGCCAGCGCATTAGTCTGATTCGCGGTAAGCAATGCGCCTTGGGTAACAGATGAACGGCCGATGCGGCCAGAAATAGGGGCGGTGATCGTCGTGTAACCGAGATCGATGCGGGCTGCGTCCACTGATGCTTTGGCCTGTAACCAAGCAGACCGTGCGTCATCTCGATCCTGTTGGCTGACCGCACTGGTTTTCACCAACCGCTCATAACGCGAAGCGAGCAAACGCGCGGATTCGAGACTGGCTTCTGCTTTTGCCAACGTCGCGCGGTATGGGGCAGGGTCTATCTGATACAATGCTTGTCCTGCGGTAACCATACTGCCTTCTTCAAACAGACGCTGCTGGAGAATGCCGGTGACCTGAGGCCTGATTTCCGCCACCCGGTACGACGAGGTTCTCCCTGGCAGTTCGGTGGTAAGCGTGATATCTGACTCTGAAAGTGTCACGATCCCCACCTCAGGAATGCCAGCTACCGGCTTGGCCTGTGGGCGATCGCAGCCCGTGAGCATCAGCGTCAGCAGCGCAGGAAGCGCCGACAAAGCAGGACGAAGAAACACAGACTTCATTAGGGATATTCCTTTAGTTAGAACGTTCATTCTAGAATATTCATACTAAAATAGAATTGCAAGAATTTACCTCAGAGGAGCGAATAGTGAGCGACATCCAAGACGATGAGATTCGAGAAAAAAGCCGAGAACGTAAAAAGCAGGTACTGGAAGCCGCGGCAAAATGTTTCCGCGAGGAGGGATTTCATGGTTGTAGTATTTCCCGGATCTCCAAAGTGGCTGGTATGAGCCCCGGGCATATCTACTACCATTTTGCCAACAAAGAGGCGATCATCGAAGCCCTGATCGCGCAGCAGGAAAATTCATTGATCGAAATGGTTAATGATATTGCCGCCTCCCCGCCAGATGAGACGCTTGCTGTCACCCTAACGCGGCATACCGCGAAGATGGTGGAACGGCATGCATCGCCGGAATTTGTCGGATTGTGGTTGGAGATCGCAGCGGAAGCGGCGCGCAATCCCAATGTTGCCCAACTGCTCCAACAATCCAACAAAACCATCCAGGAAAAGTTTGATGAGCTGCTGTTTACGCGGGGCAAAGTGACCAATACTGAGACGTTGCAACGCTTGCACGCGGGTATGGAGATTATCTCGGCCATTTTTGGCGGACTCTCCCAGCATGCAGCGACGCGCGCTGCAGAAAGCCGCGTTGATAACCAACTGCTGGTGGCGACGATTAACCGTATTATCACACAATTGTTTGCCAACTGAGGAATGGTGTAGACCCGTCACGCATAGAAGAGGGAATCCTCACCTTTAGGGAACAGAGGATGCTCAATATTCATGCTGCAGATTCTATATCCCTGCGTAAAGTGCGATGTGCCTTATTCCAGCGGGGATTGTTCATCGGTTCAGTCTCCGTTGCGTTGAATGCTGTGGAGAGACCCCATATTGTAGTGGCTATTTAACCCCATTCAGCAATTGAAGGCGAGCCGGAATTTTCCCCCAAATGTTGTGCAGACCTTGCAGTACGCGTCATTTCTAACACTTCCGCGTCAACACCATTCCCCCTTCATTTTGTGGGCACAGTATTATCCGGTTCTTTGCATTTTCACTTTAATTTTATTGATGCTTAGTAATACCGTTTTATCTCTATTTTCCATTATTAGGAATTTCGGTTTGTTTGCGGGATGTAATGAGGATTTAATTTAATTAAATATACTATTTAATTGGTTTTTTTTGGTTTGTTATACTATCACGCTGATGTTTTTTTTTATGTTTTACTTTATTTTAATTCTAATTAATTTTATTGTCCAATTGTTAATTTTTGTGAAATTTATTGTTTTTTTATTGCTGTGTTTCTGTGATTTATCCATGGTTTAATAAAATTAATAGGATGACTTAATTCAGATTAATTATCCTAAATCAATATTATTTACATAATGATGAGTTTATCAATCATATTGATTTATATTGATTTTTTGTGCTTTATTCATTTATTAAGTATGAGATTATTCCTATATTGATATGTTATGCTGATCGTTAAATGTTAATTGATAGATATTGACTATCAAATGGTATTTGATTGATCGGTAATAATGACTTGTCTGCATTAAAAATGAAATGTTATTAATCCCATCGCCAAATATTCGGGTGTTCCGATGGTAAGAATATTTTTATAAACGTAAATAAGGGAATTAGAGATGGCTCTGTTCGATACATTGCATAACAAATCTATTGCGGCATATGTTTCTGTTACCGAATCTGTGCGCAATTTCAAACGTGATCAGGATGGCGTCACTGCTGTTGAATACGCCATCG
The DNA here is from genome assembly GCA_015548865.1 of Serratia marcescens. Taxonomy (GTDB): domain Bacteria; phylum Pseudomonadota; class Gammaproteobacteria; order Enterobacterales; family Enterobacteriaceae; genus Symbiopectobacterium; species Symbiopectobacterium marcescens_A. The sequence continues at coordinate 308,231 of JADMXW010000002.1, read as the reverse complement.
TCATCGCAGGTGTTGCTGCTGTAGTATCCGTTATTTTTGCTAAAGATGACGGTACGGTAGCAATATTGCTGAAGACTATTTTCAGTACCGTACAATCCTCAGTTCTGAGTAATCTTAACTAATCAGGATGTTAAAAACGTAGCAACGGCTTTTTATTGCCATGCTTACGAAAAGATAGGGCACCCATATAACATACTGTCGTATGCGGTGCCTCATTTTTAATGAGACATTCAGTCAGTCTCGTGCGGTAGCTATGGTGTTTTTTTGTAAATACTCATCCAGATATTTATGGTTTTTACTTTGTTCACCGTAGAAAAATAAAATGACAATATGGATATAAGCTGAAATGAAAAGAAGCGCGCTGGTTGTTTATATTGCGATGATCATCGTAGGTATTATTGGGCTTTTTTTCTATCTCAATCAATCTAAAGCCCCTGTTTCGCCACAAACCAAACAACAAACACCGCAGGAAACGATCGCGGTGGCAGTTGCTCGCCGTAATCTGGACGCAAATAGCGTACTGCAAGCAGACGATTTTCAGATAAAGAATGTCTCTGTGAATGTTGGCAGCTTGGATACTCAATTTAATCTGTCGGGAAAAAATCCGCTCCATTGGGCACTGAAAAGCCCGGTTGCAGCAGATGCTTATATTCCACCTTCAGCACTTGTCATGCCTGGAAGCGATGATTATCTTGCTATGTTTTTACAACCTGGCAATGTGCTGTATACCTTTACGCTCGAAGCCTCAGACAATTACCTACTAACAAATCTGAAGCCCGGTCAAGGGGTAGATATTTTCCTGTCTTACAGTATTAAGCCCGGACGAGACGGTGTGGATGAAATTGTTTCTCCAGCACATTCGATCAAAGATAGCCGTCTGAAACCGCTAATGACCAATAAGCGGGTGCTCGCGATGAGGACTGCGAAAACAGTAGCAAAGAATGGGGTGGATGCGCCAGAAAAAGGCAGCCAGCTCATTACTGAGTTAACAGATAATGAAGTCAAAATCCTCAAGGGGCTAGAAGGAAAAACACGCATACTCCTGTTTCCCGCTGCGCAAGAGAATACGGGAGAAAATAAATCTGCCAACGGTGTGCTATCGGGAAGAGAAGCCGCGTGGCCTGTTAGTGATCAGCCCATCTTTAATGAACCACAATCTGAGCCAATTTCTGAAGCCGCCAAGGTTAATGAATTGCGCGGGTGATCAAAAATTATTGTTATCACTGACATTGCATAAATGCATAAAAAGAAAACTTAAGTACAGGAAAATGATACACCATGAAAAAATACCCTTTTGGTATCAGGCTATCTCTCAGCATGGTTTTGTTTTTGCTGTTTTCATTCACATTTTCAGTCATGGCTGATCAAGTATTTTTAAAACCAGGACAATCAAGAACGATACGCGTCAATGAGACAATCAATACTGTTTTTGTTTCTGACCCTGCAGTAGCCGATTATAAAGTGTTGAATGAAAAAAGTGTGGTGCTGTATGCCAAAAAAATGGGCGAAGCTGCGTTAACAGTTTATGGCAAGAATACCCGGGTGTTGTCGAATATAACGATTAGCGTTGACCCCTTTATGGGCGATATTAGCCAGCGTGTGGCCCGCGAATTTCCTGGTAGTCAGGTGGAAATCAAACGCTTTATGAGTGGCGATAAAGTGACTTATATCTTGACGGGTAACGTGTCTGATGAAGATACACGTAATGGTGTCTATCAACTGGTGGGGAGTTTGGTAGGAACAGACGCTGAAAAGCAGACGATGAAGTACAGCAGTGGTGAGGAGGAGGGAGCCAAAAGCAGTGAACTTCATTTTATGGCCAATAAAGTGTACGACAATGTCATCAACCGCTTGCAATTACCCTCTTCCAATCAGGTGAATGTAAAACTGACCGTCGTTGAAGTGAGCAAAGATTTTACCGACAACCTGGGCATTGAATGGAGCAGTTTGACGCTTGACAGCATTATTAGTGGCGGGAGCAGTATAAATTCCCCCGGTATGTTTAATCTGCTGGGCTTTCGCCGTGGCTTTGATGCAGCGAATATCAGCACGCTAATCAACGCAGTGAAGAATGACACCATTGCTCGGGTGTTGGCACAACCAAACCTGACGGTGCTATCGGGCGAATCGGCCAGCTTTTTGGTCGGAGGGGAAATTCCTATTCTGGTGCGGGAACAGGACGCAGTGACCGTACAATATAAAGAGTATGGTATCCGGCTTAATATTGCTGCCAAAGTTGAGAAACGGCAAAAAATTCGTCTGTTCGTCTCGAATGAAATGAGTAGTGTAACCGGCTCTTACGCTTATAACGACTACCAAATCCCGACGATGCGTACGCGTCGCTCCAGTTCTACCATTGAGTTAGCTGATGGTGACAGCTTTGTTATTGGGGGGTTATTGAGTGAAGCGGACAAGGAGTCGCTCACCAAAGTTCCCTTTATCGGTGATGTTCCGATTTTGGGTGCACTAGCGCGCAGCGCACAAAGTGAACGTAACAAAACAGAGTTGGTGGTGTTTGCCACGATCAATCTGGTTAAGCCGGTGTCTGCCTCATCACCACAGAAAGTCCCGTTGCCTATATACCGGCGCAGTTCGGTGGAGAGATTGTTCTTTAATGTGGGCATTGATCAAGATATGCGAGAAGGGCGATTGAACAACGATGCCAGCAGTTTTATGCAGCAGGGCGGTTTTGCCAAATAAATCATCACGGTTATGAATTATGATGTTGGGAGTGAAATATGAAGTTATTTTCGGATGCAAAGTCTCGCAGTGATGATCAAGCCGCGCAACGCCAAAAAAAGAGTGCTTCACAGCAACTGGTGATTATTTCTCCCCGCCGTGATGTATTGTCGGAAATAGCCAGTGTGCTACTCATGCATAATTTTAAAAATGTAGTGAAGCATGAGGGCGATTTTTTTTCACTGCAGGATGATTCCATTACCCGAGATGCAATTGCAGTGATTGTGGACATCGCCGATAGCCATGACGTCGAATTGATTACCGATACCGCTATCTTGCTGATCCCTGCCGGTGTTCGACCCATTTTCATCGGTAACAACGATTCAATCGTATTCGCTCAAGCGCTTATGCGCACAGGGGCCAGTTATTTACATTTTGGTTCTCAGTTGCCCCAATTGGCTGCCTTGGTTCAGGTGCAGGATAGTCTACCGATAAATCGTACCACCATGAAAATCAGTGTGCTGGGGTGCAAAGGGGGGGCTGGTGCGACGACGGTGTCCTATCACCTGTTCCAATCTATCGGCATGTTGACATCTTTGCCATCACTCCTGGTTCAAGGTGGCAGTGGCAGCAATGATTTGGATTTGCTGATGGCGCGAGCCCTGCCGAAGGAGGGCTCGATTGCTGCCGTCAGTGCGAATCAATCCGTACGTATCGAAGCGTTGGATGGGATGTGGAACTATGAAGACACCCAGTTCAACCACTATAACCTGGTGATTTTTGATCACCCTATTCATGCGCAACCCACAGAACGGCTTGAAACGGTGATAGCACAATCACATACCATCGTACTCGTTATTACGCGGGACTTGTCAACATTACGTATGGCGAAGAATATACTGGATGAATATAAACGTATAATGCTGACCCGGCCTGCACGCGAATTACGTATTGTGGTTTGTCTCAATGAGATTCATCCCGTACATGCCGACGAACTGCGAAATGACGATATTGAGGAATATCTCGGCTGTCAAATTTTGTGTGTGAATCCCTACAAGATCAAAAACAGCAACACTTCCGTTGATTCTGCCCTTTATCGTTTTGCGGCTTATCTTTTGGGTAAACCACTGGCGGCATTGCCACGCAAGAAAATCGTTAACCTGACCAGCCTGTTTCGGCGACAGGCGTAATCCATTGCCTGAGATCTCAGTGGCAACTATCAAAAAATAAATACAGTTAATGAAGGGTCACTTTGGCTATGGATGTAGAGATTTCTGATGCGCTGCTTTATTTCCGCGAGCAGGTATTAAAAACGATTGATTTAGAGCGTATTGATTCGTTAAAAAACGATCGAGATGCCTTATTACGAGAAGTCGGTGAGGTGATTCAACGTGTTGTTAACAATAGCGGCCAGTACCTTTCTAGCCGTGCCAGCCATAGTTTAAGCGAACTCATTACTGATGAAATTACCGGGTATGGTCCGCTGCGTGAATTAATGGAAGATGACACGGTCAGCGATATTTTAGTCAATGGTCCAGATAAAATTTTTGTTGAGCGTTTTGGTAAATTAGCCTCGGTTAATAAACGCTTTATCAATAACGACCAATTAACGGATATTGCGCGGCGTTTAGTTGCCAAAGTGGGGCGTCGTGTTGATGATTCTCAACCATTGGTTGATGCGCGCATGCCAGATGGTAGCCGCCTTAATGTGGTTATCTCTCCGGTGGCATTAGATGGTGCATCCATCTCTATTCGTAAGTTTGGCAAGGGGAAAAAGACCCTGGCTAATTTAATTGAATTCGGCAGCATGAACGAAATGATGGCTAATTTTCTGGTTATTGCCAGTCGCTGCCGCGTCAATATTATCGTGTCTGGGGGGACAGGCTCGGGTAAAACCACCTTGCTCAACGCCATGTCGCAATACATTGGAGAAGATGAACGCGTACTGACATTAGAAGATGCAGCAGAGCTGCGCTTACAACAACCGCATGTGGTGCGATTGGAAACGCGGATGGCGGGTTCTGAAAATCAGGGGCAAGTGAGTATGCGTCATTTGGTCGTCAATGCGCTGCGTATGCGACCAGATCGCATCATTGTTGGGGAGTGTCGTGGTGAAGAAGCGTTTGAAATGCTTCAGGCGATGAATACGGGTCATGATGGCTCAATGTCCACACTGCACGCCAACTCCCCGCGCGATGCATTGGCACGACTGGAGAGTATGGTGATGATGTCCAGTGCAGCGCTGCCATTAAGCGCCATTCGTCGCAACATTGCTTCTGCCGTCAATCTCATCGTGCAAGTCTCTCGCCTGCCTGACGGTTCGCGCAAGGTGATTAATATTACCGAAGTGATGGGAATGGAGGGGGAAAATATTATCTTGCAGGATATTTTTGCATTCAGTGCGCAGGCTGAACGTAATGAATCTGGGCAAATTCAAGGCACGTTTACCTCTTCCGGCTTGTTGCAGCGCTCGGCGGTATATCGGCAAGCGCTGATGCACGGTTTACTTGATCCACTCAGGCAACTTTTTGGGAATCGGATACCATGATTGTCATTTTTCTTCTCTTGATTCTGTTAGGGATGTTGCAACTGTGGCTATGGCATCAGCAACAGCGCAGGACGCAAACCTTGCGTCAGACAGCATCAAAAACAGAGATAAATGCCCTTGCCCAACGTCTTCGCCGTCATTCTCTGGGGAAACGGGTGAGTATTATCTTTAACGATATTCACTTTCACCTGGTAGGTAAACAGCGCAGCGTTTTATTGCAGCACATCTTTATCTTGTGTGTTGCGCAGGGGGGAGGGGTTTATGTCAGCCAAGAGTATCTGCATCTGAGTTTGCTTATTACTATGCCGGTCGTTCTGGTGATGACACTTTATGCGCTTTATATTCGCAGTAGAAAGAAAATGCGACAAGAATTTGAAACGGCATTTTCTGAAGCACTCAATATTGTTAACAGTTCTATTCGTGCAGGAAATTCCGTTGTCCAGGGCATTGAACAGTGTGGGCAAAAAATGGAGGGCATGGTAGGTGAAGAGTTTCGTCAGGTTTCACAGCGCCTCGAAATCGGTGAAGACCCTGAGAGTGTTTTTATGGACTCGTATGACCGCATGCCTTATCGTGAATATTATTTCTTTATTATCACTGTATTAATTAATATGAAAGGTGGAGGGCAAGTAAAAGAAGTGATGTCGCGGTTAGGCACATTGATATCCAATGGGCGTATTATTGAACGAAAAAAATACGCAATGACATCTGAAGTGCGTATGTCAATAAAAATGCTGACTGCAATACCCATTTTTTTCTTCTTCTTTATCAAGTTTCAGTCTCCGGCCAGTTTTGATATTTTACTTTATCATCCTGCAGGGCAGTATATACTTTATTATTCTATTTTTAGTATATTGCTCGGTCTTTTTATTTCATGGATGATGATGAATAAGATATAGGTGAATCATGTTGTATATAATCATATTGGCGCTGTTAATGGCAGGCGTCGGTGGTGTTGTACATGCATTAGTACAAAAATCAAGAAAAGATAAGTTGTATCAACTATTAACGATTAATAGTGCCCAGCAACAGGATACCAATATACAGGATGATATTTCACCGGTAGAACGTGTGCTGAAAAAAACCAGCCGTTTAGTGTCGTTAACCGCGATGCTGGACAAGAACATTATGGCAAAAGGTATAATCTTTTCTTCATTACTGGTGATACTGTTTTTGTTAGATGCAACCGGCGTGTATAAAATGGAAACGGACATGCTGCTGTTGTGTATATTGATGATAGGTATTGTGGTTATTTTATTGCCGAGCATGATTAAAAATACCACGATAAAAAAACGCATGAAGCGTATTTCCGATGATTTACCTTTTATCATTGATATGATGGCAGTGTGTGTCCAATCTGGCATGACTGTGGAGAAATCACTTCGTTATATTGCTGACAACACGCAAGACATTAATACGGATATTGCCACATTGCTCGACAGAACGATGATGAAAACGGATGTCAGCGGCATTGCTTCGGCGTTGGAACAGCTGTATCAAGAGGTTCCCAGTAATGAAGTTCGTATGTTTTGCTCCACGCTTCAGCAAAGTATCAAATACGGATCCTCGATCTATCAGGTACTGATAGATCTCTCGAAGGAAATGCGGGAAATACAATTACTTGCCATGGAAGAAAAAGTGGCAAGTCTTTCTGCAAAAATGACGTTGCCAATGATCGTTTTCATTATGTTCCCCTTACTGGCGATGGTTGCGGGGCCGGGGCTGATAGGAATGGTGTCAATATGGTCAAAATAATACCGGGAATATTATTGAGTCTCTTGCTTGTTGTGACGGGATGTAAGAGTACTCTGGGGGACAATGCGGAACTTGATGACAACCAGAGAGAGTATATTCTCGATAAGGTAAATAACTACCGGGGGTTGATCAAACTTTATCGCGATAAACTCAACCGCAAAGAAGATGCACAGACACGTTATAAGCTGGCGGAGTTTTATTATCAGGTTGAAGACTATGAGTCATCGCGCCATTTTCTACAACCCCTGCTCGCTTCTCGTCCAGATGAACAAACATTGTTACTGGAGAGTAAAAACCTATTGGAAATGGGCAAAAACGCAGAGGCGCTAACGGTTATTACGCGTGCATTACAACAAAACCCAGAAAGTGGTGAAGCCTACAATATCAAAGGGATTTTATTGACACAGGAAGGAAATTATTCGGCGGCGCATCAAGCATTTAATGAGGCACGCAGGCGTTTTGTTGAAGAGGATATCGTTATTAATAATCTGGCCATGCTGGCCATCATGCAGGAAGATTATGCAGCTGCGAGAGATTACCTGATTCCGCTCTATATGCGCGGTCAATCAAATCCCAAAATGTTGCATAACCTGGTGTTCGTTCTGGTGAAACTGAATGATTTCAGTGGCGCTGAGAGTATTCTTCGCCAGGAAAAAATGTCAAACGATCATGACGGGTTGCTTGAATCATTGGCAAAGGTAAAACCTCGTCCGCAGCAACCCGCACCACAACGCTCGCAAGAACGCGTACGTACGATGGCCCCTACCACGCTAGCTGCAAGTGCGGTTGCGCCAACACCAGCGAATGCGGCTTCGGTGCCTGCGCCAGTGATGGATAATAAGGCCAAACCGCTTTCAGCATCCCCAGCAGTGCCGGTCGACTCCGCGATAACGCAGGAAAATCCGCTTACGCCACTACCTGTATTGGCACAGAAAAAGGCGGCAGAGGAAGCTATGCCAGCAGTAGCGAAAAGTGAGAATGCGTCGCTGGCGGTGACCAGTCGGCTCAAAGAAGTCTCTGCGGTGCGTGCGGGACAACATCATAAATATTTCCGCATGACGCTGGAATCATTACAAGCGATCAACTTTAGAGAGCTTAATAGTGAAGAAAAAAATAAACGACTCTTTGAACTGTATAATGTCCGTTTGGGGCAAAACTTGTTGCAAGCAGGAGAGAAAATTTCGCGTGATAATAACAGTATTCATGCATTAACCTTCTACCAAAAAGACACTGATACCGTTTTAGTTGAGTTTGAGTTTAAACAGCCAGTAGAAAAAACGAACATATTCCGATTGCCTGCAAATAAATCCTCCAGAGAGAGATTAGTCTTTGATGTTTATCAGGGGTAATGCATCACCATTTTCGATATTCAGGTTTAAGAAAGAGGGTTGTTGTAATGAAAATTTATGAATATAACGGTCTATTGGTTCAGGTCCCTGATAATGTCACGCATTTATTACTGGGCGCTGATGGTGTTCTGCGCGGTTATCATAATTTACCAGACCACGTATCAAAAAAACCATGGGAAGTCTGTGAAAGCATTATTCCTAATGTTTTAAACTGGGAGAAATCCTGTTGTGAAATAGCGACATTAAAAGAATATGCTCCAGTTATCGTTTACGAATCTGCGGCACCTGGTGTGGAGCGTTATCAGGTCGGTGACAAATACACTCTTCACACCAAAGTGAATGAAGAACTCTGTTTAACCTCTGAGGTGCATGTGGTGGTGAGTTGTTACTCTCCGGGCGTTAAACCCTGGTGTCAGGTACTGAAATTGAAAGTAGATGGTTTGTCGATTGATAATATTTTATTGGCAAGTGTGAAAGAAGTTCTTCATGACTTTGGTGCAGTACATTAATTTATAAATACTGCATGTGCTGTATTTATAAATAGTCAAACGATGAATGCCTGTTAAATGGCAGCAAGGAGTAGATAATGGCAGAAGTTGAAAAATTGTTGGATGGTTTGGTTAATCTGGATGGCGCCTTAGGGGCTGCTATCGTAGATGCACGCAACGGTATGTTATTAAATAGTATTGGCTCTGCGGGGATAGATATTGAAATTGCCGCTGCAGGCATTACGGATGTTTTGCGTGCCAATATCAAGATGCTCAAGCTGATGGCCAATAATGACCGGGTAGAAGATATCCTGATTACACAAGAGAAGCAGTATCACATTATTCGCCCCATTCGGGCAGTCGATGGTGTATTTGTGTATACCATTTTGGATCGTCGTAGCGGCAATCTGGCATTGGCCCGACGTAAGGTATTGGATGTAGAAGAGACCATTGTCTCATTATAAGGCATGTATACCGTCCACCATGTCGTTTATGCGTAAACGTTAGGTATCTTTATCACAAGATCAGCGCTGCCCGCCAACATGCGGGCAATGGATGAAGGGAGTTTTCTCGTGACACAAGATTATAAAGTGTTGTTGATAGGTCGGAGTGGATCGGGAAAAACCACTGCCATTGCCAGTGTCAGCGAAATTCCTGCATTATCGACTGAAGTAATGACAACGGATCATGCCATCACGGGTAAAACGAACACGACGGTAGGTTTTGATTACGGTGAACTGACCATTCCAGGCGGAGATAACCGAATGCGGCTTTATGGCGCACCTGGGCAGCCTCGTTTTGATTTTATGTGGAATATTCTGGAACGTGGCAGTACGGGGATATTGCTGCTGGCAGATAATCATCGGCCAGACCCTTTGGAGGAAACGCGTTTATATTTGCGCGCTTTTAAATCGAAATTTATGCAGGGTAGCACCGTCGCGTTACTCGGCATTGTTAAAAGTGATCTGTCCCCTTTTCCTAGCATCTCACAATATCAGCGATTGCTAAAGGAAGAGGGGCTATCTATGCCTGTTGCGCTACTGGATGCACGCCGACAAGACAGCGTGTTATTGGTACTAAAAGTCCTGTTCCGCCAACTCGCGCGAGTAAGAATTCAAGAGGTTATCCATTAATATGACCACCATACTCCCCTTCGCCATACAAAATAGCAGTGAGTTTTCTGGCGATCTTTATCAGCGTATTCAACAGCAGTTGCTGTCCTTTGCGCAAACGTATCCCGTACTGGGAAATTTACTGATTGCTACCGAAGATGGTTTTGAAGTTGCAGCGATCCTGAAAGAAGGCGATCAAGACAATATCCATAAAGTGGCGGCAATGACCAGCTCTCTTATGGGGATTGGTTCTGCCATGCTGAACGAAATTGGTGCTGGGAAACCGAAATTGCTAACACTGGAAGGTGACAGTGAAAACATTTTCCTCTGCCAGATAGCAGCCCCATCCTTGACATTGTGTCTTACGGCAATAGTGGCTGCGAAAGAGCCTCTCGGTCAGATTTTCTGGTTGTTACGTCAATTGTCGAGTGCAATTGAGGCACAGTGCAGTGCAATGCCAGAGGCTGTGAGTCATGAAGGGGAACAATATGAATAACCAACAGAGTTTGACACTCGCTGTCAAGCTGTGCAGTGCGGATATGAGTTGTGGCTATATTTCCAATGCACCCGTGTTGGGAACACGAGAAGCATTGATTGCAGAACGTCTGGCTTATTATCACGAACAGTTAACCGTGTTGGCAGACAGTTTTCAGCAAAATGGGCATGTGAATATAACAGGGCGATTAGAGTTGCTGACGCAAGCGGTGGCACTGACGAGCGCAGATATTCTTAGCGACGTTATTTCGGTTGCTCCGGTTCTTTATGATCGCAATGAAAAGATTATTGAACAGATAAAAACTTATTTTTGTCTTTTGAATGATAAATATGCGCTCACTAATATCACTGCTAGCGAGACGAAGGCTTCTGCACAATTGAACAGCGAGTCTGTATCGATTGTTATTAATAAGAAACGCAAGAAGAGACGGCGTTAACTGAAGTTTAAAAAAAGTAGGGTAATGTGAGAATAGATTGGTTGATTTTATTAAGCATCCATATGATTTTACTCTATGTTTGTTACACTGATATTCGTTGGCGAAAAATCACCAATCGTGCATCATTATTGCTCTGCTTGCTGTCTTTACTGTTGGGTTTTTTACGCCCTGAAGGTCCATCGTTGATATTGCCTGCAATAATTTTTTTTGGCGGATTTTTGATATCAACGCTGGGGCTGATGGGGGCAGGGGACGTTAAGCTGGTAAGTGCATTGGCAGTAGCGTTATTACCAGAGGAAACAGGCCGTTTTTTATTATTAACCGGCATGGCAGGTATTCCTCTCTCTATAGTCATTTTCATTTATTACCGTATGTTTCGCCGCCAGGATAAAGTTACCGTGCCTTACGGTGTCGCGATTGCTTGTGGGTACGGGTTGCTATGGCTATTTCAATCTTCATTCTCCTTGTTATAGGGTGATTTTTCATTTAAGTGACATTTTTGAGTTATATTACTATGCAGAACCCAGTGATAGCCGTCTGGCACCGTTATTTTTATCGTACGACAGGGAGTGTCGCGATAGAGTTTTCGATGGTGTTTATTCCCTTCATTATCTCAATACTTTTTATTGCCGAATTATGTCGGGTGGTATACCTATCGTCAGCTCTTGATCTCATGCTGGCGGAGTCTGGGCATGTTGCCTCTATCACCACATCACCTGAAAAATACAATACCTATTTTACGGAAGAACTAAATAAGAGAATGACTCGCTGGCCTCTGATATCGCGACCTGCGGTGGTTAGTGTTTCCATTCTTTATTGTGACAACCTTTCGGATTTGGCGACGGAACAGAACCGATGCTCTACAACGGTTTCAGTGGATAAGCCATTAGCGTTGTATCAGTTAACGGTGAACTACCAACCGCTGTTCTTTATTTTTCCACGTACGATGACGGAAAGAGAATTAAAACGAAGGGTTGTTTTTGTGCAGGAATTTCAACGTCCTGTACAGGAGGATGATAATGAATAAATTAATAAAAAAAATCTGCCTGAGATTGCAAGAAGAGCATGGCGCTGTTGCTGTTGAAGCAGGAATGTATTTCGTTATTTTTTTCTTGCTATGCGCACTATTGGTTGATTTTAGCACCGTCTTTTTAAACAAAGGTCATTTGGAGCGGGTAAATAACTCTCTCGCGACCATTTTACGTGAAAGAACGGCGTTTTATGATGCCAATGAAATCTTGACACAGGATGATTTTGACAATCTTGATGCCTTGGCGGCAACGTTGTTAGCAGATAGCCGTATTGGTTATCAGTATCGACTGTCCATTAACGCTGTCCATTTTAACAAAAATAGCAATAAAGCAGATAAAAGCGTGACACAAACACAGACATTTTCCAGCCATGAATCACAAGCATGTGCAGAGACTGCTTCGGAGCTCAATATCGGTGCATTAACGCCATTGTCTCCCTGGGCAACCACAGATAACGCCAGTGGTTCATCACAACGTTGGCTGCCGGTTTATCAAATAACACTGTGCGTACCAGGAGGAGAAAGTATGTTTAAACGGTTTTTGAGTCTGACGGGAACAACGTTGGGCGATATTGTAATACGCAATGCTGTGATTCCTCGGTGAATGAGTGCCATGGTGGCACCCGTATCAAGTATAAGTAAAGGAGGAATGATGCGATTAAAACACTTGCCACACCGTTTATTACGCCTGATAAAACAAGACTCAGGGGCGATCGCCGTTATGTTTGCCATTATGTCGCCCTTATTATTAATGTTCTATTCATTAGCGATTGATGGCGCAAATTTTCAGTCATCACGAGCCCGATTAGCGGATGGGCTCAACCAGGGAGTATTAGCTGTGGCGATGGTTGATAACCGCAATATAACGTCTACGCATAAAACCGAAAACACGGAACTGCTACGCCAGTATCTGACATATTATTTGCCCAATACTACAATTCCACCCAGTGAGTTAGATATTGCTGTGGTGTTGAATTATGCGGAGAATAATGACTTAAAATCTGTCGATTACAGTGCATCGGGTAAAGCAAGGGTTCATCCTATGTTGGGCGCTTCTGCTGAATTTCAGGGGCGGCCAGGGTTTAGCGCCAATGTAGACATCAACGCGAGCACTGGTGCCGGGGTGGTGCGAAAAACCATCGAAAAAATCAAGTATCCAACCGACTATGTGTTTGTGGTGGATTTTTCTGGCTCGATGTTAGAATCCTCTGCAGAGGCAGGTTTAACGCGAATTGAATTACTGCAAAGTGTCGTGACGGAGTTTGCGCGTACGGTGTTGGAAGATAATGAGCAGACTACGGTGGGGATCGTGCCTTTTGGTATTGGTGTACCCGTCGCGTTAAATAAAAAGAATATCATGGGGGGCAATGAACTCGGCTGCTCCTTTGTGGGGAAACTCAATTCAAAATACAAAGATGTAGATTTTGATTTTTGGTACAACAAAAGTCGGCAGTCCAGTACGACAGTCAGCGAGAAAGCGCAAAGCTATTATCACGATTATGCTCTCGAAACCTATTACTCCACTATCATTTCTCCTGCCAGTGGACTAAGCCTGACGGGAATGGTCAGTAGAGGATGGTGTGTCAAAAATGCGGCCAATGGAAGTGTCAGTACCGGCAAGGCTACATACAGTTGTGATGCGGATGAGCGTGCGAATCTGTTCAAAAACTATGACGAATTTAAAAACACACGCAGTGCTGCGTTGGATTTGATGAGTAAAGCCACGACGCACAGTCATGTGGTGAATATTGACACATTGGATTTTGATGCGACATTAGCTGATGATTATCTGTTTTCTGACGCCGCGGTCACAACGTATATTCACTCTTATTCCAGCCTGAGCATGCGGCCATTTAACAGCATGTGCAACTCCGCTCTGGAAACCTGGCCCGAGTTGACAGAAGCGACACTGGCCAGCAACATAAAAACAACCGACAAACCGAAGTCATATTTGATTGAATTAACCTCGGACCCAGCTGCTATTGATGATTTTGCCTCGATGAGCGTGTTGCTAAATGTTGGCACTGATAGCAGTGGCGGGTTGTTAAGATCATTACCCGTGATAGCCAAAGGGGTTAACACACGCAAGGTGATTATTATTGTTTCAGATGGTGATGATAGTGGCAGTTCAACATCAGGGCCACTTGCGATGACAACAAAATTACATGAAACCTACGGTATCTGTAATAAAATAAAATCCGGGCTTTTGAAATACCCAGAGGGAACGAAAACAACCCAATCGGATATTTATTTTATCTCGGTGGTTGATGATAAAAGTACCAACTCCAGAATTAAATTTTGGGCAAATAACTGTGTGGGAAGTGAGAATGCGATTGTTGCCACTAATTACAAAAATCTGATTGCTTCATTAATGGGGATCGCACAAAAGGGGAGTGTGAATTATATTAATAAAAATGATGAATGATAATTTGTTCTAAAGACATAGCCCAGTAATAATAATTGTAGGACAAGGCATTAACACGTTGGACAACGCTTGCGTTGTCCAAAGGATATGCTTCAGGGATGAAGTTCATTCATCCCGATGAGTTCACTCAGGTAAGTTATTCGGGTTAGTGAGAGCAGTAACGCACCTGCAATTTGACGTATGACGGGTATAACATCCGGAATATCAACATGTAAGGAATATTATGAGAGCGATTATTATTGCAGACTCTCTGCACCACCGCTACGTTGGTTTGCATCATGCCCTTTCGCAACAGTTTGATATTAATCCACAGGTTGATCTTTTTGATAGTTACAATGCAAAAAAGATAACCCGTAAAAAGGAGTACAGTAAAGTATTGGTTATTGGCAATGAAACAAAGAAAGAAATGGATAAGATCGATAAATACCTTTATTTCAACAATGAAGATGTCATCATTTATCGTATTATCTTTTCTGATGTTATCAGGCAAAGAAATCTCAAACAACATTTAATGATTAACCCGTATTGCCTTGTTGTTTCGGGGGATATCTCTCTGGAGTATTTGCTTGTGTTGGTAAAATCATGGATGAGTGGTATCAAAGTGAGCGATTTTATTTCTGTTCGTTTTAGTCCTAGAGTAAAAAAACAGTTTAGCCACTGGGGAGGAGATTCATACAATACTCACCCTGTTGCGGGAGATGATCTGAAAAATGCAAATGATTCCCCGGTATCAAGCCGTTTAAAGCGAAAAATGAATATTAGAAGTGATTACTCATTATATTTGTTGTGGTGCATGACAAACTCGAATGTCACCCATATCCAATCTTCACTAAAACAGATAAACAGCAAGCACGCGATATCTCACCATACTGGTAGTGTTACTTTGCAAACAGCATAGTTTTTGTATTTTGGTTTTTTATATTGATGTTCAAGCAGGAGCGTTATGAAAGCCTTATATGTTTTTTTGTCATGGTTTTTTTTACTGCTGTCTTTATATTATTTATCCCGTGTAACAAAGGGAAATGGAAAAAAACGGCTGTTTGCTGTATTCATTATGCTGCAACCAATAATGCTTAGCGTGTTAACAGGGGCTTATCTTATCGCGGATTGGTTTACGGGGTTCGGGTTTGATGACTCTGTCTTTTATCATTTACGCTTTGGGGTTGGGGGTGCGGGTATCAGCGAGTTTATGCCACAGATTATCGGATTTGTGCTGATACTTTCTATTGGTATCGGTGCAGCAGTGATTTACTTTTATTTGCGCAACAAAGCACTCCCGCAAGTACATCAATCTAAATCGATTTTTTTTGGTGTCAGTCTGATGGTTTGCGCTTTTTTTATTAATCCGGCAATACAAAATTTGTTTGATTATTTTCAAACACATTATGCTGAAAAGGATTTCCCACTTTATTTTAAACCAGCAGTGACGTTAAATTCTGCCACACAGCCAAAAAACATCCTCTATTTATATCTGGAAGGGGTGGAGAGAACGTATCTTGACCCCGAACTCTTTCCTGATTTATTGCCTTATATTACTCAGCTTGAGAAAAAAAGCGTCAGTTTTACACAAATCGACCAGACCGTGGGCGCGAGTTGGACTATTGCAGGCATGGTAGCCAGCCAATGTGGTTTACCCTTGCTATCTGTATTTACTAATGACAGCTTCTCCATGACAGAATTTATGCCTAACGCACAGTGTCTTGGTGATATGCTGAAACAGCATGGGTATCATCTGGAATATATGGGGGGGGCCAAATCTGAATTTGCTGGCAAAGGACTTTTTTATCAAAGTCATGGATTTGCGCGCGTGTCCGGGAAGAAAGAATTACTGGCTCAAGGTGCAGACCCTGCTTACACCAATAGCTGGGGGATTTATGACGATACCCTGTATGCGCTACTGGCTCAACGCTATCATGCATTGAGCCAACAGTCCCAACCCTTTGCTCTGTTTTCTATCAATATTGGTACGCATCAACCGGAGGGCCATATTTCCCGTTCTTGTGAAGGGATTCGCTATGGTGATGGCAGCAACAAATTGTTGAATGCGCTGCATTGTACCGATCGTTTAGTCGGGCAACTATTGGAGAATATGCAACATGAGCCTGCACTGAAAAATACGCTGATCGTACTGGCCTCCGATCATTTGGCACCTCCATCGGTTATCACGCTGGACCAACTGAAAAAAGGGGAGCGTAGAAATCTCTTGATGTTCATCGATCCCTCACTCCAGCCTACAAAAATAGTACGTGAGGGGACAACGCTAGATATTACGCCTACGCTGCTTGGCTATTTGAACTATGGTTCTCATTCATTAGCACTGGGGCGTGATCTTAATGGCGCAGAGCCAACCTTGCGCGAGGAGTTTGGTGCAGGAGAAACATTAGATGGGCGTTTGCTGTCCTGGCGTACCGCGATTGACTCAATGTTTTGGGGATATCCTGCCATGCCAGCCGAAATTAAGGTATATCCAAGTGTGCAGGAAATTGAACTGGCAAATAAACGCATAACGTATCCTGTACTTATCACTTACAATACTGACGGTAAAATCAATGATCTCTGGCACAGCAATCCGAAGGCGCGTGCGCTAACACCTGCGTATTATTTGGTGAATTCGTTAAGTAACCAGCAGCCTTTTTTGTGGATCGATAATTGCGCACAAATCCATTCCTTAGCCCCTATGCTAAGCGCAGATACCGATAAAATCTGCTATTTCAATGGTTCATTAGCGGGCTCGGTACCGGTATATGGTCAATTGCCGGAACAGGACTCACTGCTGGCGTTGAATACGAATCCATTGGCAGATTTGTCTGTGGTGCGTGCAAAACAATTGCGTGAGACATTAGCTACGACCAATTTGATCGAATGGAGTGATATCAATATTGAACAACCTAATTTGCCGCCGCTACCTCCGGTGATACTGGCATCAGCGGGAACATCTTCCATTAACGGTCCGTCATTCCTGACCTCTTTGGATCTGGCGCAATCTGGGTTGTATTTGGTGCGTATGAATTATCGTCGAGAAACAGACAAAGGCTTTTTCTATTTCAGTGACCTTATTGCTCCTCTTGATGTCTGTCGGCGAGATGCTCTCCCTATCAATATTGATGCGTTGATAAAACAGAAACCTGCAGGTGAAAACCAGCACAATTTGTTTTACGCCATTATCGGTAATGGTGATGCTGCTTGCCAAGAGGGCGTGAGTAAACTACGGGTGGATTTGCCCCTGAAACAGCTAACGCAATTGAAAACAGGGATGCCCTATATGGCGATTTTCGATCGTGAGTTTCGTGTGCGTTATGAAAGGTTGGGGGCGGCTGAGCAAACGATAGGTGCTTACATCAATACCAATCTGTGATGAAGGAACGAAAACATGTTGGATTTTGCGGTATTGGTAGCACAATGTGCGCCTGCGGCAGCCCCCCATGTGTTGGAAGGGATTGTCCGGGTCGAGTCCTCTTTTAATCCGTATGCAATAGGGGTAGTGGATGGGCGGCTCGCTCGGCAACCGAGGAACAAAGCAGAGGCCGTCGCGACGGCCCAAGCGTTGCACAGCGCCGGGTGGAATTTTTCAATGGGGTTAGGGCAAGTCAACCGTCATAACTTGAGCAAATATGGGTTGGATTATGAAAAGGTTTTTGACCCTTGTATGAATATCCGGGCGGCGGCAGATATTTTCGAGGAATGTTTTCAACGTGCGATCGTAAGTCGCAGTGAACGGGATGCGCTGTTAGCCGCATTTTCTTGTTATTACAGCGGCAATTTTCAGAGGGGGTTCAAACCAGAAGGTGAGGCGCAACGCAGCTATGTTGACCGTATTGTTGCCGTGATGCCAGCGGCAACAGGAGAGTATGCTGCACCTATTGCGGTGATCCCACTGGATAAAGGAAAAGCACGCGTAGCGTCGACGGAAAAAAAACGTGAAAAAGTGCAGACTAATGGTGGTAGGTTATCGCGACCTTTTCATGGACAGCGCCAAAGCGGAGTGAAGGAGCTTCGGGGAGATGCAGAGTGAAGGTCAGGTACTCGGAATTTTTCGGTGTTCAGTGTGTCTGGCATGATGTATACGCGAGATTTCGGCTATTAGTAAAAAAGTAAAGTGGTCTTTTATTCCATACTTTCTATAAATACTGTTGCGCATGTTGTTAGCGGTTTTGTGAGTGATAGACATATTCTTAGCGATAGTTTTCATCGATATACCTTGTAGCCAACGATAAAAAAGCGTTTTTTCACTCGGAGATAGGAGAACCTCGTTACCATTTATCTCTTTAAGTGCCGATATTGTAAGAATGAGATTTTTTAGACTATTCGTAGATAATCGTTTTGATACTATTATGACATTGTTGGCTATCAGCAGTGGCGTGTGATTTCGGTTGTTTAAAATGATAACAAAATCTATTTTTCTATCGTTAATGATGCGATTTAACAGAATAGTATCAATACCATCTTCAACATCAACAATGCTGATTGACGTCTTACTGTCGTTCGCCTTTAGCAGATACGGAAATGCAAATCTGGTAAAAACGCATTTGCTAAATATTTTAATACTCATGGCGGTTACTATGATGCATAAGAAAAAGAAGCCCCGATGGAGACATTCATCCCTGAAGCAGGCTTAATACAGTGTCAGTGTTCTGATTAGCCTGAGACAGCATAGATAGCGATGCCTGTTGCAGAATTTGGGCTTTTATCATTGCCGAGACGTCGAGCGCATAATCTGCATCCAGAATGCGTGAGCGGGCGGCGGAAGTGGCAATGGTTTCTTGCGACAGCACAGCACTTACCGATTCAAAGCGATTCATCTGACCCCCATACTCACTGCGGTAGCTATTGACTGTTTCCAGCGCCTGATCAAAGGTGGCTAACGCAGCCCCAGCCTCATCAGCAGTACGCAGTGTGACAGTCGACAGTCCCAGCGACTCGCTATCGGCAGGTGTCGGGTTGAGGGTGACCGTTTGCAGGTCATCATCAAAACTTGCTCCGACAACGAAGGTTGTTGCTTTGCTGACGGGCACTGACGGTGGTAGTGGCGGTGCAGGCTCGGTGGGGGTGGGAAGCTCATCCCAACGCGCACTGCCGTAAAACACACCGCTGCCAACCACAATAACAATTAAATCCTCCGTCACGTCATCAATGTGGAGCTTTTCCAATTGGTTTGCAGCCACATATCCATCGTTAAATCCCCCGGTGCTGGCATCTTCAAAACGGTCACCGTCACCACTGTAGGTGATGGTCATGCCCTGATAATTGCTCTGCGTACCCGCGTTAATGTTGTATTCCCCAGCCTGCGATAAAGCGTCTGCCGAGTAGGCCGCATTAGATAAAAAACCATTTTCTTGCGTAATAACGGACGCATTCATCATACTTTCATTTATCACGCCATTGGCTGACCAGACCACATCAGCATCTGTACCTTCAACTGGTGTTCCCACCAGATGTTTGCCATCACGCGTAAATAACTGGATGTCATCATCGGCACTCAATGAGTCGATGGTAATGGTGATATTTTTCGCACCGGCAGGAATATAAGCGAGAGAGACTACACCAGAAGGAAATTGATACTGTGTATTCTCGTCTGGGAATTTTTCTGCCAGTGGTAAGGTATTTCCCAGTTTGGTTGGTTGAGGGGCTGGCTCAGCAGGAGCCAATGGGTAAAGGCCAAAGATTTGTGTCGAAGAAGCAATTCGGTCTATTTCGGCGCGAATTTGCTGATATTCGCCGTCCAGGCTGGTGCGATCCGAATCAGATAACGTGCCGTTAGCGGCCTGAACGGCGAGCTGCCTGCCGCGCTGTAGCAGGTTATTAATTTCATTCAGTCCACCCTCAGCGGTTTGCATCAGGTTAAACCCATCCTTCATCCCATCAGTAATTATATTGTTGGCATTCAGATTGGTGGTCATTCTGTTAGTAATGGCCTGACCGGCCGCATCGTCCTTTGCGCTGTTAATACGCAAGCCTGATGAAAGGCGTTCAATAGCCTGACTCAACCGAGAAGCCGATTTTCCCTGCTGATTTAATATCTTTGAGTTTAGGGCATTAATCGAGAGCATGGCACATCCATCCTGATGTGATAAAAATAAGAAGATCGTTTATATCTGTAAATCATCAGTTTCTTTAACGTGCGGGCAATATAAATCACATCCCAATGACGGGAATGAAAAACAGATAAAAGATTAAGTTATGTTTGTTCTCAATAATATTTTAGCGACGATAATGATCAAAAGATAATCGTTTTCATAGATCGATGCGATCATATCGATCGGCGCTACCGATCGAAAACATAGAAAGTGGCGGGTCGTTTAACCGCCTGGAAATTAAGTCAACCGGTAGTCAGTCCAGTATGTAAAACAGAGGGGGAACAGACGCATCGATTGTTGTATGAAGCTCTAAATGGCAGTTTTTACACGTATTTATCTGCAATTAGTTTTGTCTGTTAGTTTTGCTGCTCAATGATAACGTCTTCCAATAAAACGGTTTGTTAACCAATTCTAATCGGTAATGTAGCTTCGGGCGTTGTCGCTCACAAAGGACAATGAATCTGTCAGAAAAACAAAAGAAAACTTACTTAAAAATGATGATTAAATATGTCATTCAGTATGCTGAGATATTGATGTGTAATCAGACAATGAAATTGAGCGTCGTTGGGGGGATTTATTAGGCGATGCGATGTTTCAATCAGCTAAATAAAGTAGATTAGGGTAATTCAAAAAACCGCAAGGAAGCCCGCGCATGCGGTATCGCTCAGGCCTCTTGGCGATAAGCAATTAGAAGTGCGAAATCTCTGGGGTATCGGCATTCTCCAGCATTTGGAATTGTTGCCAACTGACCTCGTCGACTTCAATTCCCTGTGCCAGCCGATGTTGCTGCTGGCGTCGTTCCGCATCGCCCGGTAGTAGCACGTCACGGTCACCATGGCCTTCCCGCGTCCACTGCAATTGGGCAATCAATTCCTGTTGCCATTCGGGCCCCGCGCCCAATAGGTCGGGATTGATAATCAGAGACAGCATGCTGTTTACCACTCCGGCACCTTTGGTTTTTTTCAGGCGTTCGCTTTCACCACCGGTCAATGCCGCACCAAGCAGGCTACAGACCAGTGCCAAACCAGAACCTTTATGGCCGCCGAAAGCCAGCAATGCACCGAACGGTTCCTGCACCAACCAACGTGGATCTTCCGTTGAGTTACCTTCGTTGTCGACTGCACAGCCCGGAGGGATGCTGCGGCCTTCATTCCAGGCGATACGCGCTTTATTTCCGGCGATCATACTGGTAGCAAAATCGAGGATCAGCGGCGGTTGATCGGCAACGGGAATACCGACGCAAAACGGGTTAGTGCCGAAGCGCGGTGACAAGCCGTTGAAGGGTAATACCACCGGGCGTGAAGCAACATTAGCAAAGTGGATTGAGATTAATCCGGCATCTGCTATCTGCTCGGCAAAGGCTCCAATTCTCCCCAGATGGTGCGACTGAGCCAGCCCTACAACTGAGACGCCGAAACGTCTGGCGCGTTCAATGCCGTGTATCATGGCATTGCGCCCTTGTACCTGCCCGAATCCACGATTGCCGTGAAACGACAGTAATGCACCTTCGTCGCGAGTCAGCTCCAACGGCGCAGTAGGATCGAGCTCACCAACGCGTATCGCTTCAATATAGCGAGGCAGTAGGGTTACACCGTGTGAATCGTGGCCCTTAAGTGAGGCATCGACGAGATTATTGGCTACTACGGCAGCGATTTCCTGGGTGACGTTGACACGTTGCAGATGTTGAGCAAGGTAATCACGTAAGAAGGTATGGCTAAGAACAGGCATAATTTGACCTTAGACAGTAATAAAACAGGCCCAGACGCAGATGAACGTCGGGCTAGCGTTGCATGCCCCAGCGTTTAATGGTGAGGCGTTCAATGGTGGAGAACACCAGTGTTTCCACCAACAGGCCAATCAGGATAACGGATGCCAGTCCGGCAAACACCCGATCGGTATAAAGTTCGTTGCGATTCTGGAAGATATACCACCCCAGACCCCCTTGGCCACTGGAAGCACCAAACACCAGTTCGGCGGCAATCAATGTTCTCCAGGAAAATGCCCAGCCAATTTTCAATCCGGCGAGAATCGAGGGCAGTGCAGCAGGCACCAGAATGTACCAAACGTAGCGCAATCCACTTAGGCCATAGTTGCGTCCCGTCATGCGCAGCGTATCGCTGACCCCAAGAAAGCCTGACCAGGTATTCAGTGCCATAGGCCATAACACCGAGTGGATCAGCACGAAAATAAGGCTGTTGGTACCCAGACCGAACCACAGTAGCGCTAACGGCAGCAGCGCAATAGCTGGCAACGGGTTCAACATGGCCGTTAGGGTAGAAAGCAGGTCTTGTCCCAATCGGGTAGATATGGCGAGTGCGCTGAGCACCAGTGCCAATAGGGAGCCGACTAAATAACCCTTCACTAAGGTTGCCAGTGAGATGGCTATTTTTGCCGGAAGCTCCCCACTGTACATATCATCAATAAAAGCGCGTGCGATTTGAATAATACCGGGTAGCATCAGGTCATTATTTTGCCAGCGAGCGCCTGATTCCCACAGCAGTGCTAGCACGATGATCAATAGCGTTTTGCGCAGTGGCGTAAAATTCCACAAACGTTGTGTCAAGGAGAGCGGATGTTCTAATTGCACATCTTCTAATGGCACCAGTTCTTGTTGATATTCTGGTCGCACCGGGGGAAAAGAGGCCATAACGAAAACCTTATCAACTGAGTGAGGAGAGGGGAGTGCTTTCACTTTGTAACTGGTGGATGAGCGTAGAAGGGGGAGCGCTTGTCGGGGGAAATAGCATTTCGTGAATGCGTCTTGCCGCGGCCTGAAACGCCTCTCCGCCTTCTTCGTTTCGGTCAAATTGATGGCTATTGAGTTCTGCGCGTACACGACCAGGATGTGGGGAAAGCAGTAAAATACGGTTGCCTACTAACAGCGCTTCTTCAATCGAATGGGTAACGAACAGCAGGGTAAAACGCACCTCATCCCACAGTTCAAGCAGTTCTTCCTGCATTTTGCGCCGTGTCAGCGCGTCCAATGCGGCGAAGGGTTCATCCATCAGGAGCACTTTGGGTTTCATGGCGAGAGCGCGTGCGATGGCGACCCGTGCTTTCATACCCCCAGAGAGAGTATGTGGCCAGGCATCGGCAAAATCTGCTAATCCGACTTTTTCCAGATAATGCAGCGACTGTTCGCGCGCTTCACTGGCAGAGAGCTTGCCTGTAACTCTGAGTGGAAACTGCACATTCTCCAACACCGTTTTCCACGGTGGTAACTGGTCAAACTCCTGAAATACCATCATTCGGTCGGGGCCGGGGTGTGTAATCTTTTGCGTGTCCAAGAGGATTTCACCGCTGATCGGCGATAAAAAACCGCCGATAGCTTTCAACAAGCTCGATTTACCGCACCCTGATGGACCCAGCAGGACGAAGCGATCGGCAGAAAAAACATCGAAACTCACGTTGTGTGTAGCGCGTACGCGGCGTTCACGAGTGGTATATTCCAGACTCAGTGCTTTCACCTGTAATAGCGGCGCAGATGTGTCTGATGGCTGAAAACGCATAAACATCCCCTCAACTCTGGTCTTTTGCTTGATCAAGCGGGTAATAACTTAGTTACCGGAAGCCACATGGGGATCGTCAAAGAAATAATCTTTAATGGATTCTGGATTATGTTTGATGGCTCCAACACGATACATAAACTGTCCAAGCGCCAGTGTATTTTGCGGTGTGACGGTGAATTTCACCTCCGGACTCTGCAGAATTTGCAGTAACAGTTTGCGGTCGATCTTTGAATTATTCACCCGAATAAAGGCATCGGCGGCCTCTTCTGGATGTTGCGCCGTAAATTGCGCAGCTTCGGCAATAGCATTGACAAAAGCGCGATAGGTTCGTGGATTCTCGTTACGGAATTTTTCTGTGGTATAGAGTACTACCGGTGTGTTTGGCCCCCCCGCGACGGTATAGGAATTGAGTACGATGTGGGCGTTGGGGTTGTTAGCCAAGGCTTGCTCTTGAAACGGTGAATTACTGAAATGGGCTGTAATTTCAGTACCATTGCTGATGATGGCTGCAGTGGCATCGGGATGTGGCAGCGCTACCTGCAGTTTATCGAGGCGGTTATACGCTTTATCCCCCCAAAGCTGTGCGGATGCTTGCTGTAAGAAACGCGACTGCAATGACACGCCGACGGCAGGTACTGCGATACGATCTTTGTCGCTAAAATCAGCAATACTTTTTACGTTGGGATTAGTGCTAATCAAATAGTAAGGAAACTGTCCGGTGGCGACCACTGCCCGGACATTTTGCCGATCTTTGGTGCGATCCCACAGCGTAAACAGTGGGCCAATACCGGCTCCGGCAATATCTACCGAACCCGAGAGCAGAGCTTCATTCACTGCGGCTCCCCCGGATAACTGCAGGTAATCGACCTTGATATCTATCCCGTCGGTCTTACCGTGTTTTTCGATTAAATGTTGGTCCTGGGCGATATTCAACAACAAGTACACAACGCCAAATTGCTGTGCAATACGTAACTGACCTTCCGCGTTAACGCTAAAGGGAAGTGAGAGTGAAGCCAACAACAGGCTGGCATAGGTAAGAGGTTTGATTTTAACGTTTATATTTTTCATCATTGGCCGCCATTTTAAGGATTACACTGAAACAAGGAAAATAACCTAACGGGAAATAAGTGATATTGCAGATAAGGGGTATTTATTCCTTATCTGTCTCACGTTAAGAATTATTGCTTTCTCAGCATAAGGAGTCGATGGCGGCTGTTAAATAACATTTCAATATAAGTTATGTGGTGAAAAAATTTTCATTATTATCTGTGCCTGGTATCACTTGTTACCCTGCAATCCTCTTCATGACTTAAAAATAAAAGTAAATAAAGTCCCTTTGTCTATATTCCATTTTTACAGATAACGTTATGCAGAAAATATCGTAAGCAGTGAAGAAGTCCCCCCCTATTATGGATGGTCTATTTATTCAGCCCAAAGACATAAGACGTTGCCAATGATTCCAAATACGTCTGGTCGGGCATTTGTTTACAGGAGTTAATATGCATCTGGCGCGTTTTCCTCGTCTAACCTTCGGCCATTTTCCTACCCCGTTGGAGCCGCTGAGTCAACTTTCTCGTTTACTGGATGGCCCAAATATTTGGATCAAACGTGATGATTGCACCGGTCTTGCCACTGGAGGCAATAAAACGCGTAAACTAGAGTTTTTACTGGGTGATGCTCAGTCCAAACAAGCAGATATTATTATCACCCAAGGGGCAACGCAGTCTAATCATGTGCGACAGACTGTGGCAGCCGCCGCAAAGCTTGGGCTAGAAACCCATATTTTTCTGGAACAACGCGTTACTACATTGGGGGAGGAATACCAGCAATCGGGTAACGTTCTGCTTGATGGCTTGCTCGGTGGCAAAATTATTGCGCATTTGCCTGGCGGTACGGATATGCAACAGGCGATGGAACATCATGCGGAAACCCTACGTGCCCAAGGCCATACCCCTTATGTGATTCCGGGAGGCGGCTCAAATGCTATCGGTGCTCTGGGCTATGTTGCCTGTGCAGAAGAACTGCTCTGGCAATCCAGCCAGCAACGACTTCGTATCGATCATATTATCCATGCCACGGGCAGTGCGGGTACACAGGCGGGTCTGATCGCAGGGTTAAGTGCCACCCATAGCGGTATTCCTCTGCTGGGCATTAGCGTGCGTGCGCAGCGTGACAAGCAGGAGCAGAACGTCTGGCGATTGGCACAACAGACCCGTGAATTGCTCGGTGTACCCGGCGAACTGCCTCGGGAGTCAGTAGTGGCGAATAGCGATTATGTTGGTGATGGGTATGGTTTACCTACAGCAAGTATGCTGGAGGCGCTGCAGCTACTGGCGCAACATGAAGGTATCCTCCTTGATCCTGTCTACTCCGGTAAAGGTATGGCGGGATTGATCGACTTGATCCGTAAAGGCCATTTCCGTAAGGGCGAGAATGTGGTCTTTATTCACACTGGCGGTTCGGCCGGATTATTTGGCTATCGTCAAGTGATAGCGGATTCATTGTCGTCATGAGCAGGCCTTTTTTACTGGGTATTCTTGGGGGGATGGGCCCGCTGGCAACGTTGGATCTGATGCATAAATTGCTGCTGGCAACCCCAGCCGACAGCGATCAGCAGCAGATTCCACATGTGGCGTGGAATGTACCGCAGGTAGCCGATCGCCAACTTGCGCTAGCTGGACAAGGGCCATCACCGTTGCCACAGCTATTGCACGGTGTGAAGCAACTCAATCAACTGGGCGTCAGTCATATCGTGATTGCCTGTAATACCGCGCATCACTGGTATGAGGAATTGGCTCGCAGTAGTCATGCGCCACTATTGCATATTGCCGATGCAACGCTCAGTGCTTTAAACACGACACCCGCATGTATTGGCATCATTGCAACCCAGGCAACGCTTGAGGCTGGTTGGTTCCAACAGCGATTTGCGGCTATCGGTGTCGACAGCGTGTTACCGACTGCAGAGGAACTTCAGCACTGGTTTGTGCCGGGGTGTTACGCAGTGAAGCGTGGTGAGTTACGTACCGGTGGCGAACTGCTGAGCCTGCAAGCGCAGGCTTTGCTAGATCGTGGCGCGGAGAAATTGGTTCTGGCCTGTACGGAGGTGCCGGTAGCGTTGTCGTCTCTGGCATCCCCGTTGCTTACGGTATCGATTGACCCCACAGAGGCGCTGGCAAAACAGTGCGCCCAGTTATGGTTGGCGCAACGAGATGTACCTTTCCAATGAGCACTATCGGGA
Organism: Serratia marcescens; assembly: GCA_015548865.1. Lineage (GTDB taxonomy): Bacteria > Pseudomonadota > Gammaproteobacteria > Enterobacterales > Enterobacteriaceae > Symbiopectobacterium > Symbiopectobacterium marcescens_A. The sequence goes on along the minus strand of JADMXW010000002.1, from coordinate 281,092 downwards.
TCGGCTCTTAATTCCTTACGACATGTTCTGTGCTTTCATCTACTACGCCAAGGTCAGTGTCTGGCGCAGTTTATTGTTGATTTTATACGCCGTACTGAATGCCCTTATCAAAAGAGAAGGGCATGATATGCGTGGAATATTCCCTGAGTGGCGATTGATGTCAGAAACCGAGTGCCTGACCGTCCCGTCGGCTATCGCTGGCAGCGACATAGCCGTGATTTGGGTCATTTGACAGACGCCAGATAAACTGCCCAGCGCCGAAGTCCATATAGGGATCGTCAACCGCTTTTAAGACGTGGCCTCGTGCCTGTAATTGCTGTGCTACCGCAGAGTCAAAGCGGGTTTCCAGATCGAGGGTAAAATCCCGGTTAACCTTCCAACGCGGAGCGTCGCAGGCCGCCTGAGGCTGCTGATGAAAATCCAGCATTCTGACCACCGTCTGCACATGGCCTTGAGGCTGCATATCACCACCCATCACGCCGAAACTCATTTGTGGCTGACCATCCTTGGTGAGAAATGCGGGGATAATGGTGTGGAAAGGTCGTTTTCCGGGCGTCACCACATTGGCGGATTTTGGGTCACTGGAAAATCCTGCACCTCGATTTTGCAAGCTGATGCCATACCCCGGCACCACCACACCAGAACCAAACCCCATATAGTTGGATTGAATAAATGACACCATCATGCCGCTTTCATCAGCGGTCGTCAGGTATACAGTGCCGCCGCTGCGTGGTATTCCTGCAACGGGCAGCGCAGCGCGGGTCAGATCAATTTGCGCTGCACGTTGTTTGAGATACGGGCTATCCAGCATCTGTTGTGGCGTGATCTCCATTGAAGCGGGATCGGCAACGTAGCGGTACACATCGGCAAACGCCAGCTTCATTGCTTCTATTTGCAGATGTTGAACATCTACACCATCCAACGTCAGGCTTTGCAGATCAAATTGTTCCAGAATACCCAATGCGATCAATGCCGCAATACCCTGGCCGTTAGGGGGGATTTCATGCACTTCATGACCTCGATATTGCTGACTTATTGGTGTCACCCATTCCGGCTGATAGGCCCGTAAATCCTGCAATGTTAAACTACCGCCTGTTTGCTGTGACCAACCGACGATGGCTTCAGCAATTTCCCCTTCATAGAATGCCCTTGCCCCCTGATCCGCCAGCATGCGCAGCGTTTTAGCGGCAGAGGGGAATCGAAATATTTCTCCTGTTTGAGGCGCATGTCCATTTGTCATAAAAGCGTCGGCAAAGCCAGGCTGCTGTGCAAGAATGGGTACCGCCGCTTGCCATTTACGGGCTACCATGGGCGCCAGAGTGACACCACGTTCAGCAATCTCAATGGCACTGTTCAGCAACTGAGAGAAAGGCAGTTTGCCAAAACGGCGGTGCAATGCCTCCCAGCCTGCAACTGCGCCCGGCACGGTGACGGCGTCCCAACCGCGTTCAGGGCGCTGTGCCAGACCCTGCGCATTGTTACCATAACGGCGGCGAAAGTAATTCACATCCCAGGCTGCTGGTGCAGGACCAGATGCGTTCAGTCCGTGCAATTTTCCATCTGCCCATACCAGTGCGAAAGCGTCACTGCCCAATCCGTTTGATACCGGTTCTACCACCGTCAACGTGGCTGCTGCTGCGATCGCCGCATCCACTGCATTCCCCCCCTCGATTAAAACACGGTTTCCCGCCTGTGCCGCGAGGGGATGTGAAGTTGAGACGACATTACGTGCAAATACCGGGGTACGAGGTGTGAGATAGGGGTTATGCCAGTTAAAGGTCATGCGCGTTCCCTCCGTTTACGCGTTGCTCCGCCGCCGTCTGTAATGCTCGACGGTCGATCTTGTTGGTTCCCGCCAGGGGGAAGTGGTCAGTGAGCCAAATATGGCGTGGATGCAGATACGCTGGACCGTGTTGCAACACCCAGTTTTTCAATTCCGATGGGTCGACCGACTCTCCGGCTTTGAGGATCACCCACGCAGCCGGTTTTTGTCCTTTGATGTCATCCGTCACTGGCACAACACAGGCTTGTTGTACTTGAGGGTGGCCTTCCAGTAGCTTTTCAACTTCACCCGGCCAGATGTTCTCTCCCCCACAAACGAACATATCGTCATGGCGGCCAACAAACCAAAAAAAGCCATTTTCATCACGACGGAATACGTCTCCGGTAATGTAATAGCCATCCGCGCTGAACGGCTCGGGCACATCGGGTCTTCGATGATAGCCTTGCATAAGCGCCGGACTTTTCATTTCCAGTACGCCTTCATCTGCCAGTGCCCCTATATCATTACGTAACCGCACACTGACTGCGGGATGCGGATACCCTGGTGAACCCGCCGGCGCTGTCAGGCCTTGTGGGTGTTGAGCAAATACCACAGGTCCGGCTTCCGTTGTGCCATAAGCGTTAATGATGCGTGCTTGTGGTAGCCAGTGGCGCAATGACCGATACAAGCTATTGCTAACTGGGGCGGAGCCCATACGGATCACCCGTACGCAGGAGAGGTCATAGGCTTCCAACAAGTCTTTCTCCTGTAACATCATCGCAAGCATGGGGGGAACGGCTGTCAGCCAGGTACAGCGGTAATGGTTCATTGCCTCAAGATAACGACGTGCTTCAAATTGCGGCAGCAGTACGGTGGTTACCTTGCTTGCCAGTGTCAGCAGAGCCAGTGCCAGCGCGTTCATATGGTAGAAAGGTGCGGCAATCAATACACGTTCACCCGTTAATTCCTGTGCTGCCAGTCGGGTCTCAACCACCCAGCGGTGGCTGGCGTGTGTCAGCCGCACGCCTTTGGGCATTCCGGTGGAGCCGGAGGTGTACAACATCAATGCCAGATCGTCTTGGGCAGGTGTAAAGCATTTCAACTGACCTACGCGTTGCAGCGCGGTCAGTTCAGCGCCAAAGGGCACTCGGGCGACATCGCTGACAACGCGTTTGAGCTGATCTTCATCACCCAACAGCAGGCGGCTATCACTGTCGGTGAGGATGCGTTCTATTGTATCGACCGGGAAACGAAAGTTGATCGGTACCGCGACCAATCCGGCGCGCATAATGCCGAGCAGGCTGGCAATATAGTCAATCGAATTACGGGCGAGAATCGCGACGCGAGATCCCTGTGGCCAATCAAAACGCTGTAATCCAAGACCGATGGCATTAGCCATGTTATTCAACTGCTGGAAAGTGATTTCGCGCGGCTGACCATCGGTAAATGGCATAATAAATGCGGGTTGATTACTGTGACGTAATGCGTCACTGAACGCCCCGAGATTGTCCGAGCGCGTAAATGACTGAGAATCAGGCATGGTCAAACTCCAGTACCAGCGTTAAGGCAGGAATTGCCACTTGCAGATGTCCATTCCGTTGCTTCAGCGGCAAATTAAGCTGTTGGGCTTTTTGTAGGAGGGGACGGGTATCTCGGCCAGAAATCCGGATGCTTGCAAATCGGCTTTCGCGATCGTTAGTTAGAGGGAGTAAGGTGCCATACTCTGCCTGCCATTCTTCGTAGCTGATCACCTTAAGCAATTCGGTGTCGCCTAACTGTGCGTACTGTGCTCGGGTTGCCGCAGCATCATGCGCCACCACGGTGAATGTCTGAATCTTGCCCGGTTGTAACCAGGCATCGTGCCACACCCATTCCGGGGTGTGATGTTGGCAGAAGTACACCCGGCCGGCACTGAACGTCCCCGATGCCAGACGTACTGTGCTGAACCGGGCCTCGCCTTTTGCTGCGCCACAGATGACTTCACGAGAAAAGTGTTGCACCGGTTGTACAATAAAACCGGCAGAATGCAGGGTTGCTTTGGTTTGTTCAGCGCTGTCGCTGGCAAAGACCAACCCGTCAATACCGGGAGGATTGTCGAGCAGTTCTTGGCGCAGCGGTTTGTCTTCGCCGGGTAGCCCAATCAGCTCCAGATAGTGGTCGGAAAACATGATCAGATGGTTGATCGACCCCAGGCTATGATACCCCTTGGGTGTTAAGGTGAAGCCCAGTGCCCGGAACAGTTCCGCGCTATTATCCAGCGCGAAGTGGCTGTTTATCACCAGATGATCCAGTTTCAGGATCATACTGCCCCCTGTTCCGTTGGCATCGCATACAGACCCCGACCGCTGGCGACCAAACGACCTTCTGCATCATACACCCAGGCCTCTGCGCAGGATGCCAGTTTGCCGAGTTTGAGCACTTTCGCCTTTACCGTCAGGTCACCCCGTGCAGGTCGGTGATAATCCACATGCAGGTTGAAGGTGGGGACGCCTTTGCCTGTCCAGGAGAACAGCGCCCAGTCTGCAGCAAGGTCAACCAGTGTAGCGAGAATGCCTCCGTGGATATATTCCCCGTTAGGATTGACGATAAACTCATCGCGAAAAGGTACCTGTAGGGTTATTTCACCCTCGCCAGCGTGTTGTACTTTTAAGCCCAGCCATTGGTGATAAGGGCCTTTCAGTAATTTTTGTTCGATATCCTGTGCGTTCATGTTTTGTTTCCGAATCAGGGGGTAACAACCACTTTGCCTAATACTTCGCGGTCACGAATCAGTCGCAACCCTTCCACCGCGTGTTCCAGCGATAGCACACGGTCAATCAATGGGGTAATGCTTCCTTCAGCGACCAGCGCCAGTAGCGCAGTCAGATTTTCTTCATAGAAGCTGTTGGAACCTTTGATGTTGAGCTCGAAACTCCAGACGTAGCGCAGATCTTCCTGAGGGTCATAGCCTGCGGTGGCGCCACATACCAACAGAGTGCCGCCACGTTTCAGACATTTCAGCGATGGGCGCCAGGTGTCTCCGCCGGTGAAGTTGATCACCACATCGACACCACCTTCGTGGGTGCGGCGTTGTGGTTTTCCATATTTTTCAATGGCCCAGCGCGAGAAATCCTGTTCGCGGTAGTTCACAACATGGTCAGCGCCAAGCGCCTGCAGAGCTGTCGCTTTTTCATCACTCCCCGCGCAAGCGATCACTTCTGCGCCGAGGTGTTTTGCCAGAACGACACAGGCGGTGCCGACACCGCCGCTGGCCCCGAGGATCAATACTCGGTCCCCGGCGTTGATGGTGTTGTGGGTGATTAACATGCGATGTGCAGTGCCATAGGCCACAGGCAGTGCGGCAGCCTGCTCAAAGGTAACGCCATCCGGCAAGGCGATAAGCTGACGCGCATCGACCAGCGCATACTCCGCCATGCCACCATCGGCCATTTCCCCCATGAGACCAACGCCCGGTTTTAATGGGTTCACCAGCACCCGATCGCCAATGTTCCAACCCGTCACGTCTTCACCGATGCTGTCGATGGTGCCGGCTAAATCGAGTCCTGGCACCACCGGCAGTGGGATTTTGATACCCGGCATCCCCTGTACAGTGAATACATCGTGATAATTGAACGAGGATGCCCCTACGCGTACCACCACATGTCCAGCTTGGGCTTGCGGTCGAGCTTTCTGGCTATCAATCTGTAATTGCTCGAGCCCGCCATGTTGCTGTAATACCAATGCTTTCATTGTATTACTCGAAAAAAGTGTGTTACTCACGTACATCTCTCCGTTATTTCAGTTTTTTCGAAGCAAGATAAGGACCCTGATCGAACAAGTCGTTATTCAGCTCGCCTTTAATGGAACCGCTGCTTAACAGCACCGCGTGTTCACGTTTCAGGGTGTCGATATCAGCCGTTTCAAAGGACATCTGGTTCATGCGATCCCATAGGCTAACGTAGGCACGCGCCTGGTCTTCCGGCAGGCTGGCTTTCACTTTAAGAATATTTACGACGTCATCAGGGTGAGCGCGTCCCCAGTCCAGCGTGTCGCGCAGTGCCGCGATCACTTTTGCGACGGTTTCTGGCTGCTGGGTAAGCAATTCATTGCGCACGGTACCTACGCCGATATAGGGCTGGGCATCGCTGTGGGTCAGTTTTTTCCACTCATCCGCATAGGTACTGATAACCCGCAATTTCAGATCCGGTAATTGCTTTACCGTTAAGGTCCGTAAGGCTGCTGCATCCACTTGCTTTTGCGCCAGGAACTGTGCCAAACGTGATTCATTTCCGCCGACCAGTGAAAATTCATTTGCCGCAATACCGGCGTTTTCCTGCAACAACGTAGTACCAATCACGGCGACGGAAGAACCGGCGGGTGACATGCCCACTTTTTTACCTTTTAGCTGGGAAAGCGATGTGATCGGTGAGTCGGCAGGCACCACGAATGCCACATCCGCAGGTTGCGTGGCCGCGATGATTTTCACCGGCACGCCTTCGCTGGCAACGCTGAATACACCGGCAACCGGTGCACCAAATGCCAGGTCGATAGAACCAGAAGCCAGAGCCTTCAAAGGGGCGTTGACATCAGGGAAGTGAACGAACTCAGCATCGACGCCACGTTTCTTCAGGAAATCCTGACTTTCGAGCACCGCACCGTAGCCAAGGCTGACGCCGGATGTCCAGTAACCAATACGCACTTTGCCGTTAGCAAAGCTCAGTTGCGGCAGCAATCCTGCCAGCAGGGCGAAAACAACGAGCAGTCTTTTCATGTTATTACCTCAGATTAAATGAAATGCTATGAGCGTTTTTTCCAGCGAAACAGGTGCCGCTCCAAGGGTTTCAGCAACCCGCCTTCCAGCAGCAACATCAGTGAGACGAGTAACAACGTCCAGGCGAATACTTGGCTGGTTTGCACCAGATCGCCGGCCTGACGCAGGCGGTACCCAATGCCATCCGATGAACCCAGCGTTTCTGCCACCAGCGATACGCGCCAGCCGAAACCAAATGCCAGCCGAGCACCTGAAAAGAAGTAGGGCATAATGGTGGGGAGATAAATTTTGCGCAGTGTCTGCCAGCGGCTCATTCGGAAGCTATGCGCCAATTCGACATACTGCGCTTCGACGTTTTGCGCGCCTTGCCAGACATTGGTGAGGATCAGCGGCATCGCCGTCATAAACACCACAAAAATGGTGGTGGCATCAGAAATGCCGAACCAGATGATGGCGAAAATGGCCCAGATAGCAGACGATACTGTGTTAAACACCGCTAACAACGGCTCACAAAAGCGGGCCACTCGCGGGCTGGCACCCAGTACCAGGCCGAAGACAGTGCCTACCAGTGCTGCCAGCACAAAGCCGGAGACTACGCGGCCGAATGTCACTTTGATGTCGTGCAGGAGCGTTTCTCCCTGCCACAGAGAAAGCAATGCCTGCCAGGTGCTGCTAGGACTGGGTAATACAAACGTCGGAAGATGCAGTGACCCCTGCCACCATGCGAAAAGGAATATTGCCAGTAATACCAGTCGTTGCAGGAGCAGACTGAAGGTGCGCGAAAATAGTTTCATCTCATACCTCAAGACGCAGTAGTCGAATCTGTTCGTTCACGTCAGGGTGGGTGGCGACACGCGGGCGCGGAAGATGCAGCGTGGCTTCAAGGTGGATGCGTCCTGGCTGCGGTTTTAGAATAATTACGCGGTCTGCCAGTACCACTGCCTCTTCTACATCATGCGTTACCAGCACAACCGTCATACCGGTCAGCGCTTGGATACGCAGCAATTCTTCATGCATGGCGCTGCGAGTTTGGGGGTCGAGGCGTGAAAAAGGTTCGTCCATAAGCAGAATTTGCGGCTGAACCACCAGGCTGCGCGCCAGTGCTACGCGGCTGCGCATGCCTCCGGATAATTGATGTGGCCAATGGCGAACAAAAGCGGAAAGGCCAACCAGCGTTAGCGCGTCAGCCACGCGTCGACGACGTTCCTGTTTGTTGAGTGCACTGTTTTCCAGGCCAAAATGTACGTTCTGTTCGACGGTTCGCCACGGCAGTAAGCGATCTTCCTGAAACAGATAGGCAATGCGTTGCCAGTGCTGAAACTGCCTGGCGGGGATCCCCTGAATGGCGATATCGCCACTGTCGGCAGGTAATAGACCCGATATGAGGTTTAACAGCGTGCTTTTACCGCCACCCGATGCGCCTAATAGCGCAACAATTTCACCTTCTTTAATCGTCAGCGATATTTTTTCCAGTACCTTCTGGCTGGCAAACGATTTACTGACGCCGCGTAATTCAATACTGTCTTTTGGGGCGGAAAGTAAGGATGTATTCATTCAAATATCTCCCGTGGCAATACGGGTAATAGCGTGCCTTCTTTGCTTAACGTGGCGTAGATTTTTTCCAATGTCATGGCTTGGAATGTTTCAATATGACGGCGAGCGATAAATTCGACCCGTTTGACATCACCGGCAATAAACGCATCAATCATGGCATTATGATCGTGTTTTATTTCTGGCTTAACGCGTTGTACGTTAAAACCTAATGCCACTAGTCGCGCCATTTCATCCATTAACCCTGAAAGGGTGCGGATTAAATGGCTGTTACCCGTGGCTTCGGCAATGGTTAAATGAAATCGTTTATTGGCGTTCATAAACACGTCAATCCGCGTCGATAGCGGTGCAGCAACTTCAACTCGGCACTGTGCTTCAAGTGTTTTGAGTAGATCAATATCGACTTTGCCGACAGCCAGACGTGCGGCCAGTGGTTCCAGCGCAGCACGGACGGTGAAGATTTCTTCCACGTCTTGCAGGGTCACCGGGGCGATACGGTAACCTTTGCGCGGGCGTGAAATCACCAGCTTTTCCTGGCTCAGGCGAGTCAGCGCCAACCTGATGGTGCTTTTCCCTGACGGGTAGCGCTCCATCATTTCGGACTCGGTTACCAGCGATCCTGGTAATAGACGGCACGTTAGAATATCGCGGCGAATCGTGTGATAGACATGGTCGCTTAAAGATAAGGAAAGGGTCACTCTGGTCCTCTCAGTTCACTTCTGTGAGCATCTCACTGCGTCACATTGAATACCTTAATGGGCTCATTCTGTCGCAGTGCCGAGGACTAAACTAATAATTAAATCAGCAATGGAATGTTATTATTTGCATTAACTGAGGTGCTCAGCGGATATATAAAAGATATTCAGCGTTTTATTTTTGCGGCCCACTGTGGGCATCTCACTTCATCCAAGATATGCACATTATTAGATAAAGTTATTCGTTCTGATTTACTGGCCACCGTTTTACCTTTCCGCATAGGAAACCTATTGAGCAAGGGGTGTATATGCGTTTGAAGTGGTCATTGTTATCTCTCATATTTGTGGGTGTTTCCCAGGCGCAAGCGCTGGATGAAGTCACTATCGCATTAGCGATCCCGCCGGCGGTCCATGACGGAGCGCCTTATGCTGCAGCCCAGGAACTGGGGTTGTTTAAAGAACAGAATCTGTCTGTCAAACTGATTGTATTTCAAGGTGCGGGTGCATTGCTGCCGCAGGTGGCCAGTAAACGGGTTACTTTTGGTTATCCGGTATCGGAACCCGTAATTTCAAGTTATTTCAACGGGAAAGATCCGTTGCCACTGCGTTATTTTTATAACGGCACTCCCGCCCAGACGATGGAATATACCGTGCTGGCGGATTCTCCCATTAAAACGTTATCTGATTTGAAGGATAAAAAAATCGGTGTTGGCGCACTGACGTGGGGCACGATACCAAACAGCCGTGCTGCTTTACGGGTAGCCGGTCTTGAGCCGGGTAAAAACGTTGAGTTTGTTGCTGTTGGTGTGCTGGGTTCTGGCTTTCAGGCACTGCGCAGCAAGCAGGTGGATGCGCTGAACTATAACAGCAGTTGGGGTGATATTTTTGAGTTTACCGGAACAAAAATCCGCCGTATTGCATACCCCGATGTCTTTCAGGAAACCCCTGGCAACGGGTTTATCGCGCATGAGGATACCTTTAAAGAACATCCCGATCTGATTCGGCGCTTCGGTCTTGCCTATACCGAAGCACAATACGTCTGTGAGGTGAACCCTGAGTTCTGCGTGCGGGCCTTTTGGCGGCAATATCCCGAAAGCAAACCTGCTGATGCAGAAGGCAAAGGGCTAGAGGAGGCGAAGACGCTACTCTCCCGCCGTTTGCAACGCACGTTGTATCGGGAAGATGGCTCACGCCGTACGCCGGGGGAGTACGATCTGCCGGTAATCCAAGCTGCGATCAGCGCTATGGCAAAAAATGGGGAGTTTCCAAGTGCAGATGTGCCAGTAGAACGTATTTTTTCTAACGCATTCATTACGGCATTTGATGACTTCGATAAGGCGGCCTTGAAAATCCGGGCGGAGGAAGCCAAATGAGCGCGACGTTAAGAATAGATACGCCGGATGGCCTGATTGATGTGTCGCGCAAGATTCGTGCTGACGGACTTGCCCCTGGTCGGGTGCGATTTATAGCCGATTTTACCCATACGGATGGCAGTGTCTGGCACAGTGATGCTGTTTTTGACGTTGGAGATGACGGCGTGCTGGATCTGGAAACCGCCATCCCCTTGTCTGGTGACTGGCTCGATGCTGAACCGATGGCGCCTGTCTGGTCGCTGCGTCTGGTGTCTGAACGGGTTAATCCGGCCTTAAGCGATAGCCTTGACGCCCACCATGTCACATTACGTGTGGAAGATGCCACTGGCGCAATGGCTGAAACGACATTGATCCAACGTTTGCTGGCGCCGGGCGTGACGCGTCAGGAAATTCGCGCCAATGGACTTTCTGCAACCCTGTTTACCCCAGAAGGTGCTGGCCCTCATCCATTGGTCATTGTTCTTAATGGTTCTGGCGGAGGAACGCCTGAGCAACGTGCTGCACTGTTCGCCGCTCACGGGTATAGCGGGCTGGCGCTGGCGTATTTTAACGCGCCGGGAAGGCCTGATTTTATTTCTGCTACACCGCTGGAGTATTTTCAGCAGGCGCTTGATTGGGCGGTGGAGACGTTGCAGCCGAAAAATGGGTTTATCGCCGTGGCTGGGCATTCTCGCGGTGGTGAACTGGCTCTGCTGCTGGGCGCGATATTTCCCGAACGCGTCTCTGCGGTAATTGGCTATGTTCCCAGTGCCGTGGTGCATGGCACCCTGCGAGCAGGCCGCCCTGATGAACCTCGGGATGCCACTGCCTGGACTTGGCGTGGGCAACCGCTTTGTAATGTTTGGCAGGGTAACCCTGAAACAGACTGGCACGCCTTCGATCACCCGCCACAACCCGGTGCACCTATTCGTCAGGCTCCGGCGTTTGTCGCGGTTCTGCGTGATGCAGCGAGTTTGGCTGCAGCACGTATTCCGGTAGAACGCATTACCGGCCCTGTGCTGTTGATTTCAGGTACTGATGACGGATTCTGGCCATCATCGGATTATTGTGAACGCATCGTCACGACTCTGGCGGATAAACAGCACCCTTGGCCCGTCGAGCATCTGCGCAACGAGCATGCCGGACATGCCATCGGATTCCCGTTCCTCCCGACAACGGAGATTGCCAAAGTGCATCCGGTCGCAGGAGTAGTGATTGATGGAGGCGGGACACCGCTTGCCAATGCTCGGGCTAACCGGCATAGCTGGCAGCGCGTACTGGCATTTCTGTCTGCGGCAACGGCGACATCTGGGGCGAAAGCATGACTGCTGCGCTGGAACTGCGAGATGTCAGCCTGACCTATGCAACGCGCAGAGGAGAAATCAACGCGCTGACTGAGGTTGATTTACGGGTAGAGACGGGGGAGTTTGTCGCGTTACTGGGCCCCTCCGGATGCGGCAAGTCCACTATCCTTAAGCTTGCTGCGGGACTTATGTCCGCCACATCAGGACACGTACAGGTGGCCTCTCGAACTGTCGTCGGACCAAGCCGACACACAGGGGTGGTATTTCAGAAGCCCAATTTGCTGCCCTGGAAAACGGTATTGGATAACGTGCTGCTTCCAGCGCGCACGTTGGGGTTGTCAGATGCATCAGCCCGAGTGCGAGCACGACAATTACTTGATCTGGTCGGCCTGGTCGACTTTGCGAGCGATTATCCCTTTGAGCTTTCCGGGGGGATGCAACAGCGAGTCGGCATCGCGCGGATGTTGCTACACGATCCTGACTTATTGTTGATGGATGAACCCTTTGCCGCTCTGGATGCCCTGTCACGCGAATTCTTGATGCTGGAACTCCAACGCATTTGGGAGCAACAGCGCAAATCTGTGTTGTTCATTACCCACAGTATTCAGGAAGCGGTATTTCTTGCCGATCGGGTGTTGGTGATGTCGCCTCGTCCCGGGCGCATTATTGAGAGTGTGACAGTTCCACTGCCCCGATCGCGCACATTGGATACGCTGGCTAATGATGAGTTTATGGCACTGTGCCAGCATTTACGGAGATATTTCACCCATGCATAGACTTTTCTCCCTGTTATTCCCCTTGGTGAGTCTTGCTGTATTGGTGCTTATTTGGGATGTGTCTGTACGTCTATTTTCCGTTCCCGATTATCTTCTGCCTCCGCCTGCAGCCGTGTTCCGCGCATTACGCGATGGATTTAGCGATCAGAGCCTGTGGCCGCATATTGCGATGACAGTGGGTGAAACGTTGGCTGGATATATCATCGGCAGTTTGCTGGCGGTTCTGCTTGGCATCGTGCTGGCGGAGTCGCAGATGTTTGAACGCTTTGTCTATCCATTGCTGATTGCGCTACAAGCCACACCCAAAGTGGCATTGGGGCCGATTATTCTCGTCTGGTTCGGTTTTGGCGTGGCATCTAAAATTGTGCTGGTAACGTTGGTTTGTTTTTTCCCTCTGTTTGTCAACACCGTTAATGGTATTCGCCGTACCGATGTTGAATTACTGGATACCTGTCGTGCATTTTCGGCATCCCGTTATTATTTATTGTTTCATGTAAAGTTGCCTTCAGCGGCAGGCGATATTTTTGCCGGATTGCAGATTGGTGTGGCGTTAGCATTAATTGGTGCGGTTGTGGCTGAATTTTTATCTGCACAGAGTGGTTTGGGGTATTTGATAGCGTCCAGTTCTGTGAACATGAGTTTGTCCACTCTGTTTGCGGGCGTGTTCTTGCTGGCATTGATCGGGTTGTGTGGCGCACAAAGTGTACGCTGGTTACAACGCAGGGTTGTTTTCTGGGAATCGGGGGGGAGGTAGTGGCTGAATTCACGCATCGGCGTTTTTCTTCTACTAACCAGAGACAGGACGTCTGGCTGTCCTGTCATCGCGATTGATGCGATAGTGCTACATTATTCGATGTTGGAGAGAAACGCAGTGCATGCCACGTTTATTTCATCCATCAGTTGCTTAGCCAATGGTGTCAGCCCCAACTGCTGTTTGTAGATCAGTGTGTACTCGGCATCAGGCAACTTTTCGCGAACGGGCACTATCGACACGATATTCTTAATGTGTTCAACCTTGAGAATTGCCTTAGGGCCAATAAATAGATAATCCTCATGTGTCACCAATTGTTCACCAATTGTCATTGAATCACCATAAATGACGCAGCCATTCCCTTGTTTACCATTGGGAAATACATGCTTCTCTAATTCTTTGTAGTACCCTGTTCTGGCATTCGGGAAATACCATTTGCACCCCTGTAATTGACTCAGGGAGGTGCTATTCGCTAATGGGTGTCCATGACGCGCCATGATGCAAAACTCTGTTTGAATCGACGTTTCGATAAAAAACTCGTTCATGGAAATTTCGGGTGAAGCAATGCCGAGATAGAAGTCTATTCGCCCTAAACGCAGTGAGGTGATGAGCTCGGATAATTGTCCTTCGATAATGGTAATGCTGGCCGTAGGATGATCTTTTTGGAATTTATTGATCAACGCTGGCATGATGCTGAAGGCGGGCAAATGTGAACAACCGAACACAACGGAGCCTTGTGATATTTGACTCGCCTGGTGCAACTCATCAACGGCCCTTTCCAGATCGTTGAGCAGCATATCAACTCTGGGTTCAAATATACGCCCCATCTTGGTCAATACCATCCCCTGAGGCCCCCTTGCTAATAGGGTAACACCCAGTATTCTTTCCAACTCCTGAATACTGCGCGTCATAGCGGGCTGTGTTTGAAACAATGCCTGTGATGCTGTTCTGATACTCCCATACCGAATGATTGCCTGAAAATTCCTAAGTTGATTAATTTTGGGTAGTTCTTTCATTGGCCAACACCAGCGTTATAGAGCACGTTTTTCTAATGTAGCTGGGTTTTTAGTGTTGGCAACAAGTCGTTGAATAAACGGTTTTATTGACCATGGCAAGCAGAAAAGGCATCATTAAATGTCAAGCTGGGTAGCTTGATGACGTTAGTTTCTAGCCACCACTTACCCGCCTTCTTTTATAAAAGCGGATAGAAGGTGGCTATCAGGTTCAGGTTTAGGTTCACTATGCCAGGGATAGTTTTTACATTCCCAACGCAGTTTTTCGATCATTCTTCTGGCATTCTGCGTCAGCGGTGAATGTTGGGAATAGATGAAGCTGAAATGTGCATCCGGTAACGCTTCTTCAATCGGTAACATACAAAATAGCCTGCCAAGATAAGGCACCTGCATGATCTCTTTTGCTGCCACAGTCAGAAAATCTGCATGTAACACCATTTGCTGCGCCATGATGGCCGCATCACCTCTGACGATCGTCGTCGTTGGTTGTTGACCTAAAGGAAACAACCATTTTTCCAACTGATTGTAGTAGCCAATTTTTGCTGTGGGTAAATACCACTTGGCCCCGTTGAGTTGGCTTAATGATGTGCAGTGTGACAATGGGTGCCCGCGGCGTGCCAGTATGCAAAAAGGCGCGGTAAAAAAGGGTTCTTCAATAAACTCACTGGATAGCGCGCTTTCGGGGCATGTCGCTCCAATAATAAAATCTAATTTTCCCATCCGCAGTTCTGGCAGTAGTGCGGAAAGTTGCCCTTCGGTAAGGTTGATGTTGACTTGCGGAAAGCGTGTTTGAAAACGCTGTATTGCCGAGGGCAACATGGTTAAAAAAGGGAGCGATGAGCTTCCCATTTCAATCGTTCCCCTGGATAATGTGTTAAATTGTCTGACTTCATTTACGGCGCGTTCCAGTTCTTTCAAGATTAACTTTGCGCGCGGTTCAAAAAGTCTCCCCGCTTCAGTGAGTTCAACACCGCGTGGGCCCCGAATCAGTAAAGGGGTCCCTAACATTTTCTCAAGTTCATTCATCGATTGGGTAAGGGCTGGCTGAGTCTGATACAACGCCTTGGCTGCAGCCCGAAAACTGCCATGTTCCAATATTGACTGGAAAATTTTTAACTGATTAGGTTTAGGAAAATGTCTCATAAATATAGCGTTACTTTCGCAATCCTTGGTTTTGATGCCATGAATGTTTTGAACTATAAAAACAGCATGTTCTTACTGAACATGATTTTTTCTTGTCAAATTAATAAACATTCCTTATGGGATAAAAAAGCTTTACAAATAGCAATGTGAAAAAACGAGATAACGATGTGTCACTGCAGAGTGTGTAAATCTAAAGCGTGTAACGTTGTAAGAGCACTACAGTTTAAATGTAAAAATGGTACCGGCATGAAGGTGTGCGCAAAAAAATATCTGTTACTGCATTACTTAAGGAAGTGATAAGTATCAGTATAAAATTATACTTTGTGATTGTGAATGAAGTATTTTTTATCCCTGATACAAAAACATTATCATTAATAAAAAAATTGTTTTTTATCAATTAGTTAAATGGCTATTGTGATGTTTTTATACTGGGTTGTGGACGGTTTTTTTGATTGGATAAGTAAAAGTGGCTAGGGTTTGATTCACTTATTTAATACATGACTAATGTAAATTATCTTTAAATTTGAAAAGTTTTATGTTTTTCTGTTGGGTTTTAACAAAGAGATAGCTTTAATTTATCGCTGATAAAAATTACTTTCTTTACTGAATTATCTGGCGGGTTTTATAGTGCACCTCGCTAGTCAATGTTGGTGTGGTTTTTCTGCTGTCGTTTATTTTTCTTGGAAGTATATTGAACACTCCCCAGGTGACTAATTGAGAGTTTTCCCTTTTGACGGAAATTCCTATTTTCTTCAATAAGGATGTCTAACGGATCGTTCTACAAATATTAAGACGATTCCTAAATATTAAAAATCATGAGTGATAACTAAGTAAGGTATATGTAAATGAAAAAGATCGTTTTATCTGCAGTTGCTACCGCAATGATGTCTGTTGGCCTGGCACACGCTGCTTCAACCGGCACCATCACGTTTAATGGACAACTGAATTCTAATACCTGTGACGTTGTTGTTGATGGTCAGGCTGCTGATGCAACTGTTGTGCTGCCTACCATTGGGACAAACCAACTGTCTTCCACTGGTCAAACAGCGGGTGATACTGGCTTTACTATGGCGCTGAACAACTGTGCGGGCACATTGCAAACCGCATCCGCATTTTTTGAAGCGGGGGCGACCGTAGATTCTGTAACGGGACGCCTGAATAACAATGGGACTGCAACTAATGTCAGTCTGCAATTACTTGATGGCTCCAGCCCATCTCGTGCAGTGATTGAAGCCGGTAACCAGAATCAGGTGAACGGTAACTCGTATGTAAACATTTCATCGGGTAGCGCCAACCTGCCTTACATCGTTCGTTACTTTGCAGACGGTGCAACCACAGCGGGTACAGTTGTTAGCAGCGTTGTCTATTCTATTCAGTATCAGTAATCGTCTTCGGGAGGGTGAATTCCCTCCCAGTTTGTCAGCCAGGAGTATTGTATGAAATTTTTCTCTTTCAATCTTCAGCGGGTGGGGTTACTTGCTGCTGCTTTGTTTAGCATGACAGGGCAGGCAAGCGTTGTTATTAGCGGCACGCGTGTTATCTATCCCGCTGATGCCAAAGAAGTGAGTGTGAAAATAAATAACGGTGGCCCGTCTCCCGTATTGCTGCAAAGCTGGATAGATAACGGTGATGTCAATGCCAAACCCTCTGCGATCAAAGTGCCGTTTGTATTAACTCCCCCAATGAACCGGGTTGAGTCGGGCAAGGGACAAACATTGCGTATCAGCTATACCGGCGATGCATTGCCGTTGGATAAAGAATCGGTATTTTGGCTGAACGTATTGGAAGTGCCTGCAAAATCTCAGGCGAAAAGTGAAGAGAACCGTTTGCAGATGGCTTTTCGTTCGCGAATCAAGCTGTTTTATCGTCCGGCAGGTCTGGAAGGTAATGCCAATGAAGCGCCAAAGGCCATCACTTGGAATACCCAGGGGAATCGTATTCAAGCAACCAATCCGACACCGTATTATGTCTCTTTGGTGAATATATCCGTAAATGGTAAAAAACTTGATTATGCGATGGTCGCCCCGCGCAGTTCTATGGTGTTGGAGTTACCGGCGAGTTCCGGAAATAAGATAAGTGGAAGTTTTGTTAATGATTATGGCGCAGTACATGCGTTTGAGTCTGTCGTGAAATAATTCTTCCAAAACAGTATATCTCTTTAATTCATACTCATCATCATTCAGGAAAGGGTGTTGACAGGACTTGTTATGTCAAAGTATTTACAAACAAAACCCAAAAATAAGTTATCTTTATTGAGTGTGGCTATTTTGTCAGCACTGTTCGTGGGTGATGTTAATGCTGAAATGACACCTAATGTGCCTCAGGAGATAGCAAAGAATCTTGAGTTTGATGCATCTTTCCTGAATGTTGATAATGCTGCTTTGGTCGATCTTAGTCGCTTCGCTGATGGTGCTTCTGTTCTGCCGGGAATATATAAAACGGCGGTGTATATCAATGAGCAACTGATCAGTAATGTTGATATTGAGTTCAAAATGAACGCGGATAAAACGGTCTATCCGTGTCTATCAATCGATTTGATTAAAAACATTACGTTTAATTATGATAAATTGCCTTCGGATTTTTTTAGCTCACAGAATGTTGGTGAACAATGTGTCGATTTACAGCAAAAATTTCCTGAAGCTAAGGTTAATTACGACAGTAATGAGCAACGGCTGGATATTGTCATTCCGCAGATTTACATGCAGAACACTGCGCGCGGCACGGTGAGCCCAGAATTGTGGGATGATGGTGTTCCTGCATTATTGATGGGATATAACATCAATGGTTATACCAGTGAATCTCACGGTGAAACGTTTAATTCATTATTTGCAGGGCTGAATGCTGGACTTAACGTTGGGCCTTGGTATTTACGGCACAACGGGTCTTATACCCGTATGGATAACGGACCCAGTAAATACAGCAGTATCAATACATACCTCCAACGCGACATTCCGACGCTGAAAGCGCGGATGCTGGTGGGGCAATCGAACACGGTGGGACAATTATTCGATACGCTGCCCTTTACCGGCGCACAATTGATGACCGATGAGAGAATGTTACCTGAGTCCTTGCGCGGCTATGCACCTGAGATTCGGGGTATTGCTCGCACCAATGCTCGGGTCACCGTGCGGCAAGGGGGGCAGGTTTTGTATGAAACCACGGTCAGCCCAGGGGAGTTCCTGATTAATGACCTTTATCCAACGGGCTACGGTGGCGATCTGAATGTCACGGTACGTGAGTCTGATGGCACAGAGCAAAATTTCAGTGTGCCTTATGCGTCGGTGGCCCAGTTGTTACGCCCTGGTTCATCGCGTTATGCCGTCACAGGGGGAGAGGTGCGTAGCGATAATCTGAGGGATAAACCATCACTCTTTCAAGCCACGTATCAACGTGGTTTGACTAACGCTATCACGGGTTATGGTGGTGTGCAGGCCAGTGAGAATTACTCAGCATTGCAGTTGGGGGCCGCGGTAGGTACGCCAATCGGCGCGTTGGCCTTTGATGCCACCCAGGCGCGTACCCGATTGGGCAATCAGGCGAACACGGAAAGCCAATATCAGACTGGAAGCACCTTTAATGGGCAAAGCTATCGCGTGAGCTACAGTAAACTTATCAGTGAAACCAACAGTAACCTGTCGTTGGCAGCATATCGATTTTCGACAGAGGGTTACATGGATTTTATGACGGCGATGCGCACACGCGACTCTCTGGCCGAGGGGTATTCACCGCAGGCGATTTCAAGAGCGAAGAATCGCGTCACGGTTACTGCTGGGCAGGGCTTGCCAGAGAATTGGGGGCAACTGTATCTCAGCGGATCGTTGCAGAACTACTGGAATAAAGCGGGCAGCGAAAAGCAGTATCAGATGGGCTATAACAACCGTTATAAAAATCTTTCTTACGGTTTTAACGTTAATCGCAGCTTCTCTAGTTTGGGGACTGCGCAGACCAACTATTTGTTGAGTTTTAGCATGCCTCTGGGCCGAAGCGATACCACCCACACGCCTTATTTGCGTATGGACCTGTCTCACGACAGCAGCGGCCGTTATGGTCAGCAGGCAAGTGTGTCCGGCACTGCGGGGGCGGATAATTCGCTTAACTATGCTGTGACGGCAATGCATGCCAACCAGAATATGGGGTCCAGTGGTTCTGTGAGTGGTGGTTACCGTAACTCGGCGACAGCATTGAGTGGGGCCTACAGTACAGGTAAGGGATATCACAGTGCTTCTGCCGGAATGAATGGCACGGTTATCGGGCATGCTGGCGGCGTGACTTTCACGCCGTACTCCTCGGATACCTTTGCGCTGGTGGAAGCCAAAGGAGCAGAAGGCGCAAGCGTGTCATCTTACCCAGGGGTAAGGATTGATTCTCGTGGTTATGCTGTGGTGCCGTATTTGAACCCGTACCAGATGAACGAAATCAATATCGATCCTAAAGGCGCGTCAGCAGACCTGGAACTGGATAATACCAGTATGAAAGTGGCCCCGCATTCCGGTGCGGTGGTGAAGGTGAAATACAATGCCAAGAGCGGCACACCGATTCTGGTAAATTCGACCTATCAAGGAGAGCCCGTACCTTTTGGTGCAGATATCTTTGATAGCCAAGGTAACAGTGTTGGTACAGTCGGGCAGGGCGGTCAGTTGTATGCGCGTGTTTCACAAGATAAAGGACAGCTGCGTGTTAAATGGGGAGAAGGTCCAGATATGTCGTGCACGGTTGGCTACTTGCTGATGCCAATGGCGAAAGGGAAAGAACAACGCCAGATTCAGCAATTCAATTCCGTGTGCAAATCTGCGGATTCTTCTGCACCGGTATAAGCCCCGTAGGCTAAAAACAGCACACTTGCGAGCGTCCGCAACACGTAATGGCGGTTACACACAGCCTGTCCTTTCGGCCAATGCCGGAAGAGGGAGAAACAGTATGAAGTATGCAAACAACCCTTTTTTAACGCTGCTTGGCACGATGCTGCTAGTCATGGTCAGTAGCCACAGTTGGGCTGCAATATCTTGTAGCTATCAGACGGGGTTTGGCTCGACCTCGCTTAGTGTGCCGTTAAGCCCGCCGATCATATCAGCCGGTGCGGATATACCAATAGGTACCATTATTTATCAGGGGCGTTGGATGAATGCCCCCACCGTGTCTATTGAGTGCCAATCACCTGGCGGCGGGTTTCCCTTTAACTGGGCGGTTGGCATTGAGCAAGCGCCACTGCCACTGAGTGGATTGAATACCGGTCCGTTTGCCGGCGCAGTGTATCAAACCAATATTCCGGGAATTGGGGTCGCGATATCACGTTATAGCGAAAGTGCTGCAGCAACGCTCGGTACGTTTGGCTATCGTAATGATGACGCTATTTTCGGTACTGACCCCTATGGCCTCGTGACGCTAGGAACCGCGACACGGTATATCTCACTGATTAAGATAGGGCCGCTGACGCCAGGGAGCTATTCTATCTCGGCATCCAGTTTCCCTACGGCAAGTGATAACATGGTAAACTCTCGCTCTGGCGAGCCGATCCAAGGACTGCCTCTTCAATTAAATCGCATCACGTTTACTGGAAATCTGACGGTAACGGCGCAAACCTGTACCACACCGGACGTCAATGTGGCGATGGGGGCGTATGATATACGAGAACATTTCAGGGGGATCAATTCAACAACGCCGTGGATTGATGCCTCTGTCTCTCTGCAGAATTGCCCGGTGTTTCATGGGTTTTATAATCAAACGAATACCACGACACTGATGAATTTCAGTACCGGTAATGCAGCTGCAACGTCATCAATCAATAACAGCATTGGTGTGCGATTGACGCCAACAACGGCAGTGAAAGATGCCGCCAACGGGATCATGTCCATTGACTCGTCGGTGCCCGGTGCGGCTTCGGGGGTGGGTATTCAGATCGGTTGGGGGCTTAATAATCAAACGCCAACGCCGTTTAATTTCTCGGCTGAGCAAGCCATGACGTTACCGAAAGATGGCAGCCCGACGATTCGCATTCCGTTATCCGCGCGCTATATTCAGACCGATACTGTTGCGACGGCGGGAAAAGCGGATGGTAAAGTTGTATTCACCATTAACTACTATTAGTACTGTTCATGGGGTGTACGCTTTTCAGGAAGACATCGATACAGATGCCTTAGACCGTGGTGTAATGCAGACCTCTGCGGCGACGTTCTCATATGTCGTCACTGAAGGTGGGAACTAACGAAATTGCGGCATTATTTTACATCAACAAGATGGTTAATCGTTTGGCGGTATGCGGAATCCTTTTAACGAAATAACAAACATCCCTGATTTTTTGCTGATCTTTGCGCCCTGTGCGCACCAGGCATCAGCTATTCTGAAAAAATCATCGGTAGTCACTGAATAATCAAGAAGTATTTTATTGGCGGTGCCGGAAGAGAGCAATTGTTCTGCTTCTGAAGTGCTTTTGGCATGAATAGTTATCATTTTTTTGTCTCCTGATGACCGTCTCATCATTATGTGTATAAATGATGACAGTATGATGATAAGGAGATGGAGTTTATGTGTTAAATGAAAAAGCCAGCGGGTGCTGGCTTGAAAATCAGTGATGCTGCGGCGTGAATAATTTACCCACGCAGACGTGCAGCAACGCTAGCAACACGCGCGCCATATTGTTTTGCGGTTTCCAAATCACCAGAAGGAATATCATCTGCTGGGCCATCTGAAGGGGATTGCACCAGGAGACCAACGGAACCCCCGAGGTTATTGACATCTTCACGCGACGCGGTTTTGGTGTTAGAGGGCAGTAAGCCCAGGCTTACCCAGAGTCCACCGTGTTGGGAGGCCAGGGTTTGCATCCAAATCAGGCTGACCTGCTTGTCGCCGTTGAGACTGGCACTGTTGGTGAAGCCACCAAACACTTTATCCTGCCAGGCGCGGGTGAACCAGGCTTTCGATGAGGCATCGGCAAATTTTTTAAACTGCCAGGGTACCGAGCCCATATAGGTTGGCGCGCCAAAAATGATGGCATCCGCCGCGTTTAAGGTTTCCCATTCTTCCGCCGTAATATCGCCATTTTCATCAACGGCGATACGCGTTGCATTAGCACCTTGCGCAACATACTCTGCGACACGCTGTGTGTGGCCATAGCCTGAGAAATAAACAACAACAACCTTACTCATGTTCACTTTTCCTATCGTCAGCAATAACAGGGACGGGTGTGATGGATTTACAAAGGGAAGGAAACCATCGGTTTTTAATGGAAAGATAGTATATATGGTATACTACGTTGACAAGAAGGCACCTGAAAGTTACCAGGTTACCTGGAGGATACTATGCAAAATACCCTTGAACAGAGCGATTCTGCTCCCCCTTACAGCGTTTATTCGTCGCACTGTCCGGCGAGGCAGTTTCTGGAGCGTCTGGCAGACAAGTGGACCATACTGATTATCGGTCGTTTGAAACAAGGTGAAACGCGTTTTAATCAACTGCGGCGGGATATTGAGGGCATCACTCAGAAGGTACTCTCGCAAACATTGAAAAAACTGGAGCGGGATGGATTGATTGTGCGTCGTGTGTTTGCCACCGTGCCCGTGACAGTCGAGTACTCTCTGACGCCCGTAGGGCTGACGCTGGTGGAAACCTTCGAAAGTTTGGCGCACTGGGCGGAATCTAATATTGAATCAGTGCGTTTGGCCCAGGAACAGTATGACCGTTTACACGGTGTGACAAGTAGCTAATTTGACGTTGAGGGCAGACGCCGTGAAAGTGAATGACATTGTTACTGTGAAAACTGACGGTGCCGAGCGAAGGGAAGGTGTGGTGTTAGCGGTGGAGCCGTTTCTGGAAGGAACGATGTATCTTGTCGCATTGCCGGATTATCCTGCAGGAATATGGTTTTTTAACGAAGAGGGTAAGCCGGAAGGTATTTTTGTTGAGTTGAAGCACGAAGAACGGCGTTCAACGTAACGCAGGTCTGACGGGCAGACCTGCGGGGTCGTTAAGCGATCAGAATGTTTCCCAATGTTCGTTGCTGTTGGTTCTTTTCTTGTTACCCAACGGCAGTGCGGTCGGCGTGTTCTTGGTTGAAGACAATGTGTAAGACGCGGGGGCCGCCGTGGCGGGTTGTTCAATCAGTTTGAACACGGCCACAGCCCGTGTCAGAAGCGCTGCTTGCTCCTCCAGAGAGGCCGCGGCGGCTGATGCTTCCTGCACCAAGGCAGCGTTTTGCTGCGTTACGCTGTCCATCTCGGCAATGGCTTGCCCCACCTGACCAATGCCTCGGCTTTGTTCGTCGGATGCGGAGGCGATCTCCCCCATAATGTCGGTTACGTTGGTGACGGCGGAGACAATT
The DNA here is from genome assembly GCA_015548865.1 of Serratia marcescens. Lineage (GTDB taxonomy): Bacteria > Pseudomonadota > Gammaproteobacteria > Enterobacterales > Enterobacteriaceae > Symbiopectobacterium > Symbiopectobacterium marcescens_A. Next base: position 257,681 of record JADMXW010000002.1, on the reverse strand, counting down.
TCTTTCATGGTCTGCCCGGCTTGATCGACGAGCGTTGAACCGCTGCTGACCAAAGAGACTGACTCTGAGATTAATGTTTCAATCTCTTTTGCGGCCTGAGCACTGCGCTGTGCCAAACTACGGACTTCACTTGCTACCACGGCGAAACCGCGGCCTTGCTCTCCCGCACGGGCTGCTTCAACAGCGGCGTTTAATGCCAGAATGTTAGTCTGGAAAGCGATACTGTTAATCACATTGGTGATTTCAGAGATCTTACGCGAGCTGCCGGAAATGCTATCCATTGTTTCGATAACATTAGAAACGATATTGCCACCTTGCTTCGCTTTATTAGAGGCGTTTGCGGCCAACTGGCTGGCATGATGTGCGTTTTCGGAGTTTTGCTTAACGGTTGCCGTCAACTGTTCCATGCTGGCAGCCGTTTGCTCCAACGCGGCAGCTTGCTGTTCGGTTCGTGACGAGAGGTCTGTATTGCCTGAAGAGATTTCGGTTGAGCCCTGATAGATTGAATCAGCACTTTCGCGCACGGTAGCGACGGTATTAACCAATGACGCCTGCATCTGTTGCACATTGTTGCCTAACGTGCCGATCTCATTCGAACCATAATTAACCGCGCGTTGTGTGAGATCGCCCTGAGCAATGCGTTGAATTCGTGCTACCAATGCGTTCATTGGCCTGATTAGCGCTCCGCGCAAGAACGTGAAAGTCAGGAAAGAGAGCAACAGAGCGATCCCAAAACTGGCTCCCATCAGGGCATATCCTAACGTTGCATTATCGCTAGCGATCTGATTTAGCTGCTGTGCACGCTCAGTGCGGTAAGCAACGGCGTCCAGAAGAGGCTTGTTGTAGTTGGTATCGAGAACACGAACTTCTTCAGCCTCATGGCTGAGAACTTCTTCAAAGAGCCCATCCTTTGCGGATGCCATCATGGGTTCTATGCCTTGCTTGAGATATGCTTCGTAGGCTTTGGTTAAGCCTGCATCCAGCGAAGAATCATACTCGGTTTTGAGTGGGCGATTTTCATAAAGCTGAAACGCTTTCTGTGATTGCTCTATGCGTTGTCCTGCCTGCTTCAGGTTTTCATTGTAAACCGCTGAATCACCAATACGCGCAGCGGAGGACGCTTGAATCAAGAGTAAGCGAGCTGTGCGCAGGTGGTTAGAACTGTTGGAAAGCCCCATGCGAATATCAATTTCTTGCGTGACGTCCGCGAGGTACTGATTGCTGCGTGCCAGAAAATAGCTGGAAGTCCCTATCGATAAGGCGAACATCAACATGATGCCACCCAGAATGATAACGAATAAAGGCACTAAGCGTAAATTACTCAACACACCTGTTTTCCCCTGCTGTTCAGATTGTGAAGTTATTTTCATGTCCATTCGCTCATTTTTCAGGAAAAGTGATTACGATTTACCAAACAACAAGGCGCATCACGCGCCTTTGGTATTTAGCACCCTTACAGTAACAACGAGTGTTCCTTTTAGTGTTAACCAATATAAAAGATAATCGGCACATAGTGAAAAATCTTAATTGGAGTCGTCGGGATCTTGATCACAATTTTTGCTTTTTAAAACGTATTTTCATTTTGGTTGCTGATAAAATAGCACATGAAAATTTGAAACATCGCTGTGAAAAGATTGCTGTAAAAAATAAATGTTGATTCGACCACTTTTATTGCATTAGTGGCCTGTTTCTATTGGAGTCTTTTTTGAAAAATACAACCGCATTTTTTACTAATGAAAAAATAGTTTTTGCGTTGGCTACGTTATGCTGCCTGTTGTGGGGAAGTGCGTATCCGGCCATTAAAAATGGCTATGCTTTGTTCCAGATTGCCGAGGGAGACATCGCTTCAAAGCTGGTGTTTGCTGGCTATCGCTTCGTTCTGGCAGGCGGGTTGTTACTGCTGTTGGCACTGGCAAGCGGTAAGGCTATTGCGCGATTTAAACCAGGACAAGTTAGGCAACTAGCCGTGTTGGGCATAACACAAACAACATTACAATATGTATTTTTTTATATCGGACTGGCCTATACCACTGGGGTCAAGGGGTCTATTATGAATGCCACCAGTACGTTTTTTAGCGTACTGATTGCGCACTGCCTTTATGCCAATGATAAAATAACACCGAATAAAGCCATTGGTTGCATATTAGGATTTATTGGTGTCACTATTGTTAATGTGAAAGGGCTTGATGATTTTAGTTTTACATTAATGGGAGACGGTTTTGTTGTTATCGCTGCTTTTATTTTGTCAGCTGCAACGATCTACGGGAAACGTATTTCTCAGACTATGGATCCTATTGTAATGACAGGATATCAATTGGCGTTTGGTGGTGTGTTACTTACGCTTTCTGGTTATTTAAGTGGTGGGGAATTGAGTGTTCATGGGTTGAATTCTGTACTGATCCTTTTTTACCTTGTATTGCTCTCATCAATCACGTTTGCCCTCTGGAGCCAACTGCTGAAATATAACAAGGTCGGTACTGTTGCTCCCTTTAACTTCCTCATTCCGATTGCTGGTGCAGTGCTCTCCGCGCTGTTTCTTAATGAAAGCATCCTCGAGTGGCGCTACGCTGGAGCATTGGTGCTGGTTTGTCTGGGGATCGCGCTGGTTAATAGAGCTCCCCAGACAAAATAAGCGGTAATCTCCTCCTCATATAACGGCTGAGGGGGGATTTAATAACTGAGCATCAGAATTTCTCTTGCCATCGCTTCGTCAATATCCTGTCTTTCACCTTGGGGTAAAAGATTAAATGTATTCAGATTTCTGATTATTGCCTCTACTGCATCTTGCGGTAATCCATAATCGCGCATGCGTGTTTTGATACCCATGAGCTCGAAGAAATCACGCGTTTTGGCAATGGCCTGAGAAATGCGGGTCTCGTCATCGCCTTCGGTTAATTGCCAGATGCGTGCTGCATATTGCAGAAGCTTTTCACGCTTATTATTCCGCTGAACGTATAATAAAGAAGGAAGTAACACGGCGAGCGTTTGCGCATGATCCAGGTCGTAAAGTGACGTTAGCTGGTGACCAATCCGGTGCGTTGCCCAATCTTGTGGTACGCCTGCACCAATAAGGCCGTTCAATGCCAGTGTGGCACTCCAGGTTATAGTGGCACGGACATCATAATTATTCGGTTCAGTCAGCGCTTTCGGACCTTCTTCCAGTAAAGTAAGCAGTAACCCTTCAGCGAAGCGATCTTGCACTTTTCCATAAACCGGGAAGGTGAGGTACTGTTCGATAACATGGACAAAGGCATCTACTACGCCGTTGGCGACTTGTTTTGCTGGTAGGGTGTAGGATTTTTCAGGATCAAGAATGGCAAACTGAGGAAACAGCAGCGGATGGTTAAAGCCCACTTTCGCACCAGAAGCAACATGAGACACCACTGATGTAGCATTCATCTCCGACCCTGTAGCGGGTAACGTCATGACGCAACCCATGGGAAGGGCGCGTGTCAGCGGTATCTTGTTAACCCAGTGATTCCATACATCGTCGTGATAATAGGCAGCGGCTATAAACTTGGTGCCATCCACGACGGAACCCCCCCCAACGGCCAGTAGATAATCGACATTTTTTTCTTTTGCCAACTGTGTGGCTTTCATCAGGGTCTCATAGTGTGGGTTTGCTTCAATGCCGCCAAACTCCACATATTCACGTTGGCCAAGCGCATGTCTCACTTCTGCAAGCGTGCCAAATTTCTCAGCACTTTGCCCACCATAGGTTATTAGTACGCGTGCATTAGCGGGGATATGTTGATCAATCTCTGCAATTCTTCCCTGACCAAACACGATGCGCGTTGGGTTAAAGTAGCTAAAATTGTACATTTTTTAATCATCCTAAATTTAAAAATAACAAAAAACGGTTTGATACTACTGCAAAGTCAGGGGGAGTGACATTTGGTTGAGACATACCGGTTATCCTCTCCTACACTAATTGCAATTAAGTTTTAATTTTGTTCGCTGACACAGGGACAGTCTTGTTACATTTTTTTATATATCTATCATCAAGATAAAACCATTTCGTATGAGTATATTGGAGCGCGCTTCGTTTGAGCGAAACGGTTCTTTAGTGAAAAGTGGACGATAAGTGATCTGGTAAGAGTTCTGACCACTTGTCTTTTTGTGGGAATACCTTTCAATTATGTGATCCACGTCACATAATTACCAAAATAATTCTCAGGTCGCGTTGTGTGTCTGATGGATTAGGCGGTACAGTTGCGAGGATTTAGGAATAATCCTATGCTTCCTGAAATGGTTATTTGGGTTGTCATACAGGGTTAAACGATAAGCGAGTTGGGCAGCAAAAGAAGTTGGCAGTAGCATGTGATTGTCATAATAAGAAAGTAGAGTAGTAGCAAAAGATAGTCTCTGGCACCGATTACTTTCATGCCATCAATGGAGAGTGATTTTTAACTGGGCGATAGCCTCTATCCCCCAACTTATGCTTTGAACATAGCCTGTCGAGATGGGAAATATGGGTACCTCTGAATTACTCAAGCACATTTATGACATAAATCTGTCTTATCTGTTACTGGCACAACGCTTAATCAATGACGAAAAAGCCTCTGCTATGTTCCGTTTAGGTATTGATGAAACGATGGCGGATACTTTGATGCAGCTTACACTGCCTCAGATGGTTAAACTGGCGGAAACCAATCAGTTGATCTGTCATTTTCGTTTTGACGATCACAATACGATCAAGCTATTAACACAAGAATCCCGCGTGGACGATTTACAACAAATCCATACTGGAATTTTGCTGTCGAGTCACTTATTAAACCAGTTGTCTTCGAAAGACGATAACGTGCCTAAGAAAAGGGCATAATAATGACGGAAAAGAGTATTGTTCAGGAAGCAAAAGACATCCAGTTAGCGATGGAATTGATCTCTCTGGGTGCTCGATTGCAGATGTTAGAAAGTGAAACACAATTAAGTCGTGGGCGTTTAATTAAACTTTATAAAGAGCTTAGAGGGAGCCCGCCTCCAAAAGGAATGTTACCCTTTTCCACGGACTGGTTCATGACCTGGGAACAGAATATTCATTCTTCCATGTTCTACAATGCGTACGCATTTTTGTTAAAGAATAGTCATTGCAACGGAGTAGAAGCCGTTATTAAAGCTTATCGGCTTTATCTTGAACAGTGCGCACCCAATAATGACTCTCCGTTACTTGCTTTGACGCGAGCCTGGACACTGGTGCGTTTCGTGGATAGCGGTATGTTGCAGTTATCATCGTGCCATTGTTGTAAAGGGATGTTTATTACGCATGCGCATCAGCCAAAAAACAGCTTTGTTTGTAGCTTGTGCCAGCCACCCTCCAGAGCAGTAAAAAGACGTAAACTTTCGCCGAATCTTGCCGATATACTACCGCAACTACTGGATGAACCGGTAAAGCATGCTGTCTGAGCCTGGTGGCGGTTGTGAGTCTGTCTCAGCCCGTGTTGTTTCGGGCTGAGTACATCCCTCCTCAAGTAATTCCTGCTCGACACATGCTGTTACCTCAGCTTCCACCCACGATTTATTATAAGGAATTCTTGTGCTTGTTATATTGGGTTATCTCGTAATAGTGGGTTCGATACTGGGTGGTTACCTCATGGTCGGTGGGGCGCTGGGTGCGTTGTATCAGCCCTCTGAACTGCTCATTATCGGTGGTTCGGCCCTCGGCGCATTTATCGTCGGTAACAATGCCAAAGCCATTAAAGGTACGGTTCGTGCGTTCCCGCAATTGTTTAAGGGTTCCAAATACAGCCGTGATTTGTATATGGATCTGATGGCGCTGCTGTTTCGTCTTATGGCGAAATCGCGTCAGCAAGGGATGCTCTCTCTGGAAGGGGATATTGATAGCCCGCGCGAGAGTGAGATTTTTTCCAGCTATCCCCGTGTTGTTGCTGACAATCACGTTATTGAGTTCATTACGGACTACATGCGGTTGATGATCAGCGGCAACATGAATGCGTTTGAAATTGAAACCTTGATGGATGAAGAGATCGAAACGCTTGAACATGAGCTTGAAGTCCCAGCAATGAGCCTGAACCTGATGGGCGATGGTCTTCCTGCATTTGGTATCGTTGCTGCGGTAATGGGGGTAGTGCACTCCTTGGCCTATGTGGATCGTCCTGCGGCAGAACTGGGTATGATGATTGCACACGCCATGGTGGGAACCTTCTTGGGGATTTTGCTGGCGTATGGTTTCGTTTCTCCACTGGCCTCGTTGCTGCGGCAGAAGAACGCGGAGAAGGTAAAAGTCCTGCAATGTATCAAGGTGACGCTGCTCTCCAGTTTGAACGGTTATGCTCCTCAGATTGCCGTTGAATTCGGACGTAAAACGCTGTACTCCACTGTCCGTCCTACCTTCACTGAGATGGAAGAGCATATTCGTCGTGTGAAAGCACCGGCTCAGCAGGCTGCGGAAAGTGACTAATGAAACATCAGCACCCGATAATACGCAAGAAACGGAAGTCTAGCCATGCGGCGCATCACGGCGGGTCATGGAAGATAGCTTATGCTGACTTTATGACTGCCATGATGGCGCTGTTTTTGGTGATGTGGCTTATCGCTATCGCTAGCCCCTCACAATTAACGCAGATTGCAGAATATTTTCGTACCCCGCTCAAAGTTGCGTTAACGTCTGGTGATCGCGTCAGTGAAGACAGCAGCCCTATTCCTGGTGGGGGGAATGATTACACTCAGCAGGAAGGTGTGGTCAAACGTGAACCCGAGATGCCTCCGCAAGCTAACCAGCGCGACAGACTTGACGATATTCGGTTGAATAAACTGCGTGAACAGCTTGAGCAGTTAATTGAGTCCGATCCGCGCCTCAGGGCACTGCGGCCGCATTTGCTGATTGAAATGGTGGATGAAGGACTACGTATCCAGATAATCGATAGCCAGAACCGGCCTATGTTCAAAACGGGCAGTGCGCAGGTTGAACCCTATATGAGTCACATCCTGCGTGCAATAGCCCCTATTCTGAACGATATCCCCAACAAGCTCAGCCTGTCAGGGCACACCGATGATGTGCAGTATGCTCAGGGGCAACGTGGTTACAGTAACTGGGAGCTTTCTGCCGATCGTGCGAACGCGTCCCGACGTGAACTGATTGCGGGTGGCCTTTCTGACGGCAAGGTTCTGCGCGTAGTGGGTATGGCTGATACCATGAGTTTGAGGCAGGCCACAAATAAAAATGATGCCATTAACCGCCGGATTAGCTTAATGGTGCTAAACCGTGATGCGCAACGTGCCATTGAGCAAGAAAACAGCGAAAGCCGCGCTATCGATATTGATAAAGCGGAAAGCTTGCAAAATTTGCCCTCAGAGAGCACTAAACCCGATGAGCCTGCTGCCGACAATAGCAATAACGGCGCAAGCAATGTTCCATCTTCGGAGGGAGCCACTAACACGGGTTCAATGAACAGCGCGCCTGCCGCGCCCAGTAACAGCAATACTACAATCAATAACAACAGCACCAATAATAATAGCAATGCGAACAGCACCAGTAATACCAGTATGACTAATAGCAGCGGTGCGTCATCGCTGCAGACAGGGAATGGAGTACCTGCTTCAGGGCGCCAGCAACCGACGACCGCGTTGCCCGCAGCCCCGGACAGCCAGGCAACACCTTCATCAATAAGCCACGATTCGCAGCAGAGGTGATCACGTGAGCATGGACATGAGTGCTTTTTATCAAACATTTTTTGATGAAGCAGATGAATTACTGGCGGATATGGAACAACATTTGTTGTTATTAGATCCACAAGCCCCTGATACTGAGCAAATGAATGCCATCTTCCGTGCCGCCCACTCAATTAAAGGTGGCGCAGGAACCTTCGGTTTTACCGTATTGCAGGAAACCACCCATTTGATGGAAAACCTGCTTGATGGTGCGCGACGCGGAGAAATGCGTTTGAGTACCGATATCATCAACCTGTTTTTGGAAACAAAAGATATTATGCAGGATCAGTTGGACGCTTATAAAACCGCACAGGAACCCAATGCCGAGAGCTTTGAGTATATCTGTCAGGCACTGCGCCAACTGGCGTTAGATGCCAAAGGGGAAGGTAGTGTGCCAGCGGCCCCGGCTGTCGCCGCTGAAAGTACACCTGTTGCAACCTCAGCGCCTGCTCAGGCTGGAAACGGTGAAATGCGTATTTCTCTCACCGGACTCAAAGCGCAAGAAATTCCTCAAATGCTGGAAGAGTTAGGCAACCTAGGGACGGTCAAAGATCCTCACCAAACGGACACCAGCCTGGATGTCTCCCTGCTCACATCTGAGAGTGAAGACGATATCAGCGCAGTGCTCTGTTTTGTGCTGGAGCCCGACCAAATTCATTTTGGTGCGTCTGCACCTGCGATCGTCGCAGCCCCGACTGCTGCACCTGCACCCGAGTTGACTGTGGTGCCAGCGGTGTCACAGCCTGCAATAGAAGCGAAGGTTGAAGCACCTTCAGCACCCGCTGCTGCGAAGGCGCAGCCCGCTCAACCCGCACACGATGCAAACAAAAATCGGCCTAAAACCGGTGACACCAGCATTCGCGTTGCGGTAGAAAAAGTAGACCAGTTAATCAACCTTGTTGGGGAACTGGTGATTACCCAATCTATGCTGGCGCAGCGTTCCTCGGGGCTCGACCCGGTGGTGCATGCTGATCTGCTTAACAGCATGGGGCAGTTGGAGCGAAACGCGCGTGATTTACAAGAGTCTGTGATGTCCATCCGTATGATGCCGATGGAATATGTTTTCAGCCGATTCCCGCGTCTGGTGCGCGATTTGGCGGCCAAACTGGACAAACAGGTCGAGTTGACTCAGATCGGCAGCTCTACTGAATTGGATAAGAGTCTGATTGAACGCATTATCGATCCCCTTACTCACCTGGTGCGTAACAGCCTTGACCACGGTATTGAGTCCCCTGAGAAACGTGTTGCGGCAGGCAAATCGCCGGTCGGTAATCTGACACTGTCAGCGGAACATCAGGGTGGGAATATCTGTATCGAGGTTATTGATGATGGTGCGGGCTTGAACCGTGAGCGTATTTTAGCGAAAGCCTTGTCTCAAGGTCTGGCGGTAAACGAGAACATGTCTGATGAAGAGGTCGGAATGTTGATTTTTGCCCCAGGCTTCTCCACGGCAGAAAAAGTGACCGATGTTTCCGGGCGTGGTGTGGGAATGGACGTGGTAAAACGTAACATCCAGGAGATGGGGGGACACGTTGAAATTCACTTCCAGGCAGGAAAGGGCACCACGATCCGCATTTTACTGCCGCTCACATTGGCGATACTGGACGGTATGTCTGTCAAGGTCAGTCGCGAAGTCTTTATCCTGCCTCTTGGTGCTGTGATGGAATCTTTGCAACCCCGTGCCGAGGATATTTATCCATTGGCGGGTGGAGAACGCGTGCTGCAAGTGCGGGGCGAATATCTGCCTCTGGTTGAACTGTTCCACATTTTTGATGTTGAAGGCGCGAAGACAGACGCAACGCAGGGTATCGTCGTCATTCTTCAGAGCGCGGGTCGCCGTTATGCACTGCTGGTCGATCAATTGATTGGCCAACATCAGGTTGTCGTGAAGAATCTGGAAAGCAACTATCGCAAAGTGCCGGGTGTTTCCGCCGCTACCATTTTAGGTGATGGCAGCGTGGCGCTGATTGTCGACGTTTCGGCGTTGCAGGCATTGAATCGTGAAAAGCGTGTTGTTGAGACCGCGGCGTAATAACACATAGAACGTGAATAATTAAGGTGAAAAACATGACTGGACTTGCCAACGTCACAAAAATAGCCGGTGAAACCGTAGGACAGGAGTTCCTGATTTTCACACTGGGCGACGAGGAGTACGGCGTCGATATCCTTAAAGTGCAAGAGATCCGAGGCTACGATCAGGTTACACGCATTGCAAACACACCATCTTTCATCAAAGGGGTGACGAATCTGCGTGGTGTTATCGTTCCTATCGTCGATCTGCGCATTAAGTTTGCCCAGCAGGAAGTGGATTACGATGACAACACCGTCGTTATCGTGCTCAATCTGGGCCAGCGTGTTGTTGGGATCGTGGTTGATGGCGTATCAGATGTACTGTCGCTAACGGCAGATCAGATTCGCCCTGCGCCTGAATTCGCTGTCACCCTGTCTACAGAATATTTGACGGGGCTCGGTTCACTGGGCGAGAGAATGCTGATTCTGGTAGATATTGAAAAATTGCTCAGCAGTGAAGAAATGGCGTTAGTTGACATCGTTGCAAAAGCATAATCTTTTTTTCAGAGCCATCGTTGGATGGCTCTGACCTTTCTTGCTCTTTTCTCTATTTAGGTCATCTGGAACACATTCCAATCTGATGCCGGTTTTCCGGCTATTTGTATACTTAAAAGGCGTCATATGTTAAATCGTATTAAAATTGTTACAGCGCTACTTTGTGTATTGCTGCTATTTGGTATGCTGCAACTTGTTTCCGGTGGGCTATTTTTCAACGCGTTGAAAAATGATAAAGAGGTATTTGGGAATACACTCATTATTAACAATCAAAAGTCTGCTCTTGATGCAAGCTGGTCTTATTTATTGCAAACCCGAAATACCCTCAATCGTGCGAGCAGCCGTTTTGCGCTGGATGCCAGCGGTGTTGGCACTGGCTCGTCAGTAAAAGCTTTGTTGGAAGATGCGCAACGACAATTAGTGAGTGCAAACAAATACTTTGCAGACTACGAAAAAATCGTGCGCTCGGTACAGCAGAGCAACATTGTCGCGCAAGATGTCAAAAATAATTACGATACGCTGAATGCGGCGCTGGCAGAGTTAATTCAATTGCTTTCTGCAGGAGAAATAAAAAAGTTTATCGATCAGCCAACGCAGAGCTATCAAGATGGATTTGAAAAAGCGTACAATGCATATAAAGCAGAGAGCGAGAAATTATATAATACGGAAATCTCACGCAACGAGAGTGCTTATCAATCTGCCTTATGGATATTGGGTACGGTCATTATTGTTGTTGTCGCACTGATATTACTCGCCTGGTTCGGTATCCAACGTATATTAATCCACCCGCTGAATAATATAGTGGAGCACACGCGACACATTGCGCGTGGTGATCTGACGCAGAACATGAATTATCACAGCAGCAATGAAATGGGGATGCTGGCAGACAGTATGCGCCATATGCAGGCTGAGTTGATCAACACGGTCAGCGCTGTGCGCAATGGTGCGGATGCCATCTACACCGGGGCATCAGAAATCAGCGCGGGGAATAACGATCTCTCGTCGCGTACAGAAGAGCAGGCTTCATCGTTGGAGCAAACGGCGGCAAGCATGGAGCAACTGACCGCAACCGTACGGCAGAATGCGGAAAATGCGCGCCAGGCAAGCCAATTGGCGTTGAGCGCTTCTGAAACCGCCCAGCGTGGTGGCAAAGTAGTCGATAATGTCGTGAAAACCATGCACAACATTGCTGGTAGCTCGCAGAAAATCGCCGATATCACCAGTGTGATTGATGGTATTGCTTTCCAAACTAATATCCTGGCATTGAATGCCGCTGTTGAAGCGGCGCGAGCCGGAGAACAAGGCCGTGGGTTCGCTGTGGTAGCAGGAGAAGTGCGTAATTTGGCACAACGCAGTGCACAAGCGGCCAAAGAAATTAAAAGTTTGATTGAAGATTCTGTAAATCGTGTCGATGAAGGATCTGTATTAGTAGAAAGTGCGGGCGAAACCATGGGCGAGATTCTCAGCTCGGTGACACGCGTTACCGATATCATGGGAGAGATCGCCTCAGCGTCTGATGAGCAGAGTAAAGGCATTGGCCAAGTGGGTTTGGCCGTGACAGAAATGGATCGCGTGACACAGCAGAACTCTGCGTTGGTTGAGGAATCCGCAGCGGCAGCGGCAGCACTGGAACAGCAAGTGATGGGATTGAATCAGGCGGTTGCGGTATTCCAATTGCCGGTGCAGGGCGCACGTCCACTTGCTGCATCAACAGCGACAGCACGCGTTGAGAATGCGGCACGGCCAGCCCTGTTACCGACGGCGTCAGCGGGGAGCAAAAAAATAGCGAGAGCCGCAACGTCAGATAACTGGGAAACTTTCTAATCAAAATACCCCGTTTATTTCTGACACTGCTATGTAAAAAAGCAGCAGTTTAAAACAAGAACGTATCGATCGTGTCGGCTTTAGCCGACCGATCACCAGGTTGGAGGCAGTATGTTGACGCGAATTCGTGTTTCTACCGGTTTGTTTGTGTTGTTGTTTGTGTTTTGTGCCGTGCAGTTGGTCTCTAGCAGCCTATCGTTTACGGCGTTCAAAACGGATTATCAGAACTTTACGCGTGTAGAGACGGTAAGCCAGCAGCGTGACAGTTTAAGCCAAAGTTGGGTGGCGTTACTGCAAACGCGCAATACCTTGAACCGTGCTGCAACGCGCGCAGCGCGTAACGTTCCGCAAGAGCAAGTGTCTGTACTGATGAACAGTGCGCGTGCCTCGCTGGCGCAGGCAGATGTCTATTTCAAACAGTTCATTGCCACCACGCAACTAACTGATGAAGGATTGCGTCTGGCGGACAGTACCAAAGCCAGTTATGAAAAACTTAATGGCGCGTTGGCGGAACTGATTGGCTTTCTCGATAAGGGCCAGTTGCAACCGTTTCTCGACCAACCGACACAATCGTTCCAGGATAATTTTGAGAAGAGCTTTTCTGCTTACCTGACGTATGTACAGACGCATTTGCAGCAGGCTGGGCAGGCAAGCCGTGACTCTTACAATCACTCAACTTGGTCGTTTGGTATTGTTGTTGTGCTTTCCTTGGTCTTGGTGGGTGTTGCTGTCGTGTGGCTACGCAGAATCATTCTTACGCCGCTAAATACCATGCGTGAGTATTTTGAACATATTGCTCAGGGGCATCTGACGGTCAAAATCGCTGACTATGGTCAGAATGAAATTGGGGTCATGTTTACCGCGCTGCAACATATGCAGACCTCGCTGGCCACGACAGTACATACTGTTCGGCAGGGGGCAAATGGCATGCTGCTGGGGGTGAGGGAAATTTCGGCCGGTAACGTAGATTTATCTTCGCGTACCGAATCCCAAGCAACAGCGTTGGAACAGACGGCCGCCAGCATGGAACAATTAACCGCGATCGTGAAGCAAAATGCGGATAATGCGCACCAGGCCTCCAAGTTGGCTCAGGAGACCACCCTTACTGCCCACAAAGGGGGAGAAATTACCACTGGCGTGGTGAAAACGATGCAGGATATCGCTGTGAGCTCACGTAAAATCAGTGATATCACAGGTGTTATTGACGGTATTGCTTTCCAGACCAATATATTGGCGCTGAATGCCGCCGTTGAGGCTGCGCGTGCAGGTGAGCAAGGCCGTGGTTTTGCCGTGGTAGCAGGAGAAGTTCGCAGTCTGGCACAGCGCAGTGCCCAGGCAGCAAAAGAGATCAAAGCGCTGATAGAGGAGTCCGTCGGCCGCGTTGAGCAAGGATCTGTGTTGGTGAAGGATGCGGGCACCACAATGGATGATATCGTTACGGCCGTGAAGCGCGTGACGGACATTATGGGAGAAATCGCTTCTGCTTCTGATGAACAGAGCAGGGGAATTGAGCAGGTAGCTCAAGCTGTTACAGAAATGGATAGCGCAACCCAGCAGAACGCCGCGTTGGTTGAAGAAGCCTCTTCCGCTGTTCAGGCGCTGGAAGCTCAGGCGATGATGTTGACGGATGCAGTTTCAGTTTTCCGTCTCGACGTGACCGACGATGAAATATCGACTAATACTTACACAGTAACACCTGCACTCGCGTTAAAGGAAAGGCTGGATTGAATAACTCTATAACCTTAATTGATGTTTGAGCGGTTTGATATGAAAAATAACCCATCGCCAAATCGCCTTGAATCTGCGTCTATCCTGACGCAGATGGTCGATAGATTGCCGTTGTCAGATACGCATTTCCGACGTATCAGTCAGTTGATTTACCAACGAGCTGGCATTGTGCTGGCCGATCATAAACGTGAAATGGTCTACAACCGCTTGGTAAGGCGGTTGCGTACCTTGGGGCTTAATGATTTCGGGCAGTATTTGGCGTTGCTGGAAGCGGATGTCAACAGTCCTGAATGGCAGGCGTTTATCAACGCATTGACGACAAACCTGACGGCGTTTTTTCGTGAAGCGCACCATTTTCCGATTCTTGCCGAGCATGCGCGATCGAGACCAAACGGTTACACCGTTTGGAGCACGGCGGCATCGACCGGCGAAGAGCCATATTCATTGGCGATCACGTTGGCTGAGGTGTTGGGGAACCGCGTTAGCGGCTGTCAGATCTGGGCCAGCGATATTGATACGCAGGTACTGGAAAAAGCCACGGCGGGTATTTACCGTCAGGAAGAGTTGCGCACGCTCTCTCCACAACAATTGCAAAAGTTCTTTTTACGCGGTACCGGGCCTCACAGTGGTTTGGTGCGTGTAAGGCCTGAACTTGCCGCGATGGTGCATTTTCAACAGTTGAACCTGTTGGCACCCTCATGGGACGTTCCTGCGCCATTTGATGCTATTTTCTGCCGTAATATAATGATTTACTTTGATAAAGAGACGCAGGAGCGCATTTTGCGTCGCTTTGTCCCTATGCTTAAGCCGGGTGGGTTGTTATTTGCCGGCCATTCAGAAAACTTCAGCCAGATCAGTCGAGAGTTCTACTTGCGCGGGCAGACGGTCTATGGGCTGGCTAAGGAAAGATAATGAGCAAGATTAAAGTGCTTTGTGTAGATGACTCGGCGCTTATGCGTCAGATCATGACGGAAATTATCAACAGCCATCCGGATATGGAAGTGGTTGCCACTGCCCCCGATCCGTTGGTTGCCCGCGATTTGATCAAGAAATTTAATCCTGAGGTCTTGACGCTGGATGTGGAAATGCCGCGCATGGACGGATTGGATTTTCTGGAAAAACTGATGCGCTTGCGTCCCATGCCTGTAGTGATGGTCTCGTCGCTGACGGGAAAGGGCTCTGAAGTGACGTTACGCGCGTTGGAGTTGGGGGCGATTGATTTCGTGACCAAACCACAGCTGGGCATTCGTGAAGGCATGCTGGCTTACAGCGAATTGATTGCGGAAAAAATTCGTATGGCAGCCAAAGCGCGCTTACCGCAGCGCAGCACTTCCAGCGAACCAACCAAAATCATTCAACATACCCCGATACTGAGCAGTGAGAAGCTGATTGCTATCGGCGCGTCAACGGGCGGTACAGAAGCGATTCGGCAAGTGCTGCAACCGTTGCCAGCAACCAGTCCGGCGTTGCTGATCACCCAGCACATGCCGCCCGGTTTCACCAAATCGTTTGCTGAGCGATTGAATAAGTTGTGTCAGATTACGGTAAAAGAAGCGGAAGATGGTGAGCGTGTTTTACCGGGGCACGCGTATATTGCGCCTGGAGCCCGCCATTTGGAGTTAGTAAAAAGTGGTGCCAACTATCAGGTAAGGTTAAACGATGGGCCGCCGGTAAACCGGCATCGCCCGTCAGTGGATGTATTATTTCGTTCGGTCGCGCAGTATGCCGGACGAAATGCGGTGGGGGTTATCCTCACTGGGATGGGAAACGACGGTGCAGCTGGGATGCTGGCAATGCATCAGGCTGGCGCTTACACCCTGGCGCAAAATGAGGCAAGCTGCGTGGTGTTTGGTATGCCACGCGAAGCCATTGCCATGGGTGGGGTCGATGAAGTGGTAGATTTAAGCCAGGTGAGCCAGCGCATGCTGGCACAAATTTCTGCCGGACAGGCATTACGTATATAGCAACAGCAGCTCCCAGGGAGCAATAAAAATTAGGAGTAGGTATGGCCGATAAAGAACTCAGATTTTTGGTAGTGGACGACTTTTCGACGATGCGCCGCATTGTTCGTAACCTACTGAAGGAACTGGGCTTTAATAATGTGGAAGAAGCAGAAGATGGTGCTGATGCGCTAAATAAATTGCGCGCCGGTGGCTTTGATTTTGTCATTTCCGACTGGAATATGCCCAATATGGATGGCTTGGAGCTGCTGCAAACCATCCGCGCGGATGGCTCACTTTCGAGTCTGCCTGTGTTGATGGTAACGGCAGAAGCGAAAAAAGAGAACATCATTGCAGCCGCACAGGCGGGCGCAAGCGGTTACGTTGTTAAGCCGTTCACCGCTGCGACGCTTGAAGAAAAACTTAATAAGATTTTCGAAAAATTAGGCATGTAAGGGGATCTTATGACGTCACATCCTATGCCACCGGTGAATGATACTGCCTCAGCAACAGAAATTATTTCCCGTATTGGCCAATTGACTCGCATGCTGCGTGATAGCTTGCGCGAACTGGGTTTGGATCAGGCGATTGCAGAAGCGGCGGAAGCAATTCCCGATGCACGCGATCGTCTGGACTATGTGGTACAAATGACAGCGCAAGCAGCAGAACGTGCGTTAAGCAGTGTTGAAGCTGCCCAGCCTGTACAAAACCAACTTGAGTCTGAAGCCAAGTCGCTGAAAGCGCGTTGGGATCAATGGTTTGAAAACCCGATTGAACTGGCCGAAGCAAAAGAGCTGGTCACGGACACGCGTAATTATTTGAATGATGTACCACAGCACACCTCTTTTACTAACGCGCAACTGTTAGAAATCATGATGGCGCAGGATTTCCAGGATCTCACGGGTCAGGTCATCAAACGCATGATGTCGGTGATTCAGGAAATCGAAAAACAATTGCTCATGGTGTTGCTAGAAAACATGCCAGAGCAATCGGCTGAGAAGAAACGGCCAAATGAAAGTTTGCTCAATGGTCCTCAATTGGATAAAACCGCCACAGGGGTGGTATCCAGCCAGGATCAGGTTGATGATTTGTTGGACAGCCTGGGTTTCTAATGTGATTAACGGGAGAGAGGCAACGTCGCACCTCCCGCTGATTGCGCTTCATTAACACCGTGATTGATCAGCAAGTCAGTCACGGTGTTTCTATTGTGTCTATCCTATCCCTGAATAAGCTATAGGTTTATTTCGTTGTTCAAGCCATAAGGATCGCAGACATTTGTCATGCTAAGCATTACCTCTTAACCTGACTGAATGCGATCGGAACACGGCTGTGGCTGAAGATAGCGACCTGGAAAAAACAGAGGCCCCCACACCCCACCGACAAGAGAAGGCGAGGGAAGAGGGCCAGATTCCGCGTTCGCGCGAATTGACGTCACTGTTAATGTTGATTTCAGGGCTGGCACTCTTATGGTTCGGCGGCAGTTCAATGGCACGGAAACTTTCTGGCATGGTGGCGCAGGGGCTTCATTTTGATCCCGGGTTAGTCAGTGATGACAAGCTACTATTGCGCCATTTGGGATCATTGCTGATGCAGGGTGTTTCAGCGTTGATTCCCTTAATGGTCGGTGCTGTACTGGTGGCGATTGCTGCCCCGATGTTACTGGGGGGAGTACTGTTCAGCCCAAGCTCCATCAAATTTGATCTCACAAAGCTGAATCCGATCAGTGGGTTAAAGCGCATATTTTCTTCGCAGGTGCTGGCTGAGCTGTTTAAGGCCATCCTCAAGTCCATATTGGTAGGAACAATTGCTGGCTGGTTCTTGTTACATAACTGGCCGAAAATGCTCCATCTGGTCTCTGAACCGCCTATTGCCGCGTTGGGAGACGCGCTGGAACTGGTAGCGATATGTGCTTTTTTTGTCATTCTGGGGCTTGTTCCCATGGTGGCCTTTGACGTTTTCTGGCAGCTCTGGAGTCATTTTAAAAAATTGCGGATGAGTAAACAGGACATCCGCGATGAACATAAGCAAAGTGAAGGCGATCCGCATGTCAAAGGACGGATACGTCAACAGCAGCGTGCGCTGGCCCAGCGACGTATGATGGCCGATGTGCCAAAGGCAGATGTGATCGTTACCAACCCGACACACTATTCTGTCGCCCTGCAATATGATGATAAAAAAATGAATGCACCTCGTGTCTTGGCAAAGGGCGCTGGGGAAATTGCCCTGCGTATTCGCGAACTGGGTGCCGAGCATCGTATTCCTGTTTTGGAGGCACCGCCGTTGGCGCGTGCACTGTTTCGCCATGCAGAAATTGGCGAACACATTCCGGCAACACTGTATGCTGCCGTGGCGGAAGTATTGGCATGGGTTTACCAACTGAGACGTTGGCGGCGTGAGGGGGGACTCATCCCGCGTAAACCTAAAGATCTTCCTGTCCCGAAAGCGCTTGATTTTGTACCACCTGAAGAGATGAATACCGATGCCTGATTTGGCCTCTTTACTGCGACTACCTACAGCGTTTAAAAATACCCAATGGCAAATTTTGGCGGGCCCAGTTCTCATCCTTCTGATCCTTTCCATGATGGTGTTGCCGCTGCCTCCTTTCATTTTGGATCTGCTCTTTACCTTCAATATAGCGCTCTCCATCATGGTGCTCTTGGTCGCAATGTTCACGCAACGTACATTGGATTTTGCTGCCTTCCCAACCATTTTGTTGTTCTCTACTTTGTTGCGTCTTTCGCTGAACGTTGCCTCGACGCGTATTATTTTACTGGAAGGTCACACAGGCACCGCGGCAGCGGGGCGCGTGGTCGAGGCGTTCGGTCACTTTTTGGTGGGCGGTAATTTTGCTATCGGTATCGTGGTGTTCATTATTCTGGTGTTGATCAACTTTATGGTGATCACCAAGGGTGCTGGACGTATTGCTGAAGTAGGGGCCCGTTTTGTCCTGGATGGGATGCCCGGTAAACAGATGGCAATTGATGCAGATTTAAACGCCGGGCTGATCGGTGAAGATGAAGCGAAAAAACGTCGTTCGGAAGTCACCCAGGAAGCCGACTTTTACGGTTCTATGGATGGGGCCAGTAAATTTGTGCGTGGAGATGCCATCGCCGGTTTGATCATTATGGTGATCAACATTGTCGGTGGGCTGTTGGTTGGGGTTGTGCAGCACAATATGGCGATGGGCCAAGCGGCAGAAAGCTATACGTTGCTGACCATTGGTGATGGTTTGGTGGCGCAGATACCCGCGTTAGTCATCTCGACTGCGGCGGGTGTTATCGTTACCCGCGTGAGTACGGATCAGGACGTTGGCCAGCAGATGGTCACTCAACTGTTCAATAATCCACGCGTGATGATTTTGAGTGCTGGGGTGCTGGGGCTGATCGGCATGGTGCCGGGGATGCCTAACTTTGTCTTCTTGCTCTTCACCGCTGCGTTGCTCGGGTTAGCATGGTGGATGAAAAAACGTGAGAGCGTTGCGCCTGTCGCTGGTGTTGAACAACAGTTACGTGAGAAACCCAAGGTCATTGAAGCAACCTGGTCTGATGTACAATTAGAAGATCCGCTGGGAATGGAAGTGGGTTACCGGCTGATTCCCATGGTCGATCATCAGCAGGACGGTGAACTGCTGGGGCGAATTCGCAGTATTCGTAAAAAATTCGCGCAAGAGATGGGCTTCCTACCGCCAGTGGTGCACATTCGGGACAATATGGAATTGCCCCCCGCAAGTTACCGTATTCTGATGAAAGGGGTTGAAGTGGGACACGGTGAGGCTTACCCCGGCCGCTGGATGGCGATTAACCCTGGAAATGCGTTTGGAGAATTGCCTGGCGACAAGACACAAGATCCGGCATTTGGTTTGCCTGCCGTGTGGATTGAAGGGGTGCTGAAGGAGCAAGCGCAAACGCAAGGGTATACGGTAGTAGAAGCGAGCACCGTGGTGGTGACACACCTTAACCATCTTATTGGGCTCTATGCGAGTGAGCTGTTTGGTCGCCAGGAAGCGCAGCAACTGATGGATCGTGTCACGCAGGAAATGCCGAAGTTGACTGAGGATTTGATCCCAGGTGTTGTCACGCTGACCACCTTGCACAAAGTGCTGCAAAATCTGCTTAAAGAGAAAGTCTCTATCCGCGATATGCGTACTATTGTTGAAACACTGGCTGAGCATGCGCCTGTGCAACCCGATCCTTATGAACTGACGACAGTGGTGCGCGTTGCGTTGGGCCGAGCTATTACCCAACAATGGTTCCCTGGCGATGGAGAGCTGCAAGTGATAGGCCTGGATAGTTCCCTTGAACGAATCTTGTTGCAAGCACTACAAGGTGGCGGGGGATTGGAACCGGGTCTTGCCGATAGACTTTTGGCACAGGCGAAGCAAGCGCTAAGCCGTCAGGAAATGCTGGGCGCCCCTCCGGTTTTGTTGGTAAACCATGCATTGCGTGGTTTGCTTGCGCGCTTTTTACATCGTAGCTTGCCGCAGATGGCGGTGCTATCCAACCTTGAAATCAGTGACAGTCGGCAGATAAGAATGACGGCGATGATTGGAGAAGCGTAATGCATGCGAAACGGCTCTCGGCCCTGTTATTGGTACTTTTACCGCTGACCGTCTCAGCGGGGCAAGGGGGATGGAACGCCAGTAAATCAGGGGCGATGTTGACCTATCGAGGTCAACTGTTCAACTCAGCACCTTTAGCGCCAACACCGGAGCAGGGCGTCAAACCGGATAACGTGATCACAGTGGTATATTGGCGTTATGCCATCGATGGGGTATATGACCCTGGCTTGCGCGTTAAGCTGTGTACAGTACAACGTTGTGCTGAAATCGAGGGTGGCAGTGGGCAGACTCTGGCTTTTCGTGGTTTGCCTGCCACAAGCGAGTTTCGCTTTACCTATTTTTTAGAAGGTAAAGGGCGGGTTTATCGCCCGATAGACATACGGCGAGTAGAAATCGCCGTTAATTATGAGTAACACACGTAGTGTTATAAATTGATTTTTCTACCGCCGACCACTAATCCTGACGATTGCCCATCAGGGCCATAAAGGCTCTGACCATGGCGAGGTTTCAGTATCGCAATGGCCTCATTGGTATAGTTGATGTGCTGGTTGAGCAACATGCCGTTATGCTTGTTCATATCATGCAAGTTAGCGGTTAATGCTTGAATGGCCTGCCAACGTTCGAACAGCTCTGCGTCTGATTCATAGGGAGCATGAAGCTGCAAGCGAGTTTCAATTTCTTGCCGATTCTTATCAAGGTATTGCACAGTTGCCAAGGTGGCACTTTTAGTATCAGTGACCTTCTGTAAAGCAACGCTGTTAATATGACCAGCACAGAGCAGGGTTTGCTCTTCTGATAAAATAGTATTCAACTGGTTCAGAGCATCGAGTACCGCATCAAGCGTTGCTTGCAATTTTTCCATGATTATCAATTATTCGCTAAGAAGTCTTGAGTATCTTTGATCAGTGCATCCGCGATTTTACCCGCATCAATCTGTAAAGATCCATCACGAATGGCTTGCTTCAGCGTTTCCACTCGGTTCATATCGATATCCTGCGTACCAGGCTGCATCAAACGAGCTTGCGCGTCGCTCAGCTTAACCTGGGTTCCTGTCACTTCGCTTTGGGCGGGCGTTTGTACACGTTTTTGCTTCGTCGCTTCACTGGCGTCGCGAGACTGTACTTGAGTGACAGGTTTCAGCGGCTGGGTGCGTTCAATGCTCATAATGTTACCCTCTAAAATGAGGTGTCAAAAGGTTAAATAATAACCTGATTCCACTCAGGTTTACATAAACGCCACACGAAAGGAAGGGGCGACGCAAAATTTACTCTGTAGCTATCATCGGCAACAATGACGAATACTTTAATTTATTATTGCGCAATATAAATAACACCATCTTCACCCGCAACACCATTGACGATTTGCCCTGATGCCATACGTACGCGCACAGATTGTCCGACTGCCGCGTTACCCATCGCTTTTCCTTCACTGTTAATACTAAAACCTGCGCCTTGCGCCAGCACCTGAACTGTTTGGCCTGATTTGACTATCCATGCTCGACGAAGCATTGCACTGGTCAACGGCTGCCCCGGCGACAGATCGCGCAGTAACACGGCACCCAAAGCATCTTTAGGTAACAACAACGCCCGCGGCGGCAGCAAGTCCAATCGCCCAGCGGTTTGCCGCAGGTCCGCGGCAGTCAAAGTGACACCGCGGCGTAATTGCCGAGCGCTCGCCAGGTAATTCCCTGTGACTTGCACTTCGGCCTGAATGAAGCGTCGCTGCTCGCCACAGCGAACGGATACGCTGACATTACCCCATGCTCGAGTATTGTTTGACAATGCCAGCAAGGGGGCCTCGCATTGTGGCCATTGTTCCTGTGGCGATTTAATTATCACGGTGACACTGTTGTGCTTGTCGGGAAAACGCGCATGAAAAAACTGATCGAGCCGGGCCTGCAAATCAGCTGCAACAGCAACGTGCACATTCCCTATCAGGCTGGTCAGTAACACAAAAATAACGGGATAACAGGGGTTTTTCACTGACTTCACCTCTTGAAGATCACTGCCTTATACAGTGTAAAGGTCTCTGCGGTGCGTTAAGGCAATAAATAGCGTTGCATTTCACGCTTATTCTCTCGATGGCAGTGTCAGCATAGGAATTATCCTACTCGCTCCAAATTCTCATTTGCGGAGGGAGCATGCTCGACAAACTTGACGCCTCATTCCGGTTTCAACAGGAAGCGTTGAATCTGCGTGCCCAACGACAAGAAATCCTGGCGGCGAATATCGCCAATGCTGACACGCCGGGTTATCAGGCACGCGATATCGATTTTGCCAGCCAGCTCAACAAAGTGATTGAGCAAGGCCGAGTGAGCGGCACGGGGATTGCGTTGAAAACCACCTCCACCCGCCATATTCCGGCACAGAATTTTCAGCCACCAGAACTTGATTTACTGTATCGCGTTCCCGACCAACCTGCGCTGGATGGCAACACAGTCGATATGGATCGTGAGCGTACCAATTTTGCCGACAACAGCCTGAAATATCAAACCAGTCTTACCGTTCTGGGCGGTCAGATCAAAGGCATGATGTCAGTACTGCAATCAGGTTCATCCTGAGGGTGATGGAAGAGGAGGCTAAGGCATTATGTCACTGCTAAGCATATTTGATATTTCCGGTTCCGCACTCTCAGCGCAATCCCAGCGTTTGAACGTTAGTGCAAGTAATCTGGCGAACGCAGACAGTGTGACCGGTCCTGATGGGCAACCCTATCGTGCCAAGCAGGTTGTTTTTGAAGTAAATGCGCCGGCAGGTCAGGCAACGGGGGGAGTACGCGTCTCCAACGTTATCGAAGATCCTTCTCCCGCGCGTCTTGTTTATGAACCCGGTAATCCGTTGGCGGATGGGCAAGGTTATGTCCGTATGCCAAACGTAGATCCGGTCGCGGAGATGGTCAACACCATTTCTGCATCGCGCAGTTATCAGGCCAACGTCGAAGTGCTTAATACCACGAAGACGATGATGCTGAAAACATTGACTATCGGGCAATAACTGGGAGATTCGTGTAAATGTCGGTCACGATTAATGATACCACTTCCGCCAGTAAGACGAGCAGCACCAGCAGCAGCTCGTCAAGCTCCGTAACAGCAAACACCAGTGCTGATCTACAGAATCAATTTTTGACGCTGCTGGTCGCTCAGTTAAAGAATCAGGATCCCACTAATCCGATGGACAACAACCAATTGGTCAGCCAATTGGCGCAGTTGAACACCGTAAGTGGGATTGAGAAGCTCAACACCACGCTCGGTTCTATTTCTGGGCAGATCAACAATAACCAATCTATCCAGGCAACGACGCTGATTGGTCATGGTGTGATGGTCCCTGGGAACGAGATTCTGGTGGGTAATGATACCAGCACACCGTTTGGGCTTGAGCTTGAAAGTGCCGCTGAAAACGTCACTGTTACTATCACTGACAGTACAGGTAAGGTGGCGCGCACTCTTGAACTAGGTGCACTTACCGCCGGTGTGCACTCCTGGGGTTGGGATGGCAAGTTGGCAGACGGTACTACTGCTTCTGATGGTTCCTATACCTTTACTGTTGCGGCCAGTACCAATGGGGCTCAACAAACTGTACAGCCATTACGTTATGCCTTGGTGAATGGGGTTGTTCGCGATGACTCTGGTGCCCAACTGGATTTGGGGCTGCAAGGCAAAGCGACCCTGGATGACGTACGGCAGATTTTGTAACTGAAAGATAGCATTGCGCACAGAATCTGGCCGACCTCGAAACCGGTTCTGAAGCATGAATTAATCGATTCATCCGGAGAGCACCATGAGTTTTTATCAAGCGGTTAGCGGCTTGAATGCCGCATCGAAACAGCTGGACGTCATTGGCAATAACATTGCCAACTCCTCAACTGTGGGGTTTAAAGCGGGTACCATTGCGTTTGCAGATATGTTTGCTGGTGGTACGGGCTTAGGAACAAAGGTCTCTTCTACATTACAGGATTTCGGGGATGGCTCATTAAATTCCAGTTCTCGAGCACTGGATGTTGCGATCAGCGGTAATGGCTTCTTCCGTGTGCAGGACAGCAGCGGTTCAGTGTATTTTAGCCGCAATGGTCAGTTTACGCTGGATGGCGCTACCCGTAATATCGTCAATATGCAAGGCATGCAACTGACCGGTTACCCGGTTGTTGGCACGCCGCCCGTCATTCAGCAAGGCGCTGACCCGGTACCGTTGACTATCCCTGAAACAGCGATGGCTGCTCAACAGACGACAGTCGCGTCAATTATCGCTAACCTTAATTCCTCTGATCCTATACAGGTCTTCGATCCTGCTAGTCCGGAAACGGCGAACTACAAAGGATCGATCACTGTCTACGATACATTGGGCAACCCCCATAACATTGGGCTGTATTTCGAAAAAACGGGCGATAACAAGTGGACCGTGAACGTGCAGGATGGCTCAGTATCAGGATCTGCTTTTACTAAAATTGAACTGGAGTTTACGGAAAGCGGCGCGTTGAAATCACAGACGCCAGCTGCAGATCCCACTGCGACTACGGGAGCCAGCACCATACCGCTACCGTCACTGAACGGCTCGCTGGCATCGACCTTTACCCTTGATTTTGCTGGTAGTGTGCAACAGAACTTTGGTGCGAACAGCAACAAAACACCTACACAAAATGGTTATGCACCTGGAGATTTGGTTGGTTATAGCGTCAGTGATGGCGGTGTTATCACCGGTAAATACTCCAACGACAGAACACAACCTTTGGGGCAGATTGCGCTGGCCAGTTTTTCTAACCCAGAAGGGCTATCCACTCAGGGGGATAACGTCTGGGCCAGTACGGAAAAATCCGGTCAGCCAGTTATCGGTCAAGCGGGCGTAGGGAGCCTTGGGTCGTTACTTGGTAATATGACAGAAAGCTCCAATGTGGATATGAGTAAGGAATTGGTGGATATGATCGTTGCTCAACGCTTCTACCAGTCTAATGCTCAGACCATTAAAACGCAGGACTCTATCCTGCAAACGCTTGTTAGTATGCGTTAATCGCTTTAGCGGAGATATTCCATGGATCACGCTATTTATACCGCGATGGGCGGTGCAAGCCAGTCGCTTGAAAAGCAAGCGATCACGACCAACAACCTGGCGAATGCGTCAACACCGGGTTTCAAGGCCCAATTGGCTGCGTTACGCGCTGTACCTATCAATGGACCGACGTTACAAACGCGCACTCTTGTGGTGGCTTCCACTCCGGGGGCGGATATGTCGGAAGGTGTGATGGATTACACCGGGCGTTCCATGGATGTTGCGCTGCCGAAAGAGAGTTGGTTGGCAGTGCAAACCGCGAATGGTGAGGCCTACACTCGCAACGGGAATATGGAGATCAATGCCGATGGTCAATTGACCATCCAGGGAAGAGCTGTGGTAGGCGAGGGCGGCCCGATTGAAGTTCCGCTTAATGCTCAAATCAGTATCTCTGCCGACGGTACCATCTCATCGCTGAATGCAGGCGATGCGCCCAATACGATTGCTCAGTTGGGGCGGTTGAAACTGGTGAAGGCAACCGGGCAAGAAGTCACACGTTCTGACGACGGTCTGTTCCGTTTGACCCCGGCGGCTCAGCAACAGCGTGGCAACGTATTACAGAATGACCCCACTGTGCGGATCATGCCCGGCGTGCTTGAAGGCAGCAATGTCGATTCAGTCGGTACCCTGGTGGATATGATTGCTAACTCACGTCGCTTTGACATGCAGATGAAAGTGATTAGCAGTGCCGACACTAATGCTCAGAGTGCCAATCAACTATTGGCGATAAGCTAACACGCCATTTGCGTGAAGGAGTTGCTTTATGATCCGTTCGTTGTGGATTGCAAAAACCGGTTTGAACGCACAGCAAACCAATATGGACGTTATCTCCAACAACTTGGCGAACGTCAGTACCAATGGCTTTAAACGTCAACGCGCCGTGTTTGAAGATCTGCTGTATCAAACCATCCGCCAGCCAGGTGCACAATCATCCGAGCAGACAACGCTGCCTTCTGGCTTACAACTAGGTACTGGAGTACGCCCGGTGTCCACTGAGCGAATTCATACTCAGGGCGGGATGTCTGAAACCGGAAACTCCAAGGATGTCGCAATCAATGGGCAAGGTTTTTTCCAGGTGCAGATGCCTGATGGCACCACGGCCTACACCCGTGACGGGGCGTTCCAACTGGACGGTAACGGCCAACTGGTAACCTCAAGCGGCTATCTGGTGCAACCCGCCATCACGATTCCTGCTAATGCCACTGAGCTCTCTATCGGGCGCGACGGCATTGTCAGTGTGAAATTACAAGGGCAAACGGCGATGAACCAGATTGGACAAATGACGTTAGCCACCTTCATTAATGACAGCGGTTTGGAAAGTATTGGTGAAAACCTCTATCTGGAAACGACCAGTTCCGGTGCGCCAAATGAAACCAACCCTGGTTTGAACGGGGCAGGCCTGCTGTATCAAAAGTATGTAGAAACCTCTAACGTCAACGTGGCGGAAGAGTTGGTCTCAATGATCCAGACACAGCGTGCTTATGAGATCAACAGTAAAGCTATCTCTTCCTCCGATCAGATGTTGCAGAAACTGACCCAGTTGTAAAATTGGGCGATTAGCGGGGCAATGGTGTGGATAAAGCGGTAATACATTTGATACCCGGTTTATTCTGTCATTGTCCCGTTGTGCATGAATAAATGGGCAACCTTTTAAGGTGATATCCGTAGTGATGACGATGCAAAGGCCGGTTACCAAGTTGTTGTGCCAGCCGCAATCCCTGGTGTTGGTCGTGATGTTGACGCTAAGCGGTTGCGCCTATATTCCTCATGATAAAGTGGTTAATGGCCCCACGTCCGCGCAGCCAGCGCCGCCCACGACAGCAGCACCAAATGGCTCGATCTTCCAGGCTGTTCAGCCAATGAATTATGGCTATCAGCCGATGTTTGAAGACCGGCGCCCGAGAAACGTAGGCGATATATTGACTATCGTTTTGCAGGAAAATGTCAGTGCCAGTAAGAGCTCGTCGGCTTCTGCCAGCCGCGACGGATCCTCGTCATTCGGTGTGACGACGGCACCGCGCTATCTGGAAGGCCCACTGGGTAATAATCGTGCTGACCTGGAAGCCTCGGGCAAAAATGACTTTGCCGGTAAGGGCGGCGCCAATGCCAATAACACCTTCAGCGGTACCATTACGGTGACTGTGGGGCAGGTGTTAGCGAACGGTAACTTGCAGGTTGTGGGCGAAAAACAGATTGCCATCAATCAAGGTACTGAATTTATACGCTTCTCTGGTGTGGTGAATCCGAGAACCATCAGCGGTACTAACTCTGTGCCTTCGACCCAGGTGGCGGATGCACGTATCGAATATGTGGGTAACGGTTATATCAATGAAGCGCAAAACATGGGTTGGTTGCAGCGTTTCTTCCTCAACGTTTCTCCGTTCTAAGCTAAGTGAAGAGGTACCGAATGCGGATCGCGTCGTTTTTTAGCCTGATGTTAGCCTTGGTGGCTTTCCTGCCTGTGAGTTCGCAGGCCGACAGGATCCGTGACCTTGTTGACATACAAGGCGTGCGGGAAAACTCCCTGATTGGTTATGGCCTGGTAGTGGGGCTTGATGGGTCTGGTGACCAGACGACGCAAACGCCATTTACTACGCAAACCCTGACTAACATGTTGTCACAGTTGGGTATCACTGTGCCAGCTGGCACCAACATGCAGTTGAAAAATGTGGCGGCAGTCATGGTGACGGCTAAACTCCCCGCCTTTGGTCGTGCGGGGCAATCCATTGATGTGGTTGTCTCTTCAATGGGTAATGCCAAAAGTTTACGCGGTGGCACGCTATTGATGACGCCGTTGAAAGGGGTGGACAACCAGGTCTATGCCTTAGCGCAAGGTAACGTACTGGTCGGTGGCGCAGGTGCCGCTGCAGGTGGCAGCAGCGTGCAGGTTAACCAATTGGCGGGCGGTCGTATTAATAATGGTGCCGTGATCGAGCGGGAACTGCCTTCCACCTTTGGTGCTTCCAACCTGATCATGCTGCAATTGAAGCAGGATGATTTTTCCATGGCGCAGCGTGTGAGTGATGCTATTAACCGCTCAGGTCTGGGAGGCAGTGCCACGCCGGTAGACTCCCGTACTATTCAGGTCATCGCTCCGCGTGGTAACAGTTCACAGGTGCGTTTTTTGGCAGATGTCCAGAATATTGATGTGAATGTTGGCATTCAGGATGCCAAAGTTATCGTTAACTCCCGCACGGGCTCGGTGGTGATGAACCGGGAAGTGACATTGCAAAGTTGTGCAATTGCGCAGGGTAATCTCTCTGTCACGATTAATCAGCAAAATGTTGTCAGCCAACCTGATACGCCGTTGGCGGGTGGGCAAACCGTAGTAACCCCCCAAACCGAAATTTCACTCCAGCAGGGCGGCGGTGCATTACAGCGGGTTAACGCCAGCGCCAATCTGAATAATGTGGTGCGTGCGCTGAATTCATTAGGTGCGACGCCGATGGAACTGATGTCGATTTTACAAGCGATGCAGAGTGCAGGCTGTCTGCGCGCTAAACTGGAAATCATCTAATGGCCGATATTCAGTCGCTCAATAATGCCGCGTATGACGCGCAGTCGCTCAATTCGCTTAAACGTGAGGTTTCAACCGATCCGCAGAGCAAAGAGGGGATTCGGGCAGTAGCGCGTCAGATGGAAGGCATTTTTGTTCAACTGATGATGAAAAGTATGCGTTCAGCATCTATGGAAGATGGGCTGCTGAATAACGATCAAACGCGGCTTTATACGTCGATGTACGACCAGCAGGTAGGGCAGCAAATTGCGTCTGGTAAAGGGTTGGGGTTGGCTGATGTGATGGTTAAGCAGCTGACGGCTACGCAGAACGCAGGGATACCTTCTTCCGCTTCGGTCGAGGAAAGCGCCCCAACAGTCCCATTACGTTTTGACGGTACACTGCTCAGAACGATGCCGACAGCCGAAGTCGAGCAAATGGTGCGTAAAGCCTTACCTAAATTACCCTCCAGCGGGTCGGCGTTGCCGCTCTCCAGTAGCAATTTTGTTTCGCAACTCGCTGTGCCTGCACAGATTGCCAGCCAGCAGAGCGGGATACCCCATCACTTGATTATGGCCCAGGCAGCGCTGGAATCTGGTTGGGGGCAACGCGAAATTCCAACGGCAGATGGCCGCCCTAGTCATAACCTGTTTGGTATCAAAGCGGGTAGCAATTGGGATGGCCCAGTTACCGAAATTACCACCACCGAATATGAAGATGGCGTGGCGAAAAAGGTCAAGGCGAGCTTCCGTGTTTATGATTCCTATATGGACGCGTTGGGCGATTACGTCAAATTACTGACCAACAATCCGCGTTATAGCAATGTTGCAGCGGCGGGAACGGCTGAGCAGGCTGCCCACGCTTTGCAGCGCGCGGGGTATGCGACTGACCCGCAGTATGCGCAAAAGCTTATTAGCATGATTCAACAAATGAAAAACTCTAGCGAAAAGGCCGTTAAAGCGTATACGCATGATTTAAGCCAACTGTTTTGATTTTTCGTTGAAGATTTTTTCTGTCTTGCCGATAACGAATACTAGTGATGAGAGTGAATAGCTCACTTTCGATATTTTATTTATTCATATGGCATTCACGCCTGTGGAAAGGATGTTTACATGGCCAATTTGGTAAATACCGCGATGAGTGGGTTGAAGGCAGCGCAAGCAGCATTAAGCGCAGTCAGCAACAATATCAGTAATCAGGCGGTGACTGGATACAGCCGACAGACTACGCTGCTTGAACAAGCGGCTGGTACAAAAAATGGCAGCGTTTACATTGGCAACGGCGTGAACCTTGTGGCTATTAATCGCGATTATAATGAATTTATTTCTAACCAATTGCGTTCGGCCCAAACCACCAGCAGTTCGGTAACCACAAGCTACGAACAGATATCGAAAATTGATAATTTGCTGGCAAGCAGTACAACTAATCTCTCTTCATCTTTGCAGGAGTTTTTCACCAACCTGCAAAACGTGGCAAATAACGCAGGTGACTCTTCTGCGCGTCAAACCATGATTGGTAAAGCGCAAGGGCTGGTGAACCAATTTCAAGTCACTGATAAATACCTGCGTGACATGGATTCGAGCATTAACAGTGAAATAAAAAGTGTGGTTAGTCAGGTAAATACCTACTCAAGCCAGATTGCTAATTTAAATAAAGAGATTACACGTTTACAAGGCGCGAATCAGGGGGCTCAACCCAACGATCTGCTCGATCAACGCGATCTGTTGGTGGATGAGCTCAATAAATTGGTCGGTGTGGACGTCGCCGTTCAAGATGGCTCTATTTATAATGTGTCGCTCAAGAATGGTATGAATCTGGTTCAGGGAACGCGCAGCTTTGATTTGGTGACAATTCCCTCGAGCAGCGATCCACAGCGTGTGGCCGTGGGATATAACGATCCAACCGTTGGCGTCAGCGAACTTCGTGACAGCACCTTATCGGGGGGGAAACTGGGTGGGTTAATCTCATTTAGAAGCGATACCCTCGACACTACACGTAATCAGGTCAATCAATTGGCGCTGGCATTTGCAGATGCCTTTAATACTCAACATAAAGAAGGGTATGATTATAATGGTGCTGCTGGTGTCGATTTCTTTGACTTTGGAGGCCCGGTTGTTTACGAAAATAGTAAAAATACGGGTGATGCGGTATTAAAAGCGGCCTACACGGATACAAAATCGGTGCAGGCAACAGACTACTCGATGCGCTTCAACGGCACCTCATGGGATATCACGCGTACAGCCACCAATACCACGATAACGGGACTCACTCCGGATGCTAATGGCAAGCTTTCATTTGATGGACTTGACGTCACGATTACGGATGGTTCTACCCCTACCGCAGCAGGGGATACTTATCTTCTGAAACCGGTAAGTGATGTCATTATTGATATGAAAGTGGCTATCAGCGACCCGAATAAAGTGGCCGCTGCGTCAACCAAGCTGGATGAAAATGGCAACGAAGTGCCCGGTGAGTCAGGTGGCCCTAGTGATAATACCAATGCCAAGGCTCTGTTGGCGTTGCAGAATGAAAAAATTGTGGGTAATACCGCAACATTCACTGGTGCCTACGCCAGTATCGTAGGCGATATCGGTAACCAGACCAACACGTTGAAAATTAATAATACAGCACAACAGAACGTGGTGAAGCAGCTTACCACGGAGCAACAGTCAGTGTCTGGTGTCAATCTGGATGAAGAATATGGCGACCTGATGCGCTACCAGCAGTATTACATGGCAAATGCCCAGGTAATTCAAACTGCACAGGCACTTTTTGATGCGCTGTTATCCATGCGCGGCTAATTGGCGATCGAATAAAGAGGATTTTATACCATGCGTTTAAGCACCAGCATGATATATCAGCAGAATATGAATGGTATTCTGAATGGTCAGTCCATTTGGCAAAAAGCGGGTGAACAACTTGCCAGCGGTACGAGAGTGTCGACACCGTCAGATGATCCGATCGCTGCGTCTCAATCCGTCATGATTGGTCAGGCTCAGGCAGAAACTTCGCAATATACCTTGGCCAGGACTTTTTCACGTCAAAATATGTCACTGGAATTGACTGTACTGGAAAGCGTTGTCACGGCAGTGACTTCGGCATCGACAGCCGTAATCAGTGCCGGTGGTGTTAGAAGTAACGATGACCGTAACACTCAAGCAGAAGTTCTTGAAGGTCTTAAGGCCCAGTTACTGAATATTGCTAATACCACAGATGGCAATGGCAACTATATTTTTTCTGGCTATCAGACGACGACAGCACCTTATGTGCAAGATCCAACTACCAAAGTAGTAACCTACCAAGGTGGTTATACGGCAATCTCGCAGCAAGTTGATTCCAGCCGTACTATGACCGTCAGTAATATTGGACCGCAGGTATTCAACAGTGCTACAGGGGATGCAGCGAAAGAGTCTGATGGTTCTATTCAAAAAGACTTGTTCGCTACATTGGATATCGCCATCAATGCACTGAAAACACCGATTGTTGATGGTGATGCTACGGCACAGGAAGCATTGCAGAGTGCACTGGATACGGCAAACAGAGGGTTGCGTAACTCACTGAACAACGTCTCATCGGTTCAGTCTACGCTCGGGATTCAGTTAGAAGAACTTGATCAGTTGGATGCCATTGGGGCCGATCGTACGATGGCCAACTCGCAAGCAAAAAGCGCATTAGTGGATACGGACTGGGTGTCTGCCATTTCGACTTATGTTATGCAGCAGGCTTCGTTACAAGCTGCTTATACCACGTATCAAAATATGCAAGGTATGTCACTGTTCCAAATCAACAAGTAACAAGCGGTGACAATAAACGGATTTGAATACGCTTAAACCGGGCGTATTCTTTGGGCATGTCATTTCAATAATGACGTGCCGTTTTTTGTTTTAATTTTCTTTTGTTTTCCTCGCCCCAAATTCATCAAACAAGAATACTCTCTACCTTTGAGTAGAACCGCCAGATAATCTCAACGCGTGACAGTCAATCGTGTCAACACATCAGCGAGAATATCGAACACTTCACCAAAAAGATGTTCGGCAAAAGGGGCAAGCAGAAAGAGCAACATACCCACTGTCATGATGCCGACAGTCAACGTAAGCGGAAAGCCAATCACAAAAACGGTGAGCTGCGGCGCAACGCGGTTCAGTAATCCCAACGCGATATTGAGTGCCAGCAACAGTGTAATCAACGGCAGCGCTAGCATCACACCGTTGATGAATATCAGGCTTCCTGCGCGCGCCAGCCCCAAAAATCCATCACTGCTCAGCGGTGCGGGGCTAATGGGCAGTGTATGAAAGCTGTCGGCGATCAGGGATATCATCCATAAATGGCCATTGAAGGCCATAAACAACAACATGGCCATGATATTCAGAAAACGTGCAAGCACCTGCATGTTAGGCCCACCGGTGGGATCAAAAAAGGTAGCAAACGCCAATCCCATCTGCATGCCGATAAGTTCTCCCGACAATCTGACTGCAGCAAAGGCTAACTGCATCGTAAATCCGAGGGCTGCACCAATAAGCAACTGTTGGAGAATAATCCAAACGCCGGCCGCAGAAAATAAAGGCGTTGTGTTGATGGGCAAATATGGCGCAACAAGCATCGTGATCACGAGTCCCAGACAGATCTTAACCCGGGCTGGAACAGCGCGTTCATTGAAAACAGGGCAGGTGGTGATTAAAGCAAGAATGCGAATCAGAGGCAGTAGGAACTGATTGACCCAAATGTCCCATTGCGTGCTATCAAGCGTCAGCATAGCTAGCCAATGATCGTCGGTAACTGGCCGAACAACGTGCGCATATAATCGAGCATCAGGCTTAGCATCCAGGGCCCCGCGATCACCAGAGTAAAAAACACGGTCAAAATTTTAGGGATGAAAGACAGGGTCATTTCGTTTATTTGGGTTGCGGCCTGTAGCAAACTGATAATCAACCCGCTAAATAGCGCTGAAAGCAAAGGCGGGGCAGCGAGTGCCAATGCAACTTTCATTGCTTCATAGCCTAAAGCCATCACGGATTCTGGCGTCATGGGCGACCTCAGTGGGATTAACTGTAAAAACTTTGCGCAAGCGAGCCGAGTAACAGCTGCCACCCGTCAACCAGCACAAACAGCATGAGTTTGAACGGTAACGATATGGTTGCGGGTGGCACCATCATCATCCCGAGCGCCATTAGCACACTTGCCACCACCAGATCGATAATTAAGAACGGGATGAAAATAGTAAAACCGATTTGGAAAGCCGTTTTTAATTCACTGGTGACAAAAGCAGGAACCAGCACACGCATCGGTACGGCTTCTGGCCCCTGGATTTCACCCATCTGGGCCAGACGCGTAAATAATGCCAGATCGGCTTGTCGTGTCTGTCGCAGCATGAATTCGCGCAAGGGTTGTGCGCCACGTTCAATAGCCGTTTGCATGCTGATCTGATCCTGGCTGAATGGCACATAGGCCTCATCATAAACACGGTTTAGCACAGGAGACATAATGAAGAAAGTCAGAAACAGTGTTAAGCCAAGCAGTACCTGGTTAGGGGGAGCAGTAGGGGTGCCCAGCGCGTTACGCAATAAACCCAGCACGATGATAATGCGCGTAAAGCAGGTCATCATCAGCATCGTGGCTGGAATGAAGGTAAGGGATGTTAGGAAAACAAGCGTTTGGACAGGCAGTGTCCAGCTTTGTCCGCCGTTTGCCAATGGCTGGCTGATGATACCCGGTAATTGTGCCCAGACGGAAGGGGCAAATAACACCAGAATCACAGTCAGTGCTGGTAGCCCGCGCTTTACTCGTGATAAGCGTGAAACAGGGAGGTGCGCTTTCATTCCGATTTTTCCGGACGTTTGATGACTTTATTTAATAATTGCCGGAAATCGACCGGTATGGACATCTCTCCAACCGGAGAGTCGTCCATTTCTTTTGCTGGTAAAGAATGCAGTGGCGTGATTTGTTGCGCCGTGACCCCTAACACCAGCCAAGTATCCTCAATTTCTACAACCACAACACGTTCTCTCTGCCCAACCTGGCAGCTTGAGACAACCTTAACGAGTTTGTTCTGTTTGATCGGAGGAGTTAATCCGAGCTTACGTACAACCCAGGCAATCGCAAGTATCAGCATCAAAACACCCACCAGTACGGAGCCTACCTGAGTAAGCAGCGAGCTGGTGGGAAAGGGAGCCGTTGCAACCTGCGTCGAGGTGTGAGTGACCGGTATCGCAGGTGTAGCTGGTTGGGTATCAGCCATTAGCGACTCAATCGGCGCATACGCTCGGACGGTGTAATGATATCGGTAATACGTACCCCGTATTTATCCGACACCACAACTACCTCGCCCTGGGCTATCAGGTAGCCGTTGATTAAAATATCTAAAGGCTCACCGGCCAGGCCATCCAGTGCAACAACAGACCCTTGTGTTAAACGCAGCAGCTCTTTAATCGTCATCTTGGTTCGACCAAGCTCGACGGTCAATTTAACAGGAATGTCGAGGATAAGGTCAATATCCTGTAAGCTGCCAAGCGCATCAGAAGGGTCCAGACTCTTAAAGATATTTTCTGTTGCACTGCTGCTTGGCTTTTCTGCGGCTTGTTGCTCATTAAACGCATCAGCCCACAGATCGTCCACGGAATCCTTGTCGTCGGACGGTTTCTTGGTGTCACTCATTGGGCTGTTCCTCGTTATTTAGAGAATTCAAAATAGGGTTAATCAAATGTTCAACGCGTAAGGCATATTGGCCATTCAGTGTGCCATATTGGCTTGTTAACACCGGTACGCCATCAACATGCGCAATGACGCGTTCGGGCTTATCGATAGGCAGCACATCACCCGGCTGTAGTTTTAATACTTTGGATAGACGTAGCGGAATATCGACAAAATTTGCCACCAGTTCCAACTCAGAGTGTTGTACCTGCTTGGCTAACGTTTCGCGCCAGTTCTGATCTTCCTGACGCGAGTTTTCTAACGGGGGATTCGTCAGCACTTCTCTCAACGGTTCAATCATTGAGAAAGGAATACAAATACTGAATTCACCTAACAGTGTTCCGATTTCAACCTGGAATGGCGTTGTCACCACGATATCGTTTGGCGACGTGGTGATGTTGGTGAATTTAACCTGCATTTCAGAACGGACATATTCGATATCGAGTTTATAGATAGCGTTCCAGGCCTCGCCGTAGGCATCCAGTGCCAGACGTAGCATACGTTTCACGATACGCTGTTCAGTGTTCGTAAATTCACGACCTTCCACTTTAGTGGGAAAACGCCCATCACCGCCGAACAAGTTATCCACTGCGATAAACACCAGGCTAGGCGAAAATACAAACAGTGCAGTACCGCGTAACGGCTTCAGGTGAATCAGATTAAGGTTTGAGGGTACCGGTAAGTTACGAGCAAACTCATGATAAGGCTGTATTTTAATACCACCTACCGTGATGTCCGGGCTGCGTCGCAGAAGGTTGAATAACCCCATACGAAATTGACGCGCAAAACGTTCGTTAATGATTTCCAACGCTTGCAGGCGTTCACGTATAACACGACGCTGCGTATTGGGATCATAAGGTTTGACATCACCATCCGATTTCACGGCGGCGTTCGCATTGCTGGCATCATCACTACTACCGCCGTTGAGCAATGCGTCAATTTCTGCTTGAGAGAGAATGCTATCGCCCATAAGGATTACCGCAAAATAAAGGCTGTGAATAACACATCAGTAATGACCTGATTCGGTTGTCCAGGGACAAGTGGCGGGCTCAGCACCTGTTTGATTTGTTCAATCAACTTCTGTTTACCCTGCTCGTTAGCCAACGAGATAGCATCCTGACGCGACAGCAGCAATAACAACCGGCTACGGACTTCAGGAAGGTAATTGGTCAGTCGTGTTCTGGTTTGTTCGTCAGCCAGACGCAAGGTAAACCCAACATAAAGCACACGATCAGGGTTATTGTCGGCGTTGACCAGATTAACGGTGAATGTGTCCAACGGCATAAAAACAGGCGGTGCTGGAGGAGGTGGAACTTCCTGCTCGGCGGAAGGCGTTTTGTGGTACAACATCCACCATGCTACGCCTGCAGCCCCCGTAGCCGCCAGCGCAATGATAATAAGCAGTATTACCCAGATAGAGCGCTTACGCCGTGAACCGGCTTGCATGTCAGACATAGCCAAAGAGAATTCCTGTTATTAATCAATATCTAATGCCATCATATTGCAGCACTAAATGAATATATGATGTTAATGATTATCCAGCCTATTCGTCAGTTCAATACAAAGAATAAACCAGAAAAATCGCGCTAACTTGTTCGTTTACCAAAGGTTTATGCAAAAATATCGACACCGCTCACTGGTCTTGAACGAACCGTGCTTGACACATCCAACTCAATGGGGTCGTTGTCATAGTGTGCTGTGGCAGCAAATTGCTGGCGATAAGAGGCACTGTCATCACCGAAGTTACCATTGGTGTTGCTTGCCATCTGTTGCTGTGCTTGTTCCCAGCCGCTGTTTTCGCCCCCAACACTGCTTTGACCCAAACTGATGCCGTTTTCCGCCATCGCACTGCGCAGGTGGGGCAGTGCGGCCTCAAGCGCGCTGCGTACCTGACTATTTGCGGACGCCAAGTGAATTTGGGCCTGATTATCATCCAGCCGCAGGGAAATATGCAATGTTCCCAACTCTTCTGGATGCAAACGCAATTGCGCACTTTGTTGACCGTTTCGACTCAACATGACAATTTGCTGACCAAGAGAATCTTGCCATTGGGTGGTACCCAACTGGGCGTTTAACTGCGCGCTGGCACTTGGCTGAGCAATATTATTTGTTATTGACGTCTGTGCATTGGGAGCCAACGTTACCGCCGCAGTGTGACCCGTCAATGGGGTCTGCTGGCTACTGATATCCTGCCTGGACATCTCAGTCGCCGCATGCGCAAATCCAGCAGATTTGTCCAGCGTTTGGGCACTGTCGTCAGTTTGGGGTTGTATCTGGGACTGATCGTTAGCCGCCGAGCGGCTGTTTTTCGCATTGGTGACAGCTGTTGTCAGCGTATTGCTTTTGCTTGTCAGTGCATCACGAGGGTCAAGTGCATTTAAGAGGGATGTTGTTGCACTCTCATTTTTATTTTGTGCGACAGTATTACTCAGACCTGTCAATGAAAGAGACTGCGTTCCCTGTAATAGGGATGACATTTCATTATTCTGTTGTACCGGCATCGTGGTCGGGGACAACATCGCCATTAATGCTTGTACTGCTTGAGTATCCGTCGCGTGAGTGTCATCAGTGCTTTTTTCTGTGGAATTCCCCAGTCCTTGAGCAAGAGACTTCCGCAGGGAATTCACCACTTCCGCGAGCGTTTTGTCATCAAGATTGTCTTGACCACCCAGCGTAGT
Source organism: Serratia marcescens (assembly GCA_015548865.1). Taxonomy (GTDB): domain Bacteria; phylum Pseudomonadota; class Gammaproteobacteria; order Enterobacterales; family Enterobacteriaceae; genus Symbiopectobacterium; species Symbiopectobacterium marcescens_A. The sequence continues at coordinate 219,498 of JADMXW010000002.1, read as the reverse complement.
AAGCAGTGTGTTAAGGTCTTGCTGACTTAAATCAATATCTTGCGCGGTCAATGCATCTAACAATTTTTGTTTGCTGTCTTTTCCGCTTAACGCGGATGCGTTGTCTGCGGTGAGCCCTGTCGTTGCGGCCTTGTTTGGCAGATGCAGGGATAGCAGTTGAACAAAATCCTGGGGGAGTTGCTCCGAGGCGAGCAGCCCAGTCGCCGACCCTGCGGTTTCACTGACGCCAGCGTTTGCTGTTGTGGTAACGATAGGCAGCATCATAAATCTGTTTTCCTCAGAGAAGCCCGTTGGGCAAATTCATCCATCCGTTTTTGATCAAGACGATTCTCACGCGCGAGTTGCCTGACATCTTCGCGTTCTTGCAGCGTTTCAAAGGCATTCAGGCGCATTTGCTTTTCTTGCCACGTTTTCGTTGCTAAATCCAGACGCGAATTCCAGTGTTGAAGTTGTTTCTTATGCTGATCGATCGCAACGTCCAGCGTTTGGATAAATTGCTGGAAATTTTGCCAACTGGTGTTGGCCATTCCTTCTGTCATCGTCGCTTGCAATCTACCACGATAATCTTCCTGATAGTTTAACAGCATATTTAGCTGTTGTTCAGCTTGTTGATACGCTTTACGCACGTGCCCCAACTGGGTCGCTGCTTTTTCGACCTCCTTTTGGGCCAATTCCCGTAATGTAACTAGCGGTGACTGCGTTTTCATCTGTCCTCCTAATCGTTACGGGGAAAAATGACGTTTAAGGCCTGACAAGAGGCCTCATAACCACTGCGTTCGTACATGCCCTGCTGCAGGAAATCCTGAAGCTGAGGGTAGAGACGTATAGCCTGATCCAGTGTCGGATCGCTACCAGGCGCATAAGCCCCCACATTTATCAAATCACGATTGCGTTGATAGCTGGAGAGCAGTTGTTTGAACAACCGTACCGTTGCGTAATGCTTTTCATCAATCAGGGCGGTCATGGCGCGACTGATTGAAGCTTCAATATCAATTGCTGGATAATGCCCCGATTCTGCCAACTGCCGTGACAGAACAATGTGTCCATCCAGAATAGCGCGTGCAGAATCCGCGATAGGATCCTGCTGGTCATCACCTTCTGTCAGTACGGTATAAAAGGCTGTAATCGAGCCACCACCGTGAATACCATTCCCGGCACGTTCGACCAGTGCCGGGAGTTTGGCAAACACAGAAGGCGGATAACCTTTGGTTGCCGGTGGTTCGCCAATGGCCAATGCAATTTCACGTTGTGCCATCGCATAGCGTGTCAGGGAATCCATAATCAGCAGTACGTGTTGACCTCGATCGCGAAAATCTTCAGCGATACGTGTCGCGTATGCGGCACCCTGCATACGCAATAGGGGAGAGACGTCCGCTGGCGCGGCGATAACCACCGAACGAGCGCGTCCTTCGTCACCCAAAATGTTTTCAATAAAATCTTTTACTTCGCGGCCCCGTTCACCGATAAGCCCAACCACGATAACATCCGCTTTGGTATAGCGAGCCATCATACCCAGCAGCACACTTTTACCAACACCTGAACCTGCAAACAGCCCCATACGCTGGCCTCGGCCTACTGTTAACAGGGCATTGATTGCGCGTACTCCAACATCCAATACATCTTCAATCGGTGTCCGTTGCAACGGATTAAAGGGCGCAGTGATGAGTGGTGCACGATAACCTGTTTCGGGCACCGGCAATCCATCAAGAGGTTTGGCGCTCCCATCAAGAACGCGGCCAAGCAATTCAGGCCCTAAGGGAAGTTGCTTACCCTGAACAGCACCTTGTGCTGCTGCACGCGCATAAACACGCGCCCCTGGGATAATGCCTTCCATCTCTTCCAGTGGCATCAAAAACAAGCTTTGGCCATTAAAGCCGACCACCTCGCACTCAACCTCGTCCGTTTTAGTGCCCATCTGGCGTTCAATCAGGCAGGTTGCTCCGAGTGGCATTTGCAATCCGGTCGCTTCCAGTACCAACCCTGTCGCACGCTTTAGACGTCCGTATTGACGGACAGCAGGCGTCTCTTTAATCCGCTTTTCAAAAGCGTCCAATTCAGAGAACCAGCGTGCGAGATGATGGGTCATCATAATTCTCCCGGCGCAGCAAGGCGGCATAACTCATGCCAGCGTGTAGCAAGGCTGGCATCAAAATCACCTTCTTCAGCACTGACTTTGCACCCACCAGGATGCAGTTGACTGTCGGCTAACAAGCGCCAGCCGTGCTGTTCCAGTGTCGGACCCAGTGCGGCTTCTACACGCTCAAGGTCGCTCGGGTGTACACGTAACTGTGTTTTTCCACCAAACAACGGTTCTTGCTGAATCAACTGTAGAATTTGTTGTTGTAAGGCGGTGCTATCGCACAACGGTGCCTGACCAATGATCTGTTTGGCTACCGTTAAGGCCAATTGCGTCAGGCGCGCCGGAATGGCGCTGTCCATGGCATCCAGTGTTTGCTGAAAGGCGCTGACCATGTGTTGCATCTGTTCAATCAGCGGTTGCTGTTGTTGCAGAGCGTCTTGTACTCCTTGCTCGGTACCTTTCTTTAGCCCTTCCTGGAATCCCTCGTCATAGCCTTGTTGCTTTCCTTCGGCAAAGCCCGCCTCATGCGCCTGGCGCATGGTCTGCTCGCGCATGCGCTCCAGCTCTGCTTCAAACGAACGAAACTGATCCACGGGTTCCGGAGGGACTTCTTCCTCAAGAACTTTATTGACTTCCGGTTCTGGCAAGGCATCAAAAGGTGATGCCAGGTCCTTTAGCTTCCAAGGTTTCCAGGCCATGTTGTCAGCAGTATTAGACATAGGCATCCTCGCCACCGCCAATGATCATTTCGCCGCTGTCGGCCAAACGACGCACAATAAGCAGGATGGCTTTTTGTTCGTTTTCCACTTGAGACATACGAACTGGGCCGCGTGTCGAAAGGTCGTCGCGGAGGATTTCTGCCGCACGTTGCGACATGTTGCGCAGGAACTTCTCGCGCAACGGTTCGTCGGACCCTTTCAGTGCCAACAGCAACGATTCCGATTCCACTTCTTGCAACAGGCGCTGGATACTGCGATCGTCCACATCGATAAGGTTTTCGAACAGGAACATTTCGTCGATGATTTTTTGTGCCAGTTCGCCATCGAATTCGCGTACGGCATCGATAACGGCTTCTTCCTGCTGGCTCTTCATCAGGTTGATAATCTCGGCCGCAGTACGTACACCCCCCATTTTGCTGCGTTTGACATTCTGACCGTCCAGCAAGCTATTGAGTACTTCAGTCAGTTCTGCCAATGCGGAAGGCTGAACGCCGCCGAACGTTGCAATACGCAGCATGACATCATTACGTAACCGCTCATCGAACAGCGCCAGAATATCCGCTGCCTGCGCACGTTTTAAATGCACCAAAATGGTCGCGATAATCTGTGGATGCTCATCTCGGATGATATCAGCAGCCGTTTGCGGCTCCATAAAGTTGAGTGTCTCGATACCGCCCGTTGTCTCTCGGCTTTCGAGGATATCCTCCAACAGGCTGGATGCTCGCTCTTCTCCCAGCGCCTTAACCAGAACGGAGCGCAGATAATCACCTGCATTAACACTCAGTGCGGCATACTGTTCCGCTTCAATTTCAAACTCTTTAAGGACTTCAGCCAATTGCTGTGGTGAAACCTGGCGCAGATTCGCCATCGCCGTGCTTAAATGCTGTACTTCACGCGTAGAAAGGTGTGTGAAAACTTCGGCAGCGCGATCTTCACCTACGGTCATCAACAAGATGGCGCTCTTTTCTGTCCCCGTCATACTCATAGTTCAGTACTCATCCATTGGCGAATAACCAGGGCGACGACACGCGGATCATTCTCAGCAAGATCGCGGATACGCTGACTCTGCAACTCGGTATTAATACGCTGCTGCGAGCGACGCTGCAGTTCTTCTTCATCTTTGCTCAGCTTGACGATGACATCGTTAGCATTATCGCGCATTTGCGCCGCTGCATTAGCCGCAGCCAACTGTTCTTCACGTTTCTTGAATTGCGGTCTTACCAGCTTACGCCAAACGATCCACGCGACCAGAAGCACCAGAAGCCAGCGTCCAACCTCAACCATCAGCTCGAAAAAGGCTTGTTTCTGCCAGAAAGGGAGTTCGCTGGCGGCATCACTGGTAGACATAAACGGTGTGTTGACAACGTTTAATGAGTCACCACGCTCTGTGGAAAACCCCATGGCTTCACGCGCTACGGTGTCAATTTGCTTAATCTGATCTTCCGACAACGCGATGGGTTTACCGTCTTCCCCAGGTGGCAGATAGTTGACTATAACGGCAACAGAAAGGCGCTTAATTCCCCCGGTGCTGTGTTTGGTATGCAGAATGGTCTTGTCAACTTCGTAGTTGGTTGTTGCATCATTGCGTGAGTTTGACGACTGTATAACCGCATTACCTTGCGTGCCCGTGGCTGCATTTTGGGCCTGCTGCGGATTCTGGTTATTGTTTTGAGTCTGGTTCGCATTGTTAGCGTTAGCGGCGTTGTTGGCCGGTGTCGCTATAGGCGCTGTGGGGGTTGCTGGCGGCTGGTTAGACAATGCACCAGGTACGCCCCCTACGTTGGGCCCACCACGCTGTTCACTTTGACTGGTCTGTTGTGAACGAATAGCGGCTTGATTCGGTGCCGAATTGGGCTGGTACTGCTCATCGGTTTGTTCACGAGCAGAAAAGTCCACTTGGGCTGTCACTTGCGCGTGTACATTACCGCCACCCACGATAGGAGCAATGATGGCTTCAATGCGGCGCTGATACATAGACTCGATTTCTGTCACATATTTCAGCTGTGTCGCGTTGATATCGCGTCCAGCCGCGCCCGCGGAGGTAAGCAGGCGGCCCATCTGGTCTACAACGGTGATGTTATCGGGTGGCAAACCGGACACGCTGCTTGAGATCATGTAGACGATGGAGTTGATTTGTCCTTCGTCCAGAGCACGGCCCGGCTGCAAGTTCAATGTTACGGATGCAGAAGGGGCTTTCTGCTCGCGAACAAACAGTGAAGGCTTAGGTATCGCCAGATGCACTCGCGCTGTTTGCACTGGCCCGAGCGTTTCAATGGTGCGAGACAGTTCACCTTCTAGCGCACGCTGATAGTTGATCTGTTCACTAAACTGGCTGATACCGAATTTTTCCTGATCGAGCAATTCGAAACCAACCGCCCCACCTTTGGGTAGCCCCAGTTGAGCCAAACGTAAACGGGTTTCATACACGTTTGTTGAGGGGATCAGTATTGCACTGCCACCTTCAGCGAATCGGTACGGAATATTCATTTTTGTCAGCTCGCTGACAATGGCACCACCGTCACGGTCATTGACGTTATTGTAGAGCACCCGGTAATCAGGCCCCTTTGCCCAGAGCACCATAGCGACAACAATTGCAATTGCAGCAGCCGCCGCAACGAGCAGGGGAATTTTAGGATTGGCGCGCAAGCGGTTGAGTATCTCGCCAAACCCTTTTCCACCGGACATAAAACCGGTTGCGGCGTTCATACTCGTTCTCTGCTTGGTTGTTGAGCGATAAAATTAACGTTGGTACGTAACAAAACAGCACTCCCTGATTGCGCGATCGTTAATACATGCACCTACTTTTGTCGGCATAGTATTATTTTCCGTAACGGCAAAAACGATGCTCCGATAAGGTGGCATTTTCCCCGTCTTTTACGGCTTTTAGGATAAGACTGATATGGTAGCTTAGTGCACTGTGTTAATCGGGTGATTTTTATGCGATGGAAGATGAGGCATTAAGTGCCGTGTCGCGGAATCATTTGCGGAAGATATCGCTGTTATGGGGCATTCCTGTCGGAAAAGGTGAGAGACAATGTCAGTTCAAGGTATTGAGAGCGTAGTGCAGCAATTGCAAGCTACCGCGTTACAAGCGGGGAACAATCCTGGCGTTAAACCGACTATCGAGCCTGGTTTTGCGAGTGAGCTAAAGTCTGCATTGGATAACATTAGTGGTACTCAACAAGCTGCACGAGAGCAAGCACAGAAGTTCACCTTGGGTACACCGGGCGTCGAGTTGAATGATGTGATGGTGGATTTGCAGAAATCTTCAATCAATATGCAAATGGGTATCCAGGTACGTAACAAGCTGGTTGCTGCTTATCAGGAAATGATGAGTCTTTCCGTCTGAGTCAGGTCCCCGATAAATCGAGTTTATAGGCCTCAGTGTAAAAAAACCATTCCGGCGATGTCAGAATGGTTTTTTATTGCATACTGTAAATTGCTCTTGCGCCGTCACTCTTGCGGATTGATATTGCCGGGAATAACACCTTGCGGCGAGAATTCACCATAGACGGCATTTACACTATGCTGCTTAACTGACGTCTGCATTAATGAACTCAGTTCATCCATGCGTTTTTGCAGTAAGTCTTTTATTTGTGCTTCACTCTCTACGATTTCTCGCAAAATTTTGCGAAATTGCAACTGCATTACACTGTCCAGATTATCGGGAATCGGCATCTTGCTCAGATTCTCCACCGATTGGATGTAGATAATCTCTTGCTCGACCACTTCATCCCATGCGCCGTTATTAGCCAGAGCCAAAATATGCCGACTCAGTTGCTGAAGCTGCTGATAATCCTTAAGCAGTTGCGAAGGCGTTGTCATTTATGCTGCTCCGCTCTGTACCGCTTGCGGTGCGGGGCCTATCTGGCGCCAAGCATCTGAGATGCTATTAAGCAATGTTTCAACTTCTTCGATCGCTTTTGCATCATTATGCAAGTTAGCAATCATCAGACGTTGGACCATGTAATCATAAAGGGCGGCAAGGTTCTCTGCCAACTCACCGCCTTTTTCAACGTCCAAGCCTGCTTTAAGGCCATTTGTGATGATATCAATCGCTTTGGATAAAGCACTGCCTTTGCCAACAATGTCATTCTGTTGCAATAAAATCCGTGCACGAACCAACGCGCTGCGCGCACCGTCAAAAAGCAGAACAATGAGCTGATGCGGGCTGGCGCTCATTACACTGCTTTCCAGACCCACTTGGGCATAGGCCTGGCTGCCATTTCTGCAGTACATCAGTGGTTTTCTCCATTAACTACTTTGGTTTAAGGCCGCGAGTTGTGTTGTCAGATAATCGCTGGTGCTGTTCATTTTAGAAACCAGCGTATCTAACTGTGCGAACTGAGTTTTGTATCGAGCGATAGTATCCTCTATGCTCAGTTGAGTACGATCATAAGTTTTCTTGATGGTTTTTAATGTCGCAGCAATGCTGTCTTTCGCGGTTTGGATGACCCCTTCAGTAGAGTCCAGCACGTTGTCCAGATAGTTGCTCACCTGAGTGGCATAGCCCGTTGTTTTGCCATCACCTACAAAGAAATCAAGTACTTCTGATGAGTTATCTGTCAACGCGGTAGTGAGTTTATCGCTATCGATTTCAAGCATCCCCGTTTTGGGGTTTTGCTTAACGCCCATTTCGTTAAGTGTGCTGATATCCATACCGGTCTGAGCAGAGGAAATTTGCGTTTTTAAAGAAGTCTGAATCCCACGTACGGTACTGTTGCCGAGTAGAACACCATTACCAGTGTCCTGCGCGTCAGATCCCGGGTCTACTGCCGTAAATTTGGTCAGGTTACCGATGGTTGTTTGCAACGCATTGTAGGCATCGACATAATTCTGAACCGCGGTTTTCATCGGTTCAATGTCACTGGATATTGTCAATGTTTCAGGTGTATTGGTCGCTGTCTGCGATTTCAGTGTCAATGTAACACCATCAATTGCGTCAGAAATGGTATTGCTCTGGCGTTCAACTGTCATGCCATTAAGTTTAATAGAGGCATTTTGCGCAGCAGTTTGCTGTGTCATAGCACCACTGCCAGCTCCGGTATCTGAGGTGTAATTTAATTTGCTATTCAGCGTATCATCGCCAGTCACACTGATGGTCATTTTTGCATCAGTGCCCGTATCTTTAGCCGTAATAGCAAGATAATAGGTATCGTCATCTACCTTGATAATGCTGGCACCAACACCGCCATTCGCTTTATTGATTGCATCACGAATTCCGACTAGGGTCGTCTGGTCATCGGTGAGTTTAATTTCGAGCGGTTTTTCCTGACCCGGTTGGGTAATGGTCAACGTTCTTGAATTGGTATCAGTGGTTGAACCTTGCTGAGCCGTGTTGCTGGCGAATTCACCCGAAATGACCGATTGTGCGGTCGCAAGTGCGTTCACTTCGACACTGTAGGTGCCGTTGGTCGCTTTGCTGTCTGTCGTTGTAGTGAAAGCGCTGTTGGTGCTGGTGACGCTGGTTTTATTGATACTGCTGGCTTTGGTCAAGGCTTCGGCAGCAGTATTCAGTTTTTCCAACGCAGTTTTGAGCGTATCGAAGGCTTTATCACGGTTTTCATAGAGCGTTTGCTGTGCTTTGACTGGAGTTAAGCGTGTCTGCTCATTGGCTGTCAACTGTGACAGAATATCGCTCATTCCGCTGGTGGAACCTGTAAAGCTGATGCTTGCCATGGTGATTCCTTAAAAAGAGTTCGAGGCCTACGAATGTTTATCGGCATGGGAAGAAGAAAGTTTAGCGATAATCTTTTGATCAAGAGGTCGTGGCTTTGTCATTTGTATTACGCATTCTAGCGAGTAAAAATCAAGAAAGGAAATTTCAAAAAAACAATTAAAGCTTCGTAAAAGCATGCCGATATCGGGTAGGACGGTAATGTAACCGTGGGCGGCAGACGCTGTCCCCATATACTGACGAAAAAGGAACACTATTATGGCAGTGATCAACACTAACAGCCTGTCGCTGGTAGCACAAAACAACCTGAACAAATCGCAGTCTGCGCTGGGAACCGCTATTGAGCGTCTGTCTTCCGGTTACCGTATCAACAGCGCCAAAGATGACGCTGCTGGTCAGGCGATTGCTAACCGTTTCACCGCGAACATCAAAGGCCTGACTCAGGCTGCTCGTAACGCGAACGACGGTATCTCCATCGCGCAGACGGCTGAAGGCTCTCTGAACGAAATCAACAACAACCTGCAACGTATCCGTGAACTGTCTGTACAGGCACAGAACGGTACGAACTCCGCGTCTGACATCGACTCCATCCAGTCTGAAGTTAACCAACGTCTGGCTGAAATTGACCGCGTTGCTTCTCAAACTCAGTTCAACGGCATCAAAGTGTTGTCCAGCACTGCTGCAACCACTGTTTCTATCCAAGTTGGTGCTAACGATAGCGAAACTATCGGTATTGCCATTCAGGGTAACTCTGGCTGGAACAAATACAGCTCTGCTGCAACGGGCGCTGTTTCTGGCGGGCAGGTTACTACAAGCGGTACCGGTGCTGCTACTGGCCAGCGTCAGGTTGCTGCAAAAGGCTTCGACGTACTGAGCACCTCCGTACTGGCAGATGTCGATACTGCACTGAAAGCCGTTGATAACCAACGTAGTGACTTGGGTGCGATTCAGAACCGTTTTGAATCCACCATCACTAACCTGAACAACACGGTAACCAACCTGTCTGCAGCACGTAGCCGTATCGAAGATGCGGATGTGGCGACCGAAGTGTCCAACATGAGCAAAAACCAGATCCTGCAACAGGCAGGCACTGCAGTATTGGCTCAGGCGAACCAGGTTCCGCAGACCGTTCTGTCTCTGCTGCGTTAATACTAGACGTATACAGCGCATTTAATCGTCAACAAATCGTTGACGTGAGAGTGTTGATGAGCCCCGTGCAATGCATGGGGCTTTTTTTTGGCGCATATCATCTTTGATGTCTCATATCTCATGTCTCATGTATCATGTCTCTGGTGACGGGAACTGAAAACTGCATTGCATAACTAAATGTTTTTTATGATAAATAAAAAAACATTATGTTGTTGGAGTAGGGGTGTTACGTCCGTTTTTTGACAAAAAATCACTAAAGCTTCTGATACGGGTGCCGATATCAGGTAAGACGGCAATGAAAACCGTGGGCGGCAGACGCTGTCCCCAAAAGTGACTTGAATTGAAAAAGGAATAAAACTATGGCAGTGATCAACACTAACAGCCTGTCGCTGGTAGCACAAAACAACCTGAACAAATCGCAGTCTGCACTGGGGACTGCTATTGAGCGTCTGTCTTCTGGTTACCGTATCAACAGCGCCAAAGATGACGCTGCTGGTCAGGCGATTGCTAACCGTTTCACCGCGAACATCAAAGGCCTGACTCAGGCTGCTCGTAACGCGAACGACGGTATCTCCATCGCACAGACGGCTGAAGGCTCTCTGAACGAAATCAACAACAACCTGCAACGTATCCGTGAACTGTCTGTACAGGCGCAGAATGGTACGAACTCCGCGTCTGACATCGACTCCATCCAGTCTGAAGTTAACCAACGTCTGGCTGAAATTGACCGCGTTGCTTCTCAAACTCAGTTCAACGGCATCAAAGTG
>JADMXW010000002.1:0-209007 GCA_015548865.1 Serratia marcescens | reverse complement strand
ATCCAGTCTGAAGTTAACCAACGTCTGGCTGAAATTGACCGCGTTGCTTCTCAAACTCAGTTCAACGGCATCAAAGTGCTGTCCAGCACTGCTGCAACCACTGTTTCTATCCAGGTTGGTGCTAACGATAGCGAAACTATCGGTATTGCCATTCAGGGTAATGGTGGCTGGAACAAATATGTATCTAGTGGCACTGATGCCGTTTCAGGTGGGCAAGTTACCGTTGCTGGCACCAGTACCGCCGCGGGTGCTCGTCAGGTTGCAGCAAAAGGCTTCGACGTACTGAGCACCTCTGTACTGGCAGATGTCGATACTGCACTGAAAGCCGTTGATAACCAACGTAGTGACCTGGGTGCGATTCAGAACCGTTTCGAGTCCACCATCACTAACCTGAACAACACCGTTACTAACTTATCTTCTGCACGTAGCCGTATCGAAGATGCTGATGTGGCGACTGAAGTGTCCAACATGAGCAAAAACCAGATCCTGCAACAGGCGGGCACTGCGGTATTGGCTCAGGCGAACCAGGTTCCTCAGACCGTGCTGTCTTTGCTGCGTTAAGCATAATTTTTTTCATCGAAGCCAGCTCACGAGCTGGCTTTTTATTTTTTTGTTCGATGAACATCATAATTTTGTTTTAGTCCTGAATTAACGGCTATAAAAGGACGTTTTCACTGCATTGAACAGGAGAAAGACGGGTAATCTGTCCATTAGCGCAATCAGAGGTTAGTCAAATGGCGGCATTAGACATATCGATAAGTAACAACCCGAATAGTGATCAGAAAGGCAAGATCAGTGATAAGAAAGCCTTGGTGCCGACGCCGGTGCGCCGTGTGTATGGCTCGGTCGATCATATTCATGCAGTTTCATGGTTGTATGGCCTGGAAACAGCGAATGTCGCCCATTCACGTACTCTTGTGCTGGGCTGCAATGATGGATGCAGCTTGTTGCCTTTTGCCACGACGTATCCGCAAGCTCGGATAGTTGCTGTTGAGTTAGACGCCGAGTCAGAAGACGCTCAGAACATAGCGCCTATTGCCTTTCCACCGAATTTGCAAATTTGTCGATTGTCTTTGGCCGATTTATTGAACAGTCAATGGGAACCCTTTGATTATATTATTATTCAGCAGAATTTTTCGTTTCTGTCCAATGACGTCACCGATCTGGTACTGAGTTTTTGTCTACAGAATTTGACTGCGCGTGGTGTCATCGCCCATGAATGGCTATGCCAACCAGGTGCCAAATCGATGGAGGCATTGCGCGATGCCATTCAGATGCACAGTAGCAGAGGCGAGAATTTAGCTGAGCAAATAGCATATGGTAGGGATATGTTGGCATGGCGTGAAAAAAGCATGCCTGAAAACAGCTCTGTTGGTGATGAGTTATATAAACAAAATATCCAAAAGGCTGCATCATTATCAGATCCGTTATTTGCACACTACTTTTTAGAAACTAAGAATGAAACCAGCTATCTGGTTGAGTTTAATAACCGGATAGAGAGTATTGGTCTGGTCTATGTGGGCGATGTGCGTCCTGAGACTGAAAGGCCCGATTACTACCAGCAAAATGCTATCCCTGAGTGGGAGTACCTTACCCATGGCAGCGATAAACTGATGGCACAACAATATCTTGATATTGCAGTAAACCGCCATCAGCACGTTAGCCTGTTGGTTGCGCAACAGCGTGCGCCAGAGATTCTGCAAGAGCCTGATTATGAGCGCTTAAAAAACTTGCGGTGGGCTGGCAGTTTTCGTCGAATAACGCCTGATATCCGTAGCACCTACAATACACTTATAGGCCATGATGGGGTCACACTGAGTACCAATGATATTATGGTACTCAGTGTATTGGACACGTTGGGGGATGCCTGGCCCTACAGTGTGAGTTATGAGCAGTTAGTGTTCCATTGTCGTTTGCCGGATGATAATCCTGATTCTCCCTTTTCATTCAATCATGAAGAGAAAGTGTTAAATGCACTCAAGGCATTATTGAATAAAGGGATAGCCAGTCTACACATTCAACTGGGGGCTGACAGTTACGCGAGGTCTTTGACGCATTATGTCACCGTGCCAGAGAGTGTGGTGTTGCAGCTACAGAGGACGGATAACGAATTCTCTGTGCTGAATCTATGGCATGAAATCGTTGAAGTGACGCGAGAAGAGCGCCAGCAGTTACTGGCGCCTGTACAAACGCTGACTAGCGAGAACCGATTGTTGATCGATGGCCTGCATCGTAAAGGGTTGCTCACCGCGTCTGTTCTTGGATGGAAGCGGTATTACCAGCAGGTTGCACGTGACGCTGAGTTGATTGATCTCGGCCGATTAACCTGTTCCTTGTTACTTTTTTCCAGCGATGTGTCTGCTGGCGGTTTCTTTACTCATCAATTTGAGAGTTTGGCTAAAGCTACCGATCCGCACATGGCGGAAAAAATTGATGATTCGATTGATAGTGAGTTAGTCTTTGAAATTAATAAACACTTAATGCGATGTGATAACAGAAGCGCCATTGCGTTGGTTGAACAAGAACGCGAGCGCTTAATGAAAACCCTAAAGGGGTGTTATTACCTGGTGCGTTTTTATCGCCGTGTTGCGGATGATGAATCGGTTGTTTTAATGCTGGTTCGCATGCTTTCATTTAATTCGACCAGTATTTTTGTTTATTCTGAATTGTCGATGGCGCTTTATCAGTATCGGATGTTTTGGGCTGCCGGGCGTCTTTCTCGTGCCATTTTACGCTGTGATAAAAATAGTTCTCCTGATTGGTTCTTGCTCGGACTTCTTCACAGTGAAAGTAATACGCTGGATCATGCAGAATACTGTGCACGTCAAGCGATGACATTAGCCCCTAAAAGTCAACAAATCAGGAGATTACTTGGTGGAAGCTTGTGTGCTCAGTCCAAACTGGATGAAGGTATTGAATTCTTATACAGCTCAATAAAAGACCCACTCGCCGATTATTATATCTATAGCCAGCTGTCCTTTATTCTTTCTCACAGTGCTAAAGTTTCCACACAGAAACTTCTCGATTGCCATTTGGCGTATGCCAAAGGCGAAATGGCATGGGCAACGCAACAAGATTTTGTAGGGTATCGTCCAGAAGATATCACACCCGATCGCAAGCTTCGTGTTGGCTTCGTTTCGGGTGATTTGCGTACCAGACATCCCGTTGGGTTCTTTTTTACTCCCATATGGGATCGACTAAGTCGAGAGCACTTTGAGTTTTATTGTTACAACAATAGCCCTGGCTACCTTCGCAATGAAGGTACGGACCACTTTGAAGCGACCGCAGACGCATGGCGTGATATCCGGCATACCAACCCGATCGAGTTGGCAGAAATGATCAAGACCGATCAAATTGATATTCTTGTCGATCTCTCTGGTCACACTGGGCACAATTGCTTAAGCACATTTGCGCTTAAACCTGCTCCAATACAAATCTCTTGGATTGGTTACCATGCCACAACGGGTTTACCGACAATGGATTACTATGCCACGCTATTCCCTGTCACTAAAGATCCTGCGCTTGAGGCTCAATTTACAGAAAAATTGATTTATCTGTCATTGCCATTCAATTTTGGCAGTTTGGAAGAAAGACAGACAGTTAACGAACTACCAGCACTGAATAATGGTTATTTCACGTTCGGCAGCTTTAACCGTGCGAATAAAATCAATGATGATGTTTTGGATACCTGGGCCGACGTTTTGACCCGTGTACCCACGTCGAAAATGATCATTGGACATTTACCATCTCCCGTCTGGGGGACGGTGCTCAAAAAAATGCGTGCTCATGGCATTGATCTGGAACGCATCAAACTTCTGGAAGGTATGGAGTTAGAGCAATACCTACAGACACACCATGATATCGACTTATTGTTAGATACTTTCCCTTTTACCGGGGGAACGGTGACAAATCATGCTGTATTAATGGGGGTACCTACGATTTCACTGGAAGGTGAAACGCTGGTGTCTCGCCAAGGATCATCGATTATGCATTCACTTGGCTTATCCGACTTCGTTGTTACGAACAGGGCACAATTTGTCGAGCGCGCGGTAGAGTGGACAGGGAGGCTCGATGAATTGAATGCAATCCGGCTTGGGCTTCGTGCACGAATAAACCTGCTATACAAGGATGAAAATCAGACGTCAACTTCCGGTTATGTAGAGCAGATGTTCCGCGAGTGTTGGCATCGATATTGTCTGGGCCTCTCGCCAGAGAGTTTTGCGGTAGGGCACCGTGCTTCGGTTGACAAGTAATTACCGCTGGCCGATTTCATTTTAAACATCTTTAGAAAGTTAATTGGTTAAGGAAAATTTTGTGATTACGCTTGATACCGCTAAAGCAGCTCATCAAACCCGCACAGGACCTTTAGGGCATGCATTGTCTGTCGTTCCACAGACGTCTCCGGCCCATATCATGGCGGTTGCCCATCTTTACGGTATCCAGGCACCCGCATTGGAAAAAGCGCGGGTATTAGAACTGGGTTGTGGTACAGGCGGGAATCTGCTGCCGTTTGTTCTGGCTTATGAGAACAGTCAGGCCATTGGCATCGATCTGGATGATGCGTTGATAGAGCAGGGGCTGCAAACCTTGCAAGCCATGTCAGTGGAAAATGTTCAACTGGCCGCTGTTGGGTTGGATGACTTATTAAACAGTGATTTGGGTAAGTTTGACTACATCATTATTCATGGTCACTTTGCGACCATCTCTAACACTATCCGCACGGCGCTACTTGCCTGGGTCAAAGTACATCTCTCGGAACGTGGTGTTGCGTGTATCTCTTGGAGCACATATCCAGGGTATAAAACAGCAGAGGTACTGCAGGATGCGCTGCAACTGCATAGCAGCTTGGCACAAACGCCGGCAGAAAGGGTATCCAGCGCCCGTGCCATGCTGACATTCATGTCTTTGGGACTGTCAGAGGCAAATCCGTTGCGTGAAGCGTTGCAAGATTGGGTGAAGCAAGCGGATAGCCGCTCTGACCTTGCGTTGAGTTTACAGTATCTGCAGAACCTTAATGAACCCAGCTACCTGGTTGATTTTTACGCCATGGTTTCGGAGGTAGGATTTGCCTATGTTGGCGATTTGTCTCCGCATACAGAACTCGCTGCGTACTATGGTCCAGAGGTTGAAAAATTACATCGGATTGCTTGTCCCAACGATAACAAGTTACTAGGGCAGCAATATCTTGATTTCGCAACAGGGCGTAGCCAACGCTTCAGTTTATTGGTGCAGGACACACGCAGTGAAGCTATTTTGCCGGTGCCGGATTTAGGGAGACTAAAAGATTTTCACTGGGGCGGAAGTTTTCAACGTGCTGTCACTGATGATGGTCAAGTTGCGAATGCCCATCGTCTTGGGACAGATAGGGTCGTGCATATCAATCATGAACTCGCATTAAATATGATGGATGTGATTAGTGATGCATGGCCTCACAGCGTGAGTTTTGAGCAATTGGCGTTTAATACACAAGCGCCAGAAAATGAAGAAGATGGGAAGTTACATAGGGAAGACATCCTTCAAGCATTGCAGATGCTGTTTACCAAGGGGATTGATGGACTGTATTTTAGATTACATGAAGAACCCTATAATCGCTGTTCTCAACCCACATTGCAGTTGCTACCCGGTGTGGATTCGCTTTGGCAGGGCAATCTGGCAGAGAATATCCCTGTATCAGTATTTAATTTCTGGCATGACAAGGTAGAGCTTACTTTCAGTCATCAGGAATTGGCCTACTTGGCAAAATTATTGCGACAAGAGGCAGAACTGCCTCTGCGAGAAGAGTGCTATGCCTTATTGGAACGTTTGCGCATTGCTGGTGTTTTATGGGGAGATGTTCTGAGTTGGAAACATTATTACCAGCAGTTGCTGCAAACCTGCCCGTCAAAAAGTGAGCGCTATCTGGGCTCATTGATCATGTATGTCAGTGAAATCAGTGTTGGTGGATATAAACATCCGTCCTCAGGCCAGACCAACCGAAAACGGACCAATAAGAAGACTTTTGACTCACAACCATTAAACAACAAAGTTTATCAGCAAATAACACGTTTGATTGATACAAATGAATTTGCTGAAGCACGTCGTCAAGCAATGGCTATGGTCGAAAAAATGCCATCAAATATTCATTGCTGGCATCTTTTGGGACAAACGAATTTAAAAACAGGTGCCTATGATGAGGCGCTAGTGGCACTACTGAAAACGCTTTCATTACATGCCGGGTCTTGGGATATTTATCTGGATATTGCTCGCCTTTATTGGCACACCAACCGACATTTCTATGCAGGGCGTCTGATTCGTAAGATTTTGCGCTGTGATAAACATAACTCATCTGCTTGGAATGCGTTGGGAGCGCTGTATAAAAGTAGCGGTGTTGTGGTCGGTGCTGAACTTTGTTTGCGTAAAGCGTTAATGTTCGCTCCCAAGGATCCTGTTGTTTTAAATAACTTGGCAGATTTGCTCAGTGTTCAAGGCAGGATGAGTGAGGCGGCTACCTATTTTAGCCGTATGCGCGCCATTGCCCCAGATGATAGTGCACTGTATAGCACCTACTTATTTACGTTGACACATGATATCACGCAAACGCCGGCATCTTTGTTCGCAGAACATTGTAAATTTGGTGAGCTGGTTGGCAGACAAGCACTGCAATATCAACGGCATTTTACGCCGATGGGGAGTCGGGAGCCTGATCGTAAACTAAGAATCGGTTTTGTTTCTGGCGATCTCTATGATCATCCCGTGATGAATTTTCTGCGACCGCTGTGGGATTCTATCGATCGTAATCAGTTTTCGCTGCATGCCTATGCGACGTCTGCTTTCTATGATGACGTCACAAAATATATTGAGCAAACAGCGCAAGGGTGGCATGCCGTTTATGGCATGAGTGATGTGGAATTGGCAGAATTAATACATCATGAGCAAATTGACATCCTGTTTGACTTGTCTGGTCATACAGGCTACAACCGCTTGCCCATGTTTGCCTTTAAACCTGCGCCAATTCAAATTAGCTGGATTGGCTATCCCGGAACAACAGGCGTGCGTTCCATGGATTATTTCATGTCCATAAACTTGAAATCATTACCGCAATCCATCGAGCAGCAGTTTGTGGAAAAATTGCTTTATTATCGTACTGCTCAGCAATTTAAACCTGTTCCTGGTAGCCCCGATGTGAATGAATTGCCTGCGCTGAAGAAAGGTTATTTTACTTTTGGCAGCATGAATCGTATGCAGAAATTTAATGATCGGCAGTTCAGTTTGTGGGCTGAGATATTGCAGGCATTGCCTACGAGTAAAATGGTCATTGGTGCACTTTCCGATCAGAAAGATATCGATCTTGTTCGCAATAAATTCATCTCTCTCGGTGTAAAGAAAGAGCAATTAGATTTACGCCAGAGAACGCCGATACATGAGTATTTAGCCGTTCATCATGAGATTGATATGATGTTGGACACCTTTCCTTATACGGGGGGAACGACTACCAACCATGCATTGTGGATGGGGGTGCCAACGTTGACGCAGTTGGGGGATACGTACCCAACATATCAAGGCGCGGCTAACCTATGCTGGCTCGGGCTGGAGGCGTTTATTGCCTCTTCATCGGCTGACTATGTTGATAAAGCGATCGCATGGGCCAGTCGTTTGGATGAGTTAAACCGCTATCGACAATCAATGCGGTCTAAATTTCAGCAAGTTGAAGCAAATGGGGTCACGCCAGCGACGTATATCGAAGAAACGTTGCGTACAGTATGGCGAGATTACTGTGATGGGAAACCAAATCAAAGTCATTCGATTGGATTTAACCGTTAATAAATAATCGCCGAGACAGTGTGAGTGACTCTATGAAAGACATCTATGTAACAAGTCCACTGCTTCCCCCATTGGCCGAATTTATCCCTTATCTGGAACAAATTTGGGAGAACAAATGGTTAACGAACAATGGAACATACCACCAGCAGTTTGAACAAAAACTGGCCGAGTATCTTGGTGTTAAACATCTTTGCCTGTTTTCTAATGGCACACTGGCCTTGTTGACGGCATTACAGGCGCTACGGATCACGGGTGAGGTGATCACCACGCCGTACTCTTTTGTTGCAACATCGCATACTTTATTGTGGAACGGATTAAAACCGGTATTCGTTGATATTGATCCCATCACCTGTAATTTGGATCCCAATAAAATTGAGCAGGCTATCACTCCGGCAACGTCAGCAATTTTGCCTGTACACTGTTACGGCATTCCTGCCAATGTGGCGCGTATCCAAAATATCGCTGATATTTATGGGTTAAAAGTGATCTATGACGCGGCACATGCATTTGGAGTGAGGGCGGAGGGAGAAAGTATCCTGAATCATGGTGATCTTTCTATTTTGAGTTTTCATGCAACAAAGGTGTTTAACACTATTGAAGGTGGGGCCATTATTTGCCCTGATGAGAAAACAAAAAAGCGTATTGATTATCTTAAGAATTTTGGATTTGCAGATGAAGTCACCGTCGTTGCTCCTGGCATCAATGGGAAAATGAACGAAGTACAGGCTGCTTTTGGTATGCTGCAGTTGTCTCATATTGATAAGGCGTTGGAGCAGCGACGGGCAATTTATGATCGTTATCATGATGCATTAAAAAATATCCCTGGGTTGAGGCTGGTTGAAGCGCCCGAGAATGTTGAATGGAACCAAGCCTATTTTCCTGTCTTTGTTGAAAAAACGTTTCCCTGTACGCGTGATGAAATTTATACAAAAATGAAGGATGCAGGCATCTTCACGCGCCGGTATTTTTATCCACTGATCAGTTCTTTTCCGATGTATCGAGGGCTCGAAAGTGCGTGTTTATCAAATTTACCGGTTGCTCAATCGATTGCAGAGGCAGTGCTGTGTTTGCCGATTTATGCTGATTTATTGCCAGACGATCAGGATCGCGTGATTTCGATGATTTTGACTTTATCCGAGAGATCTTCGACGGTCCGCTAATAAACGACAAACGGGATAGCAGTATGAAACTGGGCATTTATGGTGCGGGTGGGTTGGGCAGGGAAGTTCTTTGTTTGGCTCAAATCATTAATGCCGTTCAATCCCGTTGGGATGATTTCTTCTTCATTGATGATTTTAATCCAGGACGAGTATTGAACGGACATCGCGTTACAGATTTCATTTCTATCGGTTCTTCTGATGATGTTGAAATTATTATTGCAGTCGGTGAGCCGTCAGGACGCGCTCAGCTTTTCGAAAAGGTAAAAGCCAATCATCTCACGCTGACCACCTTGATCCATCCTGCCGTGTTTGTTCCAGAGTCAACTCAAGTTGGTGATGGCGCTGTTTTGTGCCAAGGTGTGTATGTTTCTTGCGATGCAACGCTTGCAGATAATGTGTTCATTCAACCGAATACCAGTATTGCGCACGATTGCTATATTGGTGAGCATAGCGTTTTGTCTACGTACACGACGCTTGGAGGACGGTGCCGTATTGGTACAAGAACCTTTATTGGAATGAGTGTATCAGTTAAGGAATGCACAAAGATTGGCGATGATACGATTATCGGCATGGGGTCGGTTATTGTAACTGACATTGAAAGCGGTGTCGTCGCCTTTGGTAATCCTGGTCGAGTGAAACGTAAAAATGAGAGTAAGCGCGTATTTAAATTGTGAGCATGCGTTTCCGGCTAAAGATAATATCGAGTGATTGAAAAAATGAAAATAACAACTGATGATGATTGCATTGGTTTTGATGAGTCCCACCCGTGGTCAAAACAATTTAAAATGATTAAGTACGCGGATGGTTTCCATAGTGCAATACCGCATGATTTTTTTCAAAACTGGCTAGGTGAAGAGTCAGATATAGGAACATTGTATATTGGCAAAGGGTCTGCCTTTGGCGTAGGTTCAATCGTTAAGTATGATGCAGGTATTCAAAGTCTTCGCGTGGGGCGTTTTGTTGCTGGAGGATTGCGCCTAAAGTTTATATTAAACGGTCAGCATGAGATGAGAACCCTATCAACCAATATGTTTGGAGCATTTTGTGAGGGTTTACAGCACCCGGCACCGCCACAATATGCTGACACAATCATTAAAAACGATGTTTGGATCGGTGATGAAGCCATGGTTCTGGGTGGCGGAATGGTCGAAAATGGATGTGTGATTGGTGCGCGAGCTTTACTTCCTCCCAATTTCAGATCTGAACCCTATGGTATTTATGCCGGTTCGCCAGCAAAACTCATACGTTTTCGTTTCTCAGAAAAAATCAGAGAGGCATTAGTTGATCTTGCCTGGTGGGATACGCCGAACCTCCATGCCTGGTTGCTGGAGACCAATCAAAAATTTCTTATAGACCTTACCGCTGATGAAGGGCGAAGTTTGGCAATGTTAGCTGAACTGAAAAATAAGCAAAAAAAGTGGATTGAGGAATACAAACAGTGAGTCTACGGAGTGAAGGTCTGCTCAGTTTGTAAATTGATCAATTTACTGAAAATACCCCACTTATTTAAGTGGGGTACAGGCACTGCGGCTGAAATTATCTTTTTGATAACTATCGAGGCCTCACCGAGGGTCTCGCTCTCATGTCGGTGCTGCAATATGCCAGAAACGTTAATCATACAGGGGCCTTCTCGATATACTCTGTAGCCGTGAAACATGATACTGCCGTCACATACCCCAAAATAGCCCCCTTTTTACATCCCTATTCGCAGCATTGGACACTCTACGCAAACGCATAATAGTGTCGATAACACTATCATCGTAGGTATTTGTCACTGTGAGCGATCTGTATACCGCCGAAGGCACCATGGATAAGAATTCCCTCTGGCAGCGCTATGTTCCACTCGTGCGCCATGAAGCCTTGCGTTTACAGGTTCGCCTTCCCGCGAGCGTTGAGCTTGACGATCTGCTGCAAGCTGGAGGCATTGGCCTGCTGAGTGCAGTAGAGCGCTTTGACTCATTGCA
The DNA here is from genome assembly GCA_015548865.1 of Serratia marcescens. Classification (GTDB taxonomy): domain Bacteria; phylum Pseudomonadota; class Gammaproteobacteria; order Enterobacterales; family Enterobacteriaceae; genus Symbiopectobacterium; species Symbiopectobacterium marcescens_A. Next base: position 198,083 of record JADMXW010000002.1, on the reverse strand, counting down.
GGGAACCGCATTTACCACCTATGCCGTGCAACGTATTCGGGGCGCTATGCTGGATGAGTTGCGCAGCCGGGATTGGGTGCCGCGCAGTGTGCGGCGTAATGCGCGGGAAGTGGCACACGCGATGCAACAGGCGGAACAGCAACTCGGTCGAGCACCAACGGAGCAGGAAGTAGCTCAGTCGCTGAATATCACGCTGGAAGATTATCGTCAGATATTGCTGGATACCAATAATAGTCAGCTTTTTTCTTATGATGAATGGCGTGAAGAGCATGGCGATAGTGCGGAAGCATTGCTAGAAGGCAATGAGGAAGCGAATCCGCTACATCAGTTGATGGAAGGCAATTTACGCCATCGCGTGATGGATGCTATCGAGAACTTACCCGAACGTGAGAAGTTGGTTCTTACGCTTTATTACCAAGAAGAACTCAACCTAAAAGAAATTGGGGCGGTTCTTGATGTCGGGGAGTCTCGTGTCAGCCAGTTGCATAGCCAGGCGATAAAGCGACTGCGCGCGAAGTTAATGCAGGAGCAGTAACCACTGAGCGCAGAATAGTGTTATTAAAGGATATCAGCCTTTATGCTCAGGTATGCTTAATGGCGTCATTGACACGGAATGTCGCACAGCATTTCTCCTCTGTATAAAAATGATATCCACTCTCATGGAATGGATTCATGCTATCTTCACCGCGAAAAAAGCAGCTTCTTAGCCGCTATCTGAAAGACTTCAAACACAAGCAAACGCATTGCTCAAATTGCAGTAAGCCCCTCGATCGCGTATCGCTGGTGTTTCGCAATCAGCTTATCAATAAAAAAAGTCTGGGTGATTTTGATCGCTTGATTGATGAGGATGTATGGCTGTCGCTGCAAGATGAACTTATTCCTGTGTGCCGTTTCTGTAGCGAAGTTTTTTGTAATACACGCACCAGTTATTTCAAGATCAAGGATTTTACCCAATATCTCATTGACCAAACGGATGTGCGACATAGTACCATGCGTGAATATGTTATCCGACTACGGCGTTTGGATGACATTTTACTGGCTAAAAATTACCCAGTAGAGAGGTTTTCACCAGAAGGAGTACAACAGCAATTAAGTGAGTACCTACCGGAGAAGGAACATACACTTTATCGCAGCGCATTACGTAAATATGATCAATATCTCTCTTGGCAACGCCTTTATTGAGGCTTTTTCATCTCGATGCAGGATGATTACTGTTCGGTATTAACCTGAGAGTTCTGTGGGCGGGGCAATGTCCTCGCCTGTGGGAATGTCACGCTCGCCGTAAAAAAATGAAGTCGTAAAAGGCTGCAATGGCAAAGGGTTATATTTTTTTACCATAGATAAATGTTATGGGACTGTAAAAAACGCTTGCCAACAGAGGGCATTTTATTGCAATGTCATCTTACTGACATCAACTCGGGTTATTTTTTCGGGGTGATGAACGGGAGTTCTAATACGGTCAATCATTATTCCGTGGAATAGTTTTTGCCACAGTGAGGAACGCACATGGTAATGTCCTTTTGGGGACCCAATCAGCAACTTCTGACATGTCGTTTTCAATATCACCTCTGCTGTCGCCGTCATAAAACGCGATGGTTGATAAAGGGAGGTGAGGGGCTAACTCCCCGTGTGTATTTCTCCATCATCGCTTCTTATCGTTATTCCTGTCTGTTGCTTCATCGTTTTTCAACCCTCAGCGCCCGGTTCGGAGACGGTATTATCGTCTGCCGCGATTATTGGCGATGTATTACATTTCATGTCTCCAGTCTTGGCTTAATAAGGAAGCCAACCTCGTTTGTGAGTGAAACGTCACGCACAGCTGTCATGTGCGGTAAGTGAAACAAACTGTAAGGTGCCACTATGGGAAGACAAAAAGCAGTGATCAAAGCGCGTCGTGAAGCTAAACGCGTTATTCGTCGTGATTCACGCAGTCATCGTCAGCGTGAGGAGGAATCGGTCACTTCTCTGGTCCAGATGGGCGGTATTGAAACTATCGGTATGGCGCGAGAAAATCGCGATAGGTCACCGATTGAACCTCGTACCATCGCCCAGGAGCATTACTTGTCTGCAATAGAAAATAAACAGTTAATCTTTGCCACCGGTGAGGCGGGGTGTGGCAAAACGTTTCTTAGCGCTGCCAAGGCGGCTGAAGCGCTGATTCATAAAGAGGTTGAAAGGATAATTGTCACACGACCGGTTTTACAGGCCGATGAGGATCTTGGTTTTTTACCTGGCGATATTACTGAGAAGTTCGCACCTTATTTCCGTCCGGTATATGACGTGTTGCTGCGGCGCCTTGGTGCTTCGTTCCTGCAATATTGTTTGCGACCTGAAATTGGTAAAGTGGAAATAGCGCCCTTTGCCTATATGCGAGGGCGCACATTTGAAAATGCCGTTGTCATTCTTGATGAAGCACAGAACGTCACGGTAAATCAAATGAAGATGTTCCTGACCCGTCTGGGTGAAAATGTCACGGTGATTGTTAACGGTGATATTACACAATGTGATCTGCCCAGTGGGGTGAAATCTGGTTTGCAGGATGCACTGGATCGTTTTCAGGAAGATGACATGATTGGTATTGTTTCCTTCCGCACGGCGGATTGCGTCCGTTCGCAATTGTGCCAGCGCACACTCTTCGCTTATAACTGATAACTTCTGCCGTCAGCGTGTTTTGCTATGCTGACGGCAGTTCTTCATCTCTCGTTGATACAATCCCTTTCCTCCGGTGACATGTGTCCCAATGTGATACATCGAAACCCGTGACACGCCAGCGTCTTTTTTCTGTCATCACTCCGTCTCATTACTTTCTTACCCTACGGGCTCCGATATAAAGTCCCAAAGAGGATGCCACTATGTTTATGCCTTTCCTGCTTTATTGGCAGGCGGTTTTTATACGCCTGTCCTCCCCACGGCGTTGTCATGCGTTGGTGTTTTGGCAGTGCCTGATGACGCGGAACGTATATCACTCATTGCGTGGAGTAGCGCGATGAACCGCTCCGCTGATATCACGGTTAGCGGCCTCAGCTTCCACATTGCACAACAACCCATCCTGCATGCTATCGATCTTCATGTGCCGGCTGGCTCGGTGCTCGCTTTGCTGGGCCCTTCAGGGTGCGGTAAGAGTACGCTGCTTAAGCTCTTGGCGGGGTTACTGCAACCCATGGATGGCAGCATTGCCTTCGGGGGTGTTCGGGTCGCGGATGCACGTTTTAGCTCACCGCCGGAGCAACGCGATTTGGGCATGGTTTTTCAAGACTATGCACTGTGGCCGCATATGACCGTACGCGAGAACGTCGCTTTTCCATTGAAGATGCGCGGTCTCAATGGTGCTCGCCGTAAAGAAAAAACGGATGTCGCGTTGGCGCGTGTTGGGTTGCAAATGCTGGCTGACCGCTATCCTTCCGCATTATCAGGTGGGCAACAACAGCGAGTCGCTTTGGCACGTGCCGTGGTGGCTGAACCTCGGATCTTGCTGTTCGATGAACCGCTTTCCAATCTCGATAGGGATCTCCGTGAGTCGCTCAGTAAAGAGATGGCGGTGTTGCTGCGCCAGCTAGGCACGACGGCGGTGTATGTCACACACGACCGAGAAGAAGCGAAGACGATGGCAGATGCGATCGCGACCTTGTCCTCGGGCCAGCTTGTATCCGTTTCCACAGTAAATGCAGAGTAGGGGAGTCATACAATGAACATGAGTCAATCGAACATCAGCAAAAAGATCACATCAGGAGTATTTACGGGTATGGCGCTTTCTTTGGTCATGGTAAGTAGCAGTGCGTTGGCATTAACGGTGTATACCGCCGGGCCGGGATCGCTGAGCAATAAGCTGGCTGCGGGTTTTGAAAAAGAAACCGGGGTTAAAGTCGATATATTTCAAGCCACCACAGGCAAGGTGATGGCAAGACTCGATGCAGAACAAGCTAATCCGCGTGCGGATGTGTTGATCTCTGCATCATGGGATACGGCAACGGATTTACAGCAGCGTGGCTGGTTGCTGGCCTATGAAAGTAAAAATGCGGCTCAGGTTCCTGCACAGTTCAAAACGCCTTATTACGTTGCACAAGGCATTTCGGCGTTGGGTATTGTGTGGAACAGTAAAAGCGGTACACCAGAACCGAAAGACTGGCAAGATTTGGCGCAGCCTGCTTTTAAAGATAAGGTGACCACACCCGATCCTGCGCTGTCTGGTGCCTCGTTAGACCTTGTTATTGGTTTGCAAAATGCACAAGGTGAAAAGGCTTGGGCGCTGTTTGATGCACTGAAAAACAACGGAATGATCGTTGCCGGGCCTAACGCACAAGCGTTAACACCCGTATTACAAGGCGCAAAGGCCGCCGTATTTGGTGCCGTCGATTATGTAGCCTATAACAGTGTCGAACAAGGCGAGTCAATCAAGGTGATTTTCCCCAGCAGTGGCACCGCCATTGCGCCACGCCCGATGATGATTCTGAAAAGCAGTCAACATCAGGAGCAGGCAAAGGCATTTGTTGATTATGTGCTCTCCCCGGCAGGGCAGCAGGCGGTTGCCGAAGCCTGGTTGATGCCGGCTCGTCAAGATATCGATGCCAAGCGCCCGCTATTTAAATCTCTGACGTTACTTCCAGAAGGTGATGCTGCCAGTACATCTCGCAACGCTATTTTGGCGCGTTTTGCAAGCCAGTTTGGTCAACGTTAAGAGATGAGTCGCGCCAGCTCGGTGCTGGCGCAGGAGTAAAAAATGAGAGGTTTTACATTATTGCCACTGATAACAGTGGCAATGCTTTTACTGCTGGTGGGTGTTCCCGTCATCTTTGTGGTACTGCAAGCTATTTTCCCAGCACTTGATTCAGGCTCGCTGCGCGAGCCGTTTAAGGCATTTATCGACGTGTCGCAGGATTCTCGACTTGGTCCACTGCTTTCAAATACCTTTGCCCTCGGGATGGGCGTGGCATTATTGAGCGGTTTGCTAGGGATAACGCTAGGCACGTTACGTGGGCTGTTTCATATTCCCTGGGCTAAAGTATGGGACTTGTTATTTCTGATTCCTTTTTTGATCCCGCCGTATATCTCAGCACTCTCATGGATGCTAGCGTTACAACCGCGTGGGTATTTGGAACAACTTTTTTCCATCAAATTTAGCATGCTGCTTTTTTCTCTATCGGGGATGGTGATTGTGATGTCGCTGAATATCTTTCCGGTGGTGTATTTCGCGGTCTCGCGCAGTATGGCAAGTAATGGTGGAAGGCTGGCAGATGTTGCTCGTGTGCATGGCGCAGGGCCTTGGAGGGCATTTTTTAGTGTCACATTGCCATTGGCTTTACCTGCCATTGCTGCCAGTACGCTGTTGGCGTTTGCTCTTGCGATAGAAGAGTATGGTGTACCTGCTGCCATTGGGCCGCATGCGGGGGTTCAGGCGCTCACTACGGGCATAGAACAACGGCTGGCGGATTGGCCAATTGATCTGCCTGGGGCTGCGGTGCTCTCTTTGTCATTAGTATCAATGGTGCTAACGGCCTTCGCGGTGCAACGGGCTCTTACAGCGGGAAAAGAAGTCGGTACCCTAACGGGAAAGCCTGCGGCTGTTGTAATACGCCATCCGGGGGGCTGGTGGACAGTGCCTATCGTCATGTTGTTTGCCGGCGTGGCGGCGGTTGCTGTATGGATTCCCGTTAGTGCAATGCTGGTAACGGCCTTCTCGGGGACGCTCTCTGGCGGGCTTTCTCTGGAGAATACAACACTGAGGCACTTTGGTGCGTTATTCGCTACCCATGGTGCAGCATTAGGTGCGCTATTTAGCAGTATGGGATTGGCGGGGGGAACGGCGTTATTGACCGGCGTCGTTGGGACTTTAGTTGCCTGGCTGGTGACGGCGAAACGCGTTCGCGGTGCAGCGCTGCTGGATGGGTTATCACTGCTGCCTGTCGCGTTACCTGGCATTGTTGTCGGCGTTGGATTGATACTGGCCTGGAATCGTAGCTTTTGGCCGGTGACGCCCTACAATACCTGGTCGATTCTCCTGCTGGCTTATAGCTGCTTGTTACTGCCGTATCCGATTCGCTATGTCAGTGCCGCATTGCGCCAACTTGGACCCAATCTGGAAGCGGCGGCGCGTGTTCACGGCGCTTCCACGTTGAAAGCATTACGCTATGTGGTCGCACCACTTATTTTCCCCAGTTTAATGGCCGCTATGTTGCTGGTGTTTGCCGTGGCTGTTCGCGAACTGGTGACCTCATTACTTCTGGCTCCAGCAGGTGTACAAACTACGTCGATTTTTATTTGGCGGCAGTTTGAGCAAGGATCTGTGGGGCAGGGAATGGCAATGGCGACGGTGGCGATGATGGTAAGCCTGGTCATGATGCTGTTGGGAATACAAGTATATCAGCGTTATCAGTGTGGGGAGTAAGATATCCGAAGGCTAAAAACAAAACGCCCCTGAGTGATCAGGGGCGTTTTGTTTTGTATGTGGCGGTGAGGGAGGGATTCGAACCCTCGATACGTTTTCACGTATACACACTTTCCAGGCGTGCTCCTTCAGCCACTCGGACACCTCACCGGGGGTTGCCATTAGGGGACAACGGGGCGCTACTATAGGGAGTCAGCCGCTTTCGGTCAAGCAGTATTTCACGGTTTTCTCCTATCTGATTACACAGTGAACGGCTAAGGCAAAACAGACTGGATTTGATGATGGAACAACAAGATACGCGGGTGAAATGGGGCAAGATCAAACATAAAAAAACCGTGGATGTATCCACGGTTTTTCCAATATAGCAACTTTCTCGGTGCGAGAACTAGGCCAGCAGAGATTTGATAAAGCTGGTCAGTTCTGCATCTTTGCTGTTTGCAAAGAAGTATTCCTGGAATTTAGGACCAGAAATAGCACCTTTAACCAGATCCTGATCCAATCCTTTCAGGATGGAGATCAGATCGTTATAGGTAACTTCTTTCACTGCATCCAGGATCTTTTTGTTACGTTGTTGCGGAACAACACGATCGCTCGGGTAGCCACGGCCACCTTCTTCTTTGAACAGTTGAGTGAACAGGTTTTCCAAGTTCAGCTCAGCGCCCCAACCAAAGCCTTTGGCATAGGGCAGAGAAACAGCGTTACCGTTGTTGATCTGAGAGAACAGGTACGCATCAGACGGGTCAACAACCAGACCACAGATTACGCCTGGGAAAGAGTTACATGCCAGCATCGCGCCCTGGCCAGTACCACAACCGGTTACAACGAAATCAGCAGCACCAGAATTCAGCAGGATTGCTGCCAGAATACCGTTCTGGATGTAGGTCAGTTGTGCTGCGTCATCAACGGCGTACTGACCGTAGTTGTATACGGTGTGACCTTGCGGTGCAACGGCTTTAGTCAGCGCTTCGGCGATGATAGCGTTCTTGGCAGCCTGGCTGTTCTCGTTAATCAGTGCAATTTTCATGTTCGTTCCTTTATTGTGACGGACAACTACAAATACTAAAACACTATTTCATTTCGATGGGTGCAGTATACCCTGTCAAAAATAAAGCGCAAATCATCCCAGCGCAGAATTGCCATTGCATTGGTAAAACTGGGCCTGTGCCACATTTTCATTGTTATACATTACCTGACAAACAGCGGGCATAAGAGGTTCTACTATGCATAGATGCAGGTTAATGCTCACCTGACGAGCAAAAATGATAACGATACTGATAATGGGGGAACGGCTATGAGTCAATGGATGCAACAGATACAAACGCTTTTGGGGGCCACGGGAGTAAAAGCGGGTTCGGCGGTGAGCGGCGCTAAAAATGGCAATCTCGGTGATATGCTGAAACCGGCAGCCTTTGGTGGGTTAGCTGGGGTGCTGCTGGCGAACAAATCGACAAGAAAAATGCTGGGGTCTCTAGGCAAAAATGCATTGATTATTGGTGGAAGCGCTGCTGCTGGCGTTATGTTGTGGAACCAATACAAAAAGCGTGTCCGTGATACACATGCCGCAGATGCTGATTTCGGCGTTCAGTTTTCCAGTGACAATGCGCGAGCTCGCCGTTTGATCATGGCCTTGGTCTTTGCGGCAAAAAGCGATGGACACATTGATTCGGCAGAGCAGCAACGAATAAAAGAGAATGTGCACGAACTTCAATTGGGCGCAGAAGCCGAAACCTGGATACAAGAAGCGATCGATCAGCCGCTGGATCCGGCGTTGTTGGCGCGTGGGGTCAAGAATGAGGATGAGGCGTTAGAGGTATACTTCTTGAGCTGCGCTGTTATTGATGTTGACCATTTTATGGAGAAAAGCTATCTCAATGCCTTGGCTGAGGAGCTAAAAATCCCGGCAGATGTCTGTGAGTCCATCGGTAATGAAGTTCAGACAAGGCGAGCTGCTGTATAACGGTGTAGTGAGGGGTGGACGGTGGGAAAACCGTCCACATTCGCGATTAGAACGAAGTAGTATCTTTAAACAGACCCACTTTCAATTCATTAGCCGTGTAGATCTGTTTCCCATCGACCAACACTTCACCATCTGCAATTCCCATCACCAAACGGCGATTGATAACGCGTTTGAAGTGGATGCGGTAGGTGACTTTTTTAGCTGTTGGCAGCACCTGGCCGGTAAATTTCACTTCACCTACACCCAATGCTCGGCCTTTACCTTCGCCGCCCAACCAGCCGAGATAGAACCCTACCAACTGCCACATGGCGTCTAATCCCAGACATCCGGGCATAACGGGGTCACCGATAAAGTGGCAGCCAAAGAACCATTGGTCTGGGGTAATATCCAATTCGGCTTCAACATAGCCTTTCCCATGATTACCACCGTCTTCCGTCATTTTGACGACACGGTCCATCATCAACATATTCGGGGCAGGCAACTGAGGGCCCTGAGGGCCGAACAGTTCACCGCGGCTAGAGGCAAGGAGGTCTTCTTTTGTATAAGATTCGCGTTTATCTACCATATTCTCAGTAAGCCTTATTCTAGTGAAGCACGCAGGTTAGCTTACACATGTAAGCTGAGCAACCCAGAAACATCTGGTTAAACCAGTTCTTTATCGAAAGAACCACGGGAAGCGGCGTCGCTCTGGCGGTGAAAATTGAGCAATACGCTCTTTGATCAAGCCCAGCAGGTTTGGCTGTTGCTCATCGTCATAAGCCATATTCGTCAGCAGGGTGATAGCTTCCGGCACAGTTTCCACAGGGATAATATGGAATTGACCGGCACGAACAGCATCCACCACATCGAGATTCAGACACAGGTGACGAAGATTGGCTGCTGGAATAATGACACCCTGATTGCCGGTGAGTTCTCGCCGCTGACAAATTTCAAAGAAACCTTCAATCTTCTCATTAACGCCACCAATGGGCTGCACTCGACCAAACTGATCGACTGAGCCAGTAATCGCTATTTGCTGATTAATCGGTTGCTGCGACAAGGCGCTGATTAATGCGCACAGTTCTGCCAACGAAGCACTATCGCCGTCGACTTCACTGTAAGACTGCTCAAAAACCAGCGATGCAGAGAAGGGTAATTGTTGCTCAAGATCCAGCTCGGAGATTAAAAATGCCTGCATGATCATCATACCCTTGGCGTGCAAATTACCCGCCAATTCGGCTTTGCGATCCACATCAGTAAATTCACCGTCTCCGGGATGCACTACGCAGCTAATGCGAGTCGGTTCACCAAAAGCAACCGGATGGCCGGGATATTCGAGCACAGAAAGCCCGTTGACCTGCCCGATAACCTCACCCTCGGTTTCGATGACGATCTGCCCCAACTCAATTTCATCATGCATACGCTCGGCCAGATAGCCTTCACGCCAACGCTGTGCGGCTATCGCATCAGCAATGGTTTGAGCGGTGATATGTTCGTCTTGGGTATAAATCGCAATGTGCTTGAGTTTGTGTGTAAGCCATTGCGGACAAAGTGGCAGGCTGCCCTGATCTCCGCTATAGCGCACAGCCAATTGCAGCAGTGAAGGCCAAGCCTCTGCCACAAGTGAGGGAAGGTGGTTAGCTGTGCATAACGCATTAATATATGCACACCAGCGCGTCATATCATCTTCATCAATCAGCGGCAATTCGGATTCAAATTCACCGTAAATGGCCAAGTCACGCATGTCGGGCTCTATATCATGCAGATCGCCAAGGCTCTCACGATCGCCCACCACGATCAGACGAATATTCATTGGCATTGGCGGAATGGCAAGAGGCAAAGGCCGACTTTCATCGGGCGAAAGCCAATGGTATTGGCCTTCTTCGATAATCTGCTTTAGACGTAGCCAAAGCAGCGGCTGTGCTAATAGGGTACGCGCTGTCAGGATCAGTATCCCACCATTAATACGGTGTAATAACCCAGGTTGTAGGCTAATACGTTCCTGATAATAGCGGACACAGCCAAATAACTGTTCTGCTTCGATCCATGCCTTGAACTCACATGCCTGCTTAGCTGCGAAGTTATCGTCAAGCTGTTCTGCCGGTAGAATATCAACCCGATCGTGCTCGATGATATAACGGCTCCCATAGGGGGCCGTGGTCTGTGGGCATAGATTTCTTACGGCACCAGCGATGAGCGCGAGATAATCGCTACTCTCTTCTGCTTTCACCAGCATAAAAGGTGAAGGTGAGCGTGGGTGGCAAAATACCTTCAGGCTATCCGAGAGCCGAGGTTGAAGCGCGGAAAAATCCAGCGATTCAAGCTTGTCTGCCCGATCGAACAGAGACTGGTACGGCGTATGGTCGGGCAGCAGATGCTGCCATGCAAGTTGGTTATTGGTCAAAGTATCAAAGGTAGTTGTCTGAATGAAGAGCGTGATTATACAAGAATAATACCTGCTGCACAGACGAAGTGTTGGAACGGTGGGGAAATAGATAATTACCTCGCTGTGAAGGCCCTTTTTGACGTTTGTGTCAAAAACGAGAGCACCAAGAGGAAAGTTGAGTAAAAACTGTTATGCTAAGAATAACGTTACACGGTCACTGAAGAATTTATTATGAAATATCAACAACTAGAAAATCTTGAGTGCGGTTGGAAATGGAAATATCTGGTGAAAAAACACCGAGAAGGTGAAGCCATAACACGTTTTATTGAACAAAGTGCGGCCGATGATGCAGTGGCTGCGTTGTTGAGAATGGAGAACCAGCCAGTGCAAGTGCTTGCCTGGATCAAGCTATGCATGAACCCTGACTTGGAAAATCGCCTCAAGCAGACAATACGCGCGCGTCGCAAACGTCATTTTAACGCTGAGAACCAGCTTACGCGTAAGAAATCTATCGATCTTGAATACCTGGTTTGGCAGCGATTGGCGGCACTGGCCACACGTCGTAATGCTACGCTGTCTGAGACTGTCGTGCAGTTGATAGAAGATGCAGAGTCTAAAGAGCGCTATGCAAATCAGATGTCATTATTGAAGCAAGATCTCAAAGCGATTCTTGCTCAAGACGATAGTGATACGAAAAACGCATAATAAAAAACCTCGCAATTGCGAGGTTTTTTTCATCAGTACAAAGTTATTCGTGAACGAATAACTTAAGCCTGAGGTTGAGAGACAACGTCTTTGATGCCTTTCACTTCGATTTCAACACGACGATCCGGCGCCAGGCAGTCAATCAGAGCTGCACGCGGTTTGGTGTTATCGCAGGTTGAACCGGTAACCGGGTTGGATTTACCCATACCGCGAGCAGAGATCTTGTTCGCAGGGATACCCTTGGATACCAGGTAAGACACGACGTTCTGAGCGCGTCTTTCTGACAGAGCTTGGTTAGCTTCTACAGAACCGATGCGGTCAGTAAAGCCCAGAACCACAACAGAACCGTCTTTAGGATCCAAGTTGCTCAATTGGCTGTACAGTTGGTCCAGAGACTGACGACCTTCCGGTTTCAGCGTATCTTTACCAAAGTTGAACAGAACATCAGAACGCAGCGTGAAGCGTTTGGTTTCTACAACCGGAGCTGGTGCCGGGGCAGGAGCCGGGGCAACAACAGGTGCTGGAGCATCACCCTGACCGAAACGGTAGGAAACGCCAACACTCATCAGCAGGTTGTCAGGACGAGCACCAACGGTGCCAGCATCACCAATATTATTGGTCCACTGGTAGTCAACGCGGGCAGCCCAGTCACGATCAAATTCATATTCAATACCAACAGCAGCCAGCGGGGAAACGCCAGTGTCGCTGTCGCTCAGTTGGGTGCCGTTGTTACGACCATTGGCATCAACACGCCACACCATGCCGCCCAGACGAGTGTAAACGTCCAGATCTTGCATTACTGGGTAGCTGAGTTTTGCAGCTAACTGAACGCCCTGAGCTTTGAAAGCGGCACTGTCAGTAGCACTGGTCGCAGAACCTGCATACTTCAAACGGCCCAGCCAGTCATAACCTAATTCAAAGCCCAGATATTGGTTTGCCTGATAGCCGACGAATGCGCCTGCGCCCAGTTTGCTTTTGATCGGGTTATTATTAAGACCTTCGAAACCATTACCGTAGAAACCGGTGTCGTGGAACTGGGAAACACCCAGTTTGCCGCCAACGTACCAGGTTTCTTCTTTTGGCGCGGCTTGTGCTACTGTAGCGAAGCCTGCCAGTGCCACTGCAATTGCGATAGCTGTTTTTTTCATTTTACGCCTCATTATCATCCAAACCGGCAATTAGCGTTAACGCTAATAGGCCTTTGGTTAAATCCTTGACTGGAGCCACTGCTCTTAATTTATAACTTGCTGCCAGCCGACTGGCATTATAGAAAGAGCAACTCCAGCGCGTTAAAGTCTACAACGTGATACGAAAGTTACAAGTACGATATGAACTGCCTTGTTGAAAAAACAGCGTTTCATACATACTTCCTAACAAATAATAGTTTATTTTGGAGAATCGCAACGTTAATCAGTAACGTCTAACATGCATTGTACCTGCATATCCGTTGTTTTTGACTCAAACGACGTCAGATTACCACATATGGATGAGAAAACTCTTAATTTACTTAATGGTACAGCGTCGAATGAATTTTTAGGCGAGAAAATAGTCCACTCTCTTCTCCGCATATACCCTGTGGTCGCATGATAAACCCGTAGGCGTTTCCTTTTTGAGCAGCCTGGCGTAAACGCATGCTTTCTTCTGCAGTCAAATTGTGCTCTAACCAGCACAGCACAACACTGTAATTTCCGGTCAATAATGCTTTTTCCATTGCATCTACGGTTTCATTAGGTTTGAGATGATAAGGCTGAATCACTTTATCAAGAGGTAAACCCGATTGCTGCAACCAGTGGCGGCTGATTTTTTGTAGCGGTGCAAGCCACAATAACCAGCGCGATTGCGCTGCTAATTGCTGTAATAGAGGAAGTAACAAGAGTGTTGTCATCGGGTGTTCAGCACTGTAGTCGATTTCGCTAATAATACCGCTACCGTATCCTGCAACAGTGTGCCGAGGCTGCGAGGCGTTGTGCAGTGAAGCAGGCTGATGACGTTCTGAACGAATAGAGTGCGCACGCATGATGAGTTTCATCCTTAGTGTTACTGTATGGGTATACAGTATATCTACTGTGGGTGAAAATCAACCTGCTTTTTTTGGAGGCGCTTCGCATAATTGGTATGGGGGTAGTGCGAGATCACATTTTGTGTTTGAAGCCTCACCTGCCTTGTGATTAATTACTTTAACACGTAATGGATACACATACAGACAGAGGATTGATTTTCAATACTAAAGGGTGTTGTATGAATCAGTTATGCAAAAAAAGGATTTTGCAATCGAAAGTTTCTTTCTCCCCTTTGGGAGAAATTACCACCCGTTCCCAATTTGGCGGTTATAGCATCGCGGCAAATAAAACGATCTTTGGTCTTATCTCCAACGGAGAGCTTTATTTGCGTGCAAACAAACGCTGTGAGTCTCATTTTCTTGCGCTGAACATGCCGCATCTGGTTTATACCAAACGTGGCATGCCAGTACCGTTGAGTTACTACTTGGTGGGGGAAGCTTTATGGGAGAACCCTACCCAGTTACTGCAACTGGCGAAAATGTCGCTTGAGGGAGCAGAGCACGACAAATCGGAACGTGAGCACTGTACTCGGCTGAAAGATTTGCCCAATTTGAATCACGATCTTGAGCGAATGTTATGGAAGGCCGGTATCAGAAATGCTGATGAGCTACAACAGCACGGCGCTAAGGAGAGCTATCTAAAGTTAAAGGCTGTCAGTAAACATGCCAGTGTAAATATTTTGCTGGCGTTGGCGGGGGCAATTTGCAGAACGCACCAGGCAGCCTTGCCTAAAGGGGTTAGAAACGAGTTGATTGAATGGTTTGAACATCATTCAGCGCCTCGGCCTAAAACCTGAGAAATAAACCCGCGCGGCATCTTTAATGTAAGGATGCCGCGCTGTATTTTTTGAATTGCATTTATCTTAGCTTATTGCCCCTTTCAACTGAGTCAATTCCGGTAAGAGATCGATGATTAGCCCGACTTGTTGCAAAACAAGTTGTTCTTTACTGTCGGGATCGGGAGAAAGTTGTTGTACTTGCTGCTGTAGTGTCAATAAACCTTCTCTCTGCGTTTGTACATTGATTTCAGGATGATGCAGTGCGGCATCAATATAGCAGACGGCATCGTCTAGCAGTTGCAGCGTTTGTGGCATGATCATTTTTTCTCGGTGGGCACCGAGGGTTGAGATATAGCTCAGCAGCGTATGGTTCAGGCACATAAAACGGAACGCATCATCCAGTTTATTTCTGATGGCATGGGGTTCCGAGGACATGTTGGCGACGACAGAAGCCAATTCTGCATCGCAGTTGTGAGCATCACGGCGCGCGATGCGATAACGCAAGCTGTTGCTCTTCCCTTGATGATACTGCTCAAGAATAGCATTCAGATAACGGCAATTGGCATTACTGGTTTTATCAATTACCGAAGGTAACCCGCGAAAACGCCAGTCAGGCCAGATAAAGCTGACCGCTGCCCAGGCAATGGCGCAACCAATCAGCGTATCCAGAATGCGTGGACCAGCCACTTCGAAGCCTTCACCCAGCAAATTAAAGCAGAGTAGTACTAATAGGGTAATAAATAAGGTCGCATGGGCATATTGCACGTTGCGAAAGGCAAAAAACAGCACACCGCTGATAACGATCAGTGTGAGCTGCCCTTCAAGCGACGGGACAAAATAAAGTACGGGGATACCAATCAGAATGCCTGCCAGTGTCCCGATAATACGTAGCGCCAGACGTCGGCGAGTCGCATTATAGTTTGGCTGGCAAACAAACAGGCTGGTAAGCAGAATCCAATAGCCATGTTGCATGTGTGTCAGTTGAATAAGTGCATAACCACCACAGAGCAGTGCAGACATTCGAATAGCGTGGCGAAACAAGGCTGAGCGAGGTGTAAGATGACGGCTTATACGAAGGCGAATATCGCTCCAGCCCGTCAGAGCGTCGTCGGCCAAACTTTCTTCCATCTGCTGTTGCGACTCCAGCCATTGTTCCGATTCAATATTCATTAATTGGGCATCAATGGCGCGAAGGTTGTTTAACAGGTAGCGCAACGCCTTACCCTGTGCTGTATTCACGCTTTCGTGTGCAAAAAAAGCTTGAAGCGCTGCTTCCAGATAAACAAATGCGCGCTCGATACGGCCATCGTGCTGGTATTTTTGCTGTAACAGAATAGATTGTGCCAACTGGCGACAGGCACGCGCCTGCATGGTCAATAAACGCTGAAAGCGAAAGAGAATATCACTGTGGCGAAAAGTCTCGCGTAATTGTGCATATTGCACATGTGATGAACTGGCGCGTTCGTGAATATCTTGTGCTGCGAAATAATAGTGCAGTGTGCGGCGGGTGCCACGCTGGCCACGATCTCCACGTAACCGAGTTAATAAAGACGCTTTGGCCTGATTGAGTGTTGCCACCACATCGCTGTTAACCAGCGCGACATCAATCAACGGGTTATCTGTCTCTTCATCAATATCGGGGTCAAACAGTGTTGCTTTGGCGTCCAGATAGTGGGAAAGCTGTTCGAAGCATCTGGCCAAGCTGTCTTGCAATGGCCGAATAGGGAATAAAACATGTCCCATCAACGTTAGCAGGTTGTACCACAAAGCTCCTGCGAGGAGTAAAAGTGGTTGTTGATACCAATTGTCATACAGCGATACGCCCAGCATGGTGTAAATGGCAATCAGTAGAGCGCCGAAAGCAATAGTGGCATAGCGCTGACCCAATGCACCGAGCAAAATAAAACCCGCCGTTGAAAAGGCAAGTCCGATGCCGAATAACCATGGGTAAGGAAAAAGCAGTTCTATAGATACTGAAGCAATAAAGAAACAGAGTAGCGTAATAAACAGATTGCGTAATCTACCTGTCAGCCGGTCGTCGAGATCGGTCAGCGCAGCGGCCACCACGCCAAGTGTTAGCGGAATGGTGGTGGTCGGCTGATCCAGCCACCAGGGCAGCAATGCTGCTCCGGCTAAGGCAATAAATATCCGTGCGTTATAGAGCCAACCGCTATTGTAAAGGTAACGCCGGAACCCTGAGATAAAAGTTAACAACGCGTGTTTCCTTAACGGTTGTTAGAGATAGCGACGGCGCGCATTTCTTTCACGTATTGCCTGCGCCTCTTCAATAGAAACCACGCGTCGACCTACAGGCCAAAGAGCGATGACTGCCAGCTTGAAGTTGGCTATGCCAACAGGAATGCCGATAATGGTGAGGCATTGCGCGATTCCGCTGGCAATGTGGGACAAACAAAGCCACCAACCGAAAAGAATAAACCAAAAGATATTGAGGATTGTTCCTCCCGCGCTCAAAACAGCATTTTTGCGTTCTGGTTCTACCTCATTGATGTGGACGGCCTCATTCCCATAGGGGAATAACGACAGTTTGGTGATTTCCCAGCACGAGCGGGTCAATGGCAATGTGAAGATCAGAACGATACTGACCAGCGTTGCAATAAACCACGCCAGCGTGGTGAAAAATCCGCCTAGTACGAAATTAAGAATGTTCAATACGGCTCGCATTGTTTCTCCATGATGTCAGGCGTAGTGAAGGTATCGCCTTCCTGCAACTCAAATTATTTAGGGTATATCATTAAGAGAGACAAAACTCTCATGGCACTGTGCGCGCGCACATCACGCAGGACGGCGTTAAAAAGAATATTACATCAACCGCAGGGATATCCTAACGTGTTTTAACACTGGAGAAGGGGCCTGTGTCGCAGGTAAACTACCAAAAAGCCGTTTTTTTCATGGCGTAATGAAAATGGAACTTAAATCAACCACTATAGGCAAACATCTGGCGCAACACCCTTATAATCGGGTGAAGTTGCTCAATGCGGGCGTTCAGGTGAGCGGTGAAAAGCACGAATATGTCATTCCCTTCAACCAACTGCTTGATATTCAATGCAAGCGTGGTCTGGTATGGGGGGAGTTGGAGTTTGTGTTGCCAGATAACCAAGCAGTACGTTTGCATGGTACGGAGTGGCAGGAAACACAGCAGTTCTATCGCTATTTGATGAAAATGTGGCGTCAGTGGAGCGACGACATGAGTGCCGTGTGTGCGAAAGAGCTGCAACATCAGATCGCAGAGATTGAGGCTGCGACCATCGACCATGGGTGGGTTTCACGTCAGGCGTTGGCACAGTTACAAACGGAAATTCAAACAACGCTCGCCTCTTTGCCGCTACCCGCGGTGAGACTGACTGAATTTGCAACTTGTCGCGATAATTACATCCTTTGTCAGCAGTGGCTGGCGGAAGGTGATGCACGCAGAGCAGAGACGAATCAGAAATGGATGACGCAGACGCTGTCTTTAGAGCAGGCATTTTTCGAATCTGTCGAAACGACCCCGCTTAATATCTCGCAGTGTCGCGCGGTCATTAATGGTGAAGATTCTGTATTGGTGCTGGCAGGGGCGGGAAGTGGCAAGACATCCGTGCTGGTGGCGCGTGCAGCCTGGCTGTTACACCGAGGTGAAGCCGTGCCGGAACAAATCTTGCTCCTTGCATTTGGCCGCCAGGCAGCCCAAGAAATGAACGAGCGGATTCGGGATCGATTGCACACGGAGGCCGTGCAGGCAAAAACATTCCATGCATTGGCATTGCATATTATTCAGCAGGCAACGCGTAAAGCCCCGCTCATCAGTCATCTGGAAAGCAATGGTACGCAGCGGCGTGAACTGCTTATTGAAACATGGCGTCAGCAGTGTGCGGAAAAAAAAGCGCAGGCCAAAGGATGGCGGGAATGGCTCAGCGATGAGCTGGAATGGGATGTTCCCGACGGTGAGTTTTGGCTGGATACACGCTTGGCTGCGCGTCTGGCAGGGCGTTTGGAGCGCTGGTTAGGGCTGATGCGTATGCAAGGGGGAAGCCAAAGTGAAATGTTGTCGCTGGCAGATGAGGAGCAGCGCCCGCGATTACAGCGTGGTTTACGTTTGATGGCACCGTTGCTTAAAGCATGGAAAGCCGCACTGAAAGAAGAAGGTGCGGTGGATTTCTCCGGCTTGATACACCAGGCAGTGAATTTGCTGGATAAAGGGCGTTTTATCAGCCCATGGAAGCATATACTGGTCGATGAGTTTCAGGATATTTCTCCCCAACGCGCGCAGTTGCTGGCAGCGTTGCGCAGACAAAATCAGCGTACCTGTCTTTTTGCTGTAGGCGATGACTGGCAAGCCATTTACCGTTTCAGCGGTGCAGAATTAACGCTGACCACGGCTTTTGAACACTACTTCGGGCGCGGTGAGCGCTGTGCACTGGATACGACTTATCGCTTTAACGATCGCATCGGAGAGATTGCCAATACCTTTGTGCAGCAAAATCCTTATCAGTTGAAGAAACCACTTAACAGCTTGCGTACCGGAGACAAAAAAGCGGTCACGTTGCTGCCCGAAGCGCAGCTTGAAGCGCTGTTCGATAAGCTAAGTAGTTTTGTCACGCCGGATGAACATATTCTGGTCTTGGCGCGTTATCATCACCTGCGGCCAGCCATGTTGGATAAAGCCAGTGTACGATGGCCAAATCTGTCGATTAATTTTATGACCATCCATGCGAGCAAAGGTCAGCAGGCTGACTATGTGGTGATTGTGGGATTAAATGATGGGAAAGAAGGCTTCCCTGCGTTGGCCCGAGAAAGTTTGCTGGAACAGGTATTGCTTCCCCAGCCGGAACCTTATGCCGATGCGGAAGAACGTCGTTTACTTTATGTCGCGCTGACCCGTGCGAAACACCGTGTCTGGTTACTCTACGATCGCGATGCACCGTCAGTGTTTGTCGAACAATTGCATCGTATCGGTGTGCCATTACAGCGTAAACCGTAGCGGCAGCGCTGCCACGAGCATGGTAGCGCTGAACGTGCAGGCTTATTTCAGGCGTTCGTTCAAATAGCGTTGATAATCGGGAATGGCGATCTCTACGGGCTGTTTAAACAGCGCCGAATTTACCAGAAAATCGGCCGTAGATCGGTTGGTGGCGACTGGGATATTCCAGACGGTGGCCAAACGCAGCAACGCCTTGACGTCAGGGTCGTGAGGAACAGCATTCAGTGGATCCCAAAAGAAGATCATCAGATCAATTTTCCCTTCCGAAATCAAGGCGCCAACCTGCTGGTCACCACCCATTGGGCCGCTCAACATGCTTTTGACTGGAAGCCCGGTGTTCCGCTGAATCAGATTGCCTGTGGTGCCCGTTGCATAGAGATGGTGCTCGGACAGCGTGTTCTTGTGAGTACTCACCCAATCCAGCAGCGCTTGCTTGCAGTGGTCATGTGCCACTAAAGCAATGTGCTTATGTTCAGGAATAGTACGAGTGGTGAGTTCCATGTTTACGTCCTTTCGTCAGAATAATAAATACAGATTACGAGAACGCTTTTTCTCTGAAAAGGTGTAGATGAAAAAAATGCGACTAACGACCAAGGAGTTGATACAACTGCGGTTAAAATAATCAAAACAGCGGTGCAATTTTATTGATTGTCCTTTTCTTTCGCCCATTTTAAAAAACGATCCTGCGTATCTTTGTCTGCTTGCCTGAACCAATATTTGAGAATAAGAAAAGGATCAATACTGTCCTGAGCACTGGCAGTACTAGTTTCAGGCCAAGTTTTTGCATTTTTCTTAGGGGACGTGAACGCCGTTACGGATGCATTTTTATTGGCGGCATTGTATTGCGCCAGGATGGGTTCCAATCGATGAGCGAGTTCATCGTTGCTCAA
The DNA here is from genome assembly GCA_015548865.1 of Serratia marcescens. Taxonomy (GTDB): domain Bacteria; phylum Pseudomonadota; class Gammaproteobacteria; order Enterobacterales; family Enterobacteriaceae; genus Symbiopectobacterium; species Symbiopectobacterium marcescens_A. The sequence goes on along the minus strand of JADMXW010000002.1, from coordinate 177,968 downwards.
TTCAAGTTTATCCAAGCGCGCACTGATGGGAGCGTTACGGTTATCGACTAGCTGATACTGAGTCTCCTGGTCAAAGCATTCCCGAGCCTTAGGGGTATCTAATGCAGGTAGAAGGATGGTGATGACATCCTGATTTTGCATATTGAATGCAGCCAGCAATAAAGGCGATGTGTAAGTATGCTTTTCACTACCAGAGGTGGAGACAACCTTAACTACACGAAACAGCACTTGGTGCTGCCCGTTATCCAGCTCCAGTCTATCAGCACCTTTTAAGAGTGAACTGGACACCTTTTGCCCATCAACTGCGAGCAGTTCAATATCCTGATGCAACTTTAGGGTAGTTGCTGCGGTAGCGGTATTGATGGCGGCAAAGAAAAGCAGCGCAACGAGATGGCGTAAATTCATCAGCTTTCCTCTGACATTATTGAACGCGCTATTGTTGAGTATTTGGCTAAATGTGTCAAAGTTTTCATTTTTTAAACTATTTTTTTCTTTTCTGCGTAGGACATCTACTGCCAATAGTGAGTTCAATTTCCAGTGTTAATGATTACTACGGTTTTATCATTCTGTACCCGAGACCTGATGGCATCATATGTGTGATAAAAGAAGAGAGCGCTGTGGTGTACACTATAGAAAAACCATGCAATACGAGGTAACAACCATGAAGGATGCAGAGATCAAATCAGTATTGGAGACGGTAAAAACGATAGCGTTAGTCGGTGCCAGTGAAAAAGTCTCTCGTCCCAGTTATGGCGTGATGGCTTATTTATTGGCACAGGGCTATGAGGTGATCCCTGTCAGCCCTAAATTAGCGGGGCAAGAATTACATGGGCAGCGCGTATATGCATCACTTGCTGACATTCCTCGTAAGGTCGACATGGTAGATGTATTTCGCCAGTCAGAGGCAGCTTACGAGGTAGCCAAAGAGGCCATTGCCATTGGCGCAAAAGTGCTGTGGCTGCAGATCGGTGTTATAAACGAGCAGGCCGCAGTGTTGGCAAAAAACGCCGGGCTTGACGTCGTGATGGATCGCTGCCCAAAAATTGAGATTCCGCGCTTAGGCCTCGCTAAGTAGTGCACTTGCCGTTGATTCCGACCTAACGGTCGGCCATTAATGATGTAAGCGAGGTGCTCGCTGTTTAATCTCTTTGGCAAGCTCATTCAGAGAAGGATGCCCATCATCATCTGGCGTTTCTTGCACCAACTGCGCTTCCGCCAGGTATGTATGAATGGCTTGCCCTTGTTCATCTTCCATCACCACATGATACCAAGGTGCAGTACGAAGCGTATCGTGAGCATCCAGTTCTTCCCAGGCAGGGCTTACCAGCGAGTATTCGGGATCGATATCAATCACTACACCAGGGTATCCCAGCAGTTTATGACGAATCTGTTCTCCAATACCAAATTTACAGATAATCATAGTGCCTCCTGAGATAATCTGACTCTGTAACCTTACTTCTATATGGGAGCAAACTCCCAGATTTCAAGTCGCATGTTGAAAGCTGGCGTAGCGTATTTGCCACCGGGGCGACGTTATTTTACTGTTAATAGTATGAAGCATATTGCGCCGCTATGCAGGAAATAAAGGTGTTTGCCTATTGATGATTGAGGGGGCGTTTAGATGTCAGAACAGTGTGTGGCTGCCTATGTTTATGGTGTGGTACAAGGCGTTGGTTTTCGTTATCACACACAGCATCAGGCTCGACAGCTTGGTATACAAGGTTATGTCAAAAATTGCGATGATGGCAGTGTGGAGGTCGTCGCCCGTGGTGAGCAGGCACAGGTTGAGCTGCTGATCGCCTGGCTGAAGGCTGGGGGACCACGCAGCGCCCATGTTGATCGTGTGCTTATTGAACCCCGCGCGATGATGAACTACAGCGGTTTTTCAATTCGCTATTAGTCTCTGTGCATCAAATACATTTGACCGGCTTGGGTAAGCCTGCAATCTTGGTCGCTTGCTTGGCTGGGCCTTTGGGAAAGAGCCGATACAGATAACGACTATTGCCTTTTTCTTCGCCGTATTTTTGTGCCATCGCTTTTACCAACATGCGAATCGCTGGGGAGGTATTGAACTCCAGATAAAAGTGACGAACAAAGTGCACAACTTCCCAATGAGCATCCGTTAAAGAGATATCTTCTTGTTTTGCCAGTAGCGGAGCGAGGGACTCACTCCAGTCAGCGCTGTTAAGCAAGTACCCTTGTGCATCAGTTTCTATAAAACGTCCTTCGAACTCCAACATAGTGCCTCGTAACCCCTGTTTTAGGCGAAGTGTAGCAAAAAAATGCAGTCGGAAGAACGGGGGAGTTGAGGGCAATAAAAAGGCCTGAGCGGTAGATAAACCACACTCAGGCCTGTTAGAACGGGGCGTTACAAGGGCACTAGCCTCAATCAGGTTAGTTGTTGCGCATAATGCCTAAAATGCTCAACAAGCTGACAAACAGGTTATAGATGGAAACGTACAGGCTGACTGTGGCACGAATATAATTCGTTTCACCACCGTGAATGATATTGCTGGTTTCCCACAGAATAGCCCCGGCTGAGAACAAAATGAACAGGCCACTCAAAGCAAGATGCAACGCAGGGAGCTGCAGGAACAGATTGGCAATCACCCCGACGATCAGAACAACAAATCCCGCCATCATCATCCCGGACAGGAATGACATGTCCTTACGTGTTGTCAGTACATAAGCAGAACAGCAGAAAAAGACCAACGCTGTGCCACCTAACGCAAGCATGATAATGTCAGAAGCACCGGCTGCAATCAGTGAACTAAGAATAGGGCTCAGCGTATACCCCATAAATCCTGTGAGCGCGAATGCCGCGAGGATGCCAGCGGGGCTATTGGCGAGTTTATGGGTTAAAAACATCAGGCCATAGAACCCTATCAGCATTAACAACAACCCAGGCGCAGGGAGATTGAGTGCAGTGCTGACAGTTGCGGTGAGCGCAGAAAACCCTAATGTAAGGGATAAAAGGAAATACGTGTTACGCAGCACTTTGTGCGTGCTGAGCAGTGAGCTTTCCTGTCTGGAAGAGACAACAATACGATCCATGGCAGCGACTCTCTCTGTTAAATGATTATTATGACTCAGGATGTAAGCATAGATAGTTGCACTGAGTTATTAAAGACGTTTTACCCTTCTTTACGCTGTGAAACGCTATTTTTATGAGCATTATGATGATATTACGTCCAGTTGGCGTTAAATAGGTTATTTTTAGCGCAGTTGAACGTTATCAGACTTTACAACCTGCCTGCCTGTGTTTATAGTTCGCTTCGTTGTGGAGGGGTGGCCGAGTGGTTTAAGGCAGCGGTCTTGAAAACCGCCGAGTGTAACAGCTCCGTGAGTTCGAATCTCACCTCCTCCGCCACTCATTCAATAGAATCGATGACTTAAAAATGGTTTTTGGTTCTGTAGTGCATAAAGTACAGCATGAAAGTCCCGTATAAAGGGACTTTTTTGTTTCTAGCCTACCTGTTTTTTCCTCTAATTTCCCTTGATTATCTGCCCATCTCCTCTTGTCCATATCGTCAAAAATGCCTCTTTAGCTGTTGCCTGGCGTTGAAATCGATAGAAAATGTATTGAGAGATTCCTGCTAACAATTAAGAAGGGACGCGAGTGAAAGCCAGCGACGTCATGAAGGCGGCAAAACAGTGGTTCAAGCTGAGTAACTATGATGTTTTACAGGAAATAACCGTTAGTGACCTGAAGAGGGAGTTGGTTACTCGATTAGCGCTGGCTGAACATGACGTTAATTTAGAACTGGATGAAAGTGATTGGGTGTATCGTCAAATTCATCTTGATAATGAGGCTAAAATTTTAGCCGGACAGCCTTGTTGGTTAGCCCTAGCGACAAACCTGCTGCTGTTATTTTTTCGTAAGAAAAATTTTTGTGTTGACATCGACCTTTCTTTTAGCCTGTGGCAGGCAACCGTCGATAGATCCCACACGCTCGCGAAGTGAGTGTATAAGTAGGCATTGTTTTTTCTAACAATGTAAAACCCTCTACTTAATTAATACGAAGAATATTAGTGCCTGTAAAGCAAAACACCGAATTAAGCGCCGCAATCTAGATGAAAGGGCGAAGTATTCCACGATATTACCCAGGTGGGTTTTATATGGAGTCCGAAGGACAAGAAGTGTGTTAATTTATTCCACCGTAAGTCGGGAAGGACTTAAAATAAGAAAATAGCATCTTTTATCCGTAGTTTTCCCTGTTGCACAATTCACAGGTTATGATCTGAAATAAAAAATAGCAGATAAAAATAAAAGCACTAAAAAAATAGAAATAAGTAACGTAGATAGGACAGATTTTTAAATGCAGGGTGATTATTTATGCTTTGTTTGTAAAATTCATTTAAAGCCTGTTTTTTGTATGATATTAATCATTTTACTTATTACTTTATAATGTGTTAAAACTAAACGCACCATTGCTAAAAGAGTGCCGCTAATATTCTAGTAAATGTAGGTTTTTATTTGTTACGCAAAGCTTGACTAAGTATATACATGGGTTATACAGTTTTTTCTTTAACTTAACAGGACAGAGGCATTGTGATATGAAAAAACCGATTGTGTTTGGTGCAAGCTATAGCGTTTATGTACGTATTGTTCTGTTCACTCTTCAGGAAAAAGGGATCGACTATGATTTAATTCCTGTCGATATTTTCGATTCCAGTAATCCTGCTGATGACTATCTTGAACGGCATCCATTTGGAAAAATCCCTTCATTTGAATATGACGGTTTTAGTCTTTATGAAACAGGAGCAATAACTCGATATATCGATGAAGCGTTTGATGGCCCACGACTTCAGCCAGTGGGGGTGAAACAAAGAGCACGCATGAATCAAATTATCAGTATTGCTGATGGCTATATGTATCCATATTTCGTATGGGGAATATATGGAGAGCTTGTAATAAAAACAACAAAGAATGAACCAATTGACAAGATAAAATTAGATATGGCAATTCAAAAAACGTCATCTTGTCTGATAGCATTATCAACTTTTTTAGAAGGAAATTGTTGGCTTTCCGGTGATAAACTGACATTAGCTGACATCTATGTGGCATCAATGATAGAATATTTAATTCGTGTACCACAGGGTCAGGAAATGTTTTTACTTTATCCAAATATCACTGGCTGGTGGTCTCGCATCATGCCGTTAATGAAAAATATTTCACATCAGTCATAATGGGTGAAACATGCACACCTAACGGGCTTATTAGCAAAGCGGCAAACGGTTCGCCTGTGTGGTGTGTTGATGGAGTATGGAAAGGGAATGAAGGGAACACGATAGTGTCATCAGGCACTATTGGTAATAATACGACGTTTACCTGCGGAAGTGGCGCTTCCGGTAAAATATTAGTTCACGCCTATTTCAATTGGGTTGTTCATTATGGTGTATATCAAATGAGTGCAAATCTGTACGCCAATGGAGAGCTTGCTGATTCTGATAGAACGGCTGCGTTTGAATACGACCACGGCAGGGCATCAGGTTCAAGTGTGACGCTGTTTCATACAGTAAATACTTTTTCAGGAAATGATTACACATTTTCTGTAGTGGTATCGGTTGAACCTTATGCAGTGCCTAAAGAACAAGCTGGAGGAAGGGCAGTGTTTGAAATTCATCATAAAATACGCATAGTTGATGGTGGTAGTGTCTACGATATTGAAAATATGTCAATTGCCACACCTAAAAGGCATATTATGCTCCATTCCAAGGAGGTTTCATGACAATAATTAACCCTAAATTAAATGATTACACTGAAGAGGATTTTCTTCAATTTGTTAGAGATATCGTTGAAGTGAACTCTTCTTCCGAAGAAGAACATCATAAATGGGTTAGCCATTTTGAAAAATTAGTGGGGCATCCAGATGGTAATGGTGTTATTTATTATCCTGATGATGACAATGATGGGACACCGGAAGGGATTGTTAAATTTGTAAAACATTGGCGAAAATCTCAAGGGCTTCCATTATTTAAAGACTCTGAGTAATGTGTGTTTATTTAGTTTGCAACCCTGAGATACACAGGGTTGCAGGCTGATATGTTTATCAGACCTCAAAATTTTCCAGCATTTTACCATTCTCAATAGCCACAGCAATCGCTTCAGGTGTGCATCCCTGACCTGTCCATAATTTTTTATTGCCATTTTTATCAACATATTTATATTTAATAGAATTGCTCATAGAACATGAAGGGCTGACGGGAGGTGCACTCTCGAGTATGGAGGGCAGCCCACTCCGTCATAAAGGCCTATATAGGGCTATTGGCCAAATGAGATTGTCGCAACCTACTGGTTTGATGCTACCACTGCGGTCCCATCTAGCATGCAGAGGCAGTTTTCGTTGATAAAATCTGTAAACACCGTCATTCGCGCTGGATAATGCCCTTCGGTGAAGAATTCTCTAAAAATGTCTCGGACAGCAGGAAAGTCGTGTCGGTGCTTAAGATACAGCGTGATCTGAACCATATCATCCAGGTTGGCATTGACTGACTGTAGCGTTTTACTTAGGGCTTTCAGGGATGCTCTTGCCTGAAACACGGCATCAGCTTTTTCATGACCACCACTATGATGCGCTAAGAAGATGAAACCACCGGCCACGACGCATGCCGGGCATGTATCATCCTTTGTGTGAGATGCAGTTCTTAAAATCATAACGGTATCCTTATAGTTAATATGATTTTACTGTATAAAAAAACAGTTATTTTGGCAAGGCGATTTTTTCGACAAATGCGGATGATTTGAAGGCGTGCTCTAGGAACAAATTCTGGTTTGCTCAGGTGCTGGTTTTAGGCGAAACTTAATGAGTTGCAGTATTACAACCTCAATGGTTGCATAACAGGTTCCGTTTTTTGACAGAAACTCATCATATTCTTAAAGCCTGAAATTATCTCTGTGAGATGATCTGCCCTGATGTTCAATTAAAAAATATTAGGTGAGGCTATGCAGCTATTTAAAATTACAACGATGTTGATGATTGGTTTCTTACCGGGATGTGACTCATCGCAGATTGAAAATGGTGAAAATAATATACAGTCTGCTAGCTCGCTTCCTTTAACTATTGTGTTTAAAGACTTGGGAAGTATTTTTCAAGAAACACCTTCGACGTTGCTTATTAAGCAGACAGTATCAGGCGATTCAATTGAATCTCCTGACCGTGTAACAGTGACGTTAGAAGAAGATACGCCCACGGATGATTCAATTGCTGCGATACGCTACAGATATCAATTATCTAAGACGAATGATATCTGGAAGATAGACAGTAGAGATATTACTCAACGGTGTGCCAGTGGGCGGGGGAGTCCGGATTTCTCTAAGGAACTTTGTCAATAAAACCCTTTGGTGGATTGAGGTTCTATCGATATCTCCAACATATTAAGGCATCAATGCTGGAATGTCTTTTGATTGCGCCACCTGAGACGCTGTAAGATCAGGCAAGTGCCTCTTGTCAGGTGGCTGTATTCACTCTTTTAGACAATTCAGTGTTTCAATAATGGACATGCGTATTTTCCTGAATGAAGGAGTGGCGTTAAATGATGCAACCTTTTCTGCGATGTTATGCACAGGGTAGACACAATAGTGGTGGCTAAATCATGCGATAGCTACGCCAGTAGTATCTTTATGACAGGTGACTTGAAATAGAAGCTGGTAAGTAAGAGATGGAGCGTGATAAGCAGGCAAAACGTGAAGATAGCAATTATGGAAATGCCTCCTCTCAGTCATTATGACATGAGAGGAGTCATCGAGCGGGGGGATCAGTGTTCATCAGTCATCCCATTTTGGACTAAAGAAAGCGATAATAAACCCTACCGCTACGATAACAGCGAGTACGCTGATAAATACATTTTCATTTGCTAACATAGTAAGACTCCTTGACGTTGTGTAAATCGATAGATAATCCTCTGCGATAAAAACAGCCTGGCTGAATGTCAATGTGAATTCTAAGATATACACCTTAAACGAGGTTTAAATAATCGCTACTTCAGGCGATCTGATGGGAAAAGGCGCGGAATATAAAAGAATTGACAGTATTCTGTTCTTTGATCTCGATCGCAATACACTTTCATATCCTCAGGTAACCTTCCCAGCCCTTTTTTGCCGAGGAACCTTTAAGAATGAGTAAGATAAGAGCTAAATCTGTCTGTCTTTTCCGCCATGATGGGAGAATTCTGCTAGCTGAAGGATACGATCCAGTAAAAAATACACACTATTTGTTGCCGATTGGTGGCGGCGTTGATTTTGGCGAGACTTCTGTTGCTGCGGCACTCCGTGAAGTGGAAGAAGAGATTGGGGCTAAAGCGGTAGAACTGATCTTGTTGGGGGTATCCGAGAATATTTTCGAGTACAACGGAAAGCCTGGGCACGAAATCGTCTTTGTCTATGAAGGCCGTTTTGCTGATGAAGCGTTTTACCAGCAAGAGATTGTACACGGTGTTGAGTCTAATGGCATGCCGATCGTGATGCGCTGGATTGAACAAACCGCTGTACTAAGTGATGCTCTGACCGTGTTCCCTGATGGCATAAAAGGTATGTTGTAGTCAGTGTTATTAACGCCGTATTACGCAGAAAACCATTACGTTGATTTGTGTGTGACTCTGCGTATAGCGCTTGTGCCACACACGGGTTATCTTTGTACTGTTGGTTCTCGCTTTGTTATTTCTCGATCTAGCCATGTCATCACTACAGAGACGATGTAGCTCTGTTCTTGCTGGCTGAGAGGACGATGCGCAGCAATTCCATGCCATTTTGCTAAACATCCTCGACAGCAGGTGGCAGTGGCATGCTGTGCAATAAAAACTGGATGACCACGCATTGGCGTTTGCTTACCATCGTTTCGGGGTTCTGCAGATGCTAACCGTTGGGCAACAAAATCGACCGCGTGCTGGTTGATGACGGTAAACCCCTTTTCATACAAATAATTAATTTCTTTCGTCCCCAGAGTGAATCGTTGCCGAAACGTGGATCGAGAAAGCCTGGTGAAAAGATCGTCCATAGAATACCCACCTCACAGATTTGTGACGTATTATTTTACATCATCAGACAGTGGGATATGCTTTTCTTTAGCGGATGTCTGCAATAAGGAGCTGCTATGTATACAACGATACTGGTCCCCATTGACTTGGAAGAAGATGAGTTAACCCAGAATGCATTGCAACATGCGGTGCCTTTGGCAAAGGCATCTGGTGCCTCGCTTCATTTGTTCCATGCTCTGCCGGATGCTTCCGCTTTTATGTCGGCTTACTCTTTTGGTATTAAAGAGTTTGAAAATGAAGCCGTAGTAAAAGCGAATGAAAAACTCAAAGCACTGGTTGCAAAGATAGACCTCCCAGCAGAATGCCTGCACTACAGCGTGAGCTTTGGCTCTCCGCGGGATGAGACATTGCAAATAGCACAAGAGATTGGTGCAGATTTAATCGTCGTTGGTTCACGTAGACCCAATGTAAAAACCTATCTGCTTGGTTCGAATGCTGCAGCCATTGTGCGTCATGCAGCAACAACCGTTTTAGTTGTGAGATAGTTCATCAGTATTCTTATCGTACGGCGCTGTCAGTTCGGCAGCGCCACTAAAGAAGTGAGAAGAGTAGTACCAGTGGAAAACTGAGGGGCCAGGTTAACCCGATCAGTATTGAGGCCACAAAACGCATCAGCATGGATTTATCTCGGCTCAGTAAAAACGTTATCACCATGGCGATGATGGCACCGAATAGGTAGGCATGTTTAATAAATTCCCATATTGCATGATGTGACACAGCGGGTTCCTTTTGGTGGCAGCGCGCTATTCTAGTGTGTTAACATATTATGATCAATGCGTTAAGCGTAATGTTGTGGCGTCGATCGCAAGTCATTTATTTCATCCTCCTTTGTAAGTAAAATAATTTGTTTATCAATAATTATTCTTGTCATCTAGATTCGGCATAATCAAGTACGCGCCTGAGATTCTGCCATACTCACTCTGCGTGTCGTAAAATCATCTGGCTGTACCGAGTTGTGTCGGTGAGAGATGCTGCATATACCGATGTCTTTCTCATGACAGAAATATTAAATTTTTGTGTCATGCTAGACTTTGCCATACGACTAACATAACGTGTCCTTTTATCTCTACAAGAAAGGTAAGAAAATGAGTGAGATATCCAGTTTATCCCTAAAGATTCCTCAAGAGTTGAAAGAGCAAATCAAAGCAGCCGCCTTGGAAAATCAAGTTTCAATCAGCGCTGAAGTGGCTGCGCGTTTGGCAAAAAGCTTTGAGATCGCCGCTAAGGATAGCGTTGATGCTGATCAGACGGATGTCGATAACCAGCACACCGAAGAGGTTGTTGAACAGCCATTAAGCCAAAAAGAATTGAAAAAAATCAGACAATTGATAAAAGATAAAGGTAAAAACACGTCAAAGAAAAAGTGATTTTATCTCCCTGAACCCCACTGAGTGTCTTGTACCGGTGGGGTTTTTTCTTATCGATAGCGATCGATGTCGTATTTTCTGCCTCTCGCTGTAAGGTTTTTCCCGCCCAGGCCGATGAAAAAAGTTTATGCTACGGGAGGAAAAAGGATGTTATTGGGGACATTAAAAGAAACGCTTATTTTTCAGCATCAGGATGATAGCCTGCTATATCGTTATGAAATTTTCAAAAATGAACGTCATGGCGGTTATTTCTCGATTGTCTATGCTTCGGATGGCAATACCCACGAAAATAAAAAGTCAACAAGTTGGGTGATGGTCATTCCATTTATAATATTAAAATCAAACTATCTTCCTAATGCCAGAATAGAGTGCGATGCTCATTTTAATGAAATTAACAAAACTGCTGTTATGCAATAATACTATCGCCTCTATATTAATGGGAATATGTCAGTTTACAGTGCGTCAATATTATTAGTCCCTTGCTAAAATTGCAGGGGCTAATATGTGTGTTAATACTTTCATTTTTTCCTGACTATAAACTTTGGTATATAAGAGGAAGTTATAATATTTAACCAGGGGTTGTTTTCAATTTGTTAATATTTAATGTCTATTGTATATCGCTATAATTTACCTTGAATACAGGTAAATATTTCCATAATGATCGATTATGGTGGTATATGGGTTTTGTAAATAAAAATAGACATATAAATTTCATTCAAGCAGTAAAGAAATCGTATAATATGCCGTTTAACATAGCTCTCAGGACTTACATGAACACGCCGATATGCGGTATGAGAGTAGGATTTTTTTTATAATTACAGGGACGATTTTCAAAATTAATTTTTGATTTTACTGATTTTTTATATCTCAAGGGATGCAGTGTGTCAAAGGGTAACAAGGATTGTTCTAATGAACGGGTCTCATGCAAAATTTAATGCCGCATTCGATGAGCTAACGTATTCGATTATCCCGCGATCGTGTTGCCGTCGTTCCGTTAATGCAATGTATCAATGCCAAACATACAGGGATAAATAGTGCATGGCGCTATTCAGTGAATAGACTTCTGTTGAACGACTCGGTCAGTAATGATGCCGTGATGTTTATATTAAAGATGAATAAAGGAATTTATATGAATCTGTCAAATTGGCGTATTGGATATCGTTTGGGAATTGGTTTTTCGCTCTTGGTATTGATGTTGTTGATTGTCGGCGTAATGTCATTGGGGCGCTTGGCCGATTTTAACGCGCAGATAGATAAGATTGTGTCTAGTGACTATCCTCTCACTGTCAAGGGTAACCAGTTGATCGGTGAACTGAATGGATATGCACTTAGCCAGCAGCGAGTATTGTTGACGACATCTGAACAGAATATCAAAAAAGAGATGGAATCGATGAAACAGCGCACGGTAACCGTTTCTGCGTTGATGGAAGAGTTGCGTAAATCAGCGAATGACACGCGCTCTCAGGAGATATTGCAGGATATCAATCGGGCCCGTGCCGATTTTCATACATCAAGCACCAAATTCTCCGGCTATATCAATGCCGGTGATACGGATGCTGCACTTAACGAATTTATGATGGCAACAGAGAAAAACATCCAGGCTTATAAAGCTGCCATTAGCGCCTTTATTGACCACCGTGATGATCAGATGTCAGTTTCACAGCAACAGGTCGCCGAGAGCTATACCAACACCCGACTATTGCTGGTGGGCATGATACTTGCCGCCATTTTACTCAGTGTGATTGTGGCTACTGCGATTACACGGAGTGTCACCCATCCGCTTAACGAAGCATTGTCGATTGCCGAACGTGTGGCGACGGGCGATCTTTCATCGGATATTTTTGTTACGCGCAAAGATGAAACCGGTTTATTACTGCAGGCGCTGCGCAATATGAATGACAGCCTGCGCCATATTGTTAGCCAGGTTCGCGACGGTGCGGAAAGCATCTCCAGTGCTGCGGCCCAAATTGCTGCCGGTAATCAGGATTTGTCGGCACGAACAGAAGAGCAAGCCAGTTCGCTGGAGCAAACGGCATCCTCCATGGAACAACTGACGGCAACCATCAAAAACACGGCGGATAATACGACGGAAGCAACACAACTTGCCGCGCAGGGGGCTCAAACAGTACGCCAGAGCGGTGAGCTGATGAATGAGGTCACCAATGAAATGCGCGGCATTCGTGAGTCATCACAACGGATGGCGGAAATCATTGGTGTGATTGACAGCATTGCTTTCCAAACCAATATTCTGGCGTTGAACGCAGCGGTTGAAGCGGCGCGTGCGGGTGAGCAAGGGCGTGGTTTTGCTGTAGTGGCGAGCGAAGTCCGCGCATTAGCCCAGCGTAGTGCCACCGCAGCGAAAGAAATTAAAGAGTTGATTGATGGCTCGGTAGATAAAGTACGTCAAGGTATGGATTTGGTAGAGAAAACGGCTGTCTCTATGCAAACGTTGGTGACGAACGTTGAAGGTGTGAACGGTATAGTAACGGAAATTGCCCAGGCAAGCCGAGAGCAGAGCGATGGCGTTCACCAAATCAATCTGGCCGTGGGGCAGATTGATACCACGACACAGCAAAATGCTGCGCTGGTTGAAGAGTCTGCTGCCGCCGCACTGTCCTTGCAGGAGCAAGCTCAGGCGTTGACAGGTACGGTTAGCATTTTCAAACTGGGAAGCTATCACGAGAGTTCTGTGGCTCATCAAGATGCTCCGCGCTTATTATCCGGAGCATAGCATTATACCGGCTCTACGTTATTGTCAGGGCCGGTTTACACTGCGTGCTGTTACTGCGGCGTTTGCTGTAGGATGTCAGTGGGTGTTATCCGTTGATGATGCCGCCAGCGAACGATATCAATCAATAAGAAAATCAGAAGACTGGCTCCCATGACGGGTAAACACACGCCCAGTATTAGCGCTATCCCCGCAACCAGCATACGCATTGGTAGCGGCAGAGCCGTGAAAGCGACGTAAAGCGTGTTTGCAGGATGGGGCTGGCCGCGTGGGCGTTGTCTGTGTATCCACCACATACGGTATCCCCACAGTACCAGGGCGCACAGCCCGAGCCCAAATGCTGCCAGGATCAGCTGATTTGGTATGCCGAACAATATCCCCATATGGGCATCTATCCCCCAACGAGTCAGCTTTGCAGCAAGAGGATAGGCTGAAAATCTGACGTAATCGATGACTGCACCGTTGTGAGGGTTGATGGAAACCATGTCAGCGCGTGTAGGCCATCGCCGCTCAATTTCTGTGACTGTCCAGGCTTGATGTGCTGTTTTTGCTGGGCGAATCTCCAGCTTGGTTGCACTGATACCCGCTTGCTTTGCTGCTGCCAGTACGCTATCGAAACTCTCTAATGCCAGCGTTGCTGGCACAGAGTGATGTTCCATCATATCGCCGCGGTGTTCTGCATGGGTATCGTGCTGTGTAGGCGAGGCCTGGGTGAGCAGTGCGGTATTGAGTGATGGCGTTTGCCAACCCAATGCACTTCGCCATACAGCAATGTTATCGCCTGCCCATTGCGACCAGGTTAATCCTGTGGCAGAGAAAAACAGCATCCCTGCGAGCAATGTTAATCCCAGCGTGCTATGCCAACGCCGTAAGCGGGTTACCGTGGGTAATTTACGTCTCATGGTTACGCGTGAAGGTGTACGCGTTCTCCACCAAAGATACACGCCTCCTAGTGCAGCGACCCAAAGCCAGGAAGCGGCTAGCTCGCTATAAATCCTGCCCACCGACCCTAACAATAACCCCTGATGAAGATGATCAAGCCAGGTTCGCAAGGGCAGTATTCCCGATGTGCCATACACCATTAGTTGCCCTTGTATGGCGAGAGTGGCCGGATTGACAAACACGGCAAGGTATTCAGAGGGGCCTGACTCAGGGAGTCGAAATAACACTCGGCTAGTATCGCGGGGTGTTGGCGCAGGGCGTACCGCAATTAATTGAACTGAGGGCTGTTTCGCCAGTGTTGCCTGCGCGGCAGCAACCTGTGCGGCGAGCGGTTGTGCAGTGCCTGGCGCGTCAACATACAACTGATTAGCATAAAGGCGATCTTCAATCTGTGGTGTCAGCACATAAAGCGTGCCTGTCAGTGCAGCGATAAAAATAAAGGGGCCAACAAACAGGCCAATGTAAAAATGTAAGCGTAATATCAGTGCCATTATTGCTGCAGCGAGGGGCTTTTTTTCAGCGTTTACGGTATTCATAGCGTAAGAGCCCTTGTCATCGTAACAAGAAGAAAATAAAGAGAAAGGACACATCGCCTTGTGACAGGACGTTATCCAATATCAAATTTTTGTCTTTTCTGTTGTGTTATATGACAGTCGGCGGAGCTCGGGGAGGGTGGGGACGATAATGCGCTGTGATAATCCTGTGCCACTGTTGTTGTTCATCCACGCGTTTTCTGGTGAAAAAACGTGGGGGAACAGGATGTGTATCATGAGGAAACAGTGCAGGGTGATGGGACAAAAGCCCGCAGTAACCACAGGCATCGTGGTTCATTGCCATGCCTGCTGATATTAGTGTCTTTGCCTCTGGTTGCCCATGAGATTGATGATGCTGAGTGTGAGTGGCCGGAGTATAATCATGTCGCATTAACGCTTGTGAAACGATTGGCGCAATGAAAATCATCAGCAGCGCGAAGAGACTTAGCGTTATGGCGATTTTAGCGTGGCGCAATGCGTTCATATATGAATCAAGTTAGCGTCGATGAGAGTAGGGTGGCGCATGTGCGCAGCGTCTCGCATTACTGTACCTGATTTAATGCATTTTTGTTACCAGCAGGTATGGTAATTGTAGCCGTTGGACGTTTTACCTTTGCTCGTTCAAAAGTATTCGGATTACTCTTGAAAAACGGCACATGAGGAAACTTCATCGTACCAGTGTTAACAAAAGAAGAATATTTTCTCTATTACCAGGACATGAAATAGGGTGTTTTGCTAACTGAGCTACAGGTAGAATTGTCGTTAAGCATCACGCTGATGGAATAAATAACCCCAAGGGGTTGTCAACGTCTGGACAGTGACGGAGTATCCTCTCTAATTTTCGATTTTTTACAGAAATTTATCGGGGTTGCAGTTTGCGTTGTTTAAACGCTGACCTATCATGATGAACCGGGCTTTTATCAAGTTGTAGGAAGGTTAACTTATCCATTAATATGGATTTTAGTTGATTTAAGCACACGAACAGGGGGAGATGTGCTGGTTAATAATTTTGGGGTTGAACGTCGAGTAGCGAATCTACGCTGGTTGTCAGCAGCGATTGTGTTGTCTTTCACTGCGTTGCCTGCCTGGGCGTTCTCGTTGGATGACGTGGCGGCGCAAGCTGAAAAACTGGCGGCTAAAGGCTATGAAGCGCCGAAGAGTAATCTTCCCGCCCAGTTCCGCGATATGAAATTTGCTGATTATCAGCAGATTCGTTTTAACCAGGAGAAGTCATACTGGAATAACCTGCAGACACCGTTCCGCATTCAGTTCTATCACCAGGGCATGTATTTTGACACGCCAGTGAGAATTAATGAGGTAACGGCCTCTGAGGTCAACGAGATCACGTACTCTCCGGATTATTTCAATTTCGGTACAGTGAATCATGATGCGGAAACTGTGAAAAACCTCGGGTTTGCTGGTTTCAAAATTCTTTATCCCATCAATAAGATAGGTAAGGATGATGAAATTGTCAGTATGCTGGGAGCCAGTTACTTCCGTGTGATTGGTAAAGGACAGACTTACGGTCTGTCAGCGCGCGGTCTGGCTATTGACACCGCCTTACCCTCTGGGGAAGAGTTCCCTCGCTTTCGTGAGTTTTGGATAGAACGTCCAAAACCCAATGACAAACACCTGTTGGTGTATGCATTGCTTGATTCACCGCGTGCGACCGGTGCGTATCGTTTCGTGATTTATCCGGGACGTGACAGCGTTGTTGATGTTCAGGCCAAAGTATTCCTGCGTGCTCGTGTAGGTAAACTGGGGCTGGCACCGTTGACCAGCATGTATCTGTTTGGGCCGAATCAGCCTTCACCAACCCTGAACTACCGTCCGGCGTTGCATGACTCTAACGGGTTGTCTATCCATGCTGGCAACGGTGAGTGGATTTGGCGTCCGCTAAATAATCCAAAACACCTGTCGGTTAGCACCTATTCTATCGAGAATCCAAAAGGCTTTGGTTTACTGCAACGTGGGCGAGATTTCTCCAGCTATGAAGACCTTGATGATCGTTACGATCTGCGTCCCAGCGGTTGGGTTGAGACCAAAGGCGAGTGGGGTAAAGGCAAGGTTGAACTGGTAGAGATCCCGACTGCTGATGAAACGAACGATAATATCGTTGCGTTTTGGACACCGGAAGTATTGCCTGAAATCGGCAAACCGTTGGAAGTTGGCTACCGCTTGCACTTCACGCGTGATGAAGAGCAACTGCATTCACCTGAGTTGGCTTACGTCCAGCGCACCATGCGATCCACTGGTGATGTGAAACAGTCTAACCTGATTCGCCAACCGGATGGCACTGTTGCATTCCTGGTCGATTTCGCTGGGCCGATGATGAAAGAGATGGAGGAGACAACGCCTGTAACGTCTCAAGTCAGCATTGGCGACAACGGTGAAATCGTTGAGAACAATGTTCGCTATAATCCTGTAACGCGCGGCTGGCGTTTAACATTGCGCCTGCGAGTGAAAGATCCCAAACAGCCAACCGAATTGCGTGCTGCGTTGGTGAACGGCGAAACGCTGTTATCTGAAACCTGGAGCTATCAGCTACCTGCCAATGAATAAGTTAATCTCGAACCCTGATTATATTGGGAAATTGCCTCTGTCCGCTGATGCGGCAGAGGCGTTGCAGCATTCGTTGTCTCAGGCTGAAAGCGACAATCTTTCTGTTATACATCGGGCTCTTGCGCAGGGGGAAACCTCTGCGACGATGCTGACGGAAGAAGATTCGCCGCTGCAATCGGTCAAAGCACGTCTGGATGCAGCCTGGCCAGATACGGCTACAGCCATTAAACCGGTGGCTACGGATAAAGAAGGGCGCACAGCATTGCAGGCCATGCCCACGATAAAGCGTGCGTCAATGTTTCCTGACATGTGGCGCACTAACCCGCTGGTACGCTGGTGGGAGAGCATGCTTGGGCGTTCTCCGGCACCCAGCCGTCCTCATGCCAGCCCGGAAGAGAAGATTGCCGAGAATCGCTGGAGAACGGTGGGGACCATTCGCCGCTATATCCTGCTTATCCTGACCTTGTTCCAAACGGCCATCGCCACTTGGTACATGAAAACCATTTTGCCTTATCAGGGATGGGCGCTGATCGATCCGTTTGCCATGATCAATCAACCTTTCCTACGCTCCTTCATGCAGGTGCTGCCTTATATTTTGCAAAGCGGTATTTTGGTGTTGTTTGCTGTACTGTTTTGTTGGGTCTCCGCCGGTTTTTGGACGGCGCTGATGGGCTTTTTGCAACTGTTGATCGGCAAGGATAAATACAGCATTTCATCGACCACAGTAGGGGATGAACCGCTCAACCCTGAACACAGAACGGCGTTGATTATGCCGATCTGTAACGAAGACGTGGAGCGAGTGTTTGCCGGATTACGGGCGACCTACGAATCAGTGGCGGCTACCGGGCAACTCGACCATTTTGATCTGTATGTGCTGAGTGACAGTAACGATCCGGACAAATGCGTCGCGGAGCAGAAAGCCTGGATGGATCTGTGTCGTGAAGTCGGCGGGTTTGGTCGTATCTTCTACCGTCGTCGTCGCCGTCGCGTGAAACGTAAAAGCGGTAATATCGATGATTTCTGCCGTCGCTGGGGTAGCCAATATAGCTACATGGTGATATTGGACGCCGATAGCGTCATGAGCGGTGAATGTCTGACGCAGTTGGTGCGCCTGATGGAGGCCAACCCGAATGCCGGGATTATCCAGTCTTCTCCCAAAGCTTCCGGGATGGATACGCTCTATGCGCGTTGCCAGCAGTTTGCAACACGCGTCTACGGGCCGTTGTTTACCGCGGGTCTGCATTTTTGGCAACTGGGTGAGTCGCACTATTGGGGTCATAACGCAATTATCCGCGTGAAACCGTTTATCGAGCACTGTGCGCTGGCACCGCTACCTGGTGAGGGTTCCTTTGCGGGGGCCATTTTGTCCCATGACTTCGTGGAAGCAGCACTGATGCGTCGTGCGGGCTGGGGCGTGTGGATTGCCTACGATCTGCCTGGCTCTTATGAAGAACTGCCGCCCAACTTGCTTGATGAGCTTAAGCGAGATCGCCGCTGGTGCCACGGTAACCTGATGAACTTTCGGTTATTCCTGGTGAAAGGGATGCACCCGGTACATCGCGCGGTGTTCCTGACGGGGGTGATGTCCTATCTCTCAGCTCCGTTGTGGTTCATGTTCCTTGCGCTGTCAACCGCGCTTCAGGTGGTGCATACGCTGATGGAACCGCAATACTTTCTCCAGCCGCGTCAGCTCTTTCCTGTGTGGCCACAGTGGCGTCCTGAACTGGCGATTGCTTTGTTTTCGACAACATTGGTGTTGTTGTTCCTGCCTAAATTGCTGAGCGTGATTTTGGTATGGGCTAAAGGCGCGAAACCTTACGGTGGCGCAGCGCGGGTTTTCCTTTCGTTGCTACTGGAGATGCTGTTTTCAGTGCTGTTGGCTCCGGTACGTATGCTCTTCCATACTGTTTTTGTGGTCAGTGCTTTTTTGGGATGGTCTGTGCAGTGGAAATCACCACAGCGTGATGATGATGCTACGCCGTGGAATGAAGCCTTTGCTCGGCACGGTTCTCAATTGATGCTGGGGCTGGTATGGGCCATTGGTATGGCTTGGCTGGATCTGCGCTTCTTGTGGTGGTTGTCGCCGATCGTCTTCTCACTGATTCTGTCGCCGTTTGTGTCGGTGATGTCAAGTCGTGCTTCTATCGGCCTCGCCTGCAAGCGCGCTAACCTGCTGTTGATCCCAGAAGAGTATGATCCGCCGCGCGAACTGGTCGCAACGGACACCTATTTCCGCGAAAATCGTGCCCGCAAACTGGAACATGGTTTTGTGCAGGCGGTCTTCGATCCGTCGCTTAATGCGTTGGCAAGTGCGATGGCGACAGCTCGTCACGGCTTTAGCCATGCGATTGAGCAGGGCCGTGTACAGCGTGTAGCTGAAGCGTTAAAACAAGATCTGGATGCGTTGAGCGACAACCAACGTCTGGTGTTGTTAAGCGATCCGGTGACTATTTCCCGACTCCACTATGCGGTATGGCAAGATCCACAACAGTTTGCTTCCTGGCATCAGCGCTATCGTGCGTTGGCGGCGTGACGGTTTCAACGTAACGATGAGCTTCAAAAAATAGTGGTCTACGCCGCTTCAGTTTGATGACCACGCCATTTTCTCCCTCGTCATCCTCGGCGAAAGCCGGGGATCCTTGTGAGAAGAAACACGTTTCACCTGTTAGGGATTCCCGCCTGCGCGGAAATGACGGTGGAGCGGGAATGGGCGGAAGCAGGTGGGAGTAACTGTTTTAAATAAGTTTATCAGCAACCTAACAGCGGCTTATGCCGCTGTTTTTTTTAACGCAAAGTACAATTCAATACAGCGAAGGCTCCCCTTCTGGGCGCGTTTTAAAGCGTCGGTGTAGCCACATATATTGATCTACTGCCAGCAGGACATTCTGCTCTATAAGTGTGTTCATCCAAGCGGCGGTTGCAGTTTCATTCTCTAATGGCACGCTTAATTCTGCTGGTTGGATCAGCAATTCATAGCCTTTCCCGTCAGCTAGACGGCGAGGAACAAAAGGAACAATTGCGGGTTTTGCTGTTTTTGTCAGTAGATAGCTGCCGGTGGTGGTGGCAACGCGATCCACAGCGAAGAAAGGGACAAACACACTGCTGCGCGGGCCATAATCATGGTCCGGAGCGTACCAAATAATCTCTCCCTGCTTCAGCGCACGAATCATGCCTTTGAGATCTTTACGGTCTAGCATGGTTTTATTCGAACGCATACGACCCCAGGTTTGCAACCAATCGATGAGCTTATTGTCATTCGGCCGATACACGCCGATACCGGGATTGTGCATTCCAAAAATGCGTGCACCCAGTTCTAACGTGAGAAAGTGCAATCCAATCAGTAGCACGCCACGTTTTTCTGCGAGCAGTGGCCGCAGATGCTCAAGGCCGGTAACGGTGAACCAGCGTGCAATACGCCAGTCTGGCCAAAACCAGGCCATACCGGTTTCGAGTAATCCCATACCCACGGATTCAAAGTTTTTACGCACTAACTCAGTACGCTCCTGATTTGTCATCTCAGGAAAACAGAGCGCTAAATTACGATCGGCAATTTGTACTCGGCGTTTCATTACATGCATTGCAACACGCCCCATTACTGTGCCAATGCGATAAATAACCGGGTAAGGCAATAAAACGACAAGATAGAGTGTGGCGATCCCCAGCCAGGTCAGCCAGTAACGAGGGTGTAGCAGTGAGCGATTGAATGATGGGAGTTGTGTCATGAGTTCCAGTATCAAAAAATGCAGGCGCTGTTTATACACGCTTGCCGTTAAAAGAAGTCAGTCACACCATGAGGTGATAGTGTCCGATGTTGTGCTGCGTATCATCTATTATATCAATGACACAGGAAAACTTTCCGGCACAGGAAAGTGAACCTTGCATAAGGCAATCTGGGGTATTCCAGAAATCAATATTCGCTTTTTATCATAACATTGACGAATAACGATGTTTAACCTTTGGTGGGATGTAATGCCTGAAGAGAACTCTCCCCGCCTGGGGGCGAGGAGAAGACCACACTCAATGGTGGAATAGATTTTTAATGTGGTGAGGTTCACTGCGCCAAAATTGTGGTGGTACTGACACTTGTGCACCCAGGCGTGCTGCAACGTGCCACGGCCAACGCGGATTATAGAGTACGGCACGCGCGATGCCGATGGCATCAGCCTGAGCTGTCGCAACAATGGCTTCAGCCTGCTCAGCTTCAGTGATAAGCCCAACCGCTATGGTGGTCATCCCCACCTCACGCTTGATGCGCTCAGCATAAGGTACTTGGTAATTCGGTCCAGGCTGGATACGCTGCTCTGATGAGAGACCACCGCTCGAGACATGAATAAAATCGCAGCCAGCAGCATGTAATGCATGCGCAAGCACAACTGATTGCTCAAGATCCCATCCCCCCTCCACGCCGTCGGTTGCGGAAATACGCACCCCGACGGCCTTATGCGCAGGGATTATCTCGCGTACTGCGCGAAAAACGTCAATGACTAAGCGCAATCGATTGTTTAGATCACCGCCGTAGCTGTCATCCCGTTGGTTCGACAACGGGGACAGAAATTGGTGCAGCAGATAGCCATGGGCGGCATGGATTTCAAATACATCAAAACCAATGCGATTGGCCCGTTGTGCTGCTTTTGCAAAAGCAGTGACGACATCAGCAATCTGCTCTGTTGTCATGGCTGTCGGGGGCGTTTCATTTTCATTGTAGGGCAACGCGGAAGGGGCGACGGTTTGCCAGCCACCTTCCTGTTTGGTCAAGCGCGAGCGTCCTTTCCATGGAACAGCGGCAGAGGCTTTACGCCCGGCATGACCTAATTGGATACCTAATGGCATTGATGAATACATCTTAACAGCATTGATCGTGGCGGCGAGTGCTTGCTCTGTCTCATCGTTCCATAATCCGAGGTCCTGTGGAGAAATACGGCCTTCAGGCAGAACCGCCGTTGCTTCAATAATCAGCAACCCTGCGCCTGAATGGGACAGGTTACCTAAATGCATGGTGTGCCAGGGTGTTGCGAGGCCATCCTGCGCTGCGTATTGACACATGGGGGCAATGATAATGCGGTTGGGCAGCGTTACAGAGCCTAAGGCGAGTGGGGTAAATAGCCGACTCATAGTGGTATCCTTATCCAAGGGAAAACGAACAAACCATCATACGCCGAGATATTTTTTCCGTGTCGCAGATTTTCCCCACCCCGCACGAATTCCTCCTTTGGCGTAAAAATGGCTATCAGCTATAATGTCGCGCGTTATGCACATGTCGCTGTAACGTTATAATCTGGTTAACCCTCGCTGAAGACAGGAACGTACACCATGCCAGTGTTACACAACCGTGTTTCCAATGAGGAACTGAAAGCGCGTATGCTTGCGGAAACCGAGCCGCGCACGACAGTTTCTTTCTATAAATATTTTGCTATTGATGATGTGCAGGCATTTCGCGATAGCCTCTACATCCAATTTCAGCAATGCAATGTGTTTGGTCGTGTCTATGTGGCATCTGAGGGGATTAATGCGCAGATTAGCGTGCCCGCAAGCCGCTTCGACGATTTCAAAGTCGTACTGTATAACGCGCATCCAGCGCTGGATCAAATTCGGCTCAATGTGGCGTTGGATGACGATGGAAAGTCTTTTTGGGTGCTGCGGATGAAAGTTCGCGATCGTATCGTGGCAGATGGTATCGATGATCCCACCTTTAATCCCAGTGATATCGGTGCCTATCTGAAAGCCGATGCAGTCAATGCAATGGCAAACGATCCCGATACGCTGTTTGTGGACATGCGTAACCATTACGAGTATGAAGTAGGACACTTTGAGAATGCGCTTGAAGTGCCGTCGGATACCTTTCGTGAACAACTGCCGATGGCAGCCGAAATGCTCGCACATGCGCGTGATAAAAATATCGTGATGTATTGTACGGGGGGCATTCGCTGTGAGAAGGCCAGCGCTTATATGCGCCACCAAGGCTTCAAACATGTCTACCATGTAGAGGGTGGCATCATTGAATACACTCGCCAGGCCAAAGCACAGGGACTACCGGTGAAATTTATCGGTAAAAATTTTGTGTTCGATGAGCGTATGGGAGAACGCATCTCTGAGGATGTTATCGCGCATTGCCATCAATGTGGTGAACCATGCGATACACACACCAACTGCCGCAATGCGGGTTGCCACTTACTCTTCATCCAATGTCCGCGTTGCCAGGTTGCATACCAGGGGTGTTGCAGTGAGGCTTGCAGCGATGAACTGACGTTGCCGCTTGAAGAACAGCGGGAACGGCGCCGTGGGCGGGAAACCAGCATGAAGATTTTCAATAAATCACGGAGCCGACTGACTGGCACACTGCGTATCCCGACACCTGACGAAAACGACAGCGAAGTACAATGACAAGGCCATTGATGATGTTGCGTTCATGATGGAAACTTAAGCAGGCTGAATGTAATAACACCGCCTTATGGCGGTGTTATTACGAGAGAACAGATAGCTGAGAAATCGGTAGTCTAGTGCTTGAGCAGATCCTGTGGTTGGCAATCCGTTGACTCAATTTTAGCGATACCAGCTTCAAGAATATAAATAAGTTGCCTTGCTACATCGGTGGTAAGCCATAACGTTCGGCCTACGTTTGCTTCTGCGGGAGCCTGGTCTGGAGTTGATAAATAATGCAAGCGGATCATCATGGCGTCATAACTGTCAACGGTGCTGATATCCCATCCTACGAGAGGATGTGTCTGAATAACTTCATTTTTTCTGTCCATACATACCCCTTATTGACTAGTTACTAACGTGAGTGACTAACGAGGCTTGGGCGGCTCCTTATTAACAAGAGCAACTTAAGTATACTGTGACTTTTGTACAGCAGGTGAGTTATTTCGACTATTTTTGCAAAGAAAAATTTCTGAAAATGATATCCCCTAAAAACAAGAGGATATCATTTGGAAAGCCGCTGAGAGAGGCTACTCAGCGCTAATACCGGCATTCTTTTCAAACACTGCAATGAGCAATGCCAGATGTTTTTTGGTTTGCTCAGCGCGAATTTCGTTGTGTGATTCCAGTTTTAAGTTATGCAACAGCAGTTGAGCCGTCCTTTCATCCAATGCAAATGCCAGAGAAGAAAATGCCAGCTCCAGCGCATCAATTTTATGCTGTTGATCACCTATCAGTGCCAATAATTCGCCGAACGTCATGGCTTGTTCTGGTTTCTCTACCGTCATTGTCATGTCCCTCCGTCATCGACCATGCTAAGCGCGCTTACCGGCTATTGTGAAGACTACAAAGATTAAAATAGAGGGTCTCGATTATTAATGCCAGTGATTATTGCGCACTAAACCAATCGTCTGCGCTCTCCCATGTCTCTTGCAAAATCTCAGAAATCCGCTCTTTGTCATCTTTGCTGCCACCCAATACGCTCAGGTTATTCCCTGCGGCATAGCGAACCTGAATAGCGGTTTCGGGATAATGTCGGTGTACGCGCTGTGTCAGTTCGTGCGTCAAGGCTTCAATGGCGCCAGCGGGTAAGGGGGCTGATTTGGCTAGTGTGAGTTCTACGCGCATGATGCTCTCCTGTAATTAACTGTTTATTTATACAGTTAATTACAGGAGAGGGCAACACAAGGATAGAAAAATTTGCGCTGTACATGATGCGGTGGTGTAAAACCAGGTGTACCGATAGGGTTCAGCACACCTGTGATGTGATTAGCGTACTTGCCAGCTCAGGGTTTGACCCGCAAGGAAGGGCACCAAAGCGTCATCACCCAATGCGATGGTGTCAGGGAAGGTGGTAGGCGCCTTATGCAGTTCAATCCAACCTTCGTTTACCGGTAGACCATAAAATGCAGGTCCATTAAGCGAACAGAACGCCTCAAACTTATCCAGTGCGCCAATCTCCTCAAATACGGTAGCGTAGGCACACAGGGCAGCCTGCGCATTAAACACCCCAGCGCAACCGCAACTCGCCTCTTTCTTGTGTCGTGCATGGGGAGCAGAATCCGTGCCCAGAAAGAAACGGTCTGAACCGCTGGCAACTGCATCACGTAGCGCCTGCTGATGAATATTGCGTTTTAGAATCGGCAAGCAATACAAATGGGGCCGCACGCCACCCACCAGCATATGGTTACGGTTAAACATCAAATGTTGCGGCGTCACGGTAGCCCCCAGATAGCGATCTCCGGCTAATACATACTGTGCGGCTTCACGGGTAGTAATGTGCTCAAACACAATTTTCAGCCTGGGGAAGCGTTTGCGTAGAGGTTCCATTACCGATTCAATAAAGCGAGCCTCACGGTCGAAGATATCAATCGCCGGATCGGTGACTTCTCCGTGGATAAGCAATGGCATGCCGATCTCAGCCATCTGTTCAAGGATGGGGTAGATATTGGCGACATCGGTGACACCAAAACTGGAATTGGTCGTAGCGTTTGCCGGATAAAGTTTAGCTGCGGTAAAGACCCCTTTGTGGAAACCGTCCACTACCTCTTTCGGGTCTAATGAGTCTGTCAGATAGCAGGTCATTAGAGGCGTAAAGTCATCACCCGCTGGGATCGCGGCAAGAATACGCTCACGATAGGCCAGCGCGCTGGTGATACTGGTAATTGGTGGTGTCAGGTTGGGCATTACAATAGCGCGGCCAAAATGACGGCTGGTAAAAGGAAGAACGGTGGCGAGTACGTTATCGTCGCGCAGATGAAGATGCCAGTCGTCAGGACGGCGAATTTTTAAAACGGTGGACAATGTCGTCATGAAAAGCGCTCCAGCGGGCTAAATGCTAAATGTCACAAGCAGATATGGCGGGACATAAGCATAAGCGTAAAGCGCTGGAAATGCATCCGTTTGTTGTTAGGGATGCAGGTTCACGGCGAGTGGCGTTCTGTGCTAACGGAATACGTACAGGGTACACGGCAACGCAAGAGTAGCGTATGGTAAACCCCATCGCTAATTTCTCAGCTATGCCATTTGTGGCTAACTGAGATAAATAACAGGAGTAACATATGGAATTGCGCATTGTCGCCAGTATTCAGGCTAAGCCGGAGCACATTGATGCCGTGGCACAAGCGGTAAAAAAAGTTGTTGCCCCTAGCCGTGCCGAAGCGGGAAACCTGCAATACGATCTGCACGAATCACTGGAAATCCCAGGTACATTCGTTTTTTTTGAGCGTTGGTTAAGCCGTGAAGTGCTGACGGAGCATGAAGCAACCCCGCACTTTCAGCAACTGGTTGCTGAGTTGGAAGGTAAAACGTTGGGGATGGTCGTGACACCGTTACGTGTGCTGGTTTAAGAGCCTACCCCGTTAATGCCATTTCATTTTCCATTTTCCCCTCATCATCCTCGGTGAAGGCAGGGGATCTCTGTGAGGATAAACGCGTTTCTTCGGCAAGAGATTCCCGTCTTCGCGGGAATGACAAACACAAAAAACC
The DNA here is from genome assembly GCA_015548865.1 of Serratia marcescens. Taxonomy (GTDB): domain Bacteria; phylum Pseudomonadota; class Gammaproteobacteria; order Enterobacterales; family Enterobacteriaceae; genus Symbiopectobacterium; species Symbiopectobacterium marcescens_A. The sequence continues at coordinate 151,395 of JADMXW010000002.1, read as the reverse complement.
CCTCTGTTGAGGGGTTTTTTGTGCCTGAGTGGCTTGTTTACTCGAAAGCCGCAGGTTTTGCCGCTGATGCACTCGCATGATTCACGGCCGAGTGACCACCTGCGCTACCTTTACCGGCAAACTCGGTTTTTGGCCGAACCCAATCGCTTTGGCGTGGTGCTTCAGCAACGTAGGTCGGTGCAGGCGCTTTGGTCATCGGCGCAGAGGCATGCTGCTGCTGTTTAGCTGAGGTGCGTAAAGGCTGTACAGCGCGAACAGTGGTCGCAGCAACCTGTGGTGCAGTCTCGACAGCGGCTGCCGGTGTGGCAGTCTCAACAACGTCTACTGATGCAGTAGGCGTTTCGACCGCCTCAACCTTGACTGGCGCGTCTTCGGCAATAAGTGTGGTTTCTTCCACAGCCAGCTGAACGTCTGCGGCTGCGGATTGCTCCTCGGCGGACTCAACGGGTATGCTTACCGACGTTACCGCTGGAGAGGAGGAAGTAACAACAGGCTCCTCTTCGACAGTAGAGCTTGGTACTGTGGCAGTTTCCACGATCGCATTATCAACCGCGACAGGGGAAACGTCTGCGGTACTCACGTTTTCTGATTCAACGGCATTTGAAACGATGACATCTTCCGCTGCAACAGGTTCTGCAGCCGCATGTTCAACTGCCGTTTGTTCAGCAATGGCATGAGTTGCCTCGATGTCTTCAACAGCGTTTACAGCTTCTGCTGCGATCTGGACAACGGCAGCCTCTGCGACGGGTGTAGCAATCGGATGCGCGTGTTCATCCGGAGCTACGACCACGGGCAGTGCTGCAATCGGTGTTTCTGATACGGGTGACAGCTCAGTTGACAGCTCTTCACTTTGTTCTACCGTAGCCACTGGGTAGCGAATCCATACTTTGCCTGAGGCCATTTCTGGTGAAGCTGATGCTTGGGCCAACGGCATAGGCGACTGTGTCGGATAACGCTCATCACGGTAACGACGACGACGCTGGCCGCTAACGCGCAGATGACGTGGAGAACGACGTGAACGACGCGGCATGTTTGCATCGCTACGGCCAGCTTCCGCTTGCTCGCCATTAGCTTCCGTATCCGACGTGACATTTGGCGTGGTATCCGTCAACAGCGGCAGTGCGTGCTCGACAACGGGAGCCGGAAGTTCAGGGATATTGGTCTGGTTGTCAGCTTGCGAAGTCTCACCGTCGGTTATACGCACTTTCTGCGCTAACTGGCGGCGTTGACGACGCGGCATCACCTGAGTCGGTTTCTCCTGTTCAACGTCTTCTTGCGTCTCTTCTTCGTCTCGGTTCAGGGCTTTGACGTCTTGCTGCGCCTGACGTTTTTCTTCTTGGCGACGACGTTGACGTTCTGCGCGTTGTTCACGGCGCTGTTGATCGTCACGCGGCGCCTTTTCTGGCGTTTCTTCAACCGGTGCGACGGTTTCTGCTACCGCAGGGGCATTCTGACGTTTGTTGCGACGATTATCGTCACGAGACTCTCGGTTCTCCCGGTTGCCGTCACGGTTATCGCGCGCGCCGTCACGTTGATTACGATCGCGACGGTTGTTTGACCCTTGACGACGCCCTGAACGACGTTCCTGACGCTGCTCTGTGGCAGTATTTTCTTGCGTATCGGCGCTGCTTGGCTGGGTCTCTGCGCTGCCAAACATGCTCTTTAATGCATCAAAAAGACGGCCAAACAGCCCTGGCGTCGCCGGCGCAGAGGCGTGCTCTGGGGTAGCCTTTGGCGTTGCTTTCGGTGTAATTACAGGCGTTTCGGGCAGGTCCGGCATGGTGAACGTAGCCAAGGCTGGCTGCTCAGGTGCCTTACGCTCCAGCGTCTGCTCTTCCTGAACCTGCTGCGCTTCGGCCTCGAGCCGTTGTGGCAGGAGATAGCTGAGCGTGGTTTTTTCTTCGCCCTTACGAATACGCAAGACGTTGTAGTGCGGTGTTTGCATGCCATCGTGCGGTACGATAACGGCGCGCACACCACCCTGACGTTTTTCAATCGCGTTTACGGCTTCGCGTTTTTCGTTAAGCAGATAAGACGCGATAGGCACAGGAACGATAGCGTGGACTTCGCGGGTGTTCTCTTTCAGCGCTTCTTCTTCAATCAGCCGCAGAATAGAGAGCGACAAAGATTCGTTATCACGGATGGTCCCCGTCCCACTACAGCGAGGGCACACGTGGTGGCTGGATTCACCCAGTGAAGGGCTCAACCGTTGACGAGACATTTCCAGCAGACCGAAACGGGAAATACGGCCAATCTGAATACGAGCGCGATCCTGACGAACGGCATCGCGCAAGCGGTTTTCCACTTCACGTTGGTGGCGAACCGGCGTCATATCGATAAAGTCGATGACAATCAAACCGCCAAGGTCGCGCAGGCGTAACTGGCGAGCGATTTCATCTGCCGCTTCCAGGTTGGTGTTGAATGCGGTTTCTTCGATATCACCACCGCGAGTTGCACGGGCCGAGTTGATGTCGATCGCCGTCAATGCTTCTGTGGTATCGATAACAATGGAGCCGCCAGAAGGCAAGCGAACTTCACGTTGGAAAGCGGACTCAATCTGAGATTCGATCTGATAGTGACTGAACAGCGGAATTTCACCGCTGTACAATTTTATCTTGCTGCTGAAATCTGGACGGCCCAGCGCCGCGATATGCTCTCTGGCCAGATCGAGGATTTTGGGGTTGTCGATAAGGATTTCACCAATATCCGGACGCAGGTAGTCACGGAATGCACGGACTATGACGTTGCTTTCCTGATGAATCAGGAAAGGTGCAGCGCGTCCTTCAGCGGCTTTCTTGATGGCTTCCCAGTGTTTCAACCGAAACGCCAAATCCCACTGCAGCGCATCGGCAGATTTGCCAACGCCAGCAGTACGCACAATAAGCCCCATTCCGTCAGGCAGTTCTAACGAACTGAGCGCTTCTTTCAATTCGGTACGATCATCGCCTTCGATACGGCGGGAAATACCACCCGCACGCGGGTTATTCGGCATCAGTACCAGATAGCTGCCCGCCAAACTGATAAAGGTAGTTAGCGCTGCGCCCTTGTTACCGCGCTCTTCTTTATCGACCTGAACGATAACTTCCTGTCCTTCGCGCAACACATCTTTAATGTTGGGACGACCATGGGAGGCATAGTTACTGGGGAAATATTCGCGAGCAATCTCTTTTAGGGGAAGGAAACCGTGTCTTTCTGCGCCGTAATCAACGAAAGCAGCTTCAAGACTGGGTTCAATGCGGGTGATTTTTCCTTTATAGATATTGGCTTTCTTTTGCTCATGGCCGGGGCTTTCAATATCCAGATCGTAGAGCCGTTGACCATCAACCAAAGCAACACGCAACTCTTCTTGCTGAGTCGCGTTAATTAGCATTCTTTTCATCTTAACTTACTCGTTATTTTTACTTGCATCATTGATAGAACTGCGGACAAAGATGCCGAATGACCGGGTTCACCGATGGCCTCGTGGCTTATCGCAGGGACGTCAACCTCCCGGTTGTCGCCTGCATAGAGGCGCATATTTCGGTAGCCTGTATTTCCTGATGGAAAACAGCACATTTACTGAGGGAACAGCTTCTGAAGAAGGGTCACCAGATCTGATTCCATTTACCGGTCAAGCTGCCATCCGCAGCCCGCTAACTGCTTGATTCCACATTACGTCTTACGCCATTGCTGCGTTTATGCGTTATCAGGCAAATTTAACAATTTCACCCTTTCCACTGTTTCAGGAAGATAGGCGGATAAAACCACAGCATTATTCCATTGCTGGTACTGTTATAGCAAGGTGACTTTACGGGGGCGCAACAAGATTGTTGTCCTGATTTTAATCAAACAGGCGGTAATATTACGAGAACCCGTCAGCTCGATTGCAATCAGTTGGTCCAATCTCTATGTAACAACCCATTAAGTACCTGATAGACAGTTAAGCACATAAAAAGAAGTGGCGCTATCTGCACGGGCTATTTAGAATCGCGCATCATGAAAACAGAGAATCCTTCAGTACAATTTATCGCAATTTCTGCTGATGAAGCGGGACAGCGAATCGACAACTTTTTACTTGCGCGTCTTAAAGGCGTGCCAAAAAGTATGATTTACCGCATCTTGCGTAAAGGCGAGGTGCGGGTGAACAAAAAACGTATCAAGCCGGAATACAAACTGCTGGATGGCGATGAAGTCAGAGTTCCGCCTGTCAGAGTGGCAGAGCGTGACGAACCCGTGGTGTCTGCGAGCCTTGGTAAGGTCGCTGCGCTGGCCGATTGTATTCTGTATGAGGATGACAGCCTGATCGTGCTCAATAAACCCACGGGTACAGCGGTGCACGGCGGTAGCGGATTGAGTTTCGGCGTGATTGAAGGGTTGCGTGCTCTGCGGCCGGAAGCACGCTTTCTGGAGTTGGTGCACCGTCTCGATCGCGATACTTCCGGCGTATTGCTGATCGCGAAAAAGCGCTCAGCGCTGCGTGCGCTGCATGAACAATTGCGCCTCAAAGGGATGCAAAAAAATTATCTGGCGCTGGTGCGCGGCCAGTGGCAATCCCATTGTAAAGTGGTACAGGCACCGTTGTTAAAAAATATTTTGCAAAGCGGTGAACGTGTTGTGCGCGTCAGTAGCGAAGGTAAACCCTCAGAAACCCGCTTCAAGGTAGAAGAGCGGTTTGAGCAGGCGACGCTGGTGCGTGCCAGCCCAGTAACAGGACGCACGCACCAGATTCGTGTGCACACGCTGCATGCGGGCCATCCTATTGCATTTGATGACCGCTATGGCGATCGCGAGTTTGATCGGCAATTGGCACCCACTGGGTTGTCGCGTCTATTCCTGCATGCGCAGTCGTTAACCTTTGAACATCCCAGTACGGGTGAGACGATGCGTATCGAAGCACCACTTGATGCGGCATTACGCCACTGCTTGCAGGTGTTACGGCAGCAGAAATAACATCAGTGATGCTGGGTAACCTATCTAAAACAGTAAATTCCGCCACTAACCGTCATTCCCACGAAGGCGGGAATCTCGTGCAGAAGAAACGCATTTTTTCTCACTGAGATCCCCGGCTTTCGCCGAGGATGACGAGAGTGGGGCGGGGATAACGAGAGGGACTGTGACGCAATGCGTGCGGGTTACCCTAACCCAGCCATCGTTAACGGGTTTACGCCTTCGCGGCGTAGCATCTCACACAGCGCAATGAGTGGCAGACCAACGAGTGTATTCGGATCGCGCCCGGATAGTTTATCAAACAGACTGATCCCCAATCCTTCACTTTTAAAACTGCCAGCACAGTTCCAGGGTTGCTCTCGTGACAGGTAGGCGGCAATCTCCTCTTCACTCAGCGTGCGAAAATGGACTTCAAAGGGTTCGACCCGTGATTGCACCGCGCCATTGGCGCTGTTCAACAGTGCCAACCCGGTATAAAAGGAAACACAGGTACCGCTTGCAAGACGTAACTGTTGTGCAGCGTTTTCGGGCGTCAGGGGTTTTCCGGTAATAACCCCGTTGAGCACGCAGACTTGATCGCCGCCAATAATCAAGTGATTAGGGTATGTTACGGCCAGTGCTTGCGCTTTTTCTCGCGCCAGGCGCTCAACCAGCGAGAGGGCGCTCTCCTGCGGGAACGGCGTTTCATCAATGTCGGGATTGGCGCAAAGAAAAGGTAACCCCAGCTTGGATAACAGGCTTTTGCGGTAGGGGGAAGTGGAGGCGAGCACAATCTGAGACATAATTTTACGATAAACCGTAGCGTAATTAAAAAAGGCATTTTACACTGTGCGCCGCTGAGAAAGCGAATCTGGGCGAATGCGAATCTTGATAAAATAGTGAGACAACGCAGCCTTTTCCTTTGACTCTATGTCGTTACGACGTTAATATGCGCGCCCTATGCAAAAGGTAAAATTACCCCTGACCCTGGATGCGTTTCGCACGGCTCAGAAACGTTTAGACTATGTTGGCGTCTACACGGTTGAACAAGTAGCCCGCGTTGCCGAGTCTGTGGTCAGTGTGGATAGTGATGTGCAGGTGTCTTTATCGTTCAATATCGATAATCAGCGCCTGGCGGTAATAAATGGCAGCGCAGAAGTGGCCGTTACGCTGATGTGCCAGCGCTGCGGGAAACCGTTCAAACATCAGATTCACACCACATTTTGTTTCAGTCCTGTCGTCAATGACGAGCAGGCGGAGGCTCTGCCGGAAGCGTATGAGCCAATCGATGTCGATGAGTTTGGCGAGGTCGATTTGCTGGCGATGGTTGAAGATGAGATTATTCTCGTGTTGCCCATCGCACCGGTACATGATTCTGAACACTGTGAAGTGTCCGAAGCGGACATGGTGTTTGGCAAACTGCCTGAAGAGGCGGAAAAACCAAACCCGTTTGCCGTATTAGCCAGTTTAAAGCGTAAGTAATTAAGGAGTAAGGTCCATGGCCGTACAACAGAACAAACCTAGCCGTTCCAAACGTGGTATGCGTCGTGCTCACGATGCGCTGACCACCTCTTCTGTTTCCGTAGATAAAGTTTCTGGCGAAACTCATCTGCGTCACCACATCACTGCGGATGGCTACTACCGCGGTCGCAAGGTTATTGCCAAATAATTCTCACGAATTATTAGCAAGGCAATACCTTGACACGCCTCACTCTGGCGTTAGATGCAATGGGCGGGGACGTCGGTCCCTGCGTAACAGTGCCTGCGGCATTGCAGGCACTGGCTTCTAATCCGGGTCTTCACTTGTTATTGGTCGGCGATCCCGCTGCGCTTCATCCATTACTCGCCAAAGTCGATTCCGTTTTGCTGTCCCGGTTGGAAATTGTGCCGGCTGAATCGGTTATTGCGAGTGATGCGCGCCCGTCGCAGGCGATCCGTGCCAGTCGCGGTACGTCGATGCGCATTGCGCTGGAACTGATTAAAACGGGTAAGGCACAAGCGTGCGTAAGCGCTGGGAATACCGGTGCCCTGATGGGGTTGGCAAAATTGTTGCTCAAGCCATTGGAAGGTATCGATCGCCCAGCATTGGTGACGGTATTACCGCATCAGCAGCACGGCAAAACGGTGGTGCTGGATTTAGGTGCCAATGTCGAATGTGACAGTGCCCAACTGGTTCAGTTTGCCGTGATGGGATCAGTAATGGCCGAGGAAGTGCTGGCACTGCAAAACCCCCGCGTTGCCTTACTGAATATTGGTGAAGAAGAGACCAAGGGATTAGCGGCTATCCGCGATGCTGCGGCTCAGTTAAGGAATACGCCTTCGATTAACTATATTGGTTATCTTGAAGGCAATGAGTTACTGACAGGCAAAACAGATGTGCTGGTCTGTGATGGCTTTGTGGGTAATGTCACATTGAAGACGATGGAAGGCGTGGTAAGGATGTTCCTGTCACTGCTGAAATCTTCGTCGACAGGCGTCGGGCGTAAACAAAAACAAGCGTGGTGGCTTACGTTGATCGGCCGGTTTATCCAGAAACGATTGGCAAAACGGTTCGGTCATCTCAATCCTGATCAATATAATGGCGCATGTCTGTTAGGGCTGCGGGGCACCGTGATAAAAAGCCATGGCGCGGCAAACCAACGTGCGTTTGCCGTAGCCATCGAACAGGCAATGCAGGCGGTGCAGCGGCAACTTCCTGACCGAATTGCAGCTCGCCTGAAAACTGTATTACCCAAGAGTGACTGAGCGTACATGTATACTAAAATAGTCGGAACGGGCAGTTATTTGCCTGAACAAATCAGGACGAACGCTGATTTAGAACAATTGGTCGACACTTCCGATGAGTGGATTGTGACGCGCACCGGTATCCGTGAGCGCCGCATTGCCGCGCCGGATGAAAACGTGGCGACCATGGGATATCAAGCCGCGCTGAACGCGCTTGAGATGGCGGGTGTTGATAAAGACAAGATTGGTTTGCTGATTGTCGCAACCACGTCTTCGACGCATGCTTTCCCGAGTTCTGCATGCCAAATTCAGCAGATGCTGGAGATCCGCGATACCATTGCATTTGATGTTGCTGCCGCCTGCGCGGGTTTCACCTATGCGCTCAGTATTGCAGATCAATATATCAAAAACGGTGCAGTGGATTATGCGCTGGTGGTTGGTTCTGACACGCTGGCCCGTACGCTTGATCCTGCCGATCGCGGCACGATCATTCTTTTTGGTGACGGTGCGGGTGCAGTCGTGCTGAGCAAGTCAGAACAGCCTGGCATTCTTTCGACACATCTGCATGCCGACGGGCGGTATGGTCAATTGTTGACGCTGCCTCATCAGGATCGCGCTCATCAGGATCAGCCCGCCTATCTGACCATGGCGGGAAACGAAGTGTTCAAAGTGGCCGTGACAGAACTGGCGCATATCGTTGAAGAAACACTGAATGCTGCAAATCTCGATAAGAGCCAGCTGGATTGGCTGGTGCCGCATCAGGCTAACCTGCGCATCATCAGTGCCACGGCGAAGAAATTGGGCATGGGCATGGATAAAGTTGTGGTGACACTCGATCGCCATGGCAACACTTCAGCCGCTTCTGTACCCAGTGCGCTGGATGAAGCGGTGCGTGATGGGCGGATAAAACCCGGCCAGTTGATCCTGCTGGAAGCCTTTGGCGGCGGGTTCACCTGGGGGTCTGCGCTGGTTCGCTTTTGATGAAACGGGACGTTTAATATGACGCAATTTGCAATGGTATTTCCGGGGCAAGGTTCCCAGACAGTTGGCATGCTTGCCGAACTGGCGGCACAGTACCCGGTAGTACAAGAAACTTTTGCCCAGGCTTCTGACGTATTGGGCTACGATCTGTGGCAGCTCACTGCACAAGGTCCGGCGGAAGAACTGAATAAAACCTGGCAGACCCAACCTGCACTGCTGACGGCATCTGTGGCTATCTGGCGTGTGTGGCAACAACAGGGCGGTAAACAGCCTGCGTTGATGGCAGGCCACAGTCTGGGTGAATATTCTGCGCTGGTGTGTGCCGGTGCGTTGGACTTTAAGGAAGCGGTGCGTCTGGTTGAGCTGCGCGGCAAGCTGATGCAGGAAGCCGTACCAGAAGGGACTGGCGCTATGTATGCTATCATTGGCCTCGATAACGAAGCCATTGCTGCTGCTTGTGAAGCTTCTGCTCAAGGGCAAGTCGTTTCTCCGGTGAATTTCAACTCACCGGGACAGGTCGTGATCGCAGGTAACAAAGAAGCTGTTGAACGTGCCGGTGCTGCGTGTAAAGCCGCCGGGGCGAAGCGTGCGTTACCGCTGCCAGTGAGTGTGCCTTCCCACTGCGCATTGATGAAACCAGCAGCAGAAAAACTGGCAGAGGCGTTAAAAGTGATTACAGTGACTACGCCAGCCATTCCTGTAGTGAACAACGTCGATGCACGTATTGAAACCGATCCTGATGCGATTCGGACGGCGCTGGTAAAACAGCTTTATAGCCCGGTACGCTGGACTGAGTGTGTCTCCTACGTTGCTGCTCAAGGTGTTGATACCTTATTGGAGGTCGGTCCGGGTAAAGTCTTGACCGGGCTTGCAAAACGTATCGTTGATACCTTAAGTGCAGCGGCGGTTAACGATCCTGCTTCACTGTCTGCTGCCCTGGAACAATAAAACGGAGAATACCATGAGCTTTGAAGGAAAAATCGCCCTGGTAACAGGGGCAAGCCGCGGTATTGGCCGTGCTATCGCAGAAACGTTGGTCGCACGCGGAGCCACTGTGCTGGGTACGGCTACCAGTGAGAACGGGGCTCAAGCCATCAGCGAGTGGTTGGGTGCCAATGGCAAAGGGTATATGCTCAACGTCGCTGATCAGGCATCCGTTGACGCGGTATTGACAGCTATTCGTGCTGATTTCGGTGAAATTGACATTTTGATCAATAACGCTGGAATTACGCGTGATAACCTGTTGATGCGAATGAAAGACGACGAGTGGCAAGATATTATCGACACCAACCTGACGTCTGTATTTCGTCTGTCAAAAGCGGTGTTGCGTGCCATGATGAAAAAACGCTTTGGCCGTATCGTCACCATCGGTTCCGTCGTCGGAACGATGGGGAACGGCGGGCAGGCGAACTATGCGGCAGCGAAAGCGGGCCTGATTGGTTTTAGCAAATCGCTGGCGCGTGAAGTGGCCTCACGAGGCATCACTGTCAATGTGGTTGCGCCCGGTTTTATTGAAACCGATATGACGCAGGCATTGACAGAAGAACAACGTGCAGGCATTTTGAGCCAGGTTCCCGCGAACCGTCTTGGGGACGCGAAAGAGATCGCCAGTGCTGTTGCTTTTTTGGCCTCAGATGAGGCTGGTTATATTACGGGTGAGACATTGCATGTCAATGGCGGCATGTATATGATCTAAAGAGCTCGGAATTTATTTGCGTTATTTGCGGTGAAAACCGCAAAATAGCACAAAATCGTGGTTAGACCAGCCGGGATTTTGTTGCATCTTTTTCAACATTTTATACACTACGAAAACCATCGCGAAAGCGAGTTTTGATAGGAAATTTAAGAGTATGAGCACTATCGAAGAACGCGTTAAGAAAATCATCGTTGAACAGCTTGGTGTTAAACCGGAAGAAGTGGTTAACAACGCTTCCTTCGTTGATGACCTCGGCGCTGATTCTCTTGACACCGTTGAACTGGTAATGGCGCTGGAAGAAGAATTTGATACTGAAATTCCAGACGAAGAAGCAGAAAAAATCACAACTGTTCAGGCAGCCATTGATTTTATTCAGGCTAACCAGCAGTAAGCGAACATATCTAGGCGGTCACTCGACCGCCTAAGTTTTCTTTGTCCCGCAGTGTCATATTTTCCCTCCCTGGAGGACAAGCGTGTCTAAGCGTCGTGTAGTTGTGACCGGACTGGGCATGTTAACTCCTGTCGGCAATACAGTTGAGTCCACCTGGACTGCTCTTCTTGCCGGTCAGAGTGGCATCAGCCTGATCGACCATTTCGATACTACTGCCTATGCAACCCGTTTTGCTGGCTTAGTAAAGGATTTCAATAGCGAGGATTTCATCTCGCGCAAAGAAGCGCGCAAGATGGATGCCTTTATTCAATACGGTATCGCCGCTGGCATCAACGCCATGCGAGATTCCGGTATTGAAGTGACGGAAGAAAACGCGACGCGCTTTGGTGCGGCGATCGGTTCTGGCATTGGTGGCTTGGGTCTCATTGAAGAGAATCACAGCTCACTGGTGAACGGCGGTCCGCGTAAAATCAGCCCGTTTTTTGTCCCTTCAACCATTGTTAACATGGTCGCAGGGCATCTGAGCATCATGTTCGGACTGCGTGGTCCGAGTATTTCTATTGCGACTGCCTGTACGTCAGGTGTGCACAATATCGGCCATGCAGCGCGCATTATTGCTTACAACGATGCGGATATCATGCTGGCTGGCGGTGCAGAAAAGGCCAGTACCCCTCTGGGTGTTGGCGGATTTGGCGCTGCCAGAGCGCTCTCCACGCGTAATGACAACCCGCAGGTGGCAAGCCGTCCGTGGGATAAAGACCGTGACGGTTTCGTGCTGGGTGACGGTGCCGGGATTATGGTGCTGGAAGAGTACGAACATGCGAAGAAACGCGGCGCGAAAATCTACGCCGAAATCGTTGGCTTTGGCATGAGCAGCGATGCTTATCACATGACATCACCGCCTGAAAACGGCGCGGGTGCCGCATTGGCGATGCAGAATGCGTTACGCGATGCAGACATTACTCCGGCTCAAGTTGGGTATATCAATGCGCATGGTACATCAACACCAGCAGGTGACCTTGCGGAAACGCATGCAGTGAAATCCGTGTTTGGTGAACAAGCGAACCGTGTAATGGTGAGTTCAACGAAATCCATGACCGGTCACCTGTTAGGTGCTGCAGGTGCGGTGGAGTCTATCTTTACTGTGCTGGCCCTGCGCGACCAGGCTGTTCCGCCGACCATTAATCTGGATAACCCTGATGAAGGTTGTGATCTGGATTTTGTTCCGCATGAGGCACGCCAGGTTTCCGATATGGAATACACATTGTGTAACTCCTTCGGATTTGGTGGCACCAATGGTTCACTGGTGTTCCGCCGCGTGTAATAACGTTGTGATATTGCTAAAAAGCCCGGGCAACCGGGTTTTTTTTCGTCTGTCATCAGACATTGTGTGTCGGGGCGAATTCAGAACGTGCCGCTTGTTGCTGATATCAGTTACTGGCACTCTGATTACTATGCCGTGCCAATACGCGGTGTGGTTGACGCAGGCGTGAATGAACGTGTTAGGTGAGGATATCGCATGTTTTGGATAAATGGCCAAGCGCAAGAGCAGATAGCGGCAGCCGATCGTGGCCTTCAGTATGGTGATGGTTGCTTCACCACTGCGCGTGTATTGGCGGGGAGGATAGTTTGGCTGGAATTGCATATGGCGCGGTTACGCCAGGATGCCGAACGTCTGCATATTCCTTTTACTGCGTGGGATGAATTACAAACTGAAATGGAGCAGGCGGCGCAGGGCGTTGGGCAAGGCGTGGTGAAAGCTATCCTAACCCGAGGTAGTGGCGGGCGTGGCTATAGCTCCCTGTCTTGCAGCGAACCGACACGAATTGTCATGCAGACAGGTTATCCTGCTCATTACACTGAATGGCGTGAGAAGGGGATTGCGCTTGGCATCAGTCCGGTTACTTTAGGGTGCAATCCACTATTGGCAGGTATCAAACACCTGAACCGACTGGAACAGGTTCTGATACGCCAGGAGATGGAAGCTCAGGGCGTCGATGATGTGGTGGTGCTTGACACTGGGGGTTACCTGGTGGAATGCTGTGCGGCCAATTTGTTTTGGCGTAAGGGGGGACAGGTATTTACCCCGGACCTGTCATTGGCGGGAGTGAACGGTGTCGCACGTCAATATCTGATTGATCGCTTGGCGCAATATCCTGATTATCGACTGCAGGTGGTTCGTGAAGCAGTGATCACACTCGCTGATGCTGATGAAGTGTTTATTTGTAATGCCCTAATGCCGGTGATACCGGTGAATCAAATTGATACCTGGTGTTATCGCTCCAGAGCGCTGTACCAACTACTGAGCCCTAACGATTTGTCGATGGTTGAATGATGAAAAGACAGAAAACAGTTTTTTTCCTGCTGTTGGTGATTGGGCTGGCTATCGCGCTCGGTGTTGCATGGCATAACCTCCAACAGTTCGCCCGTTCTTCGCTGCTGATTGAGCAGGAGACGATCTTCACCCTCCCGGCGGGCACGGGCAGAGAGGGGCTGGAAGCAATGCTCACGGAAAAGCAGGTGATTCCGGCGACGGTGCTGTTTCAGTGGTTACTGCGTGCAGAGCCAGAACTGGCGAAATTCAAAGCGGGGACATACCGCTTTATGCCGCAGATGACAGTACGGGAGATGCTGGCTCTGCTGGCAAGCGGTAAAGAGGCGCAATTCGCTATCCGCTTTATTGAGGGTTCACGCCTGCGTGATTGGCTGGAAACGCTTAAAACGGCACCTTATTTGACACACAGCGTGCAGGACAAAACGCCACAAGAGATTGCCGCGCTGTTGGATATGAAAGAGGCGGAAAACCCAGAAGGTTGGCTTTATCCTGATACCTACCTCTACACGGCAGGCACGCGTGACAGCGATCTGTTGTTGCGCGCGCATCATCGTATGCGTAATGCGGTAGAAGAGGTGTGGAAGAATCGCGAGGCAGGTCTACCCTATGATTCGCGAGAAGCCTTACTTACCATGGCGTCCATCGTTGAAAAAGAGACGGCGGTGAAAGAGGAGCGCCCTCAGGTCGCATCCGTGTTTGTGAATCGTCTGCGCGCTGGAATGCGCCTGCAAACCGATCCTACCGTGATTTATGGCATGGGTGATGATTATCGAGGGGTGATCACGCGTAGCGCGCTGGATACTGCCACTCCGTATAATACCTATGTGATTGCAGGATTGCCGCCAACGCCTATTGCCATGCCGAGCCGAGCCTCGCTTGAAGCCGCAGCGCATCCGGCAAAAACAGATTATCTTTATTTTGTGGCGGACGGGAAGGGGGGGCATCGCTTTACCACCAACCTTGCCGATCATAACCGCGCAGTGCGCGCTTACCGCTCTACGCTGAAGGACCGGGATGAACAGTAAATTTATCGTGATTGAAGGATTGGAAGGTGCAGGGAAAACCAGTGCGCAGAATACTGTACTGAACGTCTTGCACGCTCACGGGGTGCAGGATGTGGTTTTTACCCGAGAACCGGGTGGTACACCGCTGGCCGAGCGGCTGCGGGACCTGATAAAACAGGGCGCTGAAGATGAAAAAATCACAGATAAAGCTGAATTGTTGATGCTTTATGCTGCCCGAGTGCAGTTAGTTGAAAATGTGATCAAGCCAGCGCTGGCGCGTGGTTGTTGGGTGATAGGCGATCGCCACGATCTTTCCTCTCAGGCATATCAAGGTGGCGGACGTGGCATGGATCAACAGTTGATGCAGTCATTGCGCGATACGGTGCTGGGTTCATTCCGTCCCGATCTTACTCTGTACTTGGATATCCCACCGGAGAAGGGATTGGCGCGTGCCCGTCAGCGTGGAGCGCTTGACCGCATTGAGCAGGAGTCACTGGATTTTTTCGCACGTACGCGTGCACGCTATCAGGCGCTGGCTGCTGCAGATCCCACCATCGTTACCGTTGATGCCGCGCAGTCGTTGGAAAAGGTAAGCGCCGCTATCGAAACCGCGTTGACACACTGGCTACGTCAGCAAATGACGCAAGATGACGCGCCATTGGCGGCGCAGGAGCGCTGAGCATGGAATGGTATCCCTGGCTGAATGGGCCCTATCGGCAATTGATTGAGGGATATCAGGAAGGGCGGGCGCATCATGCCGTGTTGCTGCATGCGTTACCCGGCATGGGGCGCGAGTCGTTGGTGTATGCCTTGTCAAGGCGAATGCTGTGCCAGAACCCTGAGGGTATGAAAAGCTGCGGCGAGTGCCATTCCTGCAAATTGATGATGGCGGGCACGCACCCGGACTGGTATGCCCTCAGCCCGGAAAAGGGTAAACAGACGTTAGGGGTTGATGCGATACGCAGCGTGTTGGAAAACCTCTATCAGCGTTCACGGCAGGGTGGAGCCAAGTTGGTGTGGATCGAAAATAGCGAGCAGTTGACGGAAGCCGCCGCCAACGCATTGCTAAAAACGTTGGAAGAGCCGCCAGATGCAACCTATTTTCTGCTGGGGTGTCATGAGCCAACGCGTTTGTTGGCGACGCTGCGCAGTCGTTGCTTGTATCTTTATCTGCCTACGCCAGATGAAGCGCAAAGCGTTGTCTGGCTCAATAGGCGCCATCCAGCCTCTGCGCAGGCGTTGCAAACCGCACTGCGTTTGCAGGCAGGTGCGCCGCTTGCAGCAGAACATTTACTGCAGGAAGAGATTGCGCGTCAGCGCTCTGCGTTATGTCATGCGTTGGCAAATGCGGTAGCACCCCGTGCGTTTTATTCCTTATTGCCGCAGCTAAACCACGAAGACGCGCCAGAGCGTATTCACTGGCTTTCCTCGCTGTTGTTGGATGCGTTAAAAATACAGCGTGGTGCCGCGAGCGCGTGCGTCAATCTCGATCAGGATGAACTGATAGCACTGTTAGCCAACCAATTAACCTCTGCGGAGTTAGACGCAGTGCTCTCTCGTTGGCTACAGTGCCGCCATCAGCTTCTAACGGTGACAGGCGTAAACCGTGAACTGCTGCTTGCCGATGTGTTACTGGAATGGGAACAAGCGTCCTATCCGGACAGCCTGGATGCCTTTCCCTCTTTTTCTGTCTGATAAGCGTTGAGTAAATAGCATGTTATTAGTGGATTCACATTGCCATCTTGATGGTTTGGATTATCAATCACTGCATAAAGATGTGTCTGATGTACTGGCTAAAGCGCAAGCGCGCGATGTCGGCTTTATTCTGGCGGTAGCAACCACGCTGCCGGGGTTTCGCGCCATGCGCGAACTGATCGGCGATCGGCGTGAGGTGGCTTATTCGTGTGGCGTACATCCCCTCAATCAGGACGCTGCGTATGACTATGCAGAGTTACGCCAACTGGCTTGCGATCCACAAGTCGTGGCGATGGGAGAAACTGGCCTTGATTATTACTATCAGCAAGAAACGCAGCAGCAACAGCGTGATTCCTTTCGTGAACACATTCGTATCGGGTGTGAATTAAACAAACCGGTTATCGTTCATACCCGCTCAGCGCGCCAAGATACCTTGGATATTCTGAAAGAAGAGGGGGTAGAACGCTGCGGTGGTGTACTGCATTGTTTTACAGAAGATATCGCGACAGCACGTACACTGTTGGATATGGGGTTTTATATTTCATTTTCCGGTATTGTTACCTTTCGCAATGCGGATGAACTACGCGATGTCGCGCGGTTTGTGCCGTTAGACCGCCTGCTTGTAGAGACGGACTCTCCCTGGCTGGCGCCGGTGCCGTTTCGTGGTAAAGAGAACCAACCCGCCTATGTCCGTGATGTTGCTGAATATTTGTCAGTGCTGAAGGGCATCGAGCTTCCCCAACTCGCAGCCGCTACCACAGAAAACTTCTCCCGCCTGTTCCATATCGATGCGCAACGGTTGACCGCCGTGGTCTAGTGTCTGAAAATAGCTGAGTTTTTTCGTGGTGCGTAATTAATTCCCTCCTATCTCTTCGCTGGTTGGACATTTCATCGCCAGCGTTGGAGGGTATTTGTCGCAATAACAGACAAAAAAAGCAATTTTGTGCGCTGGGCGATCTGTCTGCGCAACGAAACGTGATAGCAGTCAAACATTAAATAGACTATTTATTTTACTCTGCGTAAAAATTAAAAGAGGGATAAATCCCTCAAATAACAAAGGGTATCCTCCCCATCCTTTGTTGCTATAACGCCGTAAAGCACTATTACTCAGGAGCACACTCAATTATGTTCAAGAATGCATTTGCCAACCTGCAAAAAGTAGGTAAGTCGCTGATGCTGCCTGTTTCCGTACTGCCCATCGCAGGTATCCTGCTGGGCGTCGGATCGGCCAACTTTAGCTGGCTGCCGGCCATCGTCTCTAGCGTGATGGCGCAAGCGGGTGACTCCGTATTCGCCAATATGCCACTGATTTTTGCCATCGGCGTTGCCCTCGGTTTTACCAATAACGATGGCGTTTCTGCGCTAGCAGCCGTTGTTGCCTACGGCATTATGGTGAAAACGATGGCTGCGGTGGCTCCGCTCGTGCTGCAACTGCCGCCCGACGTGATCATTAAAGAGCACCTGGCGGATACCGGGGTGTTAGGTGGGATCATCGCTGGTGCGATCGCAGCCTACATGTTTAACCGCTTTTATCGCATTCAGTTGCCGGAATATCTGGGCTTCTTCGCCGGTAAGCGCTTTGTGCCGATTATCTCCGGCCTGACCGCGATTATCACAGGCGTAGTGCTTTCCTTTATTTGGCCACCGGTGGGGACAGCGATTCAGACATTCTCTCATTGGGCTGCCTATCAGAACCCGGTACTGGCATTCGGACTTTACGGTATCGTTGAACGTTCTCTGGTGCCGTTTGGTCTGCACCACATCTGGAACGTACCGTTCCAGATGCAAATTGGTGAATTCACCAATGCTGCCGGTCAGGTGTTTCATGGCGACATTCCGCGTTATATGGCGGGCGACCCGACTGCGGGTAAATTGGCGGGCGGCTTCCTGTTCAAAATGTATGGTCTGCCTGCGGCGGCAATCGCCATTTGGCACTCGGCAAAACCTGAGAATCGTGCCAAAGTGGGCGGTATCATGCTCTCCGCAGCATTGACCTCATTCCTGACCGGGATTACTGAACCGATTGAGTTCTCCTTCCTGTTCGTGGCACCGATCCTGTATGTGATCCACGCTATTCTGGCGGGTCTGGCGTTCCCCATCTGTATTCTACTGGGAATGCGCGATGGCACTAGCTTCTCTCACGGGTTGATCGACTTTGTGGTCTTGAGCGGTAACGGCAGTAACCTGTGGCTGTTCCCGATTGTTGGCCTGTGTTACGCGCTAGCTTACTACACTATCTTCCGCGTGCTGATTGCTAAACTGAATCTGAAAACGCCGGGCCGTGAAGAGAGCTCGTCTGAACAGTCTGCTCAGAATAACAGTGAAATGGCGGCGGCTCTGGTGACTGCATTCGGTGGTAAAGAGAACATTACCAATCTTGACGCCTGCATTACGCGTTTACGAGTGAGTGTGGGTGATGTAACCAAAGTGGATCAGGCAGGTCTGAAAAAACTGGGTGCGGCGGGTGTTGTTGTTGCGGGTGCCGGTGTACAAGCTATTTTTGGTACTAAATCAGATAACCTGAAAACGGATATGGATGATTACATCCGTAATCACTGATCCGTTGTCCGGGGAGTGATAGAGGGAGCGTAAGCTCCCTTTTTTCTTTGGCGGTGTTGTAGGGTAAAAAAAGCAGACATCTGAACAAGAAAAAACAGAAAGAAGGTTGAAAGCAACCGAAAGAGTCACTCATACTGCCGTAACCATTCGGCGTTACGCGTTTACAAGGAACTCAAACATGGCTGAAGAAACCATTTTCAGTAAAATTATCCGCCGGGAAATTCCTTCCGACATTGTCTACCAGGATGATCTGGTAACTGCCTTTCGCGATATTTCACCCCGCACGCCAACGCACGTTTTGATCGTGCCTAACGTCTTGATTCCCACTGTTAACGATGTCTTGCCTGAGCATGAATTGGCATTGGGAAGACTGTTCACTGTCGCAAGCAAGATCGCCAGGGACGAGGGCATTGACGATGATGGGTATCGATTGATCGTCAATTGTAATCGTCATGGCGGCCAAGAGGTCTATCATATTCATATGCACCTATTGGGTGGCCGTCCTCTGGGACCGTTGCTGTCGGATTAAATCCATGAATGTCCAGATTGCTCGCGGTCTGTTAGCGGCATTGGTCGTGTGGGGGGGCGTCGCGTGCTCCAGTAAGCCGCCGGTGTTGACCATCAACGAACGGCAAGCGTTAGTGTTGGATGCTTCCCTGTTATCTGCTGGGGTTACGGCATCAAAACCCCTACTGACCACACGCGGTGAGGGCGGTGGGAGAGCGTCAGCATCGTTACGCAATACTTCATCGCAGACAGTGACGGTGCAGTATCGCTTTTATTGGTATGACGAAAAAGGTCTGGATGTGTTGCCTTATGATGAGGTGCGCCGTGTTCTGGTGCCAGCACAAAGCGAAGTGCGTATCTCAGGCTCGCACGCGGGTCAGGATGTTCAGCAAGTACGCCTTCACCTGTTTCTATAAGGGCGTTTAGAGAGGAAAGCATGAAAAAGTATCTTGTGCTGATGTTGGGGGCGATGGTGTTGACGGGCTGTATGACGCGTCCACCCGAGCAACAGCCGCCGGCACAGATTGAGCCGGTGCAACCGCAGCAGCCGGAAGTGACGCCGCCGCCGGGGCAGCCGGTGCCAACCCCCCCAAAAATTCAGACTTTGAACTGGGAGGGTAGCGTGGCGCCGTTGGTAGCACAAATGCTAAAGGCGAGCGATGCGACTCCAGGGAGTATTCTGCTGGTCGACAGCGTTAAGAACAACACCAACGGATCGCTGCCGGTAGCGAAAGCGACGACGGCGATTTACGATGCGCTATCGAACGGCAAAGCGTTCACATTGGTGCCGCGCGAACAGGTGGCTGTGGCCAAACAGACGCTGGGATTGTCGGCGGATGACAGCCTGGGATCGCGCAGTAAGGCGATTGGCCTTGCTCGGTATGTGAGTGCGCAGTATGTGCTATACAGCGATGTTAGCGGTGATGTAAAAACGCCGCAGTTGGATATGCAACTGATGCTGGTGCAAACCGGTGAGATTGTGTGGTCGGGAAATGGTGCCATCCAATAGTCAATTGGCGCTTGAACATCTGCTTGCGCAACAATTTCCGGCGGTTGATACCGCCGGTTTTCATTTCGATGTTATGAACGGCTCAGGCAGCGGCTGCTGGCGGGTTCACATAGGCGATCGTGCATTTCTGGCGCGACCTCAAACCCTACACGCGGCGCAGTTGGGGGTGCTAAGACAGCGTGAATACCGTTTGTTACGCCAATTTTCTGCACACCGTCTGGCACCTAAACCTGTTATCTACCGTGACGGTTGGTTGATAATAGAGTGGGCCGCTGGCAGTACGGCTTCTGGGCAAGATTATTCTCGTCTATTGAGCGAGGGGGCGCTGGCGCAGTTACTCTGCCAGCTTCACCGTCAACCCTGCAGTGGTTATCGCTTGAATTTGCCAATGCAGTTTACCCGCCATTGGCAATACATGGATCCTCGTCGGCGTTCGCCAGCACTGCTACGCAGGCATCACGATTTCCAACGCGCTGCACTGCCTGATACGCTTGCATGGGCGCCTTTGCATCTCGATGTACATAGCGAAAATGTACTGGTGACACCGCAGGGCTCGTTGTTGCTTATTGATTGGGAGTACGCGGCTGATGGCGATATTGGGCTAGAACTGGCACTGCTGATACGAGGGAATGGGCTGGAGGGAGATTCTCGATGGCGCTTTCTGCAAGCCTACCAGAAGCGGCGTCCTGGTTTCAGTTTGGATGCCTTGACCCGGTCGGTTGAGCAGTGGTTGCCCTGGGCCGATTATCTTATCCTGATGTGGTGTGAGGTGTGCTGGTATCAGACGGGGCAGACAGCATTTTTAGCAGCAGGTGTGGCATCACGCCGCCATCTTGGGATAACAGAATAGGTCATCAGGTGTAATAATGTTCGTCACTTGCTCAGCAGATAACCTGTCACCGGTCAATACAGGCGTAGGATGTACGGTGTATCATCGGCAAGTATATATCTGGCGCAAAGGGTGAGATTTCTCGCGTTGGCCGTAACCAGAGGATGAAGTACAGATGATTATCTACTTACATGGTTTTGATTCGAATAGCCCCGGCAACCATGAAAAAGTGTTGCAGTTGCAGTTTATTGATCAGGATGTAGAACTGCTGAGCTACAGTACGCTTCATCCTCGACATGATATGCAACACCTGTTAAAGCAAGTCGACAAACTGGTTCAGCGTGCGCAGGATGATCGCCCACTGATATGCGGCGTGGGACTGGGGGGGTTTTGGGCTGAACGTATCGGATTCTTGTGTGATATTCGTCAGGTCATTTTTAATCCAAACCTGTTCCCACAAGAGAACATGGCGGGGAAGATCGACAGACCAGAAGAGTACGCGGATATTGCCACCAAATGCGTTGCCAATTTCCGTGAGAAGAATCGCGATCGCTGCCTGGCTGTACTGTCGCGCAATGATGAAATGTTGGATAGCCAACGCAGCGCTGCTTTGCTGGGAACATACTACGAAGTCATTTGGGATGACATTCAGACGCACAAGTTCAAGAGTATTTCTCCGCACCTCCAGCGCATCAAAGCATTTAAAACGCTAGGTTAATCAACCGCCATTTCCCTTTGTCTTTCCTATCGACGGCGTTTGACGTTCATCGTCAAACGCCATCTACCCACGACGACGTAGTGACGTGCAAAATAATTTGATGAATTCAAAAGAAAATTTTTCGTCGAGAATCAAGTGCCTAAAAAATAAATTGATATATATCAATTTTGGTATGACCAAATGACCTGACGTGATATTCTTCCCTCAGATTTTGAGTTTAACTTATGAGAACCCTATGTAATATAAGGATATTATTTTTTACGCCTTATTAACTATTGGTTCACAATCAGGGGGTCGTTTTGACGTCAGCACATAAAAAAATTGTTATTGTCGGCGGTGGCGCCGGCGGTTTGGAGTTAGCTACCAGCCTGGGCCACAAGTTGGGGCGCAAAAGCAAAGCTGAGATCACCTTGGTCGATCGCAATCAAAGTCATTTATGGAAACCGCTGCTGCACGAAGTGGCAACAGGGTCGATGGATGACGACATTGATGCTTTGAGCTATCTGGCGCATGCGCGCAATCATGGTTTCCATTTTCAATTGGGTACACTGATTGATATTGATCGTGAAAACCAGTGTATTCGCTTGGCTGAAATCGATAATGAGCAGGGCGAAATGCTGGTTGCTGAACGCTCGCTGACGTATGACATTTTGGTGATCGCACTGGGCAGTACCTCCAATGATTTTGGCACCACGGGTGTTAAAGATAACTGTATTTTTCTCGACAGTCCCAAACAGGCACGTCGCTTCCACAATGAAATGCTTAACCTGTTCCTGAAGTTCACTTCAAACACGAATGATGATAAAGAAAAGGTCAATATTGCCATTGTAGGCGGTGGTGCGACAGGGGTTGAACTCTCTGCCGAGCTGCATAACGCGGTGAAACAACTTCACAGTTACGGATTTGACGGGTTGGACAATCAGGCCCTGAATGTGACGTTGGTGGAAGCCGGTGAGCGTATTTTGCCTGCGCTACCGCCGCGTATTTCTGCTGCTGCACACCAGGAACTGACCAACATCGGTGTGCGCGTATTGACTAAAACGATGGTAACGGAAGCGAAACCGGGTGGTTTGCATACCAAAGAGGGCGAATTTATTGAAGCCGACCTGATGGTATGGGCGGCAGGGATCAAAGCCCCTGATGCAATGAAAGAGATTGCCGGCCTGGAAACCAACCGCATCAACCAATTAGTAGTAGAACCCACGCTGCAAACAACGCGCGATCCGAACATCTATGCTATTGGCGACTGTGCTTCGTGCCTGCAACCGAGTGGTAGCGTTGTGCCGCCGCGTGCTCAAGCAGCACACCAGATGGCAACGCGTTGCTATCATAATATTATCGCGCAGCTTAACGGACAGCCACTGAAACCTTACGTCTACAAGGATCATGGTTCGTTGGTGTCGTTGTCTAAATTCAGTACTGTCGGTAGTCTGATGGGTAACCTGATGCGCGGTTCGGTGATGGTGGAGGGACGGATTGCCCGCGTGGTATACATTTCTCTCTATCGTATGCACCAGATTGCCTTGCACGGCTACACCAAAACCGGGTTGATGATGCTGGTGGGCGGCATTAACCGCGTGATTCGTCCGCGCCTGAAATTGCATTAATAAATGGTGCTATACCCTAAATAATTCGAGTTGCAGGACAAAACGTTTACGTTTTGAACAGCGCTTGCGCTGATCCGTAGGGTGAATCTCAGGATGAGATTCATTAATCCCGATGAGCTTACTCAGGTAAGTGATTCGGGTGACAAATTTGTCTGGAACAAATTTGAACGCCGCATGCGGCGGCCTCGTAAGAGGTGAGGTCCAGGGATGGGCCGAATAGTGAGTGCAGCCAACGTACCTGCAACGTGAAGTATGACGGGTATATACAGTGTGCCGCCTGTCCGGGTGGCATGCTGCCTTGCTAAGGTAGCCGAAGCGGTGTGCCTTCTTGTTCTTAGTATAAAATATCGACTTAGCACCAATCACTGTTAGGAAAAATCCCAAATAACCGCATTTTATTAACATATCTGCGCTTTTGGTTAACTAATCTGATTGTCACATTTCCCCCTGGAATGCACACTTTCGTATGTAATCAACGAATCAACGCACATCATATTGGCTGAAACAGACATTAAGGGCGTTACCCTAAGCGTCTATGGGGTAAGTCAGTAAGGAACGTGCGAAAGGTCATTCAGGAGGTTTCTGTGAACAAATCCATGTTAGCGGGGGTGGGTATTGGTGTGGCTGCTGCATTGGGGGTTGCGGCAGTAGCCAGCATGGAGGTTTTCTCACCCGAACCGCAATTCGCTCAGGTTATCTCGGCAACGCCGATCAAAGAAACGGTTAAAACACCGCGTCAAGAGTGCCGCGATGTCAGCGTGACGCATCGACGCCCGGTACAGGATGAAAATCGACTGGCGGGTTCGGTGCTGGGTGCTGTGGCGGGTGGTGTGCTGGGCCACCAAGTTGGCGGTGGTCGAGGAAAGGATATTGCCACGGTTGCGGGAGCATTGGCGGGCGGATATGCGGGCAACCAGGTACAGGGCCATATGCAGAACAATGATACCTACACGACGACGCAACAGCGTTGTCAGACGGTGTATGACAAATCTCAGAAAGTGCTGGGCTACGATGTCACCTATAAGATTGGTGCGCAGCAGGGTAAAATCCGGATGGATCGCGATCCCGGCACTCAAATCCCGTTGGATAGAAATGGGCAACTGGTGCTGAATCAAAAGGCATAAGTGGTAATTGAACCTCACACGCCCGACAGGGCGTGTATTTGATGCTTAACGCTGAAACAGCAATTCAGCCCAGCGAGCCAACCCCGCTGTAACAGAACCAAAATCATCGCCACTGGCGATAGGGATATCCGGTAGCGTCTGCTGTACAGCGAGGCGTAACTGCGGTGAGCGGGCACTGCCACCGGTCAGGTAGATGACATCCGGTCGAGTGCTGCTGTCATCCAGTGCCTGACGGATCTGGGTTTGAATCTGCGATACGGGCTGAGTGATGGCCTGAATCATCTCTTCGGTAGAGACGCTTGTGGCCAGCGCAGTTTCGATAAACGTGAGTGTGGCATGGGTCATGGTTGCATCAGACAAGGCAATTTTGCACGCTTCTGCTTGCTGAACCAATCGATAGCTCAAACGCTGTTGCCAAACGGTTAACAAGCGTTTGACCTGTGACGGTTCGCGTGCATCACGTATCATCTCGTTGATAAGTGCGCGGGTTGCATTGTTGTAAAATGCACCTTGCGCCGGAACATCGTTGATGGCGACTGCATTCCACCAGGGCAATGTTGGCAGTGCAATACCTTTTTCCGTCATGCCATTCATACCGAGCAGCGGCATAAACTGTTTGAAGGCAAGCTGGATATCAAGATCGTTACCGCCTGTACGGCATCCACTGTGTCCCAGCAGACTGGCATGTCGTTCCCGCTTGCGGTGCCACTCTGGCCCCATTAGCAACATTGAGCAGTCAGTTGTTCCCCCACCGATATCTACCACCAGTACCCGTGTCTCTTGACCTAACGTTGCCTCAAAATCCAGCCCGGCAGCGACAGGCTCAAACTGAAAAGCAATATCACGAAACCCAGCGCGGGTTGCTGCGCGTTCAAGAATATCCTGTGCTTGCTTATCTGCGGCATCGCCGCCAATACTTTGGAAATGAATGGGCCGACCAATCACCGCCTGTGTAATGATCTCTCCTGCATGCTGCTCTGCTTGTTGGCGAATGTGCAGCATCATGGCGCAGACCAAATCTTCAAAAAAGGCGATCTGCTGCGTTTTTAACCCTACTGCGCCTAAAAAGGATTTGGGCGATTTGACAAACCAAACCTCTTCCGGATCGTCCATATAGCGTGCCAGCGCAGTTTGACCAAAGCGTACGCTGTGAGACTCAACGACAATATCCTCATCACGGTTATAGCTGATGGCTCGCCGTAGCAGCTGCGCATTTTCATCCAGGGCTTCTACCTGATGATGACGCCATAACCACTCGCTGACGGCTTCACGCGTCGGAGCGCACAACATGGATGGGAGGTAGGGAGAGCCGTTTTCCAGAGGCAATAGACGTGGCGTACCATTTTGCATCAGCGCAACGGAGCAGTTTGCCGTGCCGTAGTCAAAACCGATAAACATCTTATCTCCCCGGTAACAAGAAAAAGGCGGCGATTTTACTGTGTGCGAGGAGACTTGTATAGGGAAAAGGCGAGGGCACTGCGATAACAGCGCCCCCGGGAGATCATGCAGCCAATGTATGCTGGGCCATGTCTGCCAACAATGCAGCGATGAAATCCAGACGTTGTGTCCGTTCGCTGAGGTCTTTAATAAATTTCAATCGGGTAGGACCGTCTAAACGATAGACACGGGGATCGCGTTGTAACAAACCGATTAGGTGAGTGGGATCGACACGATTGTGTGCGCTGAACTCGATAAATCCACCTTTTTCGTTGCCTTCGATACGTTTGATACCCAACGTTTGTGCGCGTTGACGCAGGGCTGCGATGTGTAACAGGTGGCGAGTGGCATCCGGCAGGGTACCAAAGCGATCGATCAGTTCCACTTTCAGTTCGTCCAACTCGCTATCCGTTTTGGCACTGGCAATCCGTTTGTAGAACGATAAGCGGGTGTTAACGTCAGGGATAAAGGCTTCAGGCAGCAGGGCGGGCAGGCGTAATTCAACCTCAGTCTGGCTGCTGATAAGATCTTCCAACGATGGCTCACGTCCGGCTTTAAGCGCATCCACCGCGCTTTCCAGCAACTCCATGTAGAGCGAGAAACCAACCGTGGTCATTTGTCCGCTTTGATCTTCACCGAGTAACTCACCTGCGCCGCGAATCTCCAGATCGTGCGTTGCCAGAGCAAAACCGGCACCCAGATCTTCGAGTGAAGCAATAGCCTCCAGTCGTTTATGTGCATCAGTGCTCATGGCTTTTGGGTTCGGGGTCAGCAGGTAAGCATAGGCCTGATGGTGTGAACGTCCAACGCGACCACGCAACTGGTGTAACTGGGCCAGACCAAAATGGTCGGCACGCTCAATGATAATGGTATTGGCGCTGGGAATATCAATACCGGTCTCAATGATGGTGGTACACACCAGCACGTTAAAACGTTGGTGGTGGAAATCGCTCATAACGCGTTCCAGATCCCGTTCGCGCATTTGACCGTGACCAATTGCGATACGGGCTTCAGGCACCAGTTCTGCCAGCCGTTGAGCCGCTTTCTCGATATTTTCTACGTCGTTGTAAAGATAATAAACCTGCCCACCGCGCAAAATTTCGCGCAACATTGCTTCACGCACCAGCAGAGCGTCATACTCGCGCACAAAGGTTTTTACTGCCAGACGACGGGCAGGCGGTGTGGCGATAATGGAAAGGTCACGCATGCCGCTCATGGCCATGTTCAACGTGCGTGGGATGGGGGTGGCGGTGAGCGTCAGGATGTCCACGTCGGCACGCATTGCTTTGATACGCTCTTTATGACGTACGCCAAAACGGTGCTCTTCATCCACAATCAGTAAGCCAAGATCACGCCAGTGCACATCACTTTGCAGCAGCTTGTGTGTGCCGATCAAAATATCTACCTTGCCCTCCTGCGTTTGTTCCAGCACCTGAGCCTGTTCTTTGGCACTGCGGAAACGCGAGAGCATTTCGATACGGATAGGCCAGTTGGCAAAGCGATCGCGGAAATTATCGTAGTGCTGTTGTGCCAGCAGCGTTGTCGGCACCAGTACCGCAACCTGTTTGTGGTTTTCCACGGCAAGAAACGCGGCGCGCATCGCAACTTCGGTTTTGCCGAAGCCCACGTCACCACACACCAAACGGTCCATCGCCAGTGGTTGGCACATATCGCTCAGCACGGCATTGATGGCATGCGCCTGATCGGGGGTGGTTTCGAAGGGGAAGCCTTCGCAGAATAATTGATACTGCTCACGATCGTGTTTAAAGGCAAACCCGCTTTTTGCTGCACGCTGTGCGTAGATATCCAGCAGTTCGGCCGCTACATCACGGACTTTCTCTGCCGCTTTTTGACGCGCGCGTGACCAGGCATCGCCGCCCAGTTTGTGCAGTGGTGCGTTTTCATCGGCCCCGCCTGAATAACGGCTGATAAGGTGTAGCGATGATACGGGCACATAAAGTTTATCCTCGCCCGCATAGGTCAGGATCATGTACTCCGCTGTGATACCGCCCGCTTCCAGCGTCGTGAGGCCGACATAACGCCCGACACCATGCTCCAAATGCACCACTGGCTGACCTGGGTGGAGTTCCGCCAGATTACGGATCAGCGTGTCAGTGTTGATGGTACGGCGACTGTCTTGGCGTCGGCGTGCAACGCGTTCTCCGAGCAGGTCGCTCTCACAAATCAATGCCCGTTGACGTAAGGTATCAATAAAACCGTGCTCGCTGGCACCGATGATCAGGTAAGTGCCGGGTTTATCAGCCTGATCCAGTCTGGCGATCGGCGTTGGTGCCAGTTTAATGCGTGCCAGTAATTCCTGAAGCGTTTCACGGCGCCCCTCGCTTTCGACCGAAAAGATAACCTGCCCGGTGAATCCTTCCAAAAAGCGGCGCAGTGCATCCAACGGCGCTTTGTTCTGGTGTGCAACGGCAATATCCGGCAGCGTCTGGTAACCGAGATTACGGTTTGCTGTTTTTTCCGGCAGCGTATCTTTACTTAGCTGAATGCGCGGCCAGGCTTTGAGTTCGCTGAACAAGGTATCGACACGCAGCCACAACGATTCTGGTGGTAATAGCGGACGCATCGGGTCCACACGACGGCTTTCAAAACGTTGTTGAATATCGGACCAAAAGCGGGTGGCGCTCGATTCGAGATCGCCCGTGTTCACGAGCAGTGTATTGCTGGGAAGATAGCTGAACAGGGTGCTGAGCGGCTGTTCAAAAAACAGCGGCTGCCAATATTCTATACCTGCTGGCCAGGTGCCTTTACTGACTTGCTGATAAATGTGCTCTGCATCGCGACGTACCTCGAACATTTCGCGCCACCGGCTGCGAAAGCGCTCAATGGCATTTTTGTCCGTGGGGAATTCATGCGCGGGTAGCAGGCTAATCTGCGCAACTTCGTGCAGGGTGCGTTGACTATCGACATCAAATACGCGCAGGCTGTCTACGTCGTCGTCGAAAAAATCGATACGGTAGGGCTCCTCGCTTCCCATAGGGAAGAGGTCCAACAGTGCGCCTCGGGTTGCGAACTCACCGTGCTCCATTACTTGATCGACACTGCGATAACCCGCTTGCTCCAACTGAGCACGCAACTTATCGCGAGAGAGACGCTGCCCCTTTTTCACCATTAACGCATGGCCGTGCAGGAAGGTATGTGGGCAAACACGTTGCATCAGCGTGTTAACTGGTAACACCAGCACACCACGCGTCATCCCCGGTAAGTGATAAAGCGTGGAGAGGCGTGCCGAGATGATCTCTTGATGTGGAGAAAAACTGTCGTAAGGCAGCGTTTCCCAGTCAGACAATGTACTGACAGGATGAGCGGTAAACTGCTGAAGTTCATCTCGTAGCCGTAGCGCGTTTTGCATATCAGGCGCGATAAGCACTACCGGCCCAGCGTGGCGTTCAATAATGTCGGCACACTCAACGGCACAGGCGGCACCGGTGAGCTGACCCAACAGGCGTTGTTCACCCGCTTTTACGGGCAGGGCATAGCGATTTTGTTCAGGCATAATCCGAATATCTGGTGTTGCCCCGTTCCAGCATAAGAAAAAGCAGTGTAGAAAGCGGGGTAGGGTTCCATAAAGTGATATGACCCTTTATTATCCTTGATCACTTTGCTTTAGCAACCTTATCCAGACGGATTTCATGTATCAACCTGTCGCATTATTTATTGGCCTGCGTTACATGCGTGGGCGAGCATCGGATCGCTTCGGGCGATTTGTCTCCTGGTTATCGGCTATTGGCATCACGTTGGGTGTGATGGCCCTGGTGACCGTATTGTCGGTTATGAATGGATTTGAACGGGAACTTGAGGAAAGTATTCTGGGGTTGATGCCGCAAGCGGTGGTGACCACGGCAAACGGTTCGCTCGATCCGCAGGCATTACCTGCTTCATCGTTGAGTGCTATGCAAGGCGTCACACGTATTGCGCCCATCACCACGGGCGAAGTGGTGTTGCAAAGCGCGCGCAGTGTTGCGGTGGGCGTGATGTTGGGGATTAATCCCGATGAGCCTGAACCTTTGTCGCGTTATTTGAAAAATACGCAGTTAACACAACTCCAACCCGGTGAATATCAGGTGATCCTCGGCGAACAGTTGGCCTCTCAGCTTGGGGTGAAGCGCGGTGAGCAACTGCGAATTATGGTTACCGGAGCAAGCCAACTGACGCCGATGGGCCGTATTCCTAGCCAGCGTTTGTTTACAGTGGCAGGAACCTTTGCCGCCGGTAGCGAGGTGGATGGTTACCAGATGCTGGTAAATCAGCAGGATGCGTCGCGTCTGATGCGTTATCCAGCAGGGCATATCACCGGTTGGCGCTTATGGTTGGAAAATCCGTTGGATATTGTTGCATTCAGTGCGCAACCGATCCCGGACGGATTCGTGTTGAAAGATTGGCGTGAACGCAAGGGCGAGTTGTTTCAGGCGGTTCGCATGGAAAAAAACATGATGGGGCTGCTATTGAGTCTGATCGTCGCGGTGGCGGCGTTCAATATCATTACATCATTGGGGTTGTTGGTGATGGAAAAACAGGGTGAGGTAGCCATTTTGCAAACGCAGGGGCTCACTCAGCGCCAGATCATGGCGGTGTTTATGGTGCAGGGCGGGAGTGCAGGGGTGATTGGCGCGCTATTGGGCGCGTTGCTTGGTACGCTGTTGGCCAGCCAGCTAAATACGTTGATCCCAGCGTTGGGACTGTTGCTGGATGGTGCCGCGCTGCCGGTTCATATTGATGCTGTGCAGGTGGTGACTATTGCACTGGCAGCAATGATCGTTGCACTGTTATCTACGCTTTACCCTTCATGGCGCGCCGCCGCCGTTCATCCCGCAGAGGCTTTACGCTATGAATGATTCCCTGTTGTTGCAATGTAATGACCTGTGTAAAACCTATCAGGAAGGTAAGTTGTCCACCGAGGTGCTACGTCATGTGACGTTCAGCATGCAAAATGGTGAAATGATGGCTATCGTCGGGAGTTCCGGTTCCGGAAAAAGTACCCTGCTGCATCTGTTGGGTGGGCTGGATGCCCCTACCACGGGCGATGTGATATTCAAAGGTCAGGCGTTAAGCGGGCTTTCTGCCGCGGCAAAATCGGCGCTGCGCAACCGTGAACTGGGTTTTATTTATCAGTTCCACCATTTATTACCCGATTTTACTGCATTGGAAAACGTGGCGATGCCTCTGTTGATTGGCAACACACCTCCGGCGCAGGCGCAAGAGCGGGCACGCGCTATGTTGGCGGCCGTTGGGCTGGATGCGCGGCGCGAGCACCGTTCCAGCGAATTGTCGGGAGGCGAACGTCAGCGTGTGGCGATAGCCCGAGCGCTGGTAAATAACCCGTCGCTGGTGTTGGCGGATGAACCCACCGGTAATCTTGATCAACGTACCGCTGATACCATTTTTGAACTTCTGGGCGAGTTAAATGTACGTCAGGGCACGGCTTTTTTGGTGGTAACGCACGATTTATCGTTGGCTGCGCGTTTGCGTCGGCAGTTGGAAATGCGTGACGGGCAACTCCAGCAGACGTCAACTCTGATGGGAGCGTCACAATGAGTTTTCCCCCGCTTTCCCTGCTGATTGGGCTGCGTTTTAGCCGGGGCCGTCGGCGCGGTGGCATGGTTTCACTGATATCGGTGATTTCTACTATCGGTATTGCGCTTGGGGTAGCGGTACTGATCGTCGGCCTTAGCGCCATGAACGGCTTCGAGCGAGAATTGAAAAATCGTATTTTAGCGGTGGTGCCCCATGGTGAAATGGAACCGGTAAACCCACCCTTTACCGGTTGGCAGGCTATGTTGCCGAAAGTGGAACAGGTGCCAGGCATTGTTGCTGCTGCACCTTATATTCATTTTACCGGGCTGCTGGAGAGTGGCGCCAAGCTACGTGCAATTCAGATGAAAGGTGTTGATCCCCAGCAGGAGTCACACTTGAGCGCTTTGCCAAATTTTGTTGCCGGGGACGCTTGGGCTAATTTTAAAGCGGGCGAGCAACAGGTTATCCTCGGGAAAGGTGTTGCGCAGGCGCTCGAGGTGAAAACCGGGGATTGGGTTACGGTGATGATCCCAAACAGCGATCCGCAGATGAAGCTGTTGCAACCCAAACGCATTCGTCTGCACGTCAGCGGTATTCTGCAACTAAGCGGTCAGCTTGATCATAGTTTGGCATTGATTCCGTTGACTGATGCGCAGCAGTATCTCGACATGGGCGATGATATCTCCGGTATCGCCATCAAGGTTGATGACGTGTTTGCCGCCAGCAAGCTGGTGCGCGATGCGGGAAAAGTGACTGACACCTATATCTATATTCGTGACTGGATTGGCACCTACGGTTACATGTATCGCGACATCCAGATGATTCGGACTATCATGTATTTAGCGATGGTGCTGGTGATCGGCGTCGCCTGTTTTAATATCGTCTCCACGCTGGTGATGGCAGTGAAAGACAAGAGCAGCGATATTGCCGTATTGCGTACGTTGGGGGCGAGTGACAGGCTTATCCGCGCCATTTTTATTTGGTATGGTCTACTGGCTGGCCTGCTCGGGTGTGTGATCGGGGCGGTTATCGGTGTCGTGGCGACGCTGCAACTGAGCTCCATTATTCGCGGATTGGAGTCGTTGACCGGGCACCATTTTCTGTCGGGGGATATTTATTTTATCGATTTCCTGCCGTCTGAGTTACACATGATGGATGTCGTTCTGGTGCTGCTCACAGCCGTGGCACTGAGCTTGCTCGCCAGCTGGTATCCGGCACGGCGGGCCAGTCGCATCGAACCTGCACGCGTGTTAAGTGGGCAGTAGCACGCTGTATGGGTGTCATGTTGAGAAGATCAATGTAGGACAGCGTTACGCAGGCAATCGCGCAACCTATTCAGCCACAGAGGAGTGAGCCATGTATTATGGTTTTGACCTGGGCGGCAGCAAAATTGAAGTCGGCGTCTTTGATACGGATATGAATTCCGTCTGGCATAAACGGGTGCCTACGCCGCGTAATGACTACGATGCCTTGTTGGCGGCCTTTGTCGCGCTTACCCAAGAGGCGGATGCCCTGACGGGCAACGCGGGGAGTATTGGTGTCGGTTTTCCTGGTATGTCCGGCGATGATGGTGCGTTGTTTACGGCTAATCTGCCAGCAACCATGGGAAAGCCGTTACAGGCTGATTTACAACGCCTGTTGCAGCGCGATGTGCGTATGACGAATGATGCCAATTGCTTTGCGCTTTCGGAAGCCTGGGACGGAGAGTTTCGTCAATATCCCGTTGTTTTAGGACTGATCTTGGGTACCGGCGTTGGTGGCGGTCTGGTGATTAACGGCGAAGTGATTGACGGTCGCAACGGCATTACCGGAGAGTTCGGCCATTTTCGCTTACCGGTGGATGCGCTGGATATCATGGGTGATGATATTCCGCGGGTAAAATGTGGCTGTGGTCAATCAGGCTGTATTGAGAACTATATTTCTGGACGGGGCTTTGAGTGGCTCTATGCACATACTTACGGTGAAAGTCTCAATGCAGTCACTATTATTCGCCACTATCGCGCAGGCGAGGCTAATGCGTTAGCGCACGTTGATCGTTATATGAGCGTGCTCGCTGCCTGTGTGGGGAATCTGTTGACAATGTTTGATCCCCACTTATTGGTGCTGGGGGGCGGATTGTCTAATTTTGATGAAATCTACCAGTTTCTACCTGCTAGACTGCCTGATTACTTGTTGCCCGTGGCTCGCCTGCCTCGAATTGAGAAAGCGCGCTATGGCGATGCTGGTGGTGTTCGGGGAGCCGCCCTGTTGCATTTTTCTGTGTAATAGTTTTTCTTGGTAATAAAAAGCACACAACGCTAACAACACGCTACCCCGTTATCACAGGAGCAGACATGCATACGCGTCAACGGATGATTCGGTTTCATCAAGGAAAACGGCTGCGTCAGCAGCGTCTGCGTTCACGAATTTTCCATAAGGATTATCTGGCGGTGAATGAATCAAAAAGCCCGCGCGTGGTGGTTCTGACCGGCGCGGGGATTTCAGCAGAATCCGGCATTCGAACCTTTCGTGCAGCGGATGGACTTTGGGAAGAGCACCGGGTGGAAGATGTGGCGACCCCGGAAGGGTTTAAACGCGATCCGCAACGGGTGCAGGCGTTTTACAATGCACGCCGTAGGCAATTGCAGCAACCAGAGGTGGTGCCGAATGCAGCTCACTTGGCGTTAGCCAATCTTGAGGCGGCGCTGGGGGATAATTTCCTGTTGGTGACGCAAAATATCGACAACCTGCACGAACGCGCGGGCAGTCAGCGGGTTATTCATATGCACGGCGAATTGCTCAAGGTACGCTGCAGCCATAGCGGACAGGTTATCGAGTGGACGGGTGATGTTGCTGCTGATGAACGTTGTCACTGCTGTCAGTTTCCTGCACCGCTTCGCCCCCATGTGGTGTGGTTTGGCGAAATGCCCCTTGGTATGGAGCGTATTTATCAGGCACTCGAACAAGCTGATTATTTCATTGCCATTGGTACCTCTGGGCACGTCTATCCTGCCGCCGGTTTTGTCCATGAAGCGCATACACATGGTGCTTATACCATAGAGCTTAATCTGGAACCCAGCCAGGTAGAGAGCCAGTTTGATGAGAAAATCTACGGTTCGGCCACCTCGGTAGTGCCTGAATTTGTCGGTGCTTGGCTGACAGGACGACGCAAGGTGGCGTTTTAGCGACTACCAGGTGTCATGTATGTCTGCGCTGGACGAATGGCGTGTGTTAACGCTATGTTCGTTACATTGGCACTCGTTAAGGCTGTCGAACGGTAACATAGCGTCATGATTGAAAAAGCTGTACTCACAGTCGTTGCATTGTGTGCGGCGAGGTAGCGTCGAAGCAGAGGATCCGTTGGCCGGGTACTGCGTCGTTGTCTCTCTTAGCCAGTTCCACATGGTAATGATCTCCTCTGGCAGGGGGAGCGACATGGGGAGGGTGTCGCGTCGCGTCACGAAAATCCGGTTACGAGCTTATCCCATTAGGGCCATTTTTCTTGCCATTTTAGCCCAGGGCTGTGCTCGATATCTTCACGTACTGCGTGTAGGCCTGGTTTCTGCGCGTTGTCCGTGGCCAACTGGCCGCGCCAATGACGCTACTGGGATAGGTTTTAAGCTAAGCATAGTTGATTTTGCGCGGTATGACCGCAGTGCACAGGATAGCGTTATGCAGTCATTGAACAAGGGATACTCGCTGTTGCGTTCGCGGCAGCATTATCACGATCGGCAACGCATTGTGGTGTTGGCGCTGCTGGCGGCGATGACGTTGATTATCGGGTTATGTGCCGGGGACCGCTGGGTTGCCCCTTGGGCATGGTGGGATGATGCACAGCGTGTTTTCATCTGGCAGCTGCGCTTGCCGAGGACACTGGCTGTTATGCTGGTGGGGGCAAGTCTGGCAATGTCGGGGGCCGTCATGCAGGCTATTTTTGATAACCCGCTGGCAGAACCGGGTTTGCTGGGTGTTGCTAATGGCGCTGGCGTGGCGTTGGTCCTTGGCGTACTGCTCGGGCAGGGGCTACAGCCCGTTTGGGTGCTGAGCGTTGGTGCTATTGTGGGCGCGCTCGCGACCACATTCCTGTTATTACACTTTGCTCGTCGTCATATTTCGAATGCGCGCCTGTTGCTGATTGGCGTAGCGCTGGGAATTGTTTGCAGTGCCGTAATGACCTGGGCAGTCTATTTCAGTACCAGTCTGGATTTACGCCAACTGATGTATTGGATGTTGGGAGGATTCAGCGGTGTTGACTGGCGTTACGGGTGGCTGATGGTGGCGCTGTTGCCTTGTCTGATGTGGTTAAGTCGCCAAGGGCAAACGCTGAACCGCCTTTCTCTCGGCGAAATTCAGGCCCGGCAACTGGGGATCTCCGTTTACCGCTGGCGTAATCTTTTGGTATTGGTTGTGGGTATCCTGGTGGGCATCAGTGTCGCGTTGGCTGGCGTTATCGGTTTTGTTGGGCTGATTGTGCCTCATGCGCTGCGCCTGATGGGGTTGACCGATCAACGTTATTTGCTGACAGGGTGCGGATTGGCAGGTGCAATGACGCTCTCGCTCTCCGACACCATGGCGCGTGTGATGCTCCCGTCGGCTGAACTGCCTATCGGTGTGATCACTGCAACGCTTGGCGCACCGTTATTTATTTGGCTGCTATTGCGCAGGCGTAATCCGGTAAATGTAACTTAATGACGTACAACAGGAAGGTGACTATGAGTAACGACATCTATGCAATCCCGTTGACCACTATTAACGGTGAGGCGACCACGTTTGGCGCTTATCAGGGGCAAGTGGCGTTGATTGTTAATGTGGCCTCAAAGTGCGGTTTAACCAAACAGTATGATGCGTTGGAGAAACTGTATGAAACTTATCGCGAACGTGGTTTTGTCGTATTGGGTTTCCCTTCCAATGAATTTGCCGGGCAAGAGCCGGGCAGCGATGCCGAGATTCAAGAATTTTGTCGTGCCACCTTTGGTGTGCAGTTCCCCATGTTCAGCAAGATTGAAGTGAACGGTGAGCAGCGCCACCCTCTGTACCGTCATCTGATTGCCGCTCAGCCCAAAGCCAAGGGGAATCTGCTCAGCGGTTTCTATGAGCGTTTACTCAACAAGGGGCGCGCACCTAAACATCCGGAAGATATCCTGTGGAACTTTGAAAAATTCCTGATTGGGCGAGATGGCAACGTGATTCAGCGTTTTTCTCCCGATGTTGCGCCTGATGACAAAATGATCATCAACGCCATTGATGCGGCGGTGGCAGAGTAATTGTTAACGCAAGAGTTGAAACACCACGTTCCCTGTGCACTACGGCTGACGAATGTAGCCTGTGGTCGTCGTTTACACCCGGTCAGTGTCAGTGCCTATGCCGGGCGCTTGATTCATGTTGTCGGGCCTAACGGTTCAGGGAAAAGCACCTTGTTGGCGCGTGTTTCCGGGCTGTTGGAGGGGGAAGGGCGTGTGGAACTGGAAGGTATGACCCTCGCGGATTTGTCCGCGAGGGACCTTGCGTTGCGCCGCGCTTATTTGTCGCAGCAGCAAAGCCCGAGTGCACTGATGCCCGTGTTCCAATATCTGGCTTTACACCAACCGGGGCAGGCAAGTGTTATCGCGGTAGATGAAGTGGTTGCGCAACTGGCCACTCGCCTGATGTTAACAGATAAACTGACGCGGCCGTTGACAGAGTTATCTGGCGGTGAATGGCAGCGCGTGCGCCTTGCTGCCGTATTTTTGCAGGTGTGGCCTTCGCTTAATCCTTATGCTCGACTGTTGGTATTGGATGAACCTGCTACCGGTCTGGATGTGGCGCAGCGCGTTGCATTAGATGCCATGCTGAAAGTGTTGTGCCAAGCTGGATTAATTGTGTTAGCCAGCGCCCATGATTTAAACCACAGCTTACAGCAAGCCGACGATATCTGGTTGATTTCAAATGGTAGCTTGATTGATTCTGGCAGTGCGACAGAGGTGATGCAACCTGACCGTCTGGCCCCGGTCTTTGGCATCGACTTCCAACGACATCGTGTTGGTGAGCGTGATTGGTTAGTGCCTGTTTCTGAGTAACCTGTCATTTAAGGCATCAGACTTGCAATGACAGGGAAATCAACGCTAAATTAGACAGCAATATCATTCTGATAGCGTGATATTTATCGCAGGAAGCGGTGAACAAGAACATGAGCCGATAGTCGCAGGATACCGCAGATGCGCTTGATTCAGGGGTTGTTGATAGCAAGTTTGTTTTTGGTCGGGTGCAGCAGCCATCGCGCGCCGCCGCCCAACGTCCGTCTGGGCGACTCCATCATGGTGATAAGCCAACTCAACGAGCAGCTCACGCAGTGGCGCGGTACACCGTATCGCTATGGTGGGTTAGATCACCGTGGCATTGATTGCTCTGGTTTTGTCTATCTCACCTTTCGCGATCGTTTTGGTATGCAACTGCCTCGTACCACCGAAGCGCAAACTGAACTGGGTACGCGTATTGATCGAGATGATCTGCTGCCGGGCGATCTGGTATTTTTTAAAACCGGCAGCGGTAGCAGCGGGTTGCATGTTGGCATTTATGATAAAGACGATCAGTTTATTCACGCCTCTACCAGTCAGGGCGTAATGCGATCGTCATTGGATAATGTTTATTGGAAACGCGCGTACTGGCAAGCGCGTCGAATCTGATCCCAATCTGAAATAACGGCTGCCGATATGGGCGGGCTGTTCGCGCAGGGAGCCTCAATGTCTTCACTCCGTTTATTACTGTCTGACTCCTATGATCCCTGGTTTAATCTGGCGGTGGAAGAGTGTATCTTTCGCCAGATGTCGCCAACGCAGCACGTATTGTTCCTGTGGCGTAATGCAGAAACTGTGGTGATTGGCCGGGCCCAAAACCCGTGGAAAGAGTGCAATACCCGCAAGATGGACGAGGATGGCATTAAACTTGCGCGGCGCAGCAGCGGTGGCGGTGCCGTTTTTCACGATTTGGGTAACACCTGTTTTACTTTTATGGCAGGAAAGCCGGGATACGATAAAAGCGTCTCCACGACCATTATTCTTAATGCACTTACGGCGCTGGGGGTGAATGCCTCTGCCTCTGGGCGTAACGACCTGGTTGTGGCAACAGCAGACGGTGAGCGTAAAATTTCGGGTTCTGCCTACCGTGAAACCAAAGATCGCGGTTTTCACCACGGTACGCTGTTGCTCAATGCTGACCTTTCCCGTCTGGCAAACTACCTCAACCCGGATGTGAAAAAATTGCAAGCCAAGGGCATCACCTCGGTGCGGTCAAGAGTCGCGAATTTGGTGGAACTGTTGCCGGATATCGATCACGCGCAGGTGTGTGATGCCGTGCGCGACGCATTCTTCACTTATTATGGCGACAGCTGTACGGCTGAGCACATCTCTCCGATACAAATGCCGGATCTTCCTGGTTTTCGTGAGCAGTTTGCCAAACAAAGCAGCTGGGAATGGAATTTTGGTCAGGCACCGGATTTTACCCATATGCTGGATACCCGTTTCCCTTGGGGCGGCGTTGAACTGCATATGGATGTCGATCGTGGCGTTATTGTGCGCAGTCAACTCTATACGGACAGCCTGAATCCTGCGCCGCTTGAAGCGCTGGCTCTTGCCTTACAAGGGTGTGCTTATCGCGTGGCTGATATTATTGCCATCGGGGAATCTCTGTTTAAACAGTTTCCCGAACAGCAGTCTGAACTGCAACAAATGAATGCGTGGTTGGCGGAGAATATCCGTTAGTCACACGTCCCCTTGTCAGCAAACAACCGTTAACAGCGTGACATCACTGTAAGGGGAGTATAAGGATAGTGAAAAAGGGATTGTTGAGTGCTCATCGTTAGCGCTAGAGTGAAATTGAACGCTTTTCTCTGTAGACATATATCATGAAAATTTCGTTAGACGTTGATTACGAAAGTGAATACCTGTTCTGGCCTATCTATAGCCGAGATGAGCGTTTGCTGGCCTTGGAAATGGTGGGCTGTTTCAATAGTAGCGATGGTAAACTCAGCGTGCCGGGCGATATTTTGATGAGCATGTTGACCACCGCGCAGAAGCTGGCATTGTTGGATGAGCAAATTGATATCATTCGGCGCAAGGCGGAATGGCTCAAATTACACCGATTTTTATTGGTGTGGCGCATTGAGAAACATTGCGCCGAAATACTGATGGCATCCATTCCCCGGCGTAATGCCATTCGTGCGTTACCCTTTGTGCATCTGGAAATTAATGAAGCTTTTCCACGTCTGTCCGAAGGTAAAGGGAATAATGACATCACAGAGCTCAGCAACATGTTTCCCTTGTGGTTGGATAACTTCGGCTCAGGCAAGGTAAACCTGAAAGCATTTCATGATGGTTTACTGAGTTATGTCAAAATTGATCCTAAACTGGTCTGGGATATCCTTTCTCGGCCCGCACCCGACCTGATAATGGATCCCTTGCTCCACGTAATGAAAAGCCACCAACGGGGAATTGGGGTGATCGCCAAAGGCATTGATACCCGCGATCATTTACAAAAAGTAAATCAACTTAATGTCGATGCGGTACAAGGTAAACTGTGGCCTGCTATTCCCTTGCATGCGCTAGAGCATGAACTGACGCCCGCTGCTTAATCCATTATCCCTGTGTTTTGTCTGTGTTTATTTCTCTGCTGGCGTTCTACACTTAAATTTGGCAGCCGCAGTAGAGTGACATAACGACGATGACTCAGGGACTCAGATTCACCCACCATTACTATGATACCTTGCCCGGTTACTACACGGCGCTTTCGTCCACCCCCTTACAGGGGGCTCGTTTGCTTTATCACAGCGCAGAATTGGCTCGGCATTTAGGGTTGCCTGACAGCTGGTTTCAGCCCGAACATATTGATATCTGGCAAGGAAAGACACTATTACCCGGTATGCTATCGTTGGCGCAGGTCTACAGTGGCCACCAGTTTGGTGTTTGGGCAGGGCAACTGGGTGATGGGCGGGGGCTTTTGTTAGGGGAACAACGGCTGGCGGATGGTTCCAGCATGGAATGGCACCTAAAAGGTGCTGGATTGACGCCCTATTCGCGTATGGGGGATGGTCGCGCTGTGCTGCGATCGGTGATACGCGAGTTCCTCGCTTCAGAAGCGCTGCACCATCTGGGGATTCCCACCACACGTGCGTTGGCTATTGTCGCCAGTGATGAACCCGTTCAACGCGAACGTGAAGAAAGGGGAGCCATGCTGATGCGTGTCGCTGAAAGCCACCTCCGTTTCGGCCATTTTGAGCATTTTTACTATGCGCGTCAGCCGGAGCAGGTAAAGCGCCTAGTGGAGTTTGCCATTATGCATCATTGGCCTCAGTGGCAGCATGATGAGCAGCGCTATCTGTTATGGTTTACCGATATTGTCGAACGCACGGCGCGTATGGTCGCTCACTGGCAGGCGGTAGGGTTCGCCCATGGTGTTATGAATACCGATAATATGTCGATACTTGGCCTGACGTTCGATTATGGCCCTTACGGCTTTATGGATGACTACCAGCCTGATTTTGTGTGTAATCACTCCGATTACCATGGTCGCTATGCGTTTGATAACCAACCTGCTGTTGCGTTGTGGAATTTGCATCGACTCGCGCAGGCGCTCTCAGGTTTGTTGTCGGTTGAAGCGCTTGAAACTGCGCTGGGGTGTTATGAACCGGTCTTAATGGCGCACTTTGGGCAACTGATGCGCGCTAAATTGGGGTTTTTTGATGCAGATGCCAGGGATAACGATCTTTTGGTTGGCTTGCTGAGTTTGATGGCGCGTGAGCGCAGTGACTATACCCGTACATTCCGTTTGCTGAGTGAAACCGAAGTGCAGAATGCAGATTCTCCGCTGCGAGATACATTCATCGATCGCGCGGCATTTGACACATGGTTTAGTGACTATCGCGCTCGGTTGGCACAAGAGGCGCAAAGCGATGAACAACGCCAGCGTAGCATGAAGGCAGCAAACCCTAAATATATCCTGCGTAACTATCTGGCACAGCAGGCTATTGAAGCGGCAGAACAGGATGATGTAGGCCCGTTGCAGCAGTTGCACCAGGCCCTTTCTTGCCCCTATGACGAACAACCTGAATACGAACGGCTGGCGGCAGCGCCGCCAGCGTGGGGAAAAGCGTTGGAAGTGTCTTGCTCAAGCTAGTTTAACGACGCAAGAGTACCTGTGGTGTGGCGTCATCCGGGTGTGGGTGTACCAGCACATCAGCCTGATACCAGTGCGTAAGCGTTTCACTCTGCAATACGGCCTGCGGTGCGCCCTGTGCCACCAGTTTTCCCTGATGCAACAGTGCAATGCGGTCGGCATAAAGCGCTGCCAAATTCAGGTCATGCAGAATGCAACATACGGCAAGCGGCTGCTCCTGCGTGAGCTGCTTGAGCAACCGCAGCAAATGTTGCTGATGATAAAGGTCCAGTGCGGATGTCGGCTCGTCCAGAAACAGCCAACAGGGGGTGGGTGTCGGGTGCCATAGCTGCGCCAGCACTCTTGCCAACTGTACGCGTTGCTGCTCTCCACCAGAAAGATGGCGATAATCCTGCTGAGCCAGGGCCGTGCATTCAGTGAGAACCATCACATGGTCGACCACCTTGTCGCGCACCCGATCATTACGGTAAGGTGCACGTCCCATGGCAACAACATCGCGCACGCTAAACGGGAAATTCAGCGTACCGTGTTGGCGCATGACAGCGCGGGTTTTTGCCAGTGCGTCAGGTTGCCAGGCTGCAAGTGTTTTTCCCGCCAGCAAACATTCACCGCTGTCTGGGGCCAGGTAGCCAGTTAACAGGCGTAACAGTGTGGATTTCCCGGCACCATTAGGGCCAATAATCGCGACGATTTCACCACTGTTAATCTCAAGCGTAACATCATGAATCAATGAACGCCCAGCCACCTGATAATGCAGATGTTGGGCTATCAGACGGTTAGTCATGATTTCGCCCCTTATGCGTTACGATGAGCCAAAGAAAGTAGGGGCCCCCGATCAAACTGGTAAGTAAACCCACGGGCATTTCTGCTGGCGCTAATAGGGTTCTGGCCAACGTATCTGCGGCGATAAGCAGCCCTGCACCCGCCAGCGCTGAGCCCGGTAGCAACCAGCGGTGATCGGCACTCAGGTTCATACGTACCAAGTGCGGGATCACTAACCCAATAAAGGCAATGACACCACTGACTGCCACAGCAGTGCCAACCAGTAATGCGCTAAGCAGCAGTAAAGTCAGTTTGGTCTGTTTTACCTTCACACCGAGATAATGTGCATCTTCATCACCTAACTGCAGCAGGTTGAGTTTGCGGGAATAGCACTGCACACCTATCAGCGCGGGAATGATCAGAGAAGCAGCAACCAGTAACACTGGCCATTGTGCTTGTCCCAGGCTGCCCATTCCCCAAAGTGAAAACTGGCGTAACTGTTGATCGTTACTGATGTAGGTCAGTACACCGACGGCAGCACCGCTCAGCGCGTTAAGAGCAATACCGGTTAACAGTAAGCGTGTAACGCTACCGCGTTCATCGCGTCCCAGCATAAACAGAATCGACGTGACTGCCAGACTGCCCGCAAATGCAGCCAGCATCGGGCTGTAGAGTGCCAATAACGGAGGATGGCCTAAAGGCATCAGCAGTGCAAAGGCCACAAACAGGGCTGCACCGCTGCTAATGCCAAGCAAGCCGGGATCGGCCAGCGGGTTGCGGAACAGCCCTTGCATTACGGCTCCGGCAGCGGCGAGTGCGCTTCCCACCAGCAATGCCAGCAGAACTCTCGGTAGACGAATGTTCAACCATATATGCCATAGGGGATCGCTGAGCGGGGCATACCACAATTCGCGAAAGGAAAGGGTAAGTGCCCCCATATTGGCGGCACCCAGCATTAACAAGACAGTGAAACACATCAGCCCCGCCAATATCAGGCGGGGGCGTTGTTGCAGCTTCATTTTACCTGCTCGGCAGCGTGGCGTAGCGTGGTTAACAGCGCAGGGGTTTCCAACGTAAATCCTAGCATCGCCATATCGTCGACCACCACCACGCGACGTTGTTTACCCGCGGGCGTCAGCGCAACGCCGGGCAACTGCCAGATTTTCTCTTCGCCTCCGAGGCTCTTCAAACCTTGCTCGGAAATCAGCAGCAGGTCGGGTGCGCTGGCAATAACACCTTCTTGTGATAGCGGCTGATAGCGCACGACGTCAGGCATGGCATTTTGTAACCCTGCCGCGCGGATCACCGTGTCGGCTGGCGTATTTTTCCCCGCGGCCATGGCTGTCATGCCACCGTGGCTGAGAACGAACAGGGCTTTGACCGGCAGCGACTGCGGTGTTACCGCAGAGACCTGCTGTTGATAGCGGTCGGTCAAGACTTTACCTTCACTCTCTTTATGCAGCGCGTGTGCGATGACGCTAATCTTTTGCGGAATGCTTTCCAACGTCGGTTGAGCAGGCACCATGATGACTTTAACGCCACTGTCTGCAACTTGTTTGAGTACCAGAGAGGGCTGTGACAACTCACTGGCAATCACTAATGACGGCTTTAACGACAGGATACCTTCAGCATTCAACTGACGCATATAGCCGACATCCGGCAACGTTTGCGCCGCTGCCGGGTGCATGCTGGTGCTGTCACGTGCAATGAGCTGCTGCTCAGCGCCGAGCGCATAGATGATTTCGGTGACATCACCCCCAATGGAGACGATACGTTCATTGGCGCTGGCACCCAGTGGCAGCGTCAGGAGCAGTGCGTAAAGCCAGTTTTTCATGCGGCCAGTTCCTTATTTGCGGTGAGTGCTCCGATTTGTTTGCGCCATTGTGCCTGTTCTGGCGTGCCTTCAGTGCGCTGGCCAAACAGCTGTGCTATTTGCGTACCATCAGCCGCATAGAGTTCCAAGCTGGTGACGACACCATCTGCGGTTGGTTTACGGGTGATCCAGCTTTCGGCAATCGCATCTTCAATCAGGTGCAGGGTGAAATCCGGGTTGAAAATATTGATCCACTCGGCGTGCTGCGCCATTTTTTCCACCCGTGCGATGGGACCGGTAAAAATTTGTACACAGCCGCGGTTGCCAACGAAAACCATGATGTCGTTTTGATCTTGTTGCGCGGCGGTCAGAATTTGCGCCAGTGCGTTGTTATCAACCTGGCAGGCCAGATCGTCACTGACGGCGCGGAATGCCTGTTGGCGAGTTAAATTATAACGTTTGAGCAGAATGAAAAATTGGTGTACATCCGTCATGGCACGCCATTCAGCCTCAAATGCAGCCTTATCAATGTCGGGAACCTGATGGGGTGTCGGTGCCTCTGGGCGTAATTGCAGCTCAGGGTTAACATCGGTAACGAATTCAGCCAGATACGTATTCCATGCTGCCATATCGGTCTGCTCTGTGGCATACACCTTCAGGATGGCGTCACCCTGGTGATCAAAAAATTGAATGCTCTGACGCTCACCGCGCGGTGTCTCTTCCCGCAGACTGAATGCCGCGTTCCACTGATGTAAAAACAAGCGCAGGTCTAGCGCGTAAGGGTTGAGGATCAGCCCTGCGTGCCCATCCAGATGCTGATTTTCATAAATGCCTGTGTGCTCATGTACGGCATATGTGTTGCGCGTAATGGATTTGGTCTGACCTACCTTTTCTAAGGCCAGAAGCCAGCGTTTGGC
This sequence comes from Serratia marcescens, assembly GCA_015548865.1. Classification (GTDB taxonomy): domain Bacteria; phylum Pseudomonadota; class Gammaproteobacteria; order Enterobacterales; family Enterobacteriaceae; genus Symbiopectobacterium; species Symbiopectobacterium marcescens_A. The sequence continues at coordinate 106,725 of JADMXW010000002.1, read as the reverse complement.
ATCCCCTTGCAAGCGTTGCGCATCCTGGCCGACGCGCGCGTGTGTCAATACTGCCTCTCTGATGCCAAGTTTTGTCGCGATATCTCGGGCGTATTGGCGTGGGTTGTCATTTTTGGCTTGCAGGTATTGAGCATAAATCGCGTTCGGCATTGTCTGTTCCTGTGGTGGTTCTGCGATGGATGTTATCGTATTAGAAATAATTAACTTAATAAATGAGAATCATTTTCATGTTGCTAAAAGGTGACATCAAGTGAAGATTTCTTAATATGCAGATAACATGCAGCCACGAGGGAAGACGTTGACGCTGCGCACAGTCAGGAAGGCCATGCGCAGTGTGATAACAGGCGGGGAACTAAAAGCGGCTGTCTACCGCATCGGCGAGCTGTGAGAGCAGGGTTTCACTCTCCGGCCAGCCGAGACAACCATCGGTAATTGATTTGCCGTAAACTAGCGTTTGCGGCGAAGCCAATGGTTGCTGACCTTCAACCAAGAAGCTTTCTACCATAACACCGGTGATGGCGCGAGATCCTGAACGGATTTGTTGGCACACATCAGCACACACATCCACTTGTCTATGGTACTGTTTGTAGCTGTTGCCATGGCTAAAATCCACCACCAAATGGGGTGGCAAGGAGAATTCGCGCAGCAGCTCGCAGGCGGCCTGAATATCGGCAGTGTGGTAATTGGGATTTTTACCCCCGCGCAGAATGATGTGTCCATAGGGATTGCCGTGCGTTTGATAGACTGTCATCTGACCTTGCTTATCCGGTGAGAGGAACATATGTGACGCGCGAGCAGCACGAATGGCATCGATAGCGATACGCAGATTTCCATCGGTGCCGTTTTTGAATCCCACCGGGCATGAGAGTGCGGAAGCCATTTCTCGGTGGATTTGGCTTTCTGTCGTTCGTGCGCCAATAGCTCCCCAACTGATAATATCGGCAATGTATTGGCCCGTCACCATATCCAAAAACTCTGTTGCTGTGGGCAAACCGAGTGCGTTGATATCCAGTAACAGACGACGCGCCAATGTTAGACCGTGATTAACCTGATAACTGCCGTCAAGGGCGGGATCGGAAATCAAGCCTTTCCAGCCCACCACGGTGCGCGGTTTCTCAAAATAGGTGCGCATCACTATTTCCAGTCGATCCTGATAGCGAGTGCGCAATGCAGACAACCGCTGCGCATAGTCAAGCGCAGCATCAACATCGTGAATGGAACAAGGGCCAATGATCACCAGCAAACGGGGATCTTTTCCGGCAAGAATGTCTTCGATTTTTTTTCGTGACAACGTCACATTTTCGGCGACAATGGGCACTACAGGTAGTCGCTCTAGCAGTGCATGCGGCGTGATAAGACGATCGAGCCGCTGACTGCGTAACTCATCAGTTTTTAACATGAAATATCTCTGCTTACGGGCCAGTCAGGGGACCGTGTCGCATGGCGGTTCGTCTCGCAAAGAAACGCCGCTGAACAAATTGGTAAGCGCATTAGAATGAGCCAGCGCCTGTACAAGCTTTATCTTATCGAAGACAAAACGACTCAGGAGTGATGGCTCGCGCATCGTGTCAGACGGCGGCGGGATGATATATACCCGTCACATTTCAAGTTGCATGTGCGTTGACGGCAGTCGTTATTCAGCCCATCCCTAGGCTTCACCTCTTACTAGGCCGCTACATGCGGCGCTCAAATCTGATTCTGGCAGATTTGTAACCCGAATCACTTACCTGAGTAAACTCATCGGGATTGATGAACCGCATCCTGAGATTCACTCTGCGGACCAGCGCAAGCGCTGTTCAAAACGTGAACGTTTTGTCATGCAACTGAAATTATTTAGGGTATAGCGCTAAGCGAATGTCAGTCTTTTCCCTTCTCCAGCCAAATGGGTTGCTTCTCTACGACGAAACGCCGGGAAGTCATGATGTCCACGATAAACGAATTAGAAGGCATTTCAACCCGCTTTTGGTAAAAAATGATAATGTACTAGTACATGCGACGACTCATGCCTAAAATATCGATGATCTTGGCGGAGATCTCCTCCACGGAGTAGTTTGTCGTGTTGAGATAGGGAATTTGATGACGCCGAAACAGTGCTTCCACTTCGCTCAGTTCCATCCGGCACTGGCGCAATGACGCATAGCGACTGTTTCCGCGCCGCTCTTCGCGAATCGCAGCCAGGCGCTCAGCATTAATAGTGAGACCGAACAGCTTGTGTTGAAACGGTTTTAGCGCTTCTGGCAGGCGAAGATTGTCCATGTCATCGGCGATAAAAGGATAGTTGGCGGCGCGAATGCCAAACTGCATGGCGAGATACAGGCTGGTGGGTGTCTTGCCACAGCGTGAAACACCGAGCAAAATGACTTGTGCCTGATCGAGATTACGCAATGATATGCCATCATCGTGGGCGAGCGTGTAGTCAATGGCGGCGATGCGCGCATCGTATTTGCCCAAATTTTTGGCTGTCAGTCCATGAGTGCGGTTTGCTTCTGGGGAAGGCGGGATATTAAGTTCCTGTTGTAATGGCGCAACTAATGCCTGCACGATATCCTGACAGAAACCGTCGCTGCTGTTGATAATATCCCGCACGGTCTGGCTGATGATGGAATAAAAAACCAGAGGACGCACGCCCGTTTGCTGGTAGAGCGTATTGATGCGCTCGCGTACCGCGTTGGCGCGTTCTTCACTTTCCACAAACGGCAGCGTATAGCTGACTGTGTTGACTGGAAACTGGGAAAGTACGGCATGGCCTAACACTTCGGCAGTGATGGCGGTACCATCAGAGATATAAAAGACGCTTCTTTCCACATCAACTCCTGGGTTTTTTTCGGCAAAAAAGAGTCACTAAACTCGTTCAAAAATTGGCGTTGAACGATATTTTTAATGAAACGCCATTTCATTATCTTCATGATAAACCAGTTAAACTTTTACAGTATTGTATTTTTACCCCGTTAAGCAAGATTCTGCAGTGAAATCGTTTTTATTTCATAGGTTGAACGATTCACCTTTCCCATGTTTGTTAAACGCTATGCTACATTCAGCACGTTGAGGCAATTGCCCAACCAAACTTTTACACATCCCCAATGGTCTCCATATCCTTAGGTATGCAGACCGGAATCGTATGCAGAAAGGATTATTTTCGATGTCCAATAACGGCCCTGATTTGCGTAATGTCCTTTGGTATAACCAGCTCGGTATGCATGACGTTGAGCGGGTAGGCGGCAAGAATGCCTCTCTGGGTGAGATGATTACCCATTTGTCAGAACTTGGCGTATCGGTTCCCAATGGTTTTGCGACAACGGCGCAGGCGTTTAACGATTTCCTTACGCAAAGTGGTATCAATCAGCGGATCTATGAACTGCTGGATCATACCGATGTTGATGATGTGAACCAACTCGCCAAAGCGGGAGCGCAAATTCGTCAGTGGATTATCGACACGCCGTTTCAGCCCGAACTGGAACAGGCGATTTGTGCTGCCTACGATCAACTGGCAGAAGGGGAAAAAGATGCCTCTTTTGCCGTGCGATCCTCCGCAACGGCAGAAGATATGCCGGATGCCTCTTTTGCCGGGCAGCAAGAGACTTTCCTCAATGTGCAGGGTATTGATGCGGTGATGGTGGCGGTGAAACATGTCTTTGCCTCACTGTTTAACGATCGTGCCATCTCTTATCGTGTGCATCAGGGCTACGATCACCGTGGTGTGGCGCTCTCCGCCGGGGTGCAGCGCATGGTGCGTTCGGATCTGGCTGCATCGGGGGTGATGTTTACCCTGGATACGGAATCCGGGTTCGATCAGGTGGTGTTTATCACGGCAGCATACGGGCTTGGGGAAATGGTGGTCCAAGGGGCGGTGAATCCGGATGAGTTTTACGTACATAAGCCGACACTGCTCAATCATAAACCGGCCATTGTTCGCCGCACCATGGGGTCCAAGAAAATTCGTATGGTGTATGCAGACAGCCAGGATCATGGCAAACAGGTACGTGTCGAGGATGTGCCTTCAGAACTGAGCGTGCGTTTCAGCCTGACGGATGCTGAAGTAGAGGCATTGGCGCACCAGGCGTTGCTGATTGAGAAACACTATGGTCGCCCCATGGACATCGAATGGGCGAAAGATGGACATAGTGGAAAACTCTATATCGTACAAGCTCGGCCGGAGACGGTGCGTTCCAACGGTCAGGTGATGGAACGTTATCAATTGATAAAACGTGGCAAGGTGCTGGCAGAGGGCCGAGCCATTGGCCACCGCATCGGTGCCGGTCCGGTGAAGGTGATTCAGGATATCAGCGAAATGCATCTGGTACAGGCAGGTGATGTATTGGTGACTGACATGACCGATCCTGACTGGGAGCCGATCATGAAGAAAGCCGCTGCTATCGTTACCAATCGCGGTGGGCGTACGTGTCATGCGGCCATTATCGCCCGTGAGTTGGGCATTCCTGCGGTAGTCGGCTGCGGTGATGCTACCGAGCGTCTTCATGACGGCGAAAAAGCGACTGTATCCTGTGCGGAAGGGGACACCGGATACGTCTATGCCGATCTGCTGGAGTTTCAGGTCAAAAGTTCGCAAGTCAACGAAATGCCGTCTCTGCCGTTGAAAATCATGATGAACGTGGGCAATCCCGATCGTGCATTTGATTTCGCCTGTCTGCCAAATGATGGTGTGGGACTAGCGCGGCTGGAGTTTATCATTAACCGTATGATCGGCGTGCATCCGCGCGCGCTGCTGGAATTCGACAGCCAAACGCCGGAACTGCAAAAAGAAATTAAAGGGTTGATGCAAGGCTATGACGATCCAGTCGAGTTTTACGTTGCGCGTTTGACAGAAGGCATTGCCACTCTGGCGGCAGCGTTCTGGCCGAAGCGTGTCATCGTGCGTTTGTCGGATTTTAAGTCCAACGAATATGCCAATCTGGTGGGCGGCGAACGTTATGAGCCGGATGAAGAAAACCCGATGTTGGGTTTCCGTGGTGCCGGGCGCTATGTTTCTCCGGATTTCAAAGCCTGTTTTGCCTTGGAATGTGCGGCGGTGAAACGCGTGCGCAATGATATGGGACTCACGAACGTGGAAGTCATGATTCCGTTTGTGCGCACGGTGGCGCAGGCTGAAGCGGTCATCGCTGAGTTGGCGCAACAAGGGCTTAAGCGCGGCGAGAATGGCCTTAAGGTCATCATGATGTGCGAGATCCCCTCTAATGCGTTGTTGGCCGATCAATTCCTGGCGCATTTCGATGGGTTCTCTATTGGCTCTAACGACATGACGCAGTTGGCGTTGGGGTTGGATCGTGATTCCGGTGTGGTGTCTGAGCTGTTTGATGAGCGCAACGACGCAGTGAAGGCACTGCTCTCAATGGCAATCAAAGCAGCCAAGGCGCAAGGGAAATACGTGGGAATTTGTGGTCAGGGGCCATCCGATCACGAAGACTTTGCTATCTGGTTGATGGAGCAGGGCATTGATAGCCTGTCGCTGAATCCAGATACCGTAGTGCAAACCTGGTTGACGCTGGCAGAAAAGTAATCATGATGTAGCAGCAGGCTCCGTCAATGTCGGGGCCTGAAACTGATGACAGCGTTACTTTACCCCTTGTTATCCTCGGCGAAAGCCGGGGATCTCTGGGAGAATAAACGCGTTTCTTCTGCAAGAGATTCCCGCCTGCGCGGGAATGACGGTAGCGGGCGGGAATGACGGTGGGAGTAGGGCTGTTTATTAGCAGCCCCCCGGCGTTACGGTTTGGTTTCTTCTTGCAAGAAGGCTTTGAACTGTGGTGTCATCACGGCTTCAAATCCATTCTCCGTCTTGGTAATCAGATAGACAGCCAATCCGTGCTGTTCGGCCACTTTCAGCGCTTTTTCCGTTCCCAATACCATTAGCCCTGTGTCCCAACCGTCCGCTTCGAGCGCGGTTTTCGCAATCACGGTGGCAGAAACCAGCGTATGGTTAATGGGGTGACCAGTAGCTGGATCAATGACGTGGGAATAGCGTTTACCATCCTGTTCGAAATAGTTGCGATAGCTGCCTGACGTGCTGGTGGAATAACCTTGCAGGTTGAGCGCTGCTTGCACGGAATTCTCCCTGTCTGTAGGTTTCTGAATTGCCACCCGCCAAGGCATGCCTTGTCCATTGACGCCTCGGCTTGAAATGGCGCCTCCAACAGAGACCAGATAGTTAGTAATGCCTTTACGTGTCATTAACTGGGCTAACAGATCGGCCCCATAGCCTTCACCAAGCGTTGAGAGATCCACATACAGTGAAGGCAGATCTTTTTGCAACCACTCACCCTTGCTGTTGCTGATCAGAGTAAGGTGTTGTAAGCCAACACTTTTGCGAGCCTGAGCGATTTGCTCTTGAGTGGGGATGGTAACTGGCTGTTTTTGTGGTCCGAATCCCCAGAGATTGACTAAGGGGCCGATGGTAATATCCATAGCATTGTCTGTTGCCCGACCAATACGTTGGGCAATCAGAATAATATCGGCCATACCACTGGGAATAGGTTGTGGATCGCTACCTTGATAACGATTAAAACGCGACAGCGTGGAGTCTTCACGGTAAGTGGAAATATCGTTGTTGGCCTGCTCTAGCAGGGCATCGATTTCCTGTTGTAACTGCGTTTTATCCTCAGGCAGTTCACCGCTGATCTTCACACTGTAATAGGTCCCCATGGTTTTGCCTTCCAGGCTGGTCAATGGGCGAGTATCGGCAATGGCCGTATTGTATACCGTCAGGCTGACCAGCATCAGGCACACCCGGCGTGCCAGAGGGGGATATAACATAGAGAATGACTCCTGGTGAAAAAGAGACGTTAGAGATAATCCATTAATGAACGCTTGAAAAGCAGAGATTGATAAAAACAGGATAAGGCGCAATTTCTCAGCAAAAGCAGTAGGAGCTTGAGGAAAAAACAGAAAAAAATGCCCATCTTAGGGGATGGGCAAAGACTACACACAGCAATTCGTTACTAGCTCTGACGAGGAGGAAACCTCATTGGCAAACTCGCGTTGTCGTCACACACATTCATCACAAACATTCATTACAAGAAGTGCTTGATAAATAAGACAACGGTTGACAATCGTTTCATAAATAATGCTAGAACTTGCGGGGCATTAAGTCATTAAGAATCATCCTAATGGTTAACGTTTTTTTAATTGACGTGTTATCTGGCGATAGATACTGTCAAACTATTTGATGTAAATACGTGATTCATGCGGAGATTATCAGAATAATCCGTGTGGACTTAAGAATAATCATTAATATTATTTATCATTAAGTGCGTTTTTGCGGTGCTATGTATTAAGCACCGCGATGTCGAATCTATTGTGGATGTCGAATCTATTGTGACTGTTTCGCTCTATCGTTGGGGGATGATGATGTACTTGCAACGATTTCCGGCAAGGGTGTCTCCTTCATCCAGGCGGAGAGTAGCCGGTAAGAGACGGCAAGTACCACCGGACCTATAAACAGGCCAATCATACCAAATGCCAGCAAACCGCCAATCACGCCACACAGGATCAGTAGCATGGGTAAGTCTGCACCCATGCGTATCAACATTGGGCGTATCACGTTATCCAAAGTACCTACCACACAGCTCCATACCAGCAGAATGGTGCCCCAGGTGGTATCGCCACTCCAATAGAGCCAGATGATCGCGGGGATCAACACTAAAAGTGGCCCCAACTGCGCCAGACAAAAAAGGAACATCACGACGGTAAGCAATGTCGGATAAGGGATACCGGAAACGGCAAGGCCAATACCACCGAGTACCGATTGCACAATTGCTGTTACCACCACACCCAGCGCGACAGCACGAATAGACTGTGCGGCCAGTATCACGGCAGCATCGCCACGCTCACGTCCCAAACGAAGCGCAAAGTGGCGGACGCCCTGTGCTACCGCTTCACCTTTATAGTAGAGCAAAGCACTGAAGATGAGCATCAGGCCGCAGTGCATCAGAAAACGCCCGAGGTGTGCCGCTTGTGATAGCAGCCAGGTAGCCGTTTGCCCGATATACGGTTGCACTTTGGCGAACACACCGCTGCCGCCGCTTTGCAGCAAATTTTGCCAACTGGAAAATAATCTGTCGCCAGCAAAGGGGATGGCTGTCAGCCATTCCATGCGCGGTGGCGTCAGTTTTTCCTGCCCGGATGCCCAACTGACAATGGATGATGTGTTGTCCATCACCGTGCTCACCAGGATAGAGATAGGCATGACAAACAACAGACAGAGCAGTAGCGTCATACCAGTAACTGCCAGCGCACGCTTGCCCCACAGCAACTTTTGCATTTTCAGCATCAGTGGCCAGGTGGCAATAACGACCATGCTAGCCCAGGCAAAACCAAGAATAAACGGTTGTACTACCCAGAAACAGGCGATGATCATGATGGTGATAAACATCAGGCTGAAGAGGATTCGGGGTAAATCAAAACGCTGCTGGCGCACACTTTGCTGCGTCGCTGCGGGCAATGGGGTGTGTGCAGCGAGCGGCTTAGGTGATGATGATTTCGTCAATGGACAATACCTCTATATATATACCCAACGTTGAACAAGTTCCCTGCGAACACTCGGGTCATCCGGCGGGGATAACTTATCATGGGGTATTTCTCGCGTTTTTGACAGCGAGTGAGGTATTTTGTTAATGCATTCACGGACAACGTTCCATAAATCATGCTGCGACGGTGTGCAGAAAGTTTTTCTTGGTCTGGCGACGCACAGAGCGCGGAAATGTGATAAAACGTAAAACCGCGAAATCGCACAATGATTTTTACAACAAACAACATTCACAACACGCTAATCTTTTTTAGTCGACAGACAGGGTCAACACATAATGATCCCACAGATCTCTTATGCGCCCGGGCTGGCTCAGCCGGTGCTTAATTTTTTGGATGCTTTGAAGCAACGTGGTTTTACCGGTGATACGGCGACCAGTTATGCCGATCGTTTAACGATGTCGACCGACAACAGTATCTACCAACTGTTGCCTGACGCGGTGGTATTCCCCCGCTCGACGGCCGATGTGGCGCTGCTGGCCCAGTTGTCATCGCAAGAGCCTTACCGTGAACTCACCTTTACCCCGCGTGGTGGCGGTACGGGCACCAATGGACAGGCATTAAACCAAGGTATTGTGGTGGATATGTCCCGCTACATGAACCGAATTTTGGAAATTAATCCAGAAGAAGGGTGGGTTCGCGTTGAAGCGGGCGTGATCAAAGATCAGCTTAACCAGTACCTGAAGCCCTATGGTTATTTCTTCGCACCGGAACTGTCCACCAGTAACCGCGCTACTCTTGGCGGCATGATCAACACCGATGCCTCTGGGCAAGGTTCCCTTGTGTATGGCAAAACCTCTGACCACGTTCTTGGCGTGCGTGCGGTGCTGCTCGGAGGGGACATGCTGGATACTCAGGCAATGCCTGTGGCATTGGCGCAGCAGTTGGCGCAAGAATCATCGCCGATAGGTCGCGTATACCGCACTGTTTTTGAACGTTGCCGTGACCAGCGGGCACTGATTCTTGACAAATTCCCTAAACTGAACCGTTTCCTGACCGGATACGATCTGCGACATGTGTTCAGTGATGATATGCAAACGTTTGACCTGACGCGTATTCTGACCGGTGCAGAGGGGACGCTGGCTTTTATCACCGAAGCTAAACTGGACATCACACGTTTACCGAAGGTGAGACGTTTGGTTAACGTCAAGTTTGATTCCTTCGATTCAGCATTGCGCAGCGCACCTTTTATGGTGGAAGCGAAGGCGCTCTCGGTGGAAACCGTCGATTCTCGCGTATTGAATCTGGCACGAGAAGATATCGTCTGGCATTCCGTGAGCGAACTGATTCAGGATGTGCCGGGGCAGGATATGCTGGGCCTGAACATCGTTGAATTTGCCGGAGACGATGAGGCGATGATCGATGGGCAAGTGCGTGCTTTATGCGAGCGCATTGATAGCCTGCTGGCTGCGCATGAGGCTGGGGTAATCGGCTATCAAATCTGCCATGATCTTGCTGGCATTGAGCGTATTTATGCTATGCGTAAAAAAGCGGTGGGGCTGCTCGGTAACAGCAAAGGGCAGGCCAAACCGATTCCTTTTGCTGAGGATACCTGTGTACCGCCGCAGCATCTGGCAGATTATATTGCGGAGTTTCGTGCCTTGCTCGATAGCCACAATCTGACTTACGGCATGTTTGGTCACGTTGATGCAGGGGTACTACACGTACGTCCTGCACTCGACATGTGCGATCCACAACAGGAAGTGTTGATGAAACACCTTTCTGATCAGATCGTTGCGCTGACGGCTAAATACGGTGGTCTGTTATGGGGGGAACACGGTAAAGGGTTCCGTGCCGAATACAGCCCGGCATTTTTTGGCGAAGAGCTGTATAACGAATTGCGCCGTATCAAAGCGGCATTTGACCCGGATAATCGTCTCAATCCCGGCAAGATCTGCGCACCATTGACCGTAGATGCCCCCATGATGCGGGTTGACGCCGAGAAGCGCGGTACATTCGATCGTCGAATTCCGCTGGCGGTGCGTACCTCGTTCCGTGGTGCTATGGAGTGCAACGGCAACGGTCTGTGCTTTAACTTTGATGCTCATAGTCCGATGTGCCCCTCCATGAAGATCACTGGCAACCGTATCCACTCGCCGAAAGGGCGTGCGACGCTGGTCCGTGAATGGCTGCGGTTGCTTGCTGAGCAAGGTATCGATCCGGTGGCATTGGAGCAATCATTGACCGAGCGGGCGCCGAGCTTGCGTGGGTTGATTGAAAAAACGCGTAACAGTTGGCGTGCACACAAGGGCGAGTATGACTTCTCTCACGAGGTAAAAGTCTCCATGTCAGGGTGTCTGGCGTGTAAGGCCTGCTCGACTCAATGCCCGATTAAGATCGATGTACCGGGATTCCGCGCGCGTTTTCTCCAGCTTTATCACACGCGTTATTTGCGTCCCGCGCGTGATTATCTGGTAGCCGGTGTAGAAAGCTATGCACCGTTGATGGCGCTGAGCCCAAAAACCTTCAACTTTTTCCTGAAAATGCCGCTGGTGGAAGCCATGAGCCGCCGGACTATCGGGATGACCGATCTCCCGTTGCTCTCTTCCCCTTCGCTGCGCCAGCAATTTGCCGGACACCCGGCGATGACGACCACACTTGAGCAATTGGAAAGTGTGGCCACATCGGCTCGCGATCAGTATGTGTTAATTGTGCAGGATCCGTTTACCAGCTATTACGATGCGCAAGTGGTAGCAGATCTGGTTCATCTGGTTGAAAAACTGCATCTGAAACCTGTATTGCTGCCATTCTCGCCAAATGGTAAGCCGCAGCATATTAAAGGCTTTTTAACGCGTTTTGCCAAAACCGCGGCCAAAACGTCGGATTTCCTGAATCGGGTCGCTAAACTGGGTATGCCCATGATTGGCGTTGACCCGGCGCTGGTGCTCTGTTACCGCGATGAATACCGTGAAATTCTGGGGGATAAGCGTGGCGATTTCCAGGTACAACTGGTACATGAGTGGCTGTTGCCGCTATTGAATGCGAGAACGCCAGTGGCTGCGCCGCGTGATGAAGTCTGGTATTTGTTTGGTCACTGTACCGAGTCAACCTCGTTGCCCACCAGCAGTAAACAGTGGGCCGATATTTTCGCCCGGTTCGGTGCTCGGTTGGAGAATGTCAGTGTTGGCTGCTGTGGCATGGCAGGCACTTATGGGCATGAAAGTAAAAATATTGCTGACTCCAAGGGGATTTATGCCTTGTCATGGCAGCAGGCATTGCAAAAATTGCCCTCTGCGCGTTGTCTGACAACGGGTTACTCGTGCCGTAGTCAGGTGAAACGGATGGAAGGCCAAGGGTTGCGTCATCCGTTGCAGGCGCTATTGGATCTCGTCTGACAGGAGAGCGTTATGCTGTGGAAAAGACCGGCTACGCTGGAGCTGATTAATCAGCACAGTCTGGGTTGTATGATGGAGCATCTGGGGATTCGTTTTACGCATATTGCAGACGATACCCTTGAAGGCACGATGCCGGTGGATGCGCGTACGCGTCAATCGTTTGGTCTGTTGCATGGTGGCGCATCGGTGGTACTGGCGGAATCGCTTGGCTCTGTGGCGGGCTATCTCTGTACTGAAGGAGAGCAGCGTGTGGTTGGGATGGAGATTAACGCCAACCATTTGCGCGCAGTGACCTCAGGTGACGTGCGTGGCGTATGTCGCGCGCTACATGTGGGGCGTCGTAATCAGGTGTGGCAAATTGATATTTACGATGAAGCTAACCGTTTGTGCTGTACCTCTCGCCTGACTACGGCTGTAGTGACACCGTAACTTTTTGTTATTACACATTAGGCAATCTAAAATGCGCGCCGTTTGGCGCGCATTCACTATTCAGCTTATCAAGGCAAAAAAGGCACTCGCCGCACAAAATCAGTTTGAAAGGCGGTGGCTTTATCCCAATTACCTTCCAGACTCAACTGGTGACAAATTAACTTCAGCGTATTGCGCGCAAAATAGTAACTCTGCACACGAAAAAGGTGGCAGCGGTCTTCATTGTTGATCTCTTTAATCAACCGGTTATGCAATTTGACCAGCGCATGCAAATAGCTCTCATCATCACCATTTTTACGGCACAGATCGATCATTTCCATGCAGGCGTTATGGTAGCGTCGAAGATGGTCAATGTGACTTTCCTGTCGATTTAACCGAGCTTCCGCCATATAGAAATCCACGGTGACATCCCGGATCAAGAACTTGTACTCGTCAATCTGATGTTGCAGCCAGGCGTTCACGGATTGCATAGGGCTCACCATGGATATTAATGATAATCATTATCATATTTGTATTGTTCATCGGGATCAACCCATCGCCGCGTGCCAGCAGAAAAAAAACACATCCCCTGATAGGGCTTTTTCTGGTCAATAATTATGCGATCAAGCAATAAAAACGGTCACGATTTTTCCTGTTTTAAAAATAGGTATCGTCTATGAATGTTATAATTATGATAACAACATGTTTATATTAATTCATATGACTGTCACGCCATGGTAAATTAGTTATTTTAGATCAATGGGTTATTTTTTTGTTGTTGACCGTTTGGGTCGCCGTCGCACAGAAAAAAACGTTTTTTTTTAGCTAAACGACGAAATGTTACAAATACCCCTTCGAAACAAGAGGTTGAAGCAATAACCATTATCACTAACATTAGGCTCAGGCAGAGCTTTTAAGAAACGAGGTATGGCGGATGCAAACGGAAAAGGTAGAGACATTTTCACTGGATGAAAACAGTTGGCAAGGGTTGACGCTGACGGCCAGCGCCGCCCAACAGATCCTCCGTCTTGTCCAGTCTGATGAGACGGTGAAAGGGTTGCGTTTAAGCGTTAAGCAATCGGGATGTGCAGGATTTGGTTATGTATTGGATCTGGTCAGCGAGCCTGACGCTGGCGACCTGGTGTTTGAGCGTGAAGGTGCGCATCTGTACGTACCGCTAAAGGCGATGCCTTTTATTGACGGCACCGAACTGGATTATGTGCGTGAAGGCTTGAACCAGATTTTCAAATTTAATAATCCCAAAGCGCAACATGCCTGCGGGTGTGGCGAGAGCTTTGGCATTGAGTGATGACTGATATGGCGCGTAGCAATGTAGATGTACCTGAAGATGTGCAAATCTGGATGGGCGATGGCCGCTATAAAGAGGGCTTTTTTACCGAACTGGCCACCGACCAGCTTGGGCGTGGCATCAACGAAGATGTGGTGCGGGCTATCTCAGCCAAACGCAACGAACCTGAATGGATGCTGGAATTCCGTCTTAATGCCTATCGCGCCTGGCTGGAGATGGAGGAACCCCACTGGCTAAAAGCCCATTATGACAAGCTGGATTATCAGGATTACAGCTATTACTCGGCGCCTTCCTGCGGTCATTGTGATGACACCTGTGGTTCTGAGCCGGGTGCTAAACAGCAGTCCAGTATCGCTGAGGTGAACAGTTATCTGACGGCTGAAGTTGAAAATGCCTTTAACCAGCTCGGCGTACCTGTACGTGAAGGGCAAGCCGTTGCGGTGGACGCGATTTTTGACTCCGTGTCGGTTGCGACCACCTACCGCGAAGAATTGGCGCAAGAAGGAATTATTTTCTGCTCATTCAGTGAGGCTATTCAGGAACACCCTGAACTGGTGCGCCAATACCTCGGCACGGTGGTGCCTGCTAACGATAACTTCTTTGCCGCGCTCAATGCAGCGGTTGCCTCTGATGGCACTTTTGTCTACATACCGAAAGGCGTGCGTTGCCCGATGGAGCTCTCCACCTATTTTCGTATCAATGCGGCGAAAACCGGGCAGTTCGAGCGCACTATCCTGATTGCCGATGATGATAGCTATGTCAGCTATATCGAAGGGTGCTCGGCACCGGTGCGCGATAGCTATCAACTCCATGCTGCGGTGGTGGAAGTGATCGTCAATAAGAACGCTGAGGTTAAATACTCTACGGTACAGAACTGGTTCTCGGGCCAGGATGCGAAGGGCGGTATTCTCAACTTCGTTACCAAGCGTGCACTCTGTGCCGGAGAGAATTCAAAAATGTCCTGGACTCAATCAGAAACCGGGTCAGCCATTACCTGGAAATACCCAAGTGTCATTTTACGTGGTGATAATTCGGTGGGGGAATTTTTCTCTGTCGCCTTGACCAGTGGTCATCAGCAGGCGGATACCGGTACCAAGATGATCCATATTGGCAAGAACACCCGCTCTACCATCATATCCAAAGGAATCTCTGCGGGGCACAGTGAGAACACCTATCGTGGTCTGGTGAAAATTATGCCGAGCGCAACGAATGCGCGCAACTTCACCCAATGTGATTCGATGCTGATTGGTAGCGACTGTGGCGCGCATACCTTCCCTTATGTGGAGGTGCGTAATAACAGCGCTCAACTGGAGCATGAAGCGACAACTTCACGCATTGGTGAAGACCAATTGTTCTATTGCCTGCAACGCGGTATCAGCGAAGACGATGCTATTTCAATGATCGTGAACGGATTTTGTAAGGATGTGTTCTCGGAGCTACCGCTGGAATTTGCTGTAGAAGCACAAAAACTCTTGGCCATCAGCCTAGAACACAGCGTCGGTTAATGACAGCCACAAAATAAAAATGCTGCTGGGTGCCTTTTGTCGTTCAGACAGCATCCTTATGCGAATTGATGTTATCAGGCGCGCGAAGTTCGACGCCGGAAGGATAAACTATGTTAAGCATTAAGAATTTACATGTAAGCGTTGAAGGCAAGGCGATCCTGAATGGACTGAACCTCGAGGTGAAGCCCGGTGAAGTTCATGCCATCATGGGGCCGAATGGGTCAGGTAAGAGTACGCTTTCCGCAACGCTCGCGGGTCGTGAAGACTATGAAGTTAACGACGGTACCGTTGTGTTCAAAGGAAAAGATTTACTGGCGTTGGATCCAGAAGACCGCGCTGGCGAGGGCATCTTTATGGCCTTCCAATACCCCGTGGAGATTCCGGGCGTCAGTAATCAGTTTTTTCTCCAGACAGCAGTCAACGCCGTGCGCAAATACCGTGAGCAGGAGCCGCTGGACCGATTTGATTTCGCCGATTTTATTGAAGATAAAATCAAACTGCTGAAAATGCCGGAAGATTTGTTGACGCGCTCGGTCAATGTTGGGTTTTCTGGCGGTGAGAAAAAACGTAATGACATTCTGCAAATGGCGGCGCTGGAACCTGAACTCTGTATTTTGGACGAGACCGATTCCGGGCTGGATATTGATGCTTTGAAGATTGTCGCCAACGGCGTTAACGCTCTGCGTAATCAACAGCGCGCCTTTATTATTGTCACTCACTATCAACGTATTCTGGATTATATCCAACCCGATTACGTGCACGTTCTTTATCAAGGACGCATTGTCAAATCGGGTGATTTTTCGCTGGTGAAACAGTTGGAGGAGCAAGGCTATGGCTGGCTTACCGACCAACAGTAACACACTGGCTGAAAAACAGGCCAAAACGCTGCAACAGTGGCAGGCGTTGTTTGATGCATCGCGCGCAGCGGATGCGCCCAGTGCGCAGCACCACTGGCAGGAAGTGCAACGTCTTGGTTTACCGGGACGGAAACATGAGCACTGGAAGTATACGCTGTTGGATGGGCTCTTGGCGCAGCAGTTCAGCGTGCCGGATACGGTGATAATCGATGACGATACACTGGCAGCGCACGCTTTGGCGTTGGACAGCTGGCGTCTGGTGTTTGTCGATGGCGTCTTTAATGCGTCACTAAGCGATGTGCAGTGGGGGCCTTACCAAATTACGGTGAATGCGCCCCATGCGGCACCCACCGATCTGGCGGCAGTTCAACCTGAACTATTTTTGCATCTGACAGAAAGCCTGGCGGTGCAGCACACAGCTATCCGTTTATCGGCTGGATGTCAGGTGGAGAAACCGCTCTATATTCTGCATATCAGCAGCGGGCAGTCTGCCAGCCTGAATATGGCACATCAACGCCACCACCTGTATGTGGGCGCGGGCGCCAGCGCAGACATTATCGAACACTATGTGAGTCTGGATGATAAAGCGCACTTTACCGGGACGCGTTTGACAGTGCATGCCGGTGCCAATAGCCAGGTAAAACACCTCAAGCTAGCGTTTGAGGCTGCCGCCAGTTATCACTTCGCACACAACGATCTGGTTCTGGAGCGCGATGCTCGCGTTCGCAGTCACAGCTTCTTGCTGGGGGCCGGATTAACACGACACCACACCAGCGCGCAAATCAACGGGGAAGGGGTCAACCTCTCTATCAACAGCCTGATTTTGCCGATTGGCAGCGAAGTGTGCGACACACGAACCTACCTTGAACATAACCAAGGCCACGGCGAAAGCCGCCAACTCCACAAGGCGATTGTCAGTGACAAGGCCCGTGCAGTGTTCAATGGCATGATCAAGGTAGCGCCGGGAGCATTGAAAACTGACGGACAGATGACTAACAACAATCTGCTGTTAGGGCGTCTGGCGGAAGTGGATACCAAGCCGCAGTTAGAGATCTATGCCGATGACGTCAAGTGTAGCCACGGCGCCACGGTTGGGCGCATAGATGAAGAACAGTTGTTCTATCTGCGTTCGCGTGGCATTTCACAGCAGGATGCACAGCAGATGATCATCTACGCGTTTGCCGCTGAGTTAACGGAAGCGCTTGATAACGACACGCTGCAAGAGGCCGTATTGCAGCGTATTGCGTTGCGTCTGCCGAATGCGGCAGGAGTAGCCTGATGGATTATCCTATAGAACGTATTCGGAGCGATTTCCCGGTTCTGACACAGCAGGTCAACGGACAGCCGATTGCATACCTTGACAGCGCGGCCAGTGCGCAGAAGCCGCGGGCGGTGATTGATCGGGAAGTGGCGTTTTACAGTAATGAATATGCTGCAGTGCACCGCGGTATTCATACCTTAAGTGCCAACGCCACCAGTGCCATGGAGGCGGTGCGTGAGCAGGTTGCTCGCTATATCAATGCCGCCTCGGCGGAAGAGATCGTCTTCGTACGCGGCACCACAGAGGCGATCAATCTGGTCGCTAACAGCTATGGCAACGCTTTTATTGAAGCCGGTGACAATATTCTGATCACTGAAATGGAGCACCATGCCAATATCGTTCCCTGGCAAATGTTGGCGGAACGACAGGGTGTTGAGTTGCGCGTGCTGCCATTAACGGCGCAAGGTACGTTGGATGTAAGCCAACTGGATTCTCTGCTGGATAAGCGTACACGCTTGCTGGCAGTGACTCAGGTCTCTAACGTACTGGGCACGGTAAACCCGCTGGAGACGTTGATTGCGCGGGCGAGGGCGGTAGGCAGTGTGGTTTTGGTGGATGGCGCGCAGGCTGTTATGCATCAATCTGTCGACGTGCGCGCACTGGACTGTGATTTTTATGCGTTCTCAGGGCACAAGATTTACGGTCCGTCGGGTATTGGTGTGCTGTACGCAAAACATGCGCTCCTCAGTGCCATGCCTCCTTGGGAAGGCGGCGGTGCGATGATCCGAGACGTCAGCCTGACGGAAGGCACTCGTTATGCGGATGCCCCTTGGCGCTTTGAAGCCGGGTCGCCCAACACGGCCGGGATCATGGGACTGGGTGCGGCGCTGGATTATGTATCCTCGATTGGACTGGACGCTATTCACGATTACGAAACGGCGCTGATGCATTACGCTCTGGATGCGTTGAGTTCTGTGCCGGATATTATTCTCTACGGCCCTGCCGAGCGGAAAGGGGTGATTGCATTCAATCTCGGTAAGCATCATGCCTATGATGTTGGCAGTTTCCTCGACCAATATGGCATTGCCATTCGTACGGGCCATCATTGCGCCATGCCGTTGATGGCACACTATGGTGTGCCCAGTATGTGCCGCGCCTCGTTAGCGGTTTATACTACTCGTGAGGAAATAGACCGGCTGGTTGCCGGGCTAGTGCGTATTCATCGTTTGCTGGGAGGCTGATAAGCCTCCATGCACGCCTTCAGTTCCCCTTGATCGACTTTGTTATGGTGGTGTCGCCATCAGGCGATAGGGGGGCGTGCGTATCAGCCTGTTGGGAGGAACTCATGGCAAGCTTGCCAGAGCCAGAGAAATTGTTGCGTAATTTTTCCCGATGCAACAATTGGGAAGAGAAATACCTGTATATCATCGAACTTGGGGGACGTTTGGCCCCCTTGCCCGACGCATGGCGCCAACCCGAAAATCTTATTGCCGGGTGCCAAAGCCAGGTATGGATAGTGATGACGCGAGATGAGCAGGGCCGACTTGTTTTTAGCGGTGACAGTGATGCTGCCATTGTGAAGGGCTTGGTTGCCGTAGTCTTTAGTCTGTATCAATCGTTGACTGCGCAGCAAGTGTTAGCGCTTGATGTGCGGCCTTTCTTTGAACAGTTGGCATTGACTCAGCATTTGACGCCTTCTCGCTCTCAGGGGTTAGAAGCGATGCTGCGCGCTATCCGTGCCAAAGCTTCTGTGTTGGTCTGACGTTGCGAACCAGCCCACTGAGTACGGGCTGGTCAGACTGATGACAACGTCACTTTACCTCGTCATCCTCGGCGAAAGTCGGGGATCTCTACCAGAAGAAATGCGTTTCACCTGCAAAGAGATTCCCGTCTTGTTTTTCAGATTTCCCCACTGGTTATTACTTCAAACTCCTTTTATTCTGTTGCGGTGTTTTGTCAAGAACTGCATATTAACGCATTGATTAGCAAATAAAACCTGCGGATATTTTGGGCATGCTACACTTGCAGAATCCGACGGAAGTGGTCGCGTTCAGACCCCGGCTGGTATCAATGACAAACGAATAATAACGTCAACCTGTAGAGATTTTCGTATGAAGCGTATGTTTACATTTTTGGGTATAGTTCTGGCGACCTACCTGGTGGGAAGCTCGGCAGCCACGGCGACAGAATATCCTTTGCCGCCAGCGGGCAGCCGATTGATTGGTGAGAACATTGCTTATCCCGTTCCTCATGATGGGCGTCCGCTGGAAGCTATTGCCTCTGATTTTAAAATCGGCCTGCTTAATATGCTGGAGGCCAATCCTGGCACCGATCCCTATTTGCCAACGCCGGGATCAACGCTGACCATCCCGACACAGATGCTGCTGCCGGATACCCCGCGTGAGGGCATCGTGGTCAATCTGGCAGAATTGCGCCTCTACTATTTCCCGAAGGGGCAGAACACTGTCGTCGTTTTCCCGATCGGTATCGGCCAGCAGGGGCGTAATACGCCGTTGATGGTGACCTCGGTCAGTGAAAAGCGTGCGAATCCGACATGGACACCTACGGCTAACATTCGCAAACGTTATCTGGAAGAAGAAGGCATCAAACTTCCGGCTGTTGTGCCTGCGGGGCCGGATAATCCGATGGGCTTGCATGCTCTGCGTCTGGCAGCCCATGGCGGAGTGTATTTGTTGCACGGTACTAACGCTAACTTCGGTATTGGCATGCGGGTCAGTTCCGGTTGTATTCGTCTGCGTGCCGATGATATTGAATGGCTGTTTGATAACGTGCCAGTAGGCACTCGGGTGCAGATCATTAACGATGCGGTGAAAACGTCCGTGGAGCCAGACGGCAAACGTTACATTGAAGTGCACCAGCCGCTGTCCAAGTCAGCCAAAGACGATCCGCAAACCATGGCAATCCCACTGAATAAACAGATTCAGAGCTTTATCCATGCGCCGGAAACGGATAGTCAAATGGTGGCCGATGCCATTGTCCGCCGTTCTGGAATGCCGATCCTGGTCAGTGCTGGGCAAAGTGTGGAGCATTTTCAGGAGCCTGCGATAACAGCACCTGAGACGCATCAGGCTGCGCCTATTTCTTCAGTGAGTGTCTCTCAGTAATCCACAGATAAAATGCGCTCAGCGGCCGTTGAGCGCGAATTAACGCTACTCCCTGGTGCAGGTTGGGGATTACCCTTCTCGCGATGACAGATTCTCTGAATCTTGTGATCCGCTTCAGTGGGGGGGAAGGTGGCACTAAGTATGCTGAATAAGCAAAATGGCAGGCAAAAAAAATGGCGCACAATGTGCGCCATTTTCACTACTTAACCAATTCTTACTTTTTGTAAGTACGAACTTGGTTGTCCAGACGCTGGTTAGCACGAGCTGCGTCATCTTTAGCAGCCTGTACATCAGCGCGGATTGCGTTCACGTCGTTGCTCAGTTGATCAACTTTAGCGTTCAGAGTCTGAACGTCAGAAGACAGTTGGTCAATTTTAGCATTGCTGGAGCAGCCTGCCAGCAGAGTAGAACCCAGGATTACCGCGCCCAGTACCAGTTTAGTACGATTCATTCTTAATACCCTCTAGATTGAGTTAATCTCCATGTAGCGTTACAAGTATTACACAAAGCTTTTTCTAATGAGAATAAATTTTTGATGAGAACATGCTTAATTTTGATCGTTCGCTCAAAGAAGCAGCGAGTTTTACAGAGTAGTTAAAAAAGGAGTGAAAATAGCGTTATTTTCTGCTGCTCATTGCGGATATATTCTGCGGAAATAGGTGACATGAAATAGGACTTATTTCCTCAGTGTAGTCGATTGATAACATAAAAATATAAAAAAGCGCCATTCACGGCGCTTTTTTACTATCGATAATCTACCTACTCGCGATCGATCATTTACTCGCTGTCGCTCATTGAGCTGAGACAGCCAATAGCAACGATCAGAGGCGGTGTACAGATGCTGTGTTGGTGGTGCCGCTGGAAACCAGCGCACCAGAAACCATGACAACAACGTCGCCAGGCTGGGCGTAGCCGCTTTTCAGCGCCGCTTCTTTACCGATACGATAAAAGTCATCAGTAGAGGCGATTTCGTTCACCAGCAGCGTGTCAACGCCTTTGCTCAGCAACAATTGACGTGCAGTGATAGCATTGGTGGTCAGTGCCAGAATACGTGCGTGCGGGAAGTATTTGCGGATAGATTTCGCTGATTTACCGCCGCTGGTCGCTACCACGATAAGCGGGGAGTCCAGTTTTTCTGCCGTTTCTACCGCACCGCGGCATACGGCTTCGGTGATACGCATTTTGGCAGAGTCTTGCTGTGCGTCTAAACGGGCTTTCATAACAACGTCAGTGCGTTGACAGATAGTTGCCATGATGGTGACCGCTTCCAACGGGTATTTCCCTTTCGCACTTTCGCCAGACAGCATAACAGCATCGGTACCGTCGATGATGGCGTTAGCAACGTCGCCTGCCTCTGCGCGGGTTGGGCGCGGGTTTTTAATCATGGAGTCCAGCATTTGGGTGGCAGTGATAACCACTTTACGTGCTTTGTTGCATTTCTCGATCATCATCTTCTGTGCGAAGATCACTTCTTCAACCGGAATTTCCACACCGAGATCGCCACGAGCAACCATGATGCCGTCAGATGCATCCAGGATGTCGTCAAAGTTGTTCAGACCTTCCTGGTTTTCGATTTTGGAGATGATCTGGATGTTTTCGCCGCCGTGGGCGTTCAGGTGGGCACGGATCTCTTCAACGTCAGAACGCTTACGGATGAAAGAGGCAGCCACGAAGTCAACGCCTTGTTCACAGCCGAAGATCAAATCGCTTTTATCTTTTTCAGCCAATGCAGGCAATTGAATAGACACGCCCGGCAGGTTCACGCCTTTTTTCTCACCCAGGTCGCCGTTGTTCAGTACTTTACAAACCACTTCACCGTTGTTGATTGCGGTGACTTCCATGCCGATCAGGCCATCATCCACCAGTACGGTGTTGCCGACGGCCAGGTCTGTGGCAAAACCTTCGTAGGTTACCGCCACACGATCTTTGTTGCCGATAACGGTCTGATCAGTGGTAAAGGTAAAGGTTTGGCCTGCTACCAGGCTTACATCCGCACCGTTTTCCAGTTTCATCGTACGGATTTCTGGCCCTTTGGTATCCAGCAGAATAGCGGCTTGTTTACCTGTCTTCTCGATAACCGCGCGCATGTTTTTGATGCGCTGCCCGTGCTCAGCATAATCCCCGTGTGAGAAGTTAAGACGCATCACATTCATGCCAGCGTTCAGCATGTTGGTCAGCATTTCCTCTGATTCGGTTTTCGGACCGATAGTACAAACGATTTTTGTCTTTTTCATACGAGTGTTTTCTACAAGTTGTGATGGATAAAAAAATCATGAGTTCGCTGGCACCGGTAACGGGGCCGACGAAGCGAATGTGTTTGCGAGTCCAGAGCGAATAGTAAGTGTAGCGGGTAACGATGAATGAAAGATGATGGACGTGGCCTGTTACCACCGGAGGTAAGCCGAGAGCAGGAATGCGCTGCAACCGTATTGCTTACCACCGATAAAACGCGTCTTTTAAGCCTAAGCGCGTCGCGGGTAGGTATGTTTGCAGTAACAGTGTCTAATCGTAGTTTTTTCGGCACGTCGATTTGCTGAAACCATTCAATGAAACAACGTTTCGTATTATAGTTATAACGCGTGGGGAAACAAGATAATTACGCTGCTAAGATACCCTGTTTTCTTGTGTTTGCGCAAAAAAACCAACGATTTTGTCATTTTCCCTCATTTTCTTTCATTTTATTGCGCAACAGCACAGCCGTCATTTAGCGCTGTGCCCTGTGGTGGCGCTGGCCGAGGAACCGTGATGGTCTTGGTTGGCGACTGATGTTTTATTCAGCATTAGCGGAGTGTCGGAAGGTGAAAGGGCTGCCTTTCTGCCTGGAAAGCGCGGCCTGAGTGCGTTTTATGCCGTTTTCTTCATCTCGAGCCAGAAGAGATCTGTTTAACGGTTTTCCAAGCCGCGTGCTTGACGTTCAGCGCGAATCTGGCTTTCGTTATCTCGTATATAATCGTCGAGTTGCATCAGCCCTGCACGCACCTGCTGCCATTGAGCGGCATACTTTTCTTTGGGAGTGATAGGGTTAGGGTGTGATGTATCCCACGCCAGCGCTTTGTTAATCGCGGCACGCCAGGCTTTGGGAGAGCCACCTGCCCATTCATTGATAGCTTGCCCCAGCGTGGCATTAAGGGCATCCATTGCTGCTGGTTCACCGTCAGGCGGCAGTTCGGGATGTACCCGTAAATGGTAGCGCCAGCGCAATTGGCCGATATAAAACCAGGTTACGGCATCATCTTTATGGCCGGTTTCAAACAGGTGTTTCGCATGCAGATAGCGTTCGCTGGGATGTTTTTTTGCCCACTCGGCATCTGTGTCTGGCTGAGACTGTGTTGTCATAATCACCGCTGTGACCGCAGGCGCTTCGTGCACATATGCAGTGAGTGTAGCCAGAAGTAAGGTTGATAACAGGCGAGACACATGGGCTCCAAAGTGATAGAAAAAACATGAGCTTATATCTAATTAGGTTTTATTGAAACCTGGAGTCATCACAAAATGCGCGTGCTATTATCCCGATAACAACGGTACCGTATCCTGTGATGCAAAAAATATTGCATATACAATGGTTGCATATACAATTAACGACATGAAAAACACAGACAAGCCACAAGGCTGTACAAATCTCAAGCTGCGCCAGCTTACGCGGATGGTGACGCGACATTACGATCACTACGTTGCGACATGTGGGTTGAAAAACACGCAGTATGCGCTGTTGTCGTATGCCGTGAACCTTGGACCTGTTCGCCCAGTCGATCTCGCCCGGCACATGCAAATGGATGCCTCTACGTTAACACGCAATATGCAGCCTCTGGTTGCGCAAGGATGGCTAAAAATTTGTGCCGGGAATGACGCGCGCAGTCGCCGTGTTGAGGTTACTGCAGCAGGGCGAGAAAAACAGGCAGAAGGACAACGCGTGTGGCAGGAGGCGCAAGTGGCGATCATGGCACAACTTGGCGCTGAGCGCGTGGCTGCGCTGCATCAACTGCTTGAGGAGTGCATTGAGTGTCTTGATGACAAGGGTGAAGGCGCTGCCTAACCGCCGCATCGATGTCTTTGGCACGCCTGTCTTGACGATTGACTGTGTTTAAATCACTTCGTGAACGTTACTCGTTAAAAAGGAAAGGTCCATGTCCGACAATATTTTGTTTACCCCCTTCGCGTTGAAAGGGTTGCAACTTCCCAACCGAATTGTGATGGCCCCGATGACGAGAGGAATGGCGAAAGAGGGCATCCCAGGCCAGGCAAATGCGGAATATTATCGTCGTCGTGCGCAAGGCGGCGTGGGGCTAATTCTGACGGAAGGCACGGTGGTGAACCGCCCCGCATCGCGCAATATGGCAGGCATCCCCTTTTTCCATGGTGATGCGGCATTGGCCGGCTGGGGGGGCGTTGCTGAGGCTGTTCATGCTGCGGGCGGTAAGATTGGCCCACAGATTTGGCACACCGGATCAACGCGGGCAGGGGCATGGGCGCCGGATGCCCCGGTGGAAAGCCCTTCAGGATTGGTTGGACCTGACGACCCTCGCGGTGTAGTGATGACCGAAGAAGATATTGCTGACACTGTGGCCGCATTTGCTCAAGCCGCGGCGGACGCTAAACGGCTAGGATTTGACACGCTGGAGTTGCATGGCGCGCATGGGTATCTGATTGATCAGTTCTTCTGGGCGGGAACCAATAAGCGTACTGATGCTTTTGGCGGCGCAACCATCCGCGAGCGCTCTCGCTTTGCGGCTGACATTGTGCGTGCCGTTCGTGCTGCCGTTGGCCCTGATTTTCCGCTTATCCTGCGTGTCAGTCAGTGGAAACAGCAGGATTATAAAGCGCGTTTAGCGACGTCACCGCAAGAAATGACGGAGTGGCTTGCACCGTTGGTTGACGCTGGCGTTGACATTCTACACTGTTCTCAACGCCGTTTCTGGGAGCCTGAGTTCCCTGAAATTGATGGTGAGCAAGGGCTGAATTTTGCCGGCTGGGCGAAGAAATTAACCGGTGCGGCAACCATAAGTGTCGGGTCGGTGGGATTGAGCTCAGACTTCTTTTCTGCTTTTGGGGGGGAAGGTTCTGGTACTGCGGCATTGGATAATCTTTACACGCGGATGGAACGGGAAGAGTTTGACTTGATCGCCGTAGGGCGTGTTTTGCTTTCAGATGCTCATTGGGCAGAAAAAGTACATTCTGGTCAGACAGCCTCTTTGCGTGGGTTTAACGCGGCAGATTTAGCCGTGCTTGCCTGATGTTCCTACGTGACAAAGGGAGCCATTGGCTCCCTTCGCAGACACAGCAATGAGGGGCGGCGCTTAACGTGCCGCTTCGTAGATCTTTTGACTCACTTCTGGCGTAATATCAGCGTGTTCTCCGAGCGCCGTCATGCCGTGTTCTTTCAGTTTGGCAACCAGCGTTGGAATGGTGCTGCCATCCAATTGATAATCCGCCATGTGGGTTGGTACGCCCATTTTCTCAAAGAACGCACGCGTAGCGGCGATAGCGCCATCAATACGTTGGTCTTCACTGCCTTCACGCAAATTCCACACGCGTTCTGCATACTGCAGCAGTTTGGCTCGCTTTTGCGCTTTTTTAGCTTGCAACAGAGAAGGCAGCACAATAGCCAGCGTTTGTGCATGGTCAAGCCCGTGCAATGCGGTCAGTTCATGGCCCATCATATGGGTGGCCCAATCTTGTGGCACGCCAGCACCAATCAACCCGTTCAGCGCCATGGTGGCACTCCACATTACATTGGCCCGAACCTTGTAGTTTTCTGGCTCAGCCAGTGCGCGCGGGCCTTCTTCAATCAGTGTGAGCAGTAAACCTTCGGAAAAGCGATCCTGCACCTTGGCATCAACCGGATAGGTCAGATACTGCTCAACGGTATGTACAAACGCATCAACAACCCCATTGGCAACTTGGCGCGGTGGCAAACTGTAGGTGACGACCGGATCGAGCACGGCAAACAGTGGGAAGGTATAGGGTGAGAAGAAGGGCAGCTTATCGCCAGTGGTTTTACGGCTGATGACAGCACCATTGTTAGATTCAGAACCGGTCGCAGGCAGAGTTAGCACACAGGCCATTTTCACAGCATTCGTGACATGTGCGCCGGTGGTTTCCAAAATATGCCAGGGGTCTTGCGCAGCTTCATAGTGCGCAGCAGCAGCGATAAATTTGGTACCATCCACCACGGAACCACCGCCAACCGCGAGCAGAAAATCAATTTTCTCGGCGCGCACAAGCTCAACGGCTTTCATCAACGTTTCATATGACGGGTTTGGCTCAATACCTGCGAACTCACGTACATCACGGCCTTCCAGTGCCCGGTGAACCTGATCCAGCACGCCATTGCGTTTGATGCTGCCACCGCCGTAAGTGATAAGAATGCGCGCATCGGCAGGTATTTCATTGCCTATTTCGCCAATCTGGCCTTCGCCAAACAGAATCTTTGTCGGGGTATGAAGTGTAAAATTTTGCATAGGGTATTTATCCAGTTCAACGCCTTGATGAGGGTTCCCAGCTAAGGCTTTCGGGAGATGAATGCTGATCGTTCAGTATGGACGATGCGGAGTATTATCAGCACCTGAAGGTAGGCATTCAATGCACATTCCTGTTGAGTTATTGCCTATTTCTACAATGACTAGGAGAATTGGGTGATAAATGTGGGGATTTGTGTCATGTTATTTTCCTATTATAGAGGCTGTTTCCCCCTAAGTGAGGTCTTATTGATGACGCATGCCCAAAATAATCCGGTGTTTACAAAGATAATCAAGCAGGCGCTCAGCTACACAACCCAACATTGGGTAACGCCCTCACCGATAGCACAGGTTAAAATTCTCTATACGGACAAACCCCATCCGCGTGTGCCGGTGATGTATGATCCGACGATTGTCATCCTGTTTCAGGGCAGGAAGATTGGCTATGTGGGCGACACCGTTTTTCAGTATGACGCAGAAAACTATTTGTTGATGACAGTGCCGTTGCCGTTTGAATGTGAGACGGTTGCCAGTGCAGAACATCCTTTGGTGGGGATCTCTATTCGTATCGATCCGCAGGTGCTTCAGGAATTGCTGCTGGATATTGGCGATGACGATAGCGTTATTCGCCCATGCTCAGGTTCCTGTGGTGTGAACAGTGTGCCTTTCACCGAAGAGATGCTGTGTGCGGTTGAACGATTATTTGATGCGATGCAAACCCCTAGAGATGCCAGAGTGCTGGGGCCGATGATCGTCAAAGAGATTACCTACCATATCCTGTGCGGAGAGGGTGGGGCGGCATTACAGGCGCTGGTCAATCGCCATACCCATTTCAGCCAGATCGCCAAAGCGTTACGTCGTATTGAAAATCACTATGCAGAGAGTCTTAATGTGGAGCAACTGGCGACAGAAGTGAATATGAGCGTGTCTGCGTTTCATCATAACTTCAAAGCGGTGACCAACACCTCGCCGTTGCAATACCTGAAGTCGTATCGGCTACACAAAGCGCGCCTGATGATGCTTAACGACGGTGCTCGAGCTGGTACGGCGGCGGTGCGTGTCGGTTATGAGAGCGTATCGCAATTCAGCCGAGAATTTAAGCGCTATTTTGGCGCAACGCCAGGTGATGAAGTAGCGCGATTGAAAGTAAGCAATATGGCGGTTGAAGAAAGCTGAAAGAGAGGAATATTATTGTTTTCCATGTGAATTGGATGCACTCGCTATTCGGTCTATAATAATTCACAATGTTTTATTGTTAATATTAATTTATACCCTAAATAATTCAAGTTGCAGGATGACGGGTATATAAGAGGGATGTATGGATGTGAAATGGAATACCCTTGTTGAGGTAATGGATGAGAGCAATACCCCTTTTTTTAATGATGTTCTGGCCTACCTGGATACGAAGAATATATCTACAGTTGGCTCAACATATGGTTGTGTGGATTTATCCAAGGTGGTTGGCACTACTCACTCCAATTACTGTGAAAAAACATGGGGAGAACTGAAGCCTGTCGTCGGAACGTCTAGAGGGGATATTATAAATGATACAAATGTGGTCTACCAAAATTTGAAACGCGCAGTGGGTAACGTTAAAGATCTGGAAAGAAATCCTGATTACTACTTTAGCCAAGAAGAAAAAGACCACTGGTCTTTTTATGAAATTGACGGTGAATATTACATCGCTGAAGGTAATAACAGAACGGTTATTGGCCGATTTTTCCTTACCTTAAATCATCAAACGCCTGTCGTTCATGGGGTGAGAATAATGCAGGCGACATACTCGACAAAAACGGTGGCAGAACAAAAAAAGAAAGGCGTTGTATCATCCGTGTTTTCATGGTTAAAAAATGCCGTTATCAGATAGCATAATACTCTGTTTGAGGACACTCTGATTAACAGATCGCCTCGTATAATAAGGCTATTTTCATCAAGCTGGTTAAAGTATGTTGAGTTATTCTCAGTTGTGGATGGAAAAAATCGTGGGTACGAGGCTGGTTAACATTTCTCTGAAATAAAAGATATCCACTTACTTTTGCATAATATTAAATGGGAAGGTTTGTGCGATAAAAAACAGGATAATCTTTCATGCTGGAGGAATTATAGACATAGTAATGTGTCTATAAAAAATTGGTACGACCAAGTGGACTCGAACCACCGACCCCCACCATGTCAAGGTGGTGCTCTAACCAACTGAGCTATGGTCGTACTGTATGTCGTATCAATCAATTAGTTAGTTGATTAGATACATTTTTTGACACTCCCGCGAGTGGAGTGGGCGCTATTATGGCGTCGTCATCGCATGATGGCAAGTGCTTTATCATCGCTTTTTTACTGAGTGCTGAATGTTTGTGCTGCGGTGTTCCCGCTGGTCCTTCATTTTGATAGCGTATCGCATCGAGAAACAGGGTAAACGTGGTGCGTTGTGTAGCGTCTTGATCGGTAACCTCAGTTCAAGGTATTCTTCCAGGCTATGTACGGAATGGTTTAACGCGGGTTGTGATACGCCAAGGTGAGCTGTGTCTTTGGTAAAACGACGCTCTCTGGCAATCACTATGAATGACATCAGATCGTTGAAGTTCTCTTTTCAGCGTGCGGTCTTTTTGGTTTGCGCCGTCGATGTTGCACGGCGGCGCGGTTATCAGTGTATTATTGCGCGCCAGGTGCTGGCAGTGAGGCCATATCAATGACGAAACGGTAGCGCACATCGGCACGTTCCATGCGATCGAACGCCTCGTTGATCTGGTCCATACGAATCATTTCGCAGTCGGGCAGGATCTGTTTTTTGGCACAGAAATCGAGCATTTCCTGTGTTTCGCGAATGCCGCCAATCAGTGAGCCTGCAATACGGCGACGCCCGAGTATCAGCGGCACTGTAGTCGGCTCTGCCAGAGGACCCACTTGACCCACGAGTACCAGCGTGCCATCAACCTTCAGCAGCGGCATATAGGGGTTAACGTCGTGCTTGACAGGGACGGTATCAATAATCAGATCGAAGCGGGATTGTGCAGCGGCCATGGCATCACTGTCGCTTGATACCAGCAATCGATCTGCTCCCAGGGATAGTGCATCCGCTTCTTTACTACTGGTGCGGCTCATTACGGTGACATCGGCACCAAGACCTGCCGCCAGCTTGACAGCCATATGACCCAACCCTCCAAGGCCAATGACGCCAACACGGCTGCCGGGGCCGACATTCCAGGTACGCAGCGGAGAATAGGTGGTAATGCCCGCACACAGCAGCGGCGCGACATGCGAAAGCGTCAGGTTATCTGGCACGCGCAGCACGAACTCTTCACGTACCACCAAATGTTTGGCATAGCCGCCGTAGGTGTTTTCTCCGGTAATGCGATCGGGAGCATTATAGGTATCCGTTCGGCCATTGGTGCAAAACTGCTCTTCGCCTTGGTGGCAATGGTCGCACTCTTGACAACTGTCGACCAGACACCCTACGGCTACCGCATCGCCGACGCGAAAACGAGTGACCTCTGGGCCGACCTGTGTCACACGCCCTACAATTTCGTGTCCCGGCACGGCCGGGTAGAGCGTCCAACCCCAGTCATTACGTGCCGTATGTAAATCCGAGTGACAAACGCCGCAGTACAAAATTTCCATAGCCACATCATTGGCGCGCAGAGCACGGCGCTCGAAAGTGAACGGAGCGAGCGGTGTGCTGGGGCTGAGTGCGGCGTAACCGATGGTCTTCATAATAAGCTCCCTGTATTGCATTGTTGAACGTTTGCATCGACGTAAAAACGGTGATGCCCTATCATCAAGGCATTTCACGACGTTTACGGTGTCATGAGACGGTATTACATCAAGCGTATCTCATCGCAGAATCCCACACCAGATAGCAAAATATGCATGGACTAATGAGTATAATTCATTAATTGTGCGCTGATGCATTCGCTTTGCTTCTTAGCTTACCGAAGTGATGACATGTTGCATCAATGCGTAAAAATGATGGGCTTATCCTGCCGCCCTGGTTGTGCAGTGCCCTATGGGAAGCCTACAGGTATACTCGGGTATCGTATCGCTGACGTGGTGTATTTGTTGAGTGTTGATTAGGATAGCGGCATGAGCAATCCGCCTATTGTAAAAAGAGGAATCAACATGGATACCCTTGCCCCTGTTGCGTTAGAAAAAGCGTATCGTCTTATCAATCATGGTCCGACCGTGCTGGTGTCTGCTCGATATCAAGGCACAGATAATGTGATGGCGGCCTCCTGGGCTTGTGCATTGGATTTTTCTCCGGCGAAATTGATGGTGGTATTGGATAAAGGGGCGAAAACGCGTGAACTGGTGGAAAAGAGCGGACAGTTTGTGATTCAGGTGCCTACGGTGGCGCAACTGGCATTGACTCACCATGTAGGCACGCACAGTCTATCTAACCAACCTGATAAGCTTGCGTTGGCGGGCGTTGAATTGTTCACACAACAGGGTTTTGATTTGCCCTTTGTCAGCGGGTGCGCAGCCTGGCTTGCGTGTGAAGTGTTGCCGGAATCACACAACCAGCAGGATCACGATCTTTTTATTGCGCACATCACGGGAGCATGGGCAGATACACGGGTGTTTCGCGCTGGACGCTGGCATTTTGATGAGGCTGATCCGGCCTGGCGCAGTCTGCACTATATTGCCGGTGGGCGTTACTATGCTATTGGTGATGCGCTGGATGCGACATCAGAAGGTTTTGATGAGTAGGGTATAGTGGGGTGATGTTCCTCACTTTCCAAAAGCACTGGCTATTTTGCAGTCGGTAAATCGGTAAACCGGGTGGTGTAAGCGGGTGACAGCATTTCTCGTTTCATCGCCCAGGGTTGCTGAATACCTTGCCCGGCGAACCATACCGCGCCTTTTCCTGAGGTGTTCAACTTGTCGATGACGTTCATCAGCGTCGTGCTATTAGCCAGGGGCGGGTCAGTATCAAATAAATTAAGCTGAGCGGTGCCCTGACTGTAAAAATCGCTCAGCATTACGCCTGCTTTCATATAGCGGTGCCCGGTGCTCCAGATGCGATCGAGAGCTTGGATCGCCATACGGATAATGTCACGCGTATCGTTAGTGGGAATACTGACCCTGCCGTAAGCTTGGTTACCATAGAATACCTCTCCATCTGCATGGGGGCTGGTGCGTACAAATACGCTAACCTGGCAGCAATATTGCCTTTCCTGACGCAGCTTTTCGGCTGCTCGCTCGGCGTAGGCGCAGATAGCCTCATGCATATCGTCATAATGGGTGATGCGATAACCGAATGAACGACTACAGACGATCTGCTGTTTTGTGGGGGCGAACTCGTCCAGTCCCAGGCAGGGCTCGCCACGTAACTCACGCACTGTGCGTTCCAGTACCACATTAAAATGTTTGCGGATGAGCCAGGTTGAGCTTTCCGCCAGGTGCAATGCGGTTTCGATTCCCATCGAATTGAGTTTTTTACTGATACGCCGACCTACGCCCCAGACATCGTTAACCGCGACCAACGACAGTAATTTGCGCTGCCGATCGACGTTTGACAAATCCACCACGCCACCTGTTTTAGGCCATATTTTGGCTGCATGGTTAGCAAGCTTAGCCAACGTTTTCGTTTGTGCGATACCAACGCCGACGAGCAGACCGACGTCTTTAAACACTTTTTGCTGTATCTGTTGGCCTAAAAGTGCAAGAGGCGTTTCATTGCTGATCCCCGCCAGATCCATAAATGCTTCATCAATCGAATAGATCTCCAGTGTTGGAGCCACGTCAAGCAGCGTTGCCATTACACGGTGACTCATGTCGGCATAAAGCGTGTAGTTGGAACTAAAAACAGTTATCTGCGCATTGGGAAATGCTTTTTTCATCATAAAATAGGGCGTCGTCATTTTTATCCCCAATGCTTTGGCTTCCCGTGAACGGGATATCACGCAGCCATCGTTGTTGGATACCACGACAACAGGTTTACCTCGCAGGTCTGGGCGAAAAAGGGTTTCACAGGACGCATAGAAGTTATTGACATCGATAAGGGCGAACATGGTGAAAATCTCATATATCTGTATTTATATACAGTATATCTGTGCGATACATTGATCAATAAGTACAGTTTCTGTTTTTTGCACTATGTTGATATGGCATGAAATGTTTTGGTGTGTTTGACTTGGAAGTAAAGGTATCCAGTGATGTTGATTATCACCGATAGTCGTCGTGAGCAAAATCGACTAATATTGCCGCGAGTCTTTCGCCCTGTGCATCTGCTGATGTTTACGCTTTCGATACCCCCATATGAGCAAACTGGATTACATAAAACATTACCCTACTGAACTGATCGCGAATGTTGATAGCCTATTGCAGTCCGGTAAGCTTGCTACGATTATTGAGCGAAAATATCCATCAATACATGCTATTACCAACGACAAGTTGTTGTACGACTATGTTAATGGCATAAAAAACCGCTATCTGAAAAAGGAAAGCACGCTTGCCAAAATCATTTATGACGGTACGTTAAATCCTGTCAAAGGCACGCTGGGCACCAACACCTTTATCTCCAAAAATCATGGTGGGAAGCTAAAGGCCAAAAATGAAATCAAGATTTCTACCCTCTTCAGAAACGCGCCTGAGGCCTTTTTGCGCATGATTGTGGTGCATGAGCTGGCGCATCTGCGTGAGAAAGACCACAACAAAGCCTTTTATCAACTTTGCTGCTACATGGAGCCTGATTATCATCAGTACGAATTTGATATGCGCTTATGGTTGATCTGCAAGGAACAAGGGCTAATTTGACTGACTGTCATGCGTTGATAATACGTTGTTATGATAGGCATAACCTGATTTTCGCTTCTGCTATCGCATGGCCTTTACCGTAAAGGTGACAACGCCAAAAATCTCAAGCGCCTCTTCATGTTGAAAGTGTATCGGTGAGTAGCGCGGATTATGTGGTACTAACTGAAGGAAAGGGCGTGTACGCAGTTCCTTAACGGTAAACTCACCGTCTACTGCGGCCACTACGATATCCCCGTGCTGTGCGGTCAATGCGCGGTCCACTACCAGTAAATCACCGTTACTAATACCGGCTTCAATCATGGAGTCACCACTGACGCGGATGAAATACGTCGCATTAGGGTGTTTGATCACCAGTTGATTAAGATCGAGTCGATTCTCCTCATAGTCTTGAGCTGGACTGGGGAAACCGCAAGGTACCCGCTCGATAAAAAAGGGCAAGGGTTCTGCGTGGAAGGGGGGATTCAGGGAAGTGTAGTGAACCGGGGGTAATGCTGGCATGATAACTGTCTCTTTATGTGTATATGTATACAGTATATAACTAAAATTAATCAATCAAGGCGTTTTCCGCTGGTTTCCAATAACGGTTTGATATGATAAATGATTTAACGATAGAACGTGTATCGCGGCATTTTACTTTAGTGATGTCTTCACGGAGTCAGAGTACGCATCGATTGTCATAAAACGCTTTTTCATCATTTTTCTTGAAGTGAATAATGGGCACAGCCATTGATGTCAATGGGTTATCGGCATACCAAAGGGGCGATGGATACTGGAGTATGAATTTTGTTACTGCTACGCTTGTGACTGAACCTGTCTTTTAATGGACACGTTATTGGTCACGATCGTCCGCTGAGCAAGCATTTTCAGCGTAGCGAGTTTAGGAACAACGGATATTCGCGTGAATAATGCTATCTGGTATTTTATCCATTGCGATGCCTTTCCCTGATAGTGGGTATATTGAAATACGTGTTTTTTTTCTAAGAGCCTGAGCCTTATGCTGTCTACATTGATTTACCGAAGTCGAGCAAGCCAAACATTTGATCTCTCGCTGCTTGATGCGCTAGTGGTGCAGTCTCAGGCGCGTAATTTGACGCTGCAACTGACGGGTATTTTGATTTTTGATGGCAGCCATTTTCTTCAGGTATTAGAAGGTGAGCCTACCATCGTGAACCAACTGTATGATGCTATCCGTCTCGATCCTCGTCATGATAGCGTTGTTGAGTTGATGCGTGACTATGCAGCGAAGCGCCGTTTCATTAATAAAGGGATGGCGCTGTTTGATTTGCGCCATGAGAAACCCGGAGCGGTGCTACGCGCTGTGATAAAAACTGGGGCGCTACGTTATAATCTGGCGAGTGATGACCGGGTTTATAAATTTATTCGCACCTTTGTTGAAGGTCGTTGGAAGAAACAGCTGGCCCACAGTAGTGAGCCTGAATCGTGGGGATTCTTATCAGAAGCGACACCGTTTACTTCACCGCCTGAGCAGCAATTTATCGGTCAACCCTGCCAGTTTGCGCTGCAACCTATCGTAGAGCCGCTGCGCGGACAAATCAGTTCGTTTGAAGCGCTGATTCGGGGCCCGAAGGGTGAATCCCCGCAGGCGTATTTCGCGTCGATCCCTCCCCACAAACTGCATGAAACCGATCTTTCGTCTAAAGCGTGGGCACTGGCGTTGGCGAAAAGTATCGATATTGGTAGCCATAAAATTTCTATTAACCTGCTGCCGATGTCGTTGGTTAAGGTGCCGAATGCGGTGGAAATTTTGCTGGAGCAAATAGCACTTAATGGTCTGGTTCCTGAGCAGGTTATCGTTGAAGTGACTGAGGATGAAGTTATTTCCAGTTTCGATGCATTTTCCTCTGCCATCCGGCAATTGCGTTCGGCGGGGATCGGTCTGGCTATTGATGATTTTGGTTCCGGTTTTGCCGGGCTATCGTTGTTGGCGAAGTTTCAGCCCGGAAAGGTCAAAATTGACCGTAGCATCGTAACCGATATCCATGCGCATGGGCCGAAGCAGGCCATCGTCCAGGCGATAATCAAATGTTGTGCGGAGTTGGAGATCAGTGTCGTTGCGGAAGGTGTGGAAACGGTGGAGGAGTGGTGCTGGCTAGAGGCCGCGGGCATTCGGCGTTTTCAGGGCTTTCTTTTTGCCAGACCCAAGCTCAATGGCGTGCCCGCGATTTGCTGGCCACATCGACGGGGATAAAGCGCATCGTTTAAGACGTTATTCCCGTACCAACCGAGTAATGGCCAACAAAATTTTTTCCCGACGCATGGGATGGCTGTTGAAGAAATTATGAATGGTATATCCCTCGATCAAGACATCCAGTGTCCATGACGTTTCCGCACTGAAATGGCGATGCAGGGCCGCTCTGCTGCGGGACATCCACTCCTGTAACAGCGCGCGGTAGGCTTCCTGTCGCGATGCCAGCGCATAGAGTTCAAAGCTCAACGTCAAGTGATTAGGTGTTGCCCAAATATTTCCGCAAATCAGGTCGGCGACAGCCTCGCAGGCACCGTCAATGTCTTGTGCTTGTGCCAGACGCTGATGGAAGGCGTTTGATATCTCGTCAATCATAAAGGTGAACGCGTCGATGAGTAGCGCATCAATACTTTTATAGCGATATGTCAAGGTTCCTGGTGAGAGTTGCGCTTGCGCTGCTACTCGGCGGTAGGTGGCACCGCGCACACCGTACTCAAGGATAACGTCTAATGCCGCCTGTGCGATTCTCGTACGCGTATCTGTTCCGCTGTCTGTTCTAACGCTGGCATCAGTCATGTATTATTCCTCATAGTGACGTGCGGGGGGCACTCACGAGCCGTACATCCTAATCTATTCAGGATGTTAAGATGATAGCACAGAGGGAAATAGCGATATAATACGTCGCTGTACGAAACGTTATCGACCGTGCTGTTGCGCTTTTTTATCCAGAGCCACGGGATGATAATGTCGCAATGAGGCATTTTGGGTGCATGACAAAAGGGGACTTACTTGATGTATGAGTCCAACACCTTTAGCACAACCTCCAGATCTTCCTCTCGTTTACTTTCCTCATTCTGATGCACAATATGTTCGGTCAAATGCCCCTTGATCACCTCGCGCATTAATCCATTCACTGCACCGCGGATGGCTGCAATTTGCTGCAACACGGCGGCGCATTCATGTGGTTCATCAAGCATTTTTTTCAGCGCGATCACCTGTCCCTGAATCTTGCTTGCTCGCGCTTTAAGCTTCTGTTTGTCGCGGATGGTATGTGACACTTTTCGACCCTGCTTAAGGAAAATCTTTCTTAATTATACCATTGCTATTCTACTGGGGGGTAGTATTTGATACTGGGGGGGAGTAGAGTAAGCGGCATCATCCATCTCTTTTTACCATTATCATGAGCGAATTTACGACACTTCTTCAGCAGGGTAATGCATGGCTGTTTATTCCCAGTGCGATTCTGCTTGGTGCACTGCATGGTCTGGAGCCTGGACATTCAAAAACCATGATGGCGGCGTTCATTATCGCGATCAAAGGGACGGTGCCGCAGGCGGTTATGCTGGGGGTGGCCGCAACGATTTCGCACACTGCGGTGGTTTGGCTGATTGCTTTTGGTGGAATGTATATCAGCAATCGGTTTACTGCTGAATCCGTTGAGCCTTGGCTTCAACTGACGTCTGCCATCATCATCCTTGGCACGGCTTTCTGGATGTTTTGGCGTACCTGGAAAGGAAAAAAAAGCGGATTGGAATACGTACAGATGGGAGACCATCATCATGACCATCATGACCATCATGACCATCATGACCATCATGACCATCATGACCATCATGATCACTCTGTTCTGAAAGGTCTGGGAATGAACTCAACGTCTTATCAGGATGCTCATGAGCGAGCTCATGCTAACGATATCAGGCGCCGCTTTACTGATAAAAACGTAACAAACTGGCAGATTCTGCTGTTTGGTTTGACAGGGGGGCTTATCCCTTGTCCGGCTGCGATTACCGTGTTGCTAATTTGTATCCAGCTTAAGGCATTAACACTCGGCGCTGCGCTGGTTGTTTGCTTTAGTATCGGGCTTGCCTTGACGCTGGTAACGGTGGGTGTCGGTGCCGCTGTGAGCGTTCGTCAGGTGGCAAAACGGTGGCACGGTTTGAGTTTGGTTGCCCAAAAAGCCCCTTATTTTTCCAGCGTGCTTATTGGGCTGGTGGGAATATACATGGGCGTGCATGGGTATCTCTGTATTGTTCGCTAAGCCTTTTGCGAAGGTATGGCGATGAATGCCTTATGTTGCATCAGGTTGTGCTGTTCAACGGATTCTTCGGCTCACTGGCCGCTGATGTGCAGAAAAAAGCCAGGATCACCATGCACAACACAGGCAACATGGCGATACGCAATCCGGCATGTTCGCCGATAAAACCCAGCGCTGGTGGCCCAACGAGAAAAGCGACGTAACCGAGAATAGCGGCAAGGGTGACGCGCACCGAACGGTTTTCACCCGTGGCGCCAGCGGCCGATATCGTGAGAGGAAAGCCTAACGATGCGCCAATCCCCCACAGGATAACGGCGAGGGCGGCTATCCATTGTGTGTTGGTTAAAATAATCAGTCCCAGCCCTAAGGCGGCCGAAACTGCGCTGAGTTTGAGAATGGTGGTGCGACCAAATTGGTTAACAATGTAGCTGCCTGCAAAGCGTCCGGCTGTCATGCCCGCGGCAAACCCGACAAAGAACAAAGAACCTGATGTATGACTGAAGCCATGCGCATCTATCATCAATAACGGTAGCCAGTCATTGGCAGAGCCTTCTGCCAGTGCCATAGCCAAGATAACCACCCCCAGAAGCGCCAGGCGTGTATCTTTCAGTTCATGAATGACCTGAG
The DNA here is from genome assembly GCA_015548865.1 of Serratia marcescens. Lineage (GTDB taxonomy): Bacteria > Pseudomonadota > Gammaproteobacteria > Enterobacterales > Enterobacteriaceae > Symbiopectobacterium > Symbiopectobacterium marcescens_A. Next base: position 68,314 of record JADMXW010000002.1, on the reverse strand, counting down.
CTTTATAGCTGCAGTGTTCACTGTGTTGTTCTGAGGTCCGAGAGCTTGCCCAAGGCATATGGGCAAACTGTAGCGCAAGCGTCAGAGCAATCAGGCCGATAATTATCCCAAAATGAAGATTAATGCTGATGCCCAGTGCAGTCATCCCCATGCCGATCAGAGCGCCGACCAGGGTCCCCAGGCTGAAAAAGCCATGCAGTGTGGTCATGATGACCTGGTTGATGTGTTGTTCAAAAGCGGCACCTTCAATGTTCAAGGCAATATCAATCATGCCTAGCCCCATGCCAAACAACGCCAGTGCACAGAAAGCAGTAGGTTGATTTGCCAGTAAAAGTGCTAAGGCCAGCAGGAGAAAACCGACGGCAAGCAGCATAAAACCACACAGCGTAACGCGGCGAATACCGTACTTGTTGATCAGTTTCCCTGACCAGAGTATTCCCACCATAGAACCGCATGAGAAACCAAACAGAATTAATCCGAAAACTTCAGTAGAGGCGTTCAGCGTGTCTCGAATCAACGGCGTTCGCGTGATCCAAGAACTCCAGGCGAAGCCGGGCAAAAACATCAGAGCGAATAGCGCCACTTTTTGATGCAGAACGGATGAAAACATAACAATCAACCTTACTCACATTATCGGATTGCACAGCACTCACACAGAGAGTGTGATTATTGACCAGAAAAATATTCACACCCAATAACCGACTGCTGACAGGTCACTTTATTCCTCGTCATCCGCGGCGAAAGCCGAGGATCTCTGTGAGAATAAACGCGTAGGCGATTCCCGCCTGCACGAGAATGACGTAGGTGCGAGGGAATAACTGTTTTAGGTAAGTTTGTCAGCCGCCTCAATAATCATGTTTTGCGTGTCGTACGTTTGTACGATAGAGTGTTGCATATCCCTCTAAGGTTGTCAGCTATCACCCATTTTTATTTTTGATCCATTGATATGAGAACACGCGGGCGTGGTTGACGACCACGTGTTCTCAGCGTTACAAGCGAGTAATGGTAGCGGGTAAACCTTGCCGCACCGATGCGCCAGAAACCCAATCAAGCCAGGTGTTGGGTATCTGGCGAGTAGGATCGGCAAAGCCTAAATCATTGAGGTTGATACCAGCACCTACCTGAGGGTTGGCAGGTAGCGCAACGCCATCCAGATAGTGCTGAGCTGCTCCCATCTCCCTATGCCCATAGCCGTGTTCAATGGCGATAACGCCCGGCATCACCCCGTTTAGCAGGCTGATCTGAACAACAAGACTCCCCCCCGGTGTGGTAATTCGTGCGCGGTCGCCATGCTGTAGTCCGTAACGTTGCCCATCAACTGGGTTAAGCGCTACCAGATTGCTCGGCTTCACCTGATGTAACCGTGGGATCACAGCAGATGCGCTTGCCATGGTATTGGATTTGAACGATATCAGCTTTAATGGCCATTGTATGACTGGGTAGATCTGTTCAATTGCGCGACCATCGGATAAGCGCGCGGGATACCAGGTTGGGCAGCCGCTAAAACGTTCGCCCGTAATGGCATGTCGATGAGATGCCACCTGTGCGTTCCAGATTTGCAACGGCGTGTCCAAACGATTACCAACGCTATCATCAATGCGCCCGCTGGCATCGGGTGCAAAGCGGCCGCCTCGCGCATAGATAAACGCCACTCGGTTGACTTCGTCGGCGCGCAGCGTACGGGTTAGCAACGGCATGATGCGATCGACGCCGCACAATTGAATATCGTGTTCAGTCGCAGCAGCGACCGGTGTTTTACCGGCAAAAGCAATATTGGCTGCCACGCGCAGGTAATAGTCTTCCGCACAATGCAGCGGGTAAAGATTGCCTTGCATATCGCTGATGGCATTTTCACCAAAACCGGGCAAGTCGAGTTGTTTTGCTACGGCAATACAAAACGTTTCCATGCCGATGGGTTGCCCATCAGCAGTACGTGCGGTTGCTGGCGTGACAATGGGCCAGCGTGCAGTGGACGCTTTGCTGGCTACGCCTGCCCAGGGCGCACTGAATCCCCAACTTTCAAAATTATGAGTGTCTGGCACCAGATAGTCCGCCAGCGCAGTGGTTTCATTCATGAACGCATCAATCGCGATAAACAGCGGTAAGCGCGTTGGATCTTTCAATCGTGCTTCCGCCACGCTGCGTAGTCCTGGGATACCGTACATCGGGTTGGTCATGTTGGATATCCAGGCCTTGAGCGGGTAGGGGTATCCATCCAACGCTGAGCTGAGCAGTTCCGTCAGTTGCCCAGCCACAAAGGGATACCAAGGGGCTTTAGCAGGCCAGGGCGAGACGCCCGCAGCGATTTTTTCCCGGTATTCATCAGAGGTTTCATAGGCGGTGTTGCTGCGCGCAATATTGAGTCCTTTCGGCTTAACCAGTCCTGGAAAACTGACCAGATTATAGCGGGGTCCGTCGCTGACGCCATTGAACTGACCACCGCCGAGGAATACGCCGCCAGACAGGCTCATGTTGCCGATCAGCACATTGAGCATCATGGTTGCCCAGGCGTTATAAAAACCGTTGCCAGCCATCATGCCCCCGTGGGTGATGACTGCCGCTTTGCGCCCGTAGCGGGTGAAGGTTTCCGCAAGCTGCTGGATCTGCGCAACCGGCACACCACATTGTGCGCTGTACGCCTCCAAGGTCATCTGCTCAGCTGCTTCTTTCAGGCGCTGAAAGCTGCTTTTCACTGTCACTTGTCGCCCGTCATGCAAGGTGACTTGTTGATTGACCAACAGCGTGGCAACGTCACAGCGTTCAGCCGAAACCAAGGTGCCAGAGTCATCAACCACTAATGGCATTGCGGTATCCGTACTGTTACCGCTCAAATGCACGGTGGTGAGGTGTTGGCCTGCCTGTGGATGATCGTCATCAACGATGACCAGATGCGTCGCGTTGGTCCAGCTCTTTTCTCCACGACGTTGCATCGCTGCCAGGCTCGGTATGGCAAGATAAGATTGTTGATAACGCTGGTTTTCGATAATCCAACGGATCATCCCCATGGCTAATGCGGCATCGCTACCAGGGTTAACCGGGAGCCAGTGGCCGTGATCGTCTGCCAGCACGGTCGTTAATGGAAGTGCTGGGGCAACCACCACGTAACGAAACGCCGAGCGTAGCCGCGCACTGGCTAACTGACTTGCCTGACGTTTAAAGGGGTTACCTGACTGTGCCGGAGACGTGCCCATGAAAAGCGCAAATTCGACGTTGTCCCAATCCGGTTTCACATGCGGATTTTTATCGAGATTGCCCAATAGTGCGCCTGAACCGGCACGATAGGCCAGACCGCAGTAAGCACCGTGTGCACCGAAATTCTTGCTGCCAAAGCTGTTTTGGGCAAAGCGACGCAGAAAGGTATCGCGCCCATCATCGGCGGCGTTTGTCACCAATAGCTGATTGGTTTTAGGCCCGTAGCTGGGGTGGCGTGGATCTATGGGGGAGCCCAGTGTATGGATGGCGCGCAGACCATCAACGTGACCTTCGCCAAACAGATCGCCACCTTCGACGATTTCATTGATCAACTGTTCAAAGCTGATTCTTTGCCATTTACCTTCACCGCGCTTGCCAACGCGTTTCATGGGTTCGAGGATACGCAGCGGGCTGTAAAGACTTTCAACCTGTGTGGCACCGCGCGCGCAGACGGTAGAACGTCCGTCGAGGCCGTTTTCGCCCGATAGATTAGCCAGCGCTTGAGCCATCGGGATGGCTGAGTCGATGTGGTGCTCGTGTGATAGCGGATGATAAGGATTACCCGCGATGCGCAGTACTTTCCCTGATACGCGATCGACCCTGACGCGCACACCACATTGCGTCCAGCAACCGAAACATTGTGTCATCGATACGGCTTGCTGTGGATTGGCTTGCCACCCATTCAGGGCCAGCCCTTCTGGCGCTAATGCATTACCGACGATACGATCGCGGGTAATCATGCCTGAGGTTCCTTTAACCAGACCATCAACGGCACGCTTTGCTACATCGCGATAGCTGAACCCAAAAGCGGAAAGCCCGCCGATCGCCAGACCCACTTTCAGCCACTGGCGTCGTGTCAATTTAGCCATGTTGTTTTCTCCTTGCGAGCCAGCCGAGGGCTTCTCGAACCATAATCAGAAGTGCTACCCAGAGTCCGAAGGTACCGATGAGGGCTTGTAGACCATCGGTAGTGCTCGGTAGCGTATAAGGGGTGAATTGGGCGTTGTATTTAGGAACGGTTTGAACCTGAATCAGCAGTGTCCAACGAATCAGCCAGGTGAGGGCCATGGCGAGGCAGACACCGCACAGCAGAGTACGCGTTGCCTGTACCCGAAGGCTTATCGCAATGGCAAGCGAGGTCGTGCATAACCACAGTACCCCCCATGCACTGGCATACAGGCGCGCTGAAGTACTGTTTGTCAGCCAAAGGCGAATAGCGTTGCCGGATAAGGTATCTCCGGTCACCCAAAGCGTAACGGTTCCGGCTAATGTGAGGAGTGATAAAAGCTGTGCACACCCTAACCGGCGTCGCCACACATCGTCTCGTCGCATGGCGAAAACCAGCAAGGCGAACAGCGTTTGCAGTGCACTCAGGAACATCGTGATGGGAAAGGCATAGCTAAACCATATTGGTCGAGCCTTAAGAATTGAGGCTTCTCTGCCGGTGTAGACAAGCAGGCCGATAGCGGCCAGCGCGCTGAACAGCGCCAGCCAGCGCGTGGCCGCAACCGATTTCCCTGTATGCGTTTTATACTGTATCGCGATAAACCACAGCCCAAGAAACACGGTGAACAACGGTAAAAACACTGCGCCCCAGGGCATCCATGACCATGGCGTGGGATAGGCGTAAAAATGCCATACGCGTGCGGGTTGGTGCAGATCGGCCGTCAGCGCCAAGGGTGCAGTAATGGCACAGGTCAGGGTGATGAGGAGCGTGATACTTTCGAGACGTATGCTTCGGGCATCTCCACGCCAGCGTAGCCCGCAAGCAAACAGCGCGCCACAGGCAGCGATACCAATGAAGAAAAAGTATTGCACGGCCCAGGGTAACCAGGTGATGGATTGAGACTGGGTGACCAGCTCTTCGATCATAATCTGTTGTGTCATTTAAACCTCCTGATGCAGTGCGGGCTGTGCGCGCCCCAACAATGGGGTGACGAAGGCTTCGTCAAGGCCGAGATAAAACACATGAGGTGCAGTGCCCTGTTCCGGCATCAACACGTTGATGTCACGGTGATGTTGTGCCAGCATGCGGCTGATTTTGCTGTTGGCATCGTGTAGGTCGCCGATGATGCGAGCGCCGCCTACGCACGACTCGACACAGGCAGGCAGTAACCCGGCTTCAAGGCGATGAACGCAAAACGTACACTTATCTGCGGTTTGGGTCTCATGATTAATAAAACGTGCGTCATAAGGGCAGGCTTGCACGCAGTAGGCACAGCCGACACAGCGTGTGTTATCCACCACCACGATGCCGTCTTCTCGTTGAAAAGTCGCTTGCACTGGGCATACGGGCACACAGGGTGGTTGATCGCAGTGGTTACATAATCGTGGCAATAGCACATTGGTGATCGAGTGCGTATCCGTTAACACCACCTGATACTGGTTGACATGGGTGCGCAGGGCATCATGAGGCGTTTGATTTTCAATGGCACAACTGACGGTGCAGGATTGGCAGCCAATGCAGCGGCGCAGATCGATCAACATCGCATAGCGATGTTCACGGGAGCCCTCTTTGCGAATGGGTGCCAGTGTCATGTCGGCCTGCGCCAGTGGAACCAGCGATGCACCTGCGGTAATCATGCCTAAACGGTGCAGAAATTGTCGTTTACTGCTGTCCATGGTGTTCTCCCATCACGTCGTAACGGCGTAACCTGTGTCACGCTGTCAACCTGTGAGCGATGAATTAACAATATCGATGATTTACAGTGTAAAAATGGCGGAGGGGGTGGCTCTATTGTGGTTAACCACATACCCGACGCGTTGTTGATCTAAAACAACAATAACGACAGGGGTATTGCTCCGGAGGTCAGGTGAAACAGGTTGTGGTCGCTGTGTTGAGTTTGTTGCTGTGCGCAATGGCATACGCGGGTGAGTGGACGGTGGGCGTTTTAGCCATGCGTGGTGAGGCCAATACGCGGCAACAGTGGCAGGCGTTGGAGCTGATGTTAAACCAGGCTATTCCTGAAGAGCGCTTTCATATTCAGCCGCTGGATTTGCGGCAAATGGGGGAGGCTGTCAACCAGAGAGCAGTGCAATTCCTGGTGACGAATCCGGCGCAATTTGTGCAACTCAATAGCCATTATCATCTGCGCTGGCTCGCTTCGTTGCACTCACGGCGAGGAGGCATGGAGGGGGGGAATCTGATCGGCAGTGCCATTCTGGTTCGGCGCGACAGTGAGATTGTTAGCCCGCAAGATCTGATAGGAAAAACGGTGGGGGCGATCGATACACAGGCGTTTGGGGGCTACTTATTGGGTTACAAGGCGCTTAACGACGCGGGGTTGCGACCAGAACACGATGTCCAACTGCGTTTTACCGGGTTCCCCGCAGATGCCTTGCTGTATTTGCTGCGTGAGCGTGCCATTCAGGCAGCGATTGTGCCCGTATGTTTGTTGGAAAATATGGATGAAGAGGGGCTGATCAACAAGGCTGAATTTCGTCCGTTGCTGGCGAAAGCGCTGCCTTTTCCGTGTGTGTCTAGCACAGACCTCTATCCCAACTGGTCGTTTGCTGCCCTGCCTGATGTGGATAATGCGCTGGTCGATCGTGTGGCGCGCGCATTGTTGAATGCTCCCGAGGCAGCAGAATATCAATGGAGTGCGCCAGCATCCACCTATCAGGTTGAAGCGCTGTTGCGTGAAGTCAACCAGCATCCGGAACAGCGGCGTTTATGGTTGGATATTAAAAGTTGGCTGATTCAGCACCAGTTCGCGATGAGTATGTTGGCGATCGTGCTGGCAGTGCTGACAGTGAATTATGTCTGGGTGATGCTGTTGGTACGCCGGCGTGGTAAACAGTTGGAAAAGGCCAGCGCACAGTTGCACCAGCAAGAACAGGCATTGACGACGGCGCGACAAATGAGTGTGCTGGGTGAAATGGCATCCGGTTTTGCTCATGAGTTGAACCAACCGCTTGCGGCGATACGCCACTATGCGCAAGGGAGCCTGATTCGTTTACGTAATGCGGATTCGCATCATTCACTGATTCCGGCGCTGGAGCACATTGATGCTCAGGCGCAACGCGGTGGTGACACCCTGAATAATTTACGTATGTGGGTAACCCAATCGCAAGGGGCAGCCTCGGGGGATTGGCAATCGGTAGGAGTCGCTATGGCTGCAAACCATGTCTGGCACCTGCTGCGGATGGAGCAACAATATCCGCAGGTTCGGCTCTGGTTGGATATCGATAATGACCTGACACTGAGACTGCCTCCTGTACTGCTGGATCAGGTCTTTGCTAATCTAATGCTGAATGCGGCTCAGGCGGGTGCTCAGGATATCTGGCTGAGCGGACGACGTGCTGAAACAACGGTTGTGCTTGAGCTTCAAGATAATGCGGGTGGCATGAGTGATAATGCGCTTAGGCAAGCCTTCACGCCTTTTACGACCAGCAAGGCAACGGGCATGGGATTAGGCTTGGCGATTTGTCAGCGTTTGATGCGGCAATGCGGCAGTGATATTGCGCTGGAAAACCGCCTCAGCCCCAAAAATACGTTGGGATTATGCGTTACGTTACGCTTCACTGCTCCGGAAAGAGAGGATAAATGCCAATGATCCACCTGGTGGATGACGATGTAGCGGTGACGGAGGCGTGTCAGTTTTTATTAGAGAGCATGGACTACCGCGTAACCTGCTGGCATAGCGCAGAGCCCTTTCTCTCGCAGGCCGCACTGCATGACGTCGGCGTAGTGTTACTGGATATGCGTATGCCGGGAATGGATGGGCAGCAGGTCTACGCCGCCATGCGGCAACAGCGCAGCACGCTGGCCGTGATTTTTTTGTCCGGGCACGGCGATGTGCCGATGGCTGTGACACAAATCAAACAGGGCGCGGTGGATTTTTTGCAAAAACCCGTCGCCGTTGTGCCGTTAACCGCCGCGTTGGCGCAGGCTTTTACCGTCTCTGCCGATCTTTTTGCATGCCATCAGATCCGATGCTGCTACGCTGAGTTGACGCCCAAAGAACGTGAACTGGCCAGCTATGTGGTGCAAGGGTTGATCAATCGGGAAATCGCGGAGAAAATGCATATTGCGTTGCGCACTGTAGAAGTACACCGCGCACGCGTGATGGAAAAAATGCAGGCTGACAGCCTCGCCAGCCTGGTCAACAAATTCTATAAAATTGCGCTGGCATAGCCGTAAGACAAATCGTTGGCTCTTGGTTATCAGTTGTAGGTGACTGCTACATTGGCGGAGGCGGTCACTGGGCCAGTAGGTAAAGTATTTCCTCCCGAGCACAATCGCCAGATGATTTGGTTGTTGTAACTTTGGTTTAGCTCGTTGGCACCCAGCACGCCGACATTGATGTCGGCGTAATTAAAATTGACTCCGGTAGAGGCATCGCAGGTGCCGCTGCCGGTGACGCCGTTGATCTCTCCCGTGATATACCCTCCCCCTTCGTTTAAGGCTAGTCGCGATGTGTTTCCTTCAAACACATTACCGCTAAATTGCACGTTGATATTGGTGTCGATGGTGTTGGGGTCATCTTGCTCACAGGTTACGTTGAAGTTAGTGGGTTGGGTAGACAGTTCGGCATAGGGCGTAATATCACGCGCCACAGTACCAAAGTTTATATTGGTATTTGTCGTAATCGCGCAGGAGACGAAGTTCACGCGCAGATGTGTATAAGAGAGTATGGGGGTCGAGTTACTATTACCGACGGCAAAAGTCGCTGCATACATAGTGGGCAGCGAATATAAACCAGATTGTTGTGTACCGTTAGTTACAATGACCCATTCTCCGCTAATCGTTGCATTCTGTGCTGCTGAAGGATAAAAGTAAGGTGTGTTTGGCGCAACGAAGGATGCACACCATGCCAGATTCGCAGGGATGTAAGCAGGAGAATTACTGGCGCCAGTAACTGTGCCCCGAGTGCCGTCTGTATCGATGTCTCCGCTCAAATTAACCGATGCGTATCCACCCATGTCTATGCCACTGTTAACGCTAAATTTTGCAAGAGGCGCTAATCCGATCCCTGGTGCAATGAGATAAACTTGAAATCCATTAATGGTGGTAATCGCTGACTCAGGTATACATTCCGATGCATACGTAGTAATTGAAGCAGCCCCTCCTGTGGCGGGAGAGTTCGTGCTATTATTGTGATTAGTGACCACGTTTGCATTGAAATTTCCTCCTTGCCAGACGACTCCTGACCCTTTCCCAATCGTCAGCGTATTGGCGTGCAAGGGCTGAGCACTCAACAAAATCAACCACGCGGCTATTCTGACGGTTCTCTTACTCTTCATAAATGGGTTCATGCCTCACCTCATTCGCAGCGCACGGTCAATGACCGTATCGGGTTATTAGCCGTAGGCTTGGGGAGTTTGCTCAGATCGAAGTTTGCCCGGCACTGTTGCTGTTTTTCTCGTCCCCAGTTGACATTCAGCGTGCCGCGTTCTGGCAAACCGCTCATATAAATTTGCCCGTCGTCGCCGACAATGCCGGTATTGATGTCATCGTGTTGCGCGCCTTCTACCGCAGCGAGTGCGCCAAAGGGCACGCTGCCGCTGGGCAACTGCAATGTGATCAACGCTTGATAGCCGATGCGGGTAGCAAAGTTGGCTAATACCACGGCACCTTTGGTGGGGTAAATGTTCAGGCTGGATTGGGTGATATCCACATCATCCGGCAGTGTCGCCGGGTTAAGGTCGATACTGTTACGCTGGTAGTTCGACATATAGGGAACCAGCGCATAGCCGCGGCTGTCGGTCTGCACGTTACCTTGCATAATGCTGACGCCGCCAGCACCAGGAGCACGGATCAGTGCCGCAGAGTTGCCTATCATCTGGCCCAGCGTCACGCCCTCGGAGTGAGCAACCACTGAACCACTGCCGCCCACATTAATGGATCGGTTGTTACGGTTGTAGCTATAACCCAGGTTGGCGTTACCTTTGCTACCCTGATAACTGGTATTTAGCGTGCTGGTGCTGTTGTTTTGATCGTTTGACCACCCCTGCATAACGCTATAGCCCAAACGATCGTCCAGTGCGCTGCCGCTGAGACCCGCTTGCTGTTGTACACGACCATGGTTGTCGTGTGTCATTTGGTAGCTGGCATAAAGACGATTCAACGAGGCAGATGAGCTGAATAAGCTCATCGGTACTTGCAGGTTTAATGAAAACTGACGGTTTTCCGGCCAGCTATTATTGCTTTTAACTCTGTCGATGCTGTAGGCAAGGCCATAACTGACACCGCGATAGTTGCCATTGTAACCGGCAGAGAGCGTGTTCATGACATTTTCATTGCCCCAGTAGTCGGTGCGTACGCCGGAAAGGTAAAATGAACCACGGGTTCCCATCTGCTGGCTGACGCGGATCTCAGTGCTGGAGCGTTGACGTGTCAATGCCCAGGGAACCTGACCATAGCTGAGCCGGTGTCCCAAACTGTTGAAATCGGTAAAGTTGTAATAGTGCTCAGTGGAGTAACGGTAAGCCGCCAGATCGAGCGTCGTGCCAGTTTCTTGTATGCTTTTCGCATAGCGAACCCGGTATGAAGCGCCATGCTTGCGATCATCCTGCTGTGGCAGTTTGGTGCTTGATGTGGTGACGTCAGCAGAAAGTGCTCCCCATGTGCCTAACGAGATGCCCGAACCCGCCACCAAGGACAGGTAGTCATTTGCAAACAGGCCGCCGCCGTACAGCGTGATATCCTGCGGTAGCCCGTAAATCGCGGTACCGGAAACAAACGTTGCCTCCTGAGAGTTAACGGTGATGCCGCCGTTGTAGCGTCCTGCGGTCACTTCATATTTAAGGCTGCCAGGGCGACGCATCACCGGAAGGGACGTTGCCGCCACCGTTTGGGTTCGCACGGTGCCATCCGCTTCGGCGATGGTCACCGTAAGATCGCCCGACTGACCCGTCTGGAACAGATCGCTGATGCGAAACGGCCCTGGAGGCACGAAGGTTTGGTAAACCACGTTGCCGTTCTGGCTCACGGTGACGCGGGCGTTGGTTTGCGCAATACCGCTAATCACCGGTGCAAAACCCCGCTGGCTGATCGGCAGCATGTCATCGTTGGAGTTAAGTTTGACGCCTCGAAAGGGAACGCTGTTGAGCACGTCATTGCTGGTGGTGCTTTCGCCCAACAAGATTTCAGAACGCCAGGGCGTAATATCCCTTTGCAGATAAGTGTTAGTGAACTGCGTATTTTGGTCGTTTTGACGGTCTTCGTCATGTCGGCTGACGCTGTTGCGTGTATACGTCATGGTGCTACGTAACCGCCAGACGTCGAGATTGATACCTGCGCGCAGATTGGCGAACAGGTTAGTCTGCGTCTGTTTCTCCATCCCGTCCTGTGCGTCTTGCCAGTTGCGCCCACCGTTAACGGTGTAATTCATTAAAAAGGCGGGAATGCCGTGGTCCCACAGCGCAGGGTCCACCGCTCCACGGATATTGGGGCGCAGAGCGATCTGCGGAATGCTGAGATCGAGTCGTAGCTGATTAAAATTAAAGCGAACATACGATTCAGGAATCAGTGTCGCAAGGTTTGTCACGGGTTTTTCAGCAAGTAAACGCGCGAAGGCGGGTAAGGCTTGCGTATTAATGCCTAGCTCATGCAGTAAGGCGGGCGTGAGTTCAGGTTCCACTTTACCTTGTGCGTTAGCGCTGAAGAAAAGCGTGTGTTGCCCCTGATCTAATTGGTTGACGAAGACGTTAACCGTATAGGTGCCTGGCGGAATATTGCCGGCCTTTTCAAACACGCTAAGATCGGTGGTGGTCAATTGTGCCCCACCGAGTGACAGCAGGCCTGGATCGAAGTAGTCCTGTGCCCAGACGTTGCCTGTCGCCAATAAACACATGCCAACCAGCGGAGAGAAAGATAATGCGTCAATGTATTGTTTTTGCTTTTGCATTGTTGACGGCTCTTAAGTAACAAAAGGTTAGCTACCTTTCAGCAGCGTAGGGTAAATGCACTACAAAGCACGTTGCTCGGCCGCTGTATTCCACCCGTCTTCATCGATCAACTGCCAGACCACGTCTTTGCCCGTAGCGCCAGGCGGCAAGGCGTAAGATTGTTTGCCAAAGGGCGGCACCATCAGCCGTAGTTGGGCTTTACTCAACGCGTGTGAGCCTACTTTCAATCGAGAAAATGTTAGCCAGTATGGCGTGGGATTATCCGCAACCAGTCGGTTTCCCTCGCGTTTAAAACGCAGTTTGGGTGCCATTTCAGCGACAGCTTGTTTTTTTAATCCTTCTGGGCGGTAGAACACCTTTAAATTGTGGGTGATGGTAAGGATCACCTTGGCCGTGTTGCCTTGCGGCACTGCTGCTGTCTGAGCCGGGATAGCCTTCATCGAAACAAAAAACACTGACTCACGGTCTTCCGGCAATGGCTGTCCGTTACGGCGGATACGCAGTGTCAGGTTGTCATTGGGTTCTAAACGGGATAATGGCGGCGTGACGATAAACGGAACCACCGTACTGCCTGTCGAGGTGTTATCAACTTCACCGGTGGCAGTATCCTGAGGGCGCATGCGGGATTGCATCAGATAAGCGCGCGATGTTTTGTTATAAGCCGTAATCGCGGCACCTTGTTTATCGCTTGCCATGTAGATAACGCGCAGCACATAAAAGGTAATTCCCTGCGGTGCTTGGTTTTCTGCGTGCGCGCTCATTGCCATAAAGCAGCCAGCCAGCAGACTCAATGCTACTAACCATCGGCGTTGTAAAAAGAAAATGGGTATCATGGCACCTCCTGCGTCGTCGGAATCTGTTGTTTGCAAGGGGTTGATAATCCACCGTAATCGTTAATGATTTGCCATTCAGCCTGTAATGGCGAGCCTGAGACGGTAAAGTTCAGTGCGCCCATCGGTGTCAGCATGGAGGGCTGTGTTTGTAAGTTCACGCTTGTTTGGTCAAACGCCAGTTGCCCCAGCGTATGATGATAGGGTGTCGGGTTCTGCACATAAATAACTTGCCCCTGACGACTGAAATGCAGCGGACAAGAGGTAGTCTCTGGTGTTGGAGGCAGTGTTGACGGGCGATAAAACAGTTTGATCAAAAACTGTAATCCAGCCGATATTTGTACGGGGGCGTCTTCTTTTGTTGGTCGAGAGGGAATAGCCAGTACCGAAAGGTAAAAGACGGATTCGCGATCGGTCGGGAGTGCTCCCCCTTGATGTACTATGCGCAATAGCTGCCGGCTATTTGGCTTGAGTAAAAACACCGGAGGTGAAGCAAAAAACGGCGCAGGTGTTGTGCTACCCGCATCGAGTTGCACACGACTTTGAACCAGATAGGTTCTATTGTCTGTATTGGTGATCGTCACCGTTTGCGCTTTCTCGTTTGCAGGAAAAATTATTCGCGTCTGGTTCAAACGGATACCGCCTTCTGTTGGTATCATCGCGTAAGCGGGGAATATTCCCGACAATAATGTGCCCGTGCACCATAGCAGTAATAATTTCCATGTTGATTGAGCCATGTTTTCCCTCAGCGATAAGCGAGTTGGAACAAGATTGGTGCTGTTAATGTGCCGGGGGTTACGCTGGTACAGGTTTCAATGCCGCAAGTAAAACCAGCATAAAAGGTGAGGTCTTGATCGACGGGGGCTTCTCCACGGTTTGCCAACGGAATGTCATCGCCGTTTTTGACCTCAGTGTCGCTGTAAGAGGGGGGCACATTAGTTTTGACCAGCATGACCCCCACATTGCCTGCCGTTGATGAGGCGCTGCGGAACAGCCATTTCCCGTCCTGTGTGACGCCTTCGCCGGTAACATTCACCACAGGAAGTTGGCTGTTACCCACGGCATTACAATCGCGCACGCTCAGAACGAAAGGTTGTGCCGCCAGCAGTGATGAGGGGATCAATTGCGCTTGTTGCAGTGTGCCGAGATCCAGCGTGGATTTATCCAAACTGAATGCGCAGGTGCCTTCAATCAGCGTGGCCGAGAAGTTGATTGTGACTGCATGTGCCGGTACCGAGATGGCAAGCGATGTGCTAACCACACTGCCAACGATAAATGTATTAAGGCAATGTTTGAGTAAATGCATTGACGACCCCCTCGTCATTGATCGTTTGCCAACGAACATCACCTCTGGCTGCATTGGTTTTAAATATCTGATGAGAGAAAGGTGCGATTGTGAGTTTTTCAGGGGTATCTAATCGTATAGTTTGTCCACCGACCTGAAGGCTGGCAAAACTGATGAAGTACGGTGAAGCGTTTTCCGCTTTTATGCCACCATCAACGCGAGAAAATTGAAGGTTTTCCTGTGCTGCTCTGGACGTAGACGGTAGTGCGTTAGGGCGATAAAACAGTTTAATAATACTACCCACCCCAAATTGGGTAGCACCGTGCACTTTACTCGCACTATTTTGTTCGCCTGGTGTATTTGATGCGGGTACGGCACTGGCATGAAAGTAAAAGAGAGATTCACGATCTGTCGGAGTGTCAATATGTTGAGCAGAAATACGCAGTTGATTAACGGTTCCTGGTTCAAGGCGAAATATGGGCGGTCTTACAATGAATGGAGCGGGTTGATAGCTAGCCTGAGCGCGGCTGACTCTTGCTTGAACCAGATAAGGTTGCGACGCCGTCGTATTTCGGACGGAAACGCTGATACTGTCAGTGCCTTGTGGGTAAATGAGGCGCGAGGCATTAATACCAAATCCGTCGGCCAGCGACGTTGCGGGTAATATACACAAAGAAAGCAACAGAACCATAACAAATGATATGCGTTGCATGTGCGAGTCCTTGTCAGAAAAAGTAGGGCGGCAGTGCCCGCCCTACCGAAATTAATTGGTAATGAAGTTAAAAAGGATCGGTGCAGTGACACTACCAAGATCAACATTGGTATTGGTCGTGGTTGATGCTAGCGCAGCTTGGAAATTCAATCGTTGGCCGTTAAAGTCGCTTGCCGATGGATTCGAGCTATCAGCAGTAGCAATAGTCAGGGACTGATTATTTGTGATATAGCTTGTCGGGCTGCCGGATTCACTGAGCATCACACCGACATTGAGTGACGAATTGTTGCTAAAGATATTGCTCTGTCCGGGCAATGTTGTGCCGCTAACTTGTACCTTCGCAACCTGGCTCGTTTCTGGCGTACCACAGTTGCTCAATGTAAGCGTAAATTCGCGCTGGCTGCTAGCAACAGGCACGAGCGCGGTAGTAAACGCTGTTTGTGCGGTGTTTCCCAGATCGAGTGACGTGGTGCTCAGATTGAGATCACAAGAGGTTGCTACCACGCTGCCTGTAATGGTGATAAGTGCGTTATTGGTTGCCGATGCGCCATTGGCTACCAGAAGCAAAAGACCTATCGGTGCGAGTGCAAATAATGGCTTTTTCATTTTAAACTCCATTAATTTAATGCGATATATTAAAACCCATTCTTCTTTCCCTAATATCTGGTGAAAATGGGAAATGAAAACAACGGTGCAAGTGTTAATGTCGTTATAACGATCTGCTTTTGTAGTCTTTACAAAAGAAAGTATGTTTATACATATAACGACAGTGCTTTCAGGTTTTACACTGTGATGCTAGTCTTCCTTCATCGATTAAAGATGTGTCTTTCTATAAATAGAACTGCAGTTTAATCAATTCATTTTTTCAACCTGCTTTAGAATGAGAATCTTTTTTTACTGATGCATGATTCGGTACGGATATAAAACATAGGGTGTGGTGAAGCATCAGTTGCAGCGATTCTATATAATAATGGCAATATCAGAAATGTTTTTTTTGATGCTGATTTTGTTTGTATTTGTGTGGCCTATCCTTTTTTAATGTAAAAAAATTATATAAATGCTGATTATTTTATAATTAATAGTTAATTATTCTGTTTTTTGCTTTTTTAATGGTGTTTTTATCTGTATTTTGGGTGGTTTTTTGTTAATGGGTAATGCGCGAGAATATTGACAGGTCTATGTATTTAAAGGAGGATTTACTGCTTGTAATTATAATCCTAAAATAAATCCATCATGTAATGTACATATCATTACATGGCGAAAACGGTGAAGCTCTTCTATAATTAGATACGTTTTTTTCTCCTATTTTCGATAATATGTTATCGCTACCATGCCCGTAGGTCATTCTTCATTGTGCGTGGTGCGCGTGAAAAAGTACGGCTCCCGATGAGAGATCAGTAGCAAGCATGTGCTAAGGTAAAAATGCATCTATACCCGTCATACTTCAAGTTGCATGTGCGTTGGCTGCGCTCGTTATTCGGCCCATCCCTGGGTCTCACCTTTCACGAGGCCGCTGCAAGCAGCGTTCAAATCTGCTCCCAGCAGATTTGTCACCCGAATCACTTACCCGAGTAAGCTCATCGGGATTAATGAACCTCATCTCTGAGGTTCACCCCACGGGTCAACGCAAGCGCTGTTCAAACTTGTTCCAGACAAATTTGTCATTTCCTTGCCGCCTTCCTGCAACTTGACATATGGCGAGGTCTTATCTCCAGGACTGCTGTAGCATTCCAAGCAATTGATCATAGGTTAACTGCACTGGGTTGGCTTTCATTGATGAGGCACTGCTGGCTGCCGAAGCGGCGGATTCCAATGCATCGTAAGGCACACCGAGCGTACTCAGTGAACCTAACCCAGCCTGACGACTCCAGTCGCGGAGCGCATCAAAAGCCTCTGTGGGATGAACAGTAAATGCAGTAGAAAACCAGTCGCGTAATTCATTGAAACGTGCCAGTAACACTGGATCGGTGACGTTGGCATTATTCAGCGTTAGCCCGAAGGGGAGCAGGCTGCCACAGAGCGCGCCGTGGGGGGCATCGCACAATCCTCCCAGGGGGCCCGCCAAGCCGTGAATGACGCC
The DNA here is from genome assembly GCA_015548865.1 of Serratia marcescens. GTDB lineage: Bacteria > Pseudomonadota > Gammaproteobacteria > Enterobacterales > Enterobacteriaceae > Symbiopectobacterium > Symbiopectobacterium marcescens_A. The sequence goes on along the minus strand of JADMXW010000002.1, from coordinate 51,362 downwards.
AAGTCCAGCGTTTGCCAGTGCCAATCCGCCGCACAGGCTTACCCATGCCATCGTATCTCGGCTATCAGGGCACTCTTCTACCATGAGGCGCATTAATGCGCGGATGCCCTGCGGGATAGCTGCGCGGCATAGTGCATCCGTGTAGAGGGTTGCGCGATTGCATAAATACGGCTCAATCACTTGTGTCAGCGCATCCAGCCCAGAAGCGAGTGTTACGCGTTGAGGTGTATTGTCGGTCAGGGATGGGTCAATAATGGCGAGATCCGGTAGCATACGGTTGTCACGCAGGCTAACTTTGCGGCGGTGAGTAGGAACATTGATGACAGCATTTTTGGTTACTTCCGCCCCTGTGCCTGCAGTAGTGGGAAGTGCGACGAAAGTTAAGGGGGGAGCCTCAAGGGTACGCCCATTTCCGACCACTTCCAGGTAATCAATCAATGGCCCTTGCGCTTTTACCAGTGCAGCAATCGCTTTACCCGCATCGATCACCGCCCCACCGCCAAGACTGACGATGGCGTCAACGCCACATTGACGAGCGAATTCAACGCCTTGTTCTATGTCTGCAAGCGCAGGCTCACGCGTCACGGTAAACGTGCTGACACGCACATGTGCAGAATGGAGTTTATCGTTGAGGGAAGCGGCGCGTTGTGGGTTGCTCCCCTGCACCAGAAGTACGTGCCGAGCGCGCGCTGCCAGCCAGGAGGCCGCGCCAGCAGCTTCGCCCCGGCCAAAACGAATTTCGCCGGGGCTTAATACAGCGAATGGAAGGGCCATTGAAATCTCCTTTTATTGCATCAACGTGCACGAACCTGTGGGACTGACTGAAGTGAGTAATGTATCCATTTTCAGACGGTTAACAAGTCAGATAGCGGTATTGTTATCGACATAGCGGGAAATCTGGTCACGCTTCGTGTGAACCCTATATTGAGATGATAACGGCCATGAGTGGCAGAATTATATAATTTTGTCCTACGCTTAAGTCTGTGAAGTTTTTTGTAAGTTTTTTGTACGATTTTGTATTGAGGAGACGCCATGAAGTGTCCGAGCATTCCTGATGATGATCCACAAAGACTGAAAGCGCTCTGCGAATATGCGCTTGAACCTGGTGCCACATTGTCCAGTTTGTCACCGGTCGTGCGCATCGCGTCCCGCATGTTCGATATGCCAATTGCGGCAGTCAATATGATCGGAAGCGATCGTGTATTCTTTGCCGCCAGCCACGGGTTAGGTGAGGGGTCAGTGGACATGACCCGAGACGCCTCTTTCTGCGCACATGCCATCCTTACAGAAAATGGCATGATTGTACGTGATGCAGAACAGGATGAGCGTTTTCATGATAATCCATTGGTAACAGGGCCAAGCCATATCCGTTTTTACGCGGGGGTGCCGCTACGCTCACCCGAGGGGTATGCGTTGGGCGCATTGTGCATTCTTGATAACTCTCCTCATCAGAATTTTACCACGGAAGATCATGCCCGGCTGGCTGAACTGGCAAGGATGGCATCCGATCGTCTTGAGCTACGACGCATTGAGGTTGCCAGCGAGCAATACGCTGATGTGAACGGTGAGATATCAGCAGGCGATGCACCGGTCATTCACTTTGATCGGACGCTACGCATTACGGGGTGGAATAGTGTGGCGGCGCAGTTATGTGGCTATGACGAAGATGAGAGTTCCTCGTTGGTCATTAACGATCTGTTTGATCGGAATGAGAATGCTGAATTTTGGCGTGCAATTCTTCGTGTGATCACTGACGGTACATGCAGTGAAACACCGCCTTTTGAAGTCGAGGGCCACCACAAGAATGGCAGCAAGTTGTATCTCGTGTTATCACTTTTTTGTGAATGCCACGATGGCAATGTGCAGTTCACTGCCACATTGCGGGACATGACTCGCTATCGGCAGGAAAAAAAGGCCATTGCCATCAGTACTGATTGCGATCCGTTAACGGGACTGAGAAACCGGCGACGTTTTTATCGCTGTGTGGAAGATGCTGTACTGCGGGATGCTAATGCCGCCATCATGATGATAGATATTGACGGTTTTTCTGATGTGAATGCCGCTTTCGGCCATGCTGCTGGCGACGAAATTTTAAGTGAAATTACTCACCGCCTTTTGAGTTCTACCAAGGAGACACAGATTGTTGCTCGCATTGGTGGAGATGAATTTGCCGTATTTTTACCTGATATCTTCGATCAAGCAGATGCTCGATACTTTGCCCAACAGGTGATGGCTCATCTTGCAGAACCTATTTGGGTTCAGGACAGCCCAATCAGTGTGACGGTCAGTGGCGGTATTTCGCTGGCACCGAAACACGGCTATGAGGCGTTAGAACTGATTGCTAATGCAGATCTTGCATTATCCCGGGCAAAACGAACCGGGAGAAACCAGCTTTATATTTTCACTCCGGAACTTCGCCAAGAAGCGACAGCACGGCGTCTTCATGCCATGGAGCTGTTAAGGGCGACAGACAACAGTGAATTTGTGTTGTTTTATCAGCCACAGATTAAGCTGAGTGACGGCTCGCTATCGGGCGCTGAAGCGTTAATTCGGTGGGTGCATCCTACGCGAGGTTTATTGCCGCCATCCGAGTTTTTGGCAACCTTGGCTCGCGGCCCAATGGCCGTCAATGTAGGCTCTTGGATTCTGGATGAGGCTTGTTCACAGGCGGCACATTGGCGTCGTTGTGGCGCGCCAGATTTTCGTATCGGCGTCAATCTGTTCGATGTGCAGTTGATCACCGGAGATTTGGCCACTGAAATCGCGGATGTGCTAAAACGGCACGGTCTGCCAGCAGAAGCACTGGAAATTGAATTAACAGAGAATATTGCACTCAACAATAACAATGACTCGGCCATGTCTGACACACTGCAAAAAATTCATGATATGGGGGTCTCCATTGCTTTCGATGATTTTGGCACGGGTTACGCCTCCTTGAGTATGCTGAATCAGTATCCCGTTACACGTATAAAAATCGATCGTTCTTTTATTCAAAATTTGCTGACTTCTCGCCGCGATGCCTCAGTTGCTTATGCCATTCTCGATATTGCTCGCAACTTCGAAATTGAAGCGATTGCCGAAGGGATAGAAACGGCGGAGCAATGGCACGATCTGCGCCAGCACGGTTGTCAGGAAGGGCAAGGGTATTGGTTCGGTAAACCACTAGATGCACAGGCGTTTACGGAGAAGTTTGGCCTTTTTTCATCACAGCGAAAACAGAAAGTTAATCAGAAATAAAATGCCTTTATCATAAATGGTATAATGAAAAGTGCAGGCTATTTATGTTACTGGGTATGCGTTCAATCCAATCTCTGCTTTGGCAAAATAGGAATTATTGAATAGGGGTGGCGTAAGTGACATAGGGTTAAGTCGGCATTATTTCTTCTGAGGAAAAATATTCATCTTCAATCGTTAGGTTGCTATTGATATTGGGTGTGGGTTCCTCCATTAAAAAAACAGAAATATACACTGTAGCCAGTAAATATCTGTCGATGAAAATACGTGTTATCAGATTGTATTATTATAATAAAATTCGCACCAAGGGTACTGTTTATTGACTTAGGCAACGCTGTTTTTCTAGAGGAAATAATGGGATGGCGCTGCCATCGTAGCACCAGGATAGGATCGCTTATTTATCATTGATAACCAGATAAGCAGCATTTAATGGACCATGGACGCCGACAACTTTAATAAGCTCAATGTCAGCGGTAGAACTGGGGCCGCCAATGAGATTGATGCAGGAGGGCAATCGCTTTCCTTCTTTGGCCAACTGGCGCAATGCGTGTGCCAACATGACGTTGGAAGCATAATCCATAAATGCATCACACCGTTGCTGTGGTGTCAGGTCTGTCAGCCGTGTTTCAGCACGCTCTTGCGCCGCTGCGGGTAATGACATCGGAATCAGACGCAGATCGCGCCCCAGTCGCTGAGCAACTGTCGCCAGAAATTTATCGCGGTTTTCCATTACGGATTTCGGCCCAGTCAGGCTCATCTGCCAGCCAGTCTGTGTAATGGCGAATGGCATTGGTGCAGGACCAGCGGGGGAGATAATCGGATAGTCATTCTCTTCCAGTGCGGCGATCAGCGTTTTCATGCCCGGTATGGCCTGATGGACATAACCGCTGTTCAGTGCAGGTTGCCCGCAACATCCTTGCTTTTCTGGAAAATGCACCTGGCAGCCGAGGTGTTCGAGCAGCAACACCGTATTTTGCGCCATACGCGATTTGAGGGCATCGCCTAGGCAGGTGACAAAGAAATTCACGTTCATTGGTTTTTTCTCTTTTTAATAGGGTACCCCGCTATCAATCCTGCGTCGCAAGAGTGATAAGCGGCGGTAATTTCTAGTTTTTTTGTGACTAATTCTTTTCTCCGATGTGCACCGATTTAGTCAGTTGCTGGGCGTAGAGGAGAGGCTTATTATTGGGTAAATGTCCTTGTCCTGTTTTATGATATAAAGACAATATTCATTGAATACAGGACAACTATAATGGCGTCTTTAACCCCCTCAGATCGTGATATTGCGCCTGCGCCATTCTCATTGCCGCGCGCCGTCTATTTCCGCACCTATCCGCTAACGAAAGGCACGCGCGTGGCGCAGCATCAGCATCCGTTTGTTGAATTTCTGTATGCGCGTGAAGGTGGAATGCGAGTGGATATTGAAGGCAAGACGCTGATCGTACCGGTATTTTACGGAGTATGGATTCCGGCCAATGTACCGCATCGCATTCTGGCAACCAGCAATGTGCTGCTGGAAAGTTTGTATATCGAAACAGACTATGCGGCTATCGGGCGCGACAGCAGCAAAGTCGTGGTGATCAGCGATTTCGTGCGTGAGTTCATTCACTACGCCACGGAACATGTGCCAGAACACTATGATGGTGGGGGGGATGACGGAAAAATGGTTGATGTACTAACGACGTTGCTGCGACAACTGCCCGATGCAGGTTTCTCGTTACCGTGGCCGGAATCATCGGTGTTGATGCGGGTGTGCCGTGACATCCAGCAATCGCCGGATGCCGCACACGGTATAGAAGCATGGGCTGGTCGCACCGGGATGTCGGTGCGAACCTTTTCTCGTCGTTTCAGTAAGGAAACAGGTGTCTCGTTTTGTGAATGGAAGAAGCGCCTGAGGTTGCTGGAATCTATCATCATGTTGAAGGATAACCGCAGTGTTACTCAGGTTGCGCTGGATCTTGGTTATTCCAGCACAGCCTCTTTTACCTTTGCATTTCGCCAGATGTTTGGCGTACCGCCAACGCGTTATCAGGCCTCGTCTCAAGAGGGCGTGACGCGTTAATGCGCCAGAGCCAGTAGCAGAGGGAACAACAAGGGCGCAATGAGTGATGTGATAATCCCGCAAATCACTAATGCCAGTGAACTGAATGCGCCTTCTTCATAATCCAGTTCGGCACATCGGGCGGTACCAAGTGCATGGGCTGCAGTGCCTATTGCCAGCCCTCGAGAGGCTTTGGTACGAATACGCATAAGATTCAACACGGTATGCCCAAATACCGCACCGAGAATACCGGCGAAAATAACGCATACTGCACTCACCGCCGGGATACCACCAATGCTGCCGCCAACGGCCATGGCGATGGGAGTCGTCACCGATTTTGGCAGAATGGAAGCCGCAATGGTGGTTGATGCCCCCAATCGCAGGGCAATCCAGGTGCCGGTCGCCATCGCCACCACGCTGCCAATAAAGCAGACAGTGATGATCGATTTCCAGCGCATCCGAATCTGATGCAATTGCTCATACAACGGAAACGCTAACGCTACCACGGCGGGTTGCAGCAGACTGTTCAACGCCTGGCTGCCGTTAAAGTAGCGCGCATAAGAAATATGGCTGACCAGCAGGAAAGCAATAAGCACCAACATGGAGATCAGCAACGGATTAAACAATGGCGTATTGAGCCGTTGTCCCGCACGGCGTACCACAAAATACACCAATAACGTCAAAGGTAACGACCACCAGATATCATGCCACATGGTCTGCTCCTTTCTCTGTTTTGGTTGACTTGCATGATGAGGCGCGTCCATGGACAAGATGCGAACACCCACTTACCGTCACCAACACGATCAACGTACTCACAGTACAAGAGATCACGACCGGTTCGAATTGCGTACGTAGCAGTTCGGCATATTGCATAACGCCTACGCCAATCGGCACAAACAGCAACGCCATGTAGCGGATCAGGAGGTGACACCCTGGTTTAACCCATTGAGCCGGAACGAGTTGTGTGGAGAGTAGCAGGAACAGGACCAGCATACCGATGATGCTTCCCGGAATACTCATAGGAAGCAACGCCGCAATGCCGTTCCCGAGATACAGGCAGGCATAAATGAGGATAAATGCCCGAGCCTGATGCCAGAAACCGTTAATAGTCATACGCATGAAATTTTTACCACTGATTGAGGTTGAGAATGGCGGGGAAGGCTCTGCGTTATCAGGGGGAACTCTCCGTCTGATGGCAATTATCCGCCAATTTTTGTGGCGCATATTATTAGGTGAGGACAATTATTATCGAATTTAAGACAATGCGGGCGATGATGTTCGTCCCACTATGCTTAGGGGCAGATTAAACGAGCATATCCGATTTTTCTTTCTTGTCGCAGCGAGTTATGTCAGCCATGAAAAAGAGGTTTTATCCCCAAAATCTGACCAGGGTATGGCTACATTTATGGACTGTTTTACGCCAGATTTAGGTCGATCTTTGAAGAGGGCGTGAAATGAGTAACAGCGGTTTCACTGATGAATTCGCATGCTGTAGTGACAAGTATAACGCGGTAGAAAAATGGTGCGTTCTAATGGACTCGAACCATCGACCCCCACCATGTCAAGGTGGTGCTCTAACCAACTGAGCTAAGAACGCATTTTGAATTATTGAATGCAGGTGGCAAATAACGCTATGTTGCCGTGTGGGGCGCATAGTAGCGGTTGAGTGCTGTGCTGACAAGACGAAAATGCGAAATTTATTGCATTGAGCGACGCGACTGCTGCGCTTGTATTCACTTTGCATTTTTTTCACCCGGCGCAGATGACATATTGACCAACTGCGCCGGGTGAAATGGTTATCAGCGTGCGGCGCGGGCCAGAATGTCGCCCGGCGGCTGGCGTTGTAAATAGCGAATACGCAGTACCATCATGATTGCAGCTGCGGTGAGCCCGATAATAAAGCCGCACCAGAAACCGGCAGGGCCCATACGCGGTACAAGGTAATCGGTCATAGCCAGTAGATAACCGCTCGGCAGGCCGAGTATCCAGTAGGAAATGAAGGTAATGTAAAAAATAGAGCGCGTGTCTTTATAACCACGTAATACGCCGTTTCCGATGGCCTGCACTGCATCTGAAATCTGATAAACTGCTGCCAGCAGCATCAATTGAGCCGCCATGGCGACGACTTCAGGATTTTTATTGTACATCAAGGCGATTTGTTCACGCAGTAGTGCAGTAAATATTGCAGTGCAGCAAGCCAGCAGAACGCCCGTCGTGATGCCCGTATAAGCTGCGATACGCGCATTTTCTACGGACCCTTCACCCAATCGATGACCGACGCGGATCGTCGAGGCAATACCGATAGAGAGTGGTAATACAAACATCAATGAGCTGAAATTCAAGGCGATCTGGTGCCCAGCAACGTCAATAACGCCGAGCGGGAGAATCAACAGCGCAACAATTGCAAACAGTGACACTTCAAACAGCAGCGCGAGTGCAATAGGCAAACCAAGAGAAAACAGACGCCGCATGGCGGGGAAGTCAATCTGCCAGCGTTGCCATTTGATATCACGTAACCAGCGTGCACGCATACTGTAAAACGCCATCAGCAGCATCATTATCCAGTAGGTAGATGCCGTTGCAACGCCGCAGCCTACACCACCCAATTCTGGCATGCCGAACTTGCCGTAGATAAAGATATAGTTCAATGGAATATTGACGAGCACACCAATAAAACCAATAACCATTCCTGGTTTGGTTTTAGATAATCCCTCACATTGGCAGCGCAGCACTTGATAAAACAGATAGCCTGGTACACCCAGCAGCATCACATGCAAATAACCGATAGCGATGTTCGCCAATTCTGGTGAATCGGTATGCATCATGGCGATAACATGCTTGCCGTTGTACAACACGAGCATGGTTATTACGGCGACAATCGCTGCCAAGATAAACGCTTGCTGAACTTGATGGGCGATACGCGGGCGTCGCCCTGAGCCGTTGAGCTGGGCAACCACAGGTGTCAGCGCCATCAATAAACCATGCCCAAACAGGATGACGGGCAGCCATACTGACGTACCGACCGCGACGGCCGCCATATCCGTTGCGCTATAGGCACCTGCAATAATGGTGTCCACGACACCCATGGACGTTTGGGAAAACTGCGCAATAATGACAGGAACCGCGAGTGTTACCAGACTCCGCGCTTCTGACAAATACTTCTGCACGCAAACACCTTCCTTGAATTGTTTAAATGGATAATGGATGTAGATGCCTCCCCAATATCTGTCATACAGCGCTGCCGCCAAGTGGCGCATGGCATGATCTAGCAGAGGGTTGGGGTGGCACAAATAAAACAACCGCGAGCGAGATAACGAGCATGAGTGGCTTAAATAAGCCATGAACCTAATGACGAGTCATCCACTGATGACTGAGTTGCAACTAGTGTAACGGCTTGCCATAAGTAAACCAACTTCTTAATAAGATATATCCCCGTCATACTTCAAGTTGCATGTGCGTTGGCAGCACTCGCTGACCCGAATCACCTACTCATGTAATCTCATTGGGATTGATGAATCTCATCCCTGAGATTCACCCCTTGGGCCAGCGATTGCTGCCTTCCTGCAACTCGAATTATTTAGCGGAGAGTGTTGATGGCGTGCTTCTGGCTGCAGCATATTGAGCTGAGGCTAAAAGGTGGGAATACGGTTTGGTTTTCCAGTTGTTATGAGGCAAACTGCAAGATGATTTGTCGACCTTGGTTCTCCCACGTCTTGCCTCGGCAACGTGTGGAATGCGAGCGACACAGTTGAATTCAGTTATTTCACTGGTTTATTAAGAGGCAAGCGTATGTTTACCGGTATTGTTCAAGGCACCGCGCCGGTGGTGTCCATTGATGAAAAAACGAACTTCCGCACGCATGTGGTAAAACTTCCTCCAGAATTGCTAACCGGCCTGATGACCGGTGCCTCAATTGCCAATAACGGCTGTTGCCTGACGGTGACGGCTATTGATGGCGATCGGGTCAGCTTTGATTTAATGAAAGAAACGCTGCGTTTGACCAACCTGGGCGATATTACGCCGGGAGATCTGGTTAATATCGAGCGCGCAGCAAAATACGGCGATGAGATTGGTGGGCACGTTATGTCTGGGCACATTATGTGTACAGCAGAAGTTGTCAAAATTCTTACATCAGAAAATAATCATCAAATCTGGTTTCGTTTAGCGGATGAATCGCAGATGAAATATGTACTGCACAAAGGATTCATCGGTATTGATGGTATCAGTCTCACGGTAGGAGAGGTGACTCGCAGCCGTTTCTGCGTGCATTTGATTCCCGAAACGCTGCAGCGTACAACGCTCGGGCAGAAACGGTTGGGACATCGGGTTAATATTGAAATTGACCCGCAAACACAGGCGGTAATCGATACGGTTGAGCGTGTACTGGCACAGCGCCAGTCACAAGAAGCGGTAACGGTGAATGCCGTTCAAAGTGCCTGATGTCTGAATTGAGTGCCCCATAAAAACAACGCCGCACCCATTGTGGGTACGGCGTTATTGTAACAGGGGGTATCAACGCGCTACACGCAGGCCGCCTTCAATACCCTGAGGGCTGAACAATACCTGCCACAGTTGAATGTTACGTGCGCGAAAGGCCCCCGCGCAGGCATTCAGGTAATAACGGAACATACGATAAAAACGTGGCGAGTAGTGGTCTGCTAATTGTGGCCAGTTGGCAACAAAGCGATCGTGCCAAGCCATCAATGTCTTATCGTAATCAGCGCCAAAGTTATGCCAATCTTCCATCACTAAATAAGGTTCACTGCGCGCGGCGATATGGCGAGCAGAGGGTAGGCATCCGTTGGGGAAGATGTATTTATTAATCCAGGGGTCAACCTGTGAATCCGTTTTATTCGCCCCAATGGTATGAAGCAAAAACAACCCGTCAGGTTTGAGGTTTTGGCTCACCACGTTAAAATAAGTATCGTAATTTTTCGGCCCGACGTGTTCAAACATACCAACAGAAACGATGCGATCGAAGTGTCGGTTGAGGTCACGGTAATCTTGTAATTGGATGCTGACGTTGAGATCGCGGCAGCGTTCTTCGGCCAGTTTTTGCTGTTCGCGTGAAATAGTCACACCATAGACGGATACGCCATAATGGCGTGCAGCGTAGGCGGCTAACCCGCCCCAACCACAACCGATATCCAACAATGTCATGCCCGGCTGAAGTTGAAGTTTCTCACAGATCATACGCAATTTAGCCTGTTGCGCCTGTTCCAGTGAAGTGGCCTCTTTCCAATAGCCGCAGGAATACTGCATGTGTGTGTCAAGCATCAGGCTAAAGAGATCGTTGCCCAGATCGTAATGCTCTTCGCCGACAATCCAGGCTCGTTTACGGGATTGCAGGTTAATCAAGCGAGTGGCGACGACGCGCAGGATATCTTTGAAGTGATGAGGCGCCTTTTCTTCAAGCCCTGCACGTAAGATACGATGAAACATGCAATCTAAACGATCGCATTCCCACCAACCGTCCATGTAACTTTCCCCGAGCCCAAGTGAACCTTCACGCAGTACGCGTTTATAAAAATCGGGGTTTCTCACCGTAATATCAAACGGCCGCGAGCCATTGATTTTGATATCCGCGATATCCAGTAACTCATGCACGATTCGGAACCAGGACGTGTTATGTTCTGCCAATTCCTCGATATATGATGAACTCATAACTTCTCCCAACCTTGCCAGGCAGTGCCGCAAGGAACAGCATAGACAATAATCTCATCAACCCGCACGCTGCGGTTTGGCTGCAACGTGTTTGAATGAAGGGTTTGTTACCCATTGTTCAAATAGTAAGCGGTTGCATTCGTGCGCAGCCGTATACGCTTGCCCGTTGCTCAGTAGCAGCGGGAATAGCATCCATCGTCTACTCTCTGGATACCCAGAGGGAATGAAGTGTCAACGCCGGTACGTGGTGGCACGTAGAGGCACATATCCTGGTGCGCACTACTGCGCTCATTATAATAAGGATAGGTGTAGGGATATTGCTTGAATGAAAAACAGTGTATGACTGCTTCAATCAGACGACAAGTCAAAATTGATTGATGCAGTCATAAAGAAGCTACATATCAAGGTGATATAAGAAAAACTTCTTAAAAACTAACGACGGTAGTCTCGGAAGGGGCCGTCACCAACGGAGCGGCGCTCGATAAGCGTCGGATGAACTTCAATCACCTGTGCATCTTCACGTTTACTGGTGATGCGGTCGAGCAACATGGTAAAGGCGGACTGGCCCAAACGCTCTTTGGGTTGGTGGATAGTGGTTAAGGCTGGCGTGAAATAACGCGCGTGGCGTACATTATCGTAACCAATGACAGAGATATCCTGAGGTACGCGCAGCCCTAACTCATCTGCCGCGCAAATAGCGCCCATAGCCATGATGTCACCGCCGCAGAAAACCGCCGTCGGGCGTTGCTTCTGCGCTAAAATTTGATGCATGGCTTTATAGCCGGACTCGGGTTCGAAATCGCCCTGAACAATCCACTCTTCACGGACCGTAATGTCGGCTTCTTGCAACGCTTTAAGAAAACCGAGATAACGACCGCTGCCCGTGTTGCGCTCTTGAATGCCTGGGATGGCGCCGATATCACGATGGCCGCGCTCAATCAGGTAACGGCCAGCCAGATAACCACCTTCAAAGGCGTTATCAATAATGGTATCGGTGAAATCGCTATGAGCCTGCCCCCAGTCCATGACCACCATGGGAATGCTGCGATAATCTTCCAGCATGCTTAAGAGCGCCGGCGGGTATTCGGCACACATCACCAGTAAGCCGTCGACCCGCTTTTGCGCCAGCATGGAAAGGTAGGCACGCTGTTTATCTAGGTTATTGTGCGAGTTGCACAGAATCAGTGTGTAGCCTTTGGCGTAACAACTGTTTTCTACTGCTTCGATAATCTCAGCGAAATAGGGGGCTTCGCTGGAAGTCGCAAGCAGTCCGATGGACTTAGTGTGATTGACCTTTAGGCTCCGTGCCACTGCGCTAGGGGAATAGTGCAATTCCTTGATTGCTTCCCGCACGGCAGTTTTGGTCTCTTCGGCGACGAAACGTGTTTTATTGATGACGTGAGAGACGGTTGTTGTTGAAACGCCAGCACGCTTTGCCACATCTTTGATCGTTGCCATCTAAAATGACTCCTGAACCTACTTGTTACGGCAGTAAATAGTTTGTTAATCGTTTGCTTTTGCGTAATGTCCTCTTTCCGAAAGCATAAACAGGATATCAGAGGAGACTGCCGACGTACTTTTTACCTAAAGGGGACGAGTTGAGCCCATAGAAGATCAGGTGTTCGGACAACGACGCAACGCACGCTAAACTGCGAATTCTGGCTGATTTGACGTAAAAGTGGAAGGGGTTATTAATATAATTAGTGCTGAGGCGATCGGAGATTTTCCCTATAAAATGTGTAACAATACTTTCCTTACGTCATTGTGCTGCAATTATGGGCGTGCAAAGTAGAATTTGGCGTTTAACATAGCAGCGGTTTTCACGCGTATCTGTGTTTCAAGGAGATAGGATGAATACTGATTTGAAAATGTCATTACTGACAACCGCAGGGGCGTTAGTCATGATCATGGTATTTAGCTTTGTTGCCGTTTTGAACTGATATACCGTTACCTATGCAACGTGAAGTATGACGGGTACAGCAACAAACAATAAAGGCCAGGCAGCGTCATCGTTGACCTGGTCTTTATTATTAGCAGTGCGTCAATGTATTGAGCGGAGAATCAGCGAATCGTTTGTGGCGTAACTACACGACGCGCACCGATATAATGTTCCTGCCAGTAATCTTCGCTTAGCTTACTGATTTTAATATCGGCACCCGTGCGCGGTGACTGAATGAATTTACCATTGCCCAGATAGACACCAACATGGTCAGCTGTGCCACGGCCATTGATACGAAAGAACACCAGATCGCCAATCTCCAACTCACCTTTATTGATCGGTGCAGCGTCGCGCAGATGGTACATTTCATTTGCCGTGCGCGGAATAGCGATCTTCACCACGTCTTTGTATGCATAATAGACCAGACCGCTGCAATCGAACCCGGTATAGGGAGAGGTGCCCCCCCACTGATAAGGCTTACCTATCTGGCTCATCAGCTTGTTCATTGCCGTCATTTTTGCGTGCTGATAACGCCGTTTGTGCGCTTCGCTTAGCACGACTTCTTTGCCGCTCTTCTTCGCCCCAGGCTTTGATGCGGCGGTTTTTTGCGTGTGAACATCAGCCCCTTTTTTTAACCCCTTGACCAATTTTGCTGGGGTAGCGCTATGGTAGCGGGATGATGGGCGTTTCGCTGAGACGGTTTTGGGTTCTTCTTCGTCAATGTTCGTTTTATGTGCGGTCGTTTTGGTGGGTTTGGCATTTTGTGCTGTTTTGGTTTTTTTTTCGACGGTTTGTTTTTCTACGATCTTTTTCTCAGTTTGCACTTTTGCCTTTGATTTTTCTGGCGCGGCCTTTTTCTTCGGTGGCTCAGGGCTTTTTTGTGGTTTTTTAGCGGTCTGCATTTTCTTTAAGTGTTTGTCATCGGGGCTGGTGCTGGCTTTCTTCTCTGCATTAGTGTGCGGTGCTGCCTGGGCAACATTAAGAAAGAGATGGCTGAAGAATAAAAAGATCAGTGTAATAAATACGCGCATGATAAAAGAGACCGAATAAAATCCTTAACTCGCTCAATTCACACAGTATTGACGAAAACGGCATGAGAAAAAAGCAGGAAATCACCTTTTCTCTTAACAGAATCATGAGAAAACGTTAATAATTGTTTTTCCGCTGTAAATCTCATCATTTACTGCGGCATATTTCGCCGGTGGAGTCCGATGAGCAAGAAACCCTACAAAAAATGGCGTTTTTTTGTCGCGGCCTGTCTCGTTACAATGAAGCAACGGTATACCCGCCATATTTCACGTTGTATGTGCGTTGGCTGCATCCGCTGACCCGAATTACTTATCTGTGTAAGATATCATCGGGATTGATGAATCTCATCCTTGAGAGTCACCCTTGGGGTCAACGCAAGTGTAGTTCAAAATGTTAACGTTTTGTCCCGCAACTTGAATTATTTAGGGTATAAATGTGTTTTGGAATCTATTGAATCGCAAAGTGCATACGCGCCGATCGCACAATGGTAGCCCGTTAAATGATGATGCCGTGCAACCCCTAAAAAACCAGAGGGTGTAGCGATGGCTCGCAGAAACACCGTTTGAGGAAGCAAAAGCATGACGACAACAACGATTGAAAAAATTCAGCGCCAGATTACTGAAAACCCGATTCTGCTGTATATGAAAGGTTCCCCGAAGCTACCAAGCTGCGGTTTCTCTGCTCAGGCCGTGCAGGCACTGTCAGCGTGCGGTGAGCGCTTTGCCTATGTAGATATTTTGCAAAACCCAGATATCCGGGCAGAGCTGCCTAAATATGCCAACTGGCCGACTTTCCCTCAATTGTGGGTTGACGGTGAGCTGATTGGCGGATGCGACATCATTATTGAAATGTATCAACGTGGCGAATTGCAGCAGTTGATTAAAGAAACGGCTGACAAATACCGTGAGCAGCAGGATGGAGAAAACGCGCAGTAAAGTGTGCGCGCTGGCGGTTTCATGCCGTCTTATTCTGAAGCGAAAGAAGGGAGCCAGACATGGGGCTCCCTTCTTTTGTTCTGAGCCAAGAGCGCATTTTTGTTCTTGGCATGAAAACTCAGGCCGATGGGGTTTCAACGGGCAATGGCCAACCGCCCAAACGCTTCCAGCGATTTACCAGTTCGCAGAATAACGCTGTTGTTTGCTGCGTGTCATAGAGTGCTGAGTGCGCCTGCGCCGAGTCAAAAGGGATTCCCGCGGTCATGCAAGCCTTTGCCAACACTGTTTGTCCCAGTACCAGCCCGCTCAGTGCCGCGGTATCAAAAGTGGCAAACGGATGGAATGGGTTACGTTTGAGTCCACAGCGTTCTGCGGCGGCCATCAGGAAACCGTGATCAAAGTTGGCGTTATGAGCAACAATAATCCCACGATTGCAGCCTCTGTCTTTAATGCCTTTGCGCACCATTTTGAAAATTTCGTGCAACGCTTCATATTCTGACACCGCACCGCGCAGCGGATTGTGGGGGTCTATACCGGTGAAAGCCAGTGCAGCCGGGTCAAGAAGCGCGCCTTCAAAGGGTGCAACGTGGAAATGCAAGGTTTCATCTGGCTGTAACCAACCGTCCTCATCCATTTTCATCGTGATGGCGGCAATTTCTAGCAGTGCGTCAGTTTTTGCGTTGAAACCAGCAGTTTCGACGTCAATGACTACCGGGTAAAACCCACGGAAACGGCTACTCAGCGTGTTCAGGTTATTTTTATCAGCCATGTTCTCTTTAATCATTTACTAAATGCAGCGCGCATTATGGCAAATTCCCGGCACCAATGCAGTAAGCCTGATACCTTCTGCCAGTTTCAAGCCGGAGTAATGTAGACAAAAGAATGCAGTAAGGGTAGAAGGCTAGGGGAGTATGAAGCGAAAAGGCGGCAGAGAAACGCCGCCTCAGCGGGCAGGACACCAATCAGTTGCCGAGTCCGTTACCGGATTGCGCTTTTTCAATAAGCTCAATTTTGTAACCGTCGGGATCTTCGATAAAGGCAATAATCGTGGTACCCCCTTTGACCGGTCCTGCTTCTCGCGTCACTTTTTCACCCGCCTGGCGAATACGCTCGCAGGTTGCGGCAACGTCTTCAACGGCTAGCGCGATATGCCCATAAGCATTGCCCAAATCGTACTTATCGACGCCCCAGTTGTACGTTAACTCAATGACAGCACCTTCGCTCTCTTCGGTGTAACCCACGAAAGCGAGCGTGTATTTGTATTCGGTGTTTTCACTGGTCCGCAACAAACGCATCCCCAGCACCTTGGTGTAAAAATCGATAGAACGTTGTAAATCACCAACTCGCAGCATGGTATGAAGTAAGCGCATAATATCCTCGATAGACTACTGTGGTGGATCGCCATCAGAATTAAGAGAAAATGATGACGCCAGATTAAAACGTGGTAAAGTATACCGTTGCTTGAGTTCTCATTCAAACCATTGATGTGAAAGGCGAGTTGATATCTTTTGATCTGAGTTTTTCTCTCATTACACATTGTCGGGGAAATCTTATTTGTTGTGTTAGTGATGTAACTTTGTCAAAAAACGAGAGAAACCACATCACTAAAAAAGACTCTGGCGCTACACTGTAGAACAATAAGTATCGATTTATATCGGGTATGGGGTCACACCAAATACTTGCCATTGTAGCCAGATAAGGCTTCAATACCATGATGGTGAGAAGAGGTGGAGGCCATGCCTGAGCAACTTGAGCTTTTTGTTGTTCCAAACCCTTGTCGGGGCGTATGTGAAACAGATGCGCGCGGCTTTTGTCAGGGGTGTTATCGTAGCCGCAGCGAGCGTTTTTCCTGGGGGCAGATGAGCGATTCACAAAAACAGGAGGTGCTGAGACTTTGTCGGCAACGCGAAAGACGGATGTTACGCTCGGAAAAGACTACAGATAACCGAGAATGGGTTCAGCCTTCATTATTTGACGATGACTAGCGCGCCAGATGGCCTAATAACCTATGTTCTACAACGTAGAGAGTTACTTTCTTCTATGCTAATGCTTTTAGATAAATGATTTTAGAATAACAATATTACTGTCACAGCAAATGATGTGAAAAATAATAAATAAAGTGTTTTTCCATTTCTTAAAATCAAAGTTGATTGCAATCCAGGGATATAACTTAGTACACTAATAATAAGGAGATGTTATGGATTTGCCGTTAGGTTCTGATTTAGCTAGATTAGTTCGTGTTTGGCGATCATTAATTGATTTTCGTCTCAAACCACTGGAATTAACCCAAACACATTGGGTTACGTTACATAATATATACCAACTACCACCCGGTCAGTCGCAGATTCAATTGGCCAAGGCCATTGGCATCGAGCAGCCTTCTCTGGTCCGAACTCTGGATCAACTTGAAGAGAAGGGGTTGATAACTCGGAGTATTTGCGCACACGATCGGCGTGCAAAACGTATTGCGCTAACCGATTCGGCTGAGCCAATTATTCAGGCGGTTGATGA
This sequence comes from Serratia marcescens, assembly GCA_015548865.1. Lineage (GTDB taxonomy): Bacteria > Pseudomonadota > Gammaproteobacteria > Enterobacterales > Enterobacteriaceae > Symbiopectobacterium > Symbiopectobacterium marcescens_A. Next base: position 34,009 of record JADMXW010000002.1, on the reverse strand, counting down.
TGTGATTAACCAGACGAGTGGTGAAATACTGCTTGGTATTTCGATGCAAGAAATCGATGCGTTTACGGGGCTAATTGCACGTTTGGAAAAAAACATTCTCGCATTACATGAAAACAATGAAAGCCACCATTGATGCGTTAGCCGAAATGAATAATGTATGGATGGAATAAAGGCTCATCAAGCCCGATTGAATAACGGCCTGCATTCTAACATGCCAGCATAACGCAATTCTTTGCCAGAGCGATATTCTCTGGAAGAGCATTGATGTCGTGAAGATGACATTTTAACAGCAAACGGTTGATGTGTTTTTGACCTGAGTGAGTGGTATACTTTTTTGTGTTTTTTTTTAGACAATGCACTATTTTTCTTAAAAGTGGCTTGTTGTCGTGAGCGTGTTTTTTGTCGATGCTATTTTTATTCAGACAACCTCCTCTGATCAAAATAGCTTTTGGCAGAAGACGTTTTTGATAAGAGTAACATTTTAGCTATACCCTAAATAATTCGAGTTGTAGGAAGGCGGCAAGCGAATGACAAATCTGTCTGGAACAGATTTGAACAACGCTTGCGCTGGCCCGCAGGGTGAATCTCAGGGATGAGATTCATTAATCCCGATGAGCTTACTCCGGTAAGTGATTCGGGTGACAAATTTGTCTGGAACAAATTTGAACGCCGCATGCGGCGGCCTCGTAAGAGGTGAGGTCCAGGGATGGGCCGAATAATGCGCGTAGCCAACGCACCTGCAACTTGAAGTATGACGGGTATAAAGCCAAATATGTGTTATCACCACCGATCTGGTGGTGATAACAAAAAATTTGAGCGAGATGGTTATCTCGGTGCAACTGTTACGTTTTGACCATTGCTGGACATCGCTACGCGCTGGCCCACGCTGAAACGGGTATCGCCTTGGCGCTGCACAACCATGATAGTCGTGCCATCATCACGGCGAATTTCCAACTCTACGCCCTGAACACGGTTCATCGCGCCTTGTGCGCTCTGACCGGCTACACCACCCGCTACAGCACCAGCGGCAGTTGCCAGTGAACGCCCAGAACCGCCACCAATAGTGTTACCCAAGAATCCACCCAGTACAGCACCACCAATAGCACCCATAGTGCCATTCTCATCGCCAGCCTGAATTTGAACAGGTCGTAATGAAACGATGGTGCCATAAGTAACAGTACGAACCTGTTTGGCTTCAGATGCGCGATAAACGTCACCGGACAACGAACTGGTGTTAGCACAGCCCGCCAATGTAATACCGGCCAAAGTAATCACAAGAAAACGCTTCATCATATATAAGACTCCTGTAATAGCAATATATCGGACTTCCGTTACTGTAGGCCGACGTGGTAATGCTTATCAAGCATATGCAGCGAAACGGCATGTTGGCTGTTTAACGCGGCTCCTGATGATAGAATAGGGTAATATTGATAATAAATAATGGCCAAAGTTCCCTGCTGCCACTATTTTCTCCAACCCTATTGGTGCATATGTTCATTTTATAGCAAAAAACGCCTGTTTTTTCCTTAAAATAAAAGCGCATTTAAAATCGAAACGTCGAACCTGCCACAAAATGAAGAATACCTGAGTGGTTTGCCCCGTTGCCATGTTATTTTGTAAACAAGTGCAGCAATGTTTATGCGTCCTTTAATGAGCGTTCAGCGTGCAGGGTGGGGAAAAATACAGTGATGAAATCAGGCAGATACATCGGGGTGATGTCGGGTACCAGTCTGGATGGTGTAGATGTTGTGCTGGCGGCGATAGATGACAATACGGTGGCACAGCAGGCAAGCTATTGTCACCCGATGCCCTTGGCGTTGAAGCAGGCAATTTTGGATGTTTGTCAAGGACAGGCGGTAACGCTGTCTGCGCTGGGGCAGTTAGACACCCGCTTGGGCAAACTCTTTGCCGAGGCGGTACTGATGTTGCTGAAGCAGACTGAGCTTGAGCCCAGTGACATCGTGGCGATCGGGTGCCATGGGCAAACAGTGTGGCATGAGCCGGGCGGTGACGCACCATGTACCCTGCAGATTGGCGATAACAACCAGATTGCAGCGCTTACAGGCATTACCACGGTGGGCGATTTTCGCCGGCGTGATATCGCGCTGGGAGGACAAGGTGCGCCGTTGGTTCCAGGGTTTCACTACGCGTTGCTTATGCACCCAGATGAACGTCGTGTCGTACTTAATATCGGTGGGATTGCCAACATCTCCCTGCTGGCACCTGACTGTCCGGTACGTGGCTACGATACCGGGCCTGGGAACATGCTGCTCGATGCCTGGATCTGGCGTCGCCATGGGCAACCCTACGATAAAGACGCTCAGTGGGCGTCAACCGGACAAGTGAACGTTTCCTTGCTGCGCCGCATGCTGGCCGATCCTTATTTCTCTTTACCTGCCCCTAAAAGTACTGGGCGTGAGTATTTCAATTTAGGCTGGCTCGAAAAACAGCTTGCTGGATATGGCACCATTGCGCCTGCGGATGTGCAGGCCACACTGGTAGAGCTAACCGCTGTCAGCATAGCCGATCAGGTTCTGCTGGCTGGAGGCTGTGAGCGTGTACTGGTCTGTGGCGGCGGAGCACGAAACCCCCTGCTTATGGCGCGTCTTTCCGCGCTAATGCCCGGAATTGAAGTTAACACCACCGATGAGTGTGGTGTGAGCGGTGATGACATGGAGGCGCTAGCATTCTCCTGGCTAGCAGCGCGCACGCTGTCCGGTTTACCGGGTAATTTGCCATCAGTCACGGGCGCCAGCAAGACGACGATATTAGGGGCTATTTTTCCCGTTCTAAACGACTAATCGGATTTTGCTGAGAGGTCGTTGTAAATCGTGTTGTTACACTGTTGTTATCTGTCTGCTCTGCTAGCGTGAGTTGCAGTAGTCATGTGGTGATAATGTTCGCACAGATAACAATGGGAAAATAAAATGAAATCAATCAGTTCAGGCCACATTGTCGCAATGTTTGGGATTATATTGTTGTCGGGTTGTAGTCACTTCAACCAACAGGCACCGGTGAAAACGCTCCATTATCAGTGTGGTACTTTGCCGCTCACCGTGACGCTGAAACAGGATACCCTGCCCGAGGAAGTCCATTTCTTGCTGGATGGAGAGCGCTTGCAGCTTGTGCAGGTTGTAGCTGCTTCGGGCACAAAGTACAGCAACGGCCGTTATACCTTCTGGAGCAAGGGCGATCGCGCTTTTATAGAGCGAGATGAGCACATCATTGCGGATGACTGTCTCCTTCAAAATGGGCTTTAACGCAACGCGTTACATTGAGATTTTCCGGCTGTGGGCGCAGAATGGCGTAATAGTTTTCGTCCCGACACACCACAGCAGGATGTTATGACACAGGACAACACTTCTTCTCCCTCCGCCGCATTCCCTACCGAAGACGAGATTGCGGATGTCAGACGTGAGTATACCCGTGGCGGTTTGCGCCGTAGTGAATTAACGGCCAACCCGCTCGAACTGTTCGATAAATGGTTAAAACAGGCATGTGAGGCACGCCTCTCCGATCCGACGGCTATGTGTGTTGCTACCGTTGATGAGCTGGGGCAACCATACCAACGTATCGTGTTGTTAAAACATGTCGATGACAAAGGTATGGTGTTTTATACCAATCTCGGCAGCCGTAAGGCACAGCATTTGGCACTTAATGCACGTATCAGCTTACTGTTTCCCTGGCATAGCCTGGATCGTCAGGTCATTGTCACGGGCCATGCCGAGCGTCTGCCGACGTTCGAGGTCCTGAAGTATTTTCACAGCCGCCCGAAAGAGAGTCAGATTGGCGCCTGGGTATCACAGCAGTCGAGCCGTATCTCTGCCCGAGGCATACTGGAAAGCAAGTTTCTAGAACTAAAGCAAAAGTTCATGAAGGGTGAGGTACCGTTACCGAGTTTTTGGGGCGGATATCGCGTCACGATCGATGCCATCGAATTCTGGCAAGGGGGCGCTCACCGTCTGCACGATCGTTTTATTTACCAACGTGACGGTGATGGCTGGCAAATTGATCGCCTGGCGCCTTAAGTGCTGTGAATAGTCATAAATATCCCCTTTAATGCTGGCGCTCCCACCGGGAGCGCTTTATTCTATTGCGTTACGTTATTCCCCTTGGAAGACCGTTTTTCAACCGTTTATTTTAAGAGAATGGAGCTATTGATGGCGAGTGGTAACCTGATTCAACAATTGCAAGAGCGGGGCCTGATTGCTCAGGTAACGGACGAGAGCGCGTTAGCAGAGCAGCTGGCGCAAGGGCCAATTGCACTGTATTGCGGCTTCGACCCGACCGCAGACAGCTTGCATTTGGGGCATCTGGTGCCGCTGTTGTGCCTAAGACGTTTTCAGTTGGCAGGGCATAAACCTGTCGCGCTGGTCGGTGGTGCTACTGGCCTTATCGGTGATCCGAGCTTTAAAGCAACCGAGCGTAAGCTTAATACCAGCGAAACCGTGGGTGAATGGGTTGAGAAAATTCGCGACCAGGTGTCGCCATTCCTGGATTTTGACTGTGGAGACAACAGTGCAGTCATGGCGAATAACTATGACTGGTTCGGTGGAATGAACGTACTGACTTTCCTGCGTGATATCGGCAAGCACTTCTCGGTTAACCAGATGATTAACCGAGAAGCAGTGAAGCAGCGTTTGAACCGTGATGATGTGGGGATTTCTTTTACTGAATTTTCCTACAATCTGTTACAAGGTTATGATTTCGCAGCATTAAATGAAAAATATGGCGTTGCGTTGCAAATCGGCGGTTCCGACCAATGGGGCAATATTACCTCAGGGATCGATCTGACGCGTCGCCTGCACCAGAATACGGTGTTTGGTTTGACCGTTCCGCTGATCACCAAATCTGATGGTACCAAATTTGGTAAAACAGAAGGTGGCGCGGTCTGGTTGGATGCAAAGAAAACCAGTCCGTATAAATTTTACCAATTTTGGATCAATACCGCTGATGCGGATGTTTACCGCTTCCTGAAGTTCTTTACCTTCCTCAGCATTGAGCAGATTAACGCGTTGGAAGAAGAGGACAAAAATAGCGGCAAGGCTCCGCGTGCCCAGTATGTGTTGGCAGAAGAAGTCACGCGTATGGTTCACGGCGAGGAAGGTCTTCAGGCAGCACAGCGCATAACGCAGAGTCTGTTCTCTGGCGCCTTGAATGAGCTGACAGAAAATGACTTTGCTCAGTTGGCGCAGGATGGCATGCCGGTTATTGAACTGGGCCGTGAGGCTGATTTGCAGCAGGCATTAGTGACGGCTGAGTTGGTCCCCTCACGGGGCCAGGCGCGTACCATGATTGCCTCAAACGCGGTGACTATTAACGGTGAAAAACAGTCCAGCCCTGAGTATGTCTTCGTGGATAGCGATCGCCTGTTTGGCCGTTATACGTTATTGCGCCGCGGTAAAAAACATTATTGCCTGATTTGTTGGGCGGCGTAAGAAAACAGCATACACAAGGGAGCGAATGCTCCCTTTATTCTTTGTGGTTCTCCTCGATAAGTAACAGGCAAGGTCAGGTTGTAGGTAAATGAAAAACATTCTTTCGATTCAGTCTCATGTCGTTTTTGGTCATGCAGGGAACAGTGCTGCAGAATTTCCGATGCGGCGTATGGGCGCAAACGTTTGGCCGCTTAATACAGTGCAATTTTCCAACCACACGCAGTATGGTCAGTGGACTGGCAGCGTGATGGACGCCAGTCATTTGACGGACATTGTGCAGGGGATTGCCAATATTGACCGGCTTGCACGGTGTGATGCCGTCCTGAGCGGCTATATTGGTTCCCCTGAGCAGGGTGCCAGCATTCTGGACATTGTCCGTCAGGTTAAGGCGGCAAATCCGCAAGCACTCTATTTTTGTGATCCGGTGATGGGGACGCCAGAGAAGGGCTGTTTTGTTGCACCCGGCGTCTCGGATTTTCACTGTAAACAATCGCTACTGGCCGCTGATGTGATTGCGCCGAATCTGCCGGAACTGGAATTGCTGGCAGGGAAAACGGTACACAATGTTGATGAAGCGGTGGCCGCTGCGCGCCAGCTTTGTGAACGCGGGCCGAAGATTGTTCTGGTCAAGCATCTTAGCCGTGCGGCACGGCGTGTAGACAGTTTCGAAATGCTGTTGGTCACACCTACTGATGCCTGGCATATCAGCCGCCCGTTGGTGGCGTTTGAACGCCAGCCTGTGGGTGTCGGCGATTTGACCAGCGGTCTGCTATTAGTGAACCTGCTCAAGGGAGTGGCATTAGACAAAGCACTAGAGCATACCACAGCTGCAGTCTATGAAGTGATGCTCGTCACCAAAGAGATGGACGAATACGAACTGCAACTGGTTGCTGCGCAGGAGGGTATCGCCAACCCTCGTCATCATTTCCAGGCAGAACGCCTTGGTTAACTAAAACATTATGCGGCACCTGTGGGTGCCGCAATACCGATTACCCTTTCAATCGTTCAACTTTCAATGCCGTCAGGACGGCAGGACGCTCTGCAATATGGTCAAGATAAGCGGCCAGCGCCGGATAGCGGAACATATCAAGTTTTAACGACTGTGCCCAACGCATCACTGTAAACAGATAAGCATCTGCGACGGAAAAACGGTTTCCCACCAGATAGTTTTGTTCACTCAGTACGATGTTGATATAGCGAAAACGGACCTGAAGGTATTCCTGAAGCAGTTCCTTATAGGTTTCCGGTGTTCCTGGTCGAAAGATAGGGGTAAACGTTTTGTGTAGTTCTGCCGAAATGTAATTCAGCCACTCGACACAATGGTAGCGCGCCATGGTGCCTATTGGTGCAATCAGGTTGGATTCTGGCACTTTATCAGCAATATACTGCGCGATAGCGACACCTTCCGTGAGCACTGAACCATCATCCAACTGGAGTACTGGCACCATTCCTTTAGGGTTTATCGCCATAAAATCTTTGCCGCTGGCCGTTTTTTTCTTTTTAAGATCGACACTCTCCAAAGTGAAATCTTGTCCTGCCTCGCGTAAAACAATGTGCGGAAAAAGCGAACAACTTCCTGCTGTATAATACAACTTCATGAACAGCTCCTTATTATCATTAGATTAGGCCATGGAGAGCGGAAGACCCTTTCCACAAATTCTTGCGCCAGACCGTGGTGTGTTTCAAACGCCCCAACCACTCTGTATCGTGCACGAAATCGATTCAACAAGGTGTGCGATGACTCGCAATTAGATCCTGATATAAAAAAAACATATTCCTGACAATGGTTAAACGCTGTTTTTACGCATTTATGCTTGTTTTCGCTAAAACGTGAGTGCAATAGCCGATTTATTACGATGATTACAGTGATAGTCGAATAACCTCCTTGTTATTAAAACGTTATTTTTTGTTTGTGTTATCTTTAAATAAGACCGTATGAAGCGGCAGGATATTCCCCCTGCCTGCGTAAAGCGGTGTGGTAACACCGATAACCTGTCAAGCCATTTGGAGGCAGCATGTCACAGGCGCTACATAATGCATATCTGGATAGGCTCAATGTCCGGCAACAGTCTTATCACTACTACAGCTTGTCACTGGCTGAACAATCACTAGGTCCGCTGAATAAACTCCCTAAATCTCTGGCCGTGTTATTAGAAAACCTGTTGCGTCATCTTGATGGCGAAACGGTACAGCAGGCGGATCTCGATGCGGTGTCCGCCTGGCTAGAACATGGCCACTCAGATCGCGAAATTGCATACCGTCCTGCGCGAGTACTGATGCAGGACTTTACCGGTGTCCCAGCCGTAGTGGATTTGGCTGCCATGCGCAACGCGGTGCACCGTTTGGGCGGGGATGTCAAGCGAGTGAACCCGCTCTCACCGGTTGATCTGGTGATAGATCACTCGGTGACTGTTGACCATTTTGGTAACCCTCAGGCTCTGGTGGAAAATACACGATTGGAAATGGTGCGTAACAATGAACGCTACCAGTTTTTACGCTGGGGGCAAAAGGCGTTTCGCCACTTCCGCGTGGTGCCACCCGGCACCGGCATCTGCCATCAGGTCAATCTGGAGTATCTGGCTAACGCCGTTTGGTGTGAAACGCAAGGCGATAAAACCATTGCTTATCCTGACACGTTGGTCGGTACCGATTCTCACACGACCATGATCAATGGATTGGGCGTGCTTGGCTGGGGCGTCGGTGGTATTGAGGCAGAGGCTGCCATGTTAGGGCAGCCAGTTTCAATGTTGCTACCGGATGTGGTGGGCTTCAAACTTACGGGAAAGCTGGGTGAGGGGATCACCGCGACCGATTTGGTGCTTACTGTAACGCAAATGCTGCGAAAGCACGGGGTTGTCGGCAAGTTTGTTGAATTTTACGGAGATGGTCTGGATAACCTGGCGTTAGCTGACAGGGCAACCATTGCCAATATGGCACCTGAATATGGTGCCACCTGCGGTTTCTTCCCTATCGACGATGTCACGTTAGCGTATATGCGGTTGACAAACCGCAGTGAAGAACAGATAGCGCTGGTAGAAGCGTATAGCAAGACGCAGGGGTTGTGGCGCTATCCGGGTGATGAGCCACGATTCACCAGTCAGTTGGCGCTGGATATGGGGACGGTCGAAACCAGTCTGGCGGGGCCAAAACGCCCACAGGATCGCGTACCCTTGGCACAGGTGCCGGATGCCTTTAACGCCAGCCGTGAGCTGGATGTCAGCAGTGGCAAGGGTCGAACTGAGGCAGTTGACGTTACATTGGCTGATGAAACCTTTTCGTTACGCCAAGGCGCTGTGGTGATTGCGGCGATTACCTCGTGTACCAACACCTCCAATCCAAGCGTCTTGATGGCGGCAGGGTTGCTGGCAAAGAATGCTGTCGAGCGCGGCCTGCTGCGGAAACCTTGGGTTAAAACTTCACTGGCACCCGGTTCAAAAGTTGTTCCCGATTATTTTGCCAAAGCAGGGCTAACGCCTTATCTGGATGCGTTAGGATTTCAACTGGTGGGGTATGGATGCACTACCTGTATTGGTAACTCCGGGCCACTGCCGGAGCCAATTGAACAGGCGATTAAAGCCGGAGATTTGACCGTCGGGGCAGTGCTGTCGGGTAATCGCAACTTTGAGGGGCGCATTCACCCTCTGGTGAAAACCAACTGGCTGGCATCACCGCCGCTGGTGGTGGCTTACGCACTGGCTGGTAACATGACGCTGGATTTGACCCGCGACCCATTAGGTGTAGGACACGACGGCGCACCGGTCTTCCTGAAGGATATTTGGCCGTCTGCCAAGGCGGTAGCCGATGCGGTGCAACACGTTAGTGTTGAAATGTTCCATAAAGAATATGCTGACGTCTTTGAAGGGACGCCCGAGTGGCAGGCGATAGACGTGGATGATAATCCAACCTATGAGTGGCCGCAGGATTCAACCTATATCCGAGAAACGCCCTTCTTCACTACCATGGGCAAGGAGCCCGATCCAATACAGGATATTCAAGGGGCTCATATCCTCGCGTTGCTGGGGGATTCCGTGACTACCGACCATATTTCTCCTGCGGGTAGCATCAAACGGGACAGTCCGGCAGGCCATTATCTGCTCGAGCGCGGTGTGGCAGTCGACGACTTTAACTCCTATGGTTCTCGGCGAGGCAACCACGAAGTGATGATGCGCGGTACTTTTGCTAATGTGAGGATACGTAATGAAATGGTACCGGGAACCGAAGGGGGCTTCACGCGGCATATTCCTTCGCAAGACGTCATGACAATTTATGATGCAGCGATGCGTTATCAGAATGAAAAGGTGCCGTTAGCACTGATTGCCGGGAAAGAGTACGGTTCCGGTTCAAGCCGCGACTGGGCAGCAAAAGGGCCAAGGTTGCTGGGGGTTAGAGTGGTGATAGCCGAATCCTTTGAACGTATCCACCGCTCAAATCTGATTGGTATGGGAATTTTACCGCTGGAGTTCGAACCTGGTGTAACGCGTAAAACCTTAGGGCTTACGGGAGAGGAAAACATCTCTATTACGGGGCTGCATGCGTTGACGCCTGGCTCGACGGTTGAGGTCACTATCACGAATAGCCAGGGATACGCACAGGTCATTCCCACTCGATGCCGTATTGATACCCGTAATGAGCTAACCTATTACCAGCACGGTGGTATTTTGCATTACGTCATTCGCAAAATGTTGTGATAGGCAGTCGACAAAGCTATAACATACATGACACGAAAAATATCGGGGCCAGAAGGCCCCGATAGCAATATTAGCGTATATACCCGTCATACTTCACGTTGCAGGTGCGTTGGCTGCACTCATTATTCGGCCCATCCCTGGACCTCACCTCTTACGAGGCCGCCGCATGCGGCGTTCAAATGTGTTCCAGACAAATTTGTCACCCGAATCACTTACCTGAGTAAGCTTATCGGGATTAATGAATCTCATCCCTGAGATTCACCCTGCGGGCGAGCGCCAGCGCTGTTCAAATCTGTTCCAGACAGATTTGTCATTCGCTGGCCGCCTTCCTGCGACTCTAATTATTTAAGGTATAGACAAGGATTAACGCGGGGGAAGATCCAGCATATGGCCCATTTTGGCGGCCTTCGTTGCCAGATAGCGCTCATTTTTAGGGTTGCGCCCCACAACCAACGGCACACGTTCAACGATGTTGATGCCTGCATCATTGAGGATTTTCACTTTTTGCGGATTGTTGGTCAGCAAACGAACTTCGTTCACACCCAACAACTTGAACATGTCCGCGCACAGAGTGAAGTCACGCTCATCAGCGGCAAACCCGAGTTGATGATTCGCTTCGACGGTGTCTGCCCCCAGGTCTTGTAACGCATAGGCGCGAATTTTGTTTAACAGGCCAATGTTACGCCCTTCTTGTCGATGATAGAGCAGCACACCTCGCCCTTCTTCCGCAATATGGCCCAGTGCGGCTTCCAATTGGAAGCCGCAATCACAGCGTAAGCTGAATAATGCATCACCGGTTAAACATTCGGAATGGACACGAGCCAAAACTGGCGCTGGACCGGAGATATCACCGAAAACCAACGCGAGGTGATCGTGTCCTGTGGCTAACTCTTCGAATCCTACCATGAGGAAATCGCCCCAGGGGGTGGGTAATTTTGCTTCGGCCACCCGTTTAAGCTGCATTTTACATCTCCAATACAAAAAGATTGCGCATATCCTACTGCCGGATAACGCAATTAACCAGTAAAAACACCATCACTGAATAAAGCTCAGCCTGAAATACGGATGCCCTTTTGGCATTTTCATGCTGGCGCTTGAACAGCGCTCTGCTGCTGTAAGCCTGTACAGCGGTACAGATACTGACATAACGATGGACTAGTTTACGTTCCATTGACGAAGGGAAGGGGATTTCATGATAAATTTATGAAAAATTGTGAATTACACCAAAATTATCAGAACCGTATTTCTGTGTTTGTGGGTGAAAAAAGTACACAGGGGAAGTTATGTTCGACATTGCTAAACGCACTGCACTGGGTGCTGGAATTTTGTTGTGTTTACCGATAGCGGTATGGCTGACCGGCTGGCAATGGCAACCCGGTGCACAGGGCGTCTGGCTGCGCGGGCTGTTTTGGGTAACAGAAACAGTGACGCGTCCTTGGGGCATATTGACCAGCGTGCTGTTGGCAATATGGTTTTTATGGTGTTTACGCTTTCGACTGAAACCGGCCTTAGGCGTGCTGGCGATCATGGCAATTACTGTGCTTATTGGTCAGGGCATGAAATCGTTGATTAAAGAGCGACTGCAGGAACCTCGGCCCTTTGTCGTCTGGTTGGAAAAAGAGTATCAGGTTGACGAGCGTTATTTTTATTCCCTGCCTCGTACTGAACGTGCACGCATGGTCGCAGAACAATTAAGCACACAACAGCAAATACCTGAATGGTTGCGCGCGCATTGGCAGTTTGAAACAGGATTTGCCTTCCCATCGGGGCATACCATGTTTGCGGCAACCTGGGCGCTGCTGGCGATCGGACTGCTGTGGGCGCGTCGACATTATAAAACGGTTGTCATCTTGATGGTGTGGGCATCGGGCGTTATGGCAAGCCGCTTGGTTTTGGGCATGCACTGGCCGCAGGATTTGATTGCCGCTACCCTGATTAGCTGGGTGTTGGTAGTACTGGCATGTACGCTGGCACAGCGTTGGTGTGGCCCGTTGACGCTGTTACCTCAAGAAACGCAGCGTGATGGCATCGAAAATGAAGAGAATAAACGGCAGCCATAATGTGTTTTTTCATGTACTGTGCGGTACCGAATTTCAATGCCGCATCGGCTGCTCGTTCAGAGTAGCGCTGAGGTAATGCCGCCCCACATGGTTATTCAGGCAATGAGCCTGTCTAATGTCTATCATTCATTATCAACAGAGTCTGTTGGTAAAACAATGCTATTACGGTTTATTGGGTTAGTGCGGAACGTCTCCTCCGTGACCAATACACATCACTGTAAATCTGACATTTCTCGCTCAATGCAGATATCCCACAAGCCCGTAAAAAATGGATTACAGGCAACCCTAAGTCATGTGGTTGCCAATGATGGAACAACATCACAAGATATATTGGAAAGCGTGTACCTGAGACTGAGTGTAACGCGTGCGTCCCGGTTTGAAATCGTCAAGGGTAAAATAGCTCAATCGCAGTTCAGCCCATCAGAAATTTTTACGCTGGAAAAGTGGGGGGGCAGAATACAAGATGGTCAATGCGGTTGACGGCAAACTGTCAGACATTGATGGTCTATACCTTTTCATTATACCTTTCGATGCGCCGTATCAAATCCAGTGTGCCGGGTTGGCTATTTCTGACGGAATGACAGGCTGGATACCTCATAAGGGGCATTCATCTTTTTCAAATACGCCAAGGGTCCATTTTGCTGGCGTGATAAAATTTTCTCGGCAGCAGTTAGTGTTCTGGAGCAATGCCAGCGGACATTTTATGCCGCCCGCCGAAGCCCGTCATGCCATGCTACCGTATCTTAAATTGCTCCTGCCTGAATCTCGCTTTGTTGATCACCGTTTTTTGCTATCTGGCTCTGCGTCATGATAGAACACTACCACCTGCTGTCAGATGAGTTAACCACGCCCTTTATCATGGTATAACGGATAATTTTATGGGGTTTAGCGCCAACATTTGGCATAATCATTAGGTTAAGGCGATATCACAGGAACGAGAACGTGAAATACTTGCTGATCTTCTTATTGGTACTGGCGATATTTATCATTTCCATTACGTTGGGGGCGCATAACGAGCAGGTTGTTACCTTCAACTATCTGCTGGCGCAGGGAGAATATCGCGTTTCCACGCTACTCGCGACGCTGTTTGCAGTGGGGTTTATTCTGGGGTGGGTGATCTGTGGTTTATTTTACCTGCGATTGCGCATCTTGCTGGGCCGTGCACAGCGCAAAATCAAACGCCTGGAACAGCAGCAATCTTTGGCAGAGAGTGAGACATCTCCCTCTGCGCCCTCTGTTTCCCATTAAGGATTCCCTTCTATGTTAGAACTGCTGTTTCTGTTGTTGCCTGTGGCCGCCGCGTACGGGTGGTACATGGGCCGCAGAAGCGCGCAGCAGGACAAGGATCAAGAAGCAAACCGCCTGTCACGAGAATATGTTACAGGCGTGAATTTCCTGTTGTCTAACCAACAGGATAAAGCGGTTGAGCTGTTCCTTGACATGATCAAGGACGAGAGTAATACCTTCGAAGCACACTTGACGCTCGGTAATCTTTTCCGCTCGCGCGGAGAAGTCGATCGCGCCATCCGCATTCATCAAGCGCTGACCGAGAGCGCTTCATTGTCGTTTGAACAACGACTGTTGGCCGTTCAGCAACTGGGCCGTGATTATATGGCTGCGGGCCTTTATGATCGAGCTGAAGAGATCTTCACCCAATTGGTGGATGAAGACGATTTTCGTCGTAGCGCGCTTCAACAACTATTGCAGATCTATCAGGCTACCAGTGAGTGGCAAAAAGCCATTGATATTGCAGAAAAGTTGGTCAAACTCGGCCAATCGCAATTGAATACCGAAATCGCCCATTTTTATTGTGAACTGGCACTGCAGGCAATGAGCAGCGACGATCTTGATAAGGCATTGACGCTCCTGAAAAAAGGTGCAGCAATTGATAAGGCGTGTGCGCGTGCATCCATTATGATGGGGCGCATTCATATTGCTCAGGAACGTTATGAGCCTGCGGTAGAAGTGCTCCAACAGGTGCTTGAACAAGATAAAGCCTTTGTCAGTGAAACACTTCCGATGCTGGAAACCTGCTACCAACACCTACCTGCGTCAGATGCGTGGGAAGACTTTCTCAAACGTTGTGTTGAAGAGAATACCGGTGCCAGTGCCGATCTGATGCTGGCTGATATCCTCGAACGTAAAGAGGGCGCCGAGGTAGCGCAGGTCTATATCAACCGACAATTGCAGCGCCATCCGACAATGCGCGTTTTCCATCGACTGATGGATTTCCACTTGAGTGAAGCCGAAGATGGCAGGGCGAAAGAGAGCCTGTTAGTGTTGCGTGATATGGTGGGAGAACAGATACGCACTAAACCACGCTACAGTTGCCAGAAGTGTGGTTTCACCTCGCAATCCCTCTACTGGCACTGCCCATCATGCCGTTCCTGGGCCAGTATCAAACCGATTCGTGGCCTGGACGGGCAATAATGCAATGTGTGATGGATATGAGTATAAAGCCTTTTAGTTACAACATACTTATATTCGATTGCCAACCCAGCGTGGCGTCGGCGTAAAATGTCGCAATGTCGGGCAGGCCGCTGGGCTTTCGCGAGCGAGGAGGGTAGAATGCGGCGGGAAAATTTTATACCCGTCATATTTTATGTTGCATGTGCGTCGGTTGCATTGGTTCACCCGAGTCACCTACCCGAGTAAGTCATCGGAATTAATGAACCCTTTCGCCGTGGTTCGCGCTTCGGGCCAACACGTGCGACCTTTGAGCAACTCGAGTTATTTAGGGCATATGCGTCAACCAATGCGCACCACGGATTCAATCGCAAAGCAAAACAGAGGGCTACATGAGCGAAAACATCACCCAATCGCATTCCGTTACTTCGCCGATCGTTGTCGCGTTGGATTACGCTGACCAGAACCTCGCGTTGGCATTTGTCGATCGCATTAATCCTCAGGATTGTCGCCTGAAAGTGGGCAAGGAAATGTTTACCCTGTTTGGCCCGCAATTTGTTAATGCATTGCATCAGCGCGGTTTTGATGTTTTCTTGGATCTCAAGTTTCATGATATTCCTAACACGGCTGCACATGCGGTAGCTGCCGCGGCAGAATTGGGTGTATGGATGGTCAACGTCCATGCCAGTGGTGGCCGTCGCATGATGGAAGCGGCGAAAGCCGCGCTACAGCCTTTCGGTGCCGATGCGCCGTTGCTGATTGCGGTTACCGTATTGACCAGTATGGAAGCTGACGATCTACTGGCTTTAGGCATCACGGCGACACCGGCACAGCAAGCTGAACGTCTGGCCGTGCTTACGCGTGATTGTGGATTGGATGGTGTAGTGTGCTCTGCACAGGAAGCGCAGCGCTTGAAACAGGTGTGTGGCTCGGCGTTTAAACTGGTAACGCCAGGAATCCGTCCTGCAGGTAGCGCGAGTGGCGATCAGCGTCGCATTATGACGCCGGAACAGGCTCAGGCGGCGGGTGTTGATTATATGGTGATTGGGCGCCCGATCACCCAATCTGCCGATCCGGCACAAACACTGGCGGAAATTCGTCATTCCTTACTGACAGGGGGTACACATGACTGATGGAAACAGTCGGTTGGTTTATTCCACTGACACTGGGCGTATCAAGGATGAACCTGCGCCCGTACAGCGACCGAAAGGTGATGGGATAGTACGTATTCAGCGTCAAACCAGCGGGCGTAAAGGAAAAGGTGTATGTATCATTACGGGTCTCGATCTGGATGATGCCAGCCTCAATGTTTTGGCAGCCGAGCTAAAGAAAAAATGCGGTTGTGGTGGTGCGATAAAAGAGGGCACCATTGAGATTCAGGGTGATAAGCGAGATTTGTTAAAACAACTGCTGGAAGCGAAAGGATTAAAGGTCAAACTGGCTGGCGGTTAATGCTTGAAACAAGACAGCAGGGGTATCCCTGCTGCCTCCTGATATCAATCAACCTGATGCCCGATAATCCCACCAATGGCTGCGCCACCGAGCGTGCCGAGCGTGCCACCGCCCGTTAGGATTGCACCGCCTACTGCACCTGCTCCAGCGCCAATGGCGGTATTACGATCGCGTTTGGACATGTTGGAACAGCCGCTAAGTGTCATTACCAACGCAACGGCGACGGCAGTAACGACGAAACCCTTTTTCATAACCATGGTGATCTCCTGATGTTTTCGCCCGCGACAGCGGGAAAATATCGCATTCCACGATATTGACGCTATTTCATCTGACCGAATCGGCCATCTCTCTCTTTCTCTCAGTATAATCGTCGGCAGCCCTCTCGACAGGTGGAAAAATCCTAATTGCTCTGTACGCGTTGTGCAACAGATGCTATCGCGCTCATAAATGGCTGAGGGGTCATAAAAGAGAGTGTGCAGCAGAACGCTGCTGGGTCTTTAGCAAGTTAGCCCATAGGTGCCTCCCCCCGACTCCCCGACAATAACCTATCGGATTAAAGGGGGCGAAAGATGTTAGAAGAACTTAAGCAGCAGGTGCTGGAAGCGAATCTGGCGCTGCCAGCGTATCACCTGGTGACCTTCACATGGGGAAATGTCAGTGCGGTAGATCGTCAACATGGTGTGATGGTAATCAAACCCTCCGGCGTGGCTTATCCCGTGATGACCGTTGACGATATGGTAGTGGTTGAGCTGGAAACGGGACGTGTGGTTGAAGGAAGTAAGAAACCATCATCAGATTCGGACACTCATCGAGGACTGTATCTCGCGTTTGAGCAGATTGGCGGTATTGTACACACGCACTCACGCCATGCCACTATTTGGGCGCAGTCAGGTAAAGATTTACCTGCTTTCGGCACCACACATGCTGATTATTTTTATGGGGCTATCCCTTGTACCCGTTTGA
This sequence comes from Serratia marcescens, assembly GCA_015548865.1. Lineage (GTDB taxonomy): Bacteria > Pseudomonadota > Gammaproteobacteria > Enterobacterales > Enterobacteriaceae > Symbiopectobacterium > Symbiopectobacterium marcescens_A. The sequence continues at coordinate 17,002 of JADMXW010000002.1, read as the reverse complement.
TGACACAAGCGGAGATCAATGGCCGTTATGAATGGGAAACGGGGAATGTGATTATTGAAACGTTTCATGAGCGTCAGATTTCCCCGTTAGATATCCCAGCAGTGTTGGTGAATGCGCATGGGCCCTTTGCCTGGGGCAAGGATGCCGATACTGCCGTGCACAATGCTGTCGTCCTTGAAGAAGTCGCCTACATGGGCATCTTTACGCGACAGTTGACGCCAGACGTCGGCCCAATGCAGCAGGAACTGTTGGATAAACACTACCTGCGTAAGCACGGAAAAAACGCTTATTACGGGCAATAATCTCAAATCAACCCACTGCGTGGGTAACTCACGCGGTGGGCTGCAATGCGATCCCACACTGGCCTGATGCGTAATAAGGCGTCTTCGATCTGGCTGATGGGAAGCGTAAAAGGCACGCGCAAAAAACGCTCAAATGCGCCTTCAATACCAAAACGCGGCCCAGCGCCGAGACGGATTCCTAGCGTTTCTGCATTCGCTGCCAGCATGGTGGCGACCGGCTGTGGCAGTTCAGCCCACCAGGAAAGGCCTCCACTGGGAGGGCTTATGTGCCATTCCGGAAACTGGCGTGCAATCGCTGCGCCTGTTTCGTCTCGTTGCTGACGTAACCCCGCCCGGCGTGCGGTCAGGATTTGCTCGGCATCCTGTAACAGCTCAGCACAGGCTAATTGCTCCAACAGCGGGGAGCCTAAATCTAGCGTATCGCGTATCTGTATCAGCGCGGCGATAGTACGCGTATTGGCCCGTATCCAACCGAGTCGTAATCCACCCCAAAAGCTTTTTCCTGCTGAGCCCAGCATGATCACTTGTCCACTGTCATCAAAGGCTGCCAGCGGCGGCGGCGGCGGTACGTCGTACCACAGTTCTGACATGGTTTCGTCAATCACCATTGGCGTGCGGGTACGAGCGGCGATATTGGCTACAATCTGGCGCGTTGTACTGTCCATACAACGCCCCGTTGGATTATGGTAGTCGGTTATCAGGTAGGCAAGGCGTGGTGCCGCCTGAGCAATAGTGATGGCAAGGCCGTCGGTGTCCCATCCGTGATCGGGTAATGCGACGGGGATGGGGCGGCAGGCAGCGCCTTTTATCGCGCCTATTGCGTGAGGATAGGTAGGGTGCTCGATGATGACCCGATCTCCTGGGCCAGTCAGCAATCGCAATAGCAAGGTAAAGCCGCTCACCGCACCATTTACCACCATGATCTGTTCCGCTGTCGTGGGTAGACCGCGTGCATTGTAACGCTCTGCAATTGCGGTCCGTAACCGCGGCAGTCCCGCAGCATCATAACCGCTCTGGTCGAGATATTCCGGCAGCTGTGACAGGGCGCGGGTATAGGCCTGATGGATCTCTGGACCTGCTGGCAACGCTGCGCAGGAAAGATCCACCGCAGGCAATGGCAAGCGTGCTGACTCAGACTCTACTCGCGCGACAGGTAGCGTAGTAAGAGAGCCGGAACCTTGCCGGCTGGCAAGATAGCCTTCACTACGCAGTTCTGCCAGAGCGCCTGTTACTGTAGTACGACTAATGTGCAACGCTTCAGCGACGTCACGTTCTCCTGGCAGGCGGGTATCCAAGGGTAAACGGCCATCCAGTATCAGTAATCGAAGGCTGTCTGCTAACTGACGATAAACAGGAATACGCGATGCAGGTTGTTGCCAGTTGCCCAGCAGACGCTGTAATGAGGCAGAACCTATTCGTCGTGCAGCCATCGTTGACTCCTTGGTGAGATAAATGAAAGCCACTTTTTTAAAACTGGACCTTAAAATAAAGTCCATTTTGCGTCAAGGTAGCATAACTTCCTTGATGACGTCATCCTGTTGGTGACGAAGGGTTTGTGGTGGGGTGGAGTACATTATGGCGTATCGGCTTGGGTTACTGTATGTGGGGTTAGCGCTGTACGGAATGGCAATCGCCATGATGATTCGAGCAAATCTGGGCGTGGACCCGTGGGATGTGTTTCATCTCGGACTAGCCAAACACCTGCCGTTCAGCGTTGGCACCATCATTATCCTGATTGGGGCGCTGGTATTGCTGCTGTGGATCCCGTTACGTCAGCGACCTGGTCTTGGAACGATAAGTAACGTTATCGTGATTGGGTTGGCAACCAATGTTGGATTGGACCTGCTACCGGAAATGGATCATTTGGGCGCACGTACGGCACTGTTGGTCGGCGGTGTTGTGACCAACGGTTTAGCGACGGGAATGTATATCGGAGCCGGTTTTGGCCCTGGTCCGCGTGATGGATTAATGACCGGGATTGTGGCGCGTACCGGATGGCAAATTCGCTATGTGCGTACTGGGATAGAACTGACGGTGCTGATTGTTGGGTGGATACTCGGTGGTACCGTAGGGGTCGGTACACTGGTATATGCGTTTGCGATTGGTCCGCTGATTCAACTTTTTTTGCCTTATTTTGTTGGGCAATCACGCGAACGAACGCTGCAACCCAAAGCGACATCCTAGTGTCTTGCGGGTAAAAAAATGCCCGTCATTGCTGACGGGCATTCGCTAACAGCACAGTTAATGAGGCAATTAACTGTGCGTTGCGTCCTCACGCATCACTACGGCAACTTCTTTCGTCGTTGGCTTATCGCTTGCCAGAGCACGGCGAATCACGAAAAACGCAGAAATCAGCATGGTAACGGCCACCAGCATAAAGAATGCGCAGAGTGCGGCATTTATCTGGTTGCTGAACACGATGGTTTCCATATCTTTAATGGTTTTAGCCGGGGCGATTAACGTACCTTGCTCAATTCCCTGAGAGAATCGTTTGGCTTGGGCCAGAAAGCCGATACTGGCTTTTTCATGGAAGATCTTCTGCCAGCCTGCCGTCATCGACGTGATGAAAAGCCAGATCGTGGGCAGTATGGTCACCCAGGCGTAGCGCTCTTTCTTCATCTTGAACAACACGACAGTACCCAGTATCAGCGCCATTGACGCCAACATTTGGTTCCCGATGCCGAACAGCGGCCACAGCGTATTAATCCCACCGAGGGGATCGATAACACCTTGGTAAACAAAGAATCCCCACCCGGCAACCGCGACCGTTGTGCCCGCCATGTTGCCGAGCCAGGAGTGGCTCTTGCCCATACCTGGGATTGCAAGGCCAACCAAATCCTGCACCATGAAACGGCAAGCGCGCGTACCCGCATCGACAGCAGTCAATATGAACAGTGCTTCAAACAGAATGGCGAAGTGATACCAGAACGCCATCATGGCGCGGCTATTAAAGATCTCGGTAATGATATGCGCCATTCCGACCGCGAAGGTGGGGGCGCCACCGGCACGCGAGAGAATGGATGCTTCACCGACATCTTTGGCTATTTCACTCAGTGCTTCAGGTGTGATCATAAACCCCCAACCGTTGATCACTTGTGAAGCCTGCTCCACCGAGGTACCGATCAAGGCAGCTGGAGAGTTCATGGCAAAATAGACGCCAGGGTCGATAACCGAGGCACAAATCAGCGCCATGATCGCCACGAAGGATTCCATCAGCATTGCGCCATAGCCGATCATGCGAATATGGCTTTCTCGCTCAATCAGTTTAGGCGTGGTACCGCTGGAGACTAACGCATGGAACCCTGATATGGCGCCACAGGCAATGGTAATAAACAGGAAGGGGAACAGGCTGCCGGAGAATACCGGACCACTGCCATCAATAAAGCGTGTTACCGACGGCATTTTCAGCTCTGGTGTAGCGAAAACAATGCCTACGGCCAAACCGGCAATTACCCCAATTTTCAGGAAAGTGGAGAGATAATCGCGTGGGGCCAACAGCAGCCACACCGGCAGAACAGAGGCGATAAACCCATAGATAACCAGTGCCCAGGTCAGCGTCGTGCCCTGCAAAGTAAAGAAGGGACCCCAGTACGGATGAACAGAAATGTCGCCGCCGTAAACAATTGCCATCATCATTAGCACAAAGCCAATGATGGAAACTTCGGCAATTTTCCCAGGGCGCAAGAAGCGCATGTAGACGCCCATAAACAGTGCGATAGGAATGGTTGCTGCAATGGTAAACACCCCCCAAGGGCTGTGTGCCAATGCTTTAACCACGACCAATGCCAATGCGGAGAGGATGATGATCATCACGCCCAGAGCACCCAGCATGGTAACCACACCGGCAAAGGTACCTAACTCTTGCTTTGCCATTTCCCCTAGCGAACGGCCATCGCGGCGTGTCGAGATAAACAGTACGAGAAAATCCTGTACTGCACCGGCAAACATAACCCCGACTAAAATCCAGATGGTGCCCGGCAGGAAGCCCATCTGCGCGGCCAATATTGGGCCAACGAGCGGCCCCGCACCGGCAATCGCGGCAAAATGGTGACCAAACAACACCCACTTATTGGTAGGGACATAATCCAATCCGTCATTGTGGCGTTCTGCCGGTGTTACGCGGCGGTCATCCAATTCAAAGACTTTTTTGGCAATAAACAAACTATAAAAGCGGTAGGCAATGCTATAGCAGGCGACTGCTGCAATGACTAACCACACGGCATTAACGTGTTCTCCGCGGCTTAAGGCCAACATGGCGAAGGCGATAGCCCCCGCTAATGCGACCAGCAGCCAGATCACTATGCTCTTGACATGATTCATGACAACGGCTCCTTCGTTACCCGAAAAAGGGGCGAGAGTTATGCTGGCTTTCATGTGATCACGCATGGCAAACGGCGTGACCCTTAAAAACATAGTGTATTTCAGAGTGATGCGCGGCAGGTGCTGATGAGAAAATGTGAGCAAGAGTGAATTTTTGTAAATTAAATTCAGTATTGGCTAACGAAAGAAGGGAAAAAGCGGAATTCAGGACGGAAATAAAAGGTTGTCGCCAGCCGATGACTGGCGACAAGGAGGCGTTATGCAGCAGGTTTGGCAATAATATTGCGTGTTTCCATACGCACTTCTGTTAGCACCACGTCCAGCGTATCGCTTTGGCGGTAGACCACTTCACCTTTGACAGTAACCGTGCCCGTTTCCTGACTGCTTACCAGCTCATCGCGTACGGCGTGAATGAAGGAAGCAGGGATAAACGCAACGGCGCCGTTATCAAGCAAACGCACACGCAGGCCTCCGCGCGTCACATCGATGATCTCGGCATGGAAGCGCGTATCCGTTCCCGCTTTCGGCTTCAAGAAACGGGCATACAGCCAGTCACCGACGTCACGTTCTGCCATACGGTTCAAACGACGGCGCTCAGCCATTTGTTGTGTGATGTCATCCTGTGGCTTCTCGGCGGCTTGCTGGCAAATGATTGCTTTCAGCAGACGATGGTTGATCATGTCACCGAACTTACGGATGGGCGATGTCCAAGTGGCGTATGCCTCCAGTCCTAAACCAAAATGCGGTCCAGGCGTGGTGGAAACTTCGGAAAAAGTTTGGAAACGGCGAATACGGCTGTCCAAAAACGACGTGGGTTGCGCATCTAACTCACGGCGTAGTTTGCAGAATCCGTCCAGCGTCAGCAGGGCTGACGCATCAGCTTCGATGCCATTATTTCTCAGTACGCTGACAGCCTGTTCAACCTGTGTGGGCTCGAAACCGTTATGAACGTTATAGATGCCGAAGCCCAGCTTCTCTTTGAGGGTGCGTGCGGCACAGATATTGGCGGTAATCATCGCTTCTTCAACGATGCGATTAGCGATTCGGCGTTGCTCAACCACAATGTCCAACACATCGCCCTTATCGCCGAGCAGGAAGCGATAATCGGGGCGATCTTTAAACACCAACGCATGGGTTGCACGCCAAGCGCTGCGCGCCAGACCGATACGATGCAACAAGCGGATCTGTTCAGCAACCGCTTCATTTTCCGGCTGCCACTCGCCTTGCTGCTCCAACCAATCAGAAACATTGTCGTAAACCAATTTCGCTTTTGACTTTACCCAGGCGGCGAAAAACTGCACATCGTTGCCCAGCGTACCGTCAGCGGCGACAGTGACGCGGCACACCAGCGCTGGACGACGCTCTTGCGCGCGCAAAGAGCAAATATCATCGGAAAGCACGCGCGGTAACATGGGGATATTGAATCCCGGCAGGTAGTTGGTAAACGCACGTTGACGTGCCACGTTATCCAACGTACTGCCTGCTTCCACGTAGGCGGTCGGATCGGCAATCGCGATAACAAGCTCCAGTGTGCCGTCGCCATTGTCTTTCGCATACAACGCATCGTCCATGTCTTCAGTGCTTGCACTGTCAATGGTAACGAACGACAGATCGGTCAAATCTTCGCGTGTCAGGTTACCGTCATTGAGCGTCAGTTCACTTTCCATTTCTGGGGCAGTGCGCTCAAGGTTATGACGTGACAACGTCACCCACCACGGTACCAGCGGATCGTCACCGGTAGTGATGTATTGCGTTAATTCTGCATGAAAACTGCGATCGCCTTTGAGGGGATGACGGCGCATTTCCGCCACTGCCCAGTCACCATCTTGAAACGTGTGTGGGACATCACGTCCAGTTCGGCAGGGAATCGCCTCTTTCAGCAGCGGGTGATCGGGTAAAATGGCAAAGCGATCGTCTTTTTTCTGCACGCGCCCAACAAAGCGCGTTAAAAAAGGCTCAATCAGTGATTCTGGCTCAGCGATTTCGCGATCTTTATCCGTGTGCAGTGTCGCAACGATGCGATCGCCGTGCATCACTTTCTTCATCTGCGGCGGGGGAATAAAGTAACTTTTTTGCGCGTCGACTTCCAAAAAGCCGAACCCTTTATCGGTGCCTTTTACCACGCCTTCTGCACGCGGAGTTTGAGAGTGGAGTTGCTGTTTTAGCTGGGCAAGCAGCGGGTTATCTTGAAACATAATGAGTAAAGGAAATGTCCAGATGCGGTTATTGACGGCGCTAATGAATGGCAGACAGTTTTACGCGAAACCTACGCTGGCGGCAAGCGTGATGTATATCAAAGCGGGCAATCTTTCCTGTTTTGAGAATAACCGCTAATACGTCGTGTAACGGCAGAACAGCGCTGGCGCCACGGTCGATGCCGAGACGCCAGCAACTCATGCGATACGCTGCGGTGCTTGCGTGGTGAATTGGCTGCGGGTGATTGCCACAGGAACGGATTTTGACGTCGGTGTATGGGTTTCATCCCCGTAGCTGGAGAGCGGTACCAGAGGGTTGGTTTCCGGGTAATAGGCTGCCAAATTCCCTCTGGGGATGTTATAGCTGACCAGGCGAAATCCGCTCACTTTGCGGGTGATACCATCGTGCCACAGAGTCTCAATATCCACGTTGTCTCCCTCAGCCAACCCCAGTGCTGTGATATCCTGCGGATTTATAAATAGCACTTCACGTTGCCCGTACACACCGCGATAGCGATCATCAAGGCCATAAATGGTGGTGTTATACTGATCGTGAGAGCGCAGGGTTTGCAGGGTAAAGGGAGCCTGCTGCGCACCGAGCTGTGGGAACAGGGTTTCAGGCAGTTTGGCGGCACTAAAATTTGCTTTCTGGTTTGGGGTATTAAAGCGCAATTCTGCTGCGGCATTGCCCAGATAGAATCCCCCCGGTTGTTCGCAACGGGCGTTGAAATCGTTAAAACCGGGAAGGGTGGCGGCTATGTGGTTGCGGATAAGCGTGTAATCGCCTGCGAGGGCAAGCCAGTCAACATGTGCGTTGCCCAGTGTCGCGTGAGCAATGCCTGCAACGATAGCCGTTTCAGAACGTTGTTGCTCTGAAAGTGGGTACCCTACGCCTTCAGAGGCGTGCACCATGCTAAATGAATCTTCTACGGTGACAAACTGCGATCCGCTGGCCTGAATGTCACGCTCTGTGCGGCCCAATGTTGGCAGGATCAGAGCATCTTGCTGGCCAGTTATCAGATGGCTGCGGTTCAGCTTGGTACTAATGTGCACAGTAAGCTGGCAGCGGCGTAATGCAGCTTCGGTACGTGGTGAGTCCGGAGCGGCGGCTGCAAGGTTACCGCCTAACGCGATCAGTACTCGCACCTCATCGCGCAGCATAGCTTCCAAGGCTTCCACGGTATTATGGCCGGGCTCACGGGGTGGGGTAAAACCAAAATGCGTGCCGAGGCTATCGAGGAATGCCTGACTCGGCTTTTCATCGATTCCCATCGTGCGGTTACCCTGCACATTGCTGTGTCCACGTACTGGGCACAGACCGGCTCCCGGCTTACCTAACTGACCGAACAGCAGTTGCAGATTGGTAATCTCCCGGACTGTCGCAACGGAGTGTTTGTGCTGCGTCACCCCCATTGCCCAGGTACAAATAACACGCGGTGAGCGCTGATAGATACCTGCCACCGAACGCAATTGCGCTTCACTCAAACCGGATTGCTGTTCGATGTCAGTCCATGATGTGGCATCGACTATGGCCAGATACGCCTCAACATTGTCAGTGTGAGCAGCGATAAATTCGGTATCGAACAACCCTGGTTGTTGCTGTGCCAGACGCTCGCGATGCGTTTCCAGCAGGGTTTTGACCATGCCGCGTATCGCCGCCATATCACCGCCGAGGTGAGGTTGTAGATAGGTTTCGCTGATGGTGCCGGACAGCGGTGTGAGGAGTTCTAGTGGGTTTTGCGGGTTGGCAAAACGCTCTAAACCACGCTCGCGTAGCGTATTGAATGACACAATGTGCGCACCGCGATCGGCAGCATGGCGCAGACTGTGCAGCATGCGGGGATGGTTGGTGCCGGGGTTTTGGCCAAAGACAAAAATTGCATCAGCGTGTTCAAAATCCTCAAGCCGAATGGTGCCCTTGCCCACGCCAATACTCTGCTTTAAGCCAGTGCCGCTGGCTTCGTGACACATGTTGGAGCAGTCAGGAAAGTTATTGGTCCCGAACAAACGGCCAAAGAGCTGATAAAGATAGGACGCCTCGTTGCTTGCACGCCCTGAGGTGTAAAGTTCCAGTTGATTCGGGTTTTCCAGCGCATGGAGGTGTTGAGCGATCAGGGCAAAGGCGTCTTGCCAGTCGATGGGGACATAGCGATCGCTTGTGCGGTCATAGCGCATTGGATGGGTTAACCGTCCCTGATACTCAAGGAAATAGTCGCTCGGCTGGCGCAAACGGCTCACGCTGTGTGCGGCAAAAAAGGCAGGGTCGATGGCTTTACGCGTAGCCTCCCAGCTTACGGCTTTAGCGCCGTTCTCACAAAAGCTGAACGTACTGCTATTGTCGTCGCCCCAAGCGCAGCCAGGACAGTCAAAACCTTTCGATTTATTGACTCGGAGCAAGTTTCGAATATTTTTCAGTGCTTGCTTGCTGTCGAGTACAAAACGGGTTGTGGCCTCCAATGAGCCCCAGCCGCCTGCTGCACTCTGATAGGGTTTGATAGCGGGTTTGAATTTCATGATGATATCCGCAGGTGTTGAATGTTTGTGTTATGTAAATTTTATATTAAATATTTGCGATGCGTGGCCAGTCTAAATGTGAAGGCGATCAACGTCTAATCGACTGCGCTTATGGCGCGATTGCGAAAGTCTATTGTGAGGTATGTCTTTGGTATACTTCACATTTTAAAAAACTCTGTACGCATATGACTTGCAGCGCGCGAATAAATTCGTTTCACTGTTTACACTGCGGGGTAAATGACCTCGAGTGTCCATGACCTACAGGAAATGAAGCCATCGACATCAAGCAACTGATATATCTATGCAACCTCGAAAAAGAACGTCATTTTGGACGGGCAGCAGAGGCCAGTTTTGTCAGCCAGCCGACGCTCTCCATGCGGTTGAAAAATCTGGAACGCGAACTCGATCTGGCGCTGATCAATCGTGGTAACAACTTTGAAGGATTCACCGCCGAAGGGGAACGCGTGCTCGCTTGGGCGCGTGAAATCGTCTGCGTCTACCAGGGATTGAAGTTGGAGGTGGCCTCACTCAAGCGTGGCGTGAGTGGTGTATTGCGTATCGGTGCTGTACCTCAATCGGGGATGGTACTGTCGCAACTGCTGGCGGCAGTCAATGATATCTATCCACAGTTAGACTATCAGATCTCATTGTTTAGCGCCGATCAACTGCTGGAAGCGCTGAATGGCCATACTGTCGATATTGGTCTCGGTTTTTTTGAGCTCGCCACGCTCAAGGAACTGGCCTTTCAGGCTGCGCCTTTGCAACGTAGCACGGTATCCCTGGTTTATCATCCGCAGGCATTCCCACAGATGGTCGGTGAGACACCGCTATCATTAACCGATTTGGCTGAGGTGCCGCTGTGTCTGGCGGAGCCCAGTCGCTATTTTCGTCGGTATATTGATGGTCATTTTCGCGAGTCGGGCGTGACACCGCGGGTAAAAGTGGAAAGTACCTCGGTAATGCAACTGATGCAAAGCGTGTTTTTGGGGTTGGGCTGCGCGATTGTACCGCAGGGTAGCCTGCTGCCGGAAATGACGCCAGCATTGCGTTTTCGCCCACTTGCTTTGCCGCCCATGCAGCGTCAAGCCGCACTGGTTGTGGCCCCGGTTGGTAAGGTGACTGCGCTGGCGCAAAATTTCTTCGTCTGTGCTCAGACATGGCTGGCAGAAAACCTGGACTGAATGAGGCGAAAAAAAACCACCGGATACCGGTGGTTTTTGTCGATGCCGGTTGGAAATTAATCCAGTTCCAACTCATTCATGGCGGCAATATTGAAACCACCATCCACGTGTAACACTTCACCAGAGATACCGGCTGCCAGATTTGAGCACAGGAATGCAGCAGTGTTGCCTACATCCTCAATGGTCACCACTCGACGGATAGGCGTAACAGCCTCGCAGTGGGAGAGCATTTTCTTGAAGTTTTTAATGCCGGAAGCGGCCAGTGTACGGATCGGGCCTGCGGAAATCGCATTGACGCGTACGCCCTGAGCGCCCATCGCATTAGCCATGTAGCGAACGTTAGCTTCCAGAGAGGCTTTCGCCAGCCCCATCACGTTGTAGTTCGGAATAGCGCGTTCAGCACCCAAGTAAGAAAGCGTAACCAGCGCAGAGTTCGGATTTAGCATAGCGCGGCAGGCTTTTGCCATGGCAACGAAACTGTAAGAGCTAATATCGTGAGCAACGCGGAATCCGTCACGGGTAACGGCATTGACGTAATCGCCATCTAATTGATCGCCAGGAGCGAAGGCGATGGAATGAACAAAACCGTCAAAGGTTGGCCAGATGTTAGCCAGTTCGGCAAACAGGGCTTCAATGCTGGCATCTTCGGCCACATCACACGGCAGTACGATGCTGGAACCCAGTTCTTTAGCAAAGTCTTCAACACGCGATTTCAGCTTGTCGTTCTGGTACGTAAACGCCAGTTCAGCGCCTTCACGTTGCATCGCCTGTGCGATACCGAATGCAATTGAGCGGTTACTGGCAACACCCGTTACCAAAATGCGCTTACCGGTAAGAAAACCCATAGCAGTAATCCTTGTGATTATAGTTGCTGCGAACGCCCGCAGAGCAATGTGTCAATCGGGGCGTTCGGAGTGAGTAAACCGGGCGATTCTAGCATGGTTGCCCCTTGTCGGGTACTCCGAGCAGTATCGTCCGCGCGTTTTCCGCGATGTCGCGTTTGCAAATTCGATTAAAATTAAGCGCCGTCACGACGCCAGGCATCTGCACTGAGCGCTTCGCCAAAGTGACTGGCAATCAACCGCTTGGTTAAATCGTGCAGCGGTGCTGCCAGTACGTCCGCCGTGCTGCCGCGTTCAACCACTTCCCCTTCGTGCATCACTAATATCTGATCGCTGATGTGTTTCATCATGCCCAGGTGCTGGGTGACATAAATATAGGAGATCCCCTGTTCTTCCTGAAGTTCCAACATCAAATTGATGATTTGCGAGCGCATCGACATATCCAGCGAGGCGAGGGCTTCGTCAGCCACGATGACCTTGGGTTGCAGAATCAGCGCACGCGCCAACCCTACACGCTGTTTTTGACCGGGAGCCAGTGCCTGCGGATAGTAATAGGCGTGATCGGCACGCAAGCCCACTTGTTGTAAGGTCTGGCTGATCATTTTTTCCCGCTCGTGGCCATTGAGTGGGGTATTCAGTCGCAGTGGCATATCAAGCAGTTGTCCGATGCGCTGACGAGGGTTAAGCGCATTGCCAGCATCCTGAAAGATCATGCGGATCTGCTGGCAGCGGTAACGGTAATCACCGTAATATAATGGATGATCGCCAATCAGCAGTTCACCTGACGTTGGTGGTATCACACCAGCCAGCATTTTCGCCAAGGTCGATTTGCCCGAGCCATTCTCACCGATGATCGCTAACGTCTGCCGTTCACGCAGTGTGAAACTCACTGATTTCACCGCTTCAACATGCTGGCGGTGAAACAACCCGGTACGGTAGCGGAACGTTTTGGTCAGGTTGCGAGCCTCGAGCAGGATGTCGTCCATCATTGCTCCTCCGCATTGAGCGGGAAATGACAGGCAAACCAGTGGTTTTTGGTCGACACCAGCAGAGGGGTCTGCATACATTTTTTTTGCGAGTAGGGGCAGCGCGGGCCTAAACGGCATCCCACCGGCAGATATTCAAGAGACGGAATGGCCCCCGGTAGCGTGTTAAGCCGGCTCTTATGCGGTAGTGAGCGCCCGAAATCCGGCATGGCGCGGATTAACGCCTGTGTGTAGGGGTGATGCGGTGCAGTAATCAAATCTTCGCTCGGTGCACTCTCTACCGTTTGCCCACAGTAGAGTACGTTGATGCGATCGGCCCATTTACTCATGGTTTGCAAATCGTGGCTGATTAACAAAATAGTGGTGTTATTGTTTTGATTCAGCCTCGACAGCAGCCGGAAAATCTGTGCTTGCGTGGTGGACTCCATCGCATTGGTCGGTTCATCGGCAATCAGCAGACGCGGTTGGTTCGCGAGTGCGATGGCAATCATGACTTTTTGGCATTCACCCTCGGTCAATTCGTAAGGATAACTGCCCATAATATCTTTGTGATCTTTGATGCCCACACGATGTAGTAGCTCAATTGCCCTGCGGTGACGCCACCGAAAACGCTGCCACCACCGTCCTTTGTAGGTCCAGCCGGGAATAGCCAGCATCAACTGCTTGCCAATACGTTCTGATGGATCAAGGCAGGATTGGGGTTCCTGAAAAATCATGGAAACGTTGTGCCCTACCAACTTGCGCCGGGCTCGGGGCGAAAGTTGCAGCAGGTCAATATCATCAAAGCGAAAACGATCGGCGGTAACGCGCCAGTTATCTTTGGTGACGCCACAAATGGCTTTGGCTATCAAACTTTTACCCGAGCCTGATTCACCTACCAGACCGCGAATTTCTCCTTCGCTGAGGGTGATACTGACACGATCGACGGCCTTGACCGAGCCATCGGGTGTGAGGAATTCAATGGTCAGATTACGAATATCAAGTAGTGCCATGGTTCGTCTCCGCCATTAATCCATTTGTGACAGCAAGGAGCGACGGATACCGTCACCCAGCAGGTTCACGATCAATACACTGAGGGTAATGGCCACACCCGGCAACATCACTGTCCAGGGCGCGGCATAAACCAATTCCAGCGAATTGCCTAGCATAGCACCCCATTCGGGCGTCGGCATCTGAGCACCTAGATCGAGAAAACCCAGCGCAGAAATATCCAGAATGGCGATGGAAAGTGCACGGGTAAACTCGGACACCAGCACAGGAGCGATATTGGGCAACACCACGTACCAAATGATATAGCGGGTTGATGCGCCGTCTAACCGGGCGGCGATCACATATTCCTTATCCATTTCGTCGTGCACGGCGGTATAGAGCGTTCTCACCATACGTGGCAACAGCGCCAGCCACACGGCTAACATGGCATGCACTAAATCCGGGCCAATAAAGGCGATCACAACGATAGCCAGCAGTAATGACGGTATTGAAAGCAACGTATCGAGAATATGGTTCAATAATGCAGAGCGCAGGCCATGCGTTACGCCGGCTAATGTGCCGAGCACAATGCCGCAGAAAGCCGCAGCGTAGGTAACAATCAGCGCTGAACCAACGGTCGCCGCAGTGCCCGTCAACAAACGGCTTAATAGATCGCGTCCAAGATCGTCGGTCCCCAGAAAGAAAGAGACTTCACCGTAATGCGACCAGGAGGGCGGTAGCAACTGATAGCCCAGAAATTGCTGGTCGACGGCATAAGGTGCAATGGTGGAGCCAAACAGACACAGAAACAGCAGTGCCGAAAAGCCATACAACCCAATCATCGCCAATGTATCGCGATGAAAGAATTGCCAGATATCCCGCACGCGGCTGGGCAGGCGTTTTTCACTGTAAACGTTATCGAAGGGCATATGTTCTTTCTTTAGTTCTCTTCGGTTTTGTTTGTTTTGCTTTATTTAATTTCATAGTATCAGTGTGTTACGTTGTTCCTATGCTTCATTGTGCTTTACTGTGATTTAGTTTGTGTATCCCTAATTTATGCTTTTTGTGTACACTATTGCGTATATGGACTAGGAGTGTACACATTGCTTACGGATACCAAACTCAGAAAGTCACTTGGAAAGCGCCGAGATAAAGTTGAAGTGCTCTCTGATTCGCACGGACTTAATGTCAGGCTTTCACTCTCTGGTGGTGTTACTTTCTTTTACCGCTATCGCTGGGACAATAAGCCCGTACAGTTAAGCATAGGTGATTATCCTTCTATATCACTGTCTCAAGCAAGGGAGCGTCGACAGCAATTTCGCGCGTGGATTATGGAGGGGTACGACCCGCGACGCCAGGTTAAACTTGAAAGGCAGCAAAAAATGGAGGCCCTAACGGTCGAGGAAGCCTTTGACTACTGGGAGACTCACTACTGCATACCTGAAGGGATAGTCAAAGTAAGAGCAAATCGCCTTAATTTTGAAAATCACGTTAAACCAGTACTTGGAAGCATGATCGTCAATCAGACGACCAAATCGCACTGGCTCAACCTTCTCGATAACATGGGGAGGCGGGTTGTGACTGGAGATATCCTTAACTTAATGCAGCGAGCGTTCAGGTTTTGCGCGAATCGTGGCGTTATAGATATTAACCCTATTGAATCGTTACGCAGGTCTGATGTCGGTTTGACGGCCGCGATGAAAGATAGAAAACTGTCGGACGATGAAATTAGGGTTCTTTGGCATGCCCTGGATGATATGCCACCCTCACAACAACTTGTCATACGGTTTCTACTGCTGACGGGGTGCCGTAGTGCGGAAATACGCACGGCAAAGTGGGAATGGTTCGATTATAAAGAAAAAACGTGGACGGTCCCCGCAAACGAGTATAAAACCGGGAGAACGGTGCGGCGAGCACTTCCTGACGCTGCTGCTGACTTGCTAACCGAACATCAAAAATGGTCGGTAACGCAGCACGTTTTGACTCCTCCACATTTCAAAAACCGTGAAGATAAACCACCATCCCAACCGCGCATTTCAGCTTATTCAGCACAGGTAATCGATAAAACAGGGATGAAGCCCTGGTCACTTCATGACTTGCGAAGAACGGTTGCGACACGCCTTTCAGAACTTGGCGCGCCGCCTCACGTTATTGAAAAATTGCTGGGGCACCAGATGGGCGGCGTTATGGCCCGCTATAACCTGCATGACTACCTGGCAGATCAACACCAGTGGTTGAAGATTTGGCTGGAACATCTTGAGAAAGTTGTTGGGTGCCCACTGGTGCCGCGTTAACCTCTTCCTCCCATAACAATATTTCGGATTTACGCCAGCGCTTCGGGCTACCAGCAATTGCTGGTTGAGGAAAGGGGCGCTTAAAGCTTGATGGCATTCTTGCTGGCGTACTCCAAAAATAGAGCGTGCTGCGTGAAATTTTGTAACGCGTAAGCACATCCTGCGTAAGCATGATTTCATCTGATGTTTGGGCATTGCAGTTGTTCATTCTTGGGCTCCATTACTGCGTTATTTGCTGGTGGGGCGCAAACAAGCGCTGCCAGATAGCAGATACATACTTAGCCTGGTGCTCGGCGTCAGCCAACGCATTATGGCGTTCACCTTCAAACGGCATATCTTTCTTCGGGTCAAAACCGATTTCACGCCCTAATTCCACAATCGTTCTGACGTCACGATCATTGCGAAATTGCCAAATATCCTCAAGGTATTCCCGCTTACATGACTCCCGCAAAATAACGTTATCGAATCCTGCGCCATTACCCCAGACTCGCATATGCTTAGGATCGCAATTACTGACAACAAACCGTTTGAGGTCGTGCAGTACAACAATCAGTGGAAACCCAGAACCGCTGATTGCCTTTCTTGCTTCTTCGCTTTGTTCCATCCACCAAAGGATGGTTTCAGCATCAGGGATGCCGCCGCCGTGCATGGCACTTTTGAGGCTGACGGGGCTATAGAATTTTTCACCGAGCGTACTGGTAGCTGGGTCAAAGAAAACAGCGCCAATAGAAACGATAGGTGCTTGAGTTGACTGGCCCATCATTTCGAGGTCGATCATTAAGTGGTTCATATATTATCCTGGAAATATAAATAATTAACGTCGGATGGTTAAAGTCGAGGGATGCTACTACGGATAGACTTGGCGTCCGCTTCTCTCTTTAACTTTCTAGCAGCAGCCCACCACACCCAATGCCGCCATATCAACCCAAATGCGTTTCTGTCTTTACGCGAATCCGCATCTTGCAAATCACAGAAAAATGCCCCGTTAGCTAACCAGAGAATGAATTCTCCTCTGCGTGCCGAGTAGTGAATTCCATCAATGCCATTCTCTCTTACCTTCCATTCATCATCTTTTATTTGACGAATTACTGCCTTTGCATTCCTGAATCTAAGTGCAAAATTTGAAATGAAAGGTGTCATCACTCCCCCTTACCCGGCAGGGGAGCGGCGGCGAGAAGGCGCTCAATCTCTTCATGCGCGTCATGACATTTAATAGCGGAATAGCATTTACGCCATCCGTCATTATCAAACAGCTTGTTGATGGCTGTACGTAACACTTCTGGCACCGAACCTTCCGGAATTACCGGATAGTTGCCAGACTGGAGCATTGCGGCGCGGTAAGATGAAATTGCGTATTTTGCGCGATCCCACGCTTCGTGCTCGCGATCTGATATGCGAA
>JADMXW010000029.1 GCA_015548865.1 Serratia marcescens | reverse complement strand
AATCGGTGGAGCTGCATGACAAAGTCATCGGGCATTATCTGAACATAAAACACTATCAATAAGTTGGAGTCATTACCAGTGCGGCAATAATGCCGGAAGTGACGATGCCGTCCCCAATGGCTTGAGAGTGCATAAATATACACACATTTTTATAATCAGTTTTTATTAGCTGAGTTTTATTTCTATAGAATAGTTTAAGTAAAAAAAACTTTAACTTTATTTTTAATGCTTTTGTCTTAATGTTTCTTTGTCTGTTTAATCTTCTTAATTCTGCGATGATACTCATTTTACAACGATCCTATTACTTTTTGATATATAAATAAATTAAAATACTGAGTGACATAAATATTAATCTTGTTGATTTTTGAAATTAACCTTTGGATATTAATCTATTAAGATGATTAGGGTTTTTCCAAACTTTTTTGTAAGTTTTATAATATTGAGTTGGCGCGGTATTAAATGTTCTAGAAATGCGATGTTCATTATTAATGAAATTATCTTATACGTATATATTTTATTCGACTGAAAATACCTTTGATGAGAAAACCTCTGGAAAACTCATGCTTTGACTTTTTCTTCCATTGTATCGGGGTTCGGGCCTCAACTAAGGGTATATCGCTCCATTTTGAAGCTTGGTATGCGCGTTGAAAATACCCTGTAGAGGGGTATTGTCCCCATTCACACCAAGGTTTTGTTGTTCCAACATAATGAATAAATACACTTTCATCATTGATGATATTCTTAAATTTTTGGTGTGTTTTATCTTTTAGTTCGCTTTTGATGCTGTAAATGCAGTTGAATTTGCGTGGTAGTAAGAGGGTTTTTTCTAATAAGAGAATATTCAGTGCATCTTGATCAGGGTACTTGAGGGCTGTATTTTCTTTGATAAACGTTATGGTTTTTTTTGTTAGCTCATTGTCTTTCCAGTTTTTCAAATGCGTATACATCATACCCGAATTAAAGTAATGATGTCTTAAGCTTTCTATAGCTAAACGGTCAGCACACTGTTCTTGCGTGGCATTAATATCAGGTACTACAGCACATATGGCGTTGTGAAACTCAAGCTGCGCTAATTCTGTCAGATCGTTTTTGCACATAACATCTGCATCAAGATAAAGCAGAGTATCAACCTTATCATCTAGGTAATCAAAAGCAATGAGTCTAAAGTAAGCTGAACAAGGCCATTTATTTTGTGGCAGATCTGATAAAAGTTGAGTGTTTACTTTATAGATATGGATGTTGACATTGTACTGATGTGCAGTTGCTTCAAAGCGAGTAACGATATCCTCATCTACATAATCTGTGAAAAAATGAAAAGCCAAAGGGAGATTTTGGTTATTTATAATAATAGATGTAGCGGCGATCGCAGCACCAAACATGAAGTTTTTATCTATGCCGTAAGCTACATTAAAAAACCGGTTGTTTGGGTTTTTTATAATGTCAATTTTGTTTTCAATAATTTTAGATTTATCAAAATACATTTTTTTCTCTTTAGTATCAGTTTGAAAAGATTTTTTTGATAAAATAATTCAAATGACTTTTCAGTGATAAAAGTATCTTTCTTTTGTGTGCGAAGTGTTTTGCACAATATCTATGCTGTGTTGAGGATATTGCTTTTTCTAATGGAATATCCTTCCAGGTAGATTGTGCTTTCGCATCGTAAAAATATTGAGAGCTAGGGTATACTGCCCATTCATGCCACGGTTTTGTTGGGCCAATATAATGAATGAAAACGGTGCTATCATTGATAGGGTGAGGATAAGTTTCCCCTGATTTACATTTCAGTTCATAATTTATGCTGAACTGCGTATTATATTTTTTATCAATAAAGAGAATGTAACCAGGTAAAAGGATATTTAGAATATCTTGATCTGGGTAAGATATTCGGTTGGTGACCTCAGGATTGGATAACATCTCCATCGTTTTTTTCGTGATATCGTGCTTATGCCAATTTTCAAGATTGATTAACAGAAAACCAGAATTAAAATACCCTTCTTTGATTTCCTGTTTATCCAGGCGCTGTGCACATTTTTCCCACCAGGGCGCTTCACCCTCAGCGACAGCAGCAACGATATTTTCTTTCAGATCCAGTGTAATCAGTTCTTGCAGCGATCCATTACAAACAATATCCGAGTCAAGATAAACAATCCTGTCTAGCTGTTGATAAAAATAATCAACGACAATAAAGCGAAAGTAGATAGCATAAGACCAGTTTTTAGTGCTGGGTAAACGCTTAAGCCATTCACAATTGACGTTATAGAGTGTGATTGATGTGTTATATTTTTCGGCTAATGATTGGAATCGTTCAAGGTTGCCTTTATCCAGCGTGTCTGTAAAAACGTGAAATGCTAGCGTTTGAGCGGTATTTTTAGCCAAAATTGATGTTATGGCAATGGCACAGCCGAACAGAAAATTTTTGTCTGTGCCAAAGGCAATATTTAGCGCTGTTTTTTCTGATGATGAGCATGGAAATGAAAAAGTTACCGTTTCAGTAATCACGTCATTTTTGTTGAAATACATAATAAACCTAACGGTGTTATTTCACCGCTGAGCGATGATGGAGAGTATTAATAATGTCTTTCATGACGAGATAGTAAGATTCATCATAAAAGCAGTGGATAGAATGTGCAATCTGCTCTGCGTCAGGTAATACCTGCTGATTGACGATAGCTTGTAGGTTACTATGCAGTGCTGTTGTAGAGCCTGGAGGGTACAGTTGCCCATTCACACCCTTCTTGATGATATCACCTGGCCCCGATGGGCAATCGCTGCTAACGCAATAAATCCCATAAGACATTGCTTCAAGCAGCGTCATGGGGAGACCCTCAAAGGCAGAACTCATGACAAAGGCGGAAACATGTCCAATTTTTTCCTGAACATATTCCCATGGCTTTTCTTGCCACCCATGCCAATGTAAATGGTCTGTAATGCCCAGTTGCTGTGCGTAGGCTTGGCATACTTCGGCATCTGAACCGTCACCAATAAAATGGCATTCCCATTCGCCCTTCAAACCGGAAAAGGCATCCAGCATATCTTTGAGACGCTTTTGCCCTTCAAACTTAAGGCGCCCGACATAGATAAATACGGCTTTATCCGTTGGACGTGGGATGACGATACTTTGTGGTGTGACGGGATTGAAAATCACAGAGATGCGTTCACTCGGTACACCACGCTTTATCAGTTGTTGCTTGATACCGGAGCTGATAGCCAAGTGATGATCCGCGACCAGTGCCTGTTCGGCATGTTTTTTGTGATCGAGAGAGTAGTGCAGCCATGAAATCAGCGGCAGTGATTTCTTACTGTAACGGATCGCTTGTGCCGCAATTCGGCAGGAGGGGGCATCAAAAGCAATAACTGTATCGGGTTGGTTCTGCTTAATGAAGTGCGACAGCGCGCACGCATGACTCAGTCTGCGTAAAAAGGAGATTTTGATGCTGGAATGGTGGCAAATAAAGTGCTTTCCTTCCAGCCATGCTTTATCCATGCGGTCATCGCGGCAAAGGAAATATAGGGTATAAGTGTTTTCAGCGTCTTGGTCATTTTCCAGGAAGCTGGTTACTTTTTTTATTACCGTTTCAATCCCGCCGAAGCCGGATGTAGCCTCACCGACGAAAAGTATATTCATAATGATAATCAGGGCTCGGGTTAAAGTGCCTTGCGCTCCGTTCTTTCTCTAATCTTTTCTGCTTTGATAAAAGCTTCGTGAAAGAGCGCTTGTTCCTGACGCAGTGTGGTACGCAATGGTTGATGATCGAAATAGATCTTCAGGAAGAACAGAAGATCTTGTTTGGTTAGCCCAATGTTAAGTGAAGAGAAGTAAAGGCCGATAAGATCTTTATTACGCCATCTCAGCGGGACACGCTCACGAAGTTGTGCCCGGTGCAGATCGATAACTGAAAGTGTGAACTCTGTATCTGTCGGTTGATAAGGCTGGCGCAGCAAGAAATGGCAAATGTAGCAATCGCGATGATTCACGCCACCGGCATGCATCTTTCTGACCATTTCTGCCACACGGCGAATCAATCGCCGTTTTTCAGCATGCATTGGCGGATTTTCTGGCCAGTTGGCGCAATAATCTTCCAGACTGATGGCCGGGCTTAAATCTTCTGTAATGATAAAAGATTCCCGCTGTAGCGGATTTAATCCCCGCTGGCCAAATGCCGCTCCAGTCATGGTGTCTACGCCCAGATCGCGCAAGCGGTGAATTGCGTTCCATTCTCGGTCTGCGCCCAATACCGGCAGACGCAGCGAGAGTAAATTTTTCAGCGCTTCTTTCAATGCCGTGCCGCGATGTATTTTGATAAACCACGAGCGTCCGGCCAAGGTAAAACGCAATGTTTTACGGCTCTCTAATGCGCGATAGATGTCGCCATCCAGTTTTTTGACTTCTTCAAATGGATCGCGGCCCTGCCAGAGTGAAGCGAACGGCTCTTTTAACGTAATGACGCTTTTCATTTAGTGACGATCCTGGCCTGAAATCAGCAGTGCTGCTTTTTCCGGCAAGCTGTAAAGGTCTTGCGTATCGGCATAATGCCGTGCATTCTCCGACCAGTGGTGCAAGGTTTCTGTTTGCCCCAATGCCATGTGCAGTGCGGAATTCAATCGCTCCTGACTAAAGGGCGAGGCGATCACATGGCCTGCTTGTGCTTTATCAATGTGAAATGCATAGCCACATACGTCAGTGACAATAACAGGTAACCCTGCAGTAATGGCTTCAAGCAACACAATCCCGGCAGCTTCTTGGTGTGCTGGATGAAGCAGCAAATCTGCTGAGGCCATAAAATCAGGAACATCGCTACGCCCTGAGAAAAAACGCACCTGTTTATCAATGCCTAACTGGCCCGCCAATGCCCGGTAACGATCGGGTTTATCTTGCCCGACAACCAGAAAAATGACATTTTTCAATATGCATTCAGGCAGGCTAGCAACGGCACGGATACTGCGTTCAACGCCTTTACGTTTGAAATCAGATCCGACTTGCAGCAGAACAATGGCATTCTCAGCGATATTTTGCGCGTTACGAAAGGTTTGCCGTACACCCGTCGGCTGTTGGTCATATTTCCTATCCAACGCGATGCCCGGTGGCAAAATCAGAAAACGCTCATCTTGAGTGTCATAATGTTTTTTAAAATCTGCAATCTGGCGCTGGGTCAGCATCAGCATTTTGGTCTTACTGTCTGGGCTGAATACCGCTTTTTCAAAAGCAGCATAGTGCTTATAGCGCGGCGTGAGGCGATAGAAAAATCCTTTCTCCTGCTCAACTTTTTCTGCGTAGCACACGTCTGCAGCATAATAAAAATCCAGCCCCGGCATTTTATTGAATCCGACCACGCGATCGGCAGGATGCAATTGCAGATGGTGTTGAACCCACTGGCTATAGCGCTGGTGTCGAGTGTGATTACTGATGCCGGAAGTGGGGACCAGAATAATATCAAGATTTTCCGGCTCTTCACCCTGCCAGGACAGCACATACACTCGCACCCGATGGCCGCGCCTGACACAGGCCTGAGCAATACTGAGAAAATCGCGTTGCAAGCCACCAAACGGGAAATATTTATACAGGCAGAAGGCAATATTCATCCAGAAACCTTTATCTTTCCGCTGTGTTCAGCGAAGTACCCTTTGGGTGAGCCAACAGTGTTTGTGTGGCTTGAATGACGTCCTGAGCAGGGATACATGAGAGGTATTTTTTATTTCTATCGAGATGTTCTCTCTCGGGCATGGCAACATAGTCGCCTGCCCACAGGACAATATGATTATCTGACCATGGGCACCATTTACGGTGATCTGTAGGCCCAAACAGGCAAACGGTCGGGGTTTTTAGCGCTGCCGCCATATGCATGGGGGCTGAGTCAACGCCGATATAAAGCACGGCTTTGTCGATCAGCGCAGCCAGTTCGAGAAAATGTGTTTTACCCGCAAGTGCGATAGTAGGCTTGTGTTGACATTGATCATGAATCTGATTCACCACCGCCATGTCTTCGGCACCTGGGCCACAGGTGAGAACGACTTCCAGACCCTGTTGTTTCAAATGATCAATAACCTGTGCAAACTTATCGTTATCCCAGCATTTGAAATACTGTCTGGCAGTCGGTTGAATAACGACATAAGGTGTTTTCTGTAACTCAGGCGCGAGGGCGAAAACACGTTGGGCGTCCTCTGGGCCATAGTACAGTGACAGTGGTCGCATCCGGTCTTCCTCCGGCACGCCCAACGGCGCGAGCAGAGAGAAATTCTGCTCAACAATATGTCGTCCCTGTGGTTCAAGACATTGTGTAAAGCAGGCGCGCCATAATGACTGCCTTGCGCCGCCACGTTGAATAGAAAGACTATAAGGGCAGTTTAATGACTTGATCAGTAATGCAATTGGCCATTGATCGGCCAGGTTAACAATCAGGTCGTAGTGGTTACGTTTGAGCGTATTGCGCATGGAGAGAAAACCGCTGATTTTCTCCATCGTGCCGTTGGTTTTTCTTTTCAAACCGTATAACCGGTGGATATCCGGATGCTTCGAGAGGATTGGAATGGTGTCCTCGTAAAGCAACACATCAATAGCCGCTTCGGGGTAGTGTGCTTTCAACGTGCTGATAAGCGGCGTTGTCAGCAGCATATCACCATGAAAACGCAGCTTTACAATCAAGATCCGGTTATAGGTAAGGGTTTTGAGGCTCACTCTCTTTCCTTAAATCAAGGCGCTCAGTCCAGAAAATAACCACGCTACCGCCCCTGGCTTACCAGCTACCAGTGAACTGCACGTTATCTCCGGGTTGTTACCAGGCAGTGTACATAAAGAGAATATACCCGTCATATTTCACGTTGCATGCGCGTTGGCCGCACTCCCTTGCTGTGTTCCTGCAACTCGAATTATTCAGGGATAGACAAACTGCCATGCTAAGTCGCCATGGTACTAAAACCCTTTGGTCACTCACAGCGCTAATTACGATTATACCTGTCATACTTCACGTTGCATGTGTATGGGGCGGGGTACCTGCCGTGTCGCGGCGAGTTCCATTTTCCTGTCAGTGTCATACCCAGGCAGAAAGAGACCAGCCAAGCCATCAACATGTCCCGGGCAAAAAGAATGACGTCGCTCAAGCCAAACATAAGTAAGGCAAACAGCAACGCAATGGAAAAATGACTGCGCAATACAAAAATCGAAAAATAAGATAGCGCGATATAAAACAGCACAATCAGCACTGCGCCGGGCCAGCCCTTCAGCGAAAAAGCTTCAATGATCTCATTATGAAGATGCACATTCACATAACTCATGGCCCCCGTCATGGCAGGCGTTTGTTGTGCGAGCGCTTCGATCTCTTGTGCACGTTGCTCGGCGGATTGCCCTAATGGCGCAGCCAAACCCGCGTCCGTGCCTGATTGCACCATGGCAAACCGCGCACCTACCGAGGTTTTACTGTTGTTCAGGCTGTAGCTACGCATGTCATTGATCAAGTCATTGGTGCGTTTATGGATTGTGTCATGAAACAGCGTAATACAGAGCAGTAGCGTCACCATTGAACCTAAGACAGCTTTGAGTAATTTTCGTTTGTTATGACGCACTTCTGATAAAAGGATCATGGCGCCCACAAAGGGATAAACAAAAATTGCCGCCCGAGTCTGAGTCAGCATTATCGCGCTGGTGACCAGCAAGAAATGGATTAAATAAAGATAATATTTGTAGCGTAGGTTGAGTGTCAGCAATGCCTGTGCGCTCAATGCGCCAATGAATGTCATAAAATAGGCAGCGCTGGTTGCCGGACCGAAGACCAGACTAACGCGGTGCATATCGTGAAAAATTGACTGATATAGCGCATAAGCCAATGTCATTGCGCAGATAATCAATGAACCGAATTGCACCACGGGTTGGTTTCCGCGCGGCAAGTGGCATGCTGCTAAGAGAATAAATGCACCGAGAATAGCTGCATGCCCAGCAGTGCGATGGGCGGAATAGACATCGGTAAAAACCGTGTCAGGTTGGTAGTAAATGGAAAACCAGACAAGGTTGAGGCAACCCATCAGTAGCAACAATACGGGCAATATCAACAGCCGTTTTGCGGCTAAAATCTGTTTTACATGTGTGACCACATACAGTGCGGCAGAGACACCGGTCAAATAGAATAGCCACCCAGCTATTACTGTGCTAAATGGCATAACGGCCATGGTCAGTAAGCACCCCAGAAACAGCGTATTCATCGTTATAGAAGCGCTTACGGCGGGGTATTTCGCCCAACTGTATCTCAAGTCATTCAACATAGTATTGGTTTACGGCCTGATATTAGATCACATAGTAAAAGCTATCCTCATTTTCCATAAAGCCAGGAAAATACGAGGACAGCGTGCGACGCAGGAATCTACCGAAGAGAACCTTATACCGATGTATGCAAGGGGGCTGCGTCGAGTGGTTGTAAGTCTACCAGTTCTGATAGCTTTTGCCGGACAGCATCAGCTGAGATAGCACTCATGTGGTGATTTTCAGATTGTTCTACCACCTGATTTAGCCCATATCCGCCAATAAGCCCAGGATCGGTCGGGCCGTAGAGCGTAATGTTGGGGCGATCCAACGCCGCTGTCAGGTGGCTTAGGCCAGTATCGACGGAAACAACCGCCTGTGCACCAGCCAGCACGGCGGCCACTTGTTGCAAACTCAGGCGCGGTAGTACGTCTACGTGAGAGAAATCGGCTGCAAGGCGTAGTGCACGTTGATGCTCATGCTCTGCCCCCCAAGGTAATTTGATACGTAATCCTGAGTGTTGCAAGCTCGCTATCAGGTCACGCCAATGGGATTCTGGCCAGTGTTTTTCATCACGCGTAGTGGCATGTAGGAATACCAGATAGCCGCCGATATCTTCTGAAGACGTTGCTAGAAAATGCTGGGCAATACCATAGTCACCCCGCTCACTGGGTTTGCGATAACTCAGGCTTGCTGCGAAAAGCGCACGAATGCGTTCAACGGCGTGCTGTTGCCGTGCGACCCGATGCCGGTAGTTGTAAAAGATGCTGGCAAGCGGTTCACGGGCGCTACTGCTGTCCAAACCATGCTTTTTGCCGCGCGCGAGGCGCGTGACCAGTAGCGCACTTTTCAGTAGTCCCTGAGCATCAATTACCGCATCATACTGGCGTTCCCGCAATTGCTGTTTAAACTTCGCCCGCTCGAGTCGAGTCTGTGCGCTAAACCAGCTTTTCCGCCAACGGCGAATTGCCACCGGGATCACGCGGTCAACGGCGGCGTGCCAGGCGGGGATCTGGGCAAATCCTTCTTCTACCACCCAATCAAATTGCAAATTGGGGATGACGCGCATGGCATCAGTCAAGGCCGGTAGCGTGTGCAGAACGTCGCCCATAGAGGAAGTTTTAACGATCAGCACCCGCATTAGCAATGTTCCTGTGTCTGGAGGTAAGGCATCAAGGCTTCCAATACGCGTTCAGGCTGGATATCCATCAGGCTTTGGTGATATCCCTGCTCGCCATCGCCTTTGCGCACGCGGTGATAGCCAGTGATTAAACGGATAACGTGAGCCTGATGTGATAGAGGAGGAGTGAAGTCTGGGCTACTGGGGCCATAAAGCGCCACCAGAGGGCGGTTTAACGCTGCCGCTACGTGCATTAAACCAGAGTCATTGCTAACTACGGCGTGGCAGGCTGCGAGCAGTACCACGGCTTGATCCAACGACGTTTTGCCCGCCAGATTGGTGCAAAAGGCGCGCATGGATTCGGGCAGTGTATCGCGTATCGCTTCTCCTGCGTCGTTATCCTTGGTTGAACCGAACAGTACAACGTGATGGCCGCGCTCAATCAGCGTTTGTGCCAGGCTGGCATAGTGATAGTGTGGCCAGCGTTTGGCTGGGCCAAACTCAGCGCCGGGGCAGAAACCAATAAGTGAGCGCTCGCTTACTAAATTGAAGGTAGGAAGTACAGCGTCAATTTCTGCTTGAGCAACCTGTAGCTGCGGCCACAACAGCGGTTGCGGAAGGTCGTCTGCCCTGAGAATCTGATTGCGAGGATATGCCAGTGCAACGTAGCGCTGCACCATCAGAGGAAATGCTGTTTTGTCCAATACCCGTAGATCGTTGAGCAAGCCATAACGCATTTCGCCGCGCCAGCCGGTACGCTCAGGCACCTTGGCAAAGAAGGGCACCAACGCGGATTTAAACGAGTTCGGCAACACATAGGCCCGATCGTAACCTTGTTCTCGCAGCGACACGCCTAAACGTCGACGTTCACCCAGCGCCAGTGCACCGTGCCCCAGCGGCATCGCCAGTGCCTGACGCACCTCAGGCATGCGCGCCAACAGCGGACGGCACCAGGCCGGAGCCATGACATCAATCTGTGCATCCGGGTACTGTGCTTTGAGCGAACGATACAGGCTGTGGGACATCATCATGTCGCCCACCCATGACGGGCCGATCACCAAGATTTTCATAGCGTTTATCTTTTATGTTCTGTTTCTTGGCGGCCAGAAGAACGCCATCGAAGGAAGCTATCCGGTGTCTACTGCTTACCGGAAACATGCGGCCATAATGTACGGCCGCACGCTGTGTGGTGCTTACGCTGAGCGGTTCAGCCAGGTCAGATAGTCGCTGACACCTTCAGCAACCGTTTTGAATGGCTTGTCGTAGCCCGCAGCCCGCAGTTTGGTCAAATCTGCTTGCGTGAAAGCCTGATAACGGCCTTTCAGTTTTTCAGGGAAGGGGATGTATTCCACTTGACCTTTCTTGTGGAAATCCAGCACGGCATCGGCCACGGCTTGGAATGACTCTGCTCGGCCCGTTCCGCAGTTGAAAATACCAGAAACACCGTGCTGCCAGAACCACAGGTTAACTGCCGCGACATCGCCGACATAAATGAAGTCGCGTTGGAAATTTTCGCTGCCAGAGAACAGCTTCGGATTTTCGCCTTGATTGATCTGATTATTCAGATGAAACGCGACGCTCGCCATGCTGCCTTTGTGCCCCTCGCGAGGGCCGTAGACGTTGAAGTAACGGAAACCGCAAATCTGCGAATCCGCTTGCGGCAGGATATCGCGTACATACTGGTCGAACAGGAATTTGGAATAACCGTATACGTTCAGCGGCTGCTCGTACTGACGCTCTTCGATAAAGTCGCTGGTACGTCCGCCATAGGTGGCAGCCGAGGAGGCATACAAGAAGGGAATGCTGCGTTCCAGACAGTAGTGCAGCACTTCTTTCGAATATTGATAGTTGTTATCCATCATATATTTGCCGTCCCACTCCGTGGTGGAGGAGCAAGCGCCTTCATGGAAGATGGCATCGATATCACCCAGATCGTCGCCAGCGACGATACTGGCGATGAAATCTTCCTTATCCATGTAGTCGGTAATATCCAGATCGACCAGATTGACAAATTTGGTGCCGTCTTTCAGGTTATCCACCACCAAAATGTCTCGATAACCGATGTCATTCAATGATTTAACAATATTGCTGCCGATAAAACCGGCACCGCCTGTGACGATGATCATGGGAGTAACCCTTGTAAATCTCGCGGGTGGAGCACCACGCTCCACACTATTTATGACTGCTATCATAACATTTCGTTGCACGACAGACAGTACACCATTTTGCGCTGCCGCAAGGTTTTACCGAGACAGTGTTGTCGCATGTCGTGACCGCATTGGCATTTTTTAGATTCTGTGGCGTTATCTGTCACCCTAATAAACAGGATTGATTAAGCTGAGTACGGGCTTACACAAAGGAGTGACATCATGCCTGCATCGTTTTATCAGCGTCTGTCCACACAACTTATGGCCGCGCGAGCCGATGGCCTGTTTAAAGAAGAAAGGATTATCACTACCGCGCAACGCGCAGATATCGAAGTGGCCGACGGTGGCCCTTTGTTGAATTTTTGTGCCAACAACTATCTGGGGTTGGCAGACCACCCAACCCTGATTGCGGCAGCAAAAGCGGGATTGGACAGCCACGGCCTCGGTATGGCATCTGTCCGTTTTATTTGCGGCACGCAAGATATTCATAAAACGCTCGAGAACAAGCTGGCGGATTTTCTCGGCATGGAAGATGCCATCCTCTACTCGTCCTGTTTCGACGCTAACGGCGGCCTGTTCGAGACCTTGCTAGGCGAAGAGGATGCGATCATTTCCGATGCACTGAACCACGCTTCTATCATTGATGGGGTTCGGTTGTGCAAGGCACGTCGCTATCGCTATGACAATAACGACATGCAGCAGTTGGAAGCGCAATTGCAAAAAGCAAAAGCCGATGGGGCGCGTACTTTAATGGTGGCGACAGACGGTGTCTTTTCGATGGATGGTGTGATTGCCAACCTGAACGGTATTTGTGATTTGGCAGAGTGCTATGGTGCACTGGTCATGGTGGATGATTCGCACGCGGTGGGGTTTGTGGGCAAGCAGGGGCGCGGATCCCACGAATACTGCGATGTGATGGGGCGCGTCGATATTTTGACGGGGACGCTGGGCAAAGCATTGGGTGGTGCCTCGGGAGGGTATGTTGCCGCGCGCAAACCGGTGATTGACTGGTTACGCCAACGCTCCCGTCCGTATCTGTTCTCCAACTCGCTGGCGCCTTCTCTGGTCACGGCTTCCATTGCCGTGCTGGATTTGTTGGCACAAGGTGATGGATTACGTGAACGTCTGTGGGAGAACGCCACGCTGTTTCGCCAGCGCATGACGGCTGCCGGCTTTACATTGGCGGGTGCCGATCATGCCATCATCCCGGTGATGCTGGGTGATGCGCGGCTTGCACAGGATTTTGCGCTAGCCATGCAGCGAGAAGGGGTGTATGTCACCGGCTTCTTCTATCCCGTTGTGCCGCAAGGGCAAGCCCGCATTCGCACTCAGATGTCTGCCGCACACACGACCGAGCAGATTGAATATGCCGTGGCTGCTTTTATTCGGGTCGGGAAACGTCTGGGCGTCGTCAGCTAAGGAGGGAACGCATGAAAGCACTCGCCAAACTCAAGTCGGAACCCGGCATCTGGATGATGGATGCGCCGTTGCCGGAGGTGGGGCACAACGACATCATGATCAAGATCCGTAAAACGGCGATCTGTGGTACCGATGTGCATATTTACAATTGGGATAGCTGGTCACAGAGAACCATTCCCGTGCCGATGATCGTCGGGCATGAATATGTGGGCGAAATCGTTGCGATTGGGCAGGAAGTCAGTGGCTTTCTGATTGGCGATCGCGTTGCGGGAGAGGGGCATATCACTTGCGGATTTTGCCGTAATTGCCGCGCTGGACGGCGCCATCTTTGCCGTAATACCATTGGTGTTGGTGTTAATCGTCCCGGCGCTTTTGCGGAATATCTGGTGATCCCGGCATTTAACGCTTTTCCTATTGCCGACGGGATTTCCGATGAGCTCGCTGCCATTTTCGACCCCTTTGGTAACGCTGTACATACCGCGCTGTCATTCGATATGGTCGGTGAAGATGTGCTGATTTCTGGCGCTGGACCCATTGGCATTATGGCGGCAGCGGTGTGCCGCCACGTCGGGGCTCGCCATGTGGTGATTACTGACGTCAACGAATATCGATTGGAATTGGCGCGTAAAATGGGTGTCACGCGTGCGGTGAATGTGGCGCAAGAGACGTTAGCGGATGTCATGTTGTCGCTGGGTATGCGCGAAGGTTTTGACGTGGGCTTGGAAATGTCCGGCGCCCCAGCGGCGATGCATGCGTTGTTGCATGCCATGAACCACGGTGGGCGAGTCGCGCTGCTTGGAATACCGCCTGAACCGATGATGGTTGATTGGAATGAGGTGATTTTCAAGGGGCTGACAATCAAAGGAATCTATGGTCGGGAGATGTTCGAAACCTGGTACAAAATGGCTTCGCTGATTCAGTCTGGCCTCGATTTAACGCCGATCATTACTCATCATTTCCCGATAGATGACTTTCAGCAGGGTTTTGATGTCATGCGTTCTGGGCAATCCGGCAAAGTGATTTTGCACTGGGATTAACCGCATCGTTGCGCGCCCCGGAGCTTCGGGGCGCGTCAGTACCCTTTGGGCACGTTTATCTTTGTCTGGGTGTTACCCAGGTATGCCAGCGCTGTTCAATATAATTCACCGCTGCGCTGTCACGCAGGCTCTCTCCAATCAGTTTAAAGAAGACCTCGTTACCCACCGGCGGCAATGGCTGCTTGATGGCACACAACTGCGGTTTGCGGAACGGTTTACGTGCCGGTTGCGCAGGGCGAGGTTCATAAGGAAGCGGCTGGTAATGAACGGGCTCATTCAACAACTGACTGGGACGCACCAGAACGATATCGGCATCCAGAGATGGCAACATCTGTTGCAATACTTTGATAGTAGCGGGGTGAGGGTGGCCAATGGCGATGGCGGAGCCTGTTCGGCGCGCCAGTTGTACAGCTCGATTGAACTGGACACGGATATCAGCCTCATTTTGGGTATCGTCCAAAAAGACTTTACGCTTGAGAACGTGAACCTGTGTGCCCGCCGATGCCGGGATAGATTGGCTGCTACCAATGGTCATACTATCGAGAAAGTAGAGCTGATAAGCGTTGAGTGCCTGCATCACCTTCTGCATGCCGGGCAGGCTGGATGTCATAGCACTGCCCATGTGGTTATTTAATCCGACTGCGTAGGGCACATTGTTTACCGCCTGACGGATGATGCGCGCGATCTCTTCGCTGCTCATCTCTGGGCGCAGCGTGTCTTTTTCGAGTGGTTGTTTCCCCATGGGGGCCATCGGTAAGTGGATCAATATCTCTCGCCCTTGCTGATGGGCTTTCAGTGCCATGTCGCGGGCATAGGGCGCGTTAGGTAACACCGCGATAGAAATGGCTGTCGGCATTGCCAGTATCTGATTTTCATTGTGGGGTCGGTAGCCGAAGTCATCAATCACGATCGACAGCTTTCCCGCCATCGCCCATGAACAGAATACCAATAACAAGGTGAAGAGAAGCGGACGGCGTACTTTTCGTAACATCGATATCAGCAAAGTTATTTCCCTGTTATTTTCCTAACCAAGGCTGTGGGTTGACTGCTTGACCTTGACGGCGGATTTCAAAATAGAGTGCAGGCTGGCTTTGGCCGCCGCTGGTGCCTACCAGTGCGATAGGTTGCCCGGCTTTCACCTGTGCGCCAACGGAGACGAGTGCGCTTTGGTTATAGCCATACAGGCTCATATCTCCCTTGCCATGTTGCAGCACGACGACAAGCCCATACCCTTGAAGCCAATCGGCCATCAGCACTGTGCCATCGGCAATGGCTTTGACATCCGTACCTTCTGGTGCGGCGATCACCAATCCTTTCCAGCGCAATTCGCCCTGTAATGGCTCGCCAAAACGGTGTTCAACACGGCCTCTTACCGGCCAGATTGCCTGGCCTGCGGGTTGGCCCAGACCGCCAGTACGTGCCATAAGTGAGCGTTCACTTTCTGATGGTTGGTAACGGCTGCCACTGCGTTTGGCTTGTTCTTCACGTTCACGGACCTTCGCAGCCTCACGCGCCTCACGTTCGGCTCGCGCTTTGGCTTCACGTTCAGCGCGGGCAATCTGATCGCGTAGCCGTGCTTCATTCTGGCGTAGCTCAGTCAGTTGTTGTTGATCTTTTTCCAGCGAGCTTTCGAGTGCCGACAGGGTTTGCTTACGCTCTCCTCGCGCCTGTTCCAACGCCTTTTGCTGCGCTTGCTGTTCGGTGAGCAATGTTTTTTGCGTCGCTTGCTTCTGTTCTACCTGCCGTTTCTGGGCCGCAAGTTCCGTACGGGTGTGTTGCAATTCAGTGATGTTCTTTTGGCGTGCTTCATTCAGGTAGCCAAAGTAGGCCAGAATGCGTTCGCTGCGTTGGCTCTCTTCGCCGCTGAGAATCAGTTGTAAACCGTTGTGTTGCCCCTGACGAAAAGCGGCATCCAGTTGGCGTGACAGTAAAGCCTCTTGCTGCTTTCTTTGGCTTTCAAGTTTTGTGATGGAGGCCGCTAGCCCTTTCAGCTCTTCATTCAATGCGGCAAGCGTGCCCGTGGTGTCACGCAGTTGGCGGCTGGCTCGGGCGATGGATTGCTCTTGTTGTTGTAACTGGCTAAGCAATGTACCGCGCTGCTGTTTCTGTTCCTGAACGCGTTTTTCCTTCTCCGCGATATCCTGTTGCAGCGTCTTGAGTTGTTGCTGATTATCGGCTCCGAACCCAATCGTTGGCCACACGAAACTACCAGCGCAAACCACGCTGATACAGATAGCGAGCAGCGCATGCAGCGGCAATTTACCTGAGCCTGAATCAGACGTTGAACGTTGAACAGGCACACTGCATGGCCCGCGGGGCGAGATCAGTGACGCTTTCTTATTCATAACGTGGGATTATTTCACGATGGGCGGCCCCTGACCAGCCACCTGACCGCGCTTTTCTCTCTCCAGTAGTGACAGAACATGTCGCGAGGGCGCTTATCACAGGCAAGGTTTACACAGGATGCATTGCATCAAGCATAGATAAAAAGGGCGTATTACGCATAAAATGGCAGAACCGTAAGCGGTGGTCGCTACGATTTTTCTGATTCATGCCACAGATAGAGTTACAGTTTAGCGGCTTACTGGTTGTTACAGGCTGTAATTGCTCTACCGCATAGGTATACTCGTCATACTTCAAGTTGCATGTGCGTTGGCTGCGCTCGTTCACCCGAATCACTTACCTCAGTAAGCTCATCGGGATTCTCTCCCTTGCCGCCTTCCTGCAACTCGAATTATTTAGAGTGTATACTCAGAAACCTTGATTTTTGTTGCTTAACTGATTCGGGAGTTGTTACCCCCCATGCAAGAGATTATGTCGTTCGTAAGCAGGCATCCGATTATGAGTATCGCCTGGGTTGCACTGTTGGTTGCCGTTATCGTCATGACCGTAAAAAGTAAGCTTTCCAAAGTGAAAGAAATCGCACGCGGCGAAGCGATTCAACTTATCAATAAAGAAGAGGCGGTTATCGTTGATTTGCGTAACCGTGATGATTTCCGTCGTGGCCACATTGCTAATGCCATTAACTTGCTGCCTAACGACATCAAGAACGGTAGCCTGGGTGAGTTGGAGAAACACAAAACGCGTCCTGTGATTGTGGTTTGCGTCAACGGTATCAGTTCACGCGAATCTGCTGACCATTTGCTGAAGGCCGGATTTGAACGTGTGTTCGTTCTTAAAGATGGCCTGTCAGGCTGGAGTGGTGAAAACCTTCCGCTGGTGCAGGGCAAATAAGCGCTCGATCGCACAAGCCGAATGTCTTTAAAACATGCCGTAAAGGTATGGTAGTTTGTAAGTAGACGCAGGCTACCTGCGCGCATTGTTCCATTTTAAATGCATACATTAGCGTCCGCAGCCACACAATGAATGCGGCGCATTAAAAACGTTAACATTAAAGGTATTAGCCAACATGTCCGAACAAAACTCCGCCGAAATGACTTTTCAGATTCAACGTATTTACACCAAGGATGTCTCTTTTGAAGCTCCTAATGCCCCTCAGGTATTTCAACAAGATTGGCAGCCGGAAGTTAAACTGGATCTGGATACGGCGTCTAGCCAACTGGCGGAAGACGTGTACGAAGTTGTGCTGCGTGTAACGGTAACCTCTACACTGGGCGAAAATACCGCATTCCTGTGTGAAGTTCAGCAAGCGGGGATCTTCACCGTGGGCGGTCTGGAAGGAACCCAATTGGCACATTGCCTGGGTGCTTACTGCCCGAATATTCTGTTCCCGTATGCACGTGAATGTGTGACCAGCATGGTGACACGCGGTACATTCCCTCAGTTGAATCTGGCGCCGGTGAACTTCGATGCGCTGTTCATGAACTATCTGCAACAGCAAACGGAAGGGCAGCCTGCAGAAGGTGAAAATGGCGCGCCGCGCCTGGATGCCTGATGAGCATATCTAATGCATCCATGACCGTGTTGGGTGCCGGTTCATACGGCACCGCTCTGGCGATCACGCTGGCCCGTAATGGCCATTCCGTGATGCTGTGGGGACACGATCCCGCACATATTCAGACGTTGCAGGCAGCTCGGTGTAATCAGGCCTTTCTGCCGGATGTCCCTTTCCCTGATACGCTGCATCTCGAGTCTGATTTAGCGCAGGCATTGGCGGCAAGTCGCAATATTCTGGTGGTGGTGCCGAGCCATGTGTTTGGTGATGTGCTGCGCCAGATAAAACCGCTGCTGCGCGCGGATGCGCGGCTGGTGTGGGCGACAAAAGGGCTGGAGGCAGAAACCGGACGTTTGTTGCAGGATGTGGCTCGGGAAGCATTAGGTGATGACATCCCTTTGGCTGTGATTTCTGGCCCGACGTTCGCGAAAGAGCTTGCGGCGGGATTACCCACCGCTATTGCTCTGGCCGCAACGGACAAAACGTTTTCTGACGATCTGCAAGCGTTGCTGCACTGTGGTAAGAGCTTCCGCGTGTACAGCAATCCCGATCTTATCGGCGTACAGCTTGGCGGTGCGGTAAAAAACGTGATTGCCATTGGTGCCGGGATGTCAGATGGCATCGGTTTCGGTGCCAACGCGCGCACGGCGCTTATCACGCGCGGGCTGGCAGAAATGACGCGGCTTGGTGTAGCGCTTGGCGCTGATCCTGCCACCTTTATGGGGATGGCGGGGTTGGGCGATTTGGTGTTGACCTGTACCGACAACCAATCCCGCAACCGACGTTTCGGTATGATGCTAGGCCAGGGACTGGATGTACAAAGTGCCCAGGATAAGATTGGTCAAGTGGTCGAAGGTTATCGCAACACCAAAGAGGTGCTGGCGCTAGCCCAGCGTCATGGTGTAGAAATGCCCATCAGTGAGCAACTGTGGCAGGTTTTATATTGTGGTAAAGCGGCGCGCGAGGCGGCACTTACCCTGCTTGGCAGAACGCGGAAAGACGAGAGCGATCGCGAATAAAAAGAAATAGCGCTGACAGGCCTGCGGTGACGTTGGTCTTCTGGCGCTTTTTGGCTTTTATATCGTATTCTGGTGACTACGCTAGCCTAGGCTGGTCTTTGGTAACGATGTGGCAGGAGAGTGAAGGCAATGTCGACTGATGAGCTGGAATTGGTATGGGAAAACATTAAAGCGGAAGGCCGTACGCTAGCTGACTGTGAACCGATGTTAGCCAGTTTTTTTCATGCCACATTGCTAAAGCACGAAAACCTGGGCAGCGCACTGAGTTACATGTTGGCGAACAAGCTGGCAAATTCCATTATGCCTGCGATCGCTATTCGAGAAGTGGTAGAAGAGGCTTATCGCGCCGATCCACAAATGATTTTGTCGGCGGCGAGCGACATCCGCGCGGTATGCCAGCGCGATCCTGCTGTGGATAAATACTCCACGCCGCTGCTCTATCTCAAAGGGTTTCATGCACTTCAGGCCTATCGTATCGGTCACTGGCTCTGGTATCAGGGACGTAAAGCGCTTGCTATTTATTTTCAGAACCAGATTTCGGTGTCGTTTGGTGTCGATATTCACCCGGCGGCGACCATTGGCTGCGGGATCATGCTCGATCACGCAACCGGTATTGTGATCGGTGAGACTGCGATCGTGGAGAACGATGTCTCGATCCTGCAATCTGTCACTTTGGGGGGAACGGGGAAAACCAGCGGCGATCGTCACCCGAAGATCCGAGAAGGCGTCATGATTGGTGCTGGCGCGAAGATTCTCGGTAACATTGAGGTCGGGCGTGGCGCGAAAATTGGTGCCGGCTCCGTCGTGCTGCAACCTGTTCCTGCACATACCACTGCGGCAGGTGTACCCGCGCGTATTGTGGGGCGTCCGGAAAGCGATAAACCCGCGATGGATATGGATCAATACTTCAACGGGATCAATCGTGGTTTTGAGTATGGGGACGGGATTTGATTTTCTTGCGTTTGCAAACGGCTTTTTAGGTAATTTTTCCAATTAGTACCGTATGCTATCCGAATAATCAGCTGAATTAGGATATTTTCTTATAAGAAATATCTTAAATATTACAATAACGCCGACAATTATACGCAATGTATAGCGTGAATCCTTCATAATGCCTCTTTAGACAGGCTTTTTTGCGGTGGCCTGTTTTCCCTAAACCGGACTTCCCCTGTCATGTGACGGTTCAAGTTTCGCGAAAATACTGATGGTTTACGAGAAGCAAAGATGTATTTACGACGTGTGATATTTATCATTTCCCCTTTTCTGTTCTCGCTTCCCTCTCTTGCTGCCCCAACGGTTTCTCCCGTGGAAATGCCGAAGGACGCTGCGCAGGATAATGGGCATGGCAGTTGGTGGCAAAAAGCGAAATTTAACCTGTCAGAAACCTGGTCGAACTCGTCCAGTCAGGATCTCTATATTCCGGCTATCACTTGGCATAACCGCTGGACTTACGACAAAGAGAAAACAGACAAGTACAATGAACGTCCCTGGGGAGCGGGTTATGGCGTGTCTCGCCTGGATGCTGACGGCGATTGGCACGGTTTGTATCTGATGGTGTTCAAAGATTCTTTTAACAAATGGGAGCCCATCGGCGGCTACGGCTTTGAGAAGCGCTGGACGCCCACGATCAACCCAGATTTTCAATTGGGTGCGGGTTTTACCGCTGGCGTTACTATGCGTGACAACTGGCACTATATCCCTATTCCGGTACTGTTGCCGTTGGTCTCGGTGAATTATCAGCGCCTTTCATTTCAGGCCACCTACATTCCAGGTACCTATAACAACGGCAATGTCTTTTTTGCCTGGTTGCGCTGGCAAATCTAATTGTTCGTATATCAATCGAATGTAAACCGCATTGGCTGAGGTTTATGCAGCCAATGCGGTACAATGATCCCTTGAGGTTTTTACAAGGGTTTTGGCGTGTTATTACTGATTATTACCACCATTCTGTGGGCGTTTTCATTCAGCCTGATTGGCGAATATCTGGCGGGGCAGGTCGATAGCTGGTTCTCTGCCATGTTTCGTTTAGTGTTGGCTGCCGTGGTTTTTCTACCGTTCCTGCGTTGGCGTGGTTATTCAGCCAAAGTCTTGGGGCTGTATCTGCTGATTGGCGTGATCCAACTGGGCGTGATGTACCTGTTGCTGTTCCGTAGTTATCTCTATCTCGATGTTCCGACGCTGCTGCTGTTTTCAGTAATGACGCCGCTGTACGTCACGTTGATTTACGATGTAATTAGCGGGAGGCGCTTGCGCTGGGGCTATGCCCTTAGCGCGTTGCTGGCAGTATTGGGGGCCGTAGTCATCCACTATCATGGCGTCAGTGCGCATTTTTGGCATGGTTTTCTGCTGATTCAGGCTGCCAATATTTGCTTCGCTGCGGGGCAAGTAGGCTATAAACGCCTGATGGAGCTGCACCCGATGCCACAGCACAGTGCGTTTTCCTGGTTTTATCTGGGGGCGGGATTGGTGACGCTGGTGGCGTGGGGACTGTTTGGTAACTTCACCAAACTACCCACCGCCCCGATACAGTGGGGCGTGTTGGTTTTCTTGGGGGCGATTGTCTCCGGCCTGGGTTATTTCATGTGGAACTACGGTGCTACCAAGGTGGATGCGGGCACGCTAAGTATCATGAACAACTTTCACGTCCCTGCCGGACTGCTGGTTAACTTCCTCTTCTGGCAGAAGACGCCCGACTGGGGGCGTTTCGCTCTGGGGTCTCTGATTATCCTTGCGGCTTTGTGGGTACACCAGCGCTGGGTCGTGCAGCATCCCGTACGAACGGCAGATGCGAACACGCGTGCTGGCGGGCAGAACGAATAAAGGCTTCAAGCACCGGCTGACGCTGTTCTCCATCGCGTACCGCAGCGTACAGTCGGCTCCACAGCCCCTCGCCCAGCGTTTTGGTCACTACCAATCCCTGACGTTCAAAACTTTCCACTACCCAGTGTGGCAGCGCGGCAATGCCCATGCGAGCCGCCACCATCTGAATCAGCAACAGGGTGTTATCCACGTTCTTTAGCGTCGGGCTGATACCAGCCGGTTGCAGGAAATGACGCCAGATGTCCAGGCGCTGGCGCT
This sequence comes from Serratia marcescens, assembly GCA_015548865.1. Lineage (GTDB taxonomy): Bacteria > Pseudomonadota > Gammaproteobacteria > Enterobacterales > Enterobacteriaceae > Symbiopectobacterium > Symbiopectobacterium marcescens_A. The sequence goes on along the minus strand of JADMXW010000029.1, from coordinate 35,928 downwards.
GAACCGGATAGATCATCAGGATCTCATTGGCGAGATCCTCCGGTGAGATAGTCTCTTTGCTCGCTAATGCATGGTCCGGCGCCAGCACCAATCTCACTTCAAAATCAAACATCGGTGAATAGTGCAATCCACTGCGCGGCAAAATGTCCGATGTCATCACCAAGTCCAGCTCTCCCTGTTGCAGGGCCGGTTGAGGATCAAAGGTGACACCGGATTTGAAATCCATGTTCACCTGCGGCCACTGGCTGTGAAAATGCTCCAGAGCGGGCGTCAGCCACTGAATACAGCTATGGCACTCAATTGCCAGACGCAGTGTGGTCTGATGCGGCTCGTTGCATGCCTGCAACGCCTGTTGAATCAGGGGCAACACCTGATCGGCCAATTGCAGCAGGATTTCCCCCTGAGGGGTAAAGCGCAACGGTTGGCTCTTACGTACAAATAGCCGAAAACCCAGACGTTGTTCCAGCTCGCTGAACTGGTGGGAAAGCGCTGATTGCGTCTGGTGAAGCTGCGCGGCGGCGGCTGCCAGAGAACCTGTGCCGCGCAGTGCTTGCAGTGTCCGTAAGTGTTTCAGTTCGATCATGAGAGTCCTTCACAATGACAGTGAATAATTTGCGCTTGTGCATTATACAGTACCTGTTGATTATGGATGTGTAAACATCTGGACGGCTAAATGAGGATCAACGATGGCAATTTTAAATCACACACTGGGTTTTCCGCGCGTCGGACTGCGCCGTGAACTGAAAAAAGCGCAAGAAGGCTATTGGGCAGGTAATCTTACTCGGGCGGAACTGCTGGAAGTGGGTAAATCGCTGCGAGCACGTCATTGGCAACAGCAGAAAGAGGCTGGTGTTGACCTGCTGCCAGTGGGTGATTTTGCCTGGTACGATCATGTGTTGACGACCAGCCTGCTGCTGGGCAACGTGCCTGCGCGTCACCAAAATGCAGATGGCCAGGTTGATATCGACACACTGTTCCGCATTGGCCGTGGCCGTGCGCCGACGGGCGAACCGGCGGCGGCCGCAGAGATGACCAAATGGTTTAATACCAACTACCACTACATGGTGCCTGAATTCACTCAGGGACAGCGTTTTGCCCTGACTTGGACGCAGCTGCTCGACGAAGTGGATGAGGCGCTGGCGCTAGGCCACAAGGTCAAGCCGGTGCTGTTGGGCCCAGTGACCTACCTGTGGCTGGGCAAAGTGAAGGGGGATGCGTTCGATCGTCTCTCCCTGCTGAAAGATATTCTGCCGGTGTATCAACAGGTGCTGGCAGAGTTGGCAAAACGTGGTGTCGAGTGGGTGCAGATTGATGAACCTGCACTGGTGCTGGAACTGCCGCAAGAGTGGCTGGATGCCTTTAAACCGGCGTACGATGCGTTGCAGGGCTCGGTCAAACTGCTGCTGACCACCTATTTTGACAGTATCGGCCATAACCTGGACACCATCCGCGCGTTGCCGGTACAAGGGCTGCATGTGGATCTGGTGCACGGTAAGGATGATGCCTCTGCGCTGCTTGCGCAACTGCCTGCTGATTGGCTGGTATCATTGGGTGTAATCAATGGTCGTAACGTGTGGCGTGCGGATCTGAGCACCTGGTTTGAACGTCTGCAACCGTTGGTGGGGCAACGCCAACTGTGGCTTGGCTCTTCCTGTTCCCTACTGCACAGCCCGATAGACCTTAGCGTCGAAACGCGTTTGGATGACGAAGTCAAAAGCTGGTTTGCCTTTGCGTTGCAAAAATGTGCTGAATTGGCGCTGCTGACGGCGGCACTGAACAGCGGCGAGGGTGCTGCATTGGTGGAATACAGCGCACCGATTCGTGCTCGCAGCACCTCAACGCGCGTTAACAATGCGGCTGTGACTCAGCGTCTGGCGGCGATCACCGCGCAGGACAGTCAGCGTCAACATGCCTATCCGGTACGCGCCGAGGCACAGCGTGCACGTTTCAACTTGCCTGATTGGCCGACCACCACCATTGGTTCGTTCCCGCAAACCACGGAAATTCGTGGCCTGCGTCTTGACTTCAAGCAAGGCCGTCTCGATGGCAACAACTACCGTACGGGCATCGCTGAACACATCAAACAGGCGATTGTCGAGCAGGAACGTCTGGGTCTGGACGTGTTGGTGCACGGTGAAGCCGAACGTAACGACATGGTGGAGTACTTTGGCGAGCATCTGGATGGTTTTATCTTCACCCAAAACGGCTGGGTACAAAGCTACGGTTCACGCTGCGTGAAGCCACCAGTAATCATCGGTGATATCAGCCGCCCAGAACCGATTACGGTCGAGTGGGCCAAATATGCCCAATCTCTGACCGATAAACCGGTAAAAGGTATGCTGACTGGGCCGGTGACTATCCTGTGCTGGTCGTTCCCACGTGAAGATGTTAGTCGTGAAACGATTGCCAAGCAGATCGCGCTGGCACTGCGTGATGAAGTGGCTGATTTGGAAAAGGCGGGTATCGGCATCATCCAGATTGATGAACCGGCGCTGCGTGAAGGGTTGCCCCTGCACCGCTCTGACTGGCAGGCTTATCTTGCATGGGGTGTGGAAGCGTTCCGTCTTAATGCTGCGGTTGTACGGGATGACACCCAGATTCACACTCACATGTGTTACTGCGAATTCAACGATATCATGGACTCCATTGCTGCACTGGATGCGGATGTGATCACCATCGAAACCTCGCGTTCAGACATGGAACTGCTGGAGTCATTCGAAGAGTTCGAATATCCAAATGAAATCGGGCCGGGCGTGTATGATATCCACTCGCCTAACGTACCGAGCGTTGAATGGATTGAAGCTCTGTTGCGTAAAGCGGCGCAGCGTATTCCTGCTGAGCGCCTGTGGGTGAACCCAGACTGCGGCCTGAAAACGCGCGGCTGGCCAGAAACGCGTCAATCTCTGGCTAACATGGTTGAAGCGGCACAGCGCTTACGCGAAACCGAGGCCTAATCTCCATCGTTCGCAGGGATGCTTCTTTACCCCTCGCCATCCTCGGTTTCTCCCTTGTCATCCTCGGCGAAAGCCGGGGATCTTTGTGAGAAGAAACGCGTTTTATCGGCAAGGGATTCCCGCTTTCGCGGGAATGACGGAGGTGGGGAATGACGGTGATGGGGAGTTTTTCCCTGCGTTTTTTTGCTTATTTCACGCCGTACTGCGTAAACCACGCTAGCATACGCTGCCAACCATCCTGAGCGGACTCTGGGTGATAGCTGGGTCGATAATCCGCATGAAATGCATGTCCGGCTTCAGGATAAACCACAATCTCAGCCGTGGCGTTGGCAGCGCGTAGCGCCTGTCGCATCAGCTCCACTTGGTCGAGTGGAATGCTGCCATCCTCCGCGCCATACAATCCGAGTACTGGTGCACTGAGATCGGCGGCAACATCAACCGGGTGTTTGGGCGTGGTCAGCGTTTTGTTACCGGAAAATTTACCGTACCAGGCAACGGCGGCCTTTAACTGTGGATTGTGCGCCGCATACAGCCAACTGATTCGCCCTCCCCAACAGAAGCCTGTAATGCCTATTCTGTTGGCATCGCCCCCCTGCCGTACCGCCCAGTTAGTCGCGCGATCGAGGTCCAACAGCACCTGTGCATCCGGCACTTTGCTGACCAATTCGCTGAGTAACGTTGGAATATCATCATACTGATGTGGATCGCCCTGACGAAAATACAGTTCTGGCGCAATCGCGAGATAGCCCTGCTTGGCCAGCCGGCGGCAGACATCCTGAATATGCTGATGTACACCAAAAATTTCTTGAACTACCAAAATGATGGGATACGGTCCGTCACCCGAGGCCGGTTTGGCAAGATAGGCTGGAAGCTGCTCTCCTTGGGATGGAATGGTGGTTTCACCTGCGATAATCCCTTGGCTGTCGGTAAGGATGGTGGACCCCGCATGGGGTGTAACGGCACGGGTCATTGCCCGATCGGTTTGTCGGAGTTCCAGCGGTTCGGCCACTTTCATGGTGTTTTTTCTCCTCTTGAGCATAAAAGGGATCATTGGTGTGACAACGCGCAATTTATAAGTGTATACCACTGTATTGGTTTCTTTTGGTAGTGAGATATGTCACTGCTGCTATGATACTGATGCGCTAGGATAATAACGGTACTATCTTGCCCACGATGAGGAGACGGATATGTCTGAATCTGATGTGTTTCACTTGGGGTTAACCAAACAGGATCTACTCGGGGCGACGTTAGCCATTGTGCCCGGCGATCCGGCGCGGGTTGAAAAAATTGCGCGGGAGATGGATAACCCTGTATTACTGGCTACGCACCGTGAATTCACCACCTGGCGTGCTACGCTTGCGGGGCAACCCGTGGTGATTTGCTCCACGGGCATTGGTGGTCCTTCGACCTCAATTGCTGTTGAAGAACTGGCGCAATTAGGTGTCAGAACCTTCCTGCGCGTGGGCACTACAGGGGCGATTCAGCCGGATATGAATGTAGGAGATGTGCTGGTGACGACGGCGGCTGTACGTCTGGACGGCGCCAGTCTGCACTTTGCGCCGCTAGAGTACCCGGCCGTGGCGGATTTTGCCTGCACCGCGGCGCTGGTGGATGCTGCAAAAGCGTCGGGTTTCCCGCTGCATATTGGCGTGACAGCCTCTTCGGATACGTTTTACCCAGGTCAAGAGCGCTATGATACCTACTCTGGGCGCGTCGTGCGGCGTTTTCAAGGCTCAATGCAAGAGTGGCAAAGCATGGGCGTATTGAATTATGAAATGGAATCGGCCACGTTACTCACCATGTGTTCCAGCCAGGGATTGCGGGCGGGCATGGTCGCTGGCGTGATAGTCAACCGTACCCAGCAGGAAACGCCGGATGTTGCTACGATGAAACTGGCGGAAACCGCTGCCGTTAAGGTGGTGCTGGATGCTGCTCGTCGGTTATTGAGTGCCTAAGTTTTTCGCCACGAATTGCAAGGATATGTATGACAACATCAGCACCAAGCCATCCCTCTCTGCTTGCATTAGAGGGCGGCATCAATTTTCGTGATTTAGGTGGATTGCGTACTACTGACGGGCAACGTATTCGCCCGCGCAAACTGTTCCGTGCAGGCTCGCTGGATCAACTGAGTGCCGCCGATTGTGAGCATCTGGCCGGCGTGCCTGTATCGCATGTGGTCGACTATCGCGACCCGGCTGAAGTGACGGCTAAGCCCGATATCCTGTGGGAAGGCGCAAATTATCACACTTGTCCTGCCAACCCGATTCGGCATGAGGTCACTGCCAGTTTGGAGTCTTTGGGTTCAGAGCAGCTCTCTGCCTTTGACTCGCAGGCATTTATGCTGGAGCTCTATCGGCGTTTGCCCTTCAATAATCCCGCCTATCGTCAACTGGTTGCTCTGTTGCAGAGGCCAGAAGAAGGGGCGTTAGTGCAGCATTGTGCCGTTGGTAAAGATCGCACCGGTATCGGTTCTGCCTTGGTGTTGTTTGCGCTTGGGGTGGATGAAAAGACGGTGATGGAAGACTATCTGGTCACGGATATCACACTTGCGCCTTTTCGTGAGCAACTGTTGGCATCGCTGGCAGATACGTTGAACGAAAAAGCGCTGTCGCAATTTTCCTTTGTGCTTTCAGTTCAGGAAGCGTTTCTGGCGACAGCACTGCGAACCATCAAAGAACGGTATGGATCGATAAATCGTTGGCTGTCCACGGACTATGGGCTGGATGATGATGCTCGCTACCAGTTGCAGCGTAAGTATCTGGTTGATTAAAAAGTATAACGAAAACGATATCCCGCCTCAGCGCGAGGCGGGAAGATAAGGTTGTTGCGGTTAGCCAGTGTTGCGCATACCGGCTGCCACGCCTGCAATGGTCACCATCAGCGCCAGTTCCACTTCTGGGCTGGGGTTCTCATGTTCACGCGAGCGGTGTAACAATTCGGCTTGCAGTACGTTTAACGGGTCGGTGTAGACGTTACGCAGCGCGATAGACTCAGCAATCCACGGCAAGTCTGCCATTAGATGGTCATCGTTGGAAATTCGCAGCACTACGTTGATATCCGCCGCCAACTGGTCGCGCAGCTCTTTTCCTAACGGCCACAGTTTCTCTTCAACCAGACGCTGATCGTAGTATTCCGCCAGCCACAGATCCGCTTTGGCGAACACCATTTCCAGCATCCCGATACGCGTGGAGAAGAATGGCCAGTCGCGGCACATGGTTTCCAACGCTTTCTGCTGACCATTTTCCACGATTTTTTGCAACGCAGCGCCCGCACCCAACCAGGCTGGCAGCATCAGGCGGTTTTGCGTCCAGGCAAAAATCCACGGAATAGCACGCAGGCTTTCTACACCACCGTTAGGGCGGCGCTTGGCAGGGCGCGAACCGAGCGGCAGTTTGCCCAGTTCCAGTTCCGGCGTTGCTGCGCGGAAGTAAGGTACAAAGTCAGGGTTTTCACGCACATAACCGCGATACATATCGCAAGATACGCGGGAAAGCTCATCCATGATATCGTGCCATTCCGGTTTTGGTTCTGGCGGCGGCAGCAGGTTGGCCTCGAGGATAGCCCCGGTATAGAGCGACAAACTGCTGATGGTCACTTCCGGTAAGCCAAACTTGAATCGGATCATTTCGCCTTGTTCGGTCACGCGCAGACCACCTTTCAGGCTGCCCGGTGGTTGTGATAGCAGAGCTGCGTGAGCAGGCGCGCCGCCGCGACCGATGGAGCCGCCGCGTCCGTGGAACAACGTTAAGGCGATTCCTGCTTTTTCACACGTTTTGATCAGCGCATCCTGCGCACGATATTGTGCCCAAGAGGCTGCCATCACACCTGCATCTTTGGCAGAATCGGAATAGCCGATCATTACCATCTGCTTGCCCTGGATAAAGCCGCGATACCAGTCGATACCCAGCAGTTGCTTCATCACATCGTCAGCGTTGTTCAGGTCATCCAGCGTTTCAAACAGTGGGGCGACCGGTAAGGCGAAGGGGCAGCCCGCTTCTTTTAACAGCAGGTGTACGGCCAGCACGTCGGACGGCGTGCGCGCCATGGAGATAACGTAAGCGGCGATAGAGCCCTGTGGCGCTTCCGCGATCACCTGGCAGGTATCCAGCACTTCCTTGGTTTCTGCGCTCGGTTCCCACTGACGGGGCAACAGAGGGCGTTTGGAGCTCAATTCTCGAATCAGGAACGCCTGCTTGTCTGATTCAGACCAGCTTTCGTAGTCGCCCAGCCCAAGGTAGCGGGTGATTTCCGCCAACGCTTCGGTGTGACGCGTGCTTTCCTGACGCGCATCGATACGTACCAACGGTACGCCGAAACAGCGCACGCGGCGCAGCGTATCGAGCAGTTGGCCATCGGCGATAATGCCCATGCCACAGGCATGCAGCGATTGGTAGCACGCGTGAAGCGGTTCCCACAGCTGTTCGTTGCTTTCCAGCAGATCGTGTGGACGCAGCGTACGCTCACCTTTCAGGCGGCCCTCAAGGTAAGCCAAGGTTGCGTTAAGCTGCGCCCGCAGAGATTTCATAATAACGCGGTAGGGTTCCTGAACCTCTTCCCCTTCTGCGATACCGGCACGCTCACGCAGTTCTGGTGTACATTCCGACATGGAGAGCTCGGATACCAGCACCTGAATATCACGTAAAAACAGGTCTGCAGCTTTCCAACGGCTAAGCAGCAGGACGTGACGCGTGATTTTCGCGGTCACGTTCGGGTTGCCATCGCGGTCACCGCCCATCCAGGAGGTGAAGCGAACGGGGACAGAATCTACCGGTAGGCGGAAACCAAAGGATTTTTCTAATTGTTCATCCAGCTCGCGCAAGAAGGCAGGTACACCTTCCCACAGACTGTTTTCCACTACGGCGAAACCCCATTTGGCTTCGTCTACTGGCGTCGGACGGATCTTGCGGATCTCGTCGGTATGCCATGACTGGGCGATCAACTGACGCAAACGGCGCATAATCTGGTTGCGTTCATAGTCTGCCAGATCGTTGTGATCGAGCTGCTTCAGGCAGGTGTTTACTTCGACCAACTTATGAATCAGCGTACGGCGAGTGATTTCTGTCGGGTGCGCAGTCAGCACCAACTCAATGGAGAGTGTCTCTACGGCGTCACGAATATCGCGTTCGCTTAAATGTGCATGCGCTTTCAGACGATCGAACGCCTGAGATAAAATTTCCGGATTGCTGGCCGCTTCACCGTGTGGCGAGATAGAGTGATATTGCTCTGCGGTGTTGGTCAGGTTAAGAAATTGGCTGAAGGCGCGCGCTACGGGGAGCAACTCTTCATTGGACAGATTTTGTAGCGTGTTCAACAGCTCCTGACGATGCTTTTCATTGCCAGCGCGGGACGATTTTGACAGCTTACGGATTGTCTCGACCTTATCAAGAATACTCTCTCCCAACGCATCCTTGATGGTGTCACCAAGAAGTTTACCCAGCATGCTCACATTACTTCGCATCGCGGAATATTGTTCGTTCATATTTACCCTGACCCATCTCTATTTTTTGTAAGTTTGTTTCATAGAAAGACGCAAAACGCTACCTTCATCTAGCCACGCCTGGCTGGATTCGTCAATTGACGATTGGTTGTTTTATCACCCTACCGTTTTTCCCCCCTGTTGTTGTACCTGCTTTAGTGTGGGATTGGCAATCGGTGAAATTTAATTACATCCGTGAGCAGATTAGGAGCGCTTATTACGCCCCTCATTTTGCGTTTACCGACAGAAATGCTGCACCATCTGTGTGATCAATTTATGCGTCGGGGCGATAAATGCGGTGTCGATATACTCATCCGGTTGGTGGGCTTGTTCAATCGAACCCGGGCCAAGCACCAGCGTTGGGCACAGTGTCTGGATAAACGGTGCTTCGGTACAGTAGTTCACCACGTCTGTGGGTACGCCCAGCAATTTTTCAATTACACCGACCAATGTGTGATCTACCGGACACTCATAGCCGGGGATAGGCGGGTGCAGTTCACTGACGCTCACGCGCCCCGGCCAACGTTCGCTCACCGGTGCCAGCGCTTCAGTCACCAGACCATTTAAATCGTTCAGCGTCAATCCCGGAAGTGGGCGAATATCCATATGCAATTCGCAGCAGGCACAGATGCGGTTGGCAGCATCACCACCGTGGATATGGCCGAAGTTCATGGTCGGATAAGGGATATGAAACGCGGCATTGTGATAACGGGTTTGCAGCGTATTGCGCAGTACCATTAAATGAGAGATAGCATCATGCATCAGTTCGATAGCATTCACGCCGCGCGAAGGATCGCTCGAATGTCCAGATTGTCCCTGAATACGCACTGCGTTTGACATATGCCCCTTATGGGCGCGAATTGGTTTCAGCGACGTTGGCTCTCCAATGATGGCGCAATCAGGGCGTATCTGCGTAGATTCAGAGAAATACTTGGCGCCCGCCATCGTGGTCTCTTCATCGGCAGTCGCCAGCACGTAAATCGGTTTGGTAAGCGTTGCCGAGTCGATATCGCGTAGCGCATCCAGAATAAAGGCGAAGAAGCCTTTCATATCTGCCGTACCCAGCCCGTACAGCTTGTTATCGTGTTCTGTCAGGGTAAAAGGATCGCGCGTCCAGCGTCCATCATCAAACGGCACTGTATCGGTATGCCCGGCCAACAGCAAACCGCCCTGACCTTGACCAATGCGTGCCAGCAGATTGAATTTATGCCGCGTACCGGGTACTGGCTGCACTTCAACGTGAAAGCCCAAATCGGCGAACCATCCGGCTAACAAGTTGATTAATGCTTCATTGCTCTGATCGAGCGCCTGGTCGGTGGCACTGATGGACGGAGTCGCGATCAACGCCCGATACAGCTCAATAAATGGGGGTAAATTCATCTTCACTGTTGACAGCCTCAGGTTAGGATAGTATCAATATTCATGCATTTATTTTGAATAAAAATACAATAACGCGTAGCGAAAGGAAACTGTTTCTGTCCCTTGGGATGAGATAAGGCTCCGTTAGTCTACACCTGCAACGGTCGAATACCGTTAGCGGGTTTAGCGTTTTGTAGATACCCTGTTTTAACGACATTGTTTTAGCAACAGTGTTTTTAACGATAGTGTTTTTAACGATGCATTGTTTAAATCATTTTTAGTGGAAGGTATGCAGATCCCATGCTGAATACGTTGATTGTTGGTGCAAGTGGTTATACCGGCGCCGAACTTGCACTCTATCTGAATCGTCATCCTCAGATGAACCTCACCGCGCTTGCGGTATCCGCGCAGAGCGCCGATGCGGGCAAACGCATTTCTGACCTGCATCCTCAACTGAAAGGCATCGTTGATTTGCCTGTGCAGGCATTGACTGATGCAGCTGACGCCGCCAAAGGTATTGATGTCGTCTTTCTGGCGACCGACCACAAAGTGAGCCACGATCTTGCACCCGTATTTCTGGCCGCAGGCTGCGTGGTATTCGATCTCTCCGGCGCGTTTCGTGTGCAGGATGCTGAATTTTATCGTCGCTACTATGGTTTTGAGCATCAACACGCTGACTGGTTGGCTCAGGCGGTGTACGGCCTGGCTGAATTTCAGGCTGAACGCGTCAAGCAAGCGCAGCTTATTGCCGTACCCGGTTGTTACCCGACAGCTTCACAGTTGGCACTTAAGCCACTGGTGGATGCGCAACTGCTTAATACCGACCAGTGGCCGGTTATCAATGCGGTGAGCGGTGTGAGCGGTGCCGGACGTAAAGCCTCACTCACCAGTAGCTTTTGTGAAGTGAGCCTGCAACCCTATGGCGTTTTCAATCACCGCCATCAACCCGAAATTGCTACCCACCTGGGCATCCCGGTGATCTTCACTCCGCATCTGGGAAATTTCGCGCGTGGGATTTTGGCGACCATCACCTGTCGGCTGAAAACGGGCGTCAGCCAGCAAGACGTGGCAGAAGCCTATCACAATGCCTATCACGACAAGCCGCTGGTGCGCCTCTACGATAAAGGGGTTCCGGCATTAAAATCGGTTGTAGGCTTGCCGTTTTGCGATATCGGTTTCTCCGTTCAAGATGAGCACCTGATTGTGGTCGCCACGGAAGATAACCTGCTTAAAGGTGCGGCAGCGCAAGCTGTACAGTGCCTGAATATTCGTTTCGGTTTCCCTGAAACCCAATCTTTGCTCTGACATAATCCTGAGGCACGAACGCGATGAATCCGTTAATTATCAAATTGGGCGGTGTATTACTGGACAGCGAAGAAGCGCTGGAGCGTCTGTTTACGGCGCTGGTTGCCTATCGTGAGCAATACCAGCGTCCGCTGGTCATTGTGCACGGCGGCGGCTGCCTGGTGGATGACCTGATGAAAAAACTGGCGTTACCCGTAGTGAAGAAAAACGGACTGCGCGTCACGCCGGCAGATCAAATCGATATCATCACAGGCGCGTTGGCGGGTTCAGCGAACAAAACGCTGCTGGCTTGGGCGAAGAAACACGCTATCAATGCGGTGGGCTTGTGTCTGGCGGACGGCGGTATGACCACGGTGACTCAGTTGGATGAATCCTTGGGCTACGTTGGCAAAGCACAAGCGGGTTCAGCCGATCTGCCCAATGCGTTGCTGACTGCTGGGTATTTGCCGATTGTGAGCTCCATCGGCATCACTGAACAAGGCGATTTGATGAACGTTAACGCCGATCAGGCCGCAACTGCGCTCGCGGAGACGCTGGGTGCTGATTTGATCCTGTTGTCTGATGTGAGCGGTATCCTTGATGGGAAAGGCCAGCGCATTGCGGAAATGACGGCGCAGAAAGCGGAACAGCTGATTGCGCAAGGTATTATTACTGACGGCATGATTGTTAAAGTCAACGCCGCGCTGGATGCGGCCCGTGCGTTAGGTCGTCCGGTGGATATCGCGAGCTGGCGCCATGCAGATCAACTGCCTGCGTTATTTAACGGCACGCCGATTGGCACGCGGATCCTGGCGTAAATCTGTTAATCTGTAAGGCATTTCCGTTGGACGAATGGTAACGCAAGCGAGCAGGCGGGTCTGCCAGTATCAGACTGATGACAACGTCCGTTGTTAGGTGAAGTGCGGCGATGGGGTCGTAGCGGCGTAAGCCGCCGGGAAACACGGACATGCCGAAATAGGTTTGTCGGCAACCTCAAGCGGGCTCACCCGCATTATCAACAAGACATTAAAGCAAATTTTGGGAGTATCGGTTATGGCGTTGTGGGGCGGTCGTTTCAGTCAGGCGGCAGATCAGCGGTTCAAACAATTCAATGATTCGCTGCGGTTTGATTACCGTCTGGCGGAGCAAGATATCGTCGGCTCCATCGGCTGGTCAAAAGCGCTGGTGACGGTCAATGTACTCAGCGTGCAGGAACAGCAACAGTTAGAGCAGGCGCTGAATGCGCTTCTGGCCGAGGTGCAAGCCGACCCAGAACAGATCCTGCAAAGTGATGCAGAAGATATTCATAGCTGGGTAGAACAGAAACTCATCGACAAAGTGGGCGATCTGGGTAAAAAGCTCCACACCGGCCGCAGCCGTAACGATCAGGTAGCAACCGATCTTAAACTCTGGTGTAAGGCACAAATCGGTGAACTACAACTGGCTGTACGCCAACTGCGTGCAGCGCTAGTGGCTACTGCTGAGGTGAATCAGGATGCGGTTATGCCGGGTTATACCCATTTGCAGCGTGCACAACCGGTTACCTTTGCTCACTGGTGTCTGGCTTACCATGAAATGCTGGCACGTGACGAAAGCCGTCTGGAAGATACGCTAAAACGTTTGGATGTCAGCCCGTTGGGTTGCGGGGCGCTGGCTGGGACTGCCTATCCTATCGATCGTGAGCAACTGGCGGGTTGGCTGGGTTTTGCTTCAGCCACGCGAAACAGTCTGGATACGGTGTCAGATCGCGATCACGTACTGGAACTGCTCTCTAATGCTTCAATTGGCATGGTGCACCTGTCGCGCTTTGCAGAAGATCTGATTTTCTTCAACAGCGGTGAATCCGGGTTTGTTGAGTTGTCCGATCGTGTGACTTCTGGCTCCTCTCTTATGCCCCAAAAGAAAAACCCAGACGCACTGGAACTGATTCGTGGTAAATCGGGTCGAGTGCAGGGTGCGCTGACGGGGATGATGATGACGCTCAAGGGTCTGCCGTTGGCGTACAATAAAGACATGCAGGAAGATAAAGAAGGGCTGTTTGATGCGCTCGACACTTGGCATGACTGTCTGATGATGGCTGCGTTGGTGCTGGAAGGCATTCAAGTTCGTCGTCCACGTTGCCAGGAAGCAGCGCAGCAGGGTTACGCGAATGCGACCGAACTGGCAGATTATCTGGTCGCGAAAGGGGTTCCATTCCGCGAGGCGCACCATATTGTTGGTGAGGCCGTGGTGGAAGCCATTCGTCAGGGTAAGGCGCTGGAAGCTCTGCCGCTGGCGGATTTGCAAAAATTCAGCGCTACCATTGGCGATGATGTATACCCCATTCTGTTACTGCAATCCTGTCTGGAAAAACGTGCGGCCAAAGGTGGTGTATCCCCACAGCAGGTGGCACAGGCAATTGCGGATGCTAAAGCGCGTCTGTAATCGCCATCGTGTGACGTCATCTGTATCAGGGTCGGTTTTCCGGCCCTTTTTTATTCAGTCAATAAACGTAATTCAGCCATGCAGGTCGCCTCGCATATTAACTATTTCATTACTGGCAGATATGTCGCTTCGGACCGGCTTGCGCTATTCTTTCTGGACATACATACAGTATCGATTTACCTTGACAAACAGTGGCGATAACGAAAGGAATGAGACGTGGAGATCACCCTGTTTTACGGCATAGGTGGCGGGGCGGTTGGGGTGCTGGTGGGGTGGCTTTTTGCCGGCCTGCGCTATCAGCAGCACCGAGCTCGTCAAGAAGCGGAACAACGTTTACAAGAGCAAGCGTTACAGCAAGCGCAAAACACGGTACGAGAACTTCAACTCGCGCGTGATAAGGACGAACAACGTCTGCGCCAGAATGATATGGAACTGCGTTTGATGCACGGTAAACTTACCGCGCATCAGGAAAAGTTGCTGGTCATGGCCCAGTTGCAAGAAGAGTGCAACCATCTGAATCAAGAATTGCGTGCGCTACGCGAAGCAAACGGTGCACAGGAAGCAGAGTTGCGTGAGGTGACAATCCGCCTTGAAGAAACGCGTCTCGCTGCTGAAGAAAAGCAACGACTATTGATCAACAGCGAGCAGCGTTTAACGACACAGTTTGAAAATCTGGCGAATCGAATCTTTGAGCACAGTGGTCGTCGGGTTGATGAACAAAATCAACAGAGCCTCGACAAGCTGTTGACGCCGTTGCGGGAGCAACTTGACGGTTTTCGTCGTCAGGTTCAGGAAGGATTCGGTAGTGAAGCGCGTGAACGACATACTCTGGCGCATGAAATTCGGCAGTTGCAGCAATTGAATGTGCAAATGGCACGAGAAGCGGTCAACCTGACTAAAGCCTTGAAAGGCGATAATAAAACGCAGGGAAACTGGGGAGAAGTCGTGTTAGGCCGCGTGCTTGAGGCTTCCGGCTTGCGTGAAGGACATGAATATCAAACGCAGGTCAGTATCCAGACGGGCGCAAACGGACGTATGCAGCCAGATGTGATCGTTCGTCTCCCTCAGGGTAAAGATGTGGTGATTGATGCCAAAATGTCATTGGTTGCCTATGAGCGTTACTTTAACAGCGAAGATGATGGGGAACGCGCCAGTGCGCTCAGCGAGCATATCGCCTCTGTGCGCGGACATATTCGTCTGCTCAGCAATAAAGACTACCAGCAACTCCCTGGGCTGCGTTCGCTGGACTATGTTCTGATGTTTATTCCCGTGGAGCCGGCGTTTCTGGTTGCTATCGATCGTCATCCGGAATTAATCAGTGAAGCCCTGCAACACAACATCATGTTGGTGAGTCCTACTACATTGCTCGTTGCGTTACGCACCATCACCAATCTGTGGCGTTATGAACAGCAAAGCCGAAATGCACAGCAGATCGCTGAACGTGCTTCTCGCTTGTACGATAAGCTGCGCCTCTTTGTTGAAGACATGGCCTCACTGGGACAGAGCCTGGATAAATCACAGGCCAACTACCGGCATGCAATGAATAAACTGGCCTCGGGACGCGGTAATCTGATATCTCAGGCAGAAGGTTTCCGTTCCCTTGGTGTTGAGGTTAAGCGTACCATTAACCCAAACGTGGCGGAGCAAGCGATGCTTTCTGCCGAGGCTGACGCGGAAACGGGTCGGCTGTCTCAGCAGACTGAAGCCATGCAAACAGATGCCCCTCCCAGTGGAGAACAGGCTGCAAGTGCAGACGTGGGAATATCGAATCGCCTGTGATGCGTCGCGTATGTTCATGTTTTATCCGTCATACTTCAAGTTGCAGGTGAGTTGGCTGCGTTTGTTCTTCCGAATTATTTATCTGAGTAAGCTTATCGGGATGAATAAACCTAACCCTAAGATTCACCCTGCGGGCCATCTCTTGTCGCCTTCCTGCAACTCGAATTATTTAAGGTATACAACTTTATTCAGTGCATCAGAGCGGTGGGTTTTTAAGCCCGGTCTGTTACACTCTCCCCATTAAGGGGTAGTTTCAAAATTCGATGTTCCTCTTCGATTGTTGATGCTAAAGGCGTGCAGACACGCCAAGCTCGTGTCGTGCATCACGCTCAATAGTGCTGTTTGAGCGGTGAGTCTTGCGAAAGGTGCGTGAAGGGGATTGACCACAATTCTGATTTGGAAAAGTAGGGCGAAGAACATGACGAACGATCCAGAGAAAACCACGCATTTTGGTTTTCGTACTGTCGATAAGAACGATAAAGAGGCCATGGTAGCGAGCGTATTCCACTCGGTAGCGGGAAAATATGACCTGATGAACGATTTGATGTCCTTTGGGATTCATCGTGTCTGGAAACGATTTACCATTGAATGCAGCGGTGTACGGCGTGACCAGCGCGTGTTGGATTTGGCGGGTGGTACGGGTGATTTGACCGCTAAATTCTCGCGCCTGGTAGGCGATACGGGGGAGGTCGTGCTGGCCGATATTAATGCTTCCATGCTGAAAGTAGGGCGCGAAAAGCTCCGCAATCTGGGGATTATTGATAACGTCAGTTATGTGCAAGCCAATGCAGAGGCGCTGCCCTTCCCTGAAAATTATTTTGACTGCATCACCATTTCTTTCGGTTTGCGCAACGTGACGGATAAAGAGAAAGCGCTGCGTTCCATGTTTCGCGTTTTGAAACCTGGTGGCCGCTTGTTGGTGCTGGAGTTTTCCAAACCGATGCTGAAACCGCTCAGCAAAGTCTATGATTTCTATTCATTCCATGTTTTGCCGCGCATTGGCGATATGGTGGCTAAAGATGCAGGCAGCTACCGCTATTTGGCGGAATCGATACGTATGCATCCTGACCAAGAAACGCTGAAAGGCATGATGATCGATGCAGGCTTTGACAGCGTAAACTACTTCAACCTCACGGGAGGTATTGTCGCGTTACACCGTGGGTTTAAATTTTAAGTTGTTTCATAGTGGGAAACGCTGATGCTGATAACGTCTGTGCTGACTGCCGCGCTGGAAACGGCGTTGAATAGCCTGCTTTTTCGCGAACGCAGCTTGAAAGCGGCGCGCCAGCGCCTACAGGGAAAAACGCTCAAAATCGTATTAGCGGAATTGCCGGTGCCGCTGGTGTTGGTCTTTGGTGAACACCGTCTCGATGTGGTGAGTCAGTGGGCTGATGCGGTGGACTGCCAGTTAGAAACCCGTATACCCGCACTGCTCACGCTGCGCGACCGCCAGCACCTCTCATCGCTGATGCGTAGCGGCGAATTGCTGATTGAAGGGGATATGCAGGTTGTCCAACACTTCGTCAATCTGTTGGATCTGGCAGAGTGCGATCCCGCCGAGTGGCTTGCGCCTTATACTGGCGACGTTATCGCACAGGGTATTGAACAGGCTGCGCAAGGGGCATTTCGTGGTGCGACTCGTCTATTGGGCCGCCAGCGGCGTTATCTGGTAGAGACCGTGACGGAAGAGTGGCGCCTTGCGCCGGGTCGGCTGGAAGCGGCCTGGTGGTATGATGAAGTTTCCGCGTTGTGTGATGAGGTCGATACGCTGGCAGTGCGTCTGGCGAAACTGGAGTCAGCACGATGACGCCAAGTGAACTGCTGCGCCTTTACCACATCATCCGTGTCATGTTGAGTTATGGTCTTGATGAACTGATACCGCATTTGCGTATTACGCTGCCGTTACGTATCTGGCGCAAGTGTTTGTTTTGGATGCCAAATCGCCATGCGGATAAATTGCTTGGGGAACGCTTGCGTTTAGCGTTGCAGGAGCTGGGTCCGGTGTGGATCAAGTTCGGCCAAATGATGTCTACTCGCCGCGATCTGTTTCCCCCTGAGATTGCTGATCAACTCGCCATTCTCCAGGATCGTGTCGATCCTTTTGACGGAAAGCTGGCTCGTGAACAGATCGAACTGTCTATGGGCGGCATTCCACTTGAAAGCTGGTTTGATGATTTTGATATAGTGCCGCTGGCATCTGCATCTATTGCGCAGGTACATACGGCGCGTCTAAAAGCAAACGGCCAAGAGGTGGTTATCAAGGTGATTCGCCCTGATATTCTCCCCGTGATTAAGGCCGATATGCGGCTGATGAACCGTCTGGCTGGCTGGTTGCCGATGCTGCTGCAAGATGGACGTCGTCTCCGCCCGCGAGAGGTGGTACGTGAGTATGAAAAAACGCTGCTTGATGAATTAAACCTGCTGCGTGAAGCAGCTAATGCCATTCAATTGCGCCGTAATTTTGACGGTAGTCCGATGCTGTATATTCCTGAAATTTATTCGGATTATTGCAGTGAAAACATGTTGGTCATGGAACGTATTTATGGCATTCCGGTCTCAGACGTTGAGGCGCTGAAAGCCAACGGTACCAATATGCCGCTGTTGGCGGAACGTGGCGTGCAGGTCTTTTTTACTCAAGTGTTTCGCGACAGTTTCTTTCATGCTGATATGCATCCGGGAAATATCTTCATCAGCCATGAGCATCCTGAAAATCCGCAATACATCGGTATCGATTGCGGTATCGTCGGATCGCTGAATAAGGAAGATAAGCGCTATCTGGCAGAAAACTTCATTGCCTTTTTCAATCGCGACTATCGCCGAGTGGCAGAGCTGCATGTGGATTCTGGCTGGGTACCTGCTGACACCAATGTCGAAGAGTTTGAATTCGCGATTCGTACGGTATGCGAGCCCATTTTTGAAAAGCCATTGGCAGAGATTTCATTTGGGCATGTGTTATTGAACTTGTTCAATACTGCCCGCCGCTTCAACATGGAAGTGCAGCCTCAGTTGGTCTTGCTGCAAAAGACGCTGCTCTACGTTGAGGGCGTAGGCCGCCAGCTGTATCCGCAGCTCGATTTATGGAAAACGGCTAAACCTTTCCTGGAGTCGTGGTTGAAAGATCAGATGGGCGTTGCAGCACTGATTCGTGGATTGAAAGAAAAGGCCCCTTTCTGGGCAGAAAAATTGCCGGAAATTCCTGAGTTGATTTACGATGGGTTGCGACAGCATCGGTTGTTGCGTCATAGCGTGATGCAACTGACAGATGAACTGCGCATGCAGCGTGCGCGTCAAAGCCAGTCGCATTATTTATTGGGCGTTGGCGCAACGTTGCTGTTGGCTGGATTACTCATGTTGGTGGGGCGTCAGGATCTCCCGGAAGTGATTTCGGCGGGATTAATGACTGCGGGTGTTGTGAGCTGGGTCATTGGTTGGCGTCGTACACGTTGAAGCAGATCATGACAGGCGGTATTAATAGCCGTATATAATAGTGACGTCTTTAACCTTATATGCCTTTCTGCCGCAGGAAAAAGGCGTTGCAGGAAACGAAAACCGAGCGCATCCTCTGGGCATGCATTCTCTAGGTAAGAATAACGCGCGGTGACTCGTTTTCGGACACCAATGTACACACGAATGTTTGCGGTGTGAAAGATGATGGATAACTCCCCTTTGTAGAAAAGAGGTAATTGGTATGGGTGGTATTAGTATTTGGAACTTGTTGATCATTGCGGTGATCGTGGTGCTGTTGTTCGGTACTAACAAGCTGAGAACGCTAGGCTCCGATTTGGGTGCATCGATCAAAGGCTTTAAAAAGGCCATCAGCGATGACCAACCCTCGTCCGCTGACAGCGCATCTGCAAACCAGAATGAAAAAACACAGCAGGATGCCGATTTCGCGACGAAGTCCATCACGGAACAACAGGCTGACGCAAAATCAGAAGAAACGAAGAGCCAGCATAAAGAGCAGGTATAATCGGTGTTTGATATCGGATTTGGTGAGCTAATGCTCGTAATGGTGATCGGCCTGGTAGTCCTCGGGCCGGAACGCCTGCCTGTTGCGGTTAAAACGATTGCTGGTTGGGTCAGAACGCTGCGTTCACTGGCGTCTACGGTGCAAAATGAGCTGACCCAAGAGTTAAAGTTGCAAGAGTTGCAGGACAGCTTGAAGAAGGTGGAGCAGGCTAGCCTGAAAAACCTTTCTCCAGAGCTGAAAGCGTCTATGGACGAACTCAAAGAAGCAGCGGATGCAATGCGACGCGGTTATGTGAAACCTGGCGACAGCACAACCGCGCAGCTTGGCGAAGTGCCGCATCAACCGCTGGCCGATGCCGAAGCGGCTCATGATGGGGTTATCAGTGCTGAGCAGGCGTCTTCGTCAACAGCGTTACCGCCTGTAGACAAACCCGCGACTACGCCACCTCCAGCCTTTTCCGATATTGCACCGCGTACGGCAGTGGATAGCGCGCTTCAAGCGCCTTCCGTGCCAGCGGTCGTGCCTACGGAGAATACGCCGACTGTCGCTGCCGTGGTGCCGAACGATGATGTACCCCATAAGCGTGCAGCGCCTGCCACGGCTGTTGCGCCTTCCCAACCCTCTGCTGATGAACGCTAGTCTATGGCCGTTGAAGATACACAACCGTTAATCAGTCACCTGATTGAGCTCCGCAAACGTCTGTTAAACAGCATTCTTTGTGTTTTAGGTGTGTTTGTCGTGCTGGTGTTTTTTGCTAACGATATCTATCAGATTGTTTCGGCGCCGCTTATTGAGCAACTGCCCGCCGGAGCCAGTATGATTGCTACCGATGTGGCCTCCCCGTTCTTTACGCCGATTAAACTGACGATGATTGTATCGGTGTTTGTCTCAGCACCACTGGTGTTGTATCAAGTCTGGGCATTTATTGCCCCGGCGCTGTACAAACATGAACGTCGCTTGATGATGCCGTTACTGTTCTCCAGTAGTTTGCTGTTTTACGCGGGGATGGCATTTGCTTACTTTGTTGTTTTCCCACTGGCGTTTGGCTTTTTTGCCAAGACAGCACCGCAGGGAGTACAGATCGCCACCGATATCAATAACTACCTTGATTTCGTAATGGCACTGTTTATGGCATTTGGTGCCTCTTTCCAGGTGCCGATTGCCATTGTGCTGCTGTGCTGGAGCGGTGTTACTAATACGGAAGATTTGAAGAAAAAACGGCCTTATGTGCTGGTCGGAGCCTTCGTTGTTGGTATGTTGTTGACGCCACCGGATGTGTTTTCACAGACGTTGCTGGCGATCCCGATGTACTTGCTGTTTGAAGTTGGCTTGTTCTGCTCGCGTTTTTACGTGGGGAAAGGACGTCGTCAGGTTGAAGCAGAAGAAGGTGAGGCAGAAGAAAGCAAAGAAGGCCCGTCATCTTGAACCATGCTGTTATCCCCGTTTAGACGGGGATTTCCTCCAGATTACACTCGCTCCCTTTTGTGACATTCTCGCTGATGCGGGAATGTCATTATCCTTCAGGAATGTCCATGTTTGATATCGGCGTTAATCTGACCAATAGCCAATTTGCCCACGATCGAGCTTTGGTTATCGAGCGCGCTCAGGCGCTTTCAGTTAGTGGGATGATCATCACTGGAACCAACCTGCATGAAAGTGAACAGGCGCTGGCATTAGCGCGTGAATATCCAAATTATTGCTGGTCGACAGCAGGTGTACATCCTCATGATGCCAGCAGTTGGTCAATGCCAGTAGCCGAAAGGATTGCGCAGTTGGCGCTGCAGCCAGCCGTTGTGGCGCTGGGCGAGTGTGGGCTGGATTTTAATCGAAATTTTTCAACGCCCGATGAGCAGGAGTACGCCTTTTCTGCGCAGTTAGCCCTGGCCGCAGAGCTGGGATTGCCCGTTTTCTTGCATTGTCGTGACGCACATGAGCGCTTTATGGCGCTGCTTTCCCCTTGGTTGGATAAGCTACCGGGGGCCGTGTTGCACTGTTTCACCGGCACCGAGCAAGAACTTGATGAGTGCCTGCGTCTCGGGCTTTCGATAGGTATCACCGGCTGGGTGTGCGATGAACGACGCGGAATTGCGCTACGTCATCTGCTAAAACGAATTCCCATTGAGCGGCTGTTGTTGGAAACAGATGCGCCCTATTTGTTACCCCGGGATTTATTACCAAAACCTGCATCCCGGCGTAATGAACCCTGCTTTTTGCCGCATATCGTTCAGCAGGTTGCTGCCTGGCGCGATGAAGATGCCAGTATGTTGGGACAAAAAGTAGATGAAAACGCACGCCGGATTTTCCGGCTGCCATGATTCTGGAGAATAACGATGAGCAATGTTTTTCCCGGCGCCTTTCCTGGCCGTCGCTTGCGCCGTGTGCGCCGTCATGATTTCAGCCGTCGCCTTGTTGCTGAAAATCAGTTGACGGTTAATGACCTGATTTATCCCGTGTTCGTGATGGAAGGTAAAAATCAGCGGCAAGAAGTGCCTTCCATGCCGGGGGTATATCGTATGACGCTGGATCTTCTGGTGAAAGAGGCGGAAGAACTCGCCAAGCTGGGGGTCCCAGTACTTTCACTGTTTCCTGTGATCGATACTGATAAGAAGTCGCTGAATGCTGAAGAAGCTTACAACTCCGAAGGGCTGGTGCCCCGCGTGATTCGTACGCTCAAAGATGCCGTACCGGAACTGGGGTTGCTTACGGATGTCGCGCTGGATCCTTATACCACTCACGGACAGGACGGCATTATTGACGAAGATGGCTATGTGGTAAATGACATCACTAAAGCTGTTCTGGTGCGCCAGGCGCTGTGTCATGCTCAAGCGGGGGCTGAAATTATTGCGCCAAGTGACATGATGGACGGGCGCATTGGTGCTATTCGCGCTGAGCTGGAAATGCAGCATCTGGTGAACACCCAAATCATGGCGTACTCTGCAAAATACGCTTCTTGCTACTATGGACCTTTCCGCGATGCAGTCGGTTCAGCAAGCAACCTGAAAGGCGGTAATAAAAAAACTTATCAGATGGACCCGGCCAACGGTGATGAAGCCTTGCAGGAAGTTGCTCAGGATTTGCAGGAAGGCGCGGACATGGTGATGGTCAAGCCGGGCATGCCTTATCTGGACGTGCTGCACCGTGTTAAAGAAACCTTCGGCGTGCCAACGTTTGCCTATCAGGTTTCCGGTGAGTATGCCATGCATATGGCGGCCATTCGCAACGGTTGGCTTCAGGAAAAGCCGTTGGTGATGGAATCACTGTTGTGTTTCAAGCGCGCGGGTGCTGACGGTGTGCTGACCTATTTTGCCAAGCAAGTGGCGCAGTGGTTGCGCGACGAACAGCTTTCTCGCTAACCTGCCCGTCTGGTTTGCCGCCGATGGATATATCACCGGCGGCGTTTCTTGCATCGGATGAGAGGGACTACATCTTCTTGAACTGACGATTATCAATGCTTTGTGGCACCTGCTTATTCAGCAGATTGAGCAACAGCATAGAACGCGCTTCGCCATCAGGTTCACTGTAAATGGCCTGTAGCCCAGTAAAAACGCCTTCAGTAATGAGCACTGTGTCACCGGGATACGGCGTTTGTGGATCGTGAATAACCTGCACGGGATGTTGCGCGAGCTCGGTAATGACGCCCAGCGGTATCACTGCAGGCAGGGCACCGAATCGGATAAAATGGCTTACGCCTCGTGTAGCACCGATCGTCGTGGTATGGATTCGCTCGGGATCGAACTCAATAAACAGGTAGTTGGGAAACAACGGTTCACTAACTTCCGCGCGTTTTCCCCGCACGATCTTCTCCATTTTGATCATCGGGCTTAGGCAGTTGACGGCCTGGCGCTCAAGGTGTTCCTTGGCACGCAACAGCTGCCCACGTTTGCAATACAGTAAATACCAGGCTTCCATAATGTGTTCTGTCGATGATCTGTCTGTCGATGAGCATTGCCAGAAAGCATAACAAAACCCTGCACGGATAAATAGCGGCATGAGGAAGCGACAGAATTGGTAAGAAACCTTATAATGTCGTTTTTACAGACTGCACTGACAACCAGCATGAAATATCGTGATTTACGTGAATTTCTCGCACTTCTTGAACAGAAGGGGGAACTGAAACGCATTCGCCACCCTGTCAGCCCTCATTTGGAAATGACGGAGATTGCCGACAGAACGCTACGTGCGGGCGGTCCGGCGTTGCTGTTTGAAAATCCAATCGGTTATACCATGCCTGTGTTGTGCAACCTGTTCGGTACCCCAGAACGGGTGGCGATGGGCATGGGACAGGATAGCGTGACGGCCCTGCGTGATGTGGGCAAGCTGCTGGCGTTTTTGAAAGAGCCTGAGCCACCCAAAGGATTCCGTGACCTGATGGAAAACATGCCCAAATTCCGCCAGGTGCTCAATATGCCAACCAAACGGCTCTCATCGGCTCCTTGTCAGGAACAGGTTTGGTCAGGTGAAGATGTTGATCTGACCCGTATCCCTGTGATGCAGTGCTGGCCGGAAGATGCCGCTCCCTTGATCACTTGGGGCCTAACGGTCACCCGTGGGCCTCACAAAGCGCGCCAGAATATCGGTATTTATCGTCAGCAGGTGCTCGGTAAAAGTAAGCTTATCATGCGTTGGTTATCTCATCGCGGCGGCGCGTTGGATTTCCTGGAGTGGTGTCAGGAAAATCCCGGTCAACGTTTCCCAGTTTCTGTTGCTCTCGGTGCCGATCCGGCAACCATCCTTGGTGCGGTAACGCCGGTACCCGATACGCTTTCCGAATACGCCTTCGCCGGATTGTTGCGCGGTTATAAAACCGAAGTGGTGAAATGCCTCTCCAACGATTTGGAAGTGCCTGCCAGCGCGGAAATTGTGCTGGAAGGTTACATTGAACCGGGGGAAATGGCAGCGGAAGGGCCGTACGGCGATCACACAGGCTATTACAATGAAGTGGATAATTTTCCGGTGTTTACCGTCACGCATGTAACGCAGCGTCAGGATGCTATTTACCACTCAACCTATACCGGACGCCCGCCCGATGAACCCGCAGTGTTGGGTGTGGCACTGAATGAAGTGTTCGTCCCCATTCTGCAAAAGCAGTTTCCGGAAATTGTCGATTTTTACCTGCCGCCGGAAGGGTGCTCATATCGTTTGGCGGTCGTCACCATGAAAAAACAGTACGCTGGTCATGCTAAACGGGTGATGATGGGCGTATGGTCTTTCTTGCGCCAGTTTATGTATACGAAGTTTGTCATCGTCTGCGATGACGACATCAATGCCCGTGACTGGAAAGACGTTATCTGGGCTATCACTACCCGCATGGATCCGGCACGAGATACGGTATTGATGGAAAATACGCCGATAGACTATCTGGATTTCGCATCACCGGTTTCTGGCCTGGGCTCCAAAATGGGGCTGGATGCCACGAATAAGTGGCCAGGTGAAACGCAGCGCGAGTGGGGGCATCCCATCAAGAAAGATCCTGAGGTGTGTGCCCGTATTGATGCCATATGGGATGAGCTTGCCATTTTTAACGACAGTTCGCCGCGCGCCTGATGTATTGTGTGCCGCTGTTACTCGTATTGCTTTTATCACCCTTAGAGGGAATGCATGACAACATTGAGCTGTAAAGTGACATCCGTAGAGGCGATAACGGATACGGTTTATCGGGTACGTTTGTTGCCGGAAGCCCCTTTCTCTTTCCGGGCCGGTCAGTATTTGATGGTGGTTATGGATGAGCGGGATAAACGCCCGTTCTCAATGGCGTCAACGCCGATGGAACAGCAGTTTATCGAACTGCACGTAGGTGCCTCGGAGCTGAACCTGTACGCGATGGCGGTGATGGATCGTATTCTGAAAGAGCGTGCACTGACGGTGGATATTCCCCACGGTGAAGCTTGGTTGCGTGAAGAGAGCGATCGCCCGTTAATTCTCATTGCTGGCGGTACTGGTTTTTCTTATGTGCGTTCTATTCTGTTGACGGTGCTGGCGCATCAGCCAGAGCGCGATGTTGCCATCTACTGGGGCGGACGTGAGATAAAACACCTGTATGATTTAGCCGAGTTACAGGCTTTGGCAAGCCAACACGCACATTTGCAGGTTATTCCGGTGGTTGAGCAGCCGGAAGGGGAGTGGCATGGTAGAACAGGTACTGTGCTGAGTGCGGTGTTGCAGGACTACGGTACGCTGTCAGGTCACGATATCTACATTGCTGGCCGTTTTGAAATGGCTAAAATTGCCCGTGAGCGCTTCTGTAACGAGCGTGGCGCGCAGATTGATCATCTCTACAGCGACGCATTCTCCTTCATTTAACTGTTTAAAAATGTGCTGTTTCCGACGGAGTTCATCAGCGGATGGAAACAGCACGTGTGCTAAATATGCACCAAAGCATCTGGCGTTGTAGCCAAGGCAGACCAGCGTTAGCCGCAACGGGATGCGCTACCGATTACTTAAATTCGCAGGTTTGAACCGTCCAGCGCCGAGCCTGCTCGCTGATGGTGAAGCCCAGTCCCGGACGGTCAGATATCCACATCCGGCCATCGCGCAGTTCAAGCTGTTCGTTGAACAGCGGGTTCAGCCATTCAAAGTGTTCCAGCCAGGGTTCGATGGGATAGGCGGCGGCGAGGTGCAGATGCACTTCCATAGCGAAATGTGGTGCTAATTTCTTACCGTGTTTAGCTGCCAGATCCATGATGTTCAGAAACGGCGTCACGCCGCCAACGCGTGGTGCGTCTGGCTGAACGAAATCGCAGGCATTGCCGAGGATCAGTTGCTCATGTTCCCGGAAGCTTGTCAGCATCTCGCCAGTGGCTATCGGGGTGTCCAGCGCTGTTGCCAGTGCTGCATGACCCTCTACGTCATAGGCATCCAATGGCTCCTCAATCCAAATCAGATTGAAAGCTTCCATTTTTCTGCCCATTCGGATAGCGGTTTCACGATCCCATTGCTGGTTGGCATCGACCATCAAGGGAAAATCATCACCAAGCGCCTGACGCACGGCGGTGAGACGGCGAATATCCTCTGCGGTGTTAGGTTGTCCAACTTTGATTTTGATGCCGCCAATGCCATTTTCGCGGGAAATCACCACGTTTTTCAGAACCTGATCCAGCGGCGTATGCAGGAAACCGCCCGAGGTGTTATAGCATTGCACCGAATCGCGGTGTGCGCCCAATAGCTTAGCCAGTGGTAATTTGGCGCGTTTGGCTTTCATGTCCCACAGCGCAATATCAATCGGGGAGATAGCCTGTACCGCCATACCGCTGCGCCCTACGGAAGCACCTGCCCACAGCAGTTTGGTGTAAATTTTATCGATGTCATTAGGGTCTTCGCCCAGCAGATTATCGGCAATCTCTTTAGCGTGCGCGTAAATACCTTGACCGCCCGCGCGTTTAGAGTAGCTGAACCCCACCCCCTCAAAACCATCCCGAGTACGGATTTCAGCAAAAATGATCGCGACTTCTGTTAATGGTTTTTGGCGCCCCGTCAGCACCTTGGCATCACTTACCGGGGTTGCCAGTGGTAAAAAGGCTAAGGAGATCTTCACTTGTTCAATACGATCCCCGCTCTCTGCTGCTGTCGGGGTATGTGCAGTTTTGGCGTAGCTTACGGCATCTGAATTAGCTTGAAGGGTCATGATGGCATCCTGAAATAAAATGATTGCGCTAACATTTTTAGATCGAACCTATTGTTTGCACTATTATTGAGCGCTGTTTTTGTATAAGGGATCACAAAATAAGTCGTGTCAGTTTGTAATGGAATGGGGCCTGTGAGAGCGTTGTAGGTATGATTAGTCTGGAAAGGATTTAAATGTTAGCGCAATCAATGCGTATTAAAGATCATGCCAGCCGGACCCGTGGGTGGAAAACTGTTCCACTATTCAGGATAATGCCAACGCCGGAAGTCTGACCGTTGATAAGGAAACACGTCATTGAAAAGCGATAAACGTGCCAAGGGTAGCCAACCGCGTACGCCCACGCTTGAGGATGTTGCCAGAGCATCTGGGCTGTCGCCAATGACGGTAAGCCGGGCGTTGAACACGCCCAAACTGGTGAAGGCAGCCACCATCGACAAGGTGATGGAAGCGGTGCGCATTACTGGCTACATCCCCAACCTGCTGGCCGGGGGGTTGGCCTCTCGCCGCAGCAAACTTATTGCCGTGGTGGTACCACAGATCAACAACGCCATGTTTGTCGATACCATTCAGGCTATCAGCGATGAGCTGGACGCGCGCGGCTATCATATGCTGCTCTGTGTGGCGGGGTATTCCGATGAAACAGAAGCGGAAATTGTGGCTACGTTATTGTCTCGTCGCCCTGACGGGGTGGTGTTGACGGGCATTCATCACACGCCGGAATTGCGCAAAATCATCCTCAATGCGCAGATTCCAGTGGTTGAAATTTGGGATTTGACGCCAACGCCGCTGGATATGCTGATTGGTTTTTCTCATGAGAAGATAGGCTTTGCGGCGGGAGAGTATCTGCTGGGTAAAGGGCATCGGCGTTTTGGTTTGATATGGGCCGCGGATAGGCGTGCGGCGCAGCGAAAAAATGGTTTATACGACGCCTTAGCGCGCCAAACCGATTGCGCGCTGAGTGAAGTCATCGTGCCGTTACCCGCTTCGATGGCAGCGGGTCGCACTGGGCTACGTCAGCTATTCGCGCAAGGTGAGCCGTTGGATGCGATAGTCTGTAGCTCTGATACCCTGGCGCAGGGCGCAATTATGGAAGCGATGGCGCAAGGGTTGGCGGTGCCGCAGCAACTGGCTGTCATGGGGTTTGGCGATCTGGCGTTTGCAGCGCACAATGTGCCGTCGATTTCGACGCTAGGCGTAGACAGTTGGAAGATGGGCAAAGAGGCTGCCACGCTGCTTGCCGACAAAATTGAAGGAAAAAGCGTGGAGCATCCGATTATCGATATCGGTTTTACCCTGATTGAGCGCGATTCCGCGTAGTGAAAGCGCTCAGCGCTACGCCGGAGAGATAATAGCGCCGGCGTGCGCTTCGGCGAATTATACTCGTTCAAACACCGTGGCAATGCCCTGACCAAGGCCGATGCACATGGTAGCAATGCCAAACTGCACGTCGCGTTGTTCCATTAAATTGATAAGCGTGCCTGAAATGCGCGCGCCAGAGCAGCCGAGCGGATGACCGAGCGCGATAGCACCACCGTTGAGATTCACCTTTTCATCGATCATTTCCAACAGCCCTAAATCTTTCAGGCAGGGCAGCGTTTGCGCGGCAAAGGCCTCGTTCAGTTCAAACACGCCGATATCTGTCAGTGCCAATCCTGCGCGCTTTAACGCCAACTGTACGGCAGGCACTGGGCCATAGCCCATAATGGAAGCATCGCAACCCACTACCGCCATAGCCTTAATGCGTGCACGGACAGTCAGTCCCCGCTCGCGTGCGCGTGATTCGCTCATGACAAGCATGGCGGCTGCGCCATCGGAGAGAGCGGATGCATTGCCGGCTGTAACCGTACCATGAACCGGATCGAATGCAGGTTTCAGACTGCTCAAGCTTTCTACCGTCGTATCGGCGCGAATCACCTCATCATCGTGAAATGCATGCAGTATGCCGTCGGCATCGTGGCCGACTGTGGGGACAATTTCATGGCGGAAGGCGCCGCGTTGGGTTGCCTGCCAGGCGCGTTGATGAGCGCGCGCGGCGAACTGATCCTGCATGTCGCGGCTGATGTGATGAATACGCGCCAGCATTTCCGCCGTCAGTCCCATCATGGCGGCCGCTTTTGCCACGGTACGGCTCAGGCCCGGATGAAAATCGACGCCGTGATTCATCGGCACATGTCCCATGTGTTCCACTCCGCCGATCAGGCAGGTGCTGGCATCACCGACCATAATGGCGCGGGCGGCATCGTGCAGCGCTTGCATGGAGGAACCGCATAGGCGGTTGACCGTGACGGCGGGTACGGTCGGCGGAATTTCTGCTAACAGTGCAGCGTTACGACCAATGTTAAAACCTTGCTCCAGCGTTTGTTGCACGCATCCCCAATAGATATCGTCTATCTCGTGTGCATCCAGCGCTGGGTTACGGCTCAGCAGGCTACGCATCAAGTGGGCTGAAAGGTCTTCGGCGCGAACCTGACGGAATGCGCCTCCTTTTGAACGGCCCATCGGCGTACGGATGGTGTCGACAATAACAACGTTTTCCATATTCTGTGACCTCATACCGGTTAACCGAGAGAGATACCCGCATGCGGGGCCGCTGGGGGGTAGTAGCTGTCGTTACGCTCTGCAAGCAGGCGCAGACTATCGGGAATCTGATATATCGCCCCGAGGGATTCTAAGGCGTTAGCCTGTAGTGCGTATTCGCGACTGCCCAACGTATCGAGATAGCGGCAGGCACCACCGTGGAACGGCGGGAACCCCAGACCATATACCAGCGCCATGTCGGCTTCCGCAGGACTGGCGACAATACCCTCTTCCAGGCAGCGTGCGACCTCGTTGACCATAGGGATCATCATTCGGGCGATAATCTCTTGTGCCGTAAATGCGGCACTGCCGTTGGTGACTTCCGATAGCAGAGCATCGACGTTTTTATCCTGCTCTTTTACCGGTTTACCTTTCTTATCTGGTGCATAGCGATAAAACCCTTGCCCGTTTTTCTGACCGTAACGCTGATGTTCGAACAGCACATCAATCGCGTCG
The DNA here is from genome assembly GCA_015548865.1 of Serratia marcescens. Lineage (GTDB taxonomy): Bacteria > Pseudomonadota > Gammaproteobacteria > Enterobacterales > Enterobacteriaceae > Symbiopectobacterium > Symbiopectobacterium marcescens_A. The sequence goes on along the minus strand of JADMXW010000029.1, from coordinate 6,028 downwards.
CGTGCGGTTTTCTGCATTCTCTGCGGGAAACCCTGCGCCATAACGGCTTGTGCATGGTGGGCGGTATCGATGCCGACAACGTCCAACAAATAGGCTGGTCCCATTGGCCAGCCGAATTGCTTCTCCATCACACTGTCGATCTGGCGGAAGTCAGCGCCATCGCGTAGCAGCAAGCTGAAAGCGGCAAAATAGGGGAACAGTACACGGTTGACGAAGAAACCGGGGCAGTCGTTAACCACGACGGGGGTTTTTCCCATTTTGCTGGCATAAGCCACCACGCGAGCGATAGTGTCATCGCTGGTTTGCGGGCCGCGAATGATTTCAACCAGCGGCATACGGTGCACTGGATTAAAGAAGTGCATTCCGCAGAAACGCTCTGGATGTTGCAGGGATTTTGCCAGCAACGCGATGGGGATGGTGGAGGTATTGGAGGCTAAGACGGCATTTTCCGACAGGTGTGTTTCCGTTTGCGCCAGCACTTCCCCCTTCACCTTGGGATTTTCCACCACGGCTTCCACCACGATATCGATATCCGCAAAGCGGCCATAATCGAGTGTTGGTTGAATCTGGCTCAGGATATTCGCCATTTTCAAACCATCCAGCCTACCGCGCGTTAACTGACCGTTGAGCAATTTTGCAGCCTCTTTAATGCCCAATTCTAACGCTTTGCCATTGATGTCTTTCATCACAATCGGCACGCCCTTGTATGCGGACTGGTAGGCGATGCCGCCCCCCATAATGCCCGCCCCCAGCACTGCCGCCTGCTGCGGTACGGATACCGTACCGGACAGTTTTTTGGCCTTATTCTTAACATACTGATCGTTGAGGAAAATACCGACTAAAGCACGCGCTGCTGATGTTGCGGTGAGCGTAACAAAGTGCTGGGTTTCAATGCGTAACGCATCATCGCGCGTCATCCCCGCCGCTGCTTCAACGGTTTTTACTGAGGTTAAGGGAGCGGGATAATGTTTACCGGCAGTTTGCGCCACCATGGCCTTAGCCGTGGTAAAGCTCATTGCCGCCTCTATAGCGTTGAGTTTGAGCGGTTCCCGTTTTGGCTTGCGGTAAGACAACCAATCAATCTGACCAGATATAGCCTGACGAAGAATGTCTACTCCGGCCTCTGCCAGTTTTTCATCAGGCACTACGGCTTGAACCAAGCCGATTCTCAATGCCTCCGTAGCACCAATATCCTTTCCTGCTGCAATGATTTCCAGTGCACTGTCAGCACCCAACAAGCGCGGCAGACGAACGGAGCCGCCAAAGCCGGGCATGATACCGAGTTTTACTTCTGGCAGGCCGATGCGCGTCAACGGCGTGGCGATACGGATATCCACCGCCAGTGCACATTCACAGCCGCCGCCAAGGGCATAGCCGTTGATGGCGGCAAGCGTAGGCACCGGCAGATCTTCAAGACGATTGAAAATACGGTTAGCTTCTTCCAGCCAGGTCTGAAGATGCTCGCGCGGCGCCGCGAACAGCGACAGGAATTCGGTAATATCTGCGCCGACGATAAAGGCCGGTTTATCCGAGCGCAGCAACAGGCCTTGCAAGCCTTCCAACTGCTCAAGCACGGCTAACGCATGACCAAGACTGGCAACAGTTTTGGTATCCAGCGTATTCACCGAGCCGGGAGAGGCGAAGACCAACTCCGCTATCCCTTCCTCCAACCAGCGCACGTAGAGCGTTTCACTTTGATAAAGCATAGCGATCTCCAGAAGCAGTGTAATGATCTGGTACGACCAGATGACTGGATTGTGGTTGAATGTTAAATAAATGCAAATAAAAGATTAATTATTTGCCATTTCGATCACAAAGCGCCCGCCGATACCCTCCAGCGATCACTGTGATACACTGAGCGTATCTTGCTGTGGTTAATGAGGATCTTCATGGAAAAGCTGGCGTCTTTGTTCCACCAGCATCTGGCGACGATGCAACAGCACGCGCAAAACGTACTGACGCAGCATCAGCTTGATGCAGTGTTAATTCATTCTGGGGAGCCCCTGGTTCGCTTTTTGGACGATCAGGAATATCCCTTCAAAGTTAACCCCCATTTCAAAGCCTGGGTTCCGGTGACCCAAGTACCCCATTGCTGGCTGTGGGTGGATGGTGTTAACAAACCTCGATTGTGGTTCTATTCTCCGGTCGATTACTGGCATAACGTTGCGTCATTGCCGGAAAGCTTTTGGACCAAAGACATTGAAGTGAATGTGTTGCGCAAGGTGGATGATATTGGTTCTCTGCTGCCTGCGGCACGCGAGCGAGTGGCCTATCTTGGCTATGTTCCCGAACGAGCGCTGACCTTGGGGATTGTCCCTCAACATATCAACCCGAAATCCGTACTGGATTATCTTCATTACCATCGAGCCTATAAAACTGACTACGAACTGCTCTGCATGCGTGAAGCGCAGAAAACGGCGGTGGTCGGGCATCGTGCTGCGCATGAAGCTTTTCTGTCCGGGATGAGCGAGTTCGATATTAATCAGGCCTATCTTACTGCGACAGGTCACCGGGATACGGATGTACCGTATGACAATATTGTCGCGCTCAATGAGCACTCCGCTGTGCTGCACTATACCCAGCTTGAGCAGCGCGTACCGTCAGAGGTACGCAGTTTCTTGATCGATGCCGGTGCGGAATATCTCGGTTATGCTGCCGATCTGACGCGCTCTTATGCGGCGCAAAGCGATCATCTTTTTGCGCAGCTCATTAAAGATTTGAATCTGGAACAGCAGGCACTGATTGAGTCGATGCAGGTTGGTGTGCGTTATACGGACTACCATATTCAAATGCATCAGCGTGTGGCAAAGCTGCTTCATCATCATCACCTGGTTCAAGGTATGAGCGAAGAAGCGATGGTGGAGTGCGGGCTGACCGGGGTATTCTTGCCCCACGGGTTGGGTCATCCGTTGGGTTTGCAGGTGCACGATGTGGGCGGTTTCATGCAGGATGAGCGCGGAACGCATTTGGCTGCGCCAGAAGCCCATCCTTATCTGCGCTGTACGCGTATTATGGAACCCCGTATGGTGTTGACCATAGAGCCGGGTATCTATTTTATCGAATCCTTGCTTGCGCCATGGCGTAGCGGGCAATACAGCCAGCATATTGATTGGAAAAAGATCGATGCGCTGAAGCCTTTTGGTGGGATTCGCATCGAAGACAATATCGTGTTCCATGAGAAGCGCGTCGAGAACATGACGCGAGATCTGAATCTCGCCTGATGCAACGCTATAAAATTCCGGCCTGTGAAATCAGTGTCAGCGAAGAGATAAAAAAGAGCCGCTTTATCACGCTTCTGGCACCGACCAACGGCGTCGTAGCGGCTAAGGCCTATGTGCAGCAGGTGCGCGAGCGTTATTCCGATGCCGGGCACCATTGCTGGGCCTTTGTTGCGGGGGCGCCGGATGACTCGCAACAACTTGGCTTCTCGGATGATGGAGAACCCTCCGGAACGGCGGGAAAACCCATGCTGGCGCAGCTGATGGGGAGCGGAATCGGTGAGGTAACCGCCGTCACGGTGCGTTACTATGGCGGCACACCGCTGGGTACTGGGGGATTGGTTAAAGCGTACGGTGGCGGTGTCCAGCAAGCATTGAAGCAAGTGGAAACGCTGGAAAAAGTGCTGCGTACGGCGTATCGGCTGCAATGCGACTATACCTTACATGCGCCAGTTAGTGCATTGATCCGGCAAATGGGCGGTGAAGTGAATACCTGTGATTATGGTGCAGAAGTGACGTTGCAGGTGGCGATCCCCGACAGTGCTTATGAGGAAACGGTACGCCGTTTGCGCGATATAAGCAGGGGAACGTTGCAAATATCCATTATATGATAATAATTCAGCGCTGTTTGATGACTCGTTAAGGATGTTTCTCCATGCACCTGCGCGCCATTACCCGCATTGTAGGGTTACTGGTTATTCTATTTTCCGGGACCATGTTTATCCCTGGCCTGGTTGCTCTGATTTATCGTGACGGCGCAGGACGGGCATTCACGCAAACCTTTCTGGTTGCCCTGTTTATTGGCAGCGCGCTCTGGTTTCCCAACCGTAAGCACAAGCATGAATTGGCCTCGCGAGAAGGCTTTTTGATTGTCGTGTTGTTTTGGACTGTGTTGGGTAGTGTAGGGGCTCTGCCCTTTATCTTTTCTGAACATCCTAATCTCAGCGTGACTGATGCCTTTTTCGAATCGTTCTCTGGCTTAACCACCACGGGGGCGACGACGCTGGTCGGGTTGGATTCTCTCCCTAAAGCCATTCTGTTTTATCGACAGATGTTGCAGTGGTTCGGCGGGATGGGGATCATCGTATTGGCTGTGGCTATTCTGCCTATCCTCGGTGTCGGGGGGATGCAGCTCTACCGTGCAGAGATGCCTGGACCGTTGAAAGACAATAAAATGCGGCCTCGTATTGCTGAAACGGCGAAAACGCTCTGGATGATTTACGTCCTGCTTACTCTGGCCTGCGCTGTGGCGCTGTGGCTGGCAGGAATGTCGTTGTTTGATGCCATCGGACACAGCTTTTCCACGATTGCTATCGGTGGATTTTCGACCCATGACGCCAGCATTGGCTATTTTAACAGTCCAACCATCAATACCATCATCGCAGTGTTTCTGCTGATTTCCGGCTGTAACTACGGTTTGCACTTCGCCATGCTGAGCGGCAGAAGCCTCAAAGTGTACGGGCGAGACCCTGAGTTTCGCATGTTTATCTTTGTTCAAATGTCGCTGGTGGCGGTGTGTACGCTGGTGTTGTGGTTTCATAATGTCTATGACAGCGGTATTCAGACGTTAAATCAGGCGTTTTTTCAGGTGGTATCCATGGCCACTACTGCGGGGTTTACTACCAGTAGCTTTGCTGCCTGGCCGCTATTCCTGCCCGTTCTTTTGCTGTGCTCTGCCTTTATCGGTGGGTGTGCGGGTTCGACGGGCGGTGGCTTAAAAGTGATTCGTATCCTGCTGCTATTCTTGCAAGGGCACCGTGAGCTCAAGCGGTTGGTACACCCAAACGCCGTCTATACCATAAAGCTTGGGCGTCGTGCGCTGCCGGAGCGTATTCTCGAAGCCGTATGGGGATTTTTCTCCGCCTATGCGTTGGTATTTATTATCAGTATGCTGGCGGTTATTGCCACCGGCGTAGATGATTTTTCTGCTTTTGCCGCTGTGACGGCAACGTTAAATAATCTGGGGCCAGGATTGGGCGTAGTGGCTGATAATTTCACCACTATGAATGACGCCGCGAAATGGATTCTGATTTCTACCATGTTGTTCGGGCGCCTTGAGGTGTTTACCTTGCTGGTGTTGTTTACCCCCACGTTCTGGCGCGCATAACCTAAATAAAAAGCCAAAGAGCAATGTCCTATGAAAGCGTTGATACTTTTTTCCAGTAAGGATGGTCAAACGAAGGCTATCGCCTCCTATATCGCCAATGTGCTAAAAGGAAAGATAGAGTGCGATGTGGTTAATCTGGCAACGGCGGAGAATATTGAGCCTGCGCACTACAGTCGCATCCTGATTGGTGCATCGGTGCGTTATGGTCATTTCCAGCCAGAGGTTTACACCTTCATCAAGCAGCATTTGGGCGAATTGCAACGCCTACCTAATGCCTTCTTTTCCGTGAATCTCACCGCGCGCAAGCCAGAAAAGCGTATGCCGCAAACCAATCCTTACACGAGGAAATTTTTGCTTCGTTCTCCGTGGCAGCCTGCACTGTGTGGTGTGTTTGCTGGCGCATTGCGCTATCCGCGCTATGGTTGGCTCGATCGCGTCATGATTCAGCTTATTATGCGTATGACGGGGGGCGAGACGGATAGCAGCAAAGAGTTCGAGTACACCGACTGGCAGCAGGTTGAGCATTTCGCGCATGAATTTGCCCAGCTTGGCGTAAAAAAACGCGTTTAATGCTGATGTTTAATACGCTCTGCCGAAAAAATACGCACTCAGAAATAAAATTGAAATTAGCCCTTGTCAGAGCGCGAGAAATCCCTATACTGCGCCTCCACTGACACGGCAACAGCGACACGCAGTTGTGGTA
>JADMXW010000028.1 GCA_015548865.1 Serratia marcescens | reverse complement strand
TTTTGAACGCTGTTAACAGCGGCCCCGTAGGGGCGAGTCTCATGGATGAGATGAGTTTTCCGCGTCGCTGGCGGCCCGTCAGTGGGCTTGGGCTCCGAAGGCACCGCGTAGCGGTGTTATTTCCCGCGCAAGGCCAGGGGGCTCGGGGCGAAGGCGATTGAACGCCCCGAATCGGGCGCGTGCGATGTACAGTGCAAATAACCGCGCGGGTTAACGCGCACGAAACGTTCACTGCACCAACAAAAAGATTTGACCTAAATTTGTGGGGATTCCTCAGCGCGAAAGCAGGAATCTCTTGCAGGTGAAAAGCGTTTTGTCTTACAGAGACCCCCGGCTTTCGCCGAGGGGGGACGTGAGTATGTGAGCCGAGGATGATGAGAAGATACCGCGTTATTCGCACAATACGACTTTAATCGCCAATCCACCGCGCGAGGTTTCTCGGTATTTGGCATTCATATCTTTGCCGGTTTCGTACATGGTCTCAATCACCTTATCCAGTGACACGCGGGGCTCACTGGTGCGACGCATTGCCATGCGTGCTGCGTTAATTGCCTTAACGGAAGCAATAGCGTTGCGCTCGATGCAGGGCACCTGTACCTGACCTGCCACGGGATCGCAGGTTAACCCCAGATTATGCTCCATGCCAATTTCTGCCGCGATGCAGACCTGTTCCGGGTTTGCGCCCAGCAGTTCCGCCAGCCCGGCTGCTGCCATGGAACAGGCAACACCGACTTCACCCTGACAGCCGACTTCAGCCCCAGAGATAGAGGCGTTCATTTTATACAGCATACCGATGGCACCTGCGGCCAGAAAATAGCGCAGATAGGATTCCTGCGTGACCGGTTGTACAAACTGATTGTAGTAAGCCAGCACGGCGGGAATAATGCCGCATGCCCCATTGGTGGGGGCTGTCACAACGCGTCCACCTGCCGCATTTTCTTCGGATACCGCCATAGCGAACATGTTTACCCAGTCCATGGCATCCATTGGGTCTTTAGAAAAACGATCGTTGATAAACAGCAAACGGTGCAACGCCGAGGCGCGGCGCGGAACGCGCAGTGGACCGGGAAGAATACCTTCTGTGTTCATGCCGCGGTGAATGGCATTTTGCATGGTTTGCCACACGTCGGCAAAATAGTGCTCAATGGCTTCACGCCCATGCATGGCAATCTCATTCTTCATCACGATGGCGGAAAGTGACAGGCAGTGATCGTGGCAGTGTTGCAGCAATTTTTGCGCGGAATAGAACGGGTAGGGTGCAGTCTCTTCGGTTGTTAGCGTCTTGCCGAAATGTTCTTGATCGACAACAAAGCCACCGCCGATGGAATAATAGGTTTTGCTATGCAGTAAGGTTTGCTGCTGGTAAGCACGGACAGTCATGCCGTTTTCGTGCAGCGGCAGGTTTTCAGCCTGAAAACGCAGCGCTGTTTCCAGAGGGAAGTTCACCTCGTAGTCACCACCCAGCAAAGGCAGGCGTTGTGTCTCTTTCACCTGTTGAATAAAAGCCGGAATAGTGTCGATATCCACGCTATCGGGCAGGTTTCCGGCAAGACCCATAATAATGGCGATATCTGTATGGTGTCCTTTACCGGTCAGGGAAAGCGAACCGTAAACGTCCACGACAATATGGGTAACGGAGGCGATAAGTGACTGGCTGACCAACTCATCGGTAAACATTTTGCCCGCTTTCATCGGCCCGACGGTATGCGAACTCGACGGTCCAATACCAATTTTAAAAATTTCGAATACGCTGACCATGGCGATTTCCTCTAACAAGATGTTGGCAATACGGACGCACTGCCAACAGATTCCGTCATCAGGTGTGCCGAGAGGCGGCTGGCAATATGTGCCAACCGTATCCAGACATCAGTGAGGGAGAACGGGGAAGCGACCTAATGCCGCTTCTGAGTGGATTAATGCAGGCTATAGACGATGGCGGTGATAGCGATCAGACCCATCACGGTAACGAACACGTTGCTTACTTGCCCGCTGTATTGTTTCATCGCCGGGACTTTCTGAATGGCGTACATAGGCATCAGGAACAGCAGGCAAGCGATAACCGGCCCACCCAGCGTTTCGATCATGCCCAGAATACTGGGGTTGAGCGTTGCGACAATCCAGGTGGTCACCAGCATAAACAGTGCTGTGATGCGGTTCAGTTTTGTATGCTCAATGGTTTTGCCACGGCTGCGCAGCGATTTGATCACCATGCCGTTAAAGCCTTCACCCGCCCCCAGATAGTGTCCGAGGAATGATTTGGAGATGGCAATGGTCGCGATAACCGGGGCCAGATAGGCCATGACTGGGTTATTAAAATGGTTCGCCAGATAAGACAAAATAGAGATGTTTTGTGTTTTGGCTTCCATCAGCTCTGTGGGGGACAGGCTCAGTACGCAACTGAACACAAAGAACATCACGGTCAGTACCATCATGATATGGCTGTAGGACAGAATGCGGGAGCATTTGGGCTCCGCGTCGTCGCCGTATTCTTTGCGCTTGGCAACAGCAAAAGAGGAGATGATAGGTGAATGGTTAAAGGAGAAGACCATTACCGGGATCGCCAGCCACAAAGTCGACAATAATCCATTTCCGGTTGCGCTGTTGGTAAAGGAAATATTATCAAAAATCGCTAAATTCCAATGAGGAACTAAATAAAGTGCTAGTAACATCAATACCATGACAAAAGGATAAACCAGAATACTCATGGCTTTTACAATCATGGCTTCGCCAAAACGGACGATAAACATCAAGCTCAGAATTAATACCAGTGACAGTACGGCACGCGGTGGAGAGGGTAAATGAAGTTGGTGAGTGATAAAACTGTCTACCGTATTGGTAATAGCAACGCTATAAACCAGAAGAATAGGGTAAATTGCAAAGAAATACAGCAAGGTGATTAATTTTCCCGCACCAACACCGAAATGTTCTTCGACGACTTCAGTAATATCTTCACCGCCTTTCTTACCGGATAAAACAAATCGACACAATGCGCGGTGAGAGAAATACGTCATAGGAAAAGCAATAATTGCCATAATAATCAATGGAACTAATCCACCGATACCGGCATTAATTGGCAGAAACAGTACGCCCGCACCAATGGCCGTGCCATACAGGCCAAGCATCCAGACCGTATCGCTTTTACGCCAACCAGAAGCGGGTGCGACGATCGCACTGCTTTCTTGGATTGTGCTCATAATAGGTTCTCCTTGGTGAACACAGTTTGCAAATCATGTCAATATCGGCTGCGATACCGATATTGTGTAAATAATAAACATCGAGGCGTTTTTATAACGCGAGCGCATGTTAGAGAGTCAATGTTGATTGTGGCGGCATTCTATATTGAGGCGGTCAGCGAATAATATTGAGATGATCACATAAATGAATTGACGTGTTTCAATTTTATCAAAATTCGACCATAAATAAAATATCAATGTTGATACTTTATGTTATTTATTTTTAAGGTCTCTTATTTGATACTTTAAGTCGTTATTTCTGATAAATAATAGCCAATAATGCGGTTACTAATAAATATACCCGTCATCCTTGACGTTGCATATGTCTTGGCGGTACTCATTCATCCGAATTACTCGCTTGCCGCATTACGAGACTCATAAATGAGCCTCGCCCTAAAGGGCAAGCGCAAGCGCTGTTCAAACGTAAACGTTTTGTCCTGCAACTCAAATTATTTAGGATATAGAGCTGAATTAAGAGCGATTAATAATAGACCTAATAATCTAGATGTCACGTCAAAATAACACGATGAAAACAGTATGTCAGTCTGATGACAAAGCCCGTTATTAGGTGAAGTGCGGCGATGGGGTCGTAGCGGCGTAAGCCGCCGACAAATTTGTCTGGAGTAAATTTGAACAACGTGTGCGCTGGCCCATAATGGCCTCTCGTCGTGATTCACCGGGAAACACGGACATACCCAAAAGAGTTTGTCAGCAACCTCACGGTATGTTTTTATTTTTGTTTGCATAAAAAGCAGGAGTGATAAGTGAGGGTATTTCCCGCCAACACACCAAGCTGTGAGACGGGAAGAGAACGGTTTTAAAGCGTTGCTTGCGCCCACTGTAACCCAGAGCGATAGGCTTCAGGCAACAATGGCATCAGTGACTGCAACGTATCCTGCAATTGCCTGCGATCGCTGTGCGTCAGGTTTAGGTGACCGACTTTACGTCCTGGACGCACTTCTTTGTCATACCAGTGAAGATGAACCAGCGGTAGTGACAGCCAATCTTGATTAACCTCTGTGCCGATCAGATTGATCATAACGGCAGGTGCATCAATCACGGGTTTTGGTAATGGCAGTTCCAGAATGGCGCGGAGGTGCAACTCAAACTGGCTGATGGAGGCGCCATTTTGTGTCCAATGGCCGCTGTTGTGCACGCGGGGGGCTAATTCGTTAATCAGCAAACGATCGCCCACAATAAAGCACTCCATTGCCATCACGCCGACATACCCGAGAGCATTCATTATGGCGGCAAGCATGGCTTCTGCCTGTTGTTGCATGTGTGAGTCCGGTTCTGGCAGTGCAACGCTGGCGCGCAGAATGCCATCCTCATGCAGATTGTGTGTCAGCGGATAGAAGACACAGTGTCCATCCGCACTGCGTGCACCCACCATCGACACTTCACCGGAAAAAGCAATACCCTGTTCTACAATACATTCGCCATAGCATTCTTGCGGCAGCGTGTGAGCAGTATCATGACGTAAGCGCCACTGTCCACGGCCATCATAGCCACCCACGCGACGCTTGACGATTGCCAGTTCACCCAGACGGGTAAAGATTGCGGGCCACTCTTGCTCTGCGGTCAGTAACTGCCAAGGGGCCGTGGGTAATTGCAACGAATCCAACAGCTGTTTTTGCGTCAGGCGATCGGCCAGACGCGGAAAAATGTCACGGTTAACGAAGGCCGCGTGCTCCGCCAGCTCACGCGTCAATGCGGTTTCTGGCCAGCGTTCGATCTCGGCAGTGATAACAGCATGATGAAACGGCACGGATTCGGGCTCGGCATCCAGTCCCACAGGGTAAACTGCAATGCCCAAGGGTTCACCGGCTTGACGTAACATTCGACCCAGTTGGCCATTTCCTAAAACGCAAACGGGTTTCATGCGTCCTCCCGCGGATCGGGATGAGCCAGTACCTCATCGGTTTGCTGTTGACGCCAGTCGGAGAGACGAACGGCCAACTCGCCATCATGCAACGCCAGAATCTGTGCGGCGAGCAGGGCAGCATTGGCGGCCCCCGCTTTGCCGATAGCCAGCGTGCCCACCGGAATGCCACGCGGCATCTGTACAATAGAATACAGGCTGTCAACGCCGCTTAATGCTGCACTCTGTACCGGCACGCCCAGCACGGGTACCAGCGTTTTCGCTGCCAGCATGCCGGGTAAGTGCGCTGCTCCCCCAGCGCCCGCGATGATCACGTCAAAACCGTTTTGAGCGGCTTGCTCAGCAAAGCTAAACAGCTTGTCCGGCGTGCGGTGCGCTGAAACAACTTCGGTGTGAAAGGGAATAGCAAGTGTAGTGAGAATTTCCGCAGCAAACTGCATCGTAGCCCAGTCACTCTTTGAACCCATGACGATAGCAATTTTTGCCGGGGCAGCGTTGGATGACATGCCTGTAGTGCTCCTGTGATATTACGTATTGAGACGCATGTCTGCGTCGGCCAGAAAGCAATGACGCCCTGGCTGGAGGGCGCAGATCATATCATGAGCTTGCAGGAAGGAAAACGGTTGCGTAGAGGTAAATGGCGGTGGTCGAGCCGTTTAATACGTCATTTGTTTACAAGAACGAATGCGAAAAGGCAGAAGAGATTAGAAGGGAAATGAAATCAATGCGGTATCGTCAGCCGTGACTTTTATCATCCACCCTTGTTCATGCCAGGCGCCAAGTACGGCACGTTGTACTTCGCCGCTTTCGGTAACGACTGTATGGATCGCTGGGCGATGGGTATGACCGTGAATCAACGTGTTGACGGCATGTGTCTGAAAACATACCTGCACTGCCTGAGGATTGACATCCATGATCTGCTGGGATTTTTGCCGGTTTGCCTGCTGGCTCGCGGCGCGCATTCTGGCCGCAATCTTAAGACGCAGACTCAGCGGTAAATGCAGGAACAACCATTGGATAACCGGGTTGTGTACACGGCGGCGATATTTCTGATAGGCCTCGTCATCAATGCACAGGGTATCGCCGTGCATGATCAGTATCCGGCGACCATAAAGTTCCACTACCTGCTCTGTGGGCAGCAATGTCATGCCCGCCCGTTGGGCAAAATGCTTACCCAACAGAAAGTCACGGTTTCCGTGAATGAAGTAGCAGGGAACACCCGACTGTTGCAACTGATGCAGCGCTTTTGCGACGGTCGCATGCAATGATTGTGGATCGTCATCGCCAATCCAGGCATCGAACAGATCGCCCAATATGTAGAGCGCATCAGCCTGTTTTGCATCACGCTCAAGAAAACGCAGAAAACCGGCGGTAATCGCCGGTTCGTGTACGTTCAGATGCAGGTCGGCAATAAACAGTGTCGCCATGCTGCCCGCGATTATTCGCTGATGGTAACGCTGGTTATAACCACATCTTCTTTTGGAACGTCTTGGTGCATACCGCTGCGGCCTGTTGCTACACCTTTGATCTTATCAACCACATCCATACCTTCGGTCACTTCGGCAAATACACAGTAGCCCCAACCGTCTGCACGTTCAGAACGGAAATTGAGGAAATCGTTATCAACCAGGTTAATAAAGAACTGTGCAGTAGCTGAATGCGGATCGTTGGTACGCGCCATTGCCAGCGTGCCACGCGTATTTTTCAGGCCGTTGTTGGCTTCGTTAGCGATAGGTGCCTGGGTCGCTTTTTGCTGCATGCCTGGAGCGAAACCGCCACCCTGAATCATAAACCCATTGATCACACGGTGAAAAATGGTGTTGTCATAGAAACCGTTGCGGCAGTAGTTTTCGAAATTTTCTACGGTGGCAGGCGCTTTGTCTGCAAACGTGTTAATGACGATGTCACCGAAGTTTGTATGTAATGTAATCATAATGAGTAAACCCTGATAACCAGAAGGATGAGACAAGAACTGCCAGACAGCTCTGCCTGCACAAAGGCTGAATAACTAAGGCGCTCTTATAGCATAACTGGTAGCGTGAGTCAGTAAAGTGCGGGAACTATTCCCCGGCAAATGTGGACTATTTGGTTAAAAATAACTCAATGTCAATGAAATTGACTATATGTCATGAATTTGAGTTATTTTTTTGAATAAAATTTTTCTTGTTGTAGATCAAACATTACTGATTTGGGTGTGGGATTTGCAATCGGCTCAGATTAGTCTTAAATGATTCGTATTACTGACTTTATTAACAATACTAACAGGTGAATCATGCTGGGCTTAATCAATCGTGTTCTGGATAAACCCGATGCAGGCAAACTGCTGCTGCGTCTCGCTTTTGGCATTTTGTTGATTTTTCATGGTTGGCATAAAGTTGTCGATGGTGTTGGTGCCATTGCGGGTATGCTAACGAACGCGGGATTACCAACGTTTATTGCGTATGGGGTTTTTGCGGGTGAAGTGGTTGCCCCAATCTTGTTGATTCTCGGCATTCTGACACGTCCTTCAGCGCTAGTGGTCGCAGGCACCATGGTGGTCGCTCAATTTCTGGCTGCACCTGCGGGATTTGTTTCGCTGGCGAAAACCGGCGCCTGGGGTGCTGAACCCACCGCCGTGTTCTTCTTTGCTGCACTGGCTATTGCCCTGTTAGGCAGTGGGAAATACTCCGTAATGAGTAACCCGAATTTGCGTTAACGCGTATTCGGTTTTTACGTTGTAACATGAAGCCCGGCACTCTGTTGTCGGGTTTCTGTTTTTTTAATCCTTATCAATTATCTTTCTATTACGCAGTCTCAGTCTTGCAATAGGCCGAGGTTCAGGTTTCAATACGCTGCTAGGCTTGCAGAACCTCCCTTTATCGAGGGGCGTTCCGTTCGCCATGCATACTCATTCACTTCTCCTGCGAACACCATGGAATGCTTTGATGTTAAAGATTTTTAATACGCTGAGTCGCCAAAAAGAGGAATTTAAACCTATTCATGCCGGAAACGTGGGCATGTATGTATGTGGCATTACCGTATATGACCTGTGTCATATCGGTCACGGGCGTACTTTTGTCGCATTCGATGTCGTTGCCAGGTATTTGCGCTATTTGGGATATTCGCTGAAATATGTGCGCAACGTTACGGATATTGACGATAAAATCATCAAGCGTGCAGCAGAGAATGGTGAGAGCTGCGAGCAACTAACCTCGCGCATGATCGCTGAAATGCACGCAGATTTCGACGCGCTAAATATTTTGCGTCCTGACCTGGAGCCGCGTGCAACACACCATATCGCAGAAATTATTGAACTGGTGGCGCAACTTATCGCGCGCAAACATGCCTACGTCGCTGAGAATGGTGATGTGATGTTTTCCGTAGACAGTGCGCCGGGGTATGGTGTGCTTTCTCGACAAGATCTTGAACAGTTAAAAGCGGGCGCACGCATTGAAATTGCGGAAGTGAAACGCAATCCGATGGATTTTGTGCTGTGGAAAATGTCCAAGCCCGGTGAGCCTCACTGGACATCCCCGTGGGGTGAAGGGCGCCCCGGTTGGCATATTGAGTGTTCCGCTATGAACTGCAAACAACTTGGTGAGCATTTCGATATTCACGGTGGCGGTTCCGATCTGATGTTCCCGCATCATGAGAATGAAATTGCACAATCGACCTGTGCCCATGACGGCCCTTACGTTAACTACTGGATGCATTCCGGTATGGTGATGATCGATCGTGAGAAGATGTCCAAATCGCTGAACAACTTCTTTACCGTGCGTGATGTGCTGAAGTATTACGATGCCGAAACTGTGCGTTATTTCCTGATGTCGGGTCATTATCGTAGCCAACTGAACTACAGTGAAGAGAATCTGAAACAGGCACGTGCCTCTCTGGAGCGTTTGTACACCGCACTACGTGGTACCGATCCTTCGGCAGTTGCGAAAGGCGGTGAGACGTTTGAAGCGCGTTTTCGTACCGCCATGGATGATGATTTTAATACGCCTGAAGCTTACTCTGTGTTGTTTGACATGGCGCGTGATGTTAACCGACTGAAGGCGGAAGACAGCCTTGCGGCAGAAGGTCTGGCGGCCGAATTGCGTCGTCTGGCGGGTATCCTGGGTCTGTTGGAGCAAGATCCGGAAGCTTTCCTGCAAAGTGGTTCGCAGGCGGATAACGATGAAGTGCAAGAAATTGAAGCCTTGATTCAGCAGCGCAATGATGCGCGTAAGGCAAAGGACTGGGCGCAAGCCGATGTTGCCCGCGCACGACTGACGGAAATGGGAATCGTTTTAGAAGACGGCCCGCAGGGCACTATTTGGCGTCGTAAATAACCGCATTGCTTGTGGCATTACGTTAAAAATGATGCCACCACGTTAAAGAATCGCCCGCGAACGCTTTACCGTCGCGGGCGATTTTTATTCGGTCACGCTAACGAGACAGCTTAAGGTGCTACATTAACGGATTGACCCGCAAAGGTGACCTGTTGACCCGCAATAATTTTGCAGCGTTTGCGCGTTTCTATCTGGCCGTCAACGGTCACATTGCCTTGTGCAATGGCGGCTTTGGCGGCAGCGCCACTTTCGCTCCAGCCAAGCAGTTTAAGCAGATCGCACAGTTCAACGTACGGGTGTTTATCGAGATGAAAGGTTTCCATAACATCCTGCTGTAAGAAAGAAAAAGGCGCGCCTGAGCGCGCGATGTTAACGTTAAGCTTCTGTGTTAACCATATTCAGCGCTGTCACGCCTTGCCGTCGTGGTACTCTTCGCAGGCCTGCAGCGTGTTTTGAATCAGTGTTCCAACGGTCATTGGACCAACGCCTCCGGGCACCGGTGTTATCAATGACGCGCGCTCTTGTGCGACGGAAAACTCCACATCACCCACCACTTTCCCGCTCTCCAGGCGATTGATGCCGACATCAATTACAATGGCTCCTGGTTTAATCCACTCGCCGGGAATAAAGCCCGGTTTGCCAACGGCAACGATGAGCAGGTCTGCCTGCTCAACGTGTTGACGCAGATTTTTGGTAAAGCGGTGGGTGACCGTCGTGGTGCAGCCGGCCAGCAGCAGCTCCAGACTCATTGGCCGACCAACAATATTCGACGCGCCTACCACAACAGCGTTCAAACCGAACATGTCCACATTGTGGCGTTCCAGCAGCGTTATGATGCCGCGTGGCGTGCAGGCGCGTAACAGCGGATCGCGTTGACACAGTCGGCCAACATTGTAGGGGTGGAAGCCGTCCACGTCTTTATCGGGGGCGATACGCTCAATCACTTTGGTGTTATCAATCCCCTCGGGGAGGGGTAATTGGACCAAAATACCATCAATGGTGTTGTCGGCATTCAGTTCGTCAATCAGCGCGAGCAGCGCAGATTCGGTAGTGCTGGAGGGTAAATCATAAGAGCGGGATACAAAGCCCACCTCATCACACACTTTACGTTTGCTTGCGACGTAAATCTGTGAGGCGGGATTATCGCCGACTAATACGACTGCCAGACCGGGCGCACGCTTGCCCTCAGCCAGACGCTGCTTAACGCGTGCACAAACTTCATCCTTTACCTGCTGCGCAATCGTTTTACCATCAATAATCTTTGCTGCCATTTCGGTGGAAATCCATCAAATAAAACTACGGGGATGGCGCTATTTTGTCAGAAGCGACGCGCGCTGTCAGGTTCTGTATTAATATAAATTCGTCTGGCCCGAGCGGCTATTTACTTACGATGTCGCAATTTCAACGCGATTTCTGCCATTGTTCTTCGCTTGATACAGCGCCTTATCTGCGCGATTAATAACGCTTTCTGGGGCTTGGGCTGGGGTTGTGCCCACAAAAATATAGACGCCGGCGCTGGCAGTGACGATTTTTTCGTCCAACGTCGTGAACTCATGGGGAATTCGCTGATGTCTGATGGATTCCAGCGCACGCTCTGCGAACGCTATCGCCCCCTCTTCCGTTACGTCCATTAGGATGATGACAAACTCTTCGCCACCATAGCGAGCAATTAAATCCTCTTTGCGACGCGGCATGCTGCTTAATGCATGACTAACGGTTTGCAGGCATTTATCGCCTTCAACGTGACCATAATGGTCGTTATATTTCTTAAACATATCGACATCAAGCATGATAAGCGCTATCTGCTTGCCGGAAAGAGCGGACTGCGCAATGGTTTCGCGCAGAAAAATATCAAACTGGCGCCGGTTGGCCAGACCAGTGAGACCATCCAGCAGGGCCAGCGTTTCTAGCGTGTGATTCATTGCGGTGAGCTGATCGCGTACCTTGGTCAGGTCAATTTGGTTTTTTTCGTTGACCTTGATCTGCTTAAGCACCATGGCGCCCATGCTGCTCATGATCAGCAGCAAGGTCAGCGCGATAGCGGTATAAATAGTGGAGTCTACTTTCCAGTTTGATAGCACCTGGGTTTTGTTATAACCCGCAGCTATCACGATAGGATAGCGTTTCAGGCGCGTGTAACCATAGATGCGTTCAACGTGATCAACGGCGGAATAGAAGGTTGCCGTGCCACTGATGGATGACTTCAAATGCTCCATGAACAGCGGGCTACCTGATACATCTCGGTTAATTTGGGAATCATCAAAAGGGCGGCCATACAGGATATGCCCGTCAGACAATAATATGGCTAATACGTCTGTGTCCCCCATTGAGTAGTAGCCATAATAGAGTTTGAAATAGTTGAGTGAAATGGTGGCGAGTAGTACGCCAGCAAAACTACCATCATTATTATTTAAACGCATGGAAACGGGAATAATCAGATCGTCAGTAGAACGGCTGCGTATCACATTGCCAATATACAGCGCTGTACTGGGGTGATTTCGGTGATAAATGAAATATTCACGATCCGAGTTATTGGCATTTTGGGGAATGTTATCGGCTGATGTTACCAGCCATCGCCCTGTGGAATCATAGACAAAGATACCATGCAGTTGGGGAAGCGTTGATTTGCGGTTTTTGAGTGTTTGTTGCAAGCGAGAAAATTGTTGACCACCAAATCCATCTTGCGTGATGCGCTCATTGATATCCGAAAGCAGCAATTCAACTTGCAAGAAAGTATCTTCTGCGTGACGTGATAGAGAGAGAGATAAGTTATCTGCTTGTTTTTCGGTGGTTTCAAGAGTGCGTTGATAAGAATTAAAAACGACCCATCCATTGAGTATCACAACAGCCAGAATAATAAGCAGGATAAAACCTGCCATCAGATTCTGCAGAGAAGGTGATGACCGCTGTTCGACCGTCTGTAGGCGTCTATTCATGCAATGGTGTTCCTTTTCCTCCATGCGGACATGTCCGCATTACTTATCCATGCTGGCTAACTATCCCATGAAAAAAATGCCTGCCAGTAGAGGATTCCGCGCGAGGTTCGTCATGTTGAATCGCGACATGGATATATGCGGGATGCGAATAGACTAAGTGTAGCTGTGTTATTAAAAAACGAGCCTTAACTAGCGTTTTTTTAATAACGGGCGACATGATTTGCCGCCCGGTGTGATGATTAAGCGTTATTTTTTTCTGAACGTAGCCTCACGATAAGGCACATTACGCTGGCAAGTGTGGCAAGTAGCGTGACGCCAGGCCAACCTGCAAGGGACATCGCTTTTGCTCCCAACGCCGATCCTGATGCCATTCCAATGAATACGCCAGTAAACAGCAGCGCGTTGAGCCGGCCACGTGCCTGAGCGTTCAAGCTATAAACCAACGTTTGGTGGGACACCAGTGCGGATTGCAGCCCCAAGTCAAAACCTACAGCAGAAAGCGCGATCAATGCCAGTTGGCTGTGTAGCGGCAGTGCGGGTAACAGAAACAGGGCAGCAAAAGAGATTGCCGAGAGCGCTGCGCCTAGCTGTGTGACTTTCCCTGCGCCAAAACGGTCCGAAAGGCTACCTGAGAGTGGGGCGGCCATCGCCCCGGCAGCACCTGCCAGGCCGAAGGTGCCTGCTACGGCACTGCCCAACTGGTAATGCTGTTCCAGCATAACCGCAAGCGTTGACCAGAATGCGCTAAAACCTACGGAAAGCAGCCCTTGTGCCAGCGCTGCACGGCGCAGTGCGGGGTAGCTACGCCACAGTTGTAACATAGAGCGTAATAATCCTGGGTAGCTCAAGGCGGAATGTTGAGCAAACGCAGGCAGAATACGCCACAAGGCGATACCGATAATTGCGATACTAAGGGCGGCTAACTGGTACATGGCACGCCAGCCAATGTACTCACCCACCACGCCGCTCACGGTTCTAGACAGCAGTATCCCGACCAGCAAACCGGTCATGACCGTGCCGACGGTTTTTCCCTGTTTTCCAACTGGGGCCAAAATGGCGGCGACGGGCACAATATCTTGCGCCAGAGTGGCGGCCATGCCGAGCAGCAGGCTGGAAAGCCACAGCGCGGTTGGCCCTGTCACTTGACTGCATAACCAGAGCATGGCCGTCAATGCCGTGCTTTTAACGGCGATGATTTTACGCCTGTCGTAGCGATCACCGAGTGGCAATAAAAGCAGGATGCCGAGCGCATAACCAATTTGAGTCAGCGTAGGCACCAGTCCCATGCCATCAAGTGTCAGATGCAAGTCATGCCCCATCTGCGGCAGAATCGGCTGAACATAGTAGATTGATGCAACGCTGAACCCCGCCCCAATGGCAAGGATAAGCGTCATGAGACCGGAAAGGGTCGGCTGTACGACGCTTTCGCTCTCGGCATTTGATATGGTCGACATAAATATTTCCCCAGTTGTGCTGTCGTGTTGGGGGTATTGTTCAGCAATGCAGGGTCGCGTTGTAGTCGGGTAAGTGGTAAAACAGTTATACTTATGACGTATGAGAGGTGGCATATTGAGTAACATAGATCGTATAGAACTAATGCAAACCTTGACGCGTATTATTGAAAGTGGCTCTCTTTCGGCAGCGGCACAGCAATTGGGCACGACCCAGGCAACCATCAGCCGCCGTTTGCAGGCGTTGGAGCAGTTGCTCAATACCAAACTTTTGCTGCGAACAACCCATGCCATGAAACTGACGGATGACGGTGAGCGTTGTTATCAACATGCTCGAACGCTGATAGCAGCCTGGGAAGCGCTAGAGGATGATTTGAAAGGCGCTGATGCTGAGCCTACAGGAGTGCTTCGGGTTCGCGCTCCTCATGCCTTTGGTCAAGAACAGCTTATTGTGCCACTGACGCAATTTCTCAATCAGTACGGGCAGCTCTCTGTGGAATGGATGCTCAATGATAAATCGCCGGATTTTATCGCTGACAATATCGATTGTGCGATACATGTTGGGCCTGCTACCGATCCTGCTACGGTAGCCACGCGTTTGGCGGAGGTACCACGTATTATCGTGGCATCTCCCGCACTGTTGGCTCAGGCTCAGCGTGCCGTTGAGGAGATTGATGCGCTGGCGGCTTTGCCCTGGATCGCCATCAGGCAGTTTTATCACTACGATGTGACGTTATCCCACAGTGAAACAGGGCAGAGCGTGCACTTTCCCATTGCTCCGCGACTCACGTCGGACAGTCTGTATGCGGTGCGTCAGGCCGCATTGAGCAGTATTGGCGCTGTCATTATTTCGGCCTGGCTGGTGGAGGATGACATTCGTTCAGGCCGACTTATTCATGTATTACCGCAGTGGCAAGCATCACCACTGCCGGTTTTTTTGCTCTACCCTTACGCAAATTACTATCCCGCACGGCTACGCAAATTTTTGGCGTTAATGCGCGATGCCATGCCGGGGTTAGCGGGAATGCGTAAACCCGAATCCCGTTAGCGTAAATCTGCCAGCACCGGTGCATCATCAAGCGCACCGGTTAATTCGGTGATATGCCGAATACCCTGCTGTTCAGCATACTGCTGCAGGTCATCTAACAGCGTAATCATGGTCTGCGGTTGGATAAACGTTGCGGTTCCAACCTGTACGGCACTGGCGCCAGCCAGCAAATAGGCGATGGCATCTTCCGCATTGGAAATACCGCCGCAGCCAATGATCGGGATGGAGATATGCTTGTGGCACTGGTAGACCATGCGCAGCATAATAGGCTTGATGGCTGGGCCAGAAAGCCCTCCCATGATATTGCCCAGCCGAGGCCGACGGCTGTGGATATCAATACTCATACCCAAAAGCGTGTTGCCCACCACTACCGCATCTCCACCTTCGTTTTCTACTGCCTGCGCGACAGCGGCGACATCCGACGTATTCGGTGTTAGTTTGGCCCAAAGTGGAAGGGATGTAGCCTGGCGTAATGCCTTGATCACTCGGGCAGTTGCCACAGGCTCAATGGCGAAGGCGCGCCCGTCTTCTTCAATATTGGGGCAGGAAATATTGGCCTCAATGGCGGCAATGCCCGGCACTTCGCTCAGGCGTGCTGCCAGGGTGGCAAACTCCTGTGCTGTAGGCGCAGAGATGCTGGCGATCAGCGGCGGGGCATAGCGCTGATAAAACGGCAGCGTATGTTCAATAAAGTCCTCAACGCCTTTACTGGGGATACCAATGGCGTTGAGCATGGCCGAATCCAGTTCACAGACGCGCGGTAGTGGGTTACCGCTACGCGGGTGTAGTGTGAAGGTTTTGGTGACGAAAGCACCAAGGCGGTTAAAGTCAATTACGTCGGCTAACCCTTCGGCAAAAGTCCCTGACGCTGGCATCACCGGATTTGTCAGGCGCAGTCCGTTAATATCGACGCTCAAATCGATCATAACACCACCTCATGCAGCGGGAATACAGGACCGTCGTAGCAGACGCGTTTATCGGTGAGCGCTTGACTCTCTTGATCACGCATGGAGCGAACGCAGCAGTAGCACATACCCAAACCGCATGCCATCTGCTGTTCCAGTGCCGCTTCGCCGCTGAACCCCAATTCCTGCGAGAGGCGTTGTAACAACTGAATCACCCTGGATGAACCGCAGGTATAGACGGCATCGATTGGGCGCTGTCGGTGTACTGTGCGAATGCGCTGCTCAACCTGCGCCATGGCACTTGAGCCGTCGCTGTCTATTACCTCTATAAGATCGGCACCGCTGGCGAGAAAACGCTGCTGTGACATCAAATGCTCGCGATCGCGGGCACTCAGCAGAGCGGTAACGTGCACATCATGCGCCGCAGCGTGCTCGGCCAGCGGTGCCAGCGTTGCCAGACCTACGCCGCGCCCGGCGACCAAAATATGGCGATGGTCCGGTTGCAGCGTGAAGCCATTACCCAGCGGACCCAGCACATTCACCGCATCCTGTGGGCGCAGCGTGGACAGACCTCGTGTTCCGGCACCGACCACCTTATACAGGAAATCGACATAGCCCTGCTCCGTATTGGCAAACCAGGTGCTCATTGGACGGCGGAAAAAGGGTTTGTCCTGTTCTGTCTGCGGGCATTGCAGGTTGAAGAATTGGCCTGGTTTTACCTGTGCCGCAAGGGCATCAACGCGAACGCGCAGATGTTTATATTCATCATTGACCCATTCATTGCTGAGCACGCTGGCTGTATTTTCGCGCGCGGTACTTCCTCTACGGGTACAGGCACGCGCGGCATCGTCACGCATTGTCATAAAAACTCCGTTGATATACGTAATATAAATTTCCCTGGCACGGCACAAAAAGGAAAACAGTTCCGCGCATAATGGTTTTCGCCCTGGAGTGGCGTTGTATTTATTTGTTAACGCTATACCCGTCATACTTCAAGCTGCAGGTGCGTTGGCTGCGTTCACTCACCCGAATCACTTACCTGAGTAAGCTCATCGGGATTCACTCCCTTGCCGCCTTCCTGCAACTCGAATTATTTAGGGTATATAATGCAGTGTCATCACGGCATTCACCGTGGGTGGCTACATTTGTCAGTCAGCACCGTTGATGATAAAATAATGCAAATTTTTCAGTGGCCTGGAATAATGAACCACACGTCGATCGATTATTTGGCTATTGGGCAACGGTTGCGTGCGTACCGAATTGCCGCGTCGCTCAATGCAGAACAGATTGCTGTCGAGCTGGGTATATCGCGAGCAGCGGTATACCGTTTGGAAAAAGGCGAAATAAAAAAGATCGAAACTCTTGAGCGTTTGGCGCAGTGCCTGAATACCACTGTCGAGACGCTGCTGGGCGTGGGCATGGAGTATTATCCCCATGCCAGTGGTTTCTTTGAGAGAATGCGCCAACTCGAAGAGGGCTCTACGCGTATTTATTCTCACTTTGAACCTTTCTCCTATCTTCTGACTTCAGAAAAATACGATGCCTACCTGCAACAAATGTTGCTGGAAACCGACAGCACTACGGTGCAGGGCGACAAGCTAGACCAGAAGTCATTACAAACGCTGGCTATTCTTTCGGAACGTAAATCCCACCTGAATACCCATTTGCCGAAAATACATAACCTGATCGGTATTCAGCACATCGAGAAATTTATTCATCTCGGGCTGGTAGGTTCTTTGAATATTTCACCCAGTACGCGCATGGAGCGTGTGCTGGCTGCGCGTCAGGAAGTGAAATATTTGCTCCACTTATTGGAAGAGAAAAAAGATATCGTTCAGGTTGCTATCACCAAAGAGACGATTCCCTCTTCTACCTTCCAGATTTTCTATAACGACAACGAGGCGCTTTCTGTTGCCTCCAGCCCCTTCCGTCTGGGGGAACTACCCAATATCAGTGCAGGAGTTGCGTGGGTTTCCTCATCAAAAGAAGCTATTCACCACCATCAATCTTTGTTTGACTCGCTGTGGGAAAATGCCGCCAAAGGGGAGGATGCCCTGCGCCTTTTACGTGATACCCTCGAGCGCTACTGATTGCGTTCTCTGTTGTCTCTGCTTCAGGCGTTGGCTAAACGTGCCAGCGTGTTTTTCAATACCTTGGCTGCCAGTGCGATATCCTGCGGTGCCGTATATTCCGCAGGGTGATGGCTGATGCCCTCTCTCGAGGGAACGAACAGCATCGCTGTGGGGTAGCGACTGGCCATGTACATTGCGTCATGCCCGGCACCGCTGGCCATACGCATGCAGGTAACGCCCTCTTGCATTGCGTTCTCTTCCAACAGACTGCAAATCGATTTATTCAGCAACGTAGGCGTTTCGGCTGCTAGTGATTCTAGGGCAATCTGGACATCGTTCTCTTTTGCTACTTTGCTGACGGAATCGGCCAGACGGTCTGCAACCCGTTGGATGCTATTTTTATCGATACCGCGAATATCAACATAAAACTTCACCAGACCAGGGATGACGTTCATCGCATTTGGCGATACGTCCAGTTTGCCGACGGTGCCAACGGTGCCATAAACCATCTCTTTGCAGGCTGCATGATGAACATCTTCAATGATCATGGCGCTGGCGACCAAAGCATCATGGCGCTGGTACATAGGTGTGGCACCAGAATGATCGGCAAGGCCGGTTACGGTCACGCGAAAGCGCGTCGGTGCAGCGATTCCTTCGACAATACCGAGGGTTTTTCCTTCGTTTTCAAGCCGACGCCCTTGTTCGATATGCAGTTCAATAAAGGCATCGTAGCGTGCGGGCGCGAGCTCGCAGGAGGCGAGATCATTTTCGGCGTAACCTGCCGCGCTCAGGGCCTGAAATACCGTCAATCCTTGATCGTCAGTGTTTTTCGTCCACGCGCTACGATCAATGTGCCCAGTCAACACTTTGCTACCGATGCAGGAAAAGCCAAACCGGCTGGATTCTTCCGCACGGAATACCACCAATTCCACGTCGCGTTTGAGTTCGCCGGGTTCAAATTGCGCCAGTGCATACAGGCCGGTAATAACGCCCAGCGTTCCGTCGTATGCACCTCCATTAGGGACAGAATCAATATGTGAGCCGGTAGCAATCGCTGGGAGAGAGCGGTCATAGCCGGGCAATCGCGCGAATATTGTGCCCATGGCGTCTCGACATACGCTAAGCCCCTGAGTTGCCAGCTTGTCTGTGAGATAGCGATGCGCCGCCTCATCCTCCCGACTGAAGGCGAGACGCGTGACGCCATCTTGACCGTGGGTGGTGGAAAATTGGCGTAATTCTTCCAGCAACACCGTAATTTCTTCTGTGGTGAAACGGGGCGGCATAGGGACTCCTGATCCTCTGTACTGTCAGCCGTCACCGGTTACGCCGTGTGGAATAACCATGAGTGATAAACATCGGCTGATGTTATGGTTTTTAGTGTTGCGCGTTTTTTTCATGCTCGTCAATATTATTGTCTAAAAATTTAGACAAAAAGCGAAATATAACATTTCTTGTTTTGGCAATAGTCTGTTTTTAAAAAAATATTTGTTTTTTAAAATAAGAAAAAACGATGATTGGTGTTGCTTTGTGTCAATTTTTAGATATCTATTGTTGAACACAGTTGACAAGCAGCGGTATTCGTTTTAGAAAAGGTAGCTTCCCTATGTGGTGAGCAACCGCGATTAAAGGTGGCAATGATGGATTTTACGACGGTATATCATGCATTTACCCAGAGTCTGGATGGCACGGACAGTTATGTTGTCTTGCGCCGTGATTTGGATAGCCTGATAGTGAGCGATCCCGATAACGCGGTTTCCTATTACGTTTTGCGCGGTTTGGCGGATAGCTATGTCACTTTGTATGCCGATCAGGCCGTTAGCCCTGACTTCGCGCATCAGGCAAAAACGGAAATGATACGGTTGCTTGATATCGTAAAACCGGCGCTTGCAGATAAAACCGCATCGGTAGCCGTGCGTTATCAAGCGATTAACGCTTTGGTGACGAGCTACTCATCGGGAAAAAAACGGTTTTAGCGTGCGATTTTCCCCTTTGCATCAAGCGATGCAAAGGTGTTCTCTGCCAATCATCCTCCGCTTTCAGGAGGATTTTTTTTAACTATTACTTGTTATTTTGTATCAAAAATAAAACAAATGAGTAAATCTTTACTACTTTTCAGTCTTCATAGCAATTGATGGGAAGCCAGTACATCGATTTGCATATAAGGCACGAGTTCTTTTATTGCACTGATTTAGTGACAATATGGTGCGTTTGCATTATTTTGGTGCTGATTTTTACCTGAATTGGTGCGCGATTCCTTTAGTGCAAATAGACATTTCCTTGTTCTCAGGACATGACTAAATAATAACTTGTTATGAATCATGTGATTATTTTTTTCGCAACCCGCTATTAGGCGTTCTTGCGAAGTAAACGTTTGCGTGGATGTTGAGTAAAAAGTGGTATGACTATTGCTAGTCATATTTGTATCAAAAATGATACTGGTGGTGCGCAAGGGCAAGGGTAGGCAACATCAGGCGCGTATTTTCATATTCTTATAACAACGATTCAGGAGAGCAGGATGGAATCAATTCCTTCACAAAGTGCACCCGCGTCAAGACCGGTGAGCACGGAAAAAGAACACGTTGACAGCTACAGCTGGAAAGCGTTAGCCGGGTCGGCAGTGGGTTACGCCATGGACGGATTTGATTTGCTGATTCTCGGCTTTATGCTGACGGCAATATCTGCAGATTTGAGTCTTACTTCTGGCCAGGCTGGATCGTTGGTCACCTGGACACTGATCGGGGCTGTGATTGGTGGTTTGATTTTTGGTGCATTGAGCGATCGTTATGGGCGTATTCGTGTACTGACCTGGACGATTGTCCTGTTTGCTGTATTTACCGGATTGTGTGCTTTTGCTCAGGGTTACTGGGATTTGCTGATCTACCGGACGATCGCTGGCATCGGTCTGGGCGGTGAATTTGGCATTGGTATGGCGCTGGCGGCGGAAGCCTGGCCTGCTAAGCACCGCGCTCGTGCCTCTTCTTATGTTGCTCTGGGTTGGCAGGCTGGCGTACTGGGGGCGGCGTTGATTACGCCTGCTCTACTGCCACATATTGGCTGGCGGGGAATGTTCCTGGTGGGAATTCTTCCCGCCTTCGTTGCTTGGTTTATTCGTCATCGTTTGCACGAGCCTGAAGTGTTTGTGCGCAAGACGGAAAAGAAAGCCTCGACCTGGTCTTCTTTCAAACTTCTCATTAAAGACAAAGCGACCCGTAAAGTCAGCGCAGGGATCGTGGTACTGACGTCAGTGCAGAACTTTGGTTATTACGGCATCATGATCTGGATGCCAAGCTTTCTATCTAAAACGTTGGGGTTCAACCTGACCAAATCGGCGATGTGGACCTCGGTGACCATTTTGGGCATGATTGCCGGTATCTGGGTGTTTGGGCAGTTGGCGGATCGCATTGGCAGAAAACCCTCCTTTTTGTTGTTCCAGGTTGGTGCCGTGGTTATGGTGTTGACCTACTCTCAGTTGACCGATCCCATGACGATGCTTTGGGCGGGGGCACTGCTCGGTGTGTTCGTTAACGGTATGATGGGGGGGTATGGCGCTGTCATGTCCGAGGCGTATCCAACCAATGCCCGTGCGACCGCGCAGAACGTACTGTTCAACGTTGGGCGTGCTGTTGGGGGCTTTGGCCCTGTGGTCATTGGTGCTGTTGCCAGCGTCTATTCCTTCCAAATGGCGATCGCGTTGCTGGCTGGTATCTACGTACTCGATATTATCGCAACGGTGTTCCTGATCCCTGAGTTGAAAGGGAAAGCGCTGGAATAACGGTTTTTGCTGAGTAAAGATGTAAAGGCCAGAGCACATGCTCTGGCCTTTATTTTTAGTGTGTTTGAGATGTGTCGGATTTACCTGGCATCATGCGCAGCAGCGTATTATCACGCTGGACATAATGATGAAAGAGCGCTGCACCTGCATGCAAGGCAATAAGCATATAGCCCAGGTTGGCAAGCGTTTCGTGAATATCTTTTAGCAGGAACTGGGTGTCTTCATCGGGTGTGACGAAAGAGGTGACAGTGAAGCCCAAGAGCGACCATTCGTTGTCGCCATACGCCATCATGGCAATGCCCAATAGCGGTAATGCCAGGAAGGTGGCATAAAGCACAATGTGCGTCATTGTCGCAAGATGATGTTGCCACCTAGGTGGTGATGGGACGATCGCTGGGGTTTTGTACCTGTGTTTTAGCCCTAATCGGATGAACATTAACAGCCAAACGGCAACACCTGCGTTGTAATGCAGCGTTCTCATTGCTGAAAATGCGAAGGATGAGCGTGGAAACCAGCCACGTAATTCCATCGCCGCATACACTATTGCAATGAGCAGCAGTGTTATCCAATGCAGGTGGATCTGTAATCTGGAAAATCGAGTCATCGTGGCATATCCCATTGAATGCAGTAGTTAGTCGCTGTACGAGACCGTAACATGAACAAACATTGAGAGTTAGCGGAAATAATGCAACATCGTCAAGGGAGATTTAAAATCTTTACGTCCCCCTATAATTATGATCCACTGCTGATAACAGGTTGAATTTCCGATTGTCCCATGTCATGAAACATCCCATCAGCATCTGCTATGGCGAACCGGTTTCTCCCATTTTTTTCCCCTGATACATCGCTTTATCTGCGCGTTCTATGACGTTGAACAGTTGCTCATCGGCATAAGCCTGTGTCAATCCGCCCGTAACGGTGACGGTAAGTCTCGTTTTATCAGAGATTACAATCGGGGTATGAGGTAACAACTGACACAAACGGCCTGCGATTTCCGCGACAGTAGTGTGGCTGCTTGCATCAAACAAAATAACAAACTCTTCGCCACCGAAGCGGTACAATGTATCTGAGTTTCTTATGCCGCCTAGCAGTCTGTGGGCAACCACTTTTAGTACTTCATCCCCTGTATTGTGTCCGTAAGTATCGTTAATTGATTTAAAACGATCTATATCCAACATCAAAAGGTAGACGGAATGGTGGTTTCTTTTTCTACGAACCATCCTCTGCTCAAAATCTTTATACAAGCATTGCCTAAGTGGTAGGCCGGTTAACGTATCGAGCTGATTACGATAGGCAATTAGGTCAGATCTATAGCTATCAATATGGGTAATAAAGAGACGCTGAGCATCAAGGTAGGCCTTAATTTTATCTATATCAACGGAGCCATCTTGAATAGCATGCAATAGTTGCCTTGTTGTGCGATGCTTGATTTCGTGGGCTTGTTTAATGGTAGCAAAAAACATTGAACACAATGCAGTATTGTTTGCATTCTGCCTTAACCAGTGACTAAAACAGCAATGATGATGCTCATCTTCATCAATAAGTTTTTTATCTTGACTTTCATCTAAAATACAAAATTTGAGTATTCCAAATAAGCAATCATAATGATCTTTGACAGCAATATCTAGTTCTTTCAATATACGGTCAATGGAGTAAGTATTCATGGCTACAGGCTCCCCTTCATTGATCGATGAATCAGTAGGCATAGATAGTCATCAAAATGATTCTTAGAATAAATTATACGCGGTAGAAAATATATTTATAAATGTGATTTAATGATTATTACAATAAAACAATATGAATTGTATTTTCTTTACGGAAATAAAACGACGTTAATTAAATTATGGAGTGTATTTAATATTAAGTTATGAAAAAATTAACTGGTTGTTTTTATGGGCGATGTGGCATCACCCTGTAGATATCTAAAATCTTGATAAAATATGATGTAAAATAATTTAATCTGTAGCTAACCACTCATCTGCTTCATTAAACATCTCTTCAATTAGGCGATTTATGATCGCTTTATCTGATTTGCTGGCATCAGAATTTATCGTGTTAGCTTGCATGGCTTTTGCCCTGACATCAGCATCGGGGAAGGTACGGTTTACCCGTTTTATCAGCTCTTTTTCGATAAGTTCGTGGGCGTTGGCAAGCCCAGCAACATTGCGTTTGTCATAAACAAGTTCTACGAACATGAAAGAAATTCCCCTATTTAACTGTTTTTATATACAGTATACTTAAATATCTTTCTTGAAAAGAGAAATTTATCAACATAATACGATTATCGCCCATAGCATACGGATACTGGCCTGCAAATAGGTTGATGATATTATTTTTTGTATGAAGCGCTGCTATACAGTGCAATACTGTTGACTGAGTATGATTGACATTGACGTGGAGTAAAGTGGAATGGCTACTGGGTGGGCGGGGGATGGGGCAGTACAAGAGCAGATTGAAAGTACTATCATGAATGCTGTTGCAAAAGCCAGAAATGAACTTCCTTCTGGCGATAGTCTGTCACATTGTGCTGAGTGCGGCGAATTGATTCCTGAAGCTAGGTGAAGAGCTTTGCTGAGTGCTCGATTATGTATTCCTTACCAGCAAGAACTTAACAATTCAAACCATCTTTTTTTGGTCATTGCCATAGAGGATCTAAATGCGGTTAACTTCGATAATATATTAATTTTCATATTTTTTATTATTTAATAAGGGATTGTTGAATAATAATTCATATCTTTATATTTATTAAATCATTTAATGAATAAATGATTTAATCGTAAAGTGATATGCCATATGTTTTTTTTAATATATTATTAATATGCGTGAGATATATCTCGTAAATGTATCCTTTATCTTAATTTAATTGCATTATTGATTATATATTTTTTATATTAAATACTTTTTAAATAAATGACAGTGAGGTCGCAAATGCCAATAGTATGTGATTATAAATACACTTGTGGTGATACTGTATTACACGGTGACACTCCTAATTGTACACAACAAAAAGATAGCAGTTCATTACTTAATGACATAAAGGTTATCAATAACTCTCAAGAAATTAATGGTAAAAATAAGGATGTCAACGCTGAAGACCATGAAAGTGAAATATTACTTAGCGATTCTTATTCAGTAAAACAAAATAATAAATTTGAGGCAGAAGGAAAATCCAATTTTTTCACACTAAAAAGAGCCGCTGGGCTTATTTTGTCCGTAACAGGAATTATGTTTTTTTTGAAGTACAGAAGTAATGTTAATCACAAGGATAATCAAACATGTTTATCAAATAAGAATATCACTGACCTACTGAATCATAAGTTGGTCAGTGATATACAAAATATAGCGACTAATACTAATAGTATACTGCCATTAAATTTATATCGAAATGAAAATTCATCTCATAATAATCTATTTTGTAATGGTGTAAATTTAACACAGCATGAATACTTAAAAGAAATAGCGCTTATTGATCATCTATCATTGCCAAATCTCAACCAATTATATAAGGCAGTACTATCGGGATATCATAAAAGAATACCAAGGTCAATAACCCTGCCATCTGACCACCAGGTTGATGTAACAGAGATAATTAGTAATATAATAAACAATACTGACATTGATTGGAGAATAAGAGAGGAGTTTAGAGGGATCTATCATAAGGCGATAAGCCTTCCCGAAACAAATCGGGTAAAAGAAGGTGTTGAGAAGAATGTAAAGCTAGCTTTAGCTTGTGTTGGCTTAATGTTACAATATCTTCATGAAAATAAAGTTAATAATTTAAGTAAAGTATCATTTATATATGGGGTCGCTTTTATCGAATCATTGCTTCTCGCTCTCGATAATATGAAAACTTCGGAATTAGGAATCATAGATAAAAGATATAACCAAACTGTCAAGTTAATGATAATTGACATTTACTCTAATAAAGAAAGAAAACCAAATAATGAGTATCCATATATCAATGAATTAGAGAATGGACTTAATGAAAAACCATTAAATAAAAATGATATCTATTTTTACACTACTGTTAGAAATGCTGTACTTGAAAAAAAGAATGTGGAAACTGTTTCTCCTGAGCCTGAAAAAGATGATGTTAAAATAGTGAAGCTGACCTTGTGTCAAATGGAAAGAGATAATTTAACATTGGCCAATTCATTAAGAGTGGCATCGAGAGCGATTAAATCACCACTTGTTAGTATAATCAAAGAAACCAAGATTGTTTATAAATATCTCTTTGAAAATGAAGGGTGTCCTACTCCCATGTCTATTGAGAATGAAAATTATATAAATAATATGAATAATGTTTTAGATCAAATTTTGTCTTTTGATCCCGATTATTATCGTAAACGTACAATTTCTTTTATAATGGCATATTCTTTCGACATGGTGGCAGATAATCTTGAAAATAAAGAATTATCCTTAGATTCATCCAATAAGGTTTTTAATCTACTAATCGGCTTAGTAAAAGACATGGTCTCTTCACTGTCAACACAACAAATTAAAGATATGGATTCTTCAAATACTGACTCTGAAATTAAGTCGATGATTAAAAATATAAAATATAAAGATAATAAATTGATGATTGAGACTAATAAACCAAATGAAATTGTCTATGTTACTACAAAGTATAATAACTTTGTTGATGAAGAGAGTGAAAAAGCTTTATATTATGATCCAGGTAATTATTGGTATATTAGTAAGAATGAAATACTTGCAAATGAAGATCAGAATTCTTTAAAAATAAATGGATATGAATTATATGGCTCAGATATTTCCATTATTAAAAATAGTTCTCCTAAATTATACGGTGATGGAACGTTGATCAGAAGCGATGGTATAATGAAGGTGCTTGTTGAAGACCAGCTTTATCATGTGTCTGAAATGTATGTACGAGACAGAATTTATCGCTATGTTGCACATCGGAATGATGGTTATACGCCAGTGATTAATATAGGTGGCAAGTGGTTTTTTGAAAATAAAAATACATATACTGTAAGTGATGAACTTGCTAGTTTTTTGGATAATGATAAAAAGATTAAATCAAAGTTAATTAGCAATAATATCATTCATGCCGATGTTACACCTATACGATTTTCAACAAAAACACAGTTTGATGAACATGGGGATAAGTATTTAAAAGTTAATGATGGATATTATTTGTTGAGAGATTATGTGCATTATTCAAATTATATCGAGGGGGAGTATAATATTCTTCCTGTGGAATTTAATAACGAACGATATAATCATGCCGATAATATATTTGGTGATATGTATAACTATTACCAAAAAGAAATTAATGTATTCCCTGGAATTAATGAAGAAAAAAAATGTTATCTAGATAGTTCTATTCTAAAAAAGATGTCTGAAAAGAAAATGTTTGAAGAAGTTGAGGATTTCATCAGTCTGGATAAATTAAAAAGCAAGCATGTTCTGAAACCTTCCGAGATAGATGGTGCGATATCCATCGATGGAGTTGATTTTATTATTTTTGACAATAAACTTATAAAAATAACAAGTAATAATGATGATACGTTTTTATTAGGTAATAATATTAAAATTAGAGCATATAAAAATACTAAGAAAAACATTTATTACTATATTTCAGATGAAAGTAATAATGATTATCGTTCACAAAATTTCAAACTAAGAGATTCTCATTGTGTAGCTAAACGGCAACTATTTTCGATATGTAACGCCAGTTTTTATGAGTCAAAAGATATCACTGCACTTCTTAAACGAAATGCTAACTATGGTATTCATCGCGATAAAATTGGTGAAAGTCTTGAACGTTATAAGGATGTCAATGGTTTTTATAAAGATAAAAATCCTGATGGGGGGCTTTATTTCTTATCACAGGATGGTTTTTTTTTCATGTCAGAGAAGAGACAGAAGATGGCAATATGATTCCTACATTTTTTAAATTGTATGGTAAAAAACCTGATGATAGTATTGACAGTGATTTTTTGATTTCCGATGTGAGCATTATTAAAGATTTTGACACAAAAGAATTAATTGTCACCACTCCATTAGAGGCAATGCAAATGGTATTCAATTTGGAGGGAGAGAAGGGTAAGGAGCTTTATCGTTGGAGTAACAATGAATCTCGCTCTCATCATATGGAGATTAGCAGTATATATCTTGATAATATTCAGAGTAAGATAGAGAATAATGAAGACTTGGATCTTATAAATAGACTTTTTTATCTAAATGGAAAAAAAGTAATTACCTCAGTAAAGAATAGCGATAATTTTATTGAACTTAATAAAGAACTCTACCTTGATAATCCTGCTGATTATGAATTTAAAAATATGAGTTCTATTTATGAAAGCTCGCGTTATTCTAATATTTTTGAACTTTTTAATGAGGGGTTCTATAAAGCAAAGTATAATATTAAAAAAGCACATGATTATATTAATGAAAACAACAGTCTGGCTAGTGAGTATGTTTCTTCTGAACTAAGGATCTCTTCCCCTAAAGCACGAGCATTATTTTTAAAGACATTGTCAGATAAGTTGAAAAGGATGAATGTTGTACTTGATGAGAAGGATAAGTCAAATATTGTTTTAGTAATGAATCACAAAAAAGATAACATTCCCATTAGTGAGCTACAATCAAGCGATAAATACGGCATTATTGGGTTTGCACACAGTAGTGATCCGTTGGATAGGGTCTATATTAAAACTGATATGTTTATGCCAAAAAATTCCAATGCAATGGCTTCATGGGAAAAAGTAAGGGCTTTTGAAATAAATTCAAAGATATTATCAAATACTATATGTCATGAGTCTGTTCATGCGCTAGGTACTCCAGAGGATTATTTTTACCATCACTCCGTTGAGACAGGAGAGCTTGAAATAATAGGCGACACCCTGGCACGTATCGGAGTATATCTCAGGCAAAATAAGAATATCAATTCCGAATTTTATAAAATGTGCTCACTTTATTTTATGAGCAATCCTGTCTATAAGTCTTATGATCTAAACTCGCTGCTTAAACCAGAGGTTCTTAGTCTTTTATTTCAATTCGATGATTATCTTCGAGCACTCATATTAGTTAACAATCCTGATACTATCACTGTAATTGTCAATGACCTATCAAAAGGATAGGTGATTTACTTCCAGTTCACACTCTCCTTGGGACCGGTATGGCGACCTGGGAGAGTGCTCTGGCAAGGTTTATCCTTGCCATTCTTCACATTGTAGGTGTTCTTACCGTACTCGTTATCCGACCATTCATGGCTTGGAGCCTATCTTATTAGGAATATTATTATCTGAGTCACTGACCGGAGTCGGTGCATCGGAATGAATGAACCTCGCCACTATGTTGACTGTATTTGGCTTCTTTTTGGTGCAATGAACAAAAGATTTGCACCACGATAACGTTATACCTTTCTTTTTTGTATCTCCTGTCCTCTTTTATTTTACAGCGATTAAGTCTAATCAATTGATTTTTTAAATGAAAATTAGATATCCATTTTTTACTTGTGGATTTGGCGCGGCATTTGCTTGTGTTTTGGCACAGGCGTTTCTTTTGGTGTTGATTCATAAAACATATGTGCCATTACGCATTTCTGTTGCACCACGAAACGTACGTACCATGCAGACAGGGGTCATGATGAATAACGCGCTTTCCGCACCAGAAGAACACACTAGCATATTGGCTGAGTTGCACACCGCCATTCGTCTTATCTATAGCGCTTTATCTCCCGCAGAGAAGAAGCTAGTGGATGTCATTCTGGACCATCAACATCATTTGGCGAGCTACAGTGCGACTGAGTTGGCACGACTGGCCGGTGTCTCAAAATCAACGGCTGCGCGCGTGTTTCGTCGTCTCGGTTTTCAGGATTTCAATCAGTTTCGCATGAAATGTCGCGGTATTGAGCCGATGGGCTATTCGCCGCTCACCAATCTGGCACAGCGAACACCTCACCCGACAACGGTACGTGAAAGGCTTGATGTGCATATTGAACGGGAACGCGAAAACCTCGCAGGTATGCAGCGCGACAGCATGCCTGAAGAGCTTGAACGCGCGGTACAACTGATGCGTGATGCACGGCGTGTTTGGGTATTGGGATTTCGTAATAGCTACGCCCCTGCTTTTTATGCCCAGTCACTGTTTTCTCATGTGCTGAGTGACGTACAGCTGGTAAATGACCCCGCTGCGAAATTTGCCGACGTACTGGCGGACATTCGCAATACGGATGTGCTGTTCGTGGTGGATTTTCCTCGCCAGATTCAACTGCTTTTACACCTAGTGCGCATAGCCAAAAACTATGGTGCCCACATTGTGGTGCTCAGTAATACCCCTGTGTCTGATGTTTGCGCGTTGGCGGATGTGGTTATTCCTTGCGCCGCAAAGCACAGCGACATTTTTGATTCCTACACCGCCGCCATCAGCATGGTCAATTTTATTGGCAATGAACTGGCGGCTTGCTGTTCCGAGAAGGCAAGCCAACGCATGCAACGCATGGAAGATATTCATCAGCAGATTGGCGACCTGTATCAACTGGCTCCGCTCTCATCGGCGGACGACAAAAACCGGCGTTAATTCGGGTACACATTGACTTTCACTATTGAGGACATTCGTGATGTTGACATCCACATTCGCAAGACTGCACAAATTGGGTTGTACGGCGCTACTGTCTTTATCTGTACTGGCGTCATCCGCCTATGCGGCAGATCCTGTCAAAGTAAAATTTTCTCTCGACTGGCGCTTTGAAGGGCCCTCTGCACCATTTTTAATGGCCAAGGCCAAAGGCTATTTCGCCCAGGAAGGGTTGGACGTACAGATTGACTCAGGTAACGGTTCTGCGGGTGCAGTGACCCGTGTGGCAACCGGTGCCTATGATATGGCATTTGCCGATTTCAACTCGTTGATTGAGCAAGAGTCTCAGCATCCAGGCACCGGTATTAAAGGCGTTTATATGCTGTATAACGCCACGCCTGCGGCGGTTTTTTTGCTGAAAAGCTCTGGGGTAAAAACGCCAGCAGACCTGAAAGGTAAAACCATTGCGGCTCCCGTATTCGATGCAGCACGCAAAGCCTGGCCAGCCTTTGCGAAGAAAGTGGGGTTGAGTAAGGATGCGGTCACTTGGCAATCAGCTGACCCAACCGTTACCGCTAACCTGCTGGTACGTAAAAATGTTGATGCCATTTCCGGCTTCTATTTTACCAACCTGCTGAATCTCGAAGCGCGCGGAGCCAAAGCCGACGACCTGGTGGTATTCCCGTATGCGCAATACGGTGTCGATCTCTACGGTAACACCATCATTGCCAGCAAAGAGATGCTGGAAAAACACCCTGACACTATCAAAGCGTTCTTGCGTGCCTTCAATAAGGCGGTGCAGGAAACCCTCGCCGATCCCGTCAGCGCGGCAAAGTTTGTGAAAGAACAGGATTCACTGATCGACTTGCCGCTGGAAACCCGTCGCCTGCAACTGGCGTTTGGTCAATTGGTGGTAACACCGGAAACCAAGAAAAACGGTCTGGGTGATGTGGATGCCCAGCGTTTGAGCAACTCCATCAGCGATGTAGTGGCCGCGTTCGATTTGAAAGAGACGCCGAAAGCGGATGCGTTGTTTACCAGTGCGCTGTTACCGGCGCGGGCCGATCGTACAGTGCGGTAATTTCCGTCAGGCAGCATGATTTCAGGTGGTGATAAATGAGTTTCGTTAAGTTCGAGAATGTCAGTCTGGCGTACAACAACAGCGAACAGCTGGCCATAAAGGATATTAATTTCAGTATCAATGAAAATGAGTTCGTGGCGCTGGTAGGACCTTCCGGCTGTGGTAAATCGACATTCATGAAGTTGACCTCGGGGCTTCTCTCGCCGAGTGAGGGCTACGTTTTCGTCAACAAACGCGAAGTAGTGGGACCGCAGAAATGTGTTGGTATGGCGTTTCAGGCCTCTAACTTGCTGCCTTGGCGTACCACGCTACAAAACGTCATGCTGCCGATGGAGATAGTAGAGCCCTACCGTTCTACGCTGCGTAAAAAAGGGCGCGAGTATGAAGAGCAGGCGCGAGCCTTGCTTAAACGCGTTGGGCTGGAAGGATATGAAGATAAATTCCCGTGGGAATTGTCCGGGGGCATGCAGCAGCGCGCGTCTATTTGTCGCGCGCTTATCCACAAACCGCGTTTGCTGATGCTGGATGAACCGTTCGGTGCACTGGATGCGTTCACTCGTGAAGAGCTGTGGTGCATGTTGCGCGATCTGTGGCAGGAAGCACCTTTCACGGTGGTACTGGTCACGCACGATCTGCGTGAGGCTGTGTTCCTGGCGGATACCGTCTACGTGATGAGTGCCAGACCAGGCCGGATTATTGCGCGCCGGGAGATAGACCTTCCTCGTCCGCGCGATCTTCAGGTGACCTACACCGATGCGTTTTCTCGCTATGTGTTTGAACTGCGCGAGCACATCTCTTCACAACATCATGCCTAACGGAGGCCCATCGTGATATCTCGTCATGTGTTAATCAAGATAGCCCCCTGGGCACTGCTGGTTCTGCTTGGCGTTCTGTGGCAGGTGATTGTGGTGGGGCTGGATGTGCCGACCTACCTGTTCCCGTCATTGAGCGATGTGTTCCGCTCGTTGGTCGCGGACTGGCGGCCCATCGCCGCGCACTCGCTGCAAACGCTCTACACCACGCTGGCGGGATTTGTTCTGGCGGTTGTGGTCGGGCTGGTTTTGGGCGTTGCTGTCGGTGCCTCTGCACTGGTTTATAAAGCAGTCTATCCGCTACTGGTGGGTTTTAACTCGATTCCAAAAGTGGCCTTTGTCCCTGTACTGGTGGTGTGGTTTGGCATCGGCACGATCCCGGCCATTGCCACCGCCTTTCTCATCTCTTTTTTCCCGGTAGTCGTCAATGTCGCGACCGGGCTCGCGACGGTAGAGCCTGAAATGGAAGACGTGCTGCGTTCGCTGGGAGCATCCCGCTTCGACATTCTGAAAAAGGTGGGGTTACCCCGATCGCTGCCTTACTTCTTTGCTTCGTTAAAAGTGGCGATCACGCTGGCGTTTGTCGGATCGGTGATTTCGGAAACCGTGGCCTCTAACTTGGGTATTGGCTATCTGATGATGTCGGCGAGCTCCAATATGAATATGGCGTTGGTGTTTGCGGGGTTGATCGTTATCGGTGCAATGGGGGTGGTGATGTATGAAATCTTCGCCTTTATCGAAAAACGGATGACGCACTGGGCGCATCGTTGATGCCGCTCGGCAGCAATATAAAAAAGGTTATGTCATGACAAGCGAGTTACGCATTAACGGCGAACGCCTGATGGCGTCGCTGTATGAACTGGGCGCGATAGGGGCATTGCCGCAAGGCGGCGTGTGTCGGCTGGCGCTCAGTGATGAAGATCGGCAGGGGCGCGATTGGACCGTGGCGCGCATGCAGGCATTAGGGTTGAACATTACCGTAGATGCCATCGGTAATACCGTGGGTGTCTACCCCGGATTAACCGATATGCCGCCGGTGATGATGGGATCGCATATCGATACCGTGGCAACAGGCGGGCTGTATGACGGTAACTACGGCGTACTCTCCGGGCTGGAAGTGATTGCCACATTGAAAGATGCAGGTATACGACTGCGTCGCCCCGTTGCAGTGGCTTTTTTTACTAACGAGGAAGGTTCGCGCTTTCAACCCGACATGATGGGCAGCTTGGTATATCAGGGGGGGCTGGCGTTGGAAACCGCACTGGCAACACGCGGTATCGATGGCATCAGTGTAGGCGATGCGTTGCGGCAAATCGGTTATGACGGTCCTGCTCCGGTAGGTGGCAACCGTGTGGACAGCTATTTCGAATTGCATATCGAGCAAGGGCCTGTGCTTGATGAGGAAGGGCTAACCATTGGCGTGGTGGAGGGCGTTCAGGGTATTTCCTGGACTGAATTCCACTTGCAAGGTGTTTCGAACCATGCGGGCACTACGCCGATGCGTTTACGTCACGATGCCGGTTACGTCGCAGCTAGGATCGGCGTCTTTGCCCGCCAACTGGCGCAAGAACTGGGTGGCGATCAGGTTGCCACCGTCGGGCACCTGGTGTTCACGCCGAATCTGGTCAATGTCATCCCCGATACCGTGACCTTGACCGTGGATTTACGCAATACCGATGCAGAGGCATTGCGTCTGGCGGAACAGCGTCTGTGGGCATTTGCCGAACAGGCAGCGCGAGAAGAAGAGATTACTGCGTCACGCAAAATGCTGGCGCGTTTTGAGCCGACCCCGTTTGCGCCGGAGATGGTTGAGCTGGTTGCGGCGCAAGCGCGTCTGCGTGGTTTACCGTCGCGCCGCATGCCTAGCGGTGCCGGGCATGATGCGCAAATTATGGCAGCACTGTGTCCTGCCGGAATGATCTTCGTGCCCAGCGTGGCGGGGTTAAGTCACAACATTAACGAATTTACGGCTCCACAGGATTTGATCGCGGGTGCGAACGTTCTGCTGGGGGCCGTCTTACAGCGCGCCGATCGCGCCTGATACCCGATGCGTTTACAGGAGAAAAATCACATGGCGCGTTATGTCAATGTCGCTATCGGCCAGTTAGGGCCGGTCAATAAAGAAGATTCCCGCGCTGCCGTGGTGGCACGCTTGATGAACCTGATGCGCGAGGCGCACCAACTGGGTGCGGACCTGATCGTGTATCCCGAGTTGGCGCTCACCACGTTTTTTCCGCGCTGGTATATCGAAGATGAGTCCCAACTGGATAGCTGGTGCGAGGCGGCGATGCCGGGTGCCGAGACACAGCCGCTGTTCGATTTGGCGCGTGAATTGCAAGTGGGCTTTTGTCTGGGATACGCCGAACTGAGCGTGGAGCAGGGGGAAAAGCGGCGGTTTAACACCTCAATATTGGTGGATAAAAATGGCGTTATCGTCGGCAAATACCACAAAGTGCACTTGCCGGGGCACCGTGAGCACGAACCTTGGCGTGCGTTTCAGCATCTGGAGAAGCGCTATTTTACCCCGGGGACTGAATTTTCGGTGTTTAACGCCTTTGGTGGCCGGGTCGGCATGGCGATTTGTAATGACCGTCGCTGGTGTGAAACCTATCGCGTGATGGGGCTGCAAGGCGTGGAAATGGTGCTGATCGGCTACAACACGCCGGTGCACAATGCGCCTGCGCCGGAGCATGACGATCTGTCACTGTTTCATAACCAACTCTCTATGCAGGCTGGCGCTTATCAGAATGGCACCTGGGTCGTGGGGGTGGCGAAAGCGGGCACGGAAGAGGGGGTAGAGCATATCGGTGGTAGCTGCATCATTGCGCCGTCGGGTGAAGTGGTCGCCAGTTGCGTGACCAAAGGCGATGAAGTGGCGATAGCCCATTGCGATCTCGATTTCTGCCAGATCTACAAACGCACCACGTTCAACTTTGATTTGCATCGTCAGCCCAATGCCTACGGCCCTATTACCGCACTCAAGGGCGAAGCGTTACTGGCCGATGGCAGTCCGCGTCACCAATGAGGTTAACCATGGCAGCAGAAGAGAAAGACGTGATGGAAATGCAGGTGGTCGGCCATGAAGTGCCGCGCGTGGATGGCTTGGCTAAAGTCAAAGGCAGCGCGGTATACGGTGATGATATCGTTCTGAAGGATATGTTGTACGGGGTGTGCCGCT
Organism: Serratia marcescens; assembly: GCA_015548865.1. Taxonomy (GTDB): domain Bacteria; phylum Pseudomonadota; class Gammaproteobacteria; order Enterobacterales; family Enterobacteriaceae; genus Symbiopectobacterium; species Symbiopectobacterium marcescens_A. The sequence goes on along the minus strand of JADMXW010000028.1, from coordinate 25,880 downwards.
ATGCTGATATCGCAGCTGGACGGGTGGAGGAGATCGATCTTGACGCCGCATTACAGGTGCCGGGCGTGGTGAAGATCGCCACCTGGCGAGATGTGCCCGGCGAAAGCCACATCGGCGTGGTGATGGCAGACTATCCACCGCTGGTGAATGAAAATATTGCTTTTCGTGGCGATGTGATTGCTGTTATTGCGGCGGAAAGCTACGAAGCGGCCTGTCTGGCTGCGGATAAAATCAGCGTGCGCTACACGCCGTTTGAGCCAATCACCCGCGTAGAAGACGCGCTAAAACCGGATGCTCGGCTGATTCACCCAGGCAGCGCCAGCAATGTGATCAATCACCACCATACGATTAAAGGCGATATTGACGCGGGGTTCGCGGCCTCCAGCCATATTTTCGAGCGGGAATATGAGGTGGGGTATCAGGAACACGCCTACATTGAACCGGAGTCGATCATCGCTTGGATCGACGATAACGAGCAGATCATGACGCTGTCAGGGTCGGTACAGAATGCGCACCGCGTGCGCGGTTTTGTGGCGAAGTACCTCGGTTTGCCGCAAGCGCGCGTCAACATCAAGCGCGCGATCGTTGGCGGCTCGTTTGGCGGAAAAGATGACATTATCGACCATCTGGCATGCCGTGCGGCGCTGTTGTGTCACTTAACCTGTAGACCGGTCAAATTTACCTACAACCGCGAGCAATCGATGCGGGAGAGCTATAAACGCCACCCGTATAAGATGAAATACAAAATCGGTTTGGATGACGATGCACATATTCAAGCCATCAAGATTGACGTACTGGCGGATGGCGGCAGCTACGCCGGGCAAACGCCGTTTGTCACTTGGCGCAGTTCAGTGCAGGCGGCGGGGCCGTACCGCATTCCTAACGTGCGAGTCGATGTCACGGGTGTGTACACCAATAACAACTATACCTCGGCGTTTCGCGGTTTTGGCGCGCCGCAGGTGATTCTGGCGAACGAGTCGTTGATGGATGAAGTGGCGGCGGCGCTTGGCCTGTCACCGCTTGAACTGCGTCAGCGTAATATCCTGCAACAAGGGGATACCAGCATGGCGGGGCAGGTGTTCAGCGAACACACGGTATCTGCCGAGGAGGTGCTGGCGAAAGCGGCTAACAGCGTTGAATTTATGGCGAAACGCGAACGCTATCAGCAATTAAATGCGCAGGGCGGGCCGATCAAATACGGCATCGGTCTGGCGTTAAGTCACCGTGGCTGTTCGCTCGGTGCGGAAGGGCTGGACGCGTCATCCGCGCTGATTCAGGTCAATGCCGATGGTAGCGTCAATATCTCCACGGCGGTTTCTGAGAATGGTCAAGGGCTGCAAACCACGATGTCGATGATCGCGGCGGAAGCCTTCGGCCTGCCGCTCTCATGGATAACGTTCACCGATCCGGCGACGGCGATGATTGCTGATGGTGGCTCGACAGTCGCCTCGCGCGGCACGCTGATGGGTGGGCAAGCGGTGCTCAATGCCGCCAGCAAGATCAAACAGCGCATGGCGGATGCCGTTGCAGCGCAACTGGGCGCAAGCGGCGTGGATGAACTGATGTGGCGTGATGGCAAGGTGTTTAACCGTGCCAATCTGACGCGTTGCATGGATTTTGCTCAGGTGGTGACGCTCACCAAGGCGACCGGTGCCAATCTCTCTGCGTATGGCTGGCATGTCGCACCCTCTATCCACTGGGATGAAGAAAAAGGCTGTGGCAGCCCTTATTTTACCTGGGTGTACGGTTGTCAGGTGGCGGATGTTGCGGTGGATACCCGTACCGGAAAAATCACGCTGCTGGATATCACGGCGGTACATGATGTGGGCAAGGTGGTGAACCGCGTCGGCTTTGAAGGACAAGTGTATGGTGGCGTAGTACAAGGGATGATTGGCTACGGCATGCTGGAAGATTTTAATATCGAAAATGGGGAAGTGAAATCGGAGAATTTCGATACTTACCTGTTGCCGACGATTCGTGACATTCCCAACATTAACGTCATTGCGGTAGAAAACCACGATAAAGCCGGGCCTTACGGTGCCAAGGTGATCGGTGAACCGGTGCTGGAACTGGGCGGGGCCGCGCTCAACAATGCGGTCAGTTTCGCGATTAGTCGTTGGAACCGCACGCTGCCGCTGACGTTGGAACAAGTTCGGTTGGGCTACAATCTGAAAAAACCAGCGCGGCAGAGTGAAGTTCAAGCCCATGACGGTGAACGTAAACAAGTTCTGCGTCTCAATACCCTTGAAGTTAGCCAGCCCGCCAGCTTGGATCAGGCGCTGATGCTGCTGGCGCAACCCGGCGCCCAAGTGTTGGCTGGCGGCACGGATGTGCTGGTGCAGGCACGTTTAAAAACCACGCCGGTGCGTCTGGTGAATATTTCCGGCTTGTGCGAATTGCGTGGAATCCATGCTGAAGGTGACGCCCTTGCTATCGGTGCCGGCACCTGCTTTACCGATTTGGTCAGTGATGAACGGTTGCAGCGCAATTATCCGCTGCTGGTGACAGCCTGTCGCACGGTAGGATCGCTGCAACTGCGCAACCGTGCGACCGTTGGGGGCAATATCGTCAACGCTGCGCCCTGTGCGGATTCCGTGCCGCCGTTGATGGTCTATGGTGCTGAGGTGGAGTTGCGCACTGCCAGCGAACGTCGCCGTGTCCCGCTCGAGTCCTTTATTACCGGTGGCTATCGCACGCAGCTGCAAACCGGCGAATTATTAACCCGCATTATTCTGCCGCCGCCTCCGGCGGGCGTGCTGCACCCGTTTTATCTACAACTGGGGCGGCGTACCGCCGTGAATATCACGCGTCAAAGCCTCACCGCGTTGTTTCGATTGAATGCGTACGGGAACATCGAACTGTGTCGGCTGGTCGATGGCGCCGTATTTGGCAAGCCACAGCGCTTGACGGCGGTAGAGCACGCTTTGCTCGGCCATTCGCCTGTACCGGAAGTGATTGATAACGCCGCGGCGGTATTAGAAACCTTGGTCACTGACGCGATTGGTGGTCGTTGGTCGGCACCTTATAAAATTCCGGTTTATCTCGACATGTTCCGTCAGGTGATGACAGAACTGGCGCAGCAGGAGTAACAGATGATTGATGTAGAAATGAAGATTAACGGCATTCGAGTGCGGGCCACTGTGAATGACAATACGCGCCTGCTGGATTACCTGCGCGAGGATCGTCGGTTGACCGGCACCAAAGAAGGCTGTTCCGTCGGAGAGTGTGGTGCCTGCTCGGTCATTATGAACGGGCGTGCGGTGTGCTCTTGTCTGTTGCTGGTTGCACAGTGTGATGGTGCTGAAATCACCACGGTGGAAGCACTGCATCAGGACCCTGTCGGCGTCAAACTGCAAAATGCCTTCATTCGTCACGGCGGCGTGCAGTGCGGCTTTTGTACGCCCGGCGTGTTGATCAGCGCCAAAGCCTTGCTGGATGCCAACCCTCAACCGAATGATGAAGAGATTCGCGAGGCGCTGGAGGGAAACCTGTGCCGTTGCACGGGCTATCAGCCGATTATCACCTCGATCAAAGCGGTGTTGGCGCCGTGATGCTTGTGGAGCTGGCAGCATGAGTGAGAAAGTCTGTCTGATGTTGGCGGCCGGGCTTTCCAGCCGCATGGGGCAGTGGAAAATGATGCTGCCCTGGGGCGAGGGCACGGTGCTCGACAGCGCGCTGGCGGCGGCACTCTCCTTTTGCGATCGCGTGGTGCTGGTGACTGGTTTTCGCGGTGCCGAACTGAACTGGCGCTACGGGGACCATGGGCGCATAACGCTGTGCCACAACGAAGATTTTAACGAGGGGATGTTCTCTTCCATTCGCTGTGGTGCGGCGGCGCTCGGCGACGGGCATTTCTTTCTGGCGTTGGGGGATATGCCTGCTGTCAGCGGGGCGGTTTATCGCACCCTGTGGCAACAGCGCGATGCGACGTGCCTGATTCCGGAATACGCTCAAGGGAAAGGGCACCCGGTATTGTTGCCACCCGCTATGCGCGATACGGTGCTGGCGGCCAATAATGAGACCTCGATGAAAACGCTGATTACCTGTCACGGTCAACGGCGGGTGCCCGTATCGGATGGCGCGATTCATTGGGATATGGATACGCCGGAACAGTACCAGCAACTGCTCCGGCGGCGTTAGCGATGAGAACGGGCTAGTGAATATCACTCAGCCCGTATTTTTTGATTTTGCGATACAGCGTCGCCACGCTGATCTCCAACTCTTGCGCCAGTTGTGCTTTGCTCACGCCATGACGTAACGCCTCGATAATGCGCTGGTGTTCCAACTGTTTCAGGCTCGGGGGCACGGCGGGTGCTGTTGCCGTAATAGTTTCAACGGTGGGCAACGTGGTGGTTGTGGCGCGATGAAAATGCGGCGGTAACAGCGTTGGGTCAATCACCTCTCCGTCGGGCACGATATTGACCAGATACTCCACCAGATTGCTCAATTCACGCACATTGCCCGGCCAGCGATAATCTCGCAGCAAGGCCATTACCTCGCGGCTCACGCCAGGGTAGGTGCTGCCAATACGGCGCGTGTGCAGATTGAGGAAGTGGTGTACCAGCAGTTCGATATCTGCCGTGCGCTCGCGCAGCGGCGGGATCTCAACCGGTATCACCTTCAGGCGGTAGTAGAGATCCTCGCGAAAGTTTCCCTCTTCGATCGCGCGCGTCAAATTTTGGTGTGTGGCAGAAATAATACGGATATCCACCGCCACCGGCTTGCTTGCCCCTAGCGGCATCACTTCGCGTGTTTCTAATACCCGCAACAGCTTGGCCTGCAACGTCAATGGCATGTCGCCGATCTCGTCGAGGAACAAGGTACCAAGATGGGCAGACTGAATAAGCCCCGCCTTGCCATTAGGGGCGGCCCCGGTAAACGCGCCTTTGACATAACCGAACAGTTCACTCTCCAGCAGATGCTCAGGGATCGCCGCACAGTTGATGGCAATAAAAGGGTGCGAGCTGCGCCGTCCTACCTGATGAATGGAGCGCGCCAGTACCTCTTTACCACTGCCGCTCTCGCCAGTGATCATGATGCTGGAGGGGCTATCGGCAAAACGCGCGATGTGCTGTTTCAGCGCCTGTACCGCCGGTGCGTTACCGATAAACTGGCCGATACGCGGTTCGCTGTTCGCCTCATTGATCGGTGCGGGACGCTCAGATTGGTGAAAAGCAAACAGGAACAGTTGCCGGTTGTTCCCGTTATGATGCTGCCCGATCACCACTTCCTGCTGGGCCGCAAAGGAGATCACATGCTGTGCATTGCCGTTGGCGAAATCTTTACTGGCAACCAACGGACGGATGGTGACCGGTGTTTTGGCAAGGATTTCCCATCGGGTGTTGAGCAGCGTCAGCGCATTCTGGTTAGCAAAGGTGATGATGCCATGCTCATCAAGCACCAGAATACCCTGATCCATGCTGTTGATTAACGTAGTGAACAGCACATCCATGCCATCATTGGCGGTGGGGTTTTTCGTCAGGTTAGCGATCAGGAGCGAGGAGATGTGCCGAACGTAATCGGAAAATACGGTGATGTTTTCCTGTAATCGCAGTTGCTGCTCTGCATTGACTGCCGCAAGGCTGATGACACCCAGGCAGCGCTCACCGTGCATCACTGGCAAGCCGAGAAAAGCCAGCTCGCCGCAGTTGCCATACTGACCACACCCCTGGCAAATCGGATCGTGCTGCGAATGAATGACCGCTTTCTCTTGCTTATTATCAATAACGTATTGCAGCAGACGGGTGTTATCCGATGGATGACCAATGCGGGTACGATAGGGGCCACTTCCTGCCACGCGCAGCAATCGGTCATCAACGATCTCCACTTCCAGCCGCAATACCTGACTAAGCATTTGGGTGAAATGCCGAATGGTGGGTTGGATGTGCATCAGCGACAGGGTCTGGCTCGTCATGGGCTACGCTCTTGTATCGGGTAAAGCGCCTCGCGGCAGTTTCTCATTTTGAGAATATGCATCACCTGTTCACCTATCGCAATGCGACAATCTGGCCTGATGACATCCGTTAATGCAGAAAATAGTGGGAAACAGCACCGCATCCTTTACGCCACGCGGCGTGAACGCGCATTTTTTTCCTGTTTTTGATTATTCGACATTGCGCAGGGTGCTGCAACTACAAACTGGCACAGATATTGATGCAAGGATAGGGAATAGCTATGGGTGAATCATTTAATTAAAATCAGGATGCCAACATGTCAACGTTTTCACTACGGATGCAGATTGCCGATAACGCTCACTTTACGCCGCACGGCGCTGAACTGTTTAGCCGGGAACAGGCGGAACAGGCGCGTAACTTTCATCAACGGATGCCAGGTTATCGCCCTACGCCGCTGCACTCGCTGGCCGCGTTCGCGGCTGAATTGGGCGTGGGGCAGGTGCTGGTGAAAGATGAGTCTCAGCGTTTTGGTCTCAACGCCTTCAAAATTCTTGGCGGTGCCTATGCCATTGCCCGCTGCGTGTGTGAAAAATACCGCTTCTCCCTGGAGGATTTTTCGTTTGAGCAAGGTCGTGCGGCATTGCCAAACAGCATTACCTTCGCCACCACCACGGATGGAAACCATGGACGAGGCGTTGCCTGGGCAGCCAAAGCGTTAGGGCAACAGGCCGTGGTCTATATGCCAAAGGGCGCTTCTGCGGAGCGTGTCGCACACATCACCCGCTTGGGGGCTGAGTGCATCGTCACTGACATGAACTATGACGATACCGTACGCCTTACCATGCAAACTGCACAGGAAAAGGGGTGGGAAGTTGTGCAGGACACCGCCTGGCCGGGGTACGAAAAAATCCCTGCCTGGATAATGCAAGGTTATGCGACGCTGGCAGTAGAAGCGGTAGAGCAGATTGCTGAGAACGACTGGCCGACACCAACACACGTCTTTCTTCAGGCTGGTGTGGGCGCAATGGCGGCGGGGGTGCTGGATTATCTGGTGAATTGCTATGGTGCAGATAAATTGCATGCAGTGATCGTTGAGCCCGATCGTGCTGACTGCTTGTTCCGCTCAGCGCAAAAAGGGGAGATCGTCGCCGTCGGCGGTGAGATGGACACCATGATGGTGGGACTGGCCTGCGGTGAACCCAATCCGTTAGGGTGGCCGCGCCTGCGAGATTGTTCACGCCAGTTTATCTCCTGTGAAGACAGAGTAACGGCACTGGGTATGCGGGTACTGGGCAATCCGCTCGGGCAGGATGCGCGCATCGTTTCCGGTGAATCGGGTGCTGTCGGCATGGGGGTGCTCGCAGCGATACTGCATAACCCGCAACGAGAAGCGCTGCTGGCACAACTGGGGCTGGATGCGTCCTCTTGCGTGCTGGTGGTCAGCTCTGAAGGCGATACCGACAGCCAACACTATCGGGAAGTGGTGTGGGAAGGCCGACCATTGATGAGCTAATTGTCCTCAACCCGATGCAGGAGAGTTCTATGCGGCGCTTACTCAAAGGTGGCACGTTGATTGACGATCAGGGGCAGTACGATGAAGATCTGCTGATCGAACAGGGGAAAATTGTGCAACGTGGGCACAATATTGCCATCACGCCCGAGATGGAGGTGATTGATGCGACCGGGTATCAGGTGATGCCTGGCGGTATTGATGTTCATACCCATTTCAACATTGATGTCGGCATTGGCCGCAGCTGCGATGACTTTTTTTCCGGTACCCGCGCGGCGGCGTGCGGCGGCACCACCACCATTATCGATCACATGGGTTTTGGCCCTGCCGGATGCGATCTGCATCATCAATTGGAGCGCTATCACGCTTATGCTGATGGGCATGCCGTGATCGACTACAGCTTTCACGGCGTGGTGCAACATGTCGACGCGGCGATTCTGGATGAAATGGCGTCGATGGTAGAGCGAGAGGGGATTAGCAGTTTCAAACTCTACCTGACTTACCAGTACAAACTCGATGACACGGCGGTGTTGCAGGCGTTGCAGCGGTTGCGTCAAGTGGGCGCGCTAACCACAGTACATCCAGAGAATGATGCCGTGATTCGATTGCGTCGTGATGCCTTTGTGCAACAGGGTAACACCGCACCGATCTACCATGCGTTGAGCCGCCCCGTTGCCTGTGAAGCGGAGGCGATCGCGCGTATGATCAATCTGGCGTCGTTAGCCGATAACGCGCCGTTGTATATCGTTCACCTGTCCAACGCGTTAGGGCTGGATTATATCCGTCTGGCACAGCGCAAAGGACAGCCCGTATGGGCCGAAACCTGTCCACAATACTTGCTGTTGGATGAACAACGTTACCATGATCCTGATGGGATAAAGTACATTCTCAGCCCGCCACTGCGTGGGCTGGAAGAGCAGGCGGGGTTGTGGCAAGGGGTGGCAGACGGCAGTATCGCAACGCTTGCGACCGATCACTGTAATTTTTCGTTGCATCAACGTCAGATGCTCTCTGGTGGAGATTTCAACCGTTGTCCGAACGGGTTGCCGGGTGTAGAAAATCGTCTGGCGCTCCTCTATTCGAGCGGTGTGTCGACAGGGCGTATCAGCCCTGAGCAGTTTGTCGCATTGACCAGCACACGTCCGGCGCAATTGTTTGGCCTGTGGCCGCAAAAAGGTAACCTGATGCTCGGTGCGGATGCCGATCTGGTGCTGTTCGACCCAGAGCGGCGCGTTACGCTGCGTCACGATGAGATGCATGATAACGGCGACTACTCTCCCTATGAGGGAAGGGGATGCCAGGGGTGGCCCATCATGACCTTAAGTCGAGGTGAGGTGGTGTGGCGCGAGGGCATGTTCACCGGCCGCGCAGGGCATGGGCGCTTTCTGCGCCGCAAGCCGTTTAATGCAGCGTCGGTGGACGCGCTATTTTGACATACTATTTTGATACGACAGCCAGCGTAGTGGACTGGAGTGATACCGCGCTGGCACCACTTTTCACCTGAAGAATTTCCGCTATCACGCTGATGGCGATCTCCTCCGGGGTTTCCGCACCGATATCCAACCCAATAGGCGATCGCAACGCGGCGATGTCAGCAGCATCGACGCCATTCTTTTCAAGCTCGGCCCGAAAGGTTTGGATCTTTCTACGGCTGGCCAGTAGGCCAAGATAACGAACCGGGCTGCCGATGGTGTGTTCCAACGCTTCTCTGTCCTGATGGTTGGTGGCGATCACCACATAGCAGTTATCGTTCAGCGTCAACTGCTGGATACCGGCGGTGAAACTCTCAACCAGCAATTTGTCGCTGGTGTGGGGGAGATCTGGGTGATCCAGATTGTCTTTCCAGGTATCCATCAGTGTGATCTCGAAGCCGAGCGGTGCGGCCACCACGGCGATGGCGCGGTTCACATGGCCCGCCCCAAGCAGAATCAACTGCGGACGGCGCGGCTGCACAGCGATGTGTATCTTCATGGCCCCGCCGCAATCCGAGCCAACAGCGCCTTCGCCCTGACGCGCCATGCGCCCGCTGAATACGCGGGATTGTCCTTGTGCTAACGCCTCTTTCGCTTGTTCCAGCACCAACCGCTCCATCATCCCGCCGCCGATGGTTCCCATACTGTTGCCGTCTTCATCAACCAGCATGCTGGCATTGTGGCGCGGTGTAGAACCACGGCTTTCTACGATCTGGATAAAAGCGAAAGCCCGGTTGTTTTTTTCCAATTCCGCTGCCTGAGTAAAAAGCCCCATTGCATACCTCGCGTAAATCATGACTGATGATGGGGTAATGCAAATTTTGTGCCTGGGTCCAGACTGCTGATAAAGTCCGCAGTGAGGTGAAATGCGGCGATAGGTCGTAGCGGCGTGACTCGCCTGGAAATACGCGCCTGCCGAAATAGGTTTATCAGCAACCTCTGTATTGCTTTATTTTTTCGTGCAGTTATACCCGTCATACTTCACGTTGCAGGTGCGTTGACTGCACTCATTATTCGGCCCATCCATGGGCCTCACCTCTTATGAGGCCGCCGCAAGCGGCGTTCAAATCTGCTCCCGGCAGGATTTGTCACCCGAATCACTTACCTGAGTAAGCTCATCGGGATTAATGAATCTCATCCCTGAGATTCACCCTGCGGGCCAGCGCAAGTGCTGTTCAAAACGTAAACGTTTTGTCCTGAAACTCGAATTATTTAGGGTATATGCAGGTAATCAGCGGTAGGAACATGCATTTTTTTCTCAAAATGAGAATTGCGATTATTAATTTGCAAAAATGCGTTGCTAACGCCGATTTTCCCGGCCCTCAGCCCTCGCCATACATATTTCGTCTGGTCAGCAAAAGACACTATGACGCCTTATTCCCATTCCTGTCATGTTCAACGCCCATTTCTGGCCTGCATATTGCTACTTACTCATCGCTGTGAGTACGAGTGCAGTGTCGTTCTATTTTCTAAGCGTTTTATTTTCAAAAAAAGAATAAATAAAGGAGAGCAATGTGGGTGATGTGATGCGTCCCATTCCGTTTGAGCAATTGCTGGAGAGAATGTTTTCTGAATACCAGCAAAGTCGCTCTATTTTTGGCATCCCTGAGAGCCAGTTCTATCGCCGTAATCCCGCTCGGCAAATGCGTGTGTTCGGTGAAGTCTGCGACACCCCAGTGGGGCCGGCGGCAGGGCCGCATACCCAATTGGCGCAAAATATTATTACCGCATGGCTGACAGGCGGTAGCTTTATTGAACTGAAAACAGTGCAGATTCTGGACAGACTGGAGCTGGAAAAACCCTGTATTGATGCGCAGGATGAAGGGTTCAATACTGAATGGTCCACTGAGTTTACCTTGGTAAAAGCGGCGGATGAATATCTCAAAGCGTGGTTTGCACTGTGGTTGCTGGAGTGCCTGTTTGCTCCGCGTACCCCTGAACAGGGCCGCTCATTTATTTTCAATATGAGCGTAGGCTATGACTTGAAGGGGATTCAACAGGCACCGATGCAAACCTTTATTGCCACTCTGATGGATGCAGCGGATTCACCCGCCTTTCAGCGCTATCGCCAGACGCTGGCGCAGTGGATCGCTAACGTTGATACCCTGTTCGGTGGCGTGGTGCACAACGATCGGGCGGTGCTGGCAACGCTGCCAGAGCGCATCCCTTCCCAGCTGGTCACCGGCGTCACCTTATCTACCATGCACGGTTGTCCTCCCGATGAAATCGAAGCGATTTGCCGCTACATGCTGGAAGAAAAGGGGCTGCATACGTTTGTGAAACTGAATCCGACGTTGCTTGGCTATGCACGCGTTCGAGAAATTCTGGATGGCTGCGGGTTTGATTATATCCAATTAAAAGAGACCTCTTTCCTGCACGACTTGCAGCTAGACCGAGCGCTGGACATGCTGGAACGGTTGCTGACGTTGGCACATCAGCAGGGGTTGGAATTCGGTGTGAAACTCACCAACACGCTGGGGGCCGGGAATCATAAACACCGTTTGCCGGGCGATGAAATGTACATGTCGGGCCGTGCGTTGTTTCCCATCTCGATTAACGTCGCAGCGGTGTTATCACGCCATTTCGACGGAAAGCTGCCCATCTCCTATTCCGGCGGGGCCAGCCAGATTAACATTTGTGCGATCCATGAAACCGGTATCCACCCCATTACCATGGCGACCGATTTACTAAAACCGGGTGGTTACCTGCGTCTCGCTGCCTGTGCAAACGCCTTGGAAACGTCCAATGGCTGGGAAATGACCGCGGTAGACGTGGAACGGTTAGAGGCGCTGGCGCAAGCGGCGCTGACGGCGGAATACCACCAGAAGGCCTGGAAGCGGGAAGAAACGATCGATGCGGGTGGCGCTTTGCCGCCGTCCGATTGTTACGTTGCCCCCTGTGTCAGTGCATGCGCCATCCATCAGGATATTCCCGAATATCTGCGTCTGGCTGGGGCGGGGCGCTATACCGAGGCACTGGAACTGATTTATCAGCGTAACGCGCTGCCTGCGATCACCGGTCACATTTGCGACCACCAGTGTCAATCTAACTGTACTCGGCTGGATTATGACAGTGCGTTGAATATCCGTGAAGTCAAACGTATTGCGCTGGAAAAAGGCTGGGCGGGATATCAGCAACGCTGGTGTAAACCCGCCGGTTCTGGCAGCCGTCATCCTGTGGCAGTGATCGGTGCGGGTCCGGCAGGGTTGGCAACGGGGTATTTTTTGGCACGAGCAGGGCATCCGGTCACGATATTTGAGCGTGAACAGAGTGCCGGTGGCGTGGTACGCCACGTAGTGCCTCAATTCCGTATTCCTGCTGAAAAGATCCAGCACGATATTGATTTTGTCGCGCAGCACGGTGTGCAGTTTGAGTATGGTTGCGACAGCGGACTGACGATTGATGCGTTGCATCAGCGCGGTTATACCTATGTCTGTGTCGGAACGGGGGCATACCGCAGCCGCGATGTGGCGCTGGCAGGGGATAACCGCGCAGTGTGGTCATCATTCCAGTTTCTGCGGCGTTTCAACCGCGCAGAATCGCTCACGCTTGGGCGTTCAGTTGGCGTTGTGGGCGCGGGGAATACCGCGATGGATTGCGCTCGTGCCGCGCTGCGCGTGCCAGGCGTTGAGCAGGTGACCATTCTCTACCGTCGTGGTGAACACGATATGCCTGCCTGGCGAGAAGAAGTGGAAGAGGCGCGTCATGCAGGGGTTGAATTCCGCTTCTGGGTGAATCCGGAACGGTTTGATACAAATGGTGCTGTGACGCTGCGTGTGATGCAACCCGGCGAACCAGATGCACAGGGGCGAGCACGTCCACTGGCGACTGAGCGTACCGAGGTGCTGCATCTGGATGCCCTTATCTCAGCCGTTGGAGAAGAGCCTGACTATGAGGCACTGGCGCAGATGGGTATTCCACTGTCGGCCAAGGGTGTTCCGGTGGTGGACAGCAAAACGCAGGAAACGCAGCGCAAGCATGTTTTTCTGATTGGCGATGCGCAAAGTGGTCCTGCCTCTATCGTAGCGGCAATAGGTGCGGCGCGGCGCGCTACGGATGCGATTTTGCTTCGAGAGAATATTCACGATGACCATGCGGCGAAACGCTGGCTGAATACCGATCCGGCAGATATCTATCGCCGTAAAGGGGAGATAGAAGTACAGCTGGTTGCAACGGATGAACAGGACGCGTTTGCCCAACAAGAAGCGCAACGTTGCCTGTCATGTAATTATGTGTGCGCCAAGTGTGTGGATGTATGCCCTAACCGCGCCAATATCTCCATTGCGGTACCCGGTTTTCGTGACCGTTTCCAAACGCTACATATTGATGCCTATTGCAATGAATGTGGCAACTGCGCCCAGTTCTGCCCGTGGGACGGTAAACCCTACCGCGATAAAGTCACTATCTTCAATTTGCGGCAGGACTTTGCCGCCAGCAGCAACCCCGGCTTCTTGTTAGACGAAGATGGCATTTTGGTGCGCCATGAGCAGCAGATCTATCACCTGGCAATTGACCCGCAAGGCCATATTGCCAGTGCACCGCCAGAGCTGGCAGACATGTGCCGCATTATTTCAACGGTTTATCAACATCATCACTATTTACTTGGCGCGGTGGAGGCGTAATTCATGCTGATTTTGCGTAACGCAACGGCGGTGCAGTTTGAGCCTGCTCGGGTGGATGAGGGCGTGGATATCGCCATTGACGGCACGGCGATCGTCGCGGTAGGTAAAAACCTGACGGCGCGCTATCCAGCGGCGACAGTGAAAGAGATGCAGGGGCGATTGGTGATGCCGGGCATCGTCTGTGCCCATAATCATTTTTACTCCGGGCTGGCGCGTGGCATTTTGGCGCGTATTGACCCCTGTCCGGATTTTATCTCCACGTTAAAAAACCTGTGGTGGAAACTGGACCGCGCGCTGGATGAAGAGTCGCTGTATTACAGCGGGTTGGTATGCTCACTGGAAGCGATTAAACAAGGTTGCACCTCGGTTATCGATCACCATGCCTCCCCGTCGCTGATCGGCGGATCGCTGGATATTTTACGCCGCGGGTTTCTCACTGCCGGTTTGCGTGGCATGACCTGCTATGAAACCACCGATCGCAATGGCGGGCTGGATGAACTGCGGCGCGGCGTGGAAGAAAATATCCGTTTTGCTCACCGTATCGATCTGGATAAAAAGTCGGGCAAAACGCCCTATCTGGTGGAGGCGCATATTGGTGCGCATGCGCCGTTCACGCTGAGCGATGCCGGACTGGAACTGCTAGCGGATGCGATCCAGAGCACGGGGCGTGGGTTACATATTCACGTTGCGGAAGACCGTTATGATGTGTCTCACAGTCACCATCATTATGGCGTTGATCCGATGGTGCGACTGGCGCAGGCGGGGTTGCTTAACGAAAAAAGCCTGATCGCGCACGGCCTGTTTCTTTCGGCGCAGGACGTGGCGGTGATCAATGAGTTTGATGCTTGTCTGGTGCATAACGCCCGTTCCAACATGAACAACCAGGTGGGGTACAATCCGCGTCTGGCGGAGTATCGCCACGTGGCTTTGGGAACAGACGGTATCGGGGCTGATATGTTTGAAGAGTTGAAATTTGCCTGCTTTAAACACCGTGATTCGGGGGGCTCTCTGTGGCCAGACAGTTTCCTGCGTTTCCTGCATAACGGTAATCTGTTACTGGAGCGTAACTTCGGGGCTCAGTTTGGTTCGTTGGCTGCGGGCTATCAGGCGGATTTAACCATTTGTGATTATCATTCCCCGACGCCGCTGTGTGCTGAAAATCTGGCCGGGCATTTGGCCTTTGCACTGAATTCCGCCAGTGTACATAGTGTGATGGTGGCAGGGAATCTGGTATATGAAGACAGACGTTTCCCCTTTGACGTGGAAGAGATTTATTTCCATGCCCGCCAGGCGGCAGAAAAACTGTGGCAGAGAATGGATAATCTCGCGTAATAAAATAAAAATGTATTTTCAATAATAGAAAAATAAATTCTATAGCCTAAATAATTTTTCATCCTCCGTAACAACGGAGGATGATCATCAAAATAATAACTAGCCTGCAGAAATAACGTCATCGCCGTTGCTCTATACCCTAAATAATTCGATTTGCAGGAAAAATCGTTTGCGTTTTGAACAGCACTTTCGCTTGCGCTGGTCCTTGAGGGCGAGGCGCATTTATGCGTCTCGTAACGCGGTAAGCGAATAATGTGTGTGGTCAACGCACCTGCAACTTGAAGTATGACGGATATACTTGGCTATTCCTTGTTACAAGGTGGCTTCCTTTAATTTTTGTGGTAGGAACCTAACTGTGAAACATAGCATTGTATCTTTATTTTCCGGGGATATTCGCACAAGTCGTTTATTTTCCATCAGCGCAGTCGCACTATTATTACCCACATTAGTGTTTGCCGAATCGCCGACAGACATAAAACCGCTAAGCAGTAATCTGGGGCAGACCTGCACACAAAATGCCTACGGCGTAGAAAATGCGCTTGACGCGTTCCGCTGTGGTTCTGTCCATGGTTCGTTGCGTTCACTTTATTACTCCACCAAGAATGCCTATTTCGTGAGGGATAATAATCAGGATACTGCCAGCTATGGCGGTAATATTCTGTTCCAAACGGCACCGTATTACGGCATTAGTGCAGGCGTCGGCGGTATTTATCAACAACAGTGGCGTTCACCTGGGGTTGGCCGTGGTGTGACGGAACTGGCGACGAATCAAAATGGTTTTGGTGAAGCCTGGCTGCGTTGGCAATATCAGGATTTTCGCTTCACGGCAGGCGATCAACGTATCGATATTCCCTTTATGAGCGACTATGACTGGCGTATTACGCCCATTCTGTTTCGCGCAGTGGATATGCATTGGGGCGATAAAACGGATTTCGTACACGCCACCAAGATATACCGCTACAAGCCGTGGCGCAGCGATAAGTTCCTGGCGACCAGCGCTTACAGCGCGATTAAAGAAGAGACCAACGGTGCCTGGGCGGTGGGAGCAGGTCGCTCAAAGCAGGTTGGCGACATGACCTTGACGGGGCAGTTATGGTATGAAAGTTATGATGACTACGTAAATATTTTTTATACCGAAGCGCACAGTCAGTGGAAGGCTGCGCCGTGGCAGCCGGATGTTGGCGTGCAATTTATTCGCGGTAGTGGTGAAGGAGAGCGTTTGCGTGGCGAAGTCGACAGCACATCTTACGGTGTGCAACTGGCGCTGACACCAACCAGCAAAGTGAAATGGTCTATCAACTACAACCACATTGTCTCCAACCCTGAAGCCTATCTGAATGGGGCGCTGGTAACACCGTATTCCAGCAGCACCTCGTCGGGTAAATATTTCGCACAACCGTACTTTACCAGTACCCAGGATCTTGGTACCGGCAATGCCTATTCTACACGCATCAGTTATCAGATTATGCCCGCATTGAGCATTGGGACTTACTATTCCTTCATGGATCTGAAAAGTTCAGCCAACGCACCTAGCCGTAATCAATCTGAATATGTTGTCTTTGGTATTTACCAGTTTGACGGTGCGTTAAAAGGATTAAGTTTGTCTAACTTCCTTGGGGTACAAACTTCACCGGTTTACGATTATTCGTTTTGGCAGAATCGTGTTTCTCTGCAATATAATTTCTGATGTTTTTTCTTCTGAGAAGGTATCCGTAATGGATACCTTTTTTATGTTTAATTCTCCCTGGTACATACCATTCACCTGCACTCTATAAGGGCATTGGCGTGTGCATACGTCACCTTATGGTGCAGTATCAAAAATAAATATTATTCACTCAATTCACAATTGTCTTTTTTATAAAAAAGGTAATCGTTTGCTTAAAAATGCAACCGTTTGCTTATCGTTAAAATAACATTCCATCGGGTCGATTTTATTTTGGTATGGGAATTGCTGTTTATCAAATAATCTTCCGTTTGTTACTCAGGACAAAACAGCATGACTGTGTGCAACCGTTACGCTATCCGCAGCGCTTTTTTCGATATTGTTGCGCCTGCTGAGAATCCACAGCAGATCGTTGAGCATGCCCGTTATATTGATGACGGCGTGTTGCTGATTGATAAGGGAAAAATAGTGGGTTTATTTCCTTGGCAGCAAGGTGAAGCGCATGTGAAAGAGGGCTGGTCGCTGATGGATTATCGCGGCAAAATAATTTTGCCGGGTTTTATTGATACGCATATTCACTTTCCACAGGCCGAAATTATTGGTGCTTACGGTGAGCAGTTGCTGGAGTGGCTCCAGCGTTATACGTTCCCTGCCGAAAGCCAATATGGCGATATGCACTATGCTACCCGTATGGCCGCGTTTTTCCTGCAACAACTGTTGAGTAATGGCACTACCAGCGCCATGGTATTTGCCACCGTGCATCCTGAATCCGTAGAGGCGCTGTTTACCGCAGCGGAAGGGCTGGGTATGCGCCTGATTGCGGGCAAAGTGATGATGGATTGCAATGCGCCAGACAATTTGGTCGAGACGGCAGAAAGCAGCCATCGCCAGTCTCAGGCGTTGATCCGGCGCTGGCATGGTCGTGGACGCCTGGGCTATGCCATCACACCGCGCTTTGCGCCAACCTCCACACCGGAACTGCTGAATGCTGCACAGCGTCTGCGCGATGAATTTCCCGATACCTGGCTCCAAACGCATTTGAGCGAAAACCCTCAGGAGGTGGCTTGGGTACGCGAACTTTATCCTGACAGAGACAGCTATCTGGATGTTTACCACCACTACCGGTTGACCGGGCGGCGCAGCGTTTTTGCGCACAGTATCCACCTCGATGATGCGGAGTGGGATTGCTTGCACCAGACACAATCTGCCGTCGCATTTTGCCCCAGTTCTAACTTGTTTCTCGGCAGTGGGCTGTTTCGTTTGCAGCAGAGTTGGCACAAGGGCGTGCGTATTGGGATCGGAACCGATGTGGGGGCGGGAACCTCGTTTAGCTTGCTGCAAACCTTGGGGGATGCGTACAAAGTCGGGCAGTTGCAACAGTACCGACTATCGGCCTGCGAAGCATTCTACCATGTCACGTTGGGTGGAGCGTGTGCGCTCGATTTGGCACATGAAATTGGTAACTTTTCGACAGGAAAAACGGCAGATTTTGTGGTGATTGATCCCGCCGTTACCCCCTTACAGCGCCTGCGTGATGACAAGTGTCAGGACATTATGGAGCGGCTGTTTGTGCTGATGACGCTGGGCGACGATCGCAACGTGGTCGCTACCTGGGTCAATGGGCGTCCAGTTTGGCAAGCTGACTGCCAGGAGGTCGCCGCATGACAACCTTTTTACTCAATGACACAGTGGTGGTGGAGCAGGATTGTGATCCTGCTCTGACGGTATTGCAATACCTGCGTCAGCGTAGGCGCCGCACCGGAACCAAAGAAGGTTGTGGTTCTGGCGACTGTGGTGCATGCACCGTAGCACTGGGTCGCGTTGAGCAAGGACGAATGTGCTATGAGACGGCCAGCGCCTGTCTGACGCCATTGAGCGCATTGCAGGGTAAACAGTTAATTACCATAGAAGATCTGCGGCAGGCTGGAGAACTTCATCCAGTGCAACAGGCGATGGTGGATCTGCATGCTTCGCAGTGTGGTTTCTGTACACCGGGTATGGTGATGTCCCTGTTTGTGCTGCAAAAGCAGAGCACGGGTTGGGATCGTCAGCAGGCTGAGCAGGCATTGGCGGGGAATTTATGCCGCTGTACGGGCTATCGGCCGATCATGGACGCAGCGCGCCAGTTGTGCGAACACCCGACAGAGGACACGTTTACCCAGCAGGAAGCGCATACCGTGGCATGGTTGAATGCGCTGGTGAGAGATATCGCTGAGGCACCCTCTGATAAGGCTCACCCCTGTTTTATGCCAACCTCGCTGGAACAGTTGGCGGCATATTATCTGCGATATCCACAGGCTCGCTTGCTGGCGGGAGGAACCGATCTGATGCTGGACATGGCACACGCCGGATCCGCTCATCCTCCCATGATTGCGTTGGAACAGGTGGAGGCGCTGCGTGATGCTTATACGGATGACAGCCATATTCACCTCGGCGCCGGATTGACCATTACGCAGTGTGAAAATTGGTTACACACATCGGTCCCTGCGTTCGCGCACGCGTTGCAGCGCTTTGCATCACGCCAGATCCGTAATCGCGGTACGTTGGGGGGCAACATTGCCAACGCTTCACCGATAGGCGATACCCCTCCTATGCTGTTGGCGCTGGATGCTGAGTTGGTACTGCAGCAGGGGACGGATCTCCGCACCGTACCTTTGCATGACTTTTTTTTGGCTTACCGCAAAACGGCATTAGCGCCGAGCGAGTTTATTAGCGAGATCCTGATCCCGCGTGGAGCATTGCTAGATAACTTCCGCGCGTGGAAGGTTTCCAAACGGGCGGATGACGATATCTCTATCGTGTTCGGTGCCTTTTCACTGCAAATCGAACAGGGAAGCATTGTTCAGGCGCGTGTCGCTTTCGGTGGAATGGATGCGGTTCCACGGCGAGCTGAACGCTGTGAACGCGTACTTCTGAACCAGCCCTGGAGCAGGGCGACGGTTATGGCAGCCAGTCAGGTACTGGAACAAGATTTCACACCACTCAGTGATGCGCGCGCCAGCGCTGATTACCGTATGCAGCTCGCGAGGAATTTGTTGCTGCGTTACTTCTTCTGCTTACAGGGAGAAGACGTGGCGATGGAGGTTACACACTATGTCGCATAACAGCGTGTCGCATAATCCGTCACAGCCTGTAGTGACCCAAACGGCGTTGCAGGAACAATTTTCTCAGCCGTTGTCAGGTCGTGTTGGGCAGAGTCGTGTTCACGAAAGTGCAGCCCTACACGTCAGTGGTGAAGCGCGTTACATTGACGATCGACCCGAACCTGAGGGGTTGCTGCATCTCTGTCCGCGTCTGAGCGACCACGCATATGCTCGCATTCTCAAACTGGATGTTGAACCTTGCTATCGCATCCCTGGTGTGGTGGCGGTACTGACCCGGCAGCAGATCCCAGGGAATCCTGATATTGGTGCATTGGCGCCGGGCGATCCCTTACTGGCTGATGGTGTCGTGAGTTATGCCGGACAGATGGTGCTGGTAGTGGCGGCTGAGTCACGTGAGGCGGCGCGATTGGGCGCGCAGGCGGCAATAATCGACTACGAGGTGCTGACACCCATACTGGATGTGCGTGAAGCGCTGGAAAAGCAGCATTACGTTGAGCGCCCTTTTGTGCAACAACGTGGTGATGTGGATGCTGCGCTGGCCCGTGCAACGCAGCGTTTGACGGGGGAATTTCATATCGGCGGGCAAGAGCATTTTTATCTGGAAACGCAGGCGGCACTCGTTTATCCCGGCGAGAATCAAACGGTTATTGTCCATGCCTCCACTCAGAATCCGACCGAAGTACAAAAGCTGGTTGCCTCTGTGTTAGGTGTTAGCCAGAGTTACGTGACGGTAGAGATGCGCCGTATGGGCGGCGCCTTTGGTGGCAAGGAGTCTCAGGGCGCGAGCGTTGCCTGTTTATGTGCGGTGGCTGCGCGATTGACCGGGCGGCCAGCGAAAATGTGTCTGTCGCGGCGCGACGATATGCGTATTACCGGCAAGCGCCACGCTTTTTTTGTGCGCTACGATGTGGGGATTGATGAGCGCGGTGTATTTTGCGGGGTGAAGATCGATTTAGCCGCGAATTGCGGCCATTCACTGGATTTGTCTGGCTCGATTGTCGATCGCGCCATGTTCCATGCTGACAATGCCTACTATTTGGGGGATGCGCGTATCACCGGATATCGCTGCCGCACCCATACCGTTTCCAATACGGCATTTCGCGGTTTCGGTGGACCTCAGGGCATGGTTGCGATCGAGCAAGTGATTGAGCATATTGCGCGCACGCTGCATCTGGACCCGTTAGAGATACGCAAGCGTAATTATTATGGCTCTCACGGAGGAACGACGTCCGGGCGCAATGTCACCCACTATCACCAACCGGTAGGACAGAACCTACTTGATGACATCACCGCACGGCTTGCACTCAGTGCCCAGTATGAACAACGCCGTGCTGAGGTTGAGGCTTTCAATGCGCACCATCCTGTGCTGCGGCGCGGGCTGGCACTGATGCCGATCAAATTTGGCATCTCTTTCACCTCGACCTTTCTTAATCAGGCTGGCGCATTGCTGCTGGTGTATACCGATGGCAGCGTACAACTTAATCACGGCGGAACCGAGATGGGGCAGGGGCTGAATACCAAGGTCGCACAGATTGTGGCACAGGTGCTACAAATTGATATCGCGTCCATTCAGGTCACCGCAACACATACTGGCAAGGTGCCCAATACGTCTCCGACTGCTGCTTCCAGCGGCGCAGATTTGAATGGCAAAGCGGCACAGCAGGCGGCGGAAATCATCCGACAGCGGTTGGTCGAATTGCTGTGTCGCCTTTATACCTGTGTTCCCGAAGATGTTGCATTTTGCAATGGAGTAGTGCGTGTGGGGGAGCGCCATTTTACCTTTTCACAAGTGGCTCATTTGGCATGGGTTAATCAGGTGTCGCTATCGGCAACGGGATATTATCGGGTGCCCGGTATCCATTACGATCGTGACGCTGGGCGCGGGCAGCCCTTCTACTACTTTGTTTATGGCGCGGCGTGCGCCGAAGTGATGGTTGATTCGCTGACCGGTGAGTATCAGGTAACGCGCGCCGACATTTTGCACGATGCGGGCGCTTCACTGAATCCGGCGCTGGATATCGGTCAGGTAGAGGGGGGATTTGTACAGGGAATGGGGTGGGCTACAACGGAAGAATTGGCGTGGAATGAGCAAGGACGCTTGCTGACCGATACCGGTGCCACCTACAAAATCCCGACAGTGGCGGATATTCCGCATGATTTTCGCGTGCAATTGTTGCCGCACACGGATAACGCGGTAGACACGGTGTTCCGCTCCAAGGCTGTGGGTGAGCCGCCGTTTATGCTGGGCATTGCTGTCTGGTGTGCGTTACAGGATGCTGTTGCGAGCAGGAATAACACGCAACCCCACGTTTTGCTTGATCTGCCCGCCACACCGGAACGAGTATGGCGAGCGCTGCAACGATAGCGAGTTTGCGTCATTGGCAGGGCGTGATGGCCCACAGCCAGCGTGGCGGCGTCTTGTTGAGTTGCTGTGCCGTCTCCAGATAGCGGAGATCCAACGCGCTGGCAGACCAATAGACATTCGCGGCATTGCGAGGTTGCCACAGCCCGTCAAACCCTTTAACGCCAGCGTTACGCCGCTCGATATCGAAGCGTACCTTGGTATTGGCGAACTCTTCGTGCGTTTTGTCACCGTCGGCATAGGGTTTCAGCCATTCCAGCGCGGTACGCAGGCTCTGCCCATGGCGGCCTTTCAAATCAATCCAGTTTTGACCTTGCAGATGCGCTGCCAGTGCGGCGCGCAGCAGCGGCTCCAGTGAGTAAACCACATAGTGCAACGCATCACGCTCAGTAAAATCCATCACTTCGCCGTCTGCGTGAATATTGGCATCTAGCTGGCGGATAAAGGCCGCTTTGGCCTCCGTCAGTAACGTCGCGTCCTCTAACGCCGCCGCACTCATGGCGACTAACTTAACGCGATGGCTTTGCCAGTTGTTGCTCCAGATTTTTTTGGCGCTGCTCTGGTTTTCAGCCATCTTCTGCAAATATCCGGTTGCCATGGCATGCAGAAACGCTTTGGTACGCTCCCGCGTGGCTTCGGGCAGGGCGCTGCGGGTCAAGCGGTATGCTTCAATCAGCCCATCAAAGCTGGTTTCATCGATAGGATTAAAGCTCAGTTGGTATGTTTTCACCCAGTCATCCAGATAGCGCGTCAACCGTGACAGCAGAGCGGCATCTTGAGTGCGTTGCCACGCCAAGGCCAGATCGCGTATATAGCTGAAATCACGTCGCGCTGTGTTGGAAATGTCGTAGATACCCTGATGAGGCAATGTCCCTTCCGTGTGCACAACGGGTATCGCTTGCGGCTCGGCGGCAGGGGGATGAGCGACAGTAGACAATAATGCTTGCGTTGAGGGGGCAGTAACCTTGCTGCAAAGTGCTTGACTGGCCTGTGCTGTGGGTAGCAACAGCATGGTTATGAGTCCCAGATGCCACCGAGCACGGCGCAGAGCATTACCCATGTGCAGAGGGCGGTAGATAGTGGACGTGATGACATTCATACAAAGAATCCTAGGGTTATCAATCGCAGCAGCATAACGGAATGTGCCTAACACCGCTCGGGCCTGTTTCACAGCCACGCATGTTCAGGTAGACAGTTTGACAGGCCAATAGTGATTTAGTTGACGATATTGCGTGGTCAACAGTGTACAAGGGGTGCGACCGGTGAATAAACGACAGGTTTTGATAAAGTGGGATTGGTCGGCATAGCCGTGTTGAATGGCGCAGTCCAATATGCTGTTGCCGCTCAGGATATGGCGTAGTGTGCGTTGGAATCGTGCGGTACGACAGAAATAGCGTGCATCCACACCGGTGAACTGCTGGATGCGGCGTTGCAGTGTTCTCTCATTTATTCCCAACTGATTGCGGATCACCCTGAGATTGTCGCCATAATAGAGTTTATCGACGGCCCATGTAAGCCGTGAATCGCAGCGATCGTTGCGATTCAGTATCCCGAGTAACCATTGTTCGAGTTGAGAGATACGCATTTCATCCGTCTGGCTTAATAACACACTGATCGGGAAAGGTAATCCCAATTCTGCTAAAGGAGTGGATATCTCCAATTCATCCAGTGCGACGCCAAGTAGGGGAAAACAGGTTGCGGAACGAAGACGAATGGACAACATATCAACCACTCCGTCGGCTGCAAGCGCCAGCCTCGCTCGACGCGGAAGCAGCACTACCGCGCCGCGCTCAGGAACGATCTGTCCGCGGATCAGATCGCCCGTCTCAAGCGAAAGTGTGGACAATTGTAACGGTGCGCCCAGATTGAACAGCACTTCGCCCCCTGTGCCGGGGAAGATGTCGGGCAGCGTGCTGCCGACAGGGATTTTCCAATGCCAATAGTGTGCAACCCACCGCGCTAACACGGGGCTTGGGGGGCTATAACGTAATAGATTAATGGGTTATCTCACCAGATAGGGATTACTTGAACAGACTATCACCGCTGACATGCCCTAAACCAGGATGAAGATCAAAGCGTACGACGCCAACGTGCATTCTTCCTGCGGCACACTCAACCATCTGTGCAACACCCTGATGACCAAAGCCCGCGCAGAGCTCGATAGCCCGAATGCCCTCGTCATAGAGCGCATCCAGCAGTTCACAGGCTTGTTGATAATTGCTGACAGCGATGGTTTTCACATGCACTTGCTCTGTTTTTACCCAGCCATGGTGTGCTTGCGGCAGTGCATTAGGTGCCACGAAAATAAAAGCAGCTTTCAGAATATCGGCCATATCCTTCTTCCTCATGTTGTCATCAATGGTTGCTATCAATGGCGGCATGTTAGGCCTTGGACGTCGCGCTGTATTGTACCAATCCGACAACATGCCCTCGCCATAGCCATTTCTTAACTATGGAATACCGATAAAAGCATTTGTTTTGCAAAACGTGAACGCATAAAAATTGAGAAAAGCAATTCGTCTAAATCCATTGCACGTATTCGAGGAGAAAAACATTATGTCGGAATTAGGAGAATTAGTGTTTATTTCTCAACGAAATAATCATTGGCATCTGGATGGCGTCGTTGACGAATTACGTCGCGTACGTCAGCAATGGCGCGACAGTTTTTCTCAGGGCGATTATCAGAATAAGCGGTTACTGCCTTCAAAACAGAGTATTCATAGCGTTGTTGATACGCTGATTAAAGTATTGTATCCCATGCGATTGGGTGCCACCGATCTGCGTAAAGAGGGTGAGGATTACTACGTCGGCTATCTGCTGGGTACGGCGCTTGATGCGTTGGCGGAAGAGGCCGCGCTTGAATTGCACTACCTCGCAGGCACCCCCACACCGCACGGCGTTACCTCACCTGAAGCGCAGGAAGCAGAACACCGCATCCGCAAGTTCGCCACGCGCTTGCCAGTGATTCGACAACGTTTGGACAGCGACATTCAGGCCGCGTATCAGGGCGATCCTTCTGCACGCAGTCGGGATGAAGTGCTGCTGTGCTACCCCGGCATTCATGCGGTGATGCATTACCGACTGGCCCATGAGCTGTATCAATTGGGGCTCCCTCTGTTGGCGCGAATCATGACGGAGAAGGCGCATAGCGAAACCGGCATCGATATCCACCCCGGAGCACAAATCAGTGAAGGCTTTTTTATCGATCACGGTACTGGCGTGGTGATAGGCGAGACGGCGATTATCGGCAAACGCGTGCGGCTTTATCAGGCTGTTACGCTCGGAGCCAAACGCTTCGTCACGGATAATGACGGCCAATTGCAAAAGAACTATCCCCGTCATCCGATAGTGGAAGACGATGTGGTGATTTACGCCGGAGCCACGATATTAGGCCGCATTACCATCGGTGCGCGTTCCAGCATTGGCGGAAACGTGTGGTTGACGCATGATGTCCTGCCAGACAGCAATGTGCGTCAAGCGAGTGTGTTGCACACTCAATATCGGGACGGCGACGGTATTTAGCGTTATCCCATAGGGCTACTTTATTTGCCATTTTGGCTCAGGGCAGTGCTCGAAATCCTCACGTACTCTGTGTACGTTCCGGTTTAATTTATTATTTAATTCCGTTATGGGATATGAAAAATAAGAATAAACCGCTGTGGGTCTAATTAACGGCGCATATTATTTTTGAAATGAGTTTTCTGAAAATAATTAATCACCCTGCATACGGATGTAATTATGACTATTTTGGATAGGGTGGGTAATACCCCATTAATCGCCTTGCCCTTATTTTCTAACGTCGCGCACGGGGTATCATTATGGGCGAAAGCGGAATTTATGAACCCTAAATAGATGCGCGGAATAGTAGATCACTGAAAGGGAACTCAGCCCGGATTGTGCGATCTGATCAATCGCCAAACC